>JBDWVP010000066.1:0-21712 GCA_039983935.1 Roseobacter sp. | reverse complement strand
TGCGTCATACTTTGATCATATGATACATTGAACCGAAAAGGGGTATCGAATGGCAATGATGCGCAAAACAATTACGATCCCAAACGCGATGGAAGAGTGGATTAAAGCTCAGATCGCGGAAGGATCCTATGGCAATGACAGTGAGTATGTGCGCGATCTGATCCGGCGTGATCAAGAACGCAAATCATCCGTGAAGCAGCTACAGGCGCTTATTGATGAGGGGTTATCGAGTGGTATCAGCCCGCATTCAGTGAGTGATATTATGCAACGTGTCGAAAGCAGAATGAAAAAAGATGGGTCACTACCAGCTCACGAGTAAAGCAGATGCCGACATCGATGGCATTTATGAATACACGATCCAGAAATTTGGCTTGAGACAGGCACAAAAGTACCTTGGTGAGATGGAAGACAAATTTTCTAAACTGGTTGAGTATCCAAGCTTTGGGAGTGATTACGGTTTTATCTCGCCTGACCTGCGCCGCTATGAGTTGGCCGCGCATTCTGTTTACTATGTGCCCGCAAAGGACGGTATTCTGATCTTACGGGTTTTAGGCAATAGTCAGGACCCTGCTTGGCATTTCTGAGCACCTTTCCTGTTCATGTGAAATCTATCAGGAATTGTAGGATCTGAATATCGTCTATAGTTCTCAGCTCATTCTTTATGCGAAACATATACCTAACCTCGCCGAGAAAATTGATATTTAAGTTGGTTATGCCGGTGTGTGAAATGACGAGCCTTGGAGTGAAAATCCCTTGAGAGAGTTAAATATTGTTAGAGTCTTGAGTTACGGGCTGCATAAATCCTGAATTATTGCTTTGAATCAGTAAGCTGTTTATATTGCTGGTGTGTGAAGTGACGATAGGTGGTGTGTGAAGTGACGAAGTTTGGTGTGTGAAGTGACGAAAGCCCCCAAAAGTTATCCACAGGTTGTGCCGGTGTGTGAAGTGACGGACCTTGACCTACGGTGTGTGAAATGACGATACTGCCTTATGGTGTGTGAAATGACGAATCCTTTGCTGATCTGTGGTGTGTGAAGTGACGATAGATCGCTCTCCTCTCCTTCCTGACCGTCATCCTCAGAAGGACATGTTCGTCTGTGATATCGTTGATGCGGTCCCTAAGGGTGATATGTCGTCGATGGAGCATCCAGTTTTTTCGCTTTCAACTAAGCCTGACATGCGCTCTCGCAGGTATGAGCGTAACGGAAATTGGATCGATATCTCTCCGTCCCGTTACGGTATTGCGACGGTGCATGATCGTGATGTTCTGATTTATTGCATTAGTCAGTGCATGGCAGCACTTAATGATGGCCAAAAAGTACACCGAACAATGCGTTTCAAGGCATATGATCTTCTGGTTGCAACAAACCGTCAAACGTCCGGGCGTGGCTATGAGCTCCTGAAAGATGCCCTGCGCCGTTTGCAAGGAACGCAGATTGAGACAAACCTTCGCCAGGGTGGAAAGGAATACTTCAAGGTCTTTGGGCTGATCGACTCCGCCGAGATCGTGCGCGAAACCCGTGATGGCCGCATGCAAGATGTTGAGATCACCCTTTCGGATTGGGTGTTCGATGCGATTGAGAACAATCATATCCTTACCCTGGACAAGAAATATTTCTTTCTCCGGAAGCCTTTGGAGCGCCGTCTTTATGAGCTGGCGCGAAAGCACTGCGGCAACCAGCGAAGATGGGCTATCGGGCTTGAGCTGCTGCGTGACAAATGTGGTTCCGGATCGACAGTGAAAGAGTTTCGTCGCCTCGTGGGCAAGATCATTGAGGATGATTTGGCACATGATCACATGCCAAGTTATGCGTTCACCTTTGAAGGCGACAATGTGATCGTCCGGCCTAAGAAAGAGGAGCTGGTGAGTTCCATGCCCTCGCACTCTCTGCGCGTCGACGAAGACGCCACTTTTGAGCGTGCACGGCGTCTAGCTCCTGGCTGGGATGTGCACATGTTGCGCGATGAGTGGCGCTCGTGGGTTTTGGATAAAGGTATCGAGGTGAAGGATGCGAATGCGCATTTCCTCAGTTTCTGCAAGAAACGCGGTCCACATCAGCGCTAAGCATGATTGCATGCAACAATGCAACGCGTAAAGGCGTAATATGTGCTTTGCGACTTCCGTGCTTGGCGCTTTGCACCAAAGCATGCTAGCATGATAAAAACATAATAATCAGGAAAAAATCGGAGCAGGATCAATGACGTACATCGTGGGAATGGTGTCCCAAAAAGGGGGCGTCGGTAAATCAACGCTTGCGCGCATGATGGCGCGAGAGTTTGTGGATGGGGGTTTGACGACCAAGATCGCTGACCTTGATACACAGCAACAAACTTGCACGAACTGGGCAGGACGGCGTGCTGAGAGCGGTATCAATCCAGAAATTCAGGTGCAGAGTTTTGCTAGTGTGAAAAGCGCGTTGGAGGAGGCTAGCCGTTTCGATGCGCTCATTCTTGATGGCAAACCAAATGCCTCAGAACAAACAATCGAAATCGCGCAGGCCGCTGACCTTGTGGTGATCCCGACCGGGCAAACCGTTGATGATCTTCATCCAGGGGTGGTTCTGGCGCATAGCTTACGAAAGAAAGGCGTTGCACCTGATAAGATCGCCTTTGCGATGTTCAAAACAACCGGCAGTGAGCGCGAGAACGCCGCTGCGCGAGATTACATCGCCCAGGCCGGTTATATGGTGCTGAACGGTGAAGTCAGCGTTTCCACTGCCTATGGCTCGGCTTCAGACATTGGCAAAGCCATCACAGAGACCTCATTCCGCTCACTGAATGATCGCGCGTCCAAGCTGGCTCAAAGCGTGATCGACAAGATGGCTGAGCTTCAAGAAAGGCGGGTGGCATAATGGCGACCAATCTTTCAAAGCTCAAAAGCGGGAAGGGGACTCCACCACCCGCCGAGGAAGTCGAAGACGTAATCGCATCCAATCCGCGCGACGAAGACAAAGCGCCCTTGCGGCCACTTCAGGTACGTGTACCTGAAACTGTGTTCATGGAGTTTAGTGAGCTGGCGGGCAGGGAGTTTGGCTATACCCACGGAGCCAAGAAGCAGCTCTTCCTTAAAATGTGGAAAGCATACAAAGCGCAAAGCGTGAAAGCATGATTGCATGCAATCATGCGAAATACTTTCCATAAAAGGGCTTATGCGCCTATTCTCTCTGTTCAAAACAGGTTCGCAAGCACAAGATTTTTCTGATACTTCCATTTTCAACTTCTGAACATGTCCTAAAAGAGATTTCTTAAATGGCTAATACGTTCAACATCAGGCGTCTGGACGACAAAGCGTTGTATGATCTGCTCACAAAGGCAGGGAAAGCCGCAACAGAAGCCTCAGAAGATGAGGCCCTTTCTGGCAATGCCGTGACAACTGAAGTGACTGCAAGTGGCAATAATTTAGTCGGGCAAGCTTCATTCGAAGAGTATGGAGCGGAGGCAGGCAAATATACCTTAATCAATGCGTCATTAAGGCTGTCTTCTGGCTCCAATAGCAAAGCTTTCTCAATCCGAAGAAGTAGCGAGGGTGGTTTTGATGTGCTTACTCCTCCTGTTCAGCAAAACAGTGGTGGCGCAAACGACGCAATCTGGAGGGATGGAAAACCGCGCGCAGCACTGGTTGCAGCTGACCGTGTAATCTCACAAACCTTAGCGCCAATTGAAAGCGACCCAGACACCCCAATCGGGCAGATGACAAATTTTGCTCAAAACATGGATGCATCGCTACGAGGGTTCACACAGGAGCTTGGTTCCGCACTGCAAACTTTGGCCGACCAACGCGCGTTAGAGCAAGAACACAATGATGCAGAACGCAAAAGATTGCGTGAAGAAATGAGTAAGGAAAGGGATCAGGTTCTAGAGAAAGCGCGTGCTGAAATAGCTGAGCAGTCTGCGGGTTTGGACAAACGTAAAGAGAACTTGGATGCGCGAGAGCAAGACCTAGAAATTAAAAGTTACAAGGATGCACGGCGAAAGCTGTTCAACCAGCTCCTAGAAGACCTGCAAGACGGTAACAGAATACCATCAGCGTCTTTTGGAATAAAACTTTCAAGAATTGGAATGTTTCTAACGCTTGTGGTGGTTGGCGGCGTAGCGGCATCTTTTGCGCTGTCATCAATGACACCTGATGATCTCCCTGAGTCAGCAACAACGTTTCAGATCTGGACTGTTATCTTAAAGCCGGTCCTGTTCACGGTCTTGTCGCTTGGTGCGTTCGCAACTGCTGTTCAATGGCTCCGCCACTTTCAGACTCGCGATTTGGCGGCAGCAGAGGATGTACAGCGGTTTGGTCACGACATGACACGCGCCTCCTGGGTGATGGAAGCATACTTGGAAATGACTAAAGAACACTCGATTGCGGAGCCGCCAGAAAGCTGGATGCACAATACAACCGAAGGCTTGTTTCGAGGCAGCAGAACCAACCATGCCACAGACGATGCGTCACAGGCTTTGGCTGCATTACTGGGCATGTCTGCCTCGCTGCGTGTTGGTCCAGAGGGTATGGAAACGACTATCGGGCGTAAGGGTTTAAAAAAGATGGCAGGTGCGAAGCCGACAAGTGACGGTGAATGATCAGAAATTGAAGTGATCCGCGCACGTCGCATTCAGGCATAAACTTGGGTGGGGATATGGTGCGTAAGTCATGCAACCCGCTCCACCGTTGCCACCCTCGCAAGATCAGTGGGTTAGGGTGATGCACAAATCCGGTCCAGAGAGAAACTCACAACGCTTAATCATTGTCAGGGCACAAAATGTGACTTGAGCCTTGACTGGGTGGTACAATCACTTCTTCGATGTATGTCTGACAGCAATGACGTAGGAGCATCCATTGGAAGAACCGTCTCAAGCCGCAAGTTTTCCTTTCGAGAAGCTATTAGAATGGCCGTTCCTTACCTTTGTAATCTTACTAATAATTGGCTTCAGATTTCACAAAGAGATATCCGAGCGGCTTTCATCTATTTCTGAGCTAACTCTTGGTGGCAAAACAAAGATTACGCTCGGCAGTAGGGAGGTAGAGGCCAGGAACATCGGAGACGCGCTGACACAGGCGTTTCAAGAATTAGAATCTAGGGTTGAAGCAATGGAAGCGTCTCAACTGGATTCTAATACAAAACAACAAGACCAAAACAGTGAAGCTTTGCTGGATGTAGACGAGATTCCTGATGGTTTGAGAGAGTTTCTTTGGTCCCGTGTCTACAAGATGTTGAACAGTGATTATTGGTATGCTCGCTACGTCGATACCCTCGCGAGCAATACGAAGACATCAGAAGCGTTGATGCTGTCATTTTTACAGTCACGACCGGATGTAGAAGTCTTTCAGGATGGGAATAGGTGGGTGGCGAGCTTGAAATCTCGATCAAAGAAGAGGCGCAGCTCCCCTAAAAAATAGCGAATATCCAAGGCATACTTAACACTATGGGTAATTCTATTAAACGATTGGGCGAATAAGACGTTAGGTTTTGGATCCATCTCTTCGTTTCTTACCAGCATTTTCGTTCCTGTCTTTCCGGTCTTGTAAAAGGGTTTTAGCGTCCTTTAAAAGACTGACTACAGCTTGTATTATTGTAAGTATCAATGCGACGGCAGCAATTAATTCCATATGTAAGAGCTCCGATGATCTATCGACTAAAGCCATGATCATTCTATGTTGGAGCCCACGTCAGAAAGCCGTTGTGAGCATTGTATTTGTATACAATCAGGCCACCTTTGCTGGCCGATACAGTTATTATGTGTGTTATGGTCGAAGATATTCAATACCTAATCTCAAAATAATACAGCATTGGGCCATTCCAGAGAATTGAATGCACTGTTGCAAGAAAAGGCCTTCATTTAACACAATACCTCATAGTGTTAAGCACAGCCCCCTGCGTCAACGGGGATAAGGCGCATAACAGGACGATTTTCACTTCATAGCTTAACGGTTTTCGGGTAAACTGTTAAATATGAGCGATATGGCCCTTTACGACACGCGCGGACACCGCCTCTATCTAAACGCGGAGGAACGCGAGGCTGTCTTGAATGAGGCCCGTAAGCGGTCTGCCCGCGACCGCACCCTCATCGAGACGCTGCACTTCACCGGATGCCGCCCGTCCGAACTGATCGAGATCACATCTGCACGGATTGATCTGTCTGGCGGCACCGTGACGATCCGATCCTTGAAGAAGCGCAAAGACGCCAAGGGCAGCGCCAAGATCGTCTACAGGGCGGTTCCGGTACCGCCGCTCTATCTCGACACCCTCAACACCGCCCACGGCATCAGAGAGGCTCAGAAATCGAAAAAACGGGCCGATGCGCCGATCTGGGATATGTCGCGCGTTCGGGTTTGGCAGATCGTCAAAGATGTCATGACCGAGGCAGGCGTTCCAGATGCCCCGCATCGCAGCCCTAAGGGTTTACGCCATGGCTTCGGGATCAACGCCGTGGTCTCAGGCGTACCGCTGCACATGCTGCAAAAATGGATGGGGCATGCACAGCTCTCGACAACGCAGATCTATGCCGATGCCGTGGGCAAAGAAGAACAGGATATTGCATCGAGGATGTGGGGGTAGGGGACATGCATCTGACGCGAACAAATGAGGGCGCAAACCTGTATCGGTTCTACCGGATGCAGATCGTGCGAGGTCTATTTGGCGACTGGGGTTTGATCCGCGAGTGGGGACGTATTGGCTCTTCAGGGCGGGTGCGCACGGACTGGTTTGATAGCGAGGCCGATGCCAAAGTTGCTCGGTTCGACCTGCATATGCAGAAGGCGAAGCGCGGCTACGAGTAGCCCAAAAAAGCTGAAACGATCAGTGTTTGAATGGCACTACATTGTCGCCGCCGTTTTGGAACGCCAAAGCACCTTCAGATCGGATGGTGTTTACAGCCTCTTCAAACGCGACCTCATCATCGCTGAACAGATCGTCCCAGACAATTGAGGTCCCATCTTTCGTCACAACTTCGAGTGACCAGCCTTCAGTGCCCTCAAGCTTGTAGATCTCCACCTCGAAGGGGATACCCTCTTCGATGATCTTCTGAGACATCCCAGATGTGACCAAATTTGGCTCTCGTTCGCTCGGCATATCGCACCCCGGAATTGGCATCGCCCAACTAGGCTATCATGCAGAAGCGATGGCTCCAAGTCCGCCATTTTCGTAAATAAGTTGCAGAAATAGTATATTGTGCAACATAATTTTACGACGGGGCAAGGGCTTCAGCCTGCGCGTTGCGCAATGAACCGTTTTTGGCGCATAGGTTGCGGCCTAGTCGATTGACTGTCGTTATGGTATTAGCCATGCTGAAGACGACCATTTTTCTAAGGCTGGCATCTATCAAGCTTTAAGCGAAGGGCTAATGGGAGTTCACAGACTTGACCCTAAGAAATCCAAGCAAAATGAGAGGGAACTTGGAGCTCAGATTAAGAGTAGTTTCGAATGGGGCCTCAAGTCCCATTCGTACTCCCGTTTTAACTAGATGGATTTGATACCGCGTTTTACCGACTTTGATGGTGCGGTCTTTAGTTCTTTGGGCATTGGCGTTTCCGCAGCTTGATGAAATTTGCGCATGATTTTCATCTTATGTTTCAGCGGTGAAACAAGACGTAAATTGTCGACCCGAGTAGGATTAGCACCATCTTGACGCTCCCATTTGTGGTCCAGTTCCATCACCTTGCGTTTGCCAAGTTGCTCATTTTTCGGAGCTAAAGGCGCTTTACCCGCGTTCATACGCTTCAGGTTCTCAGGTGTGGCGTGCTTGGTTTTGAGGAAGGCGGGGTCTTTGGTCAGTGCCTTGTGGACTTTGCGTCGAGTGGCACCCCATGTTTTTTGCGTCCAATTTTGGGCTTTTTTCGCCAATGAATTAGAGAACAGCACATTTGACTGCTCTAGTTTCTTGGGACCACTGGTTGCCGCACCTTGCATCTGGCCGCGCGTGACGGCAGTGCTTAGAGCTGCCTTGGCCGGGGCTTTGGCTCGGACCGCCTTGGGCTGGTTGACCTTTGGCGCAGCTTTTGGGGTGGGAGCAGTGGGCTTGATACCTTTAGCCATGATATATCTCCTTTGGCTTGGTTGGGATTATGGGGCAGGGGTGCCTAGATCGGGACCAAGATAGTCCCTGGGTGGTGGGCGGTTGGTGTTGGCACAGGGCTCGGCCTCCGCGACGATGTCGGCCTCAAGACGCCTGCGGGTGTGCATGATGGCTTCTGCATAATCTGCACTAGGCTCAACGCGGGGTTTTCCACCAAAACGCGCCTGAGCCGCAGCAATGCGTGCCTTAAGGCACGCGTGGGCGAAAAAGGCAGGCCGCCAGAGCTGCAGCTTCAGAAGTCCTTCGTCATCCTTACGGACGAAAGCGATCATATGGTTTTCACCAATCTTCGAGAGACGCTCACGCGGCAGAAGATCCACCTCATCGCGAACGATTTGATAAGATCTCCAGCCCCCGCCTTGGCCAGGGATTTTCTCGAACTTTTCTTGCAAGGTTTTGCCCGCTACATCGGTGATGTGGGCGTCTAGCTCTGGATCGGCCCCGACCTTTCCAAAAATGCGCAAAACTGCACTGTTGGCCCATTTGCCGTAGGTACCTTCTCCCCAGCCACGCTCAATTTGTTGGATACTTTGCGCGGCATAAACCCATCTGACCTGCTTCTGGCGGCCAAAGACGACAATCTCGTCGAGCATCGGCGCGCCGGAACCCGGTGTCGGGCCCGCAAAAGCTGCCAGCTCATCGATCCAGACTGTAACACCGGGCGCGCGGGTGCGCTTCGCCTCTTCGGCCGTCAACTTGAGCCGAGGTGCCAGCAAAGCCCCCAGCAGCAGCCGCAAAAGTGCACCACTGACGGCGATGCTCTCTTGGGCGATCTGAATGGCAACGTCGAGCCGGGGATCTTCGAGCATATCAGCTGGATTAAGGACGTTGTTTCCAGATCCACAAACCATCGCCCGCTTTGTAGGGTGCGCGAGGAACCCCAGTTCGTTGGAAAAGATAGCCGCCATAGAATTAAGGAACTCGCCGTCCGCTGTTCGGGTCGCCAGGGTCTGGCATAGTTGGCGGAACGCCGGGTGCCCATTTTCAGCCCAAAATAGCAGCTCATCGCTCAGCTCTGGATCGGTCAGATAATCATAAACAGTATCAAGACGCGCGACCTCGTCGACCAAACGGGCTGAAAAGACCACGTTGCCGACAACGCAGGCTACCAATTCGCGCGAACACCGCTCAAGGGTGCCATGCTCTCCGCGTTCGCAAATGACGAGCGAGGCTATCCACATTACCCGATCCCAAAAATCAGTATCCTCTGGGTCAAGCGTTGCCAATACGTTCACAGTGGCCGTGGCATCACCTAAATCAGACGTGATTACCGCGATTTTGCGATTCAGAGCTTTAGCAAGTGGGACATCCTTGTCAAAGACATTGCCTTGGGTTTCAATCAGAATTTTGTTCGAGGTACTGTAAGCAAGATAAGCCTGTTGGATCAAAGTTTTACCTGCTCCAGCTCCGCCCAAAATTAATGCGCCATTGCGCGCATCGGCTGTGATGATCCGGCGCGTGTCAAAAATCGTCATTTCGACGGGGCGCAGACGGGCGATCAACCAGCAAACCGTCAGCCAAGGCCAGAGCCAAGGCATCCGCTGGGGTGGGGGGCCAAAGCCGATGACCATATGCGAGACCGGGAGGCGCGGTGCGAGTAACAAGCCACGAAGATGGCGGCGTAGATTGCCTGCACGTCCGTGTAGTGTCCAGTTGGCGCGCCTTATGGGCGTCATCTTGTTCTGAGCCAGACCGTTTTCCCGCTCGCTGCGTTTTGTTTCACCCGCATAGCGCCGTGTTCCGAACATAAAGATACGCACTGACCACAGCAAAACAATCAAACTGAGGCCCGTCAGAAGGGGGTCCATCGCCAGCAGGTGCTGAGAGAAAGGCATGTTACCCCAGACAGGCATTGGCACGGATTGCGCCTTGCCAAAGAGAACTGCGACTACACCCACGCCCATGTTCCAAAGGGGGCCGAATGTCCACCGAGAGACGGAGCCAATAGCGTCAGGCAACGACGTGTCCGCAGCTTTTGACCACGCCCGGAACAAGCCATAGGCAGCGGATACTGCCATGTAAGAAGACAGCGCCATAAACTGTGGCATCGTCCCGTCGAGCCGTCTCAGAACTGTGAACGCCACGCCCATAAGAACGGCTGGCCCTAAGACAAACGCACTGGTTGTCAGCGTGCCACCCAAACCGGGGAAAATCACATCCAACGACATAAACACCAACATGACCATAATATAGAGCCAGCTTTTCTTGCGGAAGCTCTGCACCAAGCGACGCAGAACCCAGAGAAATACTCTGAAGGGAAATTTCACCAGCTTCAGCATGTTATGCTCCTTCCATTGTGTTTGGGTCATGACGGGCAAAGGTTTGCCCATAGGCTTCGCGTGCTTCAGCGGTTTTTGGGTGGGTTATGACGAAGACTTCAGCCATTGTGGTACCGGTTTGTCAGGAAACAAAATGTGGTTTCTGTGTAGTTGCAGCCGCCGCAGACGTAGCTCGCGATGAGTTGGCTGCGCCGCGAAATGAACTCTTTGGCGGAAAGTCATCTGGGCCAAGTGGTCCAATGTCTTCAAAAAGGCCTTCTGGCAGTGAGTAGAAGTCAAAACTTGTCCCTTTGAGGAACAGGCTGTCACGAACGTCCAGCCACCCTTGGATGTTCATAGTTGTCCACGGCACGCCGTTTACAACCGATTGACCACCACGATTGATGATGTACTCCACAACTTCGCTGTCACCCCTGTCGCGAGGATTTGGACAAGCAAAATGGTTCACACCACGGTAGTGGATTGTGCATTCCTCGATGCGAGCCAAGATGCGGGCCTTGCGCTTGCGACCGCCTTTATCGAGCTTGCTTCCCGCAACAAAACGCCGGTCAGTACGGCGCAAGACTTTTCCCCGCCAGTTATCCTCTTTGAACCCGAGGTAGACCGCCAAAACCTGCAGAAGCTCAACGAGGAGAGCAAATCCCAAAGCGCCCGCGCCTGGGCCAAATTCTTCTCCGCGCGACCACTTACCTGTGTCAGAAAAAACCAGTGAGAAGCCGTCGTCCAACCCTGTGTCGTCGATTATCACCGAGCTTAGTCGTGTTGCCATCACACCTTGAAAATCGTCCACGAAGTCTTCGAGCGTGCTTTGATACCCGACGTCAGTACAAGTGCGTTCAGTTTCACGACTAGGCTGCCCAACTGGAATATCTTCGTTCACATGCGTCCAGCCAAGCACCATATCATTGCGCAACACCTGTGATCGGTCAAAGAGATCATGAACCTCAGAACTGCGAAGCGCATCCCGTACTGCGCGTTGGAGATTTTTTGCTCGCTGGTCGGGGCTTCCCGAACCAGTTTCAAACTCGCTCAAAAGGCCATCGAGCTGGAAGGCAAGGGCATCTAGCCCACGGCTAATTTCAGCCGCTTCGCTTTGGTGGCGCTGCCGCATGGTCCAAATGGAACCTTTGCCACGCTGCGCGGGAACGTTACTACACGACCCTCCCGTCAGGTCCTCCTCTCGAGCTCTCGCGCGAGAAGAGTTGGACATGGCGTCAGCTGATTGGCTCAGGAGTGCGACTTTAGCAATTGCTTCCTCTGACTCCGAACGCATTGGTGCCGAGGCTGCCATCAGCTTTGCGTTGGTCAACTCATTGTACTTAAATGCTAGAAGCGCATTCCCACTGGATGACACCATCGAGACAACCGAAAGGCCAATTGCCAAAAGCGTATTCGCAGAAATCAATCCGCTCTCGAAGGCTCCGCGCCAGGCTTGTACGACTCCTGCTTGCAGCAACATTCCTGCAAGGAACGCGGCAAGAAGAACAGTCCGTTCAGCCTCAAAGCCAACCGAACTCCCCATCTCGATGATGGCAGCTTCGATCTGCCCATTCTGGCGAATAATCCATGAAAATCCACCGCTGGCGAGATATCCTGAACCAACGATGAAGGCGAATACAGACAGTTTTCCCAACATATTTTTGTCTCCATTAGGTGTCAGCGGCAAGGGCAGCCAGAAGCGGCTTACGATGCAATGTATGCAGATCATCACTCGTTACGGTCTTGATTTGGAACGCATTGCCCGGCGGTGCCTTGATCAGAGCGAAGGTCACAAAAGCCCTGCCATCATCGCATTCGTGCAAAATGATGGACGCTTTCTCGAAGAGATCATCAGCGGCGTTAGATGTTCCAGTCTTGGCCGAAGCTTGGCACACTGGCGAAGAGACTTTTGCTTTGTCACCCTCGAGAGTTCCACCAGATTCAAAAGCAGCTTTGCCAGCGTCAATGGTCCGAAACCGCGCGCTTCCTGTAATCCCAAGGTCACTCAAGTCAAAAGGCGCTCCAATCAGTTCGCCTTCAATAACTTCTAGACCCGCAAAGCTGCCATTACGCAAAGCACCGAAAAAGCCAATGATTTGGCTGACCGGAATTCGTTCCACCACACCGTTATTGAAATCCTTCGGAGCGCCATAGGCGTTCTGCCCCTCTAGCGAGGGTGCTCTGTAGCCGATTGCAGAGCGCAGACGGCGAACATCGGCTTCATTCTCAGCGATGTAATTTTCAAACGCCTCATTGTTGCTCTCACCAACTCTCGCACGGATACTCTTACATGCCAGGTGGTCACACAGAGCTGTTTCACCTTGTGAATAGGCGACTGCTGCAGTGGGCATTTTGTTGATAGAACCCATGGAGACGTCCAACACCGGGCCTTCAATGTACGCACCCAGATTGTCGTCCCAAACGGGTGTTGCGTAGACGCCCCCCGACGGCATGTTCGTGGCAGCACCAAGCAATTGAGCCGTTTCAGTAGATACATCCACGATGACCACATCAACGAGTGGTTTAACGCCCGTCCGCGCCTCGATCATGTCACGGACAGAGACCATTTCAGCCCTGACAGCCTGTTGAACCACTCCATTTATTGTAACTGGTATGATCGCGGCTTCAGCAGGCAAGTTGGCAAGCTTAAAGGTATCATCCAAGATTGAAGCGGCACCTTCGACAGGTGTACCAGCTTCGGCCCAGTCAGCACGCAAATCTGTCAACGCAGTTTTAAGCACTTGGTCAACCATGGTTGAACCAAGTGCCGGTTTAGTCTCTGGGTTCAGACAAATATCCGTTCCACCACAGATACTCTGCGCCTTTGCCATGGCTCCGTCTTTTTCGATCTGGCTGGTAGACGCCTCTGAAACACATGCAGCAAATCGACCGCCTACGTGCGTTTCCAGCGCTTTGATCGCGCGATGAACGCTGCTCTTGGCCCCAGGACGCAACTGGCGTTTGATCCCAGCCACCGAAGCACATTGCTCAAAAAGGCCGATATCCGCACCAGAGCCGCCATAAAGGCGGTACTGACCCAAAGCACCGGCGAACTCGTGTCCATCAAGCACAAAAGAATTCCCCGCAGCAACAAATTGCGCGCGTTCAAAATCGGTCTGAAGATAGCGTTGAGTGAAAACGATACTTGCAGCAATAGAAACCAGTTTACGATTTATACTACTGAATGAGCGTTCTCCCTGCTGCGCCTCAAAAGCGGAAAGAATAGGGGCGCTAAATCCACCCCCGTCATCAGAAACACGTCGCCAGATCGCTCCACTTGCACCAATTGCATCAAAACCCATGAGGGTTTCCGCAATACGCCAGCGTCCTTCTACATTGCCGATTTTATCAGCATGTGAAAACAACTCGGCCTCAGTTTCGAAGGGTGCCCAGAGAATAACCTGCCGGGTCTTCCCGTCCGATCCGACGCAGTCAGCCTCATCTTTTACAGGCGTAGCATAGAACGAAGAACCATCAGAGCCGGTATAGAGTAGGGTTTCTCCACACTCCCAACCGAGCTTTGCGTCAGATACACGTGTCTCAATCTCAGACCAGTTGCTGCTGACAAGAGCGGCGACGTAAGTTGCAGGCAACACTAGCGCAGCGCCTGCGACCAACGCTCCCGCGCGCATGGCTTTGACTAGACGGCGCTTCTCTGGGCGGCGGAGGGTGCGAACAGAGGGACGGGGGCGTCCTTGCGGTAAGGGAGCTACATAGGTCGCAGCAGGTTTCGTTTTTCGGCCAGTGAAAGACTGGAAAAACACCCGCAGGAAACCTGCACTGCGCGCAGGAACCGTTATCGGTTCAGCATTGATCGCAATGACGCGTTCAATTGCATCATCAAAGGTACTTTCCCCAGCCCGGAGCGCATCAACACTGTGGTTGAAGGCGCGCTGCTTTTCTTCCTCAGGATTTCCGGGGCCTGAATTTATTCCTGCTCCGTTCATGACCATATCCTCCCTACGCGCCAAATTCGGACACGATGGATTGTTGCGCGATAAACGCGCACCAAAATTTCAGGTCATACGTGCTTGTGCTTGGGCTGATGTGATGGTACCAACCGCACCAACAAATCACACCAATGATTTGTTGGTGCACAAGACGCACGACAACTTATGACGGAGGACTGCGTCGATGCAAAAGAAACAGTCTTCCGCCTATCACCATATTATGATGGATTTTGAGGGCAATACTTTATAACGCCCAATGCGATTAGTAAATTTTTCACTAATGCAAAACTAATTCACATATACAGTCGCGCACCTCTAACTGACGAGTGATCGCAACAGGCCCCTTGCAAACCCACCGAGCATTGTTGACAGCCACTGCACGTTCTGCAAAGTGAGTTGTCATGCGCGCGCAGACGTGCAGTTGTGATGTTGGGGACCGGGAATACAAAAATGCAGGAAATCGCAGGCGGGTTGCGCGAAATCAAAGCGACGACACTGCAGCTGCTTGATGTTTTGATCAGACGGCGCATAGTGTCAAAAGCAACAATAGCTGAGAATCTAGGAGTCTCTAGGCAAAAGGTCGATGGCCTTTTGGGGAAACCCGGTAAAAGCAATATGAAAGACACACTAGAAATTGGCCAAGTGGCAAAGCTCCTTGAGACGTTCACGCCTCTTATCGATGAAGAGATGCTCGCAGAGGACTCTCGCGTGAAAACTCTATACGATACCTTGATGCAAGGTATCACATCAGAGAGCTCTGAACCGATATTAGGATCAGAGTTCGAGGCGTTTGAAAAGAATGCCGTTAGACCGAAGGCTGATATGGAGCTAGCCCTTGGTCACTATTTGGTCTTTCGCCGTCTCCCCAATTCGGACGAGATTCTAGTCTCGGCACTTCACTGCAGCTATGACCATCAACGTGGTTTGGCTGTTTGGGAAAACTATCATAAGATCAATCATGCCAACGTTCCATACAAAGGAATTGTCTCCGCGCAAGATGGCCATTTTCTATTAATTGGCCAAAGCATAGACGGCGTTTACATTAACGCACTTTCAATTAGAAGACCCTCCACCGATCTTGATTTCCGCTTGGGCATAGCTCTTGTTGAAACCGAAAATATACCAACCATTTGCCGAATTTTTCTCAAGAAACAGAATGTTCGTAATCTTAAAGCCCTTGAAACATATTGTGGGTTACACTCGCTGCAAATGTGCCTGACGAAATTTCACTTAAGGTTTGAAAGCGATGTCGACATATTGCCCTACAAGAAAGGCGATATGAAGAACGTTGACAACAAAAAAGCTGTAACAACGGAGGCTTACTAAACGTGTTTATTGATAAAGAAGATCTGGACGATGCCCAAAGCGTTCTGAAAACGCTGGATACGCTGTATCCTTTTTGGAGGTCAGACAGGAATTTGACCTTGGGGCACACTTTAGCAACTATGGTTTTGCGATCCTTTAAGGGAACGAAAAAAGACCAAAAAAAGCAGCGGCGTAGCGACAAATACATTCAGATGGCAGAGCAGAAGTTTTATACAGACAAATGGAGGCAATGGAGACAGAATAATCAAGCAATCGTCCTTTCCTTGCAGCCTATGAGGGCCTAGCTTCATCAAGCATATAAGCAATTGATAAATAGATATTTTGATTTCGTGAATTAGACTGCATCCAATACTTTGATCCTTTGGATTCATAACCCATGTATCGGCCCCTGGTCGATATCACAATCCTTCTCGACTCCCTGGTCTTTCTGCGGTTCGTCCTCGATCTCCAGCCGCTCGCGCGGCTTGTTCAACACATAGTTCAACCGCTCGCGGATCGACGGCTTCTCGCCGTCTTCTGCCACCGCGTCCGGCTCGGCACCCTGATCCTTGTCCAGCGCCTCCCGCAACCGCTCCTGCGCAGACTGCTTCGGTTCTTCGTCACTCTGCCCACCTTGTTCCGGATCGTTCCGCCCGGTGATCTGCGCCAAGCGCTCCCGGATGCCGTCTGACGCGCCCGGGCTTCGCTCTTTCGATGTCGCCGCCCTGAGGGCCGCCAACCCAGCAGACACACGCCCCTGGCTTTGAAGCGGTAGCTGTCGTTGCCGGTTTCCAGGATGTGGCAGCGGTGTGTGAGGCGATCCAGAAGCGCGGTTGTCATCTTTGCATCTCCTCCAGGCCGATGACCAGAACCGCGCGCCTGCGCGTGGGAGGAACCGGAATTCTCGACCGGAACCGACGCCACAGGCGGCGCTTGCCGGTTTTCTCGGACCCGCCGGGATAGCAGGCGGATCAAGACCGCCAGGGATGGGGTGAGCGGGCGTCAGCCCGTCGATCCCCTGCCCTGTCTATCGGTCGATAGCGAGACCGGCACATCGTCGGGATCACAGATACAAAATTCGCGACAGGTATATACACGAAATATCGTAGGTATATACCCTTATTTAATTGAAATAATTTCCATAAAAATCTCATCTCGACATATGAAAAAAACAGCTCAACTCCTCGTCAAGATGTCCCCGGACTTACGCGATGCCTTTCAGAGCTATTCCCAACGCCATGGTCGATCAGCGTCAGAGCTGGTCCGTCACTTTATCGAGGACGAAATGAGAAATGCGAGGATGATCGGTATGCTAAAGCCACAACTTGTTGAGGGAAGATATGGACCAGCCGCCCAGGTCCAAACGGAGGATGGCAAGACCTATCACGTTCAGGTTCTTCCATACCGATCTCGGACAACTTTGCAAATCCTTGACCCCAGCGTTGAGAATGGGCTCTTTGACCAGTCAAAAGCACGCGGAGGCTCTTTTCAGATCGACCGCGTCTTCGAGGTCATGGATGCGGCCTTTGACTGGGACACTCCAGCTTATAGGCAAGTGTGCCAAGAACTGGGTTTGGACCCAGACACCAATCGCCCAACATACAAAGAGCCTGACAAGTCGCTCGTCGATGATCTAGATCAGCGCATCAAATGGGGCGGTGACGGTGATGATATGCGCCTGAACGAGCTGATATTCGATCTGCTCGATCTGCTCAGAACAGACCAAGATCCAGAATTTTACGCCTACGTAAAGAGCAAGCAAACCCTCGAAAATTGGTCTTTCAAAGTATCCAAGTCAGTGTTCGAAGATGCCTTCAGTCGTGTTGACCTGCAGAGGATCAGATCGTCAAAACCAGTCTTCACCGCAATCGACTTCCTGCCGTCATGGGAAGGGAGAGGATACAGTGCCAGCATCAGTCTATGGAGCATCGCAGACTGTGAACAGGATGGCTGGTGGCCGCAGGGGTACGGGCATGTGAGAGGGGTTGCCCTTGAGCCGACGCGTCGCGACTTGGCAAGTGAAACGGTCGTTCAGAGACTCAAGGATCAAGGTGTTGTGTTCCTCTCCGACAGCGAAGCGCACGACTACCTTGACCAAGAAGGCGCTTACTGGGCGTTTCAACACGGCTCATGGCAGTGCCCAAACGGCCTGCAACCGAGATCACCTTCGGCATCCGAACAACTTCTGTGGCGCGTAAAACGCCCGGCTACGCCACTATACGAGCAGCGATTGAAGTAACGCAGCGTTAGCGGCTGCGATCTTGGTCGTCGCGATCGCGGCCCTGCCCACGCTCGGGCGCATTGTTACGCCCGCGCCCGAGAATATCGTCCCGCCGCACCTGGTCACGGTACTCGCCGTCACGGGTGGCGATGTCCCGCTCTACCGCAGCCGCATCACGCCGCTGCCCGATATCGCGCACACGCCCAAGGATGGCGTCTCGACGGTCCCGATCAGGATCGTCGGGCGCAACCCTCTCTCGTCCGACATCCCGCGCTTGCACCTCGGGCCGATCAACGTCGCGCCCCAACACCGCCGCCCGGCGCGCGACCATATCGTCGCGCTCGGCACCAGCCTGCGGCCTCTCGACCTCGCCCATAGCTCTCTCCTTGATCCGTGACATCGCCGCCTCGGTGCGACCCCAAAGCTGATCCAGCCGCTCGCGTGCCGTGGCAATGAAGGCGCGGCCCCGTTCCATCAGCTCTAGCCGCAATTCCAACTGCCGCCAGCCCAGTTCCTGGCGCTGTGCATTGCGCGCCTGCGCCGCCCGGAATGCTTCACCACGCTCGGTCTGGATACCACGCTTCTCCTGGGCATTGGCTGATGGGCCGATTTTCGGCTCGGGTTCCCGGCTGAGCTCGACGACCTTTTTCTCGTGCTCAAGCGCCAGTTCGTCATGCCCGCCCCCGCGCGCCCGTTCGACCTGTTGCTCGGCCTCGGCGCGCTGGACATCAAGGCACCGGTGGTCGATCCGTTCTGACCACCCTGCCCGCTCAAGGGCCGTGTTTGCGTCCCGCGCCCAGGCTTCGCGCCAGCCCATCAGAAGGTCCGGCGCATTCCAGCTGCGATCCTTCTTCCCGAACCCGCCGCCTGTCAGCTCGCGCATCGTCAGCAGAACATGCGCATGGGGCTGACCCTGGCCATCACGGGCGCGTGCCTCATGAACGGCCACATCCGCGATCATGCCCCGATCCACCAATTCGCGTTGCACAAACCCGCGCAACAACTCCAACCTCTCACGCCGATCAAGCTCACGCGGTAGCGCCACCTCTATCTCGCGTGCCAACTGCGCATCTCGCCGCTTCTCAACCACCTCAATTGCGTTCCAGAGCTGGTCACGATCTCGCATCCAGTCCGGCGCATTAGCGGGGGCCATAACCTCCGTATGCACCACGCCGCTCTTGCGGGTGTAATCATGTTCCACGCCCTGCCGGTCATCCCGCAGCCGCCCAGCCGTCCGATAGGCGGCGGCTGCGACCGATGACCGGCCCCCTGCCCGGCTGATCACTTTTGCACTGAGATGATAGACCGCCACGCCTGAAACACCTTTCTTCAAAATAGGGTCCAGCGCCTGAATGTGCTGGCGGGGAGTTTGAGGGCCGCGCCCTCTTCATGCGGCATGGCCGCATTTTCTATGCCAATCGTCACACCATACTCGGTGGCTTCATGCTATTTCCAACACTTGCCACAGCGCACGTTGTCGAAGACAATGTATAAGCGCGCATTTAATTCTTTTCAACAATTCTTTCTAGAGCTACCGTCGCCCTGTTTCTTACCGAGGTTGCCCCATGTCCCAAAGACGCCCGACCGACGCACGGATCGAAGAGCTGTCCGTAAAGAAAGCCCAAATCGATGCTCAAATCGACGCCCTCTCCGCCCGACGGCGTCTCGAACAAAAGAAAGACGAAGACCGCATCAAATGGCTGCTAGGCACTTTGGTCTTCGACCGTTTGAGCGCCGAACCTGCTCTCCAGAGCATCGTTCGACGCGACCTACCCGACCGCCTCACTCAAAGAGATCGAGACCGAGGACTATTGAATAAACTGTTCCCAACAGAAGATGAGGCGTCATGAATCTGATCCTGGAACCCCACCATTGGATCATGATGATATTCGCCATCACGGGCGCTGCAATCGCCTTTTTTCTGTTCCCTCTTGCTGTGCCCGTGCCACCGCTGACCAGCTATGCCTTCCCCCTTTTGGGGATGGCTGTGATCTTCGACACTCTAGGCAGCGCCGCGGAGCGTCAGAGAGGCCTCCTGAAGCTCATAGGGTGGCTGGCGCTGATAGCAGCAGGCCTCACAGCCTTATGGGCGTTAAGGGGCTTCTGGGAGGGCGTACAAGCAACCTACCTTTCTTGGCGAGATGCAGGCTTTGCCGTGCCCCGCGCCGTCTGGGAAGCCGGGCAAAGCCTGAACCGCTACTCCGACCTTCAGACAATCGCAATCATGATGTCGTTCTGCCTGGGTGTGGGCGCATTGATGATTGCCATCTCCCTGCCCCTCACTGCAGCATTCAACCCACGCATCCGGCGCAACCGCACATCCAGAACCGGACCCTGGCAAGCGGGATGGATGGACCCCCGCGATGTTGCAAAGCTTGCCCGGAATAAAACCGGCCTGCCGCTTGGCGTCGTTAACGGCAAAATGCTGCGCTACGTCAAGGACGATGCAGGCGGTTGGCGCGGTGGCCATCATCTGGTCGCCTCTGGTACACGCGGCGGCAAAGGCGTCAGCGCCGTCATACCGGCAATCCTTGAACATCAAGGGCCAGTTGTCGCGCTGGACATCAAAGGCGAGAACTTCGCCTCCACACGGCGGCATAGACGCTCTCTTGGTCGGAAAGTCGCGGTGCTCAATCCATTTGGCTTGATTGAAGATCCATCAGACCAATTCAATCCGTTGGATTACATTCGACCCCACGAGCTCTCTCGCGACATCGAAGTTGTTGCTGACGGGCTGGTAAAGCCCGAAGACGGCGATGGCGCACACTTTTCTGAAATGGCCCGACAACTCATGGCAGGCGCGTTGGAAGTTGTTGTCACACAAGAAGCGCCTGAGCGGCGCAACCTGATTACTGTTGCTGATTTACTGATGGCTGCAGATCTGGATGTCACACTTCAGACCTGGGCAGATAGTGCAGACTTGGTAGGTTATCGACCTGCCCAAATCGCGGCGACCATTTTGCGCGCCGGGGATCGGGAGCGCGGGAGCATTCAGACAGCAATCTCGAAATCTTTCTCCTGGATGCAGTCTGATGCCATGCGGTATTTTCTGACACGCTCAAGTTTCCGCATGGAGGATCTGCTCGACGACAAGCTGGATCTCTTCATTGCTGTTCCCCTGGATCAGGTGGATAAACAGGCGGTGTTCATGCGGTTGTTTATCAACCTCGTTCTTGGAACGGTTGTCCGTCAGGATGGGCGGCGCAAAGTGAAGGCCCCGATTTTGCTGGTTCTCGATGAGTTTGTGCGGATGGGCCGCATGGAGCAAATTATGAACATAGCCAATGTCGCCGCTGGTGCCGGTTTGGAAGCGTTGTTTGTCACGCAAGACATTGGCCAAGTCCAAAAGGCTTATGGGAAAAACGATGCCGACAGCATCTTCGGCTCCTGCATCACAAAACGCCTATTTAATCTCAATGACATCGGCACCGCTGAATGGGCGGTGCGCCATCTCGGGGACAGCACGGTTTATTCTCAGCAAATCCGGGAAGGTAAGTCCAATTCAGACGGCAGAGGTTTATCCTATTCAGAACAGCGTCAAAAGCTCATGACACCGGAGCAGATTATGGAAATGAAAACAGATGAAGTACTAATGCTGATTGGGAACCGAAAACCGCTCAAGCTAAAGCAGAACCGCTATTTCGAGAACAAGCAATACAGGGGGATCTATGATCAAAACCCTCTGTATTGAGAAATTACATGGGTATCATCCAGACAGACTTCAGGGCTCATGTTCTCTTAATGACCCTCAAACGAGTTCAAATAGTATGATTTGCGTCATACTTTGATCATATGATACATTGAACCGAAAAGGGGTATCGAATGGCAATGATGCGCAAAACAATTACGATCCCAAACGCGATGGAAGAGTGGATTAAAGCTCAGATCGCGGAAGGATCCTATGGCAATGACAG
>JBDWVP010000065.1:0-67091 GCA_039983935.1 Roseobacter sp. | reverse complement strand
GGCTTGGCATTGGTCGCGGCTCCCTGATGGATGTTCCTTCCAGCGCCCTGTTCCCTGTGTCCGAGGTTGTCCTGCATCCGGACTATGATTCCGGCAATCCTGAGCGGGGACATGATCTGGCGCTGTTGCGCATCGAAGGTCGCTGGGATGGGGAGGTCGCGCCACTGGAGGGGCTGACGGCGGGGGCGGTCGATACGACCGGACCCTATACCGACACGCTGGTGGCCGGATATGGCAAAATCGGCGAGACCGCGCAGAGCGAAGACGGGACGAGCCGTACCGGACGCCACGTGACGGCGCCGAGCCTGATCCTGCAAGAGGGGTATGTGCCGTTGGTCGACGTGGAGGATTGCCAGAAGCAGACTACTGCCCGCATCGCGGATTATGGACTTGAGGATGATCTTGCCGGGGTGGCGGTCGATCCGGCGACGCAGATTTGTGCTGGCGCGGGCGGCGTGGATTCGTGCCAAGGGGACAGCGGCGGCCCCCTCATGCTCCGCAATTATGAGGACGGTCCTGTCCAGATCGGAGTGGTCAGTTGGGGGCTGGGATGTGCCCGTCCGGACAGCCCCGGAATCTATATGCGGGTCAGTGCATATTCAGGCTGGATCAGCACGGTTACGGGCATTGCGCCGGTAGCTGGAAAGCCCACTGCAGAGGAATGACAGTTCCGTGGCAAACAGGCTTGCATCCCCCGATTCCTCACTGTATGTGTCCGCCTTCATCAAGGCAGGCACCCGTAGCTCAGCTGGATAGAGCACCAGATTCCTAATCTGGGGGCCGCAGGTTCAATTCCTGCCGGGATCACCAATGTCTTGAACAATCCCATTCATGCACCTTGCTAAGGGACATGTTAGTCTTGGAACGTATCGGTGGGATATGCGGGTGAGTTGGTAGACGACTCGGTTTCGTATCTGTGGGGAGCTTGCCTATGGGCAAGCTAGGAACCGCTTGTGATGTGTCGGCTGGATCAGCGTGAGGTCTTGGCGCAATAAACCCATAGTTATGCGGCCCATCATGCAATCTCGCGATGAAAAACCAATCCTAACTTCAAACATTCCCGTCCGCAAACTAACATACATCAAGAGCCAAGCTTTTGTACGCAATGCTGTTCTGAGCGGCCTTTGGCTGTAGGCGCACCAAGGTCAGCCTAGTGTTGAATTCCAAATTCGCCGCCTCGCATCATCTCGGCCTTCATATGCTTTAATCGCTATCTCTAGATCATCAGATATAAGTCCGGCCTCTCCCTTCGCATTCTGTGTGATCTGCATCGTGTACCAAGCGGTAACTCCACCTTCTGGCGGGCATTTGAAGCGAGGAAACTGCGGTTCTTCGCGCTGACCGGACAACCAAAAGGACGGCAGCTCAGGATCAACGACAAGCGCACGGGCCAACCCGACAATATCGGCGTTGCCCTCGGCGATAGCACTCTGCGCCTGAGCGAGCGTTTTAAACCCACCTGTCACCATCAAAGGAATGTCCGTCTTTGCACGTGCACGTGCAGCAAAATCTAAAAAATATGGGCCAGATCCAGCGCGATCAGATGAAGACGCTGCACCGGGAAAATACGTCCCGCCGCTTATGTCGATGAGATCGATGGCCGTCTTGTCTATTGCTGAGATGACTTTGACGGACTCATCCTCGGCGAAACCACCCTCAAGCTGATCAGTGGCATTCAACTTGATACCGACTGGATACGTGGGGCCTACGGCTTTTCGCACCGCGCTCACCACTTCGAGCAACAACCGCATCCGATTTTGCAAGGAACCGCCATACGCGTCCTGTCGTCTATTGAAGAGAGGTGACAAAAACTGATTGAGCAAGAAGCCATGCGCCGCGTGCAGTTCCACGCCGCCGAACCCGAGTTGCTTTGCTAGGCTAGCTGTGCAGGCAAATTCACCGGGCAGCGCGCGGATCTCATCTAATGACAATGCACCACAGGACAGACCGGGCAGTTCAAGAGCGCTCGGTCCTTTTGGCGTGCTAATAAAAGCGTCTGCCATTGCACCTGCATGCCCGAGTTGGAGCCACAGCTGCGCCTTGTCCTGTGCGCCCGCTTTTGCAAGGCGTTCGAGCTGTTCACGATCCGAATGACTGTTCAGAATGAGGTTTCCGGGCTTTTCCGCGAAATGTGGGGTGCCTTGTACTTCACCGATGATTGACAACGCCAAGCCCCCCTTGGCCCACCGCTCGTAAAGCCTGATCTGATCATTGGTTGGATTGCCAGCACCGTCACCGAGAGAGTCAGACATTGCTGACTTGGCAAGCCGGTTCTTTAGGAGTGCGCCGCAAGGCAAAGTGAGTGGCTGGGCAAGCAGTGATTCGTGCGAACCGGACATAAGGGATCCATTGGTTTTACGTAATGAGTACCCTAACGTAGCCAGTCATGCAAAGCGCTGCATCGGACCAAGAGGGCTCCAAGACAACATTCATCGCGATCCGCTTAAAGATCAGTCCTAACGGGCAAACCTGCAGTCGGGCACATATCCAGTTATGCAGTTAAATCTATTGATTTGGGTGAGATCTACTCGAGCGGCGTCTCGACGGTTCCTTTTGCTTCATTTTGCAACCAAACCATAACGGTTTGGACAACCCGCCGACGCTTGGTTTCGGGGTTCACAAGAAGCCAGTAGTTTGGCCCAAGATCGAGTTCGCAGTCACCAAATGGGCGGATCAGCGCACCATCCGACAGGCTTTCTTCAGTCAACCTTTCCCGCGTGAGTGCAACGCCTTGGCCCAGTACCGCCGCACGCAAGATCAGATCGGAAGATGTCAATCGGGGTCCCTGCCGAACGTTTAGCTGGTCCAGACCAAATTTCTTGCGCCAAGCGCCCCAAGATGTCGAAGGGTCGCGATCATGTAGCAATGGCAAGTTCATCAGGTCCTCGATTTTCGACGGCCTGCCGCATTCTTCCCAGAGACGCGGTGCCATGACAGGGAAAACCCGTTCGTCCATCAGCGGCGCTGGATCGAGGTCCGGTGCGGGTTGGGCACCCATGCGAATATTCAGATCGGCGCCTGTCATCAAAGGACTTTTACGCGCTTGATCCACAAGGATCGACACCTCGATTTTCGGATGGGTTTCAGTCAATCGTGGCAGTCGCGGCAAGAGCCAACGCATCGCGAAGGAAGGCGTCGTCGCGATGGTAACTGAATTTGTACCAAACCCCTCCCGTGTTTTCAGAGTTGCCGTCTCTAGCTCTTTCAGTGCAGCGAGCGCAGCCTTGCCCAGCGCTGTGCCTTCAGCCGAAAACTCCAAAGCTCTTTGGCCATCGCGCTTCTCAAAAAGTGGAACTTCCAGCCAGGCCTCTAGATCACGCAGCGCGCGGCTGACAGCTGAATGCTGAATGCCGAGAAGGCGCCCTGCAGGGCGAATACCGCCTGTCTCGTATACTGCTGCAAGAGCCCGAAGGAGTGTAAGTGGCAAATCACGCATGGTGATCAGATTAGAACATAAAGAGTGTCTTTGTGAACAGACATAATCTATCTGCTTCGTTACCCTGGACCCAGGAAAGGGGTATCCATGGGAATGCTCATTGACGGCGTTTGGCGCCACAATACAGACCGCTTCTTAAAGGGCGGCGCGTTCAAACGCGAAACGTCCGAGCTGTTAAGCCCAACGCCCCGGGTCGTCGCCGACCGTCTGCAGGCGGAGGCTTCCAGCGTTTCGCTCATCGTTTCACAAAGTTGCCCTTGGTCTCATCGCACGACCCTTGTCCGGGCACTCAAGGGCCTTGGTGATGTAACTGTTGCCGTGGCAAGCGGCCCCAGATCAGAGGGCTATTCGGTATCTGAATTCAGCGAAGCCGACACAGGTGAAATTCCCATTCAATATGTCCATCAATTCTATAGCGCGACGAAGCGGACCTATACCGGACGCGCCACGGTGCCGCTTCTTTGGGATCACAGCGCACGCACGATTCTTTGCAATTCGTCGGCAATCATCGCACGCGCTCTCGATCAGGTTGGCACGGGCTGGCGACTGGCGCCCGCCTCCGTGACAGCAGAGATCGACCAGCTCAACGCGCGCATCTACAATGGTCTGGCCAACGCAGTCTATCGCGCCGGATTTGCGACAGCTCAAAAAGCCCATGCCGAGGCGATCGCGGACGTTTTTACGACCTTAGATTGGCTGGAAACCCAGCTGTCGCAGCGCCGTTGTCTCGTCGGCAACCAAATCACGGAAGCCGATTTGTTTCTCTTCGCAACGCTTGTCCGGTTCGATTCTGTCTATGCGCCACTCTTTCGCTGCACACGGCGACGCTTGGCCGACTATCCGGTGCTTTGGGCCTATGCCCGCGATCTATACGCTTGGCCAGGTATTGCGGGAACCTTCGATTCTAAAGCAAACCTCGAAGGCTATTTCCGGAACGATACCGACACAAATCCACACAAGATCGTGCCTGAACTTCCTGATCTAGATTGGAAGGCGCCTCATGGACGTGAACGTCTGGGAAAGCTGACGATATGGCACAACGGCACGCTGGTCCCCTTTGACCACTTCTGGGAGGCAGATCATGCAGCCTGTCTCTGACACCCGCAACCGGGCAGGGCTTGCTGCATGGGTCATCTGTGTGATCGTCGGCGCAAGCTGGCAACTGGCCACAAGGCTCGGCGTCACCACATCACTGACGCCAATTGATCTTGCGCTTTTGCGTTATGCGCTCCCGACACTTGTTCTGCTTCCAATTCTGCTGCGCCAAGGCTTTGGGACAAAAGGAAAGCCCATATGGGTGCCGACGCTCGTCATCATCGGAGGCGGCCTGCCCTTTGGTCTGCTGGGTATGGCAGGGGCGCAATTCGCACCCGCAAGCCATATGGGCGCAGTTCTTCCCGGTTCGATGCCGGTTTTCGTTGCTCTGCTGAGCGCCATAGTTCTTGGCGAGCGCTTTGGGCGGAACCGGATCATAGGTCTCACTGCCATCGTTTTCGGGGTCGCATGCGTGGTCGGAACCTCGTTTGCTGGCACAGCGGGCGGAACTGACGTTCTGGTAGGGGATGCCCTGTTCATAATGGCCGGCGTGTTCTGGGCCATCTACACCGTCGCTTATCGCAAAAGTGGTTTGGAGCCGTGGCATGGAGCCGCGCTCATCTGTTTTTGGTCATGCATCTTGGTCATTCCGATCTGGTTCATGACACCGAGTGCTGCGTTGCTGGATGCGCCATGGTCTGACGTCGCCTTACAGGTCGTAGCTCAGGGCGTTCTTGCCGGACTAATCGGGCTCGCAGCATATGGTGCAGCTATCCGGCATCTGGGTGCGAGCGTTGCTGCCGTCAGCGGCGCAGTCGTGCCTGCATTAACCGCTGCTGGCGGCTATTTTCTGCTAGGTGAACCGCTAACATGGTTAACGGCAATCGGTGTTGCCTGCGTTGTCGGCGGCATTTGGGCCTATGCAGGAACGCCAGCTGCTTCGTTTCTTGTGCGCAAGCCTGCCCATAACGTGGATGCTGATTGATGAGCGACAGGAAAAGAAACCGCAACTCTGACCACACGTTTGGCGTTATCCTGATTCTGGCCGCCGCAATTGCCTACAGTACCGCTGGCCTGTTCACCAAAGGCGTCATTGCCGGTGCTTGGGCCGTGATTTTCTGGCGAGGTGTATTCGCTGTCGGTTTCTCCGTCGCATGGACAATTCACAAAAACACATTTCGGCAGAATTTCTTGCAATTCAACGCGAGCGGCTGGACCGTTGCCATCGTAGGGGCGATTGGTACGGCCGCCTTTATTCCTGCCTTCAAGCTGACGAGCATTGCAAATGTGTCTCTCATCTATGCCATTGCACCGCTCATCGCGGCAGCACTTGCTTGGGCTGCGATCGGGGAGCAAATATCCAGACGAACCCTGATGGGATGCATCGGCGCGCTTCTCGGTGTTGCCATCATTGTGTCCGGGTCCATTGGCCAGATCAGCATATACGGAGATCTTTTAGCACTCATCATGACCTGCGCCATGGCCGCGATCATGGTGATCTATCGCAAGTTTCCCGAGACACCGGGTGCAGGCCCGACGGCGATGCAATCGGTCTTATTGACGCCAGTCGCTTTGTTCTTTGGCCAGCCGTTCCAAACCGATCCTTTAGAGATACTAATCCTCGCTGCTTTCGGCCTTTTGTTTGCGATCGCCGCGATCACATTGGCTGAGGGTGCAAAGCGGGTTCCGTCCGGACAAGCCGCCCTTTTGAGCGCGTTGGAAACACCACTGGCCCCCTTGTTCGCCTTCCTTCTATTCATGGAAATCCCGAGCGATATGACCATTCTGGGCGGCGCAATCGTGCTGATCACTGTATTCGCATCAATCAAGAACGATGGGGAATGAATCAAATCGGAAATCCGGTGCCTACCCCGGGAATCCTGCACGCCGATTGACCCCACAGCTGCCATTGGCTGCGTCGCGAAATTCCAATGATGTAATTTCGTTGCCGACCTCAGATTGAAGGCAGCAATACCTTAGCGCCTGCTTCCTATGGACAACGGCCTACCGCCCATAACCACCGTAGAAACTGCCTTCGGGTTGTGTTATGCGAAACGGCAACGCGGATATCTCTTTGGGGCGCGTGGGTCCTTGTCAAATGTCGGACGTCTGCTTTTTAGAAAACAGAAAGAATTAGATGCAAGACTGATATGCAGGTGACATAGGTGACTACATAAAGATCGGTTTACTGCGAGCCATCTCCAAAAGACGTAGGCTTGGCATCGTTTGGTATCGTTACCCTGATGAGAGCCACAACGAAGACGGCAGGCATATTTCGTATTTGGATCAGCCAGAAAAGTACGAATCCGTTGACCCTGAGTTGTTTGAACATCTCAAAAGCGTTGTCAAAAATGATCGTTCGATTCACTCTCTTTCGCCGATGCTGGGCGGTGCAACATGTTTTGACGAGAGCGTCGATTTCACATCGGTACGGATACCGGATCGACGTCAATGGCGAAAAGAATGGTTTGCGAAGGCAAAGGAGTGTGTGTCTGATTGTGATCTCATTTTCGCCGACCCTGACAATGGTATCATAGATGACGATGACGGGCGGAAAGGCAGCGCTAAATTTGGCAAACAGATCGCATTACAAGAGGTCAAGGCTCTCGCGGATGGTCGTTGCGCAGTGATCTATCACCACAACACGCGGCGAAAGGGGGGACATGCTGGCGAAGTCGCTCACTGGATCACTCAGATAGATCGAACTACGATGGCAATACGTGCAAGAGCCTTTAGCGCGCGAACCTTTTTCGTTGTTAATCCCGATGATGAAATCCGGAACAATGTAATTAAGTACTGTGAAACTTGGGGTCATCTGAAAATCCAACTGCATTAGATTGTGCCCAAGGCTTTGCCGTCACAGACGGTTCACACTGTGGGCAAACTCTGTGCTGCATCTACAAATTTTCCAAAAATGGGATCGTGGTCTTAAAGGGTCGAATTTTGAACGGCGAGGTCGAAAAACGCGTGCAAATCAGAACGCTGCTTTGCCAAATTCTGCATCACGGAGCGGTTTAATCGCTGTTCAACACAATCAGCTCCTTGTGGATGTTTGTTGCACTCAGGCCAACGTCATGGATTGCAAAGATGCACGCTTTTTGTCCCTCCATGGCGTGAAAACCTAAGATAAACGCCCGTCAACGGCCCCTTTTTTGCTTCGACAGTGGCTTCGGTCGCTTCGGAAGATTGCCAAAATCAACACTACGAGCGTTTGCCCATTTAAAGAGAAGACCTCGACAGGACCTGTTCGCTTGCCGGATTACTCTATATTTTCAATCTGAAGGTTGCCTGCTTGCTTGGAGGGACTTCGGTGGCTAACAATGACAAAAAGAACAGGAAACCGCCGTGACCAGACCAAAGATCCGACCATTGACCCTTCGCGATGTTTCAGAAGCATGCGGGGTGTCGGAAATGACGGTAAGCCGTGTCTTGCGCAATAAAGGGGACGTATCCGTCCCAACGCGGGAAAAAGTCTTGGCGGCAGCAAAAACGCTGGGATATGTTCCAAACCAAATTGCTGGATCGCTTGCATCCCAACGCGTCAATTTGGTGGCCGTGATCATACCGTCGCTATCCAATATGGTCTTTCCCGAAGTCCTGAGTGGCGTCAATCAAACCTTCGATGGCACGCCCTTGCAACCCGTCGTCGGTGTCACGGATTATCTGCCGGAAAAAGAAGAACAAGTGTTGTATGAAATGCTATCGTGGCGGCCGTCCGGCGTCATCATCGCTGGGCTAGAACACACAGATGCAACACGCGCCATGCTGCAAAACGCGGGTATTCCGGTTGTCGAAATCATGGACACAGACGGGGCACCTGTCGATAATATGGTTGGTATATCGCATCGCCGCGCGGGGCGGAAAATGGCAGCGGCCATCGTCAAACAAGGCTATAGTCGCATCGGATTTATGGGCACAAAAATGCCTCTGGATCACCGTGCGCGCAAACGTTTCGAAGGCTTTACAGAAGGTCTCACCCAGGCTGGTATCGAAATCGAAGATCGTGAGTTTTACAATGGCGGATCGGCCCTCGCAAAAGGACGCGAGATGACACAGGCAATGCTTGACCGCTCGCCTGAACTGGATTTTCTGTATTACTCCAACGATATGATTGGCGCGGGCGGGATGTTGTGGCTCGTGGATCAAGGCGTTGAAGTGCCTGGTCAAATTGGATTGGCTGGCTTCAATGGTGTTGAACTGCTGGAAGGATTGCCGCGCCAACTGGCTACGATGGATGCTTGCAGGTCAGAGATTGGTGTCACTGCGGCAGAAATCATTCTAGAACGCAGCAAATTAGAACATGACGCGACGCCACCTGATCCGCAGCATGTGACTTTAGCGCCCAAAATTAGCTACGGCGATACTCTGCGACGACGCAGCTAGACATGAACGAACTTCACCTGAACAATCATCAGGCAAGACGATTGTTTCTAGACCGTCACGCGCTGTCCGAAACACCAAGTGGAGAAGCCAAAGGCCCCGACCTGCTCCAATTGATTGAACGGCTCGGGTTTGTTCAACTCGATAGCATCAACACGGTTGCCCGCGCCCACGATTTAATCCTGTTTTCCAGAAGGCCCCGGTACCGCGCAAAGGCGCTTAAATCGCTGTATGAGAAAGACAAAGCGCTCTTTGAGCATTGGACACATGACGCCGCTGTCATTCCCGTATCCTATTACCCGTGGTGGCATGTGCGCCGCCAACGGGATGCGGAAAAATTGCGAAATCAATGGCGGAATGGACGCAGAGATGGTTTCGAAAAACAATTCCAGGACGTCCTAAACCAAATCAAGGCAGAGGGCCCTCTGAGTTCTTCCGATGTTGGCAAAGGTGAGAAACGCGGCTCGGGCGGCTGGTGGGACTGGCACCCCTCCAAGACGGCATTGGAATACCTATGGCGCAGTGGCGCGTTATGCGTCGTGGGGCGCGACGGCTTTCGCAAACGATACGATCTCACCGAACGTGTGCTCGAGGAAACCTTGCACACTGCGCCGGTCGACCCTGACCATCTGGCAAAAACAATTGACTGGTGTTGTGCGGGCGCTCTTGATCGGCTGGGTTTTGCAACACCAGCTGAACTTGCTGCATTTTGGGATCACATTTCGCTAAACGAGGCTAAAGAATGGTGCACGCAGGAATTGGCCCTTGGTCATCTGCAACCCATTACAATCGGTGCTGTTGACGGGCAAAAACGTGCAAGTTTCGCACGCCCTGATGTTGCTCAGGACGTCGGGCTAAGAACCGATCCGACAACAAGATTACGCGTGCTTAGCCCGTTTGATCCTGCATTACGTGACCGAAAACGCGCATTGCGATTGTTTGGTTTTGATTATCGGATCGAAGTTTTTGTCCCGGAAGCCAAACGCAAATATGGTTATTATGTCTTTCCCATTTTGGAGGGGGATAGGATTGTGGCGCGTGTGGATATGAAGGCCTTTCGAGATCAGGATGTGTTACGCGTCAAGGCGCTCTGGCCAGAGCCCGGTGTGCGATGGGGCAAAGGCCGTCAGGCCGCGCTCGAAACTGAATTGAACCGGCTGATCCGGCTCGCAAATGTCAGTACCGTAACTTTTGATAATGATTGGTTGCGCCCCTAAGGTTGCGCAAACCGAGATGGCACAAGGCTCTCGTGGAACCAATTCAGATAGCTGTATATTGAGAAAACTGGCAGCCCAGTTGCTGATTGAATTTCCGCGGCATAGGGCACCATATTCGTGCATTCTAATAAAATAGCCCCAGTTTCGGGGGCTTCGGCCACAAGTTTCCTGGCCGCAGCGACGAGTTCAACACGCGCTAAATTGATGTTGAGAGTTTCCAGATCACCAAGGATGGAACGAGCAAATTCAGTGCCTTCTACACCAACGACATGCGTATCTGCCGGAACACCAGCTGCGTTCAGATGCGCATCTGAAAGGCTTTCCTTGGAGATCGTCAAAACGCCAACTTTCCGTTCCGCTGGTAAAAGCGCTTTGATCTGGGCCGCTTGTTCTAAGGCGGATGCCGCCACGGGTACGCCCAATTCCCGGGCCAACTGCGCGCGTACCAAAGACAAGAAACCGCAGGTCGTCGCGAGTCCCGTGCATCCCTCGCGGATCAAACGCTGACCTTCCCCGACAAACGCACGTGTAAAGGATGTTGCGTCTTCGCATACAATCGCTTGCGGAGAGGCACCTTTGACAATGGCAAATTCCACCGGAAAGCTCCATGTCGCTCGGTTGCCCACATCGCCCGGAATACGAGGAAATCGCGTGTCGAGCATCAAGATGCCCAGTTTGGCTGATCTTTGGTTCATCATCACCCATCTGTGCCGCGTCGACAGGGATCAATCAATAGGTCGTGGCCGCACGCGCAGCTTGATCATATTGCCCAGACATCAAACGCAACAAACTCGCCGCTCGACTCACGTGCTCAGGCTCCAAGCCAAGCTCCCCCACGGCGCGCAACAATAATCCCTCTCTGATGTCGCGATATCTTTCGCAGGTCTCTGCACCTTTTTCAGTCGCGACAACGGTCTTTTCTTTACCTTGCCGCACATCTTTAACAAGGCCGGATTTGATGAGCTTTTTAATGGCGTAATTCACCGTGTGAGTGTCTTCAATGTTCAATACCAAACAGATGTCAGCCAGTTTTTTGGGCCGTTCACGATGATACACAGAGTGTAGAACCAGCACATCCAAAGCACCCAGCTCTGGGTAGCCTGCCATGGCAATGGCGCGCACCATCCATCGTTGGAAGGCATGCCCCGCGAGGGTTAACCCAAATTCCAGTTCCGAAATTTCGGCAAATGAACCATTCGCGAGATGCGCCGAAGAAACAACTGGGCCAAGAAAACGATCAGACATTCTTTAAGACTGCCTTAAAATGATAATTTGTCAACATTTTGTTGACGTAATGTAAAAATTGCACAGTATTGGGAGCAAGGAATCGGAGTGGGACCAAAATGCGCAAATTCACCTATGGCTTTGGGACGGCTGCATGAGCCAGCACGTCGTCGTCATAGGCGCAGGAATTGTCGGTGTATCAAGCGCAATTTGGCTACGGCGCGCTGGTGCACAGGTAACGCTCATAGATCGGTTGGATCCGGGCGAAGGAACATCGCATGGCAACGCGGGGGTTTTAGCGTCTGTTGCGATGGTGCCGGTCACGACACCGGGATTGATCCCGAAGGCCGCCAGCTATTTGATAGACCCAAACTTTCCTCTTTACATGCGTTGGCGTTACCTGCCCAAACTGACACCCTGGTTGGCCCGTTACCTCTCGCATGCCAACGACACGGAAACACGACGTATTTCTCGCGAACTGACCCCGATCGTGGCCGACAGTGTTGATCAGCATAAATCACTAATAAATAGCCTTGGTCTCGAAGATTGGATGAGGGAGTGCGATTATTGCTTTGCCTATCGCGACCAAGCCTCCTTTGACGCCGAAAGCTACGTTTGGGCGCGCCGTCGCGAGGCTGGATTTGAGCCGCAGTTGATTAGGGGGGGCGACGTTCACGACTACGAACCCAATATCAGCGAGGACATCAGCTTGATCGCCGCCCTGAAAGATCACGGGTTCATTCGAGACCCCGGAGGGTATGTAAAAGCGCTCGCGATGGCCTTCACAAACATGGGCGGTACGATCCACAAAGCTGAAGTGAAAGATTTTGACCTATCCGGCGAAAAGATCATCGCAGTAGATACAACAAATGGTCGCGTCGCCTGTGATGATGTGGTTCTTGCGGCCGGTGTTTGGTCCAAACCCTTGATGCAGAAACTTGGTTTGAATGTCCCGCTGGAATCCGAAAGGGGCTATCATATCGTCTATGAAAACGCATCGGGCGGCCCAGCGCGCCCGACGATGGTGGCTTCGGGAAAATTCGTCGCCACGCCGATGTCCCAAGGTGTGCGTTGCGCTGGCGTCGTAGAGTTCGGCGGCCTAAAGGCCGGACCTTCGGCGGCGCCTTTCGCTCTTTTGCGCAAGCAGGCACACGCTACATTCCCACATTTGTCGGCCAGTTCCGAAATTGAATGGCTGGGGCATAGACCTGCCCCCAGCGACAGTTTGCCCTTGATTGGGCAGATTGGCACAAGTCGGGTCTTTACTGCCTTTGGGCACCACCACATCGGCCTCACAGGCGGCCCAAAAACAGGAAGATTGGTGGCCGGTCTGGTGACAGGTCAACCAACAAACATGGACCTCAGCGCCTATGCGCCACAGAGGTTTGCCACATAAAAAAAGACCAACATGGAGAGTAAAATGACTTTAACACAAAAACTGATGGCTGGCGCAGCCACAACAGCACTGACGCTCGGAACAATGGCCCCTGCCTTTGCGGCAGACAAATGGGATATGCCTATGGCCTATTCCGCATCAAATTTCCATTCTGTAAATGGCGTCACCTTTGCAGAGTGCGTCGGTGCAGGCACAAATGGCGACATCACAATCGACGTCCACCCGGGCGGCTCCCTATTTGCCGGTGCAGACATCAAACGCGCCATTCAGACAGGTCAGGTTCAAATCGGCGAGCGTCTGCTGTCGGGTCACCAGAATGAAAGCGCCATCTTTGGTTTTGACAGCATCCCGTTTCTTGCACCGTCTTTTGACGACAGCGAGAAACTATACAGTTCAGCCAAGCCCAAAATAGAAGCCTTGCTTGACGAACAGAACCTCGAGCTGCTGTATGCAGTTCCTTGGCCGCCACAAGGTCTCTATTTCAAGAAAGAGGTCAACAGCGTCGCGGACATGGAGGGCATCAAGTTCCGCTCCTACAATAACACCACCAGCCGGTTGGCCGAACTGACAGGCATGCTGCCCGTCACAGTAGAAGCTGCTGAAATCAGTCAAGCTTTTGCAACCGGTGTTGCGGAATCCATGGTGTCATCCGGGGCGACTGGATATGATCGCAAGGTGTGGGAAAGCCTGACCCATTTTTACGAAGTGGACGCCTGGTTGCCGCGCAACTATGTGATGGTTAACCAAGATGTTTGGGCAGATGTTTCTGACGCCAACAAAGCGGCCATCCAAGCCTGTGCATCTGAAGCTGAGGTCCGCGGATTAGAAGCATCTAAAACCTATACGCAATTCACAATGGACGGGCTTGTCGAAGGCGGCATGACCGTTCAACCCGCTGGCGACGCGTTGATGGGAGAGTTGCGCGTGATTGGTGAAACCATGACAACCGAGTGGCTTGAAGCTGCCGGCCAAGAAGGCGCGGCACTGGTGGATTCATTCAAAGCCGGTCAATAACTGTACCGTGGCGGCACCCAGCCTGGAGCCGCCACATTTTCCTTTCGAAGCGAGGGGATGTCGTGATCATCATCCGAAAAACACTAGATTTTTTATATCTCGCCGCCGGGGTTTTGGCTGCGTTCTGTCTCGTATCTATCCTGTTGCTGATTGTGGCTCAAATGGTCGCGCGCTGGACAGGAGAGATTTTCCCGGGTGCGCCGAATTATGCGGGCTATGCGATGGCCGCTGCCAGTTTTCTGGCCTTCGCCAATGCCTTGAACAACGGCGCACATATCCGCGTCTCAATTCTGTTGAACGCGGTTGCCAGTGGGCCTAAACGGCTCCTGGAAATCTGGTGTTTCGGCATTGCCGCCGCTGTGGCGTGGTATTTCACCTACTATGCCTATTGGTTTGTGTTCTGGTCGTGGAAGTTCAACGAAGTCAGCCAAGGGCAAGACGCCGTAGCGCTTTGGATTCCTCAATCTGTCATGGTCATTGGCGGGGCACTTCTGGCAATCGCACTGACTGACAATCTGTTTTACGTGATCTTTAAGGGCGACCACCGGATCGCCCAAGACACTGTCGACGAAAGTTTTGAGGCCTGAGATGACCGAACTATACGCCATAGGTATTTTTCTCGCAGTTCTATTTTTACTATTAGGGTCAGGCGTTTGGGTCGGCCTTTCCCTTATGGGTGTGGCTTGGGTCGGGATGGAGTTGTTCACCAGCCGACCGGCGGGTGATGCGATGATCACGACCATCTGGGCCTCTTCTAGCAGTTGGACGCTGACTGCTTTGCCGCTTTTTATCTGGATGGGTGAAATCCTCTATCGGACCCGCCTCAGCGAAGATATGTTCAAAGGTCTCTCGCCATGGCTTGCCCGCTTGCCGGGGGGGTTGGTGCACACGAATATCGTGGCCTGTACCGTATTTGCGGCCGTATCCGGATCGTCTGCCGCAACGTTGACAACCGTGGGAAAGATGTCGATCCCGGAATTGCGCGCGCGCAACTATCCCGAGAAAATGGTCATCGGGACGCTCGCGGGTGCAGCAACGCTGGGATTGATGATCCCACCGTCTTTGGCGCTGATCGTCTATGGCGTGACTGTGAATGAATCGATCACCAAACTCTTTTTTGCGGGTGTCTTCCCAGGTCTGATCCTGGCTGGCATGTTTATGGCCTATGTCGCGTTTGTTTCCATAACCTCCAAAGACTGGAACCCGAGCGTTGAAACCAACATGAGTTTCGCCGAAAAGATCAGAAACTCAAGGTTTCTGGCTCCTGTCTTCGCGCTCATCATGGTCGTGATCGGATCGATGTATCTTGGCTATGCGACCGCAACCGAAGCCGCAGCGATTGGCGTCATCGGTGCACTGGTTCTGGCCGCAGCCCAAGGGTCTCTCTCCCTGTCATCCTTTCGTGCAAGTCTAATGGGGGCCATGCGCACCTCTGCAATGATCGCTCTCATTCTCGCAGGGGCTGCTTTTCTGAAATTATCGATGGGCTTCACGGGCTTACCACGTGCTCTGGCTGATGGGATAAATGCGATGGAACTTGGCCGGTTTCAGCTGCTCATGGCCTTATTGGTCTTTTACATCGTCTTGGGCATGTTCCTTGACGGTATTTCCTCTGTGGTGCTGACAATGGCCATTGTCGAGCCGATGGTGCGTGACGCGGGCATCGATTTGATCTGGTTTGGTATCTTTGTTGTGGTCGTGGTCGAAATGGCCCAGATCACACCCCCAATCGGGTTCAACCTCTTTGTTTTGCAAGGCATGACGCAACACGAAATGGGATATATCACCAAGGCCGCCCTTCCGATGTTCCTTATCATGGTTTTGATGGTGTTTGTGCTGATCTGGTTCCCAGACATCGCCACATGGCTGCCAGAAAACCTCAGGCAGACCCCAAGTTAGCGGTGCAAAAACTATTATGGTTCATTTCCGACAATGCACGCCTGATGTTGATTGCAGGCTTGTGCGCCGGGCTGGCATTGCCCGGTCTGGCCGCCGCCATGCAGCAATGGTTGCCACAAATGGTTGCCATCTTGTTGGTCATAACCGCTCTGCGCATCGGTCACCACGCCGCAGTGGGCGCGCTGTCCGATTTTGGTTGGGGTGTCGGTTCAGTCCTGACGTTGCAACTGGCACTCCCCCTGGCCATTTGGGCGATATGTTGGGCCGTTGGCATCAGCCAAACACCGATTGCTTTGGCTTTGGTTTTGGTCACGGCAGCTCCCGCTCTGTCGGGGTCCCCCAATCTGGCGCTCATGTTGGGGCAAGATGCTGGCCGAATGATGCAAATTCTGGTCCTGGGCACCGCCTTATTCCCACTTACCGTTCTCCCTCTTTTGCTTTTGATGCCGCAACTTGGGGATCCATTCACGATCACAATGGCAGCGCTAAAGCTATTAACCGTCATCGTGTTGGCTGCAGGATTGGGCTTCGGCCTGCGCGCGTTTTTACTCCCTCAAGCGACCCAATCACAGATAAAGGCTCTCAACGGGTTATCTGTTTTCGCTTTTTCAGCAATTGTCGTGGGCCTCATGGCCGCTCTAAACCCAGCCTTGCGCAGCGATCCTGCAAGTGTGGCGTTTTGGGTGCTGCTGTCTTTCATCCTCTGCTACGGCATTCAAATACCCGCCTATCTCATCTTGGTGCGTTCAACCTTAGCGCCCATCGCAGGACCGTTGGCAATCGGCGCGGGCAATCGAAACATCGCATTATTTCTCGTCGCCCTTCCAGAACATCTATTGGCACCGATATTGGTGTTTATCGGATGCTGGCAATTGCCCATGTACCTCACGCCAATACTGCTTCGCAGATTATACAAACCCGGTTCTTGAAATGACCCAATTTCCTTGCATCAAAACGGTCGGCTTGTCAGGCGTTCTGGTGAGCTTTGCAGACGTAATGAGCCAACCCGCAAACAATGCAGCCCTCGCTTTTCGCGCCGCTGCACAGGCTGAAAACTGGCCAGATGTGCTCGAAACTTCGATGTCTTTGGTTTCGGTTTATCTGGCTGTGGATTTGGTCAGGGCGGACATCGATGACCTCAAGACAAGAATTGAAATCCTTTTGGCGCAACGGGATTGGTACGGCGCAGGGCTGCCAGAGGGGCGCAAATTATGGCATGTCCCGACGGTTTACGGCACGGATTTGGCCCCACAACTCGAAGAAGCAGCCGCTTTGGCCGGGCTTGACCCGGATGAAGCCATCCGTCAGCTGTCATCTACTCGCGTACGTGTGCTGACAATCGGATATGCGCCCGGACAACCCTATATGGGCGAGCTTGACCCACATTGGAATATTCCTCGCCAACAAGGGCTGACAAAAAATGTACCGTCCGGCGCATTGGTCGCAGCCATCCGCCAGCTCATCATCTTTACCGCCGCGAACCCTACTGGATGGCGGCATGTTGGGCAAACGGCCTTCAAGAACTTTCGCCAAACCGCAGAGCAGCCCTTCGCATTGACGCCCGGTGATGAGTTGGAATTCCCGTCCGTCAGCCGAAACACCTTGGAGAATATTTTGGCCAATGACCATTCGGGCAACGGTGGCGCAGATCAGGAGCTGCTACAATGAGCGGGTATTTGTCTATCCTGACGGCTGGCCCCTCTCTGTCGCTTCAAGATCTGGGTCGGCAGGGGTATCTTGCCTATGGCCTCACGCGCGGGGGGGCAGCAGACACACTGGCACTCCATGAAGGAGCTGCTTTGTTGCGACAAAGCCCTGCCCTCGCGGCGTTGGAAATGGTTGGTTTGGGCGGAACCTTTCAGGCCAGCATCGACACTTCGATCGGCTTAACAGGGGCGCGCATGGCGGCAGACATTGACGGCGCCGCGTTGGCCTGGAACGCCAGTCACTTCCTGCCAGCTGGTGCCAAACTAACCATTGGCGGCACACAAGAAGGCGTCTATGGCTATCTCTCTGTGAGCGGCGGATTTGACACACCTATGGTGATGGGCGCGCGATCCAGTCATCTAACAGCCCGGGTTGGCAAACTGTTGGGGGCGGGTCAAGACCTGCCCCTAAACAAACCGAATTTGGCTCTCGGCGGTGACGTTATTGCGCCAGACCCTCGCCTGTCAGGCGGCGAAATCAATATTGTCGCATCAGTTCAGACAGAACAGTTTTCACCGCAGACGTTGGAACGTTTCGCGGTCACGGAGTTTCAACGCGATCCCCGTGGCAACAGGCAAGGCGTCCGAATGGCATCCCATGGCCATGGCTTTTTTGTTGATGGTGGCTTGAGCATCATTTCAGAGATCATCTCAGAAGGAGACATTCAAATTACCGGCGATGGTGCGCCGTATGTTTTGATGTGCGAATGCCAAACGACCGGGGGGTATCCTCGTATCGGCACCGTCCTTCCGAGCGATTTGCCGCGCGTAGCTCAAGCCCCTGTGGGTGCTGCCCTGAGCTTCAAATTCTTGTCCCTGCCAGACGCAGTGGATGTCGAATTGAAAGCCCGCGCCGCGTTGCAATCCTTGTCCGGGCGAGTGCAACCATTGGTGCGCGATCCCCGAGCAATGAACGACCTGCTAAGTTATCAATTGGTCAGCGGCGTGATTTCAGCCACGGCTGATCCCTATAGCCACTGAAGGAGTTTCTAATGCAAACTGTGGACCTGAACGCTGACATGGGCGAAAGTTTTGGCCCTTGGAAAATGGGCGACGATGCGAGCCTTCTCCAAACGGTAACATCCGCCAATATAGCCTGTGGCGCCCACGCCGGTGACCCGGATGTCATGAGTGCAACGATGCAACTGGCCAAGTCCAATGGTGTTGGCATCGGAACACACCCCGGATTTTCTGATCTGCAGGGCTTTGGACGCCGACGTATGTCCGTGCCGCGCGCCAGTTTGCAAAACTCAGTGCGCTATCAGGTGGCAGCCTCTGTCGGAATGGCCAAAGCGATCGGCGCCAAAGTACGCCATCTCAAACTGCATGGCGCGCTTGCCAATATGGCATCTGAGGATGAACGTCTTGCTCAGGATTTATATGAAGCCGCGTTATCTGTTGATCCTGATCTGATCGTCATGGTGCTTGCTGCAACCGCGCAGGAGGACGCGGTGCGCGCGCTGGGTTGTACATTCGCAGGCGAAATTTTCGCTGATCGTGCCTATAATGACGATGCTACGCTGGTTGATCGAAGCCTCCCCGGCGCGGTGATACACGACCCTGACGTAGCCGGTTCCAGGATGGTCGACATGGTCAAGGCTGGTGCTATCATAACCGAGTCGGGCAAGCGCATAGACACTTCGATTGATACAATCTGCCTGCACGGAGACACTCCGACGGCCGTTCAAATCGCGCGATCTGTACGCAGTGCGTTGGAGCATGCAGACATAAAGGTCGTCCAATTCAAAGGCCGCACGATAGCGTCCTGACTTACTCTCATACAGAACTTTCAGCCGAAAAATACGCACGCGTATGCGCGAGATCATCTCAGAAATTACTGTTTTTTTGGGTGATCTTTCAGAAATTATCATGCCATCAGCATGCCCAGCGTCGGGTACGTTTTCCCCAATATTCGCAGTGTTTTTGCGACAACAATTACTGCGTTTAGAGCTGCTAAATCGCCTGCAATCTCCGAGCATTTAAAATTTTGCGCGCGACAAAATAGAATTGACGTTGTAAAATATCCCAACAGTTAGTCTAAAAACGGTGCATGATGAGCAATGCAAAGATAAAAAACATGGAAGAGTTTGCTGCGGTCAGTGGCATCTCTCGACCAACCGTTTCCAAATACTTCAATGACCCAGAAAGTGTACGTCAAACCACACGCAAGCGCATTGAAGACGCACTCGCGGAATATGACTATCGACCGAATATCTATGCGATCAATCAGAACCGTCGACTGACAAAAAATATCGGTATTGTGGTGCCCTATTTGGTTGATCCTTTCTTTGCTGAAATTGCCAGGAATCTGGAACAGCAATGTATCGAGGCGGGGTATCGCCCCACACTTTTTAGCAGCCATGGCGATCAAGATCTGGAAATCGAGATTCTCGATCACTTGAGGTCATTGAAACCTGCTGGCGTTTTGCTGGCGCCGCTGGGGCGGCATTCTAAGAAATTGGAGATTGAAAAGTTTTGCGCGGAAATCCCGACGGTTCTTTTTGACAGCAGCTTGGAAGATTTCGGCCTTGCCTTTGTGGGCTCCGACAATCCACAACTGTCCACAATGATCGTCGAATATCTGTGCCGCACCGGCGAACCGCCGTGTTTCTTTGAAATGGCAAACCCGTCCAACCCGAACGCCAACAAACGGCGACAGTCGTACATCGGCGCAATGGAGAGACTGGGACACATTCCGATGATTGTCCGAGCGGATGGGGAAGGCTGGGCCTTCGAAGAAATCGGACGCAGCGCAGGTATGGCGGCCCTGAAGCAATCAAATTTCAAAACAAACACTGTTTTGTGCAGCAATGATCGCCTGGCGATCGGGCTACTTACCGCCTTTTACGAACAAGGAAAACGAGTCGGTTTCGCAGAGGATTGTGCGATTCGAATTGCGGGTCAGGACGACCATCCATTTTCACGTTTTACGTGTCCACCTTTGACAACCGTCGCTCAAGACTACAAAGCTATATCTCGATACTCTGTCGAGACGCTCTTTGCTGCCATTCAAGGTGAAGTAAAGCCTCATGAAGTCAAGCTGTTCGCGGGACAACTGGTAATGCGCCAGTCTGCTTAGCATGACTAAAACTTGTCGCGCGTAAACTTTTTTGTTGACGTAGTGTATAAAACAATAATACCGTAATCAAACAACATCCAAATCATAAGGGAGGACTAGGATGTACTTGAGAAACGCACTTAGTGCGGCGACAGCGTTGTCGCTCATCACGGCAGCAGGCGCATATGCCGACGGCCACAGTACCACACTTACAATTGCAACAGTAAACAACGGTGACATGATCCGCATGCAGGGTCTGACCGATGACTTCACAGCCAAGACTGGCCACCAAGTCGAATGGGTCACACTTGAAGAAAACGTTCTTCGCCAGCGTGTCACAACTGACATCGCTGCCAAAGGCGGTTCCTTCGACCTCATGACAATCGGCATGTACGAAGCGCCGATCTGGGCTGCAAACGGCTGGCTCGTCCCTATGGACGATTTGTCCGCAGAGTACGATATCGACGATATCTTGCCTGCGATGCGTGAAGGCCTTTCTTATGAAGGCACCATGTATGCTGCTCCGTTCTACGGTGAAAGCTCCATGATCATGTACCGCAAGGACCTGATGGAAAAAGCGGGCATGGAAATGCCGAAAGATCCAACATGGCAGTTCATCCGCGAAGCGGCTGCTGCGATGACGGACCGTGACAACGAAATCAACGGCATCTGCTTGCGCGGTAAAGCCGGTTGGGGTGAAGGTGGTGCATTCATCACTGTAACAGCCAACTCCTTCGGTGCACGCTGGTTTGACGAAGACTGGAACGCTCAGTTCGATCAACCCGAATGGAAAGCCGCATTGGATTTCTACGTCGGCATGATGTCAGAATCTGGCCCTGCAGGCTACGCGACAAACGGTTTCAACGAAAACTTGAACCTGTTCCAGCAAGGCAAGTGCGGCATGTGGATCGACGCGACGGTTGCGGCATCTTTTGTCACAAACCCAGACGATTCTACTGTAGCTGATCACGTTGGTTTTGCTCTGGCACCAAACTCCGAAGGTGTCGAAAAGCGCTCCAACTGGTTGTGGGCATGGGCGCTTGGTATCCCAGCTGGCACACAAAAAGAAGCAGCTGCGAAAGAGTTCATCGAATGGGCAACGTCCAAAGAGTACATTGAACTTGTTGCTGCAAACGAAGGTTGGGCGAACGTTCCTCCGGGCGCACGTATTTCTCTGTACGAAAACGAGAACTACAAGGAAGTTCCTTTTGCTCAGATGACTTTGGACTCCATCAAAGCAGCTGATCCTAAGAACCCAACTGTGAAGCCTGTGCCATATGTTGGCATTCAGTTCGCAGCGATCCCTGAGTTTGCCGGTATCGCGACCGAAGTAAGCCAAGAGTTCTCAGCGGCTTATGCTGGTCAGCAGACAGTTGATGAAGCTCTTGCCAAGGCACAAGCTTTGACAAATGACGCAATGGAAGCCGCTGGCTACCGCTAAGCGTCTCCTACACCTGGGGAGCACACCATTGGTGATGTGTTCCCCAGGCACCTAAAAAAAATCTCTCAAAATTGAAGCTCCGTTTAAGATAGCTGCAAGGCTCTCAACAGAGGAGGTATGCCCAAATGGCAACCCAACATTCGCGATCAGCGGCCCGCATCATGATGGCCCCTGCGGTTATTCTACTGCTCGGCTGGATGCTCGTACCCTTGATTATGACCTTAGTATTTTCATTCAAAAGGTATCTGCCATTGCGCGGCGGTGACCTAGGGTGGACAGGTTTCGACAACTACGTGCGTTTTGTAAGTTCTAGTGCGTTCTGGCCTTCTGTTGTGGCCACACTGACAATCGTTGGTAGCGTTTTAATAATAACAGTTGCGTTCGGTATTTTACTTGCCATCCTCCTAAATCAGCCCATGTGGGGCCAGGGTGTTGTGCGGATCCTGATCATCGCACCCTTCTTCGTCATGCCAACTGTTTCTGCCTTGGTGTGGAAAAACATGTTTATGGACCCGGTGAACGGACTTTTCGCCCATCTGTGGAAGTTTTTCGGGGCCGAACCTCTAGCATGGCTTTCAGAGGCATCTATGCCATCGATCATTATGATCGTGTCATGGCAGTGGCTTCCCTTTGCGACCCTCATCTTGCTGACAGCGATCCAATCGCTTGACAGCGAACAGTTGGAAGCTGCCGAGATGGACGGCGCGCCACCCTTAAAGCGCTTCGCCTTTATCACACTACCACACCTCAGCCGCGCGATTACGATTGTGCTTCTGATCCAGACAATTTTCTTGCTCGCAGTCTTCGCGGAAATCTTTGTCACAACCGGCGGTGCTTTCGGCACGCGTACGCTGACATATCTGATTTTCCAACGTGTGCTTGAAAGTCAAAACGTAGGACTTGGTTCTGCGGGTGGTGTTTATGCAATCATTCTAGCCAACATTGTTGCCATCTTCCTGATGCGCATCGTCGGCAAGAATCTCGACGCGTGAGGAGGACATAATGGCCCGCGCAATTACTCAACAACGCAAGATCATTAACACAACCGCCGCTTGGGGCATCGGGTTGCTGATCTTTTTCCCAATCCTCTGGACCATTCTCACCAGCTTCAAAACCGAAGCGACAGCAATTGCTGATCCGCCAGTTTTCCTGGCTTTTGATTGGACTTTGGAAAACTACAAGGACGTTCTGGAACGCTCTAACTATGCGCGTTTTCTCTGGAACTCGATCTTCATCGCCGGTGGTTCTACCCTTCTCGGGATTATAATCGCCATTCCTGCAGCTTGGTCGATGGCCTTTGTGCCTTCAAAACGGACCAAAGACATCTTGCTCTGGATGCTCTCCACTAAGATGCTTCCAGCGGTTGGCGTACTTTACCCAATCTACCTGATCAGCATTAATCTAGGTCTATTGGATAGCAGAGTGGCTCTTGTCATCATCCTTATGTTGATGAACCTGCCGATCATTGTCTGGATGCTCTATACGTACTTCAAGGAGATTCCGGGCGAAATTCTGGAAGCTGCGCGCATGGACGGGGCGAGCCTGAAAGAGGAGATCGTATACATCCTCACTCCGATGGCTGTTCCGGGGATCGCTTCAACGATGTTGCTGAATTTCATTCTGGCATGGAACGAAGCCTTCTGGACCTTGAATCTGACAGCAGCGAAAGCGGCCCCTCTAACGGCCTTTATCGCCAGCTATTCGAGCCCTGAGGGACTGTTCTTTGCGAAACTCAGCGCAGCATCCACAATGGCCATCGCGCCAATCCTCATCCTTGGCTGGTTCAGCCAGAAACAACTTGTCAGCGGCTTGACCTTCGGCGCCGTGAAGTAAGGAAAGATTAGACCAATGGGACAAATCAAACTTAACCAAGTCAGCAAAAGCTTCGGTGATGTGCAGGTCATTCCACCCCTTGATCTCACAATTGAAGACGGTGAATTCACCGTATTCGTAGGACCTTCTGGCTGCGGAAAATCTACCCTTCTGCGCCTGATTGCCGGCCTAGAGGACATCACGTCGGGTCAAATCGACATTGATGGTGCCGATGCAACCTTCGTGCCACCCGCCAAACGCGGTCTGGCCATGGTGTTCCAGTCTTATGCGCTCTATCCGCATATGTCGGTACGCAAAAACATTGCGTTCCCGATGAAAATGGCTGGCATGCCCGAGGACGAACAGCAAAGACGCATCGATAGCGCGGCCAAGGCCCTGAACCTGACGGATTATCTGGACCGTAAGCCGGGCCAGTTGTCAGGTGGTCAGCGTCAGCGTGTGGCCATCGGTCGCTCCATTGTCCGCGAGCCTTCTGCGTTCCTCTTTGACGAACCGCTGTCCAACCTTGATGCCGCCTTGCGTGTCGGCATGCGCCTAGAGATCAGTGAGCTTCACGAACGGCTCAAAACAACCATGATCTACGTGACGCACGATCAGGTCGAAGCCATGACAATGGCTGACAAGATCGTCGTTTTGCGCGCTGGGTTCATCGAGCAGGTCGGCTCTCCACTTGAGCTGTACCACCGTCCGCAAAACGAATTTGTCGCGGGCTTCATCGGCTCCCCTAAAATGAACCTTGTGAAAGGTCCTGAGGCCGAAAAACACGATGCAGCAACGATCGGCATTCGCCCTGAACACACGGATGTCAGCATGACAGACGGTATGTGGAAAGGTCGTGTCGGTGTTGCAGAACATCTTGGATCAGACACGTTCATCCACGTTCATGACACCGGGTTGGGTGACATGCTGACTGTGCGGATCCCAGGTGATATACAAGTCAAGCATGGCGATGATATTTATCTGAGCCCGCAGCTGGACAAATTGCACAAGTTCGACGCTCAAGGTTCAAGAATTGAATAATGCGTTTGGCTGGTAGAACAGCCTTAGGAACAAGGGGCGCCCGAGAGATCGGGCGCGCCGTTTTTCGTGCAACTGCACGTGAACGAACACAGAGTAATGAAAAGAAACTTGTTGCAGAGGAAGCACCGTGAGGCCACATGGGTCTTCCGGAGGAGATCGCACATCGCTGCGTTTTCTAACCTCTGAAGAAGCTCGATACATCACAGCCCAGACTCTAAATGTCGATGCTGGCAATTGGATGAACTAATGGAAGATTTTGCGCGAGGCCCTATGTCAATAGAATTAAGGACCGAAACACTTCAGCATCTGCCGAAAAGTATCGAAACACCGGAGTACGACCGGTCGATGCTAACGGCAGGTATTGTCCATATTGGACTTGGTAATTTTCACCGTGCCCACCAAGCTTGGTACCTTCATCGCCTGATGCAAAAAGGTCTTGCCTTGGACTGGGCGATCATCGGTGCAGGTGTCAGACCGGGCGACGGGAAGATGCGAGAAAAGCTACTGGCACAGGAGTGCCTGAACACGCTCATTGAATTAGGCCCTGACGGGTCCAGCGCAGAAGTAACCGGCGCAATGATCGATTTTCTCCCCATCCAAGAGGACAATGCCGCGCTGATAGCGACGATGTCAGATCCTAAAATCCGGATCGTATCTCTGACCGTTACCGAAGGCGGATACTATCAGGATGTCGCTGGCGGCTTGGATGTCAATCACGATGACATCCAGCATGATGCCACAACACCTGAGCGACCCCGCACAGCCTTTGGCGCCATCATTGCAGCATTGAAAGCCCGCCGATTAGCCGGCGCGGTGCCTTTTACATGCCAATGCTGTGACAACCTCCAAAACAACGGGGCGATTCTGCGTCAGACCGTGGTTGGACTGGCCCGCCTAAGTGATCCTGATCTTGCTGATTGGATTGACAGTGAAGGTGCCTTTCCAAACTCAATGGTAGACTGCATTGTCCCGGCGACCGGCGAAAAGGAGCTTGAGCTGGTTCAAAGCTTAGGCGTTTCTGACTTGGCTCCGGTCACGCATGAGAATTACCGTCAATGGGTAATCGAAGACAGCTTTTGCGCCGGGCGTCCCCCGTGGGAAATCATAGGCGCAACGCTAACACATAGCGTTCATTCCTATGAGAGCATGAAGATCCGCATCCTAAATGCTGGCCATCAAGTTTTGGCAAACGTCGGCGAAATCTTGGGTGTTCCAACGATCTATGCATGTATGCATGACGAACAAATCGCTCAGTTTTTTGACAAGGTGCAGACTGAAGGTATCGTCCCTTATGTGGATCCCGTCCCCGAGATCGCCCCGGAGGCATACGTTCATTTGATCGAAAAACGTTTCTCTAATCCGGCCATTCTGGACACAACCCGCCGCGTTGCCTTTGATGGTTCATCGCGTCACATGGGGTTTGTTCTGCCCATCCTCAAGGAAGCCATAGAAAGCGGTGGTTCTGTGTCAGGTCTTGCACTGGTTGAAGCCCTCTGGGCACGCATGTGTGCTGGGGAACGCGAGGATGGTTCTGTGATAGAGCCAAACGATCCCCAGTGGGATGCGCTCAATACAGCGGCGCTGCAAGCACGTGATAGACCTACGGCCTGGTTGCAACAAAACTGGGTGTATGGAACGCTTGCAGACAATGCTGCATTCAGCGATGCATTTTCCAACTGGCTCGAGATGATCTGGCGTGATGGTGCAAGAGCTGCTTTGACGGCCTATAGTAAAGGGTAAGTTTCGGACGGAGAACCATCACAGGTTTGCGCTTTGCATACAGCGCCACAGGGCTTGTGTTCGCGAACACGTGTAGGCCTCCTGCCATGACCCACCCAGAACAACTATCGGGGATAGACTGTCAGACAGACAGTCTATCCCCGATATCTTTTAGCATCAAACACATCGAGCGAGGCTGGTCGTTGTATCACAAAACAATCCAGTCCAGTGACCGCCAGATCAGAAGTACTCAATAAAATGGACACCCGATTGTTCGCCAGAGCCATTTTTTGAGGGGCACCCCCCTTCCTTAAAGACGTGCACCAACACTTATTGGATTATTTGTGTTTTCCCTTAACAATGCGCTGAAAAATAGGCGCAAGGATCAGGGACAAAAAGGAAACTCAACTTGATTACGTTTCTTCGCCGGGCAAAGTTAACCCCGCATTGCGTGCGTAGACTTTAGCCACAGCAGCGTCATCTTCTTGCCCTAACCCCATTCCTGCGGCCGCGATGAACTGCTGCACTGCAACGGCTGTGATTGGGGCGCTAAATTGTGCTGATTTTGCAATATCCAGAACAATCCCCAAATCTTTCGGCCAAATATTCACCGAACTGAGCGGCGTGTAATCTCCATCGACAATATGGGGCGCTCTGTTTTCCAACATCCAGCTCGTACCTGCGCACTTGCTGATCACATCCACAAAATTCTCAGGCGAAACCCCTTGGGTCATTCCAAAGGTCAAGGCTTCGGCCATAGTTGCAATGTGAACGCCGGCCAACAATTGATTAACTGCTTTCATGGCTGAACCCGCGCCCGCCGCATCACCCAAAGTGAATACGTTTTCCGCCATCGCCTCCAAAATCGGCTGTGCTGCTGCAAAAGACGCATCAGTGCCTGCAGCCATGACTGACAACTGCCCGGTTGCAGCTTTGGCAGCCCCACCGGAAATAGGTGCATCCAGATAATGAACGCCGTATTCTTGGCAACGCGCCTCCATTGAACGAGCAAAATCAGGGGGAACGGTTGCACACGCCAAAACAACTGCACCTTTTCGCAATTGAGGGACGAGCGCGTTTGCGCCAAACAACACTTCTTGGGTTTGCGCGGCATTCAAAACAACAATGGCCGCCGCATCTAGGGCGTCACCCACGGCTGCAACCGTTCCTGAACCACCACCCGACGCGCGAAATTTTTCTTGCTGTGCAGGGACGACGTCAAATCCGTATGTTGTGTGACCCGCACCAAGGACAGACATTGCCACCCCGTACCCCATGGCACCAAGACCAAATACTGCGACGTTACTCATTCTTCGTAATCCCCCTTTGATGGCCTTGGCACTGTTTGATAATTCGCCAACGGTTTTGAGACCATACGCACAGCTTCAGATAGATAAACCGCTAAGCCATATCCTGATACCGAAAAAGTGCTTTCCGTTACAGCGCAACCACCTTTACGTCGCACATCTCGTTCTTTCACTTAGCCCATCAAGCAACCACTGCGTGCGCTGCTCAAGTTGATCGGCGATATTGTAGTCCGCTAGAATTCTATTTCGGCCCAATTTGGATTTCCGCACAGCATTCTCTTTTTCCTCAAGCACTTCGACGATTGCCCTGCTCAGCGCCAAAGGACTGCGTAAATCAACAAATTTTGCGACATCAACTGGAACAACTTCGCGCACCGGTGCAACATCTGAAACGATCAATGGCGCACCGACAGACATCGCATCCAACAAAGACCACGACAATACAAATGGCACCGTGCAATAGACATGCGCGCAGGATCGTCGCAAAAGCCATCGATAATCAGATTTGGTCAGCGTTCCCGGACAAATCAAGCGTTCGCGTGGTATTGGATACCGCTCCGTTACCTCAGCAAACCAATCAACTGTACGATCTTGATCTGATCCGTAAAAAACCTTGTTTTCACCAGCCACGACAAAATACGTGTCAGCACGTTGTGCCGCAACTTTTGAAAAGGCTTGCATGACCTGAGGGAACCCCCGATGTGGTTCCATACCTCTGGTCGCATAAGTTACCACAGCCGCATCTGTTGGCAGAGCAGCCAAAGCGCCATTCGCTGGGTTCTTTAGATTTGTAGATTTTGACAGTGGACAGAAATAATCTGCATCCACACCATCATGAAAGACCGTCATTTTACGTCGCAATTCTTTTGGGAATTGAGATGCTTGAAATTCCGTAGGGCAGAGGGCTTTATTTGCCGACAGGATTTCAGTGGAAATCGACGTGTTCCGACTGCGAGACATTATCAATTGATCTAAATTCTGTTCTTCGATCTGTCCGGCAAGGTCCATCAAGTAACATGTGTCAACACCAGGAGAGTGATACCACCACTCGCAATACGCAACTATGAACGCGTCAGGGAACACATCACGCACGTACAATCCAGCCCCTGGCCCGACATGCGAGAGGATAACGTGCGGTGCTAATTCACCCGCATCCTTGGCGGCCATGCACGTACGTGCGCAAGCCTGCCCTGTCAGCACGGCCCGGTCATAGGATTGGGCATAAGGGTGTGTCTGTGCAGCAGGCGTTCGGTGAGGTTTGTACCCAAACACTGGATAGGGCATATTTTCTGGTATGTTCTTGTTTAGGGTTGCGAAAGAAACAGCCCATCCTTGAGCCATTAAATACTCTGCGAACGCACCAAATTGCCCTGGGTATTCGTCGTGAATAAACAAAATTGACGGTTTTTCAGCGCCCATTCTATCCTGTCCACACCGAAAAAACGCCCACCCCCAAAGACGCCATCCCGAACAACAGCGCCACAAAAACTGCCCATTTCAGGCCAGTGAAGTTGTTTACCAAATTTGGTTCATGCGTCTTGGGTAGAATAGTTTCCAGTCGCGCCTGCACCAATTCGATACGGTCCAAGGTGTTCGTATCCGCCTCGTTCGCGTTTTCCATTTCTATCATGGTTTGCAACGCATTAGACAATTCCGAAAGCTCCTTGCGGAGGGCGCACCCGTTCAGGTAAGCGCGCTGACTCAGCCGTGTCTCAGGATCATCAGACAACATGGTCGATCCAGTATTGCGTAATCTTGCGCTGGAACCATCTTTTGTCCGCGCAATGGCTGAAATAGCAAAAGACATGTCCGGGTCAATTTCGTCCTCCAGCTCAAATTTAAAACCATACCGACCAGTCCCTATTCCATTCTTCTCCAGATCCTTGCGGTAATTTGAGGCCGCCACCTGACCAATCAAAATATCCTCGAAATAGATATCGACATCGACATGCGCATTGGGATCCGCGCGATCAATCGCCCAACCAGCGATACGTTTTGAGCCTAATCGGTCGATGATCCCATTTACGCGTTCAACCTTATCTGATTGCTCGAGGCTGCCACTTTCTATCTCTTTGTTCATATTTCTCCGCTACCTCTGATCTCGATTTGCGGTGCGTGCCTTTCCGCTGGGGCATAGCGCAACCACATGAGAGGACAGTTCATGGCGTTGCATGGAAAAACCTGGATGATTTTTCTGTTTTGGATCTGCATGATGGGGGGTGGCAATGCGCAAACTGTGGAGGTGGAACCGATCGGGCTTTTGTTTGACTGGCGCCAGCAACGATGCGCCCATTGGGATATTGTAGACACCCCAGCACGCGCTTGGCGAGACGGCCACGGTATGATCCATGTTCTTGCGGGGGCTGAAACTTCGCGTGCAAGCGTCGCAAACGTTTTGGACATTGATTTGACCCGCGATTGCACGGAACGACTGGTGAGCCCGCAAAACCCTGATCCAGCCCAGCGCAGTGACCGTTTGTGGATTGCTTCTGTTTTCACTCAGGATGGCGTCGCTGTAGAGGCGCTCATTCATGCCGAATACCATGGGCATCGGCACCCCGGTCAATGCGCATCGCGTGACTATATGCCGTGTTGGCGCAACGCGATCTTGGCAACCACGAGCTCGAATGGTGGCCGCACATTTGATACCTCTATGATACCCGTCGCCACTTTGCCTTACAGTTTCGATCCCGAACAAACACGTCGCAGCGGGTATTTTAATCCCAGCAACATGTTTAATCATGATGGTTGGCTCTATACTTATTTTTTTGCCGAAGCCTATGAAGCTCAGCAACGTGGCGTCTGTCTGATGCGCCGTCCTGTCACAGGCTCCCCCAAGGATTGGCAGTTTTGGGACGGGCAGAGTTTTTCTGGACGATTCAAAGATCCTTACCGCGAGAAAATCTCTGACCCGGCGATGCATGTGTGCGCTCCGTTGCCAGGTTTGCGGTCGGTCTTGTCGTCTGTGATCCGTCAGGGGGACAAGTTTCTGGCCGTCACACCTATGACCCGGCCCGACCTGCAAGGTAAAACGGTGTCTGGAATATGGGCGCTTCAATCCTCTGATCTGATCAATTGGGATAGACCTAAGCTGTTGATTGCTTTGCCATTGCTCTGGCGACGCGATTGCAAACTGCCTTACGCTGTCGCCTACCCTAGCCTTTTGGACCCGCAAAGCACGTCGCGAATGTTTGACGTTACGGATGGTGACTTGTGGCTCACTTATGTTCGCATTGCACTGGGAAAAGCCTGCAAAACACATGCGCAAAGAGATTTGGTCGCGCATCGTCTTAGCTGGCCTTTGCCATCGGTGGTGCCTGCAAAAGAGCCGTAATCTTTTCTGGCGATCCAAGGGTTTGACGATCAAGTTTTGCGCCTGAAAAAGTTTGTATTTTCTTGTCGTCGATCATCCTCTCCAGCACATCTAAGCTCTTTTCGATATCGTCCATCGGGGCATCGAAAAGATCGTAAATGCTATAGTCCCACCATTTCAATGCCAGTAAGCGTTCCACAATACTCTCCTTGAAACGCAATCTGACAACGCGACCAGGTGTTCCCACGACAATCGCATACGGGGGAACGTCTTTTAGAACCGTAGCGCGCGCGCCGATTATTGCTCCATGCCCAATAGTAACACCTGATTTGATGAAAACGCCCTGACCGACCCACACATCATTCCCCAAGGTTGTGATGGGGCAACTTGCCGCAAATGGACGTTTTTTTGAATGCGCTTCGCTTGCGCCTTCACCACACATCAATTTGTCCCACCCATTTACTTCAGGGTAATACGCCATCCGGGAGGTTGTCAGCCAATCTGTTGGGTGTTCATGGCTTCCCGTGACGACACCATGTGCCATGCTGCAATAACGCCCGATGCGGATGTTATTCAATGTCCCACCGCTCATATTACAAAACGCACCGACTTCTAAAAAAGCGCCTGGCGTGACGCTCGACAACAAGCTGGTGGGCGTCTCAACAAATGATCCTTTTGCAAGCCGACCGGTATGCGTCAACCCATAGAGTTTCAAACCTTTCTCCGCGAAACTTTGGAGATTTGCCTGCGAGAGTGACACAGTCGGATTATCAGTACTCATGGGGTTATCCTTTATCTATATATTTACGAGTTAAGACCACTGAAACATTGCATTGCTGTTAAAATGCATCCTTTTCATTCTTCGCGAAAAGCGCGCCGAAAATGTCTCAGAAAGGGTTCAATAAGGTAATCGCCAGCACGTCGCGTGCCTGTGACGAGCGTCACTTCGACCGGCATTCCTGCCGAAATTGGAGTATCGTCGAGCTTTCCCAATTCAGAGTCGTCCAATGTGACGCGCGCTTCAAAATATGGTGTTTGCGTGGCCGGATCTTCCAGTATGTCAGGCGACACATAAGAAAGCGTCCCATTGACAAGCGGTGCATCCGCACGTTTGTAGGCAATCATCCTCACTTTGGCTGGCCCACCAGGTTCTACGGAATCAATCGCATTTGGAGCCAATCGGATAAGTGCCACCAATTGATCATCTGCTGGCAATATCTCCATCAGAATTTCACCAGGGCCCAAAACGGCCCCCGCTGTAATGACGCTAATATCGACGACACGCCCAGATTGTGGAGCCCGCATCAGATGGCGTTCTTTAATATCCTCGGCAGCACGTATCTGACTATCTAGCGCCAGAAGAACACGACGGGTTTCTGTCAGTTCAGCCGCAACACTCGCCATCCTGTTTTGATGGAGCGCTTCTTTTTCAGACACGGCACGCTCGATATCTTGGCGCGCCGCATCAATCAAACCGTTGTTTTCGTCCCGCGTACCGCCACTTACAGCGATGGCGCGATCCAATTCCCATAGGCGACGTTCTGCTGCAGCCCCGGTTTGGACCAACTGACGGATCGTTTCGCGCTCGGTGGTCCATGAATTCAGTTGTGTCGTTGCTGAACGTACCAGACCGGCATTGGCCTCGATCTGGGCGCGTCGTTGCGCGATCTGGTAATCAAGCCCTGCGATTTCCGCTTCGTGGTTTTTAAGTCTCGCACGATGTAACGCCAAAGCCTCAGCGATGTGAATTTCTTCTTCGACAACTCGATCTTCTCCCAAAGAAGGTGCTGCCTTTGTGTCAGGTTGGGACCCTACATGCTCCGCCCTTAAACGCCAGAGAGTGAACCTCCGGAATTCGTACTCCGCTCTGAGTTGGACAAGGTTTTCTGAGATCTGTGTATCATCAAGGCGGGCAACGACCTGACCAGCTTCAACAAAATCCCCCGGCCGCACAGACAGTTCGGCAAGAATGCCGCCCTCCAGATGTTGAACTGTCTTACGATCACTTTCCGCATGAAGGATACCATTAGAGACAATTGCGGAGTCGAGTTTAGCAAACAAGGACCAGCCAAGTATTGCCAGAATCATTCCGATGGAGCTCAACAATGCAGCCAATAAAATAGGTTTGTAGGAGATAAGTTCCTGCTCTTCGGTCTCGAAACCACTCATGATGGGCGCCCGAACGATCTTTGCGGGTCAGTTTCCACAGATGGGTTTGTCAGAACACGACGAGGTTCCATGGCTTCAAGCACTTCAGCGGGTGGGCCAAACTTTGCGACAGCCCCGTCACGCAGAACCAATAAACTGTCCGCGCGGGTCAAAATGGACATCCTTTGAGCGATGACAATTATTGTTTTTCCCTGACTTTTTAGATATGACAGGGCCGCAACGAGAGCGGCTTCGCCTTCTGCATCCAAATGTGCGTTTGGTTCATCCAAAACCAATAGCTTGATGTCACCCACGATTGCCCGAGCAAGCGCCACACGTTGTTTTTGTCCTCCACTTAATTCAACCCCACCAGCTCCCACGCGGGTGGCATACCCCTGCGGCAAACTACCAATCAGTTCATGCACACCTGCGGTTCGCGCAGCTTTGACAACTTGCGCCATATCAATGTCTTCAAATTTAGCGATGTTGTCTCGCACTGTTGCGTTAAACAACGTCGGTTCCTGCGGTAGATACCCCACCGCTCGCCCAAAACTACCGCGTTCATGGCTGAAGGTACTTTGCCCGTCGATATAGACAGCCCCTGCCGTTGGCTTGATTACACCGACCAACATACGTGATAGCGTCGATTTACCCGCACCTGAGGGGCCAATCACGCCAAGCATGGCCCCACTGGGCAGTTCAAAAGAAACGTTACGCAAAATTGGATTTGCGCTTTCTGAAGGAATATAGGTCAAACGATCAACGTTAAGCGTACCGTTCTGAATGTCGATTGGGACAGTATCGCGCCCGACCGCCCCTGTTTCGCACACTTGTTTCATCCGCCCCATCCGCGCGATGACATCGGTCCATTTCCGCCACCCTTCAATCAATTGCTCAAAGGGCATCAAAAGCCGCCCTAAAGTGACTGTTGCAGCGATGATCGTGCCTGCAGAAGCCAAATCTGTTGTCACTAACACAGCCCCCATCGAAACGATGCCAATTTGCAAGATGAGCCGCAATCCACGCGTAAGCGAGGCGAGCAATTTGACAAGGCGCTGACCCCGTTCCGTTTTTTCAATGGCAACGGCCTGATTCTGACGCCAACGGTGTGCCAAAGCGGGCAGCATACCCATTGCAGTAACGACCTCTGCATTGCGGATCACTTCAGCCGTTTCCGCCTGAGCCTCAGCGGCGGCCTGATTGCCTTCGGCCGTCGGGCGACGCACCATGATTTCAGTCACAACAGCTGATCCACCGAGCAAAATGACACCGATGAGACCAACCAAACCATAACCCGGGTGTAGCAAAAATAAGACACCCAAAAACAAGGGAGACATTGCTAAATCTATCGGCAATGCGATTGATCCACCCGACACGAATGCGCGCAATTCGTTGACGTCACGCAAAGATCCAACAACGCCAGAGGGGCCGTCGCGCAATGAGGTTTCGACCGCTGCGTTTAAGACGGGGCGGCCCAAACGCGTCGCCACACGACCGCTAAGAATAAGAAAGATACGCTGACGCAAAGTATCGAGGAAGATTTGAAAGCTCAAAATGATCAGGACCAGCAGAACCAACGCCCCCAACGTCTCCAAACTGCCGCTGGAAAGCACCCGATCGTATACTTGGATTGTAAAAAGCGGCAACGCAAGATGAAGGATATTGATGAAAACACCCAACACGCCGCCGGCAATTCCGCCTCGGATTAAGTCGCGTTTTGCAGCGTCATAGGATTGCCAAGCGCCGGGTGTTTTCATTCCGCAGCCTCGTTGGAGAGCGGTTGAGCTGCGCGCCGCCGCGCCAAGAGTTTCTCAAAAAGTTCGACATGACGCAGTCCGCTGTTGTGAGCAGTCATTGGGGGCTGGATCCCTGAATGCAGCCTGTCCCATAGGCTTGGATCCCGGATCGCCTTGGCCATGGTTTCGGCAAGACTATCGGGGTTGCTCACTTGAAAATGCAACCCATCTATCTGATCTCGCACCTTTTCCGCCATTCCGCCAATGTTGCTGGCGATGATCGGTCTGCCGTGAAACTGCGCCTCTTGAATGACAACAGGTGCATTTTCCCACCAGGTAGAGGGCACCAATACCCAGTCCGTGTTGCGGACTAAATCCGGGAGTTCGTGACTTTTATAAGAACCGCCAAAGCGGATACGTTGGCGCGCCTGCCGAAACAGATCTTTTATGTTGTCTTGAAAGTCCTCAGGTTGATGTTCGAGATTTCCGCCATAAACATACAACAGGCTGTCGCCCCAAACATCTGCTGGAATTCGCGTCACGGCATCCACAAGAACTTTGATCCCTTTAAAGGGATTCAACTGACCAAAATAGGCAAAACGATTGCGTGGTTGACCGGGTTTTATCGGCCGGATTTGGGCAGGCTTCCCGCCTTCCAACCCGTTCTCGATCATGACCAATTTCTCTTTTGGTAGTCCCCAGTCTTCAAATCGGGAAAGCAGAAAATGCGACGGGCTGACAAAAGCATCCACCTGCGCAAAAAATGATTGGATGTAGAGCTCACGTCTTTTTATCGCTGCACGCCCCACCTCTGGGAAACACATACCGCAATCCGACGAAGACGCTTTGGTGCAAAGCGCGTGCGTCTTCGTCTTGATCATCTGGCCGTGGTGCATACAGATCGGCAAATATTCATGAAGCGTGTAAACGATCGGTACGTCACCCAACACGCGGCGGACGGATCGGATCGCTTCGACGCCAAACCCCATAACATGATGGAAATTCACAACATCCGGGCGCTGGTCCGCCAAGAACCGTTCGAAATGTTGCATCAAATTACCAATGTTTTTAGTCCCCAAATAGAACCAATCAAAATCATCTGACCAGAAAAGGCTTTCATCCGGCGCTCTGCCCAGTGACATCAACGGGGATTCCGGATGTGCTGCCACAGGCGGCCCGACACCAGCAAGATAATGGGATTCCCATCCTTCCTGCTGTTTGATGCCACAATGCAGGTTATAGGAAGCAACTTGTGCGCCACCGATGGAAAAATCGGGATGAGCATGAGAAATGATTAGGGTTTTCAAACCGTTGATCTCTCTTTCTGCAGGGATTGTGTGTCAGCCAAATGGAGGATCAACGCGGAATCGACGCTGTCGATAAATGCCGATTGAGCATGTTTTGTTTCGCGCGACCGATCTGGCAACATCCAGAATTCAACTTGAGGCGCGCACCATGCGGCCGCATTGGCCTGCCGCAACCGGACCCCCAAACCGTGATGCGTGTACTTATCACCCAGAAGACTTCCCGCTATTCCCCCAACGGACTCCAAAACTTCACGTTCGATGAGAACCATTTCGGGAGCACCCGCTGAAACCTCAACATTCTGAAGTGTCTCTTTGGTGGTGCGATTAAAACCAGCCAGTTGGCTAATCGCCTCGGACGGCCGGCCTTCGATCCGTTTACCGCCAAAATGGATCGAACCATCTTCGTAAGACAAAAGCGGTGACACTAATCCAGATGTTGGCAGACTGGTGACCTCAGCGCGCATGAGATCGAGCCAACCCTTCGTTTGAGGTATCGCCTGAGGACACCACAACAAAAGATAGGGTGCTTGCGTAGCTTGTACTGCGATGTCCAAGCGTTCAGCTTGCGACATTCGGCTGGCACAAGAGATGGCACCGCCGCTTAGGCCGTAAAAGGAGAACTGGTCGTTTAAATCAGACACGGTCTTGGGGTCCATCGTGTCTTCGACAATCACAATCAGTTCCAGATCGCTTGCTTCCTGGGTGTCACTTAGTGTCGCAAATATAGGCTTGAGGTCGTCCGGGTTAGAGACTGGCATTAAGGCTGCCACCTCTTTTTTACGTTTAAATGTTTCCTCCCCCATCGGAATCATCTGATGTCGGCTGTCCGATGTTTTTGGCGACAGCCCCGCGAGAAAAGGAGCGACATGTCTGGTGAGGACGCGGTCTAATGCTGGGTCCTGTCGTGGCACCGTATTTAGAACCGCATGAGCCGCCCCGAGATCACGGCAGTACTTAGGTACGATGGGTTGAAAGAGACATTGACCATTGTGGAGGACCAACTCCAGATAAATCTCCGCGCCATCCAGTTGCTCTGGAGCAGCTGGTAGGAAGCACAGAAATCCGTTCTTAGTTTCGCTCGGGTCCAAAATTCCGGCGAACCGCGGCTCCTGCCCAAAAGCATCATGCAAATCGGGCCGTTGCAAACTATGCGCGTCAGGCCAAAGGGGCGCATAGAGATTGCGCGTGCTCTTTATCAAAGTAAGGTCGATTTGCGCCAGAGGATCCAGAATCCATCCCGTCACGAACAACCCACCTTCGGCTCTCAAGACCAGATCCAAACCGACAGCGACCGGACCGTCAAAGGCCGACAACGAATCTTCACCAACAAATCGCGGTCTGCACACGCGTTTAAACTGGTCAATCACCGCGTCATCTGCGACCAATCTCGGCAGCATCGTTCTGACGTGTTCGCTGGCATCTTCACCGCAAAAAGGGTCGGCCAGGTCAGGGAGCACATCCAAACGACGCAGATCATTTTGGCGCAAAAGATACACACATTTTGGTCGGTTAAATCCAGCAGGGTGGTTTCTTGCATATAAACAGAAACCAGTTGCCGGAGCGATTAGGTCATCGCGTGCAAAGCCCCCACAGGCTGCTGAAACTTCACCTGTGTCGGTCAAAAGAGTGTATTTTGCAGCCATCTCTTGAGTGGACCAGCCTTGCAAAAACAAACCACCCGTTTCCGGAGAGGCTGCCAGTTCAACAAAGCCACTGTGATCCACGGCTAAATCAAGGAACCGCAAGAGAACATCGGTCATGTCACTGCTGGCGAGGTCCTCTATTGTGGCGTGTAACAATTGGCAAACATCTGCGACGGGACCATTGTGTCGCAGGACGGCATCGGCCAATCCCTTAATGTCAGGCGTTAATGTCAGCGCCGGACCGATTTGAACAAATTCCCCCGCTGTGCCCATGACTTCAAACCCAGTAGAAGGTGCCGCACCAACAATACTGATGGCGTGATTTTTTCCGTCGTCTACCCATCCGATTTTCATCCAAGAACACGCTTGCGATCCGATTTCCACCATGGCCTGATCGGGGAGTTCGACGTTTATGTCTGTGAACACGAGGATCGATAAATCCCCCGGTAACAGGATAAGGCTCTGGGGGCTAAGGTGTGTCGTCATGCAGCAGCCCTATGTTTTAAGCTTTGGAACAAAGTGAGGTATTGGTCAGCAACCTGCGCCGTCGTAGGAGGGGCCTTGATACCAGCAACTAGTTTCTCCCAAAGAGACGTATCACGCGCGGCGAATGCCATCGTTTCTGCAAGCGCCGCCGCATCACCCCGCGGGACATGCAACCCGTTTTCGCCATCTCTGACAATCTCACCGAGGCCCCCTAAATCGGTGCAAATTACAGGTTTCCCTAACCGGTGTGCTTCGAGCACAGTCAGTGCCGCGTTTTCGAACCAAAGGCTTGGCAAAACGACCCAATCGCACCCGGACAACAGCTCTGGCAGTTCCGCCCTGCTGTATGGGCCAATGTGCTGCACAAATGGTTCGGCATTCCTGAGGGCTTGGTCAAAACGCGCGCGAGCCTCCGGTGACGGGTGGAACATGCGGCCGTGAAAACTCAGCCGTGCAGTGCTACCGCTCGCCTTCAGTCTCGAGGCTGCGTCGAGCAACGTATAGACCCCCTTATGGGATGCAAATTGACCAAAAAACGCGAAGCGGTTGCGCGCTCTTTCTTGGTTATCGATGATTCTTTGGGAGGCTTTTTCCAATTCAGGCACGCCATTTCGCACCAAATGGATACGTTCCCGATCCAACCCCCAAGACACAAATCGTTCTTTTAAATCTTCGCTTGGCGCAACAAAGACATCGATCATTTCGAGAACCGTCAGCAGGTAGGCTTTGCGCAACCCATGATGATCAATGGACAAGTGTCGAAAACAACTGTGACAAGCCTCAGGCGACGGTGAATGACACAGCGCAGCATCCGGTCGTGTCAACAACAAGCCCTCATTCGGGCAAATCAGTTGATAATCATGCAAGGTTAAAACAATAGACGCATGCGGCAGAATGCGTCTGAGGAGTGTGACGAGTTCCACCCCAAGCCGATCCAAACCATGTAAATGAACAACGTCAGGAGTCGTCTGGCGCACAACGTCGCGAATTGAATTCACCCACTCAGTACCATCGAGGCGGGACAATGAGAACATGTCATATCGCCCGGTCCGCAACAGAAAGTCAGGACCAAGCCGATCCAAAGAACCCTTAGCCATATCCGGTCTGCTCAAACTAGTCGTTGCCGCGAGAAAGGTCGCGTGCGCACCCCGAGCACGATACGCTGCGCAGAGATCATGCGACAGCACCTCGGTACCTCCCATCGTATAGTGAGGATGATCGTGGCAGATGACGAGAACGTTCATAATGCTACCGTTTCCGAAAATGCGACCGCCAAAGCGTCCGCGCGAGATTGCATCGCTGATACCAAGGGCGCGTGATCATAGCAGATGGCGCTTAAAGTGTCTGGGTCGGCATTTATGGTGATCTCATCCAATCCAGTGAGATCTGCCTCAATGGAGGAAGAGCGAAGGGGGACGTTTTTCAGCAGTTCTAACCCGTGACGGTTAACAATTCGGCACCCCCCGCACAGGGATGATTTTTGCGACCTGTTTTCCAACAGAATTGAAGTGGCCAGTGCTTTGTCATGTGCACTGACGTTTTTTGCCCACCCTGCAAGCCAACCGCGCCCTTTTGGCAGGCACGTTCTGTGGAATATCATTGTTGTTGTGGCTTTGACTTGGGTCAGGCTCGCCCGTAAGCCTTCGGAGGGCAGTGCTTGTGCCTCGAGGCAAACAACTGCGATCGAACACGATGTGACAGCATTCAAATCTTCTGCAAGACGGCGTAACGCTGGCCTGCGTGCAGGGTCAGATCCCACTAAAAAAGTCGTGCTTCTCTCAAAGCTGGGTTCCCGAGCCAAAAGTGTCAGGAACGCACGAGGGTAATCCAGCATTTGGTCCACGAAAAGAACAAGGGCAGTTTCGCACTCGTTTCGTCGCGCACCAAACCAATCCACTGTCGCCGCCGGTGCTGGTCTGTCCCGGACAGCAGCCGCAACAGCTTGCCCCAACATGCCGTCCACAGATTGGCTTTCTATCTGCTCAAAAATTTGAGGAATTTGCCCGCTGAAGTTTTCTGGTTGGAAAGAGACCACGCGAAACGCACGCCGGGAATTCAAAACACCCCAAAGCTCGAACGAATTTTCCAATGTGTCCGCAAGATCAAAACCATGGACAAAGCCCACGTGAATATCGCCCAACGTTGAATGCCAAACCTGGCGATCAAGAGGAACGTCTATTTCCTTGCCGCCACACACCCACCTGGCACTGCCGAGTAAGCCACGGGGGTCTTGTGCCTTCAAGACATACAACAAACCATCGCCACAACATGCAGCATACATAATTTTTAATTCTGGTTGAGACTCTGCGGGGCACCGAAGCTCTTGATAAAGGTTAAATGCCAGAGGATCATCAGGGCAAAGCCGCTTCAACACCCCAGTCAGATAGCTTTTAAGAGGTGCAGGCTGGCTGTCCAGCCATGGCTGCAACGGCTTTAATTCATTGTGTTTTCCTGGCCCCTCCAGACTTAACGGATTGTCCGAAATACTGATCAACGTGGCGTCCGATTTCAACGACTGAGATAGTACCAGATGAACCGCTGTACCCCCTGCCGTAGGATGTGTCGTCACAGTAAAATTCGAAACCCGTTGGACGCGATCATCCGTAACCTGAACGAGGTCGTTAATTTTCGGGATGTCATGTCCCTTAGGCAAAAAATAACTTAAGAGACGCGCATCTGTTCCCAAAGATCGGAAACTGTGTAACGCCATGCCACCGGCAGAAAGCGACGCCAACAGTTGCGTTATGATCTTCTCGAAACCATTGAGAGAGCCACCGGTTTGCGCGTCGTTTTTAAAGAGCGATGGCCCGGTTGTTAACAAGACACGTAAAAACCTGGATTGACCTTCTTGAGAAAGACCTGAGAGTAAGCTCAATTGATCAACGAGCGGCGACTGCAATGTGTGTGGGTCTATCTGAGCAACAATCTCGGGACCACGAGAGATTTTCACCTTTTGTTTTTGAATATCATCCCCGTTCGTCTGCAAGAGAATAACTGATCGCTGCCCCCCGCCGATCAGAGGCAACCTCGAAATCATTACAGGACTGATTTGCGCAATTGACCCAATTGATACCGTCAATCGTGCCCCGATATTACCGGGCAGTGCGTCAGCATCATAGAACAGAGCACACCGATCATCCGACAATGAAGCGACTTTTGCTGCGATGATGTCCGCATCAAAAGACAAATCTTCAGCATGTCCTTCATTTTCGGACAGGTAAATTGGGTCAGACATTAAGGCTCTTCTATTTTTCTCATTAGATAAAATCGGATGGCCTCGCCTGCGGTTTTTCGCATAACCACAGGCGAGAATTTACAGCTAGACGACCTCGAAGAACTTTGAAGGATCCGCAGTAACATCGTCATAGGAAACGCCGTTCAGAAAAACACTGTCGCCTTGTCCAAAGTCGATCAGCGTACCCGCGCCACCAACATCAATCGCAAAATCAGCAATGCTGGAGGCATCATCCAATGCAACTCCGGGCAGAGACTTGGCAATTTGCAGCATGTCGCCATCAGTAAAATCCATGATTACATCGCCGCCGCCGGAGAAAACGAATAAATCATCGCCTTCACCCCCAAGCAGAACGTCATCACCAGATCCGCCATTTAGGACATCATCCCCCGCGCCGCCGGCAAGAAAGTCGTCACCGCTGCCACCAACCAAGCGGTCGTCGCCGTCGCCTCCCTGGAGTTGGTCATCACCTGAACCGCCCCACAGAGCATCGTCACCCTCGCCACCATCTAGATTATCATCGCCGGAGCCGCCGCGCAGTGTGTCGTCACCAGCATCGCCATAAAGCTCGTCAGCCCCAGAACCACCTCGCAAATCATCGCTGCCAGTGCCACCGCGCAAAAGATCGTCACCGCTCCCGCCACGCAACTCATCATTGCCACTGTTACCCAACAGTTGATCATTTCCCGAGCCGCCAACGAGGTCGTCGTTTCCCGTCCCGCCAAGAAGCGTGTCGCTGCCCTCGCCGCCGCTTAGGAAATCGTTCCCTGAGCCTCCGTTTAGAAAATCCTCTCCTGTCTCGCCATGCAGAAAATCATCTCCGCTTGCGCCGGACAGGAAGTCATTTCCCGCACCACCTGCGATGAAATCTGATGTAGAAGTACCGAATATAAAGTCGTTAAATGCTCCACCTGGGATTGTGGCCATTGAGAACCTCCTTTAGCTTGTTGTTGGTCTGAATGAGGTTGTTTTGCGTTGCAGAAAGTTACTGAAAGGTTAAACTTTTGGCTTCAGGAGTGAACGACAAAGACTCAAACTAAATCGTATTTTCGGCATCCAATTTTGTTCGGAAATTGAGGTACAATTTCTGTTAGGAAGCGCGTTCTGAACGGTCAATTTTAATTGGTTTTTAACTGATTGATTTGTGTGTTTTTAAAATTTTAGATACCCGGATTTTATTCATAATTCGCAATCGCATAGGGTAACCGTTGTACATATTCAGCTAAAGGTTTGCCGCTGGATGTATCGAAAACGACAACGTGCTGAACCCAGCATTTGCACCCGCGTCAGATCTTCAGTCGGCATAACTTACCCTCCAGCATGTCGGAAATTGTTAAATTTCACACAGCGGATTTTCGCTTTCGAACTACGATAACATTTAAGGCGTTGTGCTCTTTTCTTGCACATACGCTAACACCTGTTCCTCTATTCATCACGACCCACCCCAAGAACGAACCGACTCGAAAATTCGATTTCGACCTCGGCAGAGTTTCCCTTATGTGTAGAAGTTGAGATCTCCCTGTCGCCTTTTCGCCCTGAACAAACCGCGCTAAAATCAAATAGGTCGCTTTTTGAAAAACCTTCGCCCTGATCGACTGCGTGTAGCGCAATCTGGAGCACCGGTCGCATCCACCCAAACAGCCAACGAGTTTCAAAGACAATTAACCCATGGTGAGAACTCAACCGCGCGTCTGAGAGTTATGGTGGCGCCTGAGTTGATGGCTTACATGTTGAAGCCAAAAATTTAGAAATACCTCTTGAATTTATTTGAGGGAGATATCAATCGATTAGTTCCGGTTTGTTTTGGCCAACTCTTTAAACACAGTCGATGCCTAAGCTGAACGCAACGTATCGACCCCTATCGCGTAACCTGTAGACCAAGCAGAACTCGGCTCAATTGAAACGGCCGTTTTAACACCCTCTCGCGCAAGAGGGGTTTCATTGCCAGTCATCGCCTGCCCAAGATCGAAAGGGGCACATACCGGCTCAAGTCCAAGCGCAAGATGTCTGCCATTCCAGGGATTGTTCCGGCGGCCTTTGTTGCTGATCCAAAGCATCAGAGAGGGCAAGGTATTTTTATCCCACGTCAGTGTGGCACTATAGTTTTCTGCGCTGTTCTCAAGGCGGGCATGCCCCTGTGATTGCGACAAAAGCAAAAGTGTTTCCGATGCTGATCCATACGGCAAGCGCAGAGGATCAAATGTACCCTGCGCCAAGTCTTTGAAATCCGAAACCGGCGCAGAGGACTGCATGGCGGGGACGCCGCCACTGTCAGAAGGATAACCCCAAACCGCCCCGTAGTGACCAAGAACAAGGCGCGCTGCCCCTGGCGTTTCGGGCAAGCGGAACACAGGATGCAACCCAACCGGCACCTGTGTCGCGCGCCTGACAACGATCTCAAGTGTGATGTCTAAGACTGCCGCAGTCGGTCTGCCGCGCACATGGCGGGTCAGCGACGCAATGGGGCCGTCTTCTGGGTAATCGATCCGAGCCGTGACTGTGTCAGGGCTATCTTGCGATAAAATCCATGGGTGATTTGCTCCAAAGCCGTGCGGCCAGCGCACTGGATCGGGCTGTAGGCCTTTCCATGCGCCAGTCAACGGAGCATCAGGGGGTGCACCAAATGGAACGCAAGGCCATTCGCCTTGCAGGTTTGCGAGCAAAGGCGGCATATCCGGGGGGAGTGTTTGATCAAGCCAAGGGGCTTTGTGAAGCGGAGCGATTTGGCGACCATCGGGTAAATGGAACACCGCATCCGTGAGCATCGCGCCAATGGCCATCACCCGCGCGGTGCCATGATCCCATCTTAGAGTGCGGCTGTCGTTCACGCTTTGCGGTCGACGAAGAAGTTGATGAACACCGCGCCCAAGATCAAACCACCGCTGATCACCTGCTGAGTGTACGGGCTGAACCCCCAAAGCGTCATCGCATTCAGCAAAACGCCCAAGAATAACACGCCAATAAACGCGCCCCAGATCGATCCCTTACCCCCAAACAGGCTGATGCCCCCAATTATCACGGCTGAGATCACCTCAAGCTCCATTCCGCGGGCGATGGTAGGGTTCCCCGCGCCAACGAGCGAGGAATAAATTATTCCGCCAGTGGCGGCAAAAACGCTGGTCATCATCAGGCAGATGGTTTTGGTACGCCACACGTTGATGCCTGACAATCGCGCGGCTTCGATATTACCGCCCACAGCATAAATCGATCGACCAAGCGTTGTGTAGTTGGAGATCGTGTAGGTAATGATAAAGGCAACCCCCAAAAGATAAACGGGGACAGGCACGCCGAGGAACCGTCCGGAACCGATGACGTAATACCATGACGGAAAGCTGGCGATTGGCACGCCGCTGGTGATCAGGTTGGCCAGCCCCGCCAGTGTCGCCATCATTGCCAGCGACGTGATGAAGGTGGGCACACCGACCCGTTGCCGAAGCTGCCCGTTGATGAAGCCGATAGATGCGGCGAACGCCAAGGCCGCAAGGATGCCCAAGATGACGGTCCAAACCGCAGGTTCAAAGGCACCACCCGACGCCCAATCCACAACCCACGCGGCGATGCAGGCCGAAACGGCCACCATAGATCCCACGCTCAGATCAATCTCGCCCGAGATAATCACCAGCGCCATGCCAAATGCGATCATACCCGGCACCGCAATATTTCGCAGCACATTCAATTGGTTGTTGATCGTAAAAAAGCCATTTGCCGTATTCGCCACGAGGACGTAAAAGGCAATCAGGATCAATACCATAGAGCGTTCGCGCAGCATCCTCATCAGTCTATCGCGTGTCATACGGCTTCTTTCTTAGACGTTTTTTTTTGGATCATGCAGGCCGCATAGAGGTCTTTGGCATCTAGCCCGTCGTTCACGAATTCAGCGGCAATGCGCCCGTCGCGCAGCACCAAAATACGATCACAACACTCTGTCAGGTCTTCTAGTTCTGTGGATACGACGATTGAGCTCAACCCCATGCGCGCCTTTTCCCAGATGATTTGATAGATCTGTCGTTTGGCCTGCACATCGACGCCACGGGCAGGTTCATCGAACAGCAGAATACGCGGGGCGTTATTCATCCAATTGCCCACAACGATCTTTTGCTGATTGCCCCCTGATAACGACGACACCGGCAACATCGGATCGCCAACCTTGATTTGTAGATCCGAGATTTGCCTCATCGCGAAAGGCCGTTCGCGATTATGAGATGTCACACCCTTTGGCGCGATCCTGTCCTGCCCGGCAAGGCACAAATTAGCGTGGCTCGACAGCAACTGCACCAGGCCGGAATGTTTGCGGTCTTCGGATGTATAGCCGATGCCCAGTGATTTCATGATCGGGATGGTTGGCCGCGGCACAGCGTTGCCCCCAATTTCAATCGTGCCTGCATCCGCAGGCCGCGCGCCGTAAATACAGTGCAACAATTCGGTCCGCCCTGCACCGAGCATGCCCGCGATCCCCAGAACTTCGCCCGGATAAAGATCAAACGACACATCCTCAAAATAGGGCGCGCAGGCCAGCCCTGTGATCGAAAGCGCGGGCGTGCCTATGGTAATAGCGGGCGCTGGTCGCTCTAGCGATTCCATCTCGCCGAACATCATATCAAGGATGACCTGCGGTGATGCGTCGTCAATAGAGACGCTGCCCACGAACACCCCGTCGCGGATCGCTGTGACCGTGTCGGCAATTTGCGGCAGCTCCGAGAGACGGTGGGTGATGTAAATGATCGTGACGCCAAGCGTTTTGAGACGGCGGATCATGTCAAAGAGTTGATTTACTTCAGCCTGCGCCAATGCGGATGTGGGTTCATCGAGTTGCAGAATTTTCGGCTCGAAACTCATAGCTTTGACAATTTCGACCATTTGTTGTTGGCCAATAGACAGGGTTTCAACTCTGGCTTTCGGGTCGATGCCCGAAGCGCCGATCCGATCAAACAAGGCCTGCGCGTTGCCATACACCGCCGCCCAATCAACCAGACCAACCCGGGTTTTAGGCAGGCGGCCCAGAAAGATGTTTTCTCCGACAGTCAGGCCCGATGCGAGGCTAAGCTCTTGATAAACAGTGGCCAATCCGCGCGCGAACGCGGCACTCGGGTCGGCGCCGGCGGCCTTCACTGATTGACCTGCGATGCGAATTTCGCCTGCCGTAGGCGCAATCGCACCGGACATCATTTTGACGAATGTGCTTTTGCCTGATCCGTTTTTTCCAATCAAAGCATGCACTTGTCCCGATGCAAATAGGTGATTGAATTGATCGAGTGCTTTGACATCGCCGTAGTGTTTGGTCAGGTTTATCAGTTCAAGGTCAGACACGTGTGAACCGTTCTTTCAGGTGGTGGCCCCGCCGGCACAGGCGGAGCCGGTTATTTTACTTGATGCTTTCGACGAATTCGGTAACGCCGTCCGGATTATCCCGTGACAACAGCAACGCTGGCACAGTCGTCTCTACCGGAACATTGCCCCCGCCGATGGCGGTCAAAGCGGCCTCTGCCCCCATGGCACCCATTTGGATTGGAGCTTGCGCGGTGGTGGCTTGCAAGATTTTGTCCCCCGCCAAAAGCCCGCGCGCCAATTGCTCGGAGCCGTCGATACCAAAAACAAACACTTCGCCCGCTTTGCCAGCGTTGCGCACGGCCTGCATCGCGCCCACTGTACCGCCTTCATTGGCTGCGTAAATGACATTCACATCAGGGTTTGCCGTCAAAATGTCGGTGGCAACGGTCACTGCATCTTCTGGCTGCCAAGCGTCTTGTTCGGCCATAATCGTCACGTCGTTACCTTTGGTGATCGCGCTTTTGAAACCACCTGTCCGGTCCCCGCTCTGCTCTGGAAGCAACGACGAAAACGCCAGAATCGCGACATTTGCCGACCCATCCAGATTTGCTGCAACAAACTCGGCGGCAGCACTCCCGGTGGACGCGCCCAAATCGCGATTGGCGGTTGAGAAAGTGGCATTCGGTATGCTCGCATCGCTTAGGCCGCCATTCAGCGCAACCACGACAATCCCAGCGTCACGCGCACGCTGCAAGGCGGGTGCGGAGTTATCAGCTGACAGCGGCGCAATCACAATCGCATCCACACCACGGGCAATATAGGTGTCAATCGCTTCGATCTCGCGCGCTTGATCACCGTCAATGTTGGTCTCCAGAACCTCGGCTCCGGCGGCTTCGGCAGTCTCTCTTACCCCTTGCTGCAGGAATTGCATGAACTGGTCGCCCTGAAACACAACACTGGCGATCACTGGTGCGTCTTGTGCAAAGGCAGGCGCGGTAAAGGCTGTGGACATCGCAAGTGCGGCGGCAGTCAAAAAGGTTCTGCGTTTAACGTTGGTCATTTTGGTCTCCTCCCAAAGCGGGCAGTTTGCCCATTCGTAATTTTCTGATTTAAGCGGCCGGATTAGACGCCCAGCTGCGCGGTTAGCCCTCCGTCGATCTTCATATCTGTGCCAGTCACAAATGCGGCGGCGTCCGAACACAAATAGGCAATCATCGCACTGGTTTCCTGCGTCGTGCCAACACGCCCCACCGGATGGGATTTGCCAAATTCGGCGATCATATCCTCGATGGATTTTCCGTCGCGCGCCAAGGCGCGAGCAGAAAACTCTAACAGTGGTGTACGAACGGACCCGGGGCTGACCGAATTCACGCGAATCTGATCAGCCGCGCAATCAACCGCCATCGCCCGCGTTAATGCGTGGATCGCGCCCTTGGTGGTTGCATAAGCGAGCACGCCGTTTTGGTTAGCATGTCCTTGGACGGATGAAATATGGACAACCGAAGCCCCGTTGGCGGCCTTCAACAGAGGATAAAGCAGATGGGAGGTGAGGTAGCACGACCGTAGATTGACTGCGATTGTGCGATCCCATTCGTCAGGCGTCGTATCGGCGACAGTCCCATAGGTCTGGACCGCCGCGGCATTGATCAAACCGTGCAGAGCGTCGACCTGGCCTGAGATGTCCGTGACCCAGTCGCTGACGGAGATCGTGTCAGACACGTCGACATCATTGACGATCACCGACAAGCTCTCGGCCTTGGCGAGGACTTGCGCGCCTGCGTTTAAATCAGGATCAATCCCGGCCAGAAAAACCTGCGCGCCAGAACGCGCCATATAGAATGCGGCGTCTAGGCCGATGCCGCTGGTACCTGTGATGGCGAAGGATTTACCGGTAAAATCAATCTTCATCCGGACGTTCCCAACGTTGATATTGCCCGCGCAATACCGCGCAGTTCGGCCAACCCCTTGAGCCGCCCAATGGCGGAATAACCCGGGTTGGTTGTTTTAGTGATATCATCAATCAAAAGGTGACCATGATCGGGGCGCATGGGAATCTCTGCATCTTGGCGGCCTTCTGTACGTCGCCGCGCCTCCTCAAGCATTAAGGCTTGCGTCAAGGTGACCATGTCCACGCCGCCATCAAGGTGGTCATCTTCAAAAAACGCGCCGTCCTCCTGAATGGTCACATTGCGTAGATGGGTGAAATGGATGCGGTCAGCGAATGCCTCAGCGATGCTCATCACATCGTTGTCCGCGCGCGACCCAAGAGAGCCCGCGCATAACGTGATCCCATTGGCCAGCGCGGGAACGGCATCAAACAGCGCAGCATAATCTGCCTGTGTCGACACAACACGCGGCAAGCCGAAAATGGAAAATGGCGGATCGTCGGGATGCAGGCAAATACGCGCACCGCATGCCTCTGCCGCAGGCGTCACCGCTTGCAAGAAGGTGATGAGATTGGCGCGCAGCCCTGCCGCATCAATGCGATCATATTCGGCAATTGCTGCGCGAATATCCTCGCGGCCATGGCTCAATTCAGATCCCGGAAGGCCCGCGATGATGGTCGCCTCCAAACGTGCCTGATCGTCGTCATCCATCTCGGCAAAGCAGGCCTTGGCGGCAGCAAGCGTTGGTGCGTCATAATCCGTTTCAGCGCCTTCGCGGGCCAGAATACACACATCATAGGCTGCAAATTCCACCGGATCGAACCTCAGTGCCAGACCACCATTTGGTCCAGGGTAGCGCAGATCCGTCCGTGTCCAGTCAACGACGGGCATGAAATTGTAGCAGATAACCTCTAACCCTTCAGCGGTCAGATTTTCCATCGTCTTAATCCATTTGGCGATCTGCTCAGGCGCCTGCGCATTGCCCAACTTGATCGCGGGATGCACAGGGATGCTCTCGACAACTGACCACCGCAAACCGGCCTCAGCGATCAGATTACGGCGCGCAGCAATATCGCCACAGGTCCAGACTGCTCCGGGCGGCATCTCATGGAGCGCTGTGACAACACCCAAAGCGCCGGCCTGCCTGACATGCGCCAAACTGACCGGATCGTCCGGTCCAAACCACCGCCAAGTTTCAAGCATCTTCACCCCCCTATTGTTGTAAGTTGTCCTGAATAAAGAATGTAAATCAACCTTTTTGTTGGACCAGATCTATTTTTTCTACGGGTTTTATGCGATTTTATTTGGAGAAATCCATAAATAATCCTAAACTGGCCCAACAAGTTGAGGGCGATATGGACAAGAATATTGATCTTAAGGAACGCGATCGCGGAGCCGTGGACGTTCTCGTGCAACAAATCCGACACTATATCTTTGAAAATCAACTTTCCGTAGGGGATAGCCTCCCGTCCGAACGCGAACTTGGCGCACGCTTCACAGCCGCCCGTAACACCGTGCGCGAAGCAATCCGCATTCTCAAAGCCTATGGTGTGATCGATGTGCGACCCAAGGTCGGGGCGGTCCTGGTCGACCGGCACATGGATGCGATCTTTGACGTGTTTTCATTCCAGATCGGTCTGTCTCGAGAAACTTTTCTTGATATCCAAAACTTCCGCCGCCTGATCGAGGTGAACTCTGTGGATCGGCTTTTTGATCAATTGGATGATTGTGTTTTTGCGCATCTCACCGACATAAACGAAAAGCTGTTAAAATCCGAAACCGTAAAAGACGCCGCTGAGATTGATTTCAATTTTCATTGTACGTTACTTGAAACGACGACCAATCGCACGCTTGTAACCGTCTATAAATCAATGCGTCCGATGATCGGACGTTTGATGGAGACGGGCAAAGAAACTGACGGGCTTGAAAGCACCTACCAGGCCCACGCAAACATTCTCAAAGCGCTGCAAAATCGGGACCGTCTAGCTTATATGTATTTGATGGATCAGCATCTTGATCACGGGCTAAGCTATATCGAAGACTCTCTGGCTCACCCACGCGAAGAAGATATCTGACATTGGTTCGGAGACACGCCACGTTAACTCGGAGATTTGCGGCACTACGTTTTGAACTGCCTCAGTGGTTGAGTTCCTTATGTTTGTCAAATGGATGCGGTGAAGCGATCTTAGCGAAATTGAATCTAGATGAATGCAGGACCTCAGCGTCGAAACGAGGCCAATAACACAAATGCCCGCAGCGACATCTTTCGGTTTGGACACGCGCGTTGTCGGGTTCAGCGCGACTTCCCTACGGGGCCAGTTTGCGCGAGGCCCTGTGCGCAATGAACAATCGCCGCCTTAATCTCGCCACGCCGGACCAATGAAGTCGATTTCTCGACCGGAAACGAAAAACACTTAGGGGATCGACGCAGCCTTAGATTTCTCAAGCCATGGCTGTGTCGCGTTGATCAGCTTCACGGAGTACACCATATCGAGGTCGAATCGGGACTGCCAAGCGGTTTCGACGTCAGCCAAAGCGAGTGCAAAAGACATTCACAATAACAACGCCTATAACGTTCATGGCTTCGGCACGTGGCAATAACCCAAGGTTCCAATGCGGCCTTGTCAGATACACCCGCTGCCGCTCCGTGGACGCCTAGGGTTTTGGCGACTGCTCGAAAGTCGGCGCTTTCACCTGGCAAAGTACCACACAATGATGTGTCGAGCTCATGCTGCAATACCTAACGAGAGCCTTCCGCCTTTGAGTTTCATACCAAGACCGCCTTCTCTATCTGACGTATTTTTTTGCAACGGAAGCCCCGACACTGTACTTTGGGTCGACCATGTTCCCAAGCCGGACTTTGCCACACATCGTCAGGAGCATATAAGCCTCGGCTTCGCTCTGCCCCGTTTCAGCAGCCACCCATCGCACAAGTTCGCGATAAGCAATACGTGCGGCATCCTCGAGTGGGCGCGCGGAGCCAACGAACGCCATCGTTTTTTCCGTCTCAATCTGCGGCCACGCATTACCGTGCCCCTTTACGAGGTCGATTTGAAGTTCGACGGTTGCAGGGATTTCCAAGGCCACACCGCAAAGCTCTCCATCGCCTTGGATGGCGTGGCAATCACCTAGGTACAAATACCCGCCAGCCCTGTTGACTGGCAAGTAAATAATTGCCCCGGGCGCCACATCCGGCAGGTCCATATTGCCACCATAGTAATCCGGTTGGAGGGAGGAAATCGCTTCGATCTCAGGCGAGGTGCCGATGGTCCCGATGAAAGGTTCATAAGGCAAGGTGATCGTATCAGACCAATGAACACCTTCTGCGTCGACGCGGACCTTTTTAACCTTTTCGGGCAACGGATCATTTAGCATGGCCGTGCTACCGGTGCCTACAAGACCACCAAATTCCGGGATCAAGCAGGTCGTGCCGATCGGCTGCGGACCACGTGGCGTTATTGACAGAATGTGAACGGCCAAGGCGTCACCCTTTTCAGCGCCAACAACAGCGATGGGACCGTTTTGAGGGTTTAGAAATGGGAAGTTAAGGAGTTTTGACGGGACGTCGTCTTCAGACGAGATCTTTCCTTCAAAAGCGTCATGGGTTTCGACCGTTACGACGCTGCCTGGCTCTACGGTTAAAACCGGGTCCACATATGGCCCATAAACATAGTGGAATGCGCCCTGATCGTTGATTGTAATTGTGTGGGACGACCCTTGCTTGCCTTTGGCGACGCCATGACGCGCCATGATTGATGTTTTGATCCAATCCACTTCTTGTCTCCTCTTTAGGTTCAAATCATCCGGTGCCCTGAACCTCAGGTTCCACTTGCCGGCCACACCTCTATTGGGCGTACGTCGGTTGATTGTTTATCGACGCTCGGGGGTGTCCGCCGTCATTGGAAAGCGTTCTCCCGCGACCGGGGCTTTCCCCGGCAGCCAGGTTTCGTGAACATGCGACCAAACCACACCAAGCGGTGCGTTCTCACCCGAATTAAAAAGCGCGGTGGACAGTCGCGCGGAACTGTCATCTTTCAGATCATGCCATTCCTCATACTGCACGAGCGCATGGTCATCCCATTGCTGTAGGACCTGTGGGTTCTCGATGCGGATCGCAAAGGCCGTTCCATGCTCGGCCAAAGCACCATGCGCAGCTTCAAACTCAATCAATAAGGCGGTGCGTTCGGTAATGGTCCCCAAAGGGCTGACAACCTGGCATGGATCAGCCAAAGCGTCTGCAAAAAGCGCGAAACCTTTCGGAGTTCGCGGCAAGGTACCACGCAACCAATCTTGCAAAAACAGATGCAGACGATGCGTTTCTGCCAAACAGGTTGCGACGAACTTATCCATTATCACTCACCTCACGACAAGTGTGCAGCACAACGTCCCCCTCGATCAAAGTTGGTGCAAGCGCAAAAAACCGGGCAACGGCGTCAGACCCATTGTGCCTGTCTTTGGCAGCAACGTTCGCGAACCGCTCATATGTTGTAAAGAGGGCCGCGTCGTCCATGCTCTGCGACACGTGAAACCCAAGCGTTTCAGGTTCGTTGGCGACGGTATCGGCCTCGACGCTCAAAAGGGCTGCGCGCAGAGCCGACTCTTGGCCAGATTTCGCCCGAATGATAGCTGTTATGGTGATCATAGTGCCGTTCCAGTCCGTGTACGACATGGGGGTCGACCCGCAATCGGGTCGACCCGAATTTTCGACTTTACTCCGCCGGTGTCAGCTCTGGTTTGGCTGGCGCTGTTTTGGTGGCTGTACCCGTCCAATCCACCGTCGCCTCGAATGCAGCTGCGGCCGCGTAGATCGTGCTTTCAGTATAATCTGCCCCCGTCAACATTAGCCCAACTGGCAGACCATCGACTTGGCCGCAAGGGATCGACATCGACGGGTGTCCGGTCACATCGAACTGCGACGTGTTTGCGATCATTTCAAACGCGCGGGTAATCACTTCGGTGATTGGCGCGCCCGGTTCGGGCAGTTGAGATGCGGTAATTGGTAGCGTTGGCATCAACAGCAGATCATAATTCGCGAATACGGCATCATAGCTTGCCTTAATCTTGCGCGACAGGTTCTGCGCCTTGGCATAGTAGCGTCCGTTGTAATGATCGATGCCATACTGGCCGATCATCATACAGATCTTGAGGCTTTCGGACAGATCATCCGCGCTACCGCGCCAGCCAGCATGGAAATCAACCAGACCGACGTCATATGCGCCTTTCCAGTTCATCCCCATACCGTTGCCCTGCATCATCTGCCATTGCAAACCTTCGATGGCAATTGGGGCCCAAACGGCTGCAGCCAACAAATGATCTGGGATAGAGATTTCTTCGACGATTGCCCCTAGGCTGCGATAGGTTTCAGCAGCCTCTTTGACAGAATCGGCCACGCCCGGCATCATATTTGGCGCAACAAAGCCTTCTTTGACCACCGCAATTTTCATCCCCTTCACCCCGCGATCAAGGGCAGCTGTGTACGTGTCGACCTTGGGTGCATACTGGCGGGGGTCCAACCCATCAGCGCCTGCCAACACTTCTAGCATGAGCGCATTGTCGGCTACGGACATCGTCATCGGGCCCGTGTGATCAATTGTGCTTTCGATTGGCATGACGCCCGTGTACGGCACCAGACCATGCGTACCTTTCATACCGGAGATCCCGCAATAGGCCGCAGGCATCCGGATAGAACCACCTTGATCTCCGCCGATGGCCAAATCAACCTCGCCCGCAGCGATCAGTGCCGCACTGCCTGACGACGAGCCCCCCGCCGAATAGCCCATCTTGCGCGGGTTATGGACCATCGATGGTTTAGACGTGTGGCTGCCACCGGAAAGGCAGAAATATTCGCACACGGCTTTGCCTTGGATGGTCGCACCTGCATCCAGCAGACGCGTGACGATGGTAGCATCCGCAACGGGCACGAACCCTTCCAAAGTCGACGCTCCATTGGTCATTGGGACGCCCGCAAGCGCCACATTATCCTTCAGCGCGACTGTTTTGCCCTTGAGTTTACCCTCTGCTGCACCTTTGACTTCCACCTTACGGGCCCAAGCACCATAGGGATTTTCGGATGCATCGGGCGCATAGCCTGACGTGCGGGGGTAAGTGACGGGTGGTGTGAAATCGGGCTCTGCGTCAACGGCATCATAGGCATCAAAGTTGCCCTGCATCAGGGTGTGGTATTCTTCTGCCTCGGACTGCGTCAGGGTCATTCCCAACCCTTTTGCTAGCTCGATAACCTTCTCAACGCTTGGTCTTGTGATGGTCATGGTTCGTCTCCTCTGGGTCAATTAGGGTTCAGTGTCGGGTCTGTTAGTCTGTTGCATGCCGGGTTTTGATGTACGGCGATGCAGCGGCCCTCTAAGCCGTTGTCATGCCGACAAATTCATTCACTGTTTCTGGGTTTTTCAGGTCGTTTGAGGATAGTTCGCCGGTGATTACACCCTTTTGGATGATCAGCACCCGACCAGATAAAGCTGCGATGAATTCGAGGTTCTGCTCGACCAGGACCAACGACAGTCCACGTGCGCGCAACGCTTTCAGCGTCTCCACGATTTCCTCCAAAATAGAAGGCTGGATGCCCTCCGTTGGTTCGTCCAGCAGCATCAATTTTGGGCGACCACACAGACACCGCGCCAGCGCCAATAGCTGTTGTTCGCCCCCAGATAACGCCCCACCTCGACGGTCCAATAACCGTTGTAGGCGCGGGAATAGACTCAAAATATCGTCGAGTAACGCAAGATCTTCCTTGGCGCTGCCAGCCATGCCCATACGCAGGTTTTCGTGGACTGTCAGCTCAGGAAAAATCTGACGGCCCTGTGGCACCAATCCCAAACCAGCCGCCGCACGTTTGTGAGGCGGTAATTTCGTCACATCCTGTCCGTCAAATCGGATTGTGCCCGCAGTCACAGGCAGATGGCCCATCAATGTGTTCATTAGGGTGGTCTTACCCATACCATTGTGGCCCAAAATACCAAGGAATTCGCCCTCGGCGACGTCAAGCGTCACACCTGCCAGGATCGGAATACGGCCGTACCCAGATCTGAGGCCTTCTACCTTGAGGATCATGCCGCCAACCCCTTGCCCAAATAGACGTCACGTACCCGCGTGTCCTGCATCACATTCGCCACGTCGTTCTCAATCAGGACGGCGCCTTGGTGCAGGACAGTGACTGTTTTCGCGATCATCTTTATGAATTGCATATCGTGTTCGACCACGATCAAAGCGCGTGTTTTGTTGATCTCAAGGATCAGTTCTGCTGTGCGCTCAACTTCTTCATGGGTCATTCCGGCGGCAGGTTCGTCCAAAAGGATCAGCTCGGGCTCGCCCGCAAGAACCGTGCCGATCTCGACCCATTGCCGCTGTCCATGCGCCAATTGACCAACTTCTTTTGAGGCTATCCCCGTCAGGCGCAATTCGGTCAGTATCTTCTCCGTCAGCTCTGTGGCAAAGGCGGGGGTATGTTTGTGCCGTGCAGCAATCCATAGATTTTCATGCACGCTCATGGCGTTAAACACATTGGGCACTTGCGTTTTGATGCCCACGCCCTGGCGCGCGATTTCATGCGGACGCGCACCGGAAATGTCTTGATCGCGCAGATGCACATGCCCTTCGCTTGGGCGAAGCTGACCGGTTAACAATTTGAAGAACGTGGACTTCCCGGCACCGTTTGGCCCGATCAAACATCTTAATTCAGCCTCTTGCAGGGTGAAATCGACTTTGTTGACCGCAGTAACGCCACCAAAGCGGATGGTCAGACCACGGGTTTGCAATAAGGGTGTGTTCACGACTTCACCTCTAGCTTCGTCTCTGACTGGGCCGTCTTGGGGCGCGAGAGCCGGGGCACCAAAAAGTCGCGTAGGGTTGGCGTGATGCCCTTTGGCACCAGCAACACAAACAGGATCAGGATAGCACCAAGGATAAAATTGGCATCCAACGTCTGTTGTGCGCCAATTTCTGTTACCATCCACTGCATCAAAAGACAGCCGATGACAGGCCCTATCAAGGTTCCGCGCCCGCCGATAATAACCCAGATGATGATTTGCGCGGAAAGTCCCAACGCAAAGATGGTCGGGCTGACAAACGCTCCCCAATTGACGTAAAGCGCGCCAGCAAAACCCGCCACAGCTCCGCCAATTACAAAGGTGATCAGTTTGTAGATACGAGGATCATAGCCGAGCAAAGCGGCACGTGTTTCATTCTCTCGGATAGCGATGATAATCCGCCCAAAAGAGCTTGCAATCAGGAACCGCAGACCAAGGTAAACAGCGATCAACGCTAACCCCGTGACCATCCACGCTTGTTCGGGGCTTAGGATATAGCCGGGGTTAAACGGAGCATTAAACGTCGGCACCCCCGGTATGCCATTGAAGCCACCCAGACGGGCGTTACCGATCTTGTAAAAATCGCCAGCGGTCGAATTGATGAGGTTAAACAGGATCAGTGACACAGTCAGAGTTATCACTCCAAGATACACATCACTCACTCCGCCATAAATCATGAAGTACCCAAGGAGAGCCGCAAAGATAACCGGCACCAAAATGGCCAGCACAATCGCAGGCGTGCTGTCGCCAAAATTGATCGCGGCGACCGCGTAGGCATAAGCCCCCAATCCGAAGAAGGATGTCTGTCCAAAGCACAGTATCCCGCCATACCCCCAGATAAACCCAAGGCTGAGCGCCAGTACGGCCATCGCTGCGAACACGGTCAATTGCATGATCTGAAACAGATCCACATAAAGCGGTGCGACCAAGATAGCGACGGCAACCACGGCCGATCCTATCACCGGAACCGCCATGCCATTCAATATTTGCATTACAAACGACCCTTAAAAAACCGACCTGAAATGCCGGTTGGCAGCATGCGGATCAGACCCACCGCTGCGATGAACAAAATGACTTCGCCGAAGACGGGCGTGGTAAGAAAGGCCGCAATCTGATTGATGAACCCAAACAATCCAGACGCCGTGACCAATCCCCATAGGATAGACGTGCCACCGCCAACTACGGTGATGAATGCCTTGGCGATGTAGGCGGCGCCCATCGTTGGCACGACACCAGCGACAGGAGCCAACAGACCACCGGCAAGGCCCGACATTGCAGCCCCTGCCCCAAAGGTAGCCATGTAAACCCTTGCAGGATTGACACCCAGTGTGGCCGCCATGTCTGGGTTCTGCATCACCGCGCGCGCAATAAGACCCGCGCGCGTAAACCGCATGACAGCCCAGACACTGATCATCAGCAAGATCGCCATAACGGCCAAAAACGGGGTATATAAGCTTGACTGAAACTCCCCCACAGTGAAGCCGCCAAGAGGCGAAGCAACGCCGACAATGGTATTGCCAAAGATCATTGTGGTGCCACCCACGATCACCAGGCTTAGGCCCCAAGTGGCCAACATTGTGTCGATCAGGCGGCCGTAAAGAAACTGGATAAGACAGCGCTCGACAAGAACGCCAAACAGACCGACGAAAACCGGGGCGATCACCAGCATAGCAAACCAGATATTCACCCCTGCTGATACGGACAGCACGGTGGCATAAGCCCCGAGCATGAGGAATTCCCCATGCGCGAGGTTAATGATTTTCATCATGCCAAAGATCACCGCAAGACCGGCGCTGATCAGCACCAATGATGCGATGCCGCTGAGCACGTCCAATCCTACGATGATTGCGATGTCCATGATGGTTTCCTTAGATGTCGATGATGTAGTGAGTTTTGTCGTTCGGGTTCGCTTCGAGATCACACACGGCCGCCGTATCGAGGGGGGCCTGCTGGTCAAACTTCTCAAGCACCTTCCATTTGCTGTTCTCCACTTCTGCAAGGAACGTGTTGCGGGTGACGTGGTGTGTCTTGGGATCAATCACTACCTTACCGCTTGGACCTTCAAAGCTCAGCCCGGCTTCCAACGCTTCGATGACCTCCATACGGTCTGTGGTGCCCGCCTTTTTGACGCCTTCTGCCCACAGGTACACACCCTCATAGCTGGCTGCGGCCAATTCGCTGATATAAGGTGTTTGGGCGCCGTGTTTGTCTTTGATTGCTTTGACAAAGGCTTGGCTTGCGGGTGTGTCCAGTTCTTCAAAATACCCGTAACTACCTAAAACTCCAACACTTTCGGATGGCTCAAGCGTGGCGGGTTCATTGACCAACCCAAAGGTTGTGGATGCAATTGGGATTTCGCTTTTCAGCCCAGCAGCAGCCCATTGACGGTAAAACGCCGTGTGGTTGCCACCAACCATAGCTGACAACAATAGATCCGGCTTTGCCGCTTGAATGCGCGAAATCGAAGGCCCAAAGTTTGTGACATCCAGTGGAAAGAAATCGGTGGAAAGAACTTCGCCGCCATTGTCTTCGACGTACTTGCGCATCCACTTCGCGGTGATCTGACCGTAGTTATAGTCAGCTGCAATAATGTAGACCTTTTTACCCCACAAGTTCATGGCGTAAGGTACCAGTTTTTCAACGGTCTGAGCGGGCGTTGTGCCGGTGTTGAATGTATTGCGGTCGCATACGCCGCCCTCATATAGCGTGTTGTAGAAGTAAAGCGTACGGAAACGATTAAAGATCGGGCGGATCGCCTCACGCGACGCGGATGTGATGCCGCCGTGGATGACGTCCACCTTATCTCGGACTGCGAGTTGTTGAGCAAACTGTGAATAGAGCTGAATGTTAGATTGGGTGTCGTAGTTGATCACTTCAATCTCTCGACCCAAAAGTCCGCCCGCCGCGTTCAGTTCTTCGACCGCGAGCCTGATCGCATAAACCATCGGTTCGCCCGTTGCAGCAAGCGGACCTGCAAGATCATGCAAGCTACCAAGTTTGATCGGGCCATCGGCGGCCCGTGCAACATTCGCCACCAAGGAAGGTGCCGCGAGTGCGACCCCTCCGGCAGCCGAGTTGCGCATAAATCTACGGCGTGAAAGTTTCATCTGTGTTTTCCCCTGCTATTGTTCATCGGTCTTTTGGTTATTCAAACGGCCCCGTTCATTACTGCCCTCTGCGCGGCTGCTTCAGAGCCAGTGGCAGCGTTCATCAAACTGCGTCAGTCGGCTGTCACTGTTTCAAAGTTGAGTTTTTCGACAGAAACCGCTGCGCGGTAGAGTGTCTTTTCGTCAAACTTACGTCCGACAAACATTGCACCGATCGGACGCCCGTCATCGGTTTTGCCTGCAGGTACTGATATACTTGGGTGGCCCGTCGCACAGGTTGGCGATGTGTTTTGGATCATGCCAAATGCGCATCCGACAATCGTTTCTCGGCTAGCATCTCGGTCGGGCAATGGCGTGGCTGCCATTGGCGTTGTGGGCATCAAAAGGACATCGAACTGTGCTAACAATTCATCATAGGCCGCTGTTAACAAGCGATTGAGGTTCTGCGCCTTGCCATAGTACCGCCCCTTGTGGCGCGACGACATATAATGACCTGTCAAAATCCCCAATTTAAGGGTTTCAGACATGTCGTTTGCTTGAGATTTCCAGTGCGATTGCTTGTCCAGCAAGCTTTCCAGGAACACCCCTTTGAAGTTGGTGCCATACGCATTTTTGTGCATCATCAAATCTGTCGCACCTTCAAGGAATATCGGTGTCCAGATGGCAGGGCCTGCTGCATGCAGCGGCATGGAAACCTGTTCGACGATTGCGCCTTCAACCTTGAGGCGCTCAGCAACTTCATGAATACGCGCATCAACCTCAGCTTCTCCGCCGGGATGTCCGAAACCTTCCGTAACCACTCCGATTTTCAGACCTTTGGCTGACAAGCTCAGCGCGTCAGAATAGTTTTGGCTTGGCGCACCAGTCTGGCGCGGGTCAAGTCCATCTGGCCCGGCCATGATCTCCAGCATCAGTGCGTTTTCGGAAACCGTTCGGGTGATCGGACCAGCATGATCGACCGTCAGTTCTACGGGAAAAATGCCAGTATAAGGCACCAAACCGTGTGTTGGTTTCATACCAACGACGCCGCAAAACGATGCAGGTATTCGGATTGACCCCCCTTGATCGCCGCCGGTCGCCATATCTACAATCCCAGCGGCCACTAGGGCTGATGAGCCCGAAGATGACCCCCCCGCATTGTAGCCGGGGACAATTGGATTTTCGACCGGACCGCTTGCCGATGTGTGGCTGCCCCCCGATGCGCAGTAATATTCGCACACGGCTTTGCCGCGTATTTCGGCTCCCGCATCTAACAAACGCGTCACGATGGTGGCATCGGTCTCAGGCACGTACCCTTCGAGAATGGTCGAGCCGTTTTCCATTGTGACACCGGCCACATTCACATTGTCTTTGATTGCGACGGTTTTACCCAAAAGTTTTCCGGTTGGTGCACCTTTGATTTGGGTTTTAACAACCCATGCGTTGAAAGGGTTTTCCTCAGGTGCCGGGCGGATGCCTGGCGTTCGGGCGTAACGCACTTCAGGCAGGGGGCTCTCCATTTCTTCAACAAGGTCGTAAGCCTCAAAGAGACCCTCCATCAAGCCTAAAAAAGAGGCGCCATCGTCTGTACTTAGGTGGAGACCCAGTTCAGCACCAGCATCCTGGATTTCTGCAATATTTGGCCGTTTGATCATTCCGCCCTTCCCTGATTTTCAGCTCTTCCAAAACAAAAATCTGTAGCGTCACAAGGACTGACGTCTGTGACTAATTTCTGCGCATTATCCCGTAAATCACTGTATAAAAACGATTTACTTAATTCGCCGTTTTGACTGATGGCCGTACTCACATCGAATTCCTCGCCCCGCATCCAAATCTAAGATAAATTTAGTTGAATTGGAAACTTAATTTTGGTTAACCTTTAAAAATCATCTCTGCAACAATCTGTTTGCGGAAATTCACCAATTTCTGAGTGCAACACATGGAACTGCCCGAAATTTAGTCACAGCCATTCAGGCGCTTGGTTTTGAAATGACGGCACAAAGGTACCAACACAAGACAGTAAACCTAAGGGATCCAACCACAGAGATCAGATGACCCGGCTGCGTGCCCTTCTGACCCCAAACCTGGATAGGGGCTGCCAACTTCAACGGAGAAACAACAATGCCACACGACCATTCTCACCCACATAATACGCCGCTGTCTGATACCGAGCTGCGTGTTAAAGCGTTGGAATCAATCCTGACTGAAAAAGAATTGATCGATCCTGAAGCGATAGATCTGATTGTCGAAACCTATGAAACCAAAATCGGGCCACGCAATGGTGCACGTGTCGTCGCCAAAGCCTGGACTGACCCGGATTACAAAGAGCGCTTGCTAAGTGACGCAACTGCCGCAATCAGCGAACTGGGGTTTTCCGGCGTTCAAGGCGAAGACATGCTTGTCGTCGAAAATACGGATGAGGTGCACAACATCGTCGTCTGCACGTTGTGTTCGTGCTATCCGTGGCCAACATTGGGCCTTCCACCCGTTTGGTATAAAGCCGCGCCTTACCGCGCTAAAGTCGTCAAAGACCCGCGCGGAGTTCTCAATGAATTCGGCGTCACATTACCAGAAGAAACTGAAATCCGCGTGTGGGACAGCAATGCCGAGTTGCGCTATCTCGTGCTCCCCAAACGCCCTCTCGGCACCGGTGAAATGACCGAAAGCCAACTGGTCGATATTGTCACCCGCGACTCGATGATCGGCACCGATGTGTTGAGCGCGCATTGATCCTCAGCTTCTACAGAAAGGAATGAACGATGAATGGAATACATGATCTGGGTGGAATGGACGGTCTAGGCCCAATAAACCCAGAGAAAGATGAACCTAGTTTTCACAATGAGTGGGAAAGGCGTATGTTTGGTATGTTTGTGTCCTGCTTTGGGGGGGGGCATTATAACGTGGACGAATTTCGCCACGCGATCGAACGAATGAGCCCGGCGCACTATCTGGACACCAGTTATTACGAGCACTGGCTGTCTTCGCTTGAGACTCTGCTGACAGAAAAAGGCGTGATCACCCATGAGGAACTGGAACTGCGCAAGAAACATATCGCGATGGAGGACGTTTGATGCCGACAATTACTTCGGAAATTGTGCCCGGCTTGCTGGCCACCGGTGCTTCGGCACGGCTGGACGAAACAGTTAGCCCAATGTTTAGCGTCGGAGACGCCGTTGAAATGAAAAATATCAACCCGGTAACCCACACCCGTTTACCCCGCTATGTAAGGGGCAAAAAGGGTCTGGTTGAACGGGATCATGGCGTATTTGCATTTCCCGACACAGGCGCACATGGCCAGGGTCACAAGGCGCAGCATGTATATTCTGTAAAGTTTTCGTTCCAAGAACTTTGGGGGGAAGATTATCCCAGCAACATCTACCTCTATATCGACATGTTCGACGACTACATGAGGGCCGCCTCATGAATGATATGATCCGAGGTTCTGATCTCAAGAAGACACCACATCTGCCGCATGACGAGGCTGGGCCGGTATTCAACGCACCATGGGAAGCCAAGGCTTTTGCAATGACTATAGATTTATACAAACACGGTGTGTTTGAATGGTCTGACTGGTGCACAACATTGTCCAAGGAAATCTCTGCCGCGCAAGCAGCAGGTGATCCGGATTTAGGCGACACATATTATAATCACTGGTTGAATGCCTTAGAAAAGATCGTGACAGCCAAGAATGTGACTGACTCGCATAAATTGCTGGCAGCCAAGGAAGATTGGCGGGCAGCAGATGAACATCGCGCATTTGGCGAAGCCCCGGTTCTTGTCAAAGGTGCAGCAGATGCAAATCATCACCACTAACGGCGAAACCATCCGCTGCGCTAAATCTCTCAGCCATCAAAAATCATTCAGAAGAATGGCAACAACAAGTACCTCTCGGCCCTCTAGATGATCTGGGAAGTTAGCTGCAGAGCGAGCCGTCGAGCAACACGCCGTCGGCCAACGTCTTCGCTATGCACTCACCCGCATTAAGCGGCTGCGCGGATATTCGGACACGGGTTCTTGGCGCTCGACGACAACACAGCCGAACGCCCAATGCTTTGCATCGCCTGCAAAAACCACATGTTCGTTAGCTCCGAGCGCTGCGGCAAATCAACAGCCGTCATCTACACACTATTCGAGAACGCCAAACTGAAGAGCGTTAATCCCCAAGCTTGGATTAACGACACACTCAGCCCCATTGCCGATTACAAGAGCAACAAGATTTATCTGCTGTTATGGTGGAATTATACAAGGCGGAATGGGCGCCTATAATAAACCTGCTGTGGGGTGTTGTGAATTCCTTAGTCCCAGTTTTGTGCGGCCTCGAGTTCTCGTTTAGGCCACTTGCCTCTCGAAGGCGACAAGGCTTTTCCAGCCCAATGCTGAGTGTCGCCCTCGCGGATTATAAAAGCCGTTGATATATTCCGCTGTACGGCAGTTGATAGGCAGTATCAATGAGAGTGGAAGATTGCCATTTCTGCTTTCCACCTTATCCCCCAAGGACGCGGCCAAATCAGTTCAACCTTGATGGTTTCGTAGAACGTCTCGACCATTGCCCGGCTGGCAATTACGCCGCAATTTGCCCAAAAGGGGCGGCATTTTCGTAACAATTGCCTTTACCGCTCATCCACTGCCCAGCAGTACATGTTTGCATGCACGAGAGGGGATACCTTGAACCCATGTTGACGCGGGAATTTCTGGTAGTCGTGCGAACAGTATTAGTTGCAACGACCCGCGTGATGAATGCAGTTTTCCGGTGGAGATTGGAACGCGATGACCATCTTCATCGCCCCGATTGCGAGATCACGCTTCATCCTGTTGCTGATCGCCGAGCCGATCACCCGCCGGAAATACAGATCAAGGATTACGGCAAGGTAGTGCCAACCTTCGCGTGTCCAGACATAACTGATGTCGCCCGCCCACGTCTGCTTGGGTCAATCCGTTGAGACGTCGCGGTTCAACAGGTTCGGCGCGATGGTACTTTGATATGCGCCAGCGTCACCGGACCAGACCGTTGTCTGCGACTGGCAGGGCGACTGCGGAACGCATACTGACCGCGTGCACCGACACCAACGACATGGCACAAGCGGTTGGCTGGGAAGCTGGCTGTGTTCTTCGACAAACCTAAATCTCATTGCTTTAGGCCCGCAAAGAACTGCTCTCTCAGTAGATTACTTCGTAATCGCCCGCCGGGTAACAGGTGGCCTTTTTAGAATCTCCCTCTCCTCCTTACGAGGCCTGATCTCGCGCCAAAGCCGATCATTCTCTTTGGCTGGGTCTAAGTCCTCCTTCCACACCACATCCGAATCCCGATGCGCCGTGATCCAGTTGTTCAGCGTCGACATGTCGACATCACCTTCTCGGGGCATTGCTGCGCAATACCCTGTCAGGGAATGGATCGTCAGCAACTTGCTTACGCGTTAGCCTACTGGTCAGTGCAATACGCACCGCATCCTGACGAAATTCGTCCGTCCCTTTCAATCCCACAGTTCGTCTCCTTTGTTGCAATAAATGCTATCAAAGAAGCAGCATCAAACCGCAACAGATCCACTATCACCTAGGGGCTTATCGTTTCATTTTAGCAAGGAAGGCTTTAACTTCGCCGAAGGCGTGGTTTGTTCGGAGGTCTCAGTTACCAGACACCAACTTCAACGTACCTGTCGAGGAGGACTGGCTTTGATCACGGTAACTGTTGCAGATCGTCAAAAACATATCCATTGGCTCGTGCAAGGTAGACAGGCGACATATCCTGAGAGTTTGTAATATACAGACCTCGACGCGCGCTTTTATAACTTATGGGACGCGATGCGCTGGTTCTAGGCTCATGCCAATCCGTGTCGCGCTCACCAACGAGACGCGCGAGGAAATGTAGTCCCTCGTAGGTGGATTGACCCATGGCGTTGAGCATGGGGGCTCTTTCCTGATGCAGATTGTGGTATTTTTCGCGAAAGTCCGCGTTTCCTTGCGTGTTCAAACCGGCAAAATACGAGGCGGAGGAAAACAACCGATCCAGATTTTTTTCACCGCTGGCGAGTAAGCCGTTTTCCTCAATGGCGCAAGATAAACGGAACATTCTAGAAGACAGGTTCATTGCGCCAAAAATACGATTGAATTCGACTGCATCCTGTCCAACCAACGAAAGTAGAATGGCATCCGCACCGGAATTACCAATATTTTCAACGGCATCAGCCAATCTGTCGGAACTGAAAGGCAGATAGTTTTCATATACCATTTCTATTTGATGGCGGTGTAGTTCGATCTTGGCGAACGCATGCGATACACGTGGCCAGACATAGTCATTGCCAATCAATGCCCATTTTTTGAGCCGAAATTTTTGGCTCATGTGGCCGATGGCTGGCGCAAGTTGACGCGCCGGCGTATCGCCAATTGTAAACACCCCCGGTGACATTTCTCCCCCTTCGTAGAGGGGAGTATACACAAATGGAATTTTGCCACGCACAGTTTGAGCTATTTTTTGGCGAACGGCGCTGATATGCATCCCGACCATGGCGTCAATATTGCCGTGTTTGATCTTGTCCGCGATCACTAATTCTATCGGTGTGTCTGCTTCGACGGCGGAATCCAGAACGACGATCTCAACCGGTCGATCATTGATTCCATCATGCGCATTGAGTTCTTTAAGGGCCACTTCGGCGCTTGCAATACAAGACGGACCCCACATTCCCGCCGTTCCGCACATGGGTATCAATAGGGCGACACGATAAGGATCTGATGTTTTAGGTTTGGAGCGCACGGCCCCGGATGCAGTCGGAAATGGCACCGCTGTCTCTTTTCCCAACAGATTTTTTTTCTTAAGTCCCATCAATCTTATTTCTTCGCTAGTTTTGCATGATGGACGGTGGTACACGCTGTGTCCAACGTCAACTTTGATAGGCCAAAACGCTCGGCAGCCGCATGCAAAACCACCAAAAACCTGTAGATTCGTATATTTCTTACGCTTTGGCTGCGGCGCACCGAAAGCTTCATATTGAACTCAGCCAAAAGCTTAAGTCACTAAACGTGCAAGTGGAAACTTGGCGCGTTTTGCAGTCTTTACGGTCTTCTGATCGTCTTAACATGCGCGAACTGGCAGATATCGTCTTGATGAACCCGCCCACGCTGACCAAATTGGTCGATCGCATGGTAGCTGACGGTCTTGTGCAGCGTCAATTGGCATCTGAAGATCAAAGGCGAGTATCACTGTCCCTGACGCATTTGGGTGTCACTATTGCTGACAGGATCATACTCCATGTAGAGGCTCAGAATGATCAGATCATTCAGACCATCGGCCAGGAAAAGGCCAAGCTGTTGCGCGAAGCCTTGGATACCCTTTTGTAGATTGTCTGACGTCAGCGCCTATGGGTCCAAATAGGGTGATTTGATAAGAGAGTGTTCTTGGCTCATCGTAACCACTGAGGAGTGGAAGATGAGACAGACAACTGGAACACGCAAAAGTCCTGGCGAGAAGATCGTCAAAGATA
>JBDWVP010000064.1:0-24286 GCA_039983935.1 Roseobacter sp. | reverse complement strand
CAATCGATCCGGTCATTATAAACTGGTGCAAATCTAGTGCCGACAGGTGGACGGCGGTAATCCGAGAGCAACGAAATGGTCCGTGGATCGGTGTGCGGCCTGCAAGTCAGTGAAAAAACAGCGACTACACCGGACGCTTACTCAAAGGCCGAATTTTTTGTTGGTTATCAATGAACCGGGTTAATTGTCGACGTTCAGGTCAAAATCATCTGGTATTCGAGACTAACAGGGTAATTTTGGCTTTGGGATTTTGGGTGCGCATCGTTCCAACTGAGATGCCAAGGCGAGCAAGAATTGATCTTGACCCGGAAGTGCGGCCAACATCACAGACCGGGGACGCGACAGCGCGTCAAGCCCCCAAGGCAGGCAAATCAGCGGTCCGCCAAACACCGTCCAAGGTGTCAACCAATCCTGAAAACCTGTTGTTCCGTCATGTAAGGGTGCTCCATCGGGTACCGGTAAGGTCAGCATCAGTCCTGTATGTGACATCGCGCCCCAGAACTTTTTGGTCGCTTGTGCCAAGAAGTGATACGCGGCGTTTAAATCTTCCGGCGAAACCTTGCGTCCTGCCTCTAGTCCCGCGCGGAACTTTGGCTGCAACATAGGGGCATGATCTATGTCGAGCAGAGATTTATGGTGCGTAAATGCTTCGGCACACATGACGGTGCGATGTGCGGCCACCACTTGATCTAGTTCTGCGGGTAAACTTTGGCGGGTTACGGTGGACGAATGATCTTCGAGGGAAATGCAGGCGCTATCGAATGCTTGCAACCATTCTGGACAAATGTCTACGCCCGTATCCCACAATCCACAAAGCGCGTTAAATTGAAGAGCCATAGAGAACGGTTTCAGAGGTGCCATGACCTCAAAAGCCATGTGCACCAGGGAAACATCTTGCCCGATAATTCCGACCGTATCGAAACTGCGGGCCAGGGGCGTCACCCCGTTCAACGACAACAGATCCCGGGTTGGTTTAAAACCAACAACCCCACAATAGGCAGATGGCCGGATCAGCGATCCTGCCGTTTGCGTCCCAAGTGCTATGTCAACGATACCCGCAGCCACGGCTGCCCCAGAACCGCTGCTTGAACCGCCAGGTGAGCGTGCAAGATTATGTGGGTTTCGGCAAGATGTCGGGTCGGTAAACGCAAATTCTGTCGTCGTGGTTTTACCCACAATACGTGCACCGGCTTCGCGTAGGCGATTAACCACTTGCGCGTCCTGATCGGCGGGTGGTGAGTTTTGGCAAACGAGGCTCCCGTTTTTTGTTGGCAACCCAGCAACATCGATGATGTCCTTTACACCTACTTCCATGCCGTTCAACGGACCGGCCTGCGCGGGGGTGTCGGAGAGCGCGACAAACGCGTTGATGTGCCTATTCCATTCCTGCAAACGGCGGGTCATAAAGCTGCGCGACAAACGCCGATGAGAGGGTCGCGGATGATCGCCGCCTCTAGGTTTGAACGTACCCAAGCACCCAGATCGGCAAGCGGCTGGGGCAAGACGAAATATCGCGTGTCTGCATTGCTGTCGTGGGCGCTCAGTTGCATTTCTAATGGTAACACTAGCTCTAATTTGAAAAAGCCGGGCGTGGCTCGCGCGGGGATCGTGCGCGATAGATCTTTGAAATTTATCATGATGGAGATTGCCCTAAAATAGAGCGCGGATAGCTCGAACGCAATGCGTGGGAGATCAGGGTGTAGTGTTTTCAACGACAATAGTGCAGGCCTCTGTGAAGGGGATATCCAGCTTCTGTACTGCCGACCGTCCGTCCTTGAACATACGCTTCTTGTCATCGAGATCGGCCCAAACTTTGGTAAGACGCTTTGCACCCGCGAATGCCTGGGCATTTATACTTTGCGATAGCCATAGTGACTTCCTCGCTTGTTGATAAATCTATGCCAATCAGTATTGCCTCAATCACATCCACTTCGATGATGATCGGTCTTGATGGTCGCGTTAAGATCTGCGCCGAATATGACATCTTTTTCGTTCAGAATGTCCATCATCGCCTCAACCTGTTTTCCCAATGGAGCCAGGTATGTTCGATCATCGGTAAGCCGCCTCGGCCATCGCTGCCGATGTCATGATACCCACGCGGTTCCATATTTTCTACCATGCCTTCTCCTTTGGCCTGTCGCAAAGATGGAAGGAGGGTGTGGTGATCACAAATGCTATTTTTGCAGCTAAGCGATGCGAAACTCGAACCAGTCAATTCTGATTTCCCAAACCAAGAATTTTTTACCGTCGGGAAGTCGCCCTATGCAATCTTCTATGAAGACTGCGCACTTTGCGGGTCTCAAAATCCAGGGATCTATCAACTATCGACCGCAGTGACAGGGGTCGACGCAACTCCAGGTGAAGGCGCCGGTGTGGTAAAAATCCTGTGGGTTTGCGGTGCCAGAAAAGGTGGTTGCAAACGGATGGTTCATGGTCGCGTGAGGCGAATTTCTGCCGAGGTCGGGACGAGTACCGGGCGAGATTTTGTTGCTAAAATCGATGAACATGACGGGAATGTCGAATGCGATTCCTTTGCTCTAAATATCGAGTGGACGGAAGGCAATCAGGCGGATTTTGATATTGCACCGACGCATGACGGCAAAACGCAATTGTACTCAGCGACGCGAACTTCGCATCGCTTCATTCGGCCAGTGAGGGAAGCCTTGTCTCCATCGTAACCCCAGACACCAGCATTCTAACTGCGACTGTAGTTGCGGGAAAAGGCGAGTTTGTGCGTGACATCGCGAATTTAGCGAATGGTGGGTATGTCGTTGCCGACGATGAAGGATTTAACACCGGTCGTGTCTTGGTGCGAATTTTTGACTACGCGGATAGTATTGAAACAGAAATCACCTCAGTAAATGGCGTATCCAGCCGTCTCGATGACCCGCGTGTCGCCGCGATACCGAGCGGTGCGGTCGTTGCTATGTATCAAAGCAGTTCCGGTTGGTTCTTTGTGCAAGTTTTTAATGTAGATGGCTCCCTTGCATCGATCAGGGATCCGCTCGGTGAGGTGATCAACCTGGATGACTATGGACAGCTTCTGGCCAACATCCTCGCAATAGACACGATCACCACCGGGATCAACGGATCAACAGTGTTGTAAGGAGAGATGGGCGACACAATTCTCGGACAAGGTGGTAATGATACGAACTGCACTTCTGGCAGTGGCGATTTCTGGGGCGGGGGTGGTGGCGACCTCTTTACTCTGCGTGCGACATTCCCGCTGTCTGGCGACTTCCGTTACATAAATGGCAAGACCAGTGTAGAAACGCTCGACACGCGTGCTGTGTCCGTTAACCGCCTTGTCAATCTAGAAACAGGCCTGGCTAGCCGTCCTGACGCGCCAATCACGCCAGACGAAGAATTCCACAATTTTGAGAATCTGGTGACGGGGGGGAGGCAGTGATTTCCCTGTCAGTTCCGATTTGTCGAATGAGATAAATAGCAACGGCGACAACGACTCCGTTGATGGCGGTGCAGGTGACGATGTGTTGGCCGGAGAAACAGGCTCCGATGCGATCTTTGGCGGTGCGATAATGACATCTTAGCCAGCGGATTAGCCAGCGGAAAAGGAAATGACGTACTGATCGGTGGACTTGGGGAGGACACGTTGCAAAGTAACACGCAAAATGACCCCTTTCTTTTTCCATCGCTGGCTTTGAACGTGCTGGTGACGTCGTTAATCTGTCGAGCATGGATGCTGACACGATGCTTTCTGGCAGCCAACCGTTTACTTTCCTTTGGAAGGTATCGAACGCAGAAGGTATCTATTTTGGACCGGGCGGCCTTTGGGGCAAAACCGTTGGCACACACCCGGCTCTTTGGTAGCAGCGATGATGATGGCCTGATCGATTTCTCGGTGCGTATCAAGGAGGGTGTGGGCGCAGTAGCATCCGACTACATCAGATGGGATTTTTCACGCTGACACCAGATGTCAGTAGACACAATTTCACCGTGCAATCGACGTTGCGCGGGGGCGTAGAAACCGTAAATCACCATTCTTGAAATGATTGCACGCGTGGAATGAGCTGAACTGGTGTTGTGAGTTTGGGGCTAAGTTTTCTTTAGATCGCTGGCGCTCAGGTGGTGTACCTTCACCTTGAGCAGCGGTTTGGCCTGCCGGATAGTCGTCGTTTGGCGGCGCATGTTGGTGAAAATACCCTGGCTTGAAAATTCTATTTACCTTTGAATTCTAATATTTTTTCAGAAATTCCCATTCATTTACCTGAGCTATCTTAGTACTTTGGTCAGGATGTCGCAGTACCCAGATCATGGGAAACTAGGTGGGTGTGTAAGTTTGCGATTTTCAAAAATATCAGCTGACGTGTATGTTCGCCATGGAATGCCGTTGGTAATGGCCGCGATTTGTCTTCACGCTGCACCACAGTTTATAGAGACGGTGTCTTATCAAGAGGTTTTTGGCCTTACTGGCACGCTTTCTTTCTGGGCTTGGTTTGCTGCTATTTGCATGGTTGGGGTCAGTTTTTATGCGGTCGGTCAATACGATATATTAGCGCGTCGTGAAATTGGAATGACTGCCCCTGAAGCGCGCACACGCAAAAATGGGATGATAGCGATTGCACTTTCCCAAGCGCTGGGTTTTGGGTTGGCGACTGGAAGCCTGGCGCGTTATCGATTACGCCCAGATGAGGGCATGTTGCGCGCAGGACAAATGACCGCCTTGGTTACGTTCTTTTTCCTGACGGGCATGTTTTTTGTGACTCTCCTCGCGATCCTTGCGTCTGGTGTGCTCGTGAATCGCGCAATTGTTGTAGCTGTCCTATTCTTGCTGTTTGTTAGCCTAATGTGGTTGGCCCTTCGGCGCCCAGAAGTACGGTTTTTGAATCGACAACTGCCTATTCCTTCGTTGCTACCGCTGGTTGTTTCGATTTTTTGGGCTGGCGTTGATATTCTCGCTGCTGCCACGGCATTTTACATTCTTCTACCCGAGAGTATTGAGCCGAGCTTTCTCATGTTTTTGCCGGTTTTTTGCATCGCTTTGGCTGCGGGCATTGTGTCGGGTGTTCCCGGAGGTGTTGGCCCGTTTGAGGTCGTATTGTTAAGTTTGACTGCGCCCCACACTGCGACATACATCGACCAAACATGCCTCCTTACGACGGTCTTGGGGTTTCGTATCGTTTATTTTGTCTTGCCTGCACTCATTGCCACTTTCTTTGTTGTTCGTTCCGGGACCAAGGTTGCGGCCACCAAGATCGTAACGCCATGTTTTCCTTCAAGATATGCTCCTCGCGCTGAAACTGGAGTGATCACTCAAAATGGCGGCCGAATGGTAGAACTGTCGTCTGCCGTTTGTGCGTTGTGGCCAGTTGGAAATAGTCTCGTTTCGTTGTTTGACCCAGTAGTACCCGCGAAGCCCGATTGGATAGATGATTTCAGACGGCATGCGCATTCTCACAATTTGCTGCCGATCTTGTACAAATGCTCGGCCCGTCACGCGGTCGCAGCGCGAAAAAAAGGGTGGTATGTGTTCAATGTGGCCAATGATGCCATTCTCAAACCAATTCAATTCGAACCTTCTGGATCGAAGTACGCAGGATTGCGTCGCAAATTAAGAAAAGCCGACAAAGCCGGTGTGACGGTCCGGCAACTACGCCTTGATCACATGCCTGATTTGGAGAAGATTGACTTGGAATGGCAGGCTCGTTGCGGTGGCGCGCGTGGTGGAGCGATGGGGCGGTTCTGCCCGGCATACCTTGCCGATCAATTGGTGCTGGTCGCTGAAGTAGACGCCAAACCAATTGCGTTTATTAGTCTTCACCAGGGCCAAGAAGAATGGGCGCTTGATCTGATGCGTGACAATGCTGCGGCACCAGATGGTACCATGTATTTACTGGTGCTCGAAGCCATAAAAATTGCGGCCGATCGTCAGGTTTCTCAGTTGTCTTTGGCTGCTGTTCCGTCTGCCGCGTCACAACACCAAGGTATAAAGTACCGTGCTCTGAACTTTGCCAGAGATAAGTGGTCCGCGAGAGGACTAAAGCAATTTAAATCGGCTTTTTCACCGGAATGGAAACCACTTTACATGGCAGCGCCTGGCAGGGTTCGTCTCTGCATCGGAGCCATAGATTTGTTGCGTGAGATTATGATACCTTCTCAGAGCCGCCAACCTTCGGACAGCACAACGATGACCGACGCGAGTGCGTCTAGACATTCTCAAGAGAGCACCTGAAATCATCAATTTCCAAGGCTGGATTTGAGGGCCTCGTTTAAATATGCGCTACGGGGTGGGCAGGATTAGAATGTTTCAGCGGGCCCGCTGGGTTCAAAAGATATCCGCTTCCCAGTGAAAACCTCGCATCAGGATGACGTCACAACAATGTGCTGCGTCGCAATATGTGTTAATTTGCAACATTCCTTGGAGTGTAAAAACGGTCGACTTTAGATTGCTTTCTGAACGTGCTCTTCAGAACGAGTAGGCAATGGCTATAGATGATTTTGAATAAGCCGCTGTTGAGGCGCTTTCTGACTAACAGAATTTAAGTGATCGACCGTCATGAAGAAATTGTTCAATAAGTTGAATCTAAACAGTAAAACCTCTCCACTTTAGCTGTCCTGCAATCTCTTATGCTCTGACCTCCTCAACCGCCTCGGCAGATTTAAAAGCGGGGTCAATCCACTGGGATGAGACAAACCGATAAACAACCGTTTCCAGAAACTGCATGATAAGAAATCATCGAAGTCTCTTACCAGACGAAAACGGTTCGGGGTTGCACATTTCACTATCCCGCAAGTGTACAAATCTCTATGCCAATACCCATTGTCGGCCTTCTTGTTTCTGGGTTAGGAACCGATCAACACAGCACAAAGGGCGGCCCGACTATGCGGATGCGTGACACGTTTATAAAACCAATGCACAAAGAAGGCAGGAAGTTTGTCGCAACTTTTGCGATCGTGACCTTAGTTCTTTTTTGGCTTTTCGAACCGTTGGGCTGGATAGGTGTTGGGCTGACAGTCTGGTGTTACTATTTCTTTCGGGATCCAAAGCGTGCGACGCCCGAACGTGATGGTCTTATCATCAGCCCGGCAGACGGTATTGTTTCTTTGATCGAAAACGCAGTTCCGCCGCCTGAACTGGGAATGTCGGACCAGTCGCTGACGCGTGTGAGCGTCTTTATGTCGGTGTTTAACTGCCACGTAAACAGAGCGCCGATTGGCGGCAAGATTGCGCAAATCGCATACCGACCGGGGAAATTTTTTAACGCGTCGCTTGATAAAGCCAGCGCGGACAACGAACGGAACAGTGTCTGTATTGAGATGGAAGATGGCCGCCAGATAGCGGTCGTTCAAATTGCTGGGCTGGTTGCTCGGCGCATTGTCTGCTTTTCGAAAGTCGGAGACAAAATAACTACGGGCGAGCGGTTCGGTTTGATCCGTTTTGGCTCGCGATTGGATGTCTATTTGCCAGAAGGTGTTGCACCGTTGGTAAGCGTGGGTCAAACTATGATTGCGGGTGAAAGTACGATCGCGGACTTGTCATCATCAGAGACACAACGAAGCGCGCGGACACATTAGTGATGCGCACGCGCACTTGGCCAAAGGATCTCCGAGTGAAGATCATTCACTTGTTGCCCAATTTGGTAACACTCACATCAATCTGCGCTGGGCTGACCGCCATTCGTTTCGGGTATGTGGGTGAATACGAAAAAGCCGTTCAACTTATTCTGCTCGCGTGCGTGTTGGACGGTTTGGATGGCCGGTTGGCGCGGCTTTTGAAATGCCCAAGTTTGTTGGGTGCTGAATTGGATTCCTTGGCTGATTTTCTGAACTTCGGTGTGGCACCAGTTTTGATTATCTACAACTGGGGTGGCAGCCAAGGCAGCAGTATCGCTTGGATTGCGGTTCTGGCATATACCGTGTGTTGTGCACTCAGATTGGCCAGGTTCAATGTGGACAGTCAACGCGGCGGACATGTGCCCAGTGATAGGTTTGTTGGCGTGCCATCTCCAGCGGGAGCCGTTCTTGTTATGCTGCCGATGTACGTCTCGTTTTTGTTTTATGATGCGCCATTGCCCCCACCAGGCTTGACGGCACTATACATGGGTGCCGTCGGACTTTTAATGATCAGCCGGGTTCCGACGTATACGTTTAAGAATATTTCGATTGATATGGCGAATGCTAAATTTGTGCTGTTGGGTGCGGTGCTCTTGGCCGCTGCCTTATTGATCTATCTCTGGGCTACTCTCGTCATCCTTACAATTACCTATGGTGTGAGCGTGGCTTGGGCGTTCCAATCCGCAGTTCTTTTTCCAAAAATTGAAAAGTAGGTTTGCCATTTTTCTAATGGCCAAAGCGGGTGCGCTGACAGATATAAGTTTCAATATTGCGTGAATGGATTGGGGTGACCTCACACGCGTTGAACAAGAAAATGCGGCTTAAATCGCCAACCTTGCCCCACGACAACGTTACACTCACCTTGTGGGGCTCATTATAGCGTTTGCCAATCTGCGGACTTTTGGGCATTTTCAACACTATGGATTTTTTGAACGTCAGCCACAGCAGCATCTTGATTGCCATGTCCTTTCTTGTTGCCATCGTTGCCGGATTTACAGGGCTTTCATTAACACGCGACCTTGCAGCAAAGCCCATGTTTCAACGTAAAATTTCCGTCACGCTTGCCGCTATCACACTCGGCGGCGGAATTTGGGCGATGCATTTTGTCGCCATGTTGGGACTGCAATTGCCCATTTTGTTTTACTATGATGCGGCCATTACGTTGGTCTCGGCCTTAACCGCTATTTTAATTGTTGGCGGGGCCTTGATCCTTCTCCATTTCACGGAACGTACCCCCACAATCATTACATTTGCCGGGGCGATTGTTGGTATCGGCATTTTGGTCATGCACTACATTGGCATGGCCGGGCTGCAATTATGTCGCGCGATATACACACCGGTAGGTGTTATTGTGTCCTCCGTGGTTGCAATCGGTCTTTGTATTTTGGCCATCTGGGCGGCGTATGGTCACCGATCAAATAAGAACATATTGCTTGGGACAGCCTGTTTTGCTGCGGCAGTGTCTTCCGTTCATTTTTTTGCCATGGCTGGCACGAACTTCGTTGAGGTGCCCAGTCTTGCTGAATTTGGTCCATCGATGAGCAATGAGACCCTTGCGCTTGGGGTAATCTTTTTTAGTTTTGTAATCTTCGGTGCCTGCCTTTGGGTGAGTGTGACCTATTTGGTTCCGCTATCACCGCCGGCTGCTGATGCCAAAGAAGCAGAGCAGCACGCAGTACCTAACCAACATGTTGAGCGCATACAGATTCCTTGTGAGCGGGATGGTGGTAAAGTTTTTGTCTGGTCTACAGATGTCCAGTTTGTGCGTGCAGATGGCCATTACACGCAAGTTTATGCAGCCCAGGAACGTCTTTTTTGTGTCTGGCCGGTCACGGAGGCCACAAAGCGACTATTGCCTGTGGGTTTTCTGCAGACACACAGAAGTTATTTGGTGAATCCGGCGCGTGTTGCCCGCTTTGAGCGGACAAAGGACAAAGGCCGATGCTTCTTTGATACCGAAGATTCACCGCCGGCACCGGTAAGTCGTTCCAAGTTGAAAGTGATACAGGATGCACTGGCCACGTAGGTTGGCGCATTTCGTGCGAGATGGGGCGCATTTCGTGCAAAATACCCGTTTTTCATTGATTTCATGAAGCATTTGCATGCGGATGCATGCCAAGTTTTCCTTCAGCAAGAATAATCGCTTTTAGGGAGGAGAGCCGATGATTCCAGCGGCATTTGAGTATTATCGTCCTAAGGACATGGCCGGAGTATTGGCCATCCTTGAGGAACACGGGGACGATGCACGTGTCATGGCGGGGGGGCATAGCCTGATCCCGATGATGAAATTGCGGATGGCCGACGTGCCCCATTTGATCGATTTGCAGGATGTTGGCGGTATGTCCGATATTACTGTGGGCAATGAAACGATCCACATCGGTGCAATGGTAACGCAGGCAGACATTATAGATAACGATGAATTAACAGCTGTCGCGCCGATCTTGCGTGAAGCTGCATTGCAAATCGCAGATCCTCAGGTCCGATACATGGGAACGGTTGGTGGAAATGTTGCCAACGGCGATCCCGGAAATGACATGCCCGGATTGATGCAATGTTTGAACGCGACCTTTACTTTGGTCGGTGCGGATGGCGAACGGGATGTGCCTGCGCGAGATTTCTACGAAGCCGCCTATATGACGGCGCGCGAAGATGAAGAAGTTTTGATTTCTGTCACCATTCCGGTGCCATCTGGTGGACATGCCTACGAAAAACAGAAACGTAAAATTGGCGACTACGCGACGGCGGCCGCAGCTGTCCAGATCACGAAAGACGGCGATACATGCGCGTCGGTTGCGATTGCGATGACGAACCTCAGTGACACGCCAATTTATTCCGAAGCGGCGGGCGCTGCCTTGGTTGGCACAACATTGGACGACACAGCGCTCAAAGCATCTGTCGCGGCAATGTTGGATGACATCGATCCAAGCGATGACAATCGCGGACCAATTGCTTTCAAGAAACATGTGGCAGGCGTCATATTACGCCGCGCCATCGAACGCGCTTGGTCGCGGGCGTAGGAGGATTCATCATGTCGAACAAAATGCACATCAAGCTAAACGTAAACGGTAAGGACGAAGAGTTTCTCGCGGAACCGCGCGAATTGCTCATCTATACGTTGCGCGAACGGCTAAATATCACTGGTCCGCACATCGGGTGCGAAACGTCCCACTGCGGGGCATGTACTGTGACCATTGACGGGAAATCCGTCAAATCCTGCACCTTGTTTGCGGCTCAGGCGGACGGAAAGTCTGTGACAACGATTGAAGGGATCGGCGGTCCGGACAATCTGCACCCGCTGCAAGAGGCGTTTAAAGAACACCACGGTCTGCAGTGCGGTTATTGCACGCCGGGCATGATCACCAGAGCAACCAAACTTTTGGAAGAGAACCCAAACCCGACCGAAGAGGAAATTCGGTTTGGCATGGCCGGCAATATCTGTCGCTGCACTGGGTACCAAAATATTGTTAAATCCATTCAGGCCGCTGCGGTTGAAATGAATGCTGCCAAGGAGGCCGCAGAATGAAGGACGAAATTACACGCGAAGAACGCGTCGATAATCTCAAGGGCATGGGATGTTCGCGCAAGCGGGTTGAAGACGCGCGATTTACTCAAGGCAAAGGCAACTATGTCGATGACGTAAAATTGGACGGAATGTTGTTTGGTGATTTTGTACGTTCTCCATACGCACACGCACGGATCAAAGGGATCGACACAGCCGCAGCACTCGAAGTTCCAGGAGTTTTAGCCGTCCTAACCGCCGCCGATCTTGAGCCACTGGGCCTGCATTGGATGCCGACACTCGCCGGCGACAAGCAAATGGTTTTGGCGGACGGGAAAGTTCTTTTCCAAGGCCAAGAAGTTGCCTTTGTCGTTGCCGAGGACCGGTACGCTGCGGCAGATGGCATTGAAGCGGTTGTCGTAGATTACGAAGAGCTACCCGTAATCGTCGATCCATTCAAATCACTGCAATCGGATGTTGTCCTGCGCGAAGATTTGGTTGCTGAGGATGGGTCAATCCCTGATGGGGCGCATGGGCCTCGCAAACATCACAACCATATTTTCACCTGGGATGCAGGGGACAAAGAGCCAACCGAAGAGGTCATCGCCAACGCGGATGTCGTGGCGGAAGAGGAGATGTATTACCATCGCACACACCCTTGTCCTCTTGAGACCTGTGGCTGTGTTGCGTCTATGGACAAGGTCAACGGCAAGCTGACATTATGGGGGACGTTTCAAGCCCCCCATGCGATCCGAACCATCGTTTCATTGATCTCGGGGATCGAAGAACACAATATTCGTGTGATTTCACCTGATATCGGCGGCGGGTTTGGCAACAAGGTTGGCGCATATCCCGGGTATGTCTGTTCGGTTGTGGCCTCCATTGTCACCGGCAAACCGGTGAAATGGATCGAAGACCGGATGGATAATCTGATGACCACCGCGTTCGCGCGTGACTATTGGATGAAGGGAAAAATTTCTGCCACCAAAGAAGGTAAAATCACTGGCTTGCACTGCCATGTGACGGCGGACCACGGCGGTTTTGACGCCTGCGCTGACCCGACCAAATTTCCCGCCGGGTTCATGAACATTTGCACAGGGTCATATGATATTCCGACGGCCTATCTGGAGGTTGACGGGGTTTATACTAACAAAGCCCCCGGCGGTGTGTCGTACCGTTGTTCCTTCCGGGTGACGGAGGCCGTTTACTTTATCGAACGTATGATCGAAGTGCTGGCCATCAAGTTGAATATGGATGCTGCGGAACTGCGCCGGATCAATTTCATCAAAAAAGAGCAATTCCCCTATACCGCTGCGTTAGGTTGGGAGTACGATAGCGGCGATTATCATACTGCTTGGGACAAGGCCCTGAAAACAGTCGACTATGATGGTCTGCGGGCAGAGCAAGCCCAAAGGGTCGAAGATTTCAAGGCTGGCAAAACGCGCAAATTGATGGGCATCGGTCTCAGTTTCTTTACCGAGATTGTTGGGGCTGGTCCGGTGAAGAACTGTGATATCCTCGGGCTGGGCATGTTTGACAGCTGCGAAATCCGCATTCATCCGACCGGGTCGGCAATTGCGCGGCTTGGAACGATTTCGCAAGGGCAGGGGCATGCAACGACATTTGCACAAATCCTTGCGTCGGAAATTGGTTTGTCAGCTGACAGCATAACCATAGAAGAAGGGGATACAGATACAGCACCGTATGGTTTGGGGACTTATGGATCCCGATCTACACCGGTGGCGGGTGCTGCAACGGCCATGGCGGGGCGAAAAATTCGCGCCAAGGCTCAGATGATCGCGGCCTACCTTCTCGAGGTCCACGACAACGATGTGGAATTCGATGTGGACCGGTTTGTGGTCAAAGGCGCGCCTGAAAAATTCAAAACGATGAAGGAAATCGCCTTTGCCGCATATAATCAGGCAATCCCGGGGATCGAACCGGGGCTAGAGGCTGTCAGTTATTATGATCCACCCAACATGACCTATCCCTTTGGGGCCTATGTCTGTGTGATGGACATTGACGTTGACACAGGCGTGCCTGAGATTCGCCGTTTCTATGCGCTGGATGATTGTGGTACGCGCATCAATCCCATGATCATTGAGGGTCAAGTGCATGGGGGTCTGACAGAGGCGCTTGCGGTGGCTTTGGGTCAAGAGATTGCCTATGATGATATGGGCAACTGTAAAACTGGCACGTTAATGGACTTCTTCTTGCCAACAGCATGGGAAGTCCCAAATTACGAGACCGACTTTACTGTTACGCCAAGCCCACATCACCCTATTGGTGCCAAAGGCGTGGGTGAAAGTCCGCATGTCGGTGGCGTACCGTGTTTTTCAAATGCGGTACAGGATGCGTTCCGTCCCTTTGGGAATACGCATACAAATATGCCTCACGACCATTGGCGGATTTGGCGTACAGCTAACGAATTGGGCTTGCACGAGTAAAATGCACCTATAGTGCACCCGATGATTTCGGGTGCACAGTTTGCGGGGAAAAACCATGACTTGGACTGATCTGAAAACGGCTTTGGCCGCAGATGGATACGTTGCTTCTGATGATCTGAGTGTTGCCTTGCATCTGGCGGTAACACTGGAACGACCCTTGTTGCTAGAAGGGGCGGCAGGGGTAGGCAAAACGCAACTAGCCAGCGCGCTGGCGGCGCAGCGCGACACCAAACTGATCCGATTGCAATGTTATGAAGGACTGGATGCCGGACAGGCGATCTACGAGTGGAACTATCAACGCCAATTACTAACGATCCGGGCCGCAGCCGAGGATGGGGAGACAGGTAAGTCAGTCGAAGACCGCATTTTCTCACGTGATTTTCTGCTGGAACGCCCCTTGCTGGCCGCTATTACACAAGACACGCCGCCTGTCTTGTTGATAGACGAAATTGACCGCGCAGATGAGGAATTTGAAGCGTATCTGCTTGAAATTCTGTCTGAGTTTCAAGTCACCATTCCCGAGCTTGGCACTGTAAAAGCCACGTCCAAACCAGTTGTGATTTTAACATCGAATGGCACTCGCGATCTATCTGACGCCCTGCGTCGTCGGTGTTTATATTCATATGTGGACTACCCTGACAGACATACTGAATTGGCGATCCTAGAGGCACGCTGCCCTGAAATTGAGCCTCGGTTAGGCGCGCAAATCATCGGCTTTGTGCAAAAGCTGCGCGAAGAAGAATTGGAAAAAGTGCCTGGAATTGCGGAAATGCTTGATTTCGCCGCTGCGTTGATGGGGCTGGGGATCGCAGATCTGACAAGCGACCCAACAGCGTTACAGCATACCCTGAGCGCGCTGCTCAAGACGCAAAGCGACCGAGCACATATCACGTCCGAAGTCGCCAGCCGTCTTGCAGGCAAGGCAGCATGAGCCGGGTGACGAAATTCGCGTCTCGCGACCCTGGCGCGTCTGCGAGAGTGACGGGTTTCATCGCACATTTGCGGGAAAATGGTTTGCGCCTTGGCGTGGCAGAGACTGAATTGGCCCTTGCGGCACTATGCGAAATCAATGCCATTCGAGCTGACGACAGCCGACAGGCCCTGCGCGCTGTTTGCACCGGTTGCAAAGAAGAGGCGGAACAATTCGACGCGTTGTTCGACAGCTATTGGATGGACGCCGGGCGGGTAAAACAAAAAATTGTGCCAACCAAACCCAGCAGAAGTAACGATAATATGCATTCCTCCCGGGACGCTCATGGCGAAGATGCGCACGGCGCGGGATCGGCCAGCGCGCCGGATGGTGGAGATGGGGCGGCCGAAAGCGATGGTGAAGGCCGCCTGATTTCTACGAAAATTCAAAACCTGATGCGCAAGGATCTGCGCGACGTTGTGCGCCCAGAGGACATTATTCAGGCAGAAAATGTTGCGCGCCGTCTTGGTGCTGCATTGCGCGATCGCCGGTCACGCCGCCGTATTGCAGCACGAAAGGGAGACCGGCTGCATTTTCGCAAGACGATCCGTGCCAGTCTGGCGACGGGCGGCGAACCTATGCGATTGATGCGGAAACATCGGCCAGACCGCCCGCGAAAGATTGTAGCGTTGTGTGATGTGTCTGGTTCCATGACCATTTATGCACAGGTTTTTTTAGCTTTTATCACTGGGCTGATGCGTACGGATGCGACTGCGGATGCTTATCTGTTTCACACTCGCCTCGTGCGGATCACTGAAGCGCTGCGCGACAAAGACGCGTTGCGCGCAATTGGGCGAATGTCGCTGATGGCGGATGGTTTTGGCGGTGGGTCAGAGATTGGGCCATCGCTCCAGCGGTTTGCAAAAACCTATGCCAAACGGTTCGTGGATGGGCGAAGTGTCGTGCTGATCTTGTCTGATGGGTATGACACTGCGCCGCCGCATGTGATGGATGCGGCGCTGACGGATCTTAAAAAACGTGGATGCAAAATCATTTGGTTGAACCCGTTGAAGGGGTGGCGTGACTATGCCCCGGTAGCGGATGGTATGGCTGCCGCGTTACCGCATCTTGATATGTTTCGCGCGGCCAATACGCTGGCTGACCTTGCGGCGCTTGAGCGCGAGGTGATGACCCTGTGACCCCGGCTGAATTTCTCTCCGAAGACATGGCCGATGTGGCCAGCGATTTGCGCACCAAAGAGGAACCCTTTGCCTTTGCAACAATTGTGCGCACTGCTGGATCGACGGCCGCCAAGCCCGGCGCCAAAGCATTGCTTGGTGCAGACGGGACAATACTGCATGGATGGCTTGGCGGGGGGTGTACGCGCGGCGCGGTCAAAAAAGCAGCCATGGCGGCCTTGAAAAGCGGTCAACCACAGCTTGTGTCGGTTGCGCCGGAAGAACTGCTGGCTGAAAAAGGTGTCAGCGCTGGTGATGAGATTGACGGGACCAAGTTCGCCCGTAACGGTTGTCCTTCTAAGGGCAGCATTGATATTTTTATCGAACCTTGTTTGCCGATGCCACAATTGGTTGTCCTTGGGAATTCTCCGGTTGCACAGGCGTTGGTGACGTTGGCTCCCCAATTTCATTGGTCGGTTGTAACCGATCTGTCGACGGCTGGCGCGGCCGCGCAACAAAAGGTGATTGTCATCGCAACCCAAGGCCAAGGCGATATAGATGCGTTGACTGCGTCATTGGAATTACCATCCGAGCAGGTTTCCTTTGTTGGCAGCGCGCGAAAGTTCGCAACACTCGCAACCAAATTGATTGATCGCGGGATCGATGCGGTGCGTGTCAATGATGTGAAGGCCCCGGCCGGGTTAGATATTGGCGCGGTCTCTCCCGAAGAAATAGCACTCTCCATTCTGGCCGGTCTTGTGAGCCTTCGTCGCGCAAAGGTTGCTGTACATGTTTAATGAGGCAGCAATCATTCTGGCGGCGGGCCAATCCACACGCATGGGCGTCGAAAATAAACTGCTTTTGCCTGTCGGTCAGGTGCCCATGATCCGACATGTCGTGTTGCAATATCGTGCTGCTATCGATGGTCCAATTACGGTCGTTACCGGGTATGAAGCATCACGGGTGCTAAATGCCCTGAAAGACATCGACGTGATGTGCGTGTTTAACCCCGGTTTTGCAGATGGGCAGCAAGGGTCTGTTGGAATTGGATTGCAGCATTCGCCACCGGCCAATGTCCTTTTAATTGGTTTAGGAGATCAACCATTGTTAAACACGCATGATATTTGCGCGTTGGTAGCAGCACATCACCGGAATGCCCCTGACAAAGTGACGATACCTGAGAAAGGCGGCAAACGCGGTAATCCGATTGTTGTACCGCATAGATTGCGCGCATTGCTCACGGCGGACCCTGACCGGCCCGGTTGTCTGCAGTTCACGCGCGCGAACCCATCTTTGACCCACCGCCAACAATTGAATGCCCAAGGTTTTTATGCCGATGTTGATACCCCTAAGGAGTATTCCGCGTTATGTTTGACAGAAGGACTAAGCCAATGAAAAAGTGTATCGCAGCATTTCGCCGATCCTTGAAAAAATGGGCGCTCACACCTGAGCAAGCCGATCATATCAAATTCCCCTGTTGTTAAAAAGGAAACTTCACGATGGAACTCTCTGACGAAATTATCATTAACGCGCCAAAAGACCGTGTTTACGCAGCCCTGAATGACCCAGAAATTTTGAAGCAATGTATCCCCGGGTGTGAAGAGTTGATCAAACACTCTGACAGCGAGCTCGAGGCAAAAGTTGTGCTGAAGGTCGGCCCGGTCAAAGCGCGCTTTAGTGGTGACGTGCAGCTAGATACCGCAGGCGCACCAGACGCGTTTTCTTTAACTGGTCAAGGAAATGGCGGTGCGGCAGGGCACGCCAAGGGCGGCGCAAGTGTGACGTTGACGGCCGATGGAGACAAGACGATTTTGAACTATGACGCCAAGGCCGACATTGGCGGCAAACTGGCACAACTTGGCAGCCGTCTGATCCAGGGTACGGCCAAAAAATTGGCGGCAAAATTCTTTAAATCCTTTGCCGATGTCGTGAATGAAGAAACAACCGCGTAGGGTGTTTTAAGCAAGGTAAAACAGGCAAGGGCAAAATCAACTTGCCTGTTTTTCCGGATGTTTGCAAAAGCCGCGGCTGTTCGGAGGCTTGTTCTAAATAGACGGAGGTCGACGCCATTGAGGGTCGAGCTAGAGGTCGATCTCGATTGTTCCATTGGCAGTAGATGCTCGAGATTGACACAGGATAATTTCGGTTTCACGCTGAGCTTTGGACAGGACGAAGTCCCGGTGTTCTACGTCACCAGAAACCAAACCGCATTTGCAAACCCCACAGATGCCATCGGAACATTTCAAATCAATAGGAAAGCCGTTTTCCAACAGGACGTCTGCGGCCGATTTATCCGTAGGAATGGTGATTTCCTTGCCAGATCTATGCAACTTGATGGTAAACGCGTGGTTTACATAGTCTGGCTGCTCAGGCACTGAGAAATATTCAAGATGTCGGGCGTCTTCAGGGAAACCGGCTGTTTCAGCTGCGTTCAAAACAGCCTGCATGTAATGATCCGCACCGCAGGTGTAGACGTGCCAGCCCCGTTTGTATTCTGCCATCACCGCATCCAGATCGACGCGGGTGCCCTCGTTGGATACATGCAAATGGACTTGGTCCGCCCAAGGGTAGGTTTGGATGTCTTGCAAAAACCCCATCGTTTCACGGGAACGCCCTGAATAATGCACCTCAAAGGGTTTTCCTTGCGCATGCAGTTCATGGGCCATGGCGAGCATCGGCGTGATTCCAATGCCGCCGCCCATTAAAATCGAATGGCTCGCAGACTGTACCAGCGGAAAGTGATTGATGGGTTTGGAGACAAAGACCCGCCGCCCTTCGTTGAAAATACGGTGCATGAGTTTAGAACCACCGCGTCCTTCGTCCTCGCGCAAGACAGCAATTTGAAAATGGTCACGATCAGCAGGATTGCTCGAGAGTGAATATTGGCGCAAGAAATCCGGCGCAACGACGATGTCGAGATGCGCGCCGGCCTGCCAGTGCGGCAAGGGTTTGCCGTCAACCGGTTTAAATTCATATTTCGTGATGCCGTCAGCCATGATTTCAGATTTGGAAACAACAACTTGGATGACCGGACTGTCGCCATCAGCGGTATATTTATGCAGGAAGGGTTCCAACGTACCATCTGCTGCGCGGCGTTGGTATTCTTCGGCTGTGATCATGGCCTGATACGCTTCTATGCCCGCTTCCCGGTCCATTGGAAAAGGATAAGGGTGCGGAGGAGGGGCCAGTGGCGCGGGATAGACAGCCAATGTTTGATCTTCGTATTTAAGGTCGAGATCCTTTTGTAAGGAACGGGTATTCACAGGGCTTTTTGCATCCCGATAAGCGCCGTCTTCGTGAAGCTCCAGATCCCACCACCATTTTTTGACAGGGTTCAGGGAGCCATTTTCGACATAGTCATCCAGTTTTGCAAGCAGTGGCGCGGCACTTGGCATGTTCATTGCAGCCCAGCGAAACGGCTTTTCTGCGAACAATCCTTCCAGGTTCCAAGGGCAGGTTTTCATACATCGTCCGCACATTGCGCCGCCGGGCGTCGTAATGCGATAGGTCGTGCATTTCTGGCTATCTGATTTCCAGATTTCGTATCCGTTGAACATCAATTTGGGGCCAGCAGTGATGGCCCCTGAGGGGCATTCCCGGGCACATTTGTTGCAACTTTCGCAGAATGTCTGGAGCCCAAAATCGATGGGTTTGTCCTGCGCCATCGCCAGATCCGTGGTGATAACACCTGATTTGAGACGTGGCCCCAAAAACGGGTTCAACACAACTTCGCCAATGCGGCTGACTTCGCCCAGGCCGCTTAAAAGCAGCAAAGGTGGTTGTAGAACTTCGCCATCGATCACGCTGTGGGCTTTGGCTTTGTACCCGAGGTTGCGAATTTGTTTGGCAATGACACCGCCCAACAATGAAAAGCGTAAATAGGCCCGCATAGACTGCGCCACGGCGATCCAATCATCCCCTGACGAGCCTTCCATCGTTTCATATCCTTGGTCCACAATCATGCTGATGGCGTGATCATGAGGTGGATCAATGGCCTCTCCGCGCGCGTCATGACTATACCACGCCCACTCTGGACAACGTGAAATACCCACCGCGTCCAGGCCCAAAAAATAGCTGGTGGCTTTGACAAGCTCGGCGGCGTCCTTTGGATCGATCGGTTCTCTTTCTGGCGCAGAGTCGCCATCTTGCAACAGAACGAATGCACCCAAAGCGCGCCGTTGCGCCGTTGAGGGAGCGGCTTTTCTTACATAATGGCCACCTCGCGCGCCTTCTTGCAATTTTTTACCCATATCGCCAAAAATCGATCGGGCAAACATATCGGTACGTTTTGGGACGCGCGCCACATTCGGTTCATCAATATAGGTTGTAGGCTTTTCGATGCGTTTTAAGGTTTCAAAGGGGTGTGCACCATCTACGAAACGGCGGTTCTTATAAGGCACAGCGTTCATTGCATTCTTGGCGAAACCACGCCCCAGTTTCCAAGCGGTTCCAAAGGCTGATTTTGGCTGCTGTGTACGCGGTACCAGTGGCAAATCGGCGGCCAGCTCAAAGGTCGTTGTGATCGCTGACAATCCGAACCGCGTTCCGATATAGGGATGGGTCAGCTCGCCATTTTCAACTGTGGCAAGCCCTGCTGCGACCGCGAGTTTGTTTAGATCGACATCTGCACTTGAGGCCGTATGTGCTCGTGCATCGTGCCCCAGTAGACGAAGATAGTTGGCCAAAACACTTGCGGTTTCCGCAGCGAGTAGTCCGGCACGATGTTCGTATGCGTCGGTAAACCAGTCGGTGCCCGGTTCATCTGATAGAATGTCGCGCGGGTTTTCATACATAAAAACAACCGCATGGGTGTGGTGATCTATTGAGATCAGAGGGCGTTCTGCAGAGTCCTTTAAATCTGCCATGATCAGATCAATACCGGCCGCAAGCGTTTTGGTTTGCCGGGTCTTTAAGTCTTCGGCCAGCCGATCTACGTCCGGGTTTTTGTAGGGTCTCGCCAACACGGCTTGGATTGGAAGAATACAAATGCCAGTGACTGCGGCATCGGAAAAATAAGAGAATGCTTTGATATGCTCCGCACGTTGTGTTGGATCTGACGGGCAGTCCGCGAGTGCGTCATTTACAATGCCATCTCGGATCACATCGAGCATGGCCTGATGTTCACGCATCGCATTGATGATCGAATTTGGTGTTTCGGACTGTGCGTAAGACAACTGAGCGTAGCTCGGAACAGTTTCCAGATCTGGCATCACGTCTGCGCGCAACAGCAATTCTGAGGGATATTTGCCCATATGGGGCGGGCGGTCTTTGTCGGAAAAGAAGCGAATAGTCATGAAGGCCCCCGGAATGCTAGCGTAATTGATTGCTGACGTATATAGTTACCTGAGTTAACCATTCAGTGCAATTTGAATTCGGCTTGAGACGGCATTGAACATGCAACGGAGATGAGTATGACCCAAACAAATGTCAACGAAGACACCGCCGTTCGCTATGCTTTGCGGCAGCAATTTGGTTTTAAGTTGAGCCGGACATCACGATTGATGCAGCAACGATTGGAAGCGGTATTGGCACCTGAGGGTATGTCGCGCTTGACGTGGTGCGTGCTGAGCAGCATTGGCCTAGAAGGGATTTCGACGCCGTCTGGAATTGCTGACAACCTTGGTGTGACACGACCGATGTTGTCCCGGCTGATCAGAACCTTGATTGAAAAGGGCCTGATTCAAAGATCTCTTGATGCCGACGATGGCCGGAACAGAAAACTGAGCCTTACAGTGGAAGGTCGAGAAAAGTTAAAGACTTGCCGTCCTTTAGTGCAGGCGAACAATACATATTTTTCCCAAAAGCTTACAGCGGTTCAGTTGAGGGAACTCCATGGGATTTTGGATGCTCTGTTGCTCGGCGAAGAACCCTATTTGGATACCTTGTAAACGGGGGTTGTTTTGAACGCGATGCGCGTCAACGGGTTAGGATAGGCGAAAAATTCATGCGTCTCGGTAACATTGGTATGCTAATTTGAAGGCCAGAGAATTGGCCTAACGACCGCTGCTATTACGCCGTCACCCATAAGGTCCTGTCATAAGAAGACGACGACGCCCGGGTGTAGCTCTGGCTAGAACGCCGCCAATTTCGTGCATTCCCGCCAAATTTCCGCGCCGTTTTTTAACTCAAGCACCCACGCTAATGGCACGCCCTTAGGTGTCGCGACACCATGGAGTCGTCCCATGATCGCCCCGATCATGATGGCGCGGCCAGCGCTGTCTCCACCGGCCAGAATATTGCGTTCGATGGCTTCTTGATACGTTTCGCTGCGCGCCAGAATATGAAACATTACGGGTGATGCTGCGGACAAGTGGCACGCCCGTCCCAATAAGCCATTGATGCCCGCAAAAACAACGGAACTGTCTTCTGGCGTTTTGAGAGCGTCTAACAGGGTGTCCCGGATTGACGCATCCGCATTTTCGGCCGCGCTTGCAAGCGCTGTTTGCAAAGGTTCATCGTCCATTACGCGTCCTAAGACGTCTGCCCAAACATCGCTAAAGAGCACCGCTTCGTCGTTGACGTTCGTAACCTCCATCGCGGCTTTGATCATATCTCGCAGCGTGTCTTGCCCATGATACGCCACAAGAATAGCGGGCAGGCGGGCGAGCGCGGGTGTTTGTTTATCATCGATCCCAGATGGGGTGCGTTCGGCGGCGATATTTTCCAAGGCACCAAGGGTCGGTCTGTCCATAAACCCACGGAACCCGCCGCCCGCGCCAAAAAACGCAGCAAACGCAGTTTGATAGGCTTTCACATCGAACACGCCATCGTTCGCATTCATGGATTTAATTGCAAGGTATAGAACTTCGCCGATTTGAGTAAACATCCCGTTGTGACGGTCTTTGTGTGCAAAAGTTTTGACCCCTTCGAAATTCCGAGCTTCCACTGGTGTAAATGCACATTGACCGTTTTGGCGCGCAGTGACTTCGGCAATGCGATCGACACTGTATATCCAATGCAGCCCAAGGCAGGCGGCATCTGCAATAAGGGCTCCAATAAGAAGGTCGGCGTTCTGGGTCATGTCAGTCCTTTCGGGGGATTTGAAACTTGGAGAAGGTCTCGGTCAGACGGAGATACGTTGGGTTAAAAGTGTAATTGCAGTGTCAAAAAGCGCCGGGTTTTCCTCGGCACGTGCTGCCAATTGTGCGCCTTCCATCAAGGACATCGTCGCAGAAGCCTCTAATGCGGGTTCTTGGACGTCACCAATAGATCCATCATCGCGACCTCTTTCAAACGCGCCAGCGATCCATTCGACGACCATGGCCCGGAACAGGCTGATTTGGTGCAATACGTCTGGCGGCAGGCTGTCGCGGCTGGCAGAAAACGACGCGCACAGGCACAGGCTCTTTCCGTCATCGCTGCCAGCGCGGTACTGCGAAATCAATTCGGTCAAACGTGCTCCGCCAGAGGGATAATTCTGATCAATCTCCGCGCAAACCGCCTGAAAGTTCTCGTGATATCTTTGCATTAAGGCGACTGATAACTTTGCCTTGGACGGGAAATGGTGGTGAATGCTTGCTTTCCGGATGCCGACGTCTTCGGCAAGATCAGCGTAACTAAACCCATCGAAACCAAGCGTGCGCGCAGCTTTTTCGGCGGAATTCAACAGTGCGGTCTTTGTGTCAGTTGTCGGCATTGAGGTCACCTATTTTAGAGTCTCACCGTGTCTAATGTGTTTTTGACCACTTCCAAAGCCCTTTAAAAGCGGACGTAATATGCGAAGTGGCCGTGGTTGGTTGAACATGGCTTTAGATTTGGTAATGACGCTTTTGCGAGGGGCGGGATCAAAGTAGTCTGCATCTGTGCCGCTTTGAGCGTTGATCTTGAGGCTGCAAAAAAACCTAGTAAGAAGGGGCCTTGGCAATGTGCCTGAGGCAGGCGTACTGCAAAGTTTCTGGCAAGTTTGCGCATGATGGTCAGCGCTTTCATCCTTCAAAAGCCTTCCGACGCGGGACGCAGATCCAATTCATGTGTCCACGTGCTTTTAGGCTGGTGCGCAAGATGCCAATAGACTTCCGCAATGTCTTCGGGTTTCATCATTTTTGCTGGATCTAAGCTGTGCAACGCCCGCGAACGATGGCTGTCGATAATCCCGTCCAGGATGACATGGCAGACGTGAACGCCTTGGGGTTGGAATTCCCGGGCCAAGGATTGCGTTAAGCCGCGCAATGCGAATTTCGCGCTGGCAAAAGCTGAAAAATTTGCGCCTCCTCGCAGTGATGCAGTTGCACCCGACACGATGAAGGAACCGCCACCGGCCTTTGCCATGGGCCCTAAGGTGGATTGCCCAAGCAAAAACGCAGTCTGAACCATCGAGGTCCACGTGCGCGAGAAATCATCGATGGTCGTATCGCCAAAGGGGGCAATGACCAACTCTGCGGTGTTATGAATGACGACCTGCGGCGTGCCGTGAGCTGCCATAATGTCAGTAATAGTGTCTTGGGCGGCGTCTTTGTCCGCTAAATCAAGCGTGTGAAATGCGCCGATAGGATCAGCTGGTTGCGATCTTCCGATGCCGACTACATTGAACCCGTTGTTTTGGAATTGTTTGAGGAGAGCATTTCCGAGGCCGTTTCCGGCGCCTGCGACGAGGGCGAGTGGTTGGGTCATGGTTTTACACTTTCGGTGGTTTTGCGTGGGGCAGGTGGCCGGTTTTGATCCAGACTTTCGCGCCATC
>JBDWVP010000063.1:0-31461 GCA_039983935.1 Roseobacter sp. | reverse complement strand
CGATCTGGTGGCGCATCTGGTCGAACTTTCGGGGGGGGGCTGTGATTACACCTTTGATGCGACGGGCAATGTGGATGTGATGCGCACCGCTCTTGAAGCTGCGCACAAAGGGTGGGGCGAGAGCATTATCATCGGCGTCGCACCAGCGGGTGCCGAGATTACCACACGACCCTTCCAATTGGTCACTGGGCGCAGTTGGCGCGGCACGGCCTTTGGCGGCGCAAAGGGGCGCACTGATGTGCCAAAAATCGTGGACTGGTACATGGACGGCAAGATCGAAATCGATCCCATGATCACCCACAAACTGAGCCTGGACGACATCAACCACGGCTTCGACCTCATGCACCAAGGGAAATCAATCCGCGCCGTTGTTGAGTTCTGAGGTGAATATGGAGTTGATCTCAGAAAATAGAAGTTTTGGTGGAAGCCAGAAAGTTTTTAAACACCCGTCCAATACATGCGGTTGTGAGATGACTTTCGCGGTCTATTTGCCGCCACAGGCAGCAGCGGGACCAGTGCCGGTCTTATGGTATCTCAGCGGGTTAACATGCACTCATGAAAACGCGATGACCAAAGGCGGGTTCCAGGAACACGCTGCTAAAAACGGGCTTGCAGTCATTTTTCCTGATACTTCGCCCCGCGGCACAAGCGTTATTGATGACGAAGCCTATGATTTGGGTCAGGGAGCGGGCTTTTATTTGAATGCGACCAGAGATCCATGGAAAAACAATTACCGCATGTATGATTACATCGTGAGTGAGTTGCGTTCTATCGTGTTGAAAGACCTGCCCGTGCAAGATCGACATGGTATCACCGGACATTCAATGGGCGGACACGGGGCCATAACAATTGCGATCCGCAATGCGAGCCTGTTTGATTCATTGTCGGCATTTGCACCGATTTCAAATCCAACCCAATCGGCGTGGGGGCGTAAACAGTTGAGCGCCTATTTGGGCGATGATGAAAGCAACTGGTCCGATCACGACGCCACGTTGTTGTTGGAAGAACACGGGTGGAAAAGTGATCTGTTGGTCGATCAAGGATCAGCCGACCAGTTTTTGGATTTGCTGAGGCCTGAGGCGCTGGCAGACATGATGGCGCGTCGACGCCAACCCGGTCAAGTCCGGATGCAACGTGGTTATGACCACTCGTATTTTTTTGTGAACAGTTTTGCGCGCGACCACGTGGCGTGGCATGCCGAGCGCCTGCATTAACTCAATCACCCAGGGTGACACCGAGGAAGATAAAAAATGTTGAAAAAAGTTCTACCGATTGTTTGTTTGATGGTCCTGCCAGTTGTGAGTTTTGCAGATGGCCATGCTCCGGGCGATGCGGCTAAGGGTGAAAAAGTTTTTCGCAAGTGCAAGGCCTGTCATGCCGTGGGCGAGGGGGCTGAAAACAAGGTCGGCCCGGTTTTGAACGGAGTTGTGGACCGCGCAGTCGCGAGCGCGCCAGACTTTGGGTACTCTCAAGTGCTGATGGAGTTGGCCAGCGCAGGCACAGTCTGGACGGCTGAGGAACTCTCCGCGTTTCTTGAAAAGCCCCGCAATTATGCCAAGGGCACCAAGATGTCCTTTGCTGGCTTACGCAAAGAAAACGATCGGTTGAACGTAATTGCTTATCTTGCGTCCTTCTCAGCAGAAGGGTCGTAAAGCGCCGAATTTCCTGATGTTTCGACACCAACAGCGTCACACCAGGAATAATCCGATGCCCGGAACATGTGATGATCCGGTGTGTCATTCTCGCGGCAATCCTGCCGCCTACCAGGGAGGTAACTTGATGAAAAAGCTATCGCTTTTGACGTCTGGGTTCGCTCTATGCGCGGCCAGCGTGGCTTTTGCAAATGACGACCTGATCACACAAATGGGCGATGCCAAACAATGGGCAATCCAAACGGGTGATTACAAAAATCAACGCTATTCCGAACTAGACCAGATCAATGCCGATAATGTTGGGGACATGCAGGTTGCATGGACATTCTCGACTGGCGTGCTGCGTGGGCATGAAGGCTCACCGCTGGTGATTGGTGACATGATGTATGTCCATACACCATTTCCCAATATCGTTTATGCATTGGATCTTGCCAATGAAGGAAAGATCGTTTGGAAATACGAGCCAAAACAGGATCCAGACGTTATTCCGGTCATGTGCTGTGATACGGTGTATCGCGGTGTTGCCTATGCCAACGACAAAATATTCCTCCATCAGGCGGATACCAAAGTTGTTGCATTAGATGCAATGTCTGGCGCTGTGATCTGGGAAGCCCAAAACGGCGACGCTTCCATCGGTGAGACCAACACGGCCACAGTATTACCTGTCAAAGACAAGATCATTGTTGGCATTTCGGGTGGTGAATTCGGCGTCCAAGGCCATGTGACGGCCTACAATATGGAGTCGGGTGAGATGGAATGGCGTGCCTATTCCGTTGGGACGGACGATCAATTGATTGTCGATCCTGAGAACACCACACATCTGGGGAAACCAATCGGAAAAGACAGTTCGATTAAAACCTGGGAAGGTGATCAGTGGAAGATTGGCGGTGCAACAACCTGGGGTTGGTATTCGGCCGATATGGAGGAAAACCTATTCTATTACGGCACGGCAAACCCCTCCACATGGAACCCAGCCCAGCGTCCCGGTGACAATCGGTGGTCTATGACCATTATGGCACGTGACATTGATACTGGTATGGCAAAATGGTTCTATCAAATGACTCCACATGACGAGTGGGATTATGATGGGATCAATGAAATGATCCTGTCAGAACAGGAAATCGATGGTGTTGAACGCAAACTTTTGACCCACTTTGACCGAAATGGTCTGGGGTACACGATGGACCGCGTTTCAGGTGAACTGCTTGTTGCCGAGAAGTTCGACCCAGAAGTGAACTGGACATCCGGTGTCGACATGGATCCGAATTCGGAAACCTATGGACGTCCGGCAGTTGTGGCGCAGTATTCGACAGAGCAAAATGGAGAAGATGTAAACTCCACTGGTATCTGCCCGGCGGCGTTGGGGTCAAAAGACCAACAACCGGCGGCTTATTCTCCGAAAACGGAAATGTTCTATGTCCCGACAAACCACGTCTGCATGGACTATGAACCCTTCCGCGTGTCCTACACAGCTGGTCAACCCTATGTTGGAGCAACTCTTGCGATGTATCCTGCCCCCGACAGCCACGGTGGCATGGGGAACTTTATCGCTTGGGACAACATTGCCGGTGAAATTAAATGGTCCATCCCTGAGAAATTCTCAGTCTGGTCCGGTGCGCTGGCAACAGCTGGTGATATTGTGTTTTACGGAACACTCGAAGGTCACCTCAAAGCTGTGCACGCGGAAACCGGTGAAGAGCTTTACCGCTTCAAAACACCATCGGGCATCATTGGCAACGTCATGACCTATGTTCATGACGGCGAGCAGTTTATCGGCATCCTATCGGGTGTTGGTGGCTGGGCTGGCATCGGTCTTGCGGCGGGTCTGACGAATCCCAACGACGGTCTGGGCGCTGTGGGGGGGTATGCAGCCCTGAGCGATTACACTGCCCTTGGCGGACAATTGACCGTGTTCAAACTGCCAAACTGATCGGGGCGGAATGACGGATTAAAAAAAGAGATTGGCGCGCCCTTGCTGGCGCGCTCGTCCAAAAAGTTATCAACGGGTGAGAACATGAAAATAACACAACGCATTCTTGCGTTTTGCTTTACAGCGAGCTTGCCGATGCTTGCCAATGCCGAAGATCCAGCGGATCCGGCAATATATGCGGCGACGTATAACGAAGATGGCAGATATTACAGCGCAGACGATTTACCGACATTCAACATCGAAGAAGATGGCACTGTCGACTGGCTGACCTTTTCAGGATTTCGGCGCTATCACGCAGAATGCCACGTGTGCCACGGCCCAGATGGGGAAGGTTCAAGCTATGCGCCAGCTATCAAAAACTCCGCGATTGAAATGGGGTATGATGATTTTTTTGACGTTGTCGTTAACGGCCGGGTGAATGGCAATTCTGTCATGCCACATTTTGGCGAAAACTTAAACGTCATGTGTTTCCTCGATGATATCTATGTCTACCTGACGGCCCGCGGACTTGATGTATTGCCCCGTGGACGTCCTGCCAAGAAAGAGGGCAAATCGGATGTAATTCGTGAGGATGAAAATGCCTGCATGGGCTAACTTTTTTTATCGCTTCATTGCGATCTTTTTGACGGGTTTCTCCCTAGCAGGGTCCGCCGATGCGCAAACATCTGATCTGGTATCAAATAATGCATTGCGCGTTTGTGCGGACCCCGCGAATTATCCGATGTCGTCCCAAGAGGAGAACGGGTTTGAGAACACGTTGGCTGAATTGATTGGTGCGGAACTGGACTTGCCGGTACAGTACACGTGGTATCCAATGGCCACAGGGTTTATCCGAAACACTTTAAATGCCAAACAATGTGATTTGGTCATCGGATACGCGCAAGGTCACGAATTGGTGTTGAACACAAACCACTATTTCACCTCTGTTTATACCTTGATCGTGCCAAAAAACGGTGATCTTTCAGATGTAACCGCTTTGTTGGACCCAGAACTGAAAGGTCGTCGCCTAGGTATCATCGCGGGAACACCACCCGCGGCACATCTGGCACGTAATGGGCTGATGGCAAGGGCAAAATCCTACAACTTGGTTGTTGATCGCCGCCATGAAAGCCCCGCAATTGACATGCTGAATGACCTGAGCGCCGGCGAAATTGATGGCGCTGTTTTGTGGGGTCCGATTGGTGGTCCCCTGGTGAAATCGAGTTATCCCGGTTTACATCTGATTCCATTGATCAAGGAACAGCTGCCCCCGCGTCTTTTTTACCGGATTACCATGGGAGTGCGTTTGGGTGAAAAAGTGTGGCAACGCAAATTAAATTCGCTCATCCGACGCAATCAGGACGACATAGACATGCTGTTGGTCACTGCGGGCGTTCCTTTGGTGAGCGATCTTGGAACGGAAGTCTTGGAGACTTCAAATTGATCCGGACTTTGTTTGCCGCGACTTTCTTTCTTGTCGCAACGCAAAGCGAGGCGCAGACTGCCCCGGAACCAAAGGACTACCGCATGGACCATTACCGTGCCCCAGTTCCGGCAACACTCTCAGGGGCGACCGTTGTTGGCCCTGAAGAGGCGCATGGTTTGTGGGTTGCTGGTGACGCCGCGTTTATCGATGTCTTACCCCAACCGCCAAAGCCGGCAAATCTGCCAGAAGGTACCATTTGGCGTGACAAACCACGTCACTCAATCCCCGGGGCGCTTTGGGTGCCGAATGTCGGGTATGGTGCAATCGCGGGTGTCACGCAGTCTTATTTCAGAACGGCATTGGAAGCGGCCACAAATGGTGTTCTAGAGCACCCCATCGTTTTGTTTTGTTTAGAGGATTGCTGGATGAGTTGGAACGCAGCGCGCCGTGCACTGAGCTGGGGGTATACATCGGTCTATTGGCTGCCAGAAGGAACTGACGGATGGGCTTTGTGGGGTTATCCGTTGGAACGGGTTCTTCCAATGGAAGGGCAACCTCAAACTCCGTAAGCTCAGTAGCCGGGAAAATCCTTGTGCACATGCGCCACGGTACCATCGGTATCTGTCATCGTTACATCTACGGACCGTGTGCTCTGGGGAACTGCGAGGCCAAGGCGTGGGTTTTCGGACAATGATATAGAGCCGGTGACATCCACAAATCCCGCGCCATCCAGGTTAATTTCAATATTTTCAACGTAGCGTAATGGGATAAATAGCAGCGAGATTTGATCCATCTGCATGCCCGAATGCGATGGGTGCGAGATATCAACATCCATTCTACCGAGGCGGGATGCAAGGTTCTTGATCTTACTGCTGCCAACACCCGGTGCGATACCGGTCATTTCGATGCTTATCTCGCCCAGTGACGTGAGCGCAAGTTCGGGGTCGGTCCCGGGAGGCGCTGCGCAGGCTCCCGTCCCGGATGTCTTTACAAAAGTCTCTGACACAAACAACCTACCATCAGAAGTTTCAGCGATCACATGCATGGGAGTTGGTCCATTCACACGCATCGTGATGTCAAAAAAGAAACTGGGCTGAGGGGTTTCTAAATCAAACACAGCCGACACAGGCATTGGGTTTTCATCTAATACCACTGTGATTTTGGCTAATTTGGCACCATCTGGCGCGACGATTTGTGCTGCAAAATCAGCTCTGGCATCGTCTGGCGTTCGGTAAGGAGCATCAATCGAAATGACGTCATCGCCATTGAGTAAGTAACGATCACCATAGAGTTGCGTTTTAACTGACTGCCAGACATCATTGCTGGCCAGCGCGGGCATCGCCATCGAACTTGCCAATACCACTGCTAATCTAAGTTGTTTCATTTTTTGTCCCCCAGAATGAACGTCCCGAATGCGCGGGGACCGTCGCAGGTTTCTATTTCTTGTATCACAGAAAGTGACAGGGCGTCGAAAATAGTCACTGAATTGTCGAACCAATTGGCGACGATGATTTGGGTCCCATCGCTGTTGGCATCTATGCCTTCTGGATATTCTCCGGTGTTCAGCGTTGCGATATGCGCCAAGGTTTCAAGATCAATCACACTGAGCGTGTCTGAATACTGATTGCTGACAAAGGCTCGACCTTGCGCAAAAGCAACTCCGTAGGGACGTTTGCCGACGTCAATTGTGGTAAGTAAAAGCCCCAAGTCAGGTTCAATGATGCTGAGGTCATCGCTGCCAACATTGCCGACAAACACGCGCCCATTTGGCCCAAAACGCAACCCAAAGGGGCGTGTGCCAACAGTAACGTTATGCATCAATTCAAGAGTTTCGGCGTCAAAAATCGAGACCTGATCTGCGTCCCTTTGGGCTGTTGCCATATAGCGACCGTCCTTCGAAAGCGCTAGCCCAGCGGGTGCTGCGTCAACCGCAAGATACCCAGTTTGCGACAGATCGCTGGCATCCAACACCCAGACCCGTGCATTATACCAATCCGAAACAAACAGCCGGTTGCGCCACGGATCATGTGCAACGCCGACGGGACCGCCATCAAGGGTTACTTGTGCCTGAACGAGACCGGTTTTCGGATCATGTTTGCGCAGAATCTTGCTGCCCGCTGCAACTGTGAAGACAGCAGTCTTTGCAACCGCAATCCCAGCAGGTTTGCCCGAAACATGCCAATGCTGATGGCGTTTTTGAGAGGTCAGATCAAGCACGCTGACGCCATCCCCGTTTTGGCAGGTGACATAGGCATATTCGCTTGCCACCGCCGGGGTCATGGCAAGCGCCACGATCATTGCAAGGTTAGCGGTCAGCCGCACCGAAGGCCGCCGTCAAAGCATCAAGACCAGCCTGATATACCGCAGAAACGGCAGCGATTGCAGCTTCATCGTTTAAGTCTTCGGGCGGATCATTATTTGGGTAGCCACGATAAAACGCGCCGCGCCATTCTATCAGTGAACCACCGCCATCACGCGCTTTGACAGTCAAATGTGACGAATAATTTGTGACTGGCAAGACGTCTACAAGAACGTCCGTTATGCGGTAGGAATAACTCATTTTTTCGGCGCTGTACTTGTACAAAATTTCAGAAATTGTCGGCCCGTCGGTGGCCCCTAATGTCAAAACCCGGGTGGCGTCGATGTCGTTTGCGTTCTCTCCGGAACTGCTATGAACTGCCGGATGCCAAGACATGTCCTGGAAATTTCCGATTCTTGCCCAAACTTCGGATGGCGTTGCTGCAACATCTGCGGTTAACGTAACCTTTTGCCGAGTAGGCCCATGGGCCAAGGCGAGTCCAGGCAATAACACCCCAACAATAGCCGCGATAATAAAATGACGTTTCTTCATTTTTCCTCCCTCACGAAAATTCGGTTTTTCAGGATGTAACGCATCCCTCGCGTCCATGTTTCATCTGTATTTCCACGGATATCCACGACGCCCCCTTTTACCAATTCACCCGTATCGCTTGCCCGCATTTGTAGATTGATCGTCAGGATTAGATTGGACACCTTTTGAACCTCACCGACCAAAGAATAATCTGCTCCTAAATTCGTAGCTATTCGCGTGTCGCACCCATAACATTTGGCCAAATTGACAACCCTGTCCATTTCGACACGCGCAGGTTCGGTGTCCACGAGAAAATAGCCTTCTGAAGTGAACTGATCTGCAATCATTTCTTCCAGCAACGCCAATCGAGCAGTTTCGGCCAGATCAGTGCCCAAGCGTGCCGTCTGCAAGGAGTTGTCCAACATGAACATGCCGAAAAAAGCCACTTTCTCCTGTGCTTGAACACTTGTGGCCGCCAGAAGAGCAAGAAACATTAGTCGCATAAGCCAGCTCTTTGAAATAAGAATCGCTCTTTAGCCTGCGACTGCTAGGGTCGGTTTCACAACCCGGCCAAAAGTATTGGTTCACATGAAGCTATTGGTCGTTGACAAAGGGTGGCCCGGTGAACTGCGGGTCTGGGAGGTGTTTGTGCCGCGATTTCACGTGTCATTTTTTACGTTTTTAATTTTGATGTTGTCCGTCTCAACGGCCGTAGCCATTGACGTAAAGGCTGCTGCTGTGCGGGTTGACTACAGAAAATTATTGCCGATCAGCCGATATGATTTGTCGCCTGCTGATCTTGGGTTCGCCGGGGCAGCTCTGGCGGATGAAGACAACAGCACCACGGGCAGTTTTTTAGGCCACACGTATCAGACATCAACTTTTGCAACGCAGCCAGAGGCCTTAGACGAAGTACTAGACCAGATCCTGACCGCCGGCGTTAAACTTATCGTTGTACAGGCGAACGGGGCAGACCTGTTGCGCGTCGCCGACAAGGCGGGGGAGGCCGGTGCATTGGTATTTAATGCGCGCGCGCCAGATAACGCGCTGCGCGATTTTGATTGCCGCGTTAACGTGCTTCATACGGTGCCGTCACATGCGATGTTTGCGGATGCAGTTGCCCAATTCGCAATCTGGAAACGGTGGACCGATTGGTTCTTGATTTCCGGTTCAAACCCAGCAGACATCGACCTGGCGGAGGCCTTTCGCCATTCAGCAAGAAAATTCGGAGCCAAAATCGTTGAAGAAAAGGTTTTCGAAGATACAGGTGGATCTCGTCGTACGGATTCTGGACATGTGTTGGTGCAACGCCAATTGCCAGCCTTTACCCAGAATGCCAAGGATCATGATGTCGTTATCGCGGCAGATATGTCCGATTATTTTGCCCGCTATCTAAGTTATCATTTATGGACGCCGCGCCCGGTTATGGGGTCGGGCGGTCTTGTCCCGACAAGTTTTCACGGGGCGCATGAAGCCTATGGAGCAACACAATATCAAACCCGGTTTGAAGAGCAGGCAGGCCGGTATGCGCAGCCCGAAGATTACAATGTTTGGCTTGCCTTGCGGGTGATCGGAGAGGCTGTTACGCGCGCTGGCACGGCCGACCCTGACGGTGTACGCGCGTACGTCCTATCCGACGATTTTGAGCTGGCTGCTTTTAAAGGACAACGCGTTACATTTCGTGATTGGAATGGACAATTGCGCCAGCCTATCTTGCTGCACGATGGGAAAATCACCGTCAGTGTCAGCCCTCAGGAAGGGTTTTTACACCAAAATTCACCCTTGGACACACTTGGTCTTGATCGACCAGAGTCCAAATGCACAGTTTTTGAGTAAGAGGGAAACCACATGAAATCCGTGTTTTTATCATCGTTTGTATTGGCCATTCTGAGCACGCCCGTATTGGCAGGCAAAGCCTTTATCTCAAATGAACGTGGGAATACGATCACGGTCGTCAATACAGAAACCTGGGAAGTTGAAACCGAGTTCTTCGCAGGAAATCGTCCGCGCGGGATAACGGCCAGCCCGGATGGCAAAGTAATCTATGTTTGCGCCTCGGATGATAATCTTGTGCGGGTGTTTGACGCCAATACCTATGAGGAGTTACCTAGTTTACCCTCTGGGCCGGATCCAGAACTGTTCATCCTCGAGCCCAATGGCAAACGATTGTTTATCGCCAATGAGGATGACAACCTTGTGACGGTGACTGATACGGAAACACGAACCATTTTGGCAGAAGTACCTGTCGGCGTGGAACCGGAGGGAATGGGTATGAGCCCTGACGCCAAATTCGTGGTCAATACATCTGAGACGACGAACATGGCGCATTTTATCTCGACGCTGGATTACAAAATCAAACATAACGTGTTGGTCGATCAACGGCCGCGATACGCGCAGTACACCGATGATGGTACGCGGTTGTTTGTCACCTCTGAGATCGGAGGGACCGTGACGGCAATGGATATCGCGCAGGATGGGACTCCGACAGTAGTTGGGAAAATCTCGTTTGAGGTTGCCGGCGTTCAACCTGAGTGGCTCCAGCCCGTGGGCGCCAAGATAACCGCGGATGGTAAACGCCTTTTTGTCGCGTTGGGACCGGCCAATCGAGTCGCAGTCGTCGATGCTCAAAGTCTCGAGGTGCTTGACTACATCCTTGTCGGTCAGCGGGTTTGGCAATTAGCCTTCACACCAGACGAAAAATTCTTGCTGACAACAAACGGAAATTCCAACGATATCACCGTTATCGATGTCAAAAAAGAAAAGGCGCTTAAATCAATTCAGGTTGGGCAGCAGCCGTGGGGCGTCGTGACCATTCAATGATACCGGACCGATGGTGTTCGAAATACTTTAGGGAGAACTCAAATGAGAAATCTGTTTTTTGCAGCAATCATTGCCATGTTGGGCAGCCCAGTTGCCGCAGCACCACTGTGTGACGACCTCGGTTTTGCTGGCCTTTTAGCAAAGTGCAACCGGGGTGACACGATCAAACTGACCTTGGCCTCGGGCGTCCCTTTGGGGCAAGATGTGCAGTTGCAGTCCGGGGCATATTACAAGTTGGAAATCACAGCCGACGGATCCGCTGAGCTGGCAGTCGAAGGCCCTGATTTTTTCCGGGCGATCTGGATGAATGAGATTGTCATCAACAAAATCGAAATCCGCCCAATGGCAATTGATAGTATCGAATTTGACAAGGCAGGTGTTGTCGAATTGTCGTTCATTGCGATCAAACCCGGTCGACATATTCTACGCATCCCTGGATCGAAAGGGGAGGCACAATCTGTAACGGTTTCAATACAATGATACGAAAGGATTTTGACATGAAACGAATAATGGCCTTGTGCGCGACGCTAACGTTGAGTGCTCCGGCAACCGCTGATGAGACAGTAGATCCAGCAATCGTCGCAAAAATCGAAGCACTTCTGGCGTCCATGGAATGCCAGATGGACCCTGACGACATAGAAATCGAAGAGGATGGTTACGAATTGGATGACGTGATTTGTAAAGGTGGCGATCAATTTGACATCGCATTAGACAAAGACCTGAAAGAAGTCGGTCGCCGCGCCGAATAAATGTTGTTTGCACGCCGATGAACATCAACGCATGCATCATCGGTGCGAACTTTCTTTTCTACACCGGAGCGCGCAGTCGAGTGAGCTGCGGTTTATGCACACCGCGCTAGGTGATCATTCTGTGGATTCAGATTGTTTGTTTGGAAACGTCCGGTAAACCAATGGCGCGTCGTCTTGTTGGGCATGTAAGTCCGCTTGGTTTTTTAGCGTCCCGTGATGTGGGGATTTAATGCACACGGGATCTGTTGCGCTTGCATCACCGACAATGGCCAAAGCTTGGCAACGACATCCCCCAAAATCGATTGTTTTACGCTCGCAGCTTTTACAAGGGTCGGCCATCCATTCCGTGCCTCGATAGACGTTGAAGGCAGCCCCCTCATACCAGATATCAGCCAAGCTTTTATCTTGCACGCGCTCGAATTCAAGGTGGGGAATAGACTGGGCGGCATGACAGGGCAAAACATGTCCATCCGGAATGACATTCAGTCCTGACGTGCCCCATCCGCCCATGCATCGTTTAGGATAATCTTCGTGATAATCTGCGGGTACATAATCAATAACAAGAATGCCTTTTAAGGTTTTTCGGGCTTTTGCCACAATCTGTGTCGCCTCATGGGCTTGTGCTTTGGTTGGCATTAGCGCGTCTCGGTTCTTTAGCGCCCATCCATGGAATTGAACTGTTGCAACCTCTATGCGTCGTGCGCCCATTTCCTGGGCCATCTCCAAGGCGCGCGGTAACTGGTGGAGATTGCGGCGATGCAGAACAGCATTAAGTGTGAGCGGGAAACCGATCTCGCCGATCCATTCTGCCACTTGCATTTTCCGTTTAAAGCCGCCGTTATATCCCCCTATTTCATCTGCCATTTCAGGGTTTGTCCCTTGGAGCGACAGTTGCACATGATCGAGCCCAGCAGTATCCAGTTCTGCCAGCCGTTTTTGCGTAAGACCAATGCCAGATGTGATTAAGTTGGTGTAAAGCCCGGCATCACGGGCGGCTTTGACAAGCTGCACCAAATCGCGGCGCGAGGCTGGTTCTCCGCCCGATAGATGCAGTTGCAGCACACCGAGTTGCGCTGCTTGGCGAAAAACCCGCGCCCATGTTTCAGTGTCCAATTCAGCGTCTTGGCCGTTCATTTCGATAGGGTTCGAACAATACGGGCAGGACAATGGGCAGCGATGCGTCAACTCGGCCAACATGGCAATGGGGGCGGGGACGGCCATCAGACGATGTCCAAAAAACGACGATTGCGCAAGGCCGTTAGAAAACCAGCACTGTCTTTTTCGATCTCTTCCTGAGGTGCGTCATATCGATCGGCCAACACTAAAGTTATTTCGCCAAAACTGCGTGTGCCGTCGACTTCGGTAAGAATGGCATGCCCAACAGCGTCCAATGTTATGGCACGTTCTGGCGCCAGTAAAACCCAAGCGTCACGGACGCGATCATGATGCAATCGCACACCTCTCGGCAGTTTTGGGATTTCCGTTGTCAACATATCATGATCCCTTGTTCAGAAGGAGGCCCTCGTGTGGCTCCCACGCACCAGGTGGGCGACGGGCGGGTTCAACATAGGCCCCCCAAAGAGCATCAAGTTGGGACCACAATACATCCGTCTTAAAAATCAAAGCGGCAGCGGCAGCATCTTGTTTTTCCTGCGTGTCAGCTTGATCCAAGACCCAAGCCAGACCAAAGGCGACGTCTTTTGGCGCTTCCTTAAGCCTGTTTTTAAAATAAGACAGGGAGCTATCATCGGCGAAATCATAGTTCTTGAGCAGCCCCTGTATGCGGTTGGCATGTATCTTTGGCGCAAATAACTCAGTTAGAGACGCGGCCACGGCCTCTAGCAGTGTTTTTTCTCGCACGTAACGTACATAAGCATCCACTGCGAATTTTGTGCCCGGCAGAACACCTTTGCAGGAGGCCACGTAATCTGGATCTAGTCCCACCGCTTCAGCGAGACGCAACCATCGTTTGATCCCGCCTTCGTTGTCACCTGTCCCATCATGGTCTTCTATTCGGGAGCGCCACTGCCGACGCAACGTGGAATCTTCTACGCGGCTCATGAAGGCAGCGTCCTTCATAGGTATGGAATGCTGATAATAGTAGCGGTTTATCACCCAAGCGCGGACCTGATCCGCCGAACATCCGCCCCCGTGCAAAAGATCATGGAATGGGTGAAGGTCGTGGTAACGTTCCGCACCGATTTGGCGAAGGCGAGCTTCAAATCCGGCGCGTGATTGTCCCATGCTAAGTGATCTCCATACCGTCTTGCCCAACAATCCAACCGGCGGCTTCTGCTTGTGTTTTTTCCGCCGAATTTGGCCGCAAAACCGGGTTGGTGTTGTTCATATGAACATAGATTTTTTTGCCGATTTCCAATGCGTCGAATGCAGTGAGTGATCCATCAGGACCACTCATAGACATATGCCCCATACGTTTCCCGGTTTTTTGGCCGAGTTTTGCGCGGATCATCTCATCATCCCGCCATAAAGTCCCATCGAAAAACAGATAGTCGGCGTTTTGCAATCTATCTCGCAAATCATCGTTCAGCATGGCGCAGCCGGGAATATAGAAAGCGGTCTTTTCGCCCGCGCATAGTTTTACGCCCACAGTTTGATCTCCGATGAGATCCGTTTGCACAGTATCGCCTTCCAGATACAAAGGGACCTTGCCAGGCACCGGGAACAGTGTTGCCTCAATTCCGTCAACAAGTTGGAAGGGATCGTCCAATGCGATTGTACGACGCACCACAGCGCGGGCATTTAGCGCATCAAACATAGGGTTTTGAGCGAGGACATCATGAATCCCGGCAGTCGCGAATAAGGTGAAAGGTTGCATTTCACGCAGCGTTAGTAATCCCGCGACATGGTCAATATCGCCGTTGGTCACTAAAACAGATTGCAACGGCAGTTCGCGCAATCCAGTTGGATGCAACTCTGTACATGCCGCCATTTGATGACGGATGTCAGGAGACGCATTTAGCACAGCCCAATTTTGCCCATCGGCCGTTACACCAAGCGAGGACTGGGTTTGACTAGGGATTTTACCGGCGCGCGCAAGATTGCAGTTTTCGCATCCACAGTTCCACTGGGGCAGACCACCTCCGGCTGCAGCGCCAAGTATGTGCGCGCGGAAAGTCATATAGCTGATCCGCGCGCTATCGTTTTAGAACAAATCGTCGCGTTCGTCGTGACGATCTTCGTTCTCGGGTCCGTACATGTTGATTTCCATGCCGCACTCGATTTCGCGAATGATGGGTTTCGTCCAAGCCATGAGTGTCTCCTCAAAAGGTTTACGGATCCAATGTGACAGAGCATTTATATGAGCGCGACTCTTAATTTATAAGAACAACTAAGACTTTAATCTGTATTAGATGTTCCCACTATGAGAACCTTGGCAATCCAAACGAAAGTACTTTGTGTTTATAGTTCTGATTTAAAATGGAAAACTTGAAAAACCTAGTTCCGTGCGAGCTGCCGGTATCAACGCCAACCACATTTTCGTTATTTGATCTTTCCCCTGCTCAAAAACCATCAAAAAGGCCTTCACGCGTTAAAGATGTCTGATTTTTTGAACGAACGGCTCCAAAAAGGTGAATTTTTGTTCGGTCAGACCAATGACGATCACCCTATTTTTAAAAATATGCGTATCAGGTATTAAATGTGTAGGTAGGGGCCGGTTCTGTGTCGCACGATCTACTAGGATTCCAAGTTTGACAACCAGTTCGTAAAAACCAAATGATTTGGCGGCGTAGCAGTCTGTACCGGGTTTCAGCCCCAATTGTGCGATGTCCTACATCTCAAGAGGGTGACGGTTTGGCGAACTAACTCAACACAGCTATCTGAACCGCCCCGGTTTTGCCGGAGACTGTTTAGTTCTTCTCAAGCGACTTTATCGAGCGCGTTCAGGTTTGCATAGTATGCCTCCTCTGCCTCAGTTGGTGTGATATATCCGATTGGTTCGAGCAGGCGACGATTGTTGAACCAGTCGACCCATTTGAGGGTTTCCCATTCGACGGCATCGGCTGATTTCCATGGTCCCAATCTATGAATGACTTCTGCCTTAAAGAGGCCAATCATCGTCTCGGCGAGCGCATTGTCATACGAACAGCCGACGGTGCCAACGCTGGGTTCCAGCCCGGCATCCGCTAACCGTTCTGTGTATTTGATCGACAGGTATTGGCTGCCGCGGTCACTGTGATGGATAAGGCTATCAGCAGGTCGCCGTTCATAAAGCGCCTGCTCCAAAGCATCCAAGACAAACTGTGTTTGCTGCGATCTGGATGCACGCCAACCGACGATCTTGTTGGCAAACGTATCGATGACGAATGCCACATAAACAAACCCTTGCCAGGTCGAGACGTAAGTAAAATCCGACACCCAGAGTTGGTTGGGCATTGTTGCGCGGAACTGCCTGTTCACTCGATCCATTGGACATGGCAGGGCCTTGTCCGGCCAAGTCGTTTTGACCTTCTTGCCGCGCCGAACACCTTCAATGCCAATGTCGCGCATCAGTCGTTCAACCGTGCAGCGTGCCAGATCAAAACCTTCTCGTCGCATCGCATGCCACAGGTTACGTGCACCATAGACAGACTGATTATCGGCCCAGACACGCTTCATCTCAGGGCACAATTCGGCATCCCGCTTGGCGCGGTCCGACGCTTTGTCGGGATCATTCTCAACGGCGAGATGGGCGTAGAACGTCGAAGGGGCGATCTGTAAAACACGGCAGATCGGCTCGACCCCACACACCCCACGGTGTTCTTTGATAAAAGCAATCATTTCCGAAATGGGCGGTCGAGCTCCGCCTGCGCAAAATACGCGGATGCTTTCTTGAGAATTTCGTTGGCTTGCCGAAGCTGGCGGTTCTCACGTTCCAAGGCTTTGATCCGGTCACGTTCGGCGGTCGTAACCCCATCACGTCGACCGCTGTCTGTCTCAGCCCGTCGAACCCAAGCACGCAGGGTATCAGGCCCGCAGCCAATCTTAGGCGCAATCGATTTGATCGTAGCAGATTGGCTTTCAAATTCGCCCTGATGTTCAAACACCATCCGCACAGCACGTTCACGCACTTCAGGTGAATATCTGTTTCCACATTTGTTCTTTTCCATAACCCAGTATCCTTACTTCTGGGTCTCCGGCAAACAAGGGGCGGTTCAATCCACCCTAGGCACTACATCCACAATTACTCCGAAGCGGATTTCTGTCTGTATCCAACGCAATGCGCGCGCCGATTTTTTCTCAGCGGCCAAAATCGAAGCCGAACATGTATCAATTTTGATGATTAACTACGCAAACATCAGACAATCGACGGTTTGAATGCCATTTTAACCACGAATTTACCGACTTTAATCTATGTTGTGACCGTGGGCAGGAGGCCAAAAACGAACGAATTACAGGAAAGTAAGAGCTATGATCGAACTCTTGTTTATAACGTGCTTAGCTGCGGCACCTGATGAATGTCGCGAACGCAGTCTTGTTTTTAGCAACGTCAGCTCGGCGCAGTGCCTAATGGGTGCACAGCCGGAATTGGCAAAGTGGGCATCAACGCACCCAGACGAAGACATAAAAAGTTGGCGTTGCCGCAGCGTTTCTTTCGCCGAAAGAGATGCCTGAACTCATCGTTCTAGTTCTTTCCCTTCGTCATGCCGCGCGCTGGGTCGTACCCCCAAGCTGCGATGAATCCGAGGACAAAAGTACTGCCGATAACCCACGCAAGTGACTGAAAGTTAATCTGCAGATACAGTAGGAACCGTATGAGTTCGACGACATGTGTGAACGGATTAAATGCGCAGATGTCACGCAGCAGAGGTGAACTTTCTGCCATCTTCCAAAGTGGGTAAAGGGCTGAAGATAGGAAAAACATTGGGAAGATGACAAAATTCATCACGCCTGCAAAATTTTCCAATTGCGAGATAAAGCTCGAAAGGACCAATCCGAGTGTCCCCAACATCAGTCCGCCCAAGATCAAACCAGGAAGGACGGCGATGTATCCTAACGGTGGTATCGAAATTCCAAATGCCAATGCAATCGCCAAAAACGCATATACCTGAAGGATGGAAATCGCAGTTGATCCTAGAAGCCTGCATAGAAGCAGCCACCATCGTGGGAAAGGGCTCGTCAGTAAAAGACGCATGGACCCCATTTCTCGGTCATAGACAAGACTGAGCGAGCTTTGCATCCCATTGAACAGCAAAACCATCGCACATAGTCCGGGTACGATGTAGGTCTCGTAGGTAATATACGTTTGATAGGGTGGAATGATTGACAGCCCAAGTGCCGCGCGAAAACCTGCAGCAAAAATTAACAGCCATACCAAAGGGCGCACCAAGGCCGCGAAAAACCTTTCGCGCTGATGAATGAAACGTAAAAATTCACGCCCAATAATCGCACGTGTAACACCCCAAAATCCATTCATGATGCCGCTCCGGTTTGTCCTAAAAACCAATCAGATAGAGGTTGTTGTCCACGCATTACACCAGAGACGCCCGACTGGATAATTTGACCTTTGTGCAAGATTAAAACCGAGTCACTGTCTCGCACTTCATCCGTTAGGTGAGTTGCCCAGAGAACACAAAGACCTTGGTCCGCGAGATCATGAACATGATTGGTAATTGCCTGGCGCGCCGCTGCATCCAATCCGGTTGTGGGTTCATCCAGCAGTAAAACCTTGGGTTCGTGCAGTAACGCGCGTGCGAGTTCCATTCTTCTACGGTGGCCACCATTTAGGGCCCGCGCTTTTTCGTCACCGCGCGCGCGCATATCAAGTCGATCCAGTGCTTGATCTATGCGTTTTGGCACCTCTTTAGTGGAAAGGCCGTGTAACGCAGCAAAGTAAGAAAGATTTTGGCGAACCGTAAGGTTTAAGTCTAAAGTAGGTTGTTGAAAAACGACACCCAGTTCGGACAATGCTCTTCTGGGCGCTGTCTTCAAGTTGTGTCCTGCGACAGAAATATCTCCCGTCGGTGCGACAAGTAATCGAGTGAGCAACGACACCAATGTAGATTTTCCGGCGCCGTTTGGGCCAAGTAATGCGCAAAATTGGCCCGGTGGCACAGCAAATGAAACAGTATCCAGAGCGATTTTTGCGCCATAATTGAAACTGAGATCCCGTACGTTCAACCCTTGTGTCATTTCGTAAAACCATACAGCCACATTGTGCTGTCACTCCCAAAATCCTAATTCGCCCGACGGCCAACTTGCGACGAAAACAAACCTACGACAAGCACTGAGCGAGATTGTCAGGCTGTGATCCGGTTGGGTGCCATTTGGGCTCCACGAAGTGTTCATTGCAATGAACCTGTGTTTTCGGGTAAATTCTGGGAAGACGTGCGGAAGGTGTTCCTATGGATTTGACGCGACGCGAGACACTCTTTTCTGGATCGGCGATGTTGATGGCTTTGGGCATGCCCGCACGCGCAAGCGCCCAGCAAATTACAGCGGAAGAAGCGATCGAGGCATTTGCTGGGGATCGGAAGATCTTACCAGGCGGTATGACGTTAACACTTGAAGCTGTCGCTGAAGATGGTTTCAAGGTTCCTATCGAAGTCTTAGCGCCAGGGTCCGTTGCGATTTTAATCATCGCCCCTCAGAATCCCGTGCCACCAGTGGCCTTGATGAAATTTGGCATTTTGGCAGATCGGCAACGATTTGCCACGCGTATTCGATTGGCTCGGACTCAAGAGGTAATGGCGCTCGCGATGATGCCGGATGGACAAGTGCGTAAAGTCACTCAACATGTTGATGTGATCGTTGGCGGATGTGGTGCTTAGGAGCGAAGACCATGGCAACAGGTGTGAAATCTCGTGTGAAGTTACCCAAAACAGCTAAGACCAATGAGATCATTACAATAAAAACACTAATCACTCACCGGATGGAGAGTGGCCAACGATTGGATGATACAGGTCAGTTGATTCCCCGATCGATTTTGAACCGGTTTCTGTGCTTGTTCGATCAAGAGGTTGTTGTCGATCTAGAAATTCAACCCGCCGTGGCAACGAACCCGTTTTTCGAATTTGAAGTTCGTGTGCCATATTCGGGCACCTTTGACTTTGCGTGGTATGACGACGACGGGTCGGTTTATTTCGCTCAGCAAAAAATCACAGTGGTTTGAGTTGTAAACTCACCAGCGTTACTCGTTCAACAAAACCATCAATTGTAACTATCTGACCTGTACGGCTGTATAGATGTTAGAAATGAAAGTAACACCTTAAGCCTTGGTTTGGCTTCGGTAGAGGTGAACTTTTTTTCTTTCGATTAAGTTAACAAGTCTGATCTCTGGGATCAGAAACTTGTCAATCGGTTCCCTGAACATTTCTTGGATGAATTGGATGTCGACCAAGATTTCGCCTGCGTGGCAATAAATTGAAAAGAATTATGAAATACCAATGCCCAGTAAATTGATTGCGGAATTTGATCGAGGATCTTCAAGTGTTTATTAGGTTCAAACAAAAAATTTTAGGAAGCATCGCGACAAAGATGGGCTTGGTTCTGCTGACAATGGCGGCAGTGTTCGGGCTAGTTGTTACTGTTGCCCTAGATATTTTTGGTCAAACTGAGAAAAGCCTAGCCAGTTTGGCCACCATCAGATTACCGGAAATTTCCGTCAATTCATCAATTTTGTCTGAAAGTAATACGCTAAATTCGGCGGTGACGTCGATGTTAGCTGCGCGAGATGTCGGTCAAATTGAAAAAGCGGCTGGTCAAGCGGCAGGCGCATTGGATCAGCTGGATATGGCGGTAAAGCAGGCGACTTCACCGGAAATTTCGGGCATGGCTCTGGAATTGAATGACATTCGTTCGGGTATTGGCGAAACACAATCTACTCTTCTTTCTGCGTTTTCTGCAGAAGCTATGTTGGGTGAACGCATTGCTGGTTTAAATGAAGTTTCCGAACGTTTCATTAGTTTCGCGCTTAAAGAAATTAAAGCAGCCGAGAACTTTCAAAAAACGAGTGTTAGGCGCACACAGCGCAACGCGGCTGAGAACATCAACGCGTTTCTAGAGGGCGATCTGGAATCGATTGGCTTGATTTATGAATTGAAGTCAGCTTTTGAGAAACTCTCAGGCGATGCGTTTGCACGGTCCCAAACCACCGACATCAAATTGGGTGCCGTATTGAGCGAAAAATTAGTGGAAGAAATTGCTGCGGCTTCGCAATTGGTCGAACAGATTGAGGGTGGCGGCGCAAATTGGGCGGGGCTTTCCATCGTAAAGGCGGAAATTGAGCGTTTGGAGCGCCTTACCCTGAACAATGTCATCGATTTGCAGTCTTTTGGCGCTCGCATTTTAAACGAACGACAGCGTATTGAAGAAGAACTCGACGCAGTAATCCAAGATTTGCGAACATCAGCAGAAGAACATGCGAACAGCGCTGTTGAGGCTAACAATGTCAATATAGACAATTTAATAGGTGGGGCCGTGGCGCGATTATCGATGCTGCACAACATTGAAAGTGCTGTCCGTCAATACGTGAACGGCACATTGGCTATAGCAAATTCACAAAGCCCAGAAGAATTAGAAACACTTCAGCGGCATTTAGGTCAATTGAGCCAAAAACTTCAGCTGTTTGCCAAGAGAGTTGTTCAAAAAGAAATGCGAAAGGCCGATATAATCAGCCAAGAGCTCCTTTTGTTGATTGAGTTTGGTGACTCAGAAGTGGGTATTGGGCGAGAAGCAGAACAGGTAATTTTAACCCGGGAGCAAGCTGCTCGAAATAGTGAACAAGTTCGGTTGGTTGTGGATGCTTTGCTTCTGAGAGCATACCGGGCCGGAGAAAAGGTTATTTCTACGATTTCCGACGATACAAGTGCGCTCCGAACAAGTACTGCTGGAGGTCGGCACGAATTAATGTCGATTGCCTGGTTTGCCGCCGCTTTGCTGATTGCGTCCGTTCTTTTGACAATGCGTTGGGTTCTTCTGCCCATTCGTAAGATAACACTGAGTACGCAGCGTCTGTCGAAAGGCGATTTATCAGAAATTAGTGGGTTTCATAAAACTGGTGGTGAAATTCTCGCGATGGCTCATGCCTTGCAAGTTTTCCGTGACAGCTTAGTCTCGAATAAGAAGCGAGACGCGGAAGAATCCGCTCGTTTAGCGCGCGAGCTTGAGGATGAGAAGCAGCGTATGTATAGCGAAAAAGAAGCGTCCGAACGCGCAGAGGCACTCGAGCGTGACAGGGCCACGCAAAAAGAGCGGGAAAGAGTTTCGCGGGAGCAAGATATTGAAGCTGCTCGTCAACAAAAGGAGCAGCAGGCAAAACAGTTGGCTGAAGAGCAGAATGTGATTGTCTCGAATCTTGCGGCAGGTTTAAAATGTCTGGCCGATGGCGATTTGACGGTTCAGATTGAAGTCCCGTTTACGGAAGCCTACGAACCTTTGCGGCTCGATTTCAACCAAACCGTGCGCCGCCTTGGAGAAGTGATAAGCAAAATTATGACTAGTGAAAGTTCAATCCACAGAGCGGGCTTGGAAATAGCACAAAGAACCGATCTACTGACCAATCGCACGCAAAAAACCTCTCAAACACTCGTGGATACAGCAGGTTCACTGCGTGAAATGACCGAGCAGGTTGAAGCAACTTCCAACCGAACGAGTACGGCTTTGGATTGGGTAAAGACAACTCAAGAGTGCTCAGACCGAGGGCGTCAGATCGTTTCTGCAACTGTGGATGCGATGCAAGAAATTGAAGAATTTTCAAAACGTGTTTCTCAAATCACAGCGGTCATCGACGAAATTGCGTTTCAAACAAACTTGTTGGCTTTGAACGCGGGTGTTGAGGCGGCTAGAGCAGGTGAGGCCGGGCGTGGATTTGCCGTGGTGGCGAACGAAGTGAGAGAGCTGGCACAACGGTCGTCCAATGCTGCGGGCGAGATTTATGGCCTCATTTCAGGAAGCAAGTTAAAGGTCGATGAAGGGACGCGTTTGGTTGGAGAAACACGACAAGCACTAGAAGAAATCGATAGTTCTGTCGTAGGGCTGGCCAACGAGGCTCGCGAGATTGCAAATACGACGAACATTCAAGCAAAACGGATCGGCGATATTAATCAAGATATTGCCAAGCTTGATGTTCTTACGAAAGAAAACGCCGCAATGTCTCAAGAAATGCAACAAGCCAATCAGGGAATGCAGGCCGAATCAAGTACTCTAGCGGATAGCGTAGCTGAATTTGAAATCACCGCAGTCGCAAAAGATGTCAGTCGGCAAACGGCTGCCTAAAGGATTCGCAAGAGATCAGGTTTAGGCCTAGCGGTGGAGAAGTGGAACTTTGGCGTTTTGATGCGCCGCCTTTAATAGCATTTAAAGTAACAAAGAAGACCAATAATGAGACTGAAGCGTACTGGCGAATTACGCCCTAGTCGTGAACGGAGTGTTATGTGTGTGGAGCCGCAGGTGTCTAATAAATGCACGCGCGATAGCTGGGGTCGGGCGGTGCTCGGATGTTACAAAATAGCTACGATAAGTGATTGGGGATGCAAACGGAAGGAACAGAATCTCATCGGCTCGATATTGTGCGACCGGGAATGGATTCACGACGGTTACCCCTAATCCCTCGCGCACTAAATCCACGGCGGCAAAGGACGTAGACGCTTCTGCCACCAAGTGGGGCACGCTTCGGCAATTGGTTAGGACTTTATCCAACTGCGCGCGTCTGGCATGTCTGTGTGTCAGTGCAACCAAGCGTTCACCGTTTAAATCTTCAGGGCGCACTTTAGGCAGGCTTGCCAATGGATGATCTTTCAACATGGCGCAGACTGCGGACGAAGCGCGAAATGGCGTTAAGGTGACGCCTTCGCGCGACAATTCGACACCGATGAGCCCGAGATCGAAACGTTCTTCCTGAATGCTGTGGATAATGTCTGCTGACGGAGAAACCTCAAGGCTTACAAAAAAATGCGGGTTGGCGGTCAGGAAGGTGGCGATGTGGTGCACTAAAAATCGATGCGCGTAGGTTGGAGGGGCCACAATCCGCAGTGTTTCCTGAGCAGGCTCGGGCGGCCCATCAATCCGGTCGAGTGCCTCAAACAGCGGATCCAATCGCTTGTTTAACTGTGTGGCCTCAAAGGTTGGGCGCAACCGACCGCCATCTCGTTCGAACAAAATACGGCCAAGGCGGCCTTCTAAGCTGGAAATAGAGCGACTGACAGCTGATTGAGACAATCCCAATCTGACTGCAGCCTTGGACGTTGTGCCGCTTTCCATTAAAGCGCGTAGCGCTTCATATTCAGGAAGGCTGTGCCATGTTCTCTCAGCCATCGGTCTCTCTGCGAAAATATCATAGATGTATGATGTTTAATCATTCACTTTCTTCTCGTCTATGAGATTTTATAGCGTAAGCTGTGATGTGGAGCGTGGGGGCGTCTGGACCTTGAACACTAAAAACAAACCTTTGATTTTTGACGGGCATAACGATGTCCTACTCAAACTGTTTTACGCAGGCGGACTCACGGCAGCGGATAGTTTCGCGAGTGGCCGTGAGGGCGCGATTGACGTGCCTTCTGCGCAAATCGGCGGATTTGGCGGTGGGTTTTTCGCTGTTTATGTTCCATCTCCGATGGATCTGGGGGTCAAGTTCGAAGAAATGATGCGGGATGTCTATGACCTTCCTCTGCCAGACCCCATCGATTGGGAAGATGCGTTTCCTGTGGTAATGGCTCAAGCTGCAATTTTGTTTGATCTCGAAAAGAGGGGTAGCTTAAGGGTTTGTCGCAGCGTTGGTGACATACGAACGGCCTTGTCCGAAGACAGGATCGCCGCAATATTTCACATCGAAGGTGCGGAGGCGATTGATCCGGATTTCCATACGCTTGAAGTTCTGTATCAAGCGGGTCTGAGATCCTTAGGTCCTGTTTGGAGCCGTTCCACGATCTTTGGTCACGGTGTGCCCTTCCGGTATCCGAGTGACGGCGATATTGGGCCGGGCCTGACGGATCACGGGTTGCGGTTGATCAAGCGGTGTAACGAGATGAGTATCATGATTGATTTATCTCACTTGAACGAAGCGGGGTTTTGGGACGTCGCGCGCCATTCAACGAAACCTCTTGTTGCTACCCATTCAAATGTCCATGCTATAAGCCCGCATTCGCGAAATTTGACAGACAAACAACTTGCGGCCATACGCGAAAGCGATGGCATGGTTGGACTGAATTTTGCCGCCGCCTTCTTGCGGGAAGACGGTAAAATGTTGGCAGATGTACCATTGGATCAGATGCTTCGGCATCTTGACCATCTCATTGAACATCTGGGCGAGGATCGGGTCGGTTTCGGCTCAGACTACGATGGGGCAGTTGTACCAGAGGCGCTGACCTCTTGTGCAGGTTTGCCCAAATTAAGGCACGCGATGGCAAATCACGGCTACAATGATGCATTGATGGCGAAACTTTGTCACGAAAACTGGCTGCGCGTGCTGGAGAAAACATGGGGACAATGAACCCCATTGGCCAGAAGAAACGAAAATGAACAGGAGAGGTTCTAAAAATGAATGCCTTTAACAGACTACTGACAAGCGCCGCGATCGGCCTTGCAGTGAGCATGACGTCTTTCACGGCCTATGCGGAAACACCAGCCAATATGCTGGTGATTGCGCACCGGATTGATGACGTCACGACGGTCGATCCAGCTGAGAGCTTTGAGTTTGCCGGATCCGACATCAGCCGTAATGTCTATGGTCGGTTGGTCAATCTTGATCCGCTTGATCTGGCAGCAGGCTATCAGCCCGACCTCGCAGAAAGCTGGGAAGTCTCTGAGGATGGTAAGACAATCACGTTTACGATGCGTGAAGGTGTCACATTCCATTCCGGTAATCCGGTCACTGCCGAAGATGCAGCCTTTTCACTGCAGCGCGCTGTTATTTTGAATAAGACCCCGGCGTTTATCCTAACGCAATTTGGCTTTACTGCAGAGAATGCAGCGGAAACGATCAGAGCTGACGGCAACAAGCTGATGATCACCACAGACAAAAAATATGCGACATCTTTTGTCTTGAACTGCCTGACGGCGACTATCGGCGGTATTGTCGACAAAGCAACCGTGATGGCCAATGAAGTTGATGGCGACATGGGAAATACGTGGCTCAAAACCAATTCCGCAGGGTCGGGGCCATACAAGCTGGACAGCTGGAAGCCGAATGAAAGCGTTACCCTGTCTTCTAACCCTGATTATTATGGCGGTGCGCCGGCCATGGAACGCGTCATTGTGCGCCATGTCATTGAAAGCGCGTCACAACGCCTGTTGCTAGAGCGCGGCGACATTGATATCGCACGCAATCTCAACCCAGAAGACATCGCCGGTGCATCTGGGGCGGACGGCGTCACGATTGCTGATGAATTGAAGGGGCGTTTGATGTATCTGGCGCTGAACCAGAAACATCCTGAGCTGAGTAAACCAGAAGTCCGTCAGGCCTTTAAATATCTGATCGATTATGAAGGCATGCGGGATAGCTTCCTCAAGGGGCAATATACCATCCATCAGAACTTCCTGCCTGCAACCTACCTTGGTGCATCCGAAGAGAACCCTTTCTCTTACAATATTGAAAAGGCAAAAGAGTTGCTCGCGGCTGCGGGCGTTGAAAACCTGGAAATCGAAATCGGCGTTCGTGAGGCGCAAGAAAGGATTGAAATTGGTCAATCTTTCCAAAATGCGGCGGCACAGGCAGGCATCAAGGTGAACATAACTGTCGGCACGGCCAAACAAATTCTGGCACGGTACCGTGCCCGCGAATTGGACGTTTATCTTGGTGCATGGGGGCCAGATTATCCTGATCCACAAACAAATGCAGGTACGTTTGCGTATAATCCGGACAACTCTGATGAGGCAAATGCAACGGGTCTATTGGCGTGGCGCACGGGCTGGGATGCCGGTGGATTGACTGAAAAAGTCGATGCAGCCGTTACAGAAGGCGACCGTGACACGCGTGTTCAAATGTATCTCGATATCCAGGAGGAATTCCGCGCTGTGTCTCCCTTTGTGGTGATGTTCCAGCAGATTGAACAATCTGCCATGCGCGACAATGTCACTGACTGGTCAACGGGTCAGGCCGTGACGGCGGCAGCCTATTGGCAGGTCACTAAGTAAGTGGCCCTGACTGACAACAACGGGGAGGGGCATATGTCCCTCCCATCTTGGATCAAGACAACGGTGCTGACCATCGGATCAATCGCCGTGACGCTTTTGGGTCTGCTCTTTATCACATTCATCATCGGCCGGGTGATGCCGATTGATCCTGTATTGGCCATTGTCGGCGAACGGGCATCACAATCCACCTATGACGCCGTCTATCTTCAGTTGGGCTTGGACAAACCGCTGCTCTTACAATTCCTGTACTACCTCTGGGATGTGCTGCACCTGGATTTTGGCACCTCGTTGTTAAACGCGCGACCCGTGTCTGAAGACATCGCGCGCGTTTTTCCTGCCACACTTGAACTGGCGACGTTGGGTATATTCATTGGCATCGTGCTGGGAGTCCCATTGGGTGTTCTGGCCGCAGTGCGCAAAGGATCATGGATTGACCAGACCGCTCGGGTTCTGGCACTTGTCGGCTATTCAATGCCGATCTTCTGGCTGGGCCTGATGGGCCTTTTGATCTTTTATGGCATTCTAGGGTGGGTCGGTGGACCAGGGCGCGTAGGTATTTTTTATGTTGACGTTGTACCTTCTGTCACCGGATTAATCCTGGTTGATGCGGCACTTGATGGCAATTGGGACGTCTTCAAAGACGCGTTTAGCCACATTATCCTACCGGCGGCATTGTTGGGCTATTTCTCACTGGCCTATATCAGCAGAATGACGCGATCGTTCATGCTGGAACAACTCAGTGCTGAATACGTAACGACAGCACGTGTCAAAGGCATGTCCGAATGGGATGTCGTTTGGAAGCACGCCTTCAAGAATATCCGAGTGCAACTGATCACTGTGATTGCGCTGAGCTATGCCAACTTGCTCGAAGGATCAGTGCTGACCGAAATCATCTTTAGCTGGCCGGGGATCGGTAGCTACATCACAACGGCATTGCTCAGTGCCGATATGAATGCGGTGCTCGGCGGCACTGTTGTCGTAGGCTTGATCTTTATCCTGCTCAATATTTTCTCCGACCTACTCTACAAGGTCTTCGATCCGAGGGCCAAATAAATGGCTAAACAAACATTGCGCGCATGGTTGTTGACCGACACACCAACATCTCGCCGTCATGCTAAATTATCGGCCTTCTATCAGGGTTGGCTATCCTTTCGGTCTAACACGATGGCTATGGTGGGGTTAGGGATATTGGTGCTGCTGATCGTGATCGCGGCCGCTGCGCCCCTTTTATCGCCGCATGATCCGTTTGTTCAGGATTTGGGAAATCGCCTCGCACCACTTGGCACTTCGGGACATATATTTGGGACAGATAGCCTCGGGCGGGATATCCTGTCACGCTTGATCTACGGGGCTCGTATCACCCTATACATCGTGGCGCTGGTTGCCCTGATCGCCCCTGTTGCCGGTTTGCTGGTCGGGACGGTGTCTGGCTACACGGGCGGGTGGGTCGATGTCATTCTGATGCGGATTACCGATATCTTTTTGGCCTTTCCGCGCCTTGTTCTCGCCTTGGCTTTTGTTGCGGCCTTGGGCGCCGGGATCGAAAACGCCGTCCTTGCGATATCCTTGACTGCGTGGCCGCCTTACGCGCGCATCGCGCGGGCGGAGACTTTGACGATCCGTTCGTCCGACTACATTTCCGCGATCCAACTGCAAGGTGCTGGCGCACTGCGAATTATTACCAAACACATCTGGCCACTCTGCATTTCGTCCTTGATTGTACGTGTGACACTGGACATGGCGGGTATCATCCTCGCAGCGGCAGGTCTTGGGTTTCTGGGCTTGGGTGCCCAACCGCCAAGCCCAGAATGGGGTGCTATGATTTCAGAGGGTAGACGATTCATCCTTGATCACTGGTGGGTTGCAACCATGCCTGGGTTGGCCATTTTCACTGTATCTCTGGCGTTTAATCTATTGGGAGACGGTCTACGCGACGTTCTTGATCCGAAGGCGGGTGAATAATGGAACAGCTTTTGGATGTAAAAAACCTCTGGGTAAAATTTCCAACCCGCCAAGGTGTATTTGACGCGGTGCGGGGGGTGTCTTTTTCTTTGGGACGCGAACGCCTCGGGATTGTAGGGGAAAGCGGTTCCGGTAAATCTATGACAGGGCGCGCGATCCTACGTCTGATCCGACGTCCCGGCATTGTGGAGGCGGATCATATTGATTTGGGTGGGGTTGACCTTCTGAAAAAATCTGAAAAGGAAATGCGTGCGGTTAGAGGTCAACGCATTTCAATGGTTATGCAGGATCCAAAGTTCTCCCTAAACCCCGTCACGACAATTGGCGATCAAATCATCGAAGCGTATCGGCTGCACAATAAGTCCTCAAAGGCGCAGGCCCGTGCCAAAGCGATCGAAATGTTGAATGCCGTCTCCATCCGCGATGCAGAACGGGTCATGCGTGCCTATCCACACGAGATGTCGGGTGGCATGGGGCAAAGGATTATGATCGCTATGATGTTGATTCCTAACCCTGAAATATTGATCGCAGATGAACCGACAAGTGCATTGGATGTTTCCGTTCAACGCCAAGTGCTCGATATTATGGATGGGTTGGTCAAAGAACGTGGCATGGGGTTGATCTTCATCAGTCATGATCTGAACCTCGTAGCCGACTTTTGTGACAGGGTTTTGATTATGTATGCAGGCCGGATTGTAGAAGTCTGTGAAGCGGACAAGTTGCACGAAGCCCAACATCCGTATACGCGCGGACTGCTGAATTCATTGCCGCGTCTTGACGCACCGCGCGAACGTTTAGAGGTTCTCAGGCGTGACCCCGCATGGTCTGAAGCCGCCAGCGTGAGTGGTCGCGTATGAACATGCTTGAAATTGAAAATTTGAACGTTTGGTTCGGCAGAGCAAGAGATCGCGTTGATGCGGTCAAATCGGCCACATTCCAAGTCGAACAGGGAGAGAGTTTTGGTCTTGTGGGAGAAAGCGGATCGGGAAAATCCACGATCCTACGGGCTATTACAGGGCTTGCGCCAACATGGTCAGGTGGCATTAACGTTCAACAAGAACCTGTGCAGAAAAAGCGTGAGAGAACGTTTTTCAAAACAGTACAAATGGTTTTCCAAGACCCCTATGCCTCGCTTCATCCTCGTCATTCGGTGGATCAGGTGTTGGGTGAAACGCTACATTTGCATGGCTTTACGGGTATTGATGACCGGGTGGTCCGCCTGTTAGACGATGTAGGTCTTGGGCAGAAATTTAGGTTTCGCTACCCTCATCAGCTTTCGGGGGGGCAGCGGCAACGCGTCGCAATTGCGCGCGCATTAGCGCCAGAACCAAAATTATTGTTGTTGGACGAACCAACTTCCGCATTGGATGTCTCTGTCCAAGCGGAAATCCTAAACTTGCTGTCAGATTTAAGGCAGGAGCATAAGCTGACATACCTTATGGTGTCGCATGATCTGTCTGTTGTGGGCCACATGTGCAATCGACTGGCGGTCATGAAAGACGGCGAAATTGTCGAAGTTATGGACGTGAATGCGTTGCGCCACATGAAGGCTGAACATCCTTATTCGCAGCATTTGTTGGAGGCGTCGGTCTAAAGGCTTTGGCATGGCTGGTAGGTTCCCAAGCAGTGAGGCTTGATCTGTCTTAAAGAAAATACGGGAGTAAGGCAGAAGGAGCGATTTTCTGTTCTGTTCCTGTTTTTCTGTCTGTTCAGTTATGCACTTGTGTCAGAAAACGGAGTGTGTTTTCCGCAGCCTCTAATGCGCCTTCCAGATAGCCGCCAAATTCTGGGGCAACCTCCGTCCCAGAAAAATGCAATTGGCCACCCCAGTGACCAACCATAGATGGAGGTAGCCCATAACTGGGATGGGCATAGATTAGCGTTTGATCGGCCTTGGTTGCGGTTTGTGGGTCGCGTGCCCAGTCCTTCACAAAAAGCGTCACAGGTTCTCGGGCTTCGGGGCCGAATAGGCGGACCAGCTGTGACATGATTTGTTGTTGCAAAGCCTGTTGATCGAGACGAGCCTGCGGGGGCACCCCCAAAAACCCGAACAGAGCATAAGGACCACCTTGTGCAGCAGATGCATCATGGATTTCTACCATTGGGCCATGGCGGCTTTGTGCGTCACCAGATACCCCATTTGCACGCCAAAAAGGCGTATCGTAGACGGCAACAGCTTTGGCCTGCCCAGCCATCCAAGTCGGTATGTTCTGCATCGCGCTGATAGTAGCGGCAGGTAACGTTGGTTCATAAACAATGTTGGCAGCAATACGTGGCGGCAAGGACAGGATTACATGATCGGCTGTTATCGTTTCCCCGGAGGCGAGGGTGGCTGCAACGCCAGTTTCGCCCTGTTTCAGGATTGCTACATTGGCATTTAGTTGTCTTCGGTCCATAGGTATGTTTGCAAGAAGGGCATCTACCAAAGCTCCAAACCCACCCGCTAGCCGCCACGAACCTTCCATTGACGCGAACCCACGCCCACGTTGAACCTGACCGCGTTCATTTTCATAGGTCAAATCACCATCTGCAAATTGGTTAAATTTTTCCAGGCCCAGCCTTTCCGTCAAGGCTGCAATGCGTGGTTGACCGGGCCAAAACCAAGCGGGCCCCATGTCGAAATACCCGGTCCGATGTTGTTCGGTTTTGATGCGCCCACCAAACCGCGCGCGAGCCTCAAGCAGTTGATAGTCAATTCCGTTCTCCTCAAGCTTGTTCGCAAGAGCAAGGCCAGAAAGTCCCCCACCGATTATGAGTGATTTCATAGTTTAGATTACCAGCAGAGCCAGTCGCGGTATGAAACACACGGGCCTTGCAACTCTGCATGTTTCTCAAAGAAATAGTTGGTCGATTGATCGCGCGCTGGTTGTGATCTTCCTATGCCGACTACATTGAACCCGTTATTTTGGAATTGTTTGAGGAGAGCATTTCCGAGGCCGTTTCCGGCGCCTGCGACGAGGGCGAGTGGTTGGGTCATGGTTTTACACTTTCGGTGGTTTTGCGTGGGGCAGGTGGCCGGTTTTGATCCAGACTTTCGCGCCATC
>JBDWVP010000062.1:0-13276 GCA_039983935.1 Roseobacter sp. | reverse complement strand
CAGCAGTCTTCTCACCAGATTCCTGTTCCTTGATCATCGCTATGATCTGTTCGTCCGTAAATCGTGCCTTCATTTGTCCGTCCTTTTGTTGGGCGGACTCTACACAAATCTGGAGGAACTTAAGGGGCGCAGGTCAAGAGCAACGAAATGGTCCGTGGATCGGTGTGCGGCCTGCAAGTCAGTGAAAAAACAGCGACTACACCGGACGCTTACGCGCAATGTGAACCAAGAAGGTGTCTAGGAAACTAGCAGCTATTCAGTATCGTATCTGGTTGCTCCTTCAAAGGTTGAGCAAACTATACATCAAACTGACGGAAGTTTCCGGAGACAGGTCAGTTCTAAAAGCCCTGACGACGGACATCTAGCGTACTATGAATTCAGCATGTAAAGCGCCGGCGGCTTTGATACTCTTTAATATATCGATCATGTCTCTTGGAGAAACGCCTAAAGCGTTGAGGCCAGATATGACCTCCGAGAGAGATGTGCCCTCGGGTACCTCCGCCAACCCGATCCCAGGTTCCTCCTGAAGTTCGACATCTGTTCTAGGCACAATAACTGTTTCACCTTGCGAAAATGGATTGGGTTGCACGGCTATCGGTGCTTCTTGAATCCTTAGAGTCAAATTTCCTTGTGAAACCGCTACGCGCGAAATTCGAACATCGTCTCCCATCACGATTGTCCCTGATCTTTGATCGACTACAACACGAGCTTTTCTCTCTGGTTCTACAGAAATATTTTCTATGCGTCCAAGGGCATGTGCGACAGATGGCATTTGTGTATTCGAAACTTCCAAGCGTACCGTGCCGGAATCAAGCATTTGCGCGACTGGACGGCCAAAATCATTGTTGATTGCGGCTTCAATTCGCGCCGCAGTTGTGAAGTCTGCATTTCTTAGAGCTAACCTTATCTCGTTGAGGCTGGAAAGGTCGAATTCAATTTCGCGCTCAACCCGGGCGCCGGCAGGGATTACTCCAGAAGTGGGTACGCCTTGTGTTACGGCGGCACCATCTCCTTCAGCAACCGCGCCACCAGCAATAATTGTACCTTGTGCTACAGCATAAATTTGACCGTCAGCCGCATTCAAGGGTGTCATTATCAGTGTTCCCCCTAATAAGCTCTTTGCGTCTCCAATCGCAGAAATTGTAACATCTATTTGGCTTCCGCCCCGAGCAAAGGGGGGGAGCGCTGCGGTTACAAAAACCGCAGCGACGTTCTTCGGTCTAAATTGTTCTCCAGTGACATTAACGCCAAGCCGCTCCAAAATATTTGACATTATTTCTTCGGTAAACGGAGCATTTCTTAGGCCGTCGCCAGAGCCATTTAAACCCACGACTAGTCCGTATCCGACGAGGTCATTTCCTCTAACGCCATCGAATTCAACGAGATCTTTGATCCGCACAGGGCTTGCGTTAGCGAAGTTGGCGCAAAAGAAAAAAAGAAAAATAAACGTGAGAAAGAATTTCATAGGAAGTTGACCAACGACAATTGGGAGCTGCGGACAGTAACAGTATACAAACTTTGAAGATGGAATTGCACATCTTCTAGTTGAGTCGCCGTTTCAAAAGGGTCTGCAGCGAGCAGTTGGTTGCGAGCAAATTCAACACTTGTTTCTTCAGCTTGATTTCGTACGCTAATCGTTTCTATTCGAGCCTCAGTGAAGCCAATCCCAGATCGTAAATCTGTCAATAAATCTTGATTTGATTGCAGAGCTAATCCTGTGATTCCAAACAATTCTGACTGTTCTGGTACAGTCAACCCAAGTGTGGGATCGTCTGCTAGGGCCGCTAAAGCAGTGTTCATTAAGATATCTTTAATAGCGGGGTCATTGGCCCGAACATCGAGTGAAACACGTTCACTATCGGAAAGTACAAAAGGGGCTAATTCGGTAGCAGATCCTGTATAGATCAATGTATCGAAACCAGCCGGATCATTGAACCAAGTCTCTGCCGCCGCCACTATATCCTCTGGTGTAGTTTGGCCCGTTATTGCCAACCGCAATTCATCAATTATCGTTTCTGCATTGGCGAGAGGTACAGTATCGGTTGCCGTGCCTGCGAAAAGGCTCCTACCGGCGATATCACTGTTTAATGATCTAACTATACCTTGTAATTGCGTGTTTGCATTTCCCGATGGACTCCCGGCGATAACTCCTAATGGGCCACCGCTCGCAAGAATCAAATCGATACCGAGTTGGCTACTAAAATCTTGAACGTTGTCGAGCGAAGATTGCATGGCTGCTGTGAAATAAGCAGCCTCAGCATTGGCGACAGAATATCCATCAAGAACTTCCAAAGAGCGCTCTAGTTCCGACAGATAGTTGTGATTACCTGCCAGAATTTCACGAACGTCAGAAACTCTTCCGCTGGACAATTCATCCGTTAGCCGAGACATATCTTGTCGCAGGGCAACGCTTCGTCTTTGCATGAGAAATGTCTGAGAAAGATCACCTAAAGAAACTGAACTCATTATTAAATCCTCAAAATTGCTTGCATCATTTCATCTACCGCTTCGATCATTCTTACATTTGCAGCGTAAGCTTGTTCGACTAATATCAGTCTCTGCAGTTCTTGATCGGTATCGACGCCATCTGCTAACAGTTGCTGTGTCAGCTCATCGAATTGCGATGATGAAAAGCTTAGAACTTTTTCTGCTTGATATCGTTCTGCACCCAATTGAGACGTCAAGGTGGATACAAGGTTAGTCGCTGAAAGGGCACCCGATCCAAACTCTCCTGACGCAGGAACACGGGTTGCGGTGAACGCATCAGATAGGGTGAGAAGGAGGCTGGAATCTCCGGCTTCTCCTGGTGTTAGGGCATTTATCCCGTCACGTATTCGCCAAGCTTCCCCACCTTGGCTCTCATCAACCGCAGCATTAATCGCCAGCCTTGCAGCAAGACCTGTTTCGTTGACAGGGTCGAAAGCGATGCCGGCATCGGTAAATATGCCGGCATCACCGGCTAACAATGTTGGATCAACAGCCGGATCTTGAAATCTTTCGACCAAATCTCTTGAAAGCGCATCCAGTTGTGATTGGGCATGAGTGCCGAGTTCGTCGCGGATTTCAAATTGCGCACCCAACGAACCGCCACCCAAGGCACCACTTTGACTGTCGGTGCGAATAGGATATCCGTTTAAGGTCAACCCAGACAGGGTACCGTCCTCAATTGTCATGTACGGAGTGACTTGGTTTACTGCTGTAAACTCGATTTCGGCGACACCCCCATCCAACAGAATTGCGCCACCGGTTGAGTACAGGGCGATTTGACCATTTTCGCGTGGCACTTGGCGAACTGGGACAATCGAACTAATTTGGTCAACGACCGCTTGGCGACTGTCGAGCAACGCTGAGATGTCTCCCCCAGAGACTGCCGTGCGCGTAATCTGGGAATTCAGTTCTTTTACGTTTTCTAAAGAAGAATTTAGAAGATCAACTTGGATTTGAATCTGCCGATCTGCGTCGGTGCGAGACTGTTGAACCTCATCTGACGCGGCTGTTATGACATTCACTATGTCCTTTGCCGCATTGGCGACCAGTTGCAGGCGTTCGGGAGCATCGGGCCGGCTTGATGCGGAGATGAGAGTGCTTTCAAACTCCGCTAAACGCGCTGATAAAGAATTCTCTTCGTCCGGAGTCCCAAGCACACTTTCGTAATTAGTGAGAAAATTTGTCCGATCAGATGCATTCGAGAACGCTGCTTCCGCCAATCGTACATCCGCCAACAAGGAAGGGTCCACGTTGCGAATAACGCCATTGACCGAAACCCCGCCAATTTGTGAAGACGAAATGGAAAGGTTGCGAACGCCATAACCTGGAGTCATGGCATTCGCTAGATTCGCCGAAATGATCTCTGATGTTCGACCTGCGGCTTGGAGCCCTGTCATTGCATTTGAAAGTGCGCTTGAAATCGTCATTTCGGCCTCTTTTTACGAATAGTTAAAAAAACAAACAGCTCAGGTTAACGTTTGATGTTGGTTGTTTCCTGAAGCATCTCGTCCACGGTCTGAATGACCTTTGCACTGGAAGAGTATGCTCGCTGGGTTTTGATCATATTAGTTAGTTCACCGGCCACATCCGTCGTAGATTCTTCACGCGCAAAGGAGGCAATGTCTCCGGTAGGACCGCTGCCCGCATCCCAGAGGTAGAATGCGCCGCTATCGATTGAAGGCAAATAAGTTTGGCTATCTAGAGCTTCTAAGCCATTGAAATTAGGTACATTAGCAAGGGGAACTTGATAAATCGTCCTGATTTCACCAGTGTCGAAGGTCGCTGTCACGAAGCCGTTCGCATCAATATCAACGCCGACAAAGTTGCCGATAGCTGAACCGTCTTTCGTTACCGCAACTGGTGCGAAGCTGTATGAAAGCTGAGACAACCCTTCATTATCGTCATAGGCACCAATATCTATTTCGATTGGCCCGGATTCCGTTTCGATCGCCAATATACCGGTCGCGGAGTCATAGGTGGGTAATACGCCGCCTGCTGAAAGTACACCTGCGGACACAGCAACCGTTTCGATTGTACCGCCGAGTGTACGACTGTCATTGAAATCTACGGTAATTTCTGCAATCGACGTCGCGGGGTCGCCAGCAGAGTCGAGAAAGTTAATTACCCATTGATTTGTTGCAGGATCTGTCGCCAGCGCCGGTGCAACCGGTGCAAACGTTACTTGCAAACTTTGTGATGTACCCAAATTGTCGAAGTATTCAACAGAGAGTGTCTCGGTATCGGCATCGGCGCCAAAGTCTGTTTCAGTTGCCGGCAAGTTGACGCCAAGATTAATGGATGTCGTGGGGTTGCCAACCAGAGCGCTGGTGTTGATGCGGATCGGTTCCAAACCAGCGGCCGTGTCTCTTGGAAACTGAGGGATCGTACCGTCGGCATTCGCAGGGAAACCCATCAAAATCAGATCGGTATCCGATTTAAGATAACCTTCAGCATCCGTTCGGAAGGAGCCGGTTGTTGCCAAATACATAGGAGCATCTTCACCGCTCGTTTTGACTTGAGCCGCCTGCGCGACGGGAATCATGCCACTCCCACGTACGGCGATATCGGTTGAGTTTGACGTGCCGATCAGCGAGCCGCCTTGATCTATCAGGCGTGTTGTTGAAGCTAGAACGCCACCGGCCGCATAAGACCCACCGCCCGAAGACAGAACCATCGACGCAAAATCCGTTTCCACCCGCTTGTAGCCATAAGTTGAGGAGTTCGCGATATTGTCCGAGATAGACGCCAATCGCTGGGCATTGGTTTGTAATCCTGCAACGCCTGCATTGAGCGAAGATGAAATTGTCATGGGCACGCCTTTCTGATGTGTTGGTCCACTGTTGGACCATCAGATAGACGTTGGGACTTAACACCGGGCTAACAGATAAAATCCGCCCTATTTTTGACTTCATTCCCGCAAGAGCACGATCTCCACTCTATCGTTACGTGTTGCCATCGGATTCGGGTGGACGGATTCGCGATCAGCGTGACCAGTGACGCGTTCAACGCGTTCTTCTTCGATACCATAGTCTTGCAGCATGATGCGGGTCTGGGTCGCCCTTGTCTCCGAAGTCTTCCAAACAGGGTTGTCGGCAAAAACAACTGGCATGGATCGTACGTGACCGCCGACGGCGATTTGGTTGGTTAGGACTTCGGCAACGCTGCCTACAATTTTCACCAATTGTTCCATCAGCTCTGTAGGTGCGTTTGTCTCTGTTTCAAAAAGCGGGAAGCCATCCAAGGCAAACAATTCAATTACTAATCCTTCGTCAGTGATTCGAGTTACGATGTGCTCCAGAGCGTTTTCCATGACGGTAGATTCGCCGCCACGTCCCATGAGTTCTTCGACCATTGCCTGAAGTTCTTCTAAACCTGAATCCTGTGATGCACCCTCGGCGTCGTTGCCGCTTTCCCCGCTGGCCGCATCCTTACGTGTGGCGTATTGTGAGGTCGCCCCAAGACCGTTCTGCGGTAGGGTTTCTTCGGAAAAAATACTCTTGCCACCAAAAGCGCCGTCTCCGCCTCCGGAGACGCGGTTTAGTGGAATCGTCGGCGCAAAGTAGTCAGCCAGCCCCGCACGCTGCTGCTCTGTTGTTGCATTCAATAGCCACATCATCATGAAAAATGCCATCATCGCAGTCACGAAGTCCGCATACGCGACCTTCCAGGCACCACCATGGTGGCCACCGCCTACGACTTTTTTCTTTTTCTTGATGATGACCGGTGCCAGATTGCTCTGTGCGCTCATGTCTCCACCACTCTTTTAATCACCCAAGTGAAGATATATCTCAACAGATGTTTCTATTGGCTTAACGGGATCGATAATCCGGACTTATAGCCAGAAACCCCGGTGCTTAATGGTGGAAATCTCAATTTTTCTGAACTTAAAACCGTCAAAATCGCCTTCGGTCCTAGGTTCTGGTCCCGGACATGAAATCAAAACATGAGGTAGATTACGTAGAGGCACGCAGGCGCGATAATTCGATCTGCTTTTGGCGCTCGCGAAAACGACCCTTATCAAACTCGGATGTGTTGTCGATACACTTGTGACAACTTACGCCGGTTTCGTATTCCGGGCGCTCTGTGTCGGATGGAAGGATAGGTTGGCGGCACCCATGGCAGAGCAGGTGCGGTCCTTCTTGCAGCCCATGGCCAACGCTCACCCTGTTGTCGAAGACAAAACACTCTCCCTCCCAAGTGCTTTCGCCTTCGGGGATTTCTTCTAAGTACTTTAGAATGCCACCTTTGAGATGGAATACATCGTCAACGCCCTCACCCAATAGGAAGTTAGTCGACTTTTCGCAGCGAATCCCGCCTGTGCAGAACATCGCAATGCGTTTGTTGTGAAATCGCTCCTTGTTGGCCTCCCACCAAGACGGGAACTCTCCGAAACTGCTTGTCTTAGGGTCTACAGCACCTTCAAACGTGCCGATCTCCACTTCATAGTCATTGCGCGTGTCGATCACGACAACATCTTCCTGAGCAATCAGATCATTCCAGTCCGCTGGCGTCACATAATTACCAACGCGCGCGCGTGGATCTACGTCGGGTTGCCCCATGGTAACAATTTCACGTTTGATACGTACCTTCATTTTACCAAATGGCCGGCGATCACTGGTTGCCTCTTTCCATTCCAGATCAGAACAACCGGGCAGGCTGCGGATGTGATCTAGAACTGTATCGATCCCTGCACGCGGGCCAGCAATGGTGCCATTTACCCCTTCTGGTGCAAGCAGCAACGTCCCCATGACTCCCTGATCCTTGCATAATTCTAGCAGGGTAGGTTTCAGCGCAGCTACGTCTTCAAAGCGGGTAAAGTGATAAAGTGCGGCTATAATAAACATGGCCGCTGCCATACGCCTGTGCGCGAGATCAGGCAAGACCGGAGTGGCAATGTATCGCTGGCGGCATTGACGAAAAGCGTTGCGCCCCTTAGCCATTGACGAAAAGAGAGGTCATACATGCGCCAAGCTTTACTCGTCATAGATGTTCAACGTGACTTTTGCCCCGGTGGCGCGCTCGCTGTGCAGGACGGTGATCATATTGTTCAACCTATAAACACACTAATGAACGACACGCAGGCTGTGATTTTGACGCAGGATTGGCATCCCGGAGGGCATAGTTCTTTTGCTTCGTCACATTCGGATGCTGCACCGTTTGATCTGATCGAAATGCCCTATGGCCCGCAAGTTCTGTGGCCCGATCATTGCGTGCAAGGCAGCCCGGGTGCGGAATTTCATCCAGATCTAGACGTCAATCAAGCAGATTTGATCATCCGCAAAGGCTTTACACCATCGATTGACAGCTATTCCGCGTTTTTCGAAAATGATCAGACCACACCAACCGGGTTGGAAGGTTACCTGCGCACCAGAGGTATCGAAGAATTGATTTTGGTCGGCCTTGCGACCGATTTCTGCGTTAATTTTTCGGCTCTGGATGCCGTCAAACTTGGATTTAAGGTGACGGTTCGCGAAGATCTTTGCCGTGCGATCGATCTGGATGGATCACTTACCGCAGCGCATGCCGCAATGAAAAACGCCGGGGTTATTCTGGAAACAGCGCATGGTTGATATCGCAACGCGTGTTTGGAACCATAAATGGAAGATCGATCCCATTGTTCGTTCACTTATTGATACAGACTTTTACAAGCTGTTGATGTGTCAGTCGGTTTTTCACAACAAGCCGGACACACAAGTAACCTTTAGCCTCATCAATCGTTCCAAACATGTGCCCTTGGCCCGTTTGATCGACGAAGGGGAACTGCGCGAGCAGCTCGATCATATTCGATCTTTGTCGTTGTCTCGTGGGGAAAGCACATGGCTGCGCGGCAATACCTTTTACGGCAAACGTCAGATGTTTCGTCCGGATTTTATGGAATGGTTCGAACAGTTGCGCTTGCCTCCCTATCACCTGACCCGAAAAGGCGATCAATACGAATTGACGTTCGAAGGCAGTTGGCCAGAAGTGATGCTGTGGGAAATTCCCGCGCTTGCGGTTCTGATGGAACTACGGGGTCGCGCTGTTCTGGATTTAATGGGTAAATTCGAACTGCAGGTACTGTACGCGCGTGCGATGACACGTGTCTGGGAAAAAATCGACGCCATGCGGGATATTCCAGATTTGTCGATCGCGGATTTTGGTACGCGAAGACGCCACAGCTATTTGTGGCAGGATTGGTGTGTGCAAGCCATGCAAGAAGGGCTTGGGACTGCGTTCACGGGCACCTCGAACTGCAAAATCGCGATGACCCGAGAGCTGGAAGCGATTGGCACAAACGCCCATGAACTGCCGATGGTTTACGCGGCCTTGGCCAAAGATGACGACGCACTTTCTGCTGCACCTTACGATGTCTTGTCTGACTGGCGCAAAGAGCACGATGGAAACCTTCTCATTATTTTGCCCGACACGTTTGGTACAAAAGGCTTTCTGGACAAGGCGCCAGATTGGTTGGCCGATTGGACGGGCATTCGTATCGACAGCGGCGATCCGGAACTGGCGGCAGAGCAAGCGATAAAGTGGTGGATCTCACGTGGCGAAGACCCAAAGCAAAAGCGTGTCATTTTCAGTGATGGCCTGGATGTCGAGAAAATTCGGGATTTGCATCAGAAATTTTCTGGACGGGTGAATGTATCCTTTGGTTGGGGCACGCTCTTGACCAATGATTTCCGAAAGTTGGTCCCAGACGATCGGCTCGCGCCGTTTTCATTGGTGTGTAAAGCGGTTCAAGCAAACGGACAGCCTACGGTCAAACTATCGGACAACCCGAACAAAGCAATGGGACCATTAGAAGAAATAGAACGTTATAAACGGGTGTTTCATGTCGGAGAGCAAACTGCGCAAGACGTTTTGGTTTAACGAAAACTGAAATAAATCGGCCAACGCTAAATGTTGCGTTGGCCATTTGTTGGTTCGATAGAACTGCGGCACACAAACACGTGCCATGATCGAACCGAAAATTCTCTATTGTGTCGTTCAGACAGCCTCTGCTCCAGCTATCATTGTGGTGTCAGGTTGTGAGCGAGCAGTGCTTTCCCAAGCGACAAATTTAGTTTGCGGATAAACATGTGTGGTGCCTTCAGGTAGGATCAGATAGATTTTTCCGTTCTTTCGATGCAGTCCAAATCCAGATTTCTTTGCGACGGTATAAAGATTTACAAGCACATTTGATTTTGACCAACCGGTTTCCGTTTCCAGTTGCTTAATCGAGCAACCTCGGCCCAGTGCTTCGAATAAATACCCGGCTACAGTATCTTCGGATGGCACTTTCACTTGAGAAGAATGTGCCGCAGGTTCCACCAAAGTCCGATCCTTGACAACGTTTTCTAGGGCTTCGAGACGGCGTTGTTTGGCCAATTGTAGTGTCATGTTTAAATCCTAACTCGTAAAAATCACAGAAATGACTGCCTCGATCACAAACTGTGTTGCGCGGCAGAAGATGGGTGCGTTAATTTGTTTTTTGAAGTTTGCTTGAGGTGCCGCTTTGCGTGCCGCGTGGGGCTTTTGCACCCTCTCGGATAGCATTGTTGTCATTGATATTGCTGTTTGACGCCACTGGTGCGCGCGTCGTGTAGACGACGTCGTTTGGCGGGTCGAGACGGGCTGTTGTTATGCCGGAGCAAATTTGAACGAATGCGCCGCAAGCTGTATCGCTTGTGAGGGTGGTCAAGGCGCTATACCCTCCGAATGCCCCGGATGTGGACACGATCACGGTGCCCAGCAGCGGTGCTGCGGTTCGCCGCAACCCGTTTGTTTTAGACGTGTTCTTCTTCGACATATACAAATCCCAAGTTGCCCCACCCAGGTTTTGTAAATGCAGACCGTTCGTAGCTAAGCGGCCTGTGAGAACACTCTACTCCACAATTATCTTAAAATTCAAATTATTAAAATTTTCGTTCTCGGCATGGAAACATTGATTAAATTTTGAATAGATTGCACGCCAAAGATGGAGAAAGCAGTTTCAGGTTTAATCGGCTTGAATGCAAACTAAGTAATTGAATTCAAATTATTAAAACCATTTTTTCAAATTCTCTGTCAGAACACATGGTTAAGACGCCTATTTGGATAGATCGCGCGAATCATTGGTCATATCTCGCGGTGTTCGAAGATTTCGGGCGGCGAAATCGAGAAAGTCTGCCGCTGGCGCTAAAGGATATCTGAATGGGGCCTTGATGGCTCTGCAAATGCTGAAGAAGTCGCCTTCATTGCTTGGTAGATACATAAAGCTGAACGGGGAAGGGTGGCACTACAAGTTTGATCTGAAAATAGATGACCGCAAGAAGCTGGTTATTTGCTCTCATCAAACTTGACATAAATTGGCCATGTTCGAGCTCCCCTTCGGAATAGAGATACACTGAAAGAACACAAACGCGTTACTTTTTGTTTTCTATTTTTGGGGTAAATTCGACATTCCCGATTTTCTGTACAGAAGGTGATTTCATTAAAATTATGCAAAAAAATAAATAAAATAGTTAATAAATGAAAAAAATCAGCTTAGTCTCGCGTCACATGTCAGATGCAGTTTTTTCTGATGATCACATTTTACGTTACTTTTAGTGTATTTTTCGGAGGTCGACATGGCGATTATTACCGGTTCCGCAGCGGACGAAATTCTTAACGGTACATCTTCAGGAGACAGTATCAGCGGGCTTTGAGGCCAAGACCAAACTAATGGTTTTGCTGGCGCTGACACACTTGATGGTGGTGCAGGCCAAGATCTATTGACCGGGGGCAGTGACACCGATGTTTTAGCAGGCGGGACCGGCGACGACACTTTATCAGGTGACAGTAGGGTTTATACTCTGACAGGAGGAGCGGGTCAGGATGTTTTCCGCGACAGTGCTTCGGACCTTGATGGTGACCAGATCACCGATTCTTCAACAGAGGATTTCTTACGCATTACCGGTGTCTTTCTTTTTGATGACTCCTTTCAAGTGTCGAGCGGGGGCGGGCATACCTTTCTCGACATAAACACCGACGAAACGCCGGGGTTTGATATTTCTGTGACGTTGAACGGACCATTTGGCTCGGGGTATTTCGCGGCACTCGCGGGATCATCGTCAAGTGATCTCATCTATGTGTCTGCGCCTGGTGGTGCTTCGACGTCTGGGGATGACACGATCAACGGCTCCTTGGTGGCAGACGTTCTGGCCGGAGGGATCTGTTCGGACCGTATCATCGGAGCCGCGGGGAGTGACGATCTATCGGGTGGCGCCGACGACGATTCGATATACGCGGGTACTGGTGATGACACCGTGCGTGGAGACGCTGGAGATGACGGGCTTGTCGGTGACGCTGGAAATGACAGTATTGACGGTGGAGACGGGGCCGACAGCATCTATGGTGGCAGCGGCTCAGACACAATCGATGTTGGTGATGGCACCTCGAATTTTGCCGATGGGGGGTCCGGAGCGGATACGCTCGTTTCGCAGTCTGGTTCAGACACGCTAAATGGTGGCGCTGACAATGATACGCTGATTGGTAATGCTGACAATGAATGGTTGTATGGGGATTCCGGCGAAGATTCCGTTCAGGGAAACGCAGGTACAGATTACCTATACGGCGGTTCGGGTGATGACACATTATCGGGCGGAACCGAAAACGACTATATTTACGGCGGCCAAGATAACGATCTGATCACTGGTGATGATGGGAACGATTATGTCGATGGGGGTTCGGGCAACGATACCGTTTTTGGTAATCTGAGGATGGATACGCTTTCGGGTGGAAGCGGAAACGACGTGCTGGATGACGGCAGCCAGGATGATGTTTTATCCGGTGGCGGGGATAAGACACATTGCGAGGGCAAGCTGGTGCAGATGACCTGGATGGTGGGGCCAATGACGACAGTCTGAGTGGCGGCAATGGGGAGGACACGCTATCCGGCGATCAGGGAGCAGATACATTAACCGGCGGCACCGGCAGTGACCTGTTTATTGATACAGCGGCCGATCTAGATGGGGATACGATCACCGATTTTGAAATCGCAACTGTCGCAGATGAAGGGGGTGCCATTACAGTCCAAGGCCGCCGCTTTGATGATGGGCATCTGACGGTTAGCTATACTGGTGGCAATACGGTGCTGACCATCGACACAGACCGCGATGGTGTCGACGATACGGTTATCACGCTTAGTGGTACGATTTCCGCAGAATTTTTGACCATTGCTGACGGCTTGAATACTACGATCAAAGCCTACCCAGTAGGCGGTCTCGGAGGAAGCGGGGCACCCGTACGTGGGACAATTGCGGATTCAACAACCTCAAACGTCATCGCATCAGGCGGTGCGGTTACAATGCTCGGCAATGCCGGAAATGATACGCTGACAGGAGACGGATTGACGGCTGTCATCATGGCCGGACTTGGTGATGATGTCGTGCAAGGCGGTGATTTGGGCGAGATTGTTTCAGGCGATCATGGTGCGGACACGCTGCTGGGGAACGGTGGATCGGATACCATTTTTGGCGGGGATGGCGGTGATAGCCTTATTGGGGGCGCGGGGCAGGACAGTCTGGTTGGTGATCGAGGGGATGATTTCCTGTCAGGAGGGGCATCTAATGACACCCCCTATGGAAGTGACGGACTGGACACGCTCGTTGGTGAGGATGGCAATGACTATCTCTATGGTGAAAGTGGCAATGATAGTCTGGCCTGTCTGAGGTCAGCGCCTATGGGTCCACATAGCGGTATTTGCTAAGAGAGGGTTTGTTGCTCATCGTAGCCACTGAGGAGTGGATGATGAGAAAGACAACGAAGAGCCCTGGCGAGAAGATCGTCAAAGATATCAAGCGAG
>JBDWVP010000061.1:0-22122 GCA_039983935.1 Roseobacter sp. | reverse complement strand
GCTGGCCTCGCGAGTTCTGCAGAAGTCGACGAGCGCTACGTCCAGAAACACCTCGGCCACGCCTCCGCCGAAATGACCCGCCGCTACCAACGCCGTCGCGATCGGTTCCGCGTCAACCTCACCAAAGCCGCCGGGCTGTAGTGTGTCGCAAGGCAATCTATTTCATTTTTCCAGTGACATCAAAATTCTCAGATCCAGCGTGCGACGCATCCCGGCACATTCGAAATCGGGCCCTCCTACGATCTTGCTCTGACGCCAACGCTGACAACATAAACGTTAGTTTTATACAGTTCCATCACCGCGTCTTTCGCTTCCTGTCGAACTCCACTATCAATGCGCCCTCACTTCGCTCAGGCGGCCATGGAAACTGCGGTCCAGATGTAGATCCCCTGCCCTAGCCTTCTCGACCATACCCCTTAGATATCCCCCAGGTGATGTGACCTCCCCGGTTGAGTGCTTATCGAAGATGAGGGCTATTGCGGCAGACGCTGCAGCGGGACCAAGCGCTTTCTGCGACGTATTCCAGGCGTTTTCTGAAATCCCGGCCATGCCTCGGATCTTACCAGCGGCCCGGTGGAGATCATTCCAGTCCCGTATGTACCCTTCCACCCCTCGAGCCATCTCAGCAAAGTTCGGACAGGTGAGCATCAGCATCGGGATATCGATATCAGATTTGTGCTTGTTGGTATGAGTGCTCCACTCGATATCAAGATCCACCTCCTCAGACCTTTCAACCTGTTTGGAGGCTTGAAGTTCCTGCTCAACGCTTACAGCGTGCTTTTTTTCTAAGCAGTTACTATTTACAGGATTAGGTTGTTTGGTATTGCCAAGTTGTTGGCGGCGGATTGTGACGTATCGGAAAAAGCTGGGTTATGCTGCCATTTCGCCGGTGTAGTCGGCCCAGAGGTTGAACGCATCGCTGCGGGCGTGGCGGTATGAGATTGCGGTGAGTTGGTAGCGGCGGGGGCGGAAAATCTGGTTGATTTGATCATGCGCGGACAGAAACCTTTGAGCTTGCCGGTGTGACTTGAACCGGCCAAATATCTTTTCGCGTTTTCTAGTCGGCCGGTGCGAGACTTCGATCGCGTTATTCAGGCCTTTGTGGGCGCGATGGTCAGCGTCCGGCGCCAGTGTTTTGATCGGCTTGATGTAACTGCGTAGCTTGTCGGTAATCACAACTCTTGGTTCGCCAAAACGGGCAACCAATCTTTGGAAAAACCGCTTTGCTGCTTTCGCATTCCGACGCGTTTGCACAAGAATATCAAGAACATCTCCCGTTGCGTCGATTGCGCGCCACAGCCAGTGCTTCTTGCCACGGATCGTGATGACGACTTCATCCATGTGCCACTTGTCATTCGGCCGTGGCCGATCCCGCCGGATGCAATCTGCAAAGTGGCGGCCAAAACGATTGACCCATAGTCGGACCGTTTCCCGGCTGACAATAACACCTCGCGCAGCCAACAGGTCTTCAACATCAGCAGTGCTCAGCGCCAACCAGTGGTACGCCCAGATTGCGTACGCAATGACCTCGCGTGGATAGCGAAAGCCCTTTAGGCGCGGCATATTGGTTGGGATGCTCATACGATCAGTTTAACCTGATCATAACGGCCGAACAACTTGGCAATACCCTGCCCTCTCATGTCGCCGGTTCAGGGACGCTTGATCGCCTTGTTGATACCGCACTCGACTACGCCAAAGCCTCTACAGCCGAAAACACAAACAAGGCATATTCGGCCGACTGGAAACACTATCGGCGATGGTGCCGGATCAAAGGTTTGGATCCCCTGCCCCCCTCTCCTGAAATGATTGGGCTCTATCTCGCCGACCTTGCAGCACCTACTGGCCCTTCCCCTTCCCTGTCAGTGGGAACGATCGAGCGTCGCCTATCTGGCCTCGCTTGGAACTACGCGCAGTGCGGCTTTGCACTTGATCGTAAGAACCGCCACGTCGCCACCGTGCTGGCCGGGATCAAACGCAAGCACGCACGCCCTCCGGTTCAGAAAGAGGCGATCCTGCGCGATGACATTCTGGCGATGGTGGCCACCCTGCCCTTCGATCTGCGTGGGCTGCGGGATCGAGCCATCCTGTTTCTGGGCTACGCGGGCGGCTTGCGGCGTTCCGAGATCGTTAGCCTGGATGTCCATAAAGACGACACGCCCGACAGCGGCGGCTGGATAGAGATTGTGGACGACGGCGCCATGCTCACGCTTAATGCGAAAACAGGTTGGCGCGAGGTTGAAATTGGCCGGGGATCGAGCGACCAGACCTGTCCTGTTCACGCGCTAGAGCAGTGGCTGCATTTCGTGAAGATCGATTTTGGACCGATATTTGTGCGCACCTCGCGAGATGGCAAAATGGCGTTGGAGGCGCGGCTCAGTGACAAACATGTCGCCCGTTTGATTAAGCAAACCGTCCTGGACGCGGGCATCCGGTCCGACCTCCCGGAAAACGAGCGCCTCGCACTGTTCTCGGGCCATTCCCTGCGGGCTGGTCTTGCCAGTTCGGCGCAAGTTGACGAGCGGTATGTTCAAAAGCACCTCGGTCATGCCTCCGCTGAAATGACTCGCAGATACCAACGGCGTCGAGATCGGTTTCGGGTGAATTTGACAAAGGCAGTTGGGCTCTAAGCCCAGATCAAATCCTGAACAAAATCATTGTATGAGAAGCGGAACCCGATGCCCTAGCCGTTTGGGGGTATGGATAACTTTTTCACAACATATAGATTTCTCTTGCCGGAATCGACCGTTCATGGCATTTCATCACTGACGGCAAATTGCGTCAGACACGCTGTATGTCGTCAGAATGACAAAGAGCCTTAGTTAAAGGCCATAAACGGGCGGCATTAGATGGACAATCATAACCTTGGATTCGTACAGGGCATAGGATCATCAGACATCGGAGCATTCGCCGACAACTTGGCTGAGTCTCTCGATCGGCAAATGAAAGTTGCCTTTGAACCGGAAGAACGCAAGTCCTTGCGCAGGTTCAGTTCGTCTGAAGTCGCAGAATTTCTGCGAGTTAGTACTTCAAACCTACGCAACCGCCATAAAGACGGTAGTTTTCCAGATGTTTACACGGACAATCGCGGCCATCGGTCATACACCACCGACGAGGTAGATACGTTGCGCGGCATTCTGAGCCGTACAGGCAAAAACGCCGAAAGCTATCTGCCAGGTCGCCGCGATGGTGATCGTCTTCAGGTTATTTCCGTTGTAAATTTCAAAGGCGGCTCTTCAAAAACCACGGCTACGATTCATCTCGCGCAACGATATGCCCTACGCGGCTATCGCGTATTAGTCCTCGACCTTGATCCGCAAGCCAGCCTGACCACCTTTTTTGGCTTTCGGCCTGAGCTTGAGTTCGCCGAAGGTGGCACGATTTATGACGCCCTCAGATATGAAGACCAAGTCCCACTCTCCTCTGTCATCCAGAAGACCTACTTCCATAAGCTCGATATGGTTCCGGCTGGCTTGATGCTCTCGGAATACGAGACTGAAACGGCTAACGCGCTAGCAAACCGAGTACAGCCAATTTTCGCTGAGCGCCTCTCGCAAGCTCTGGAGGAAGTCGAAGCGGACTACGACATCGTCTTGATCGACTGTCCACCACAGCTAGGCTTTCTAACCTTAACCGCGCTTTCCGCATCGACAGGTCTGCTGGTGACTGTGGTTCCTGGCATGTTGGATATTGCCTCGATGAGCCAATTCCTCAAGCTGGCCTCGGAAACAGTAAAGGCCGTCGAGGAAGCCATCGGACGGCGGGTGACGTGGGATTTCGTCAAATTCCTAATAACCAGATATGAGCCCTCGGACGGCCCACAGACGCAAATGGCCGGTTACCTCAGATCTATTCTTGCAGGTCAAGTCATGACTGAGCCGATGCTAAAATCAACGGCCATATCGGACGCAGGGATGACGCAACAAACTGTCTATGAGGTTGATCCAAGCCAGTTCATTCGAAAAACGATCGATCGTGCACTGACGAGTGTGAACGGAGTTGCCGACGAGCTCGAGCAGACAATTCAAATGGCATGGGGGCGCCGGTAATGGCACGTAATATCTTCAACCAACCCCCAAAAGAAAATGATCAAACGATCGCCGCACCCCCTGCCCCATCAAAAGCTGCTAAGCTCCCTGGGTCTGTTGGCGGGTTGCGTGACTCACTTCGTGAGATCACTGCAAATTCGATCCGCGATATCGATCCTTCTCAGATCGACATGGATGGCCTGCGAGATCGTCTTGTCCTAGACGACGGCGGCATTGATGAGTTAGCCGAAAGTATCGGGAAACATGGGCAGCAGGTGCCAATCATGGTCCGGCCATCGAGCCAGCCTGATCGGTATCGGGTTGTCTATGGTCGACGGAGGCTTGCTGCGATCCGCAAAACTGGCGGGTTGGTCAAAGCCATCGTTCGAACGCTAGATGACGAAGCATCGCTCTTGGCTCAAGGTCAAGAGAACAACCTTCGCTTGGATCCATCATTCATTGAAAAATCATTATTTATCAAAGATATGCAGGAAGCCGGATACAAACCTAGCGTAATTCAGGATGCGCTCGGGCTTACGAGGCAAGGCGTATCCAACCACCGAGTTGTTCTGGAACAGCTGCCGCTAGAAGTAGTCGAGATCATCGGACCTGCCCATGGGATTGGGCGGCGTCAGTGGGGTGAGTTGGCGACTCTCTCAAAAAGAGTTGATATAGTTGAAGTTGCCAAAGAAACCCTTTCTGGGCTCCCAAGCGAGACCTCCAGTGCCGAGAAGTTTCAGGCAGCCTACGTAGCTTGTTCAAGCAAGGCTCGTGTGACCAGAAAACCGGCGAAGCAGCAAAAGACAACCCTAATCAAGACAGGAGAAGATGCCGCCATTGCGACGCTCTCCGTCACTGATAAGGCAATAGCCGTAAAAATCGCCCGAAAAGATAACCCTGAATTCAGCCAATGGTTTGAACAGCATGCCGAAGCATCGCTAATCAAGCTTTTCGACCAATGGCAGGATGAAAAAGGTTCGAGAAAATAGCCCGAACCACACCTAGAAACACAAACAGAGGAGATGCGAGAAGACCAGAAAGAAAAGAGCCCCCCAAAGTTTCCCCTGGAGAGCCCTCATCGTTTGATTAGCATCTAAGATGTAGCAACCTCCAACATTACCGTCAAGAGTCACCGATTCGGTGGACGGCTCTTTGTTGCCTTTTCTCGTGTTTATTCACGTTAAAAGCTGGGAAAGTTGTGGGCCAACGGTCCTCGTATGCAGAGCATGGCATTTACAAAACTATCAATCGGAACTGGTGGCCCTGGTTCAGTATCACAAACCACGTCAGAGCCCGAGAAAGACATTTGGACGATTTTCAGAGCACTTCGCGACGCCCGCAAACAGTTTGGCCTACGCCCGGCCCACCTTCAGACGCTACAAGCAATGTTGAGTTTCTTGAGACCCGGCCAAGGCGACACCGTCTTTGCATCCAATCAATCAATTTGTCAGCGTGTCGGTGGCATCGACGAGCGAACCCTCCGTCGGCACATTAACAGGTTCGTAGAGACCGGACTTATCGAACGGAACGACAGTTCAAACCACAAACGCTACCGTATCAGGTCCTCTGACGGCGAGTCCATCAGCTATGGACTATCATTGACACCTTTGCTTCTACGCGCATCCGAACTCATATCGCTTGCCAAAAAAATCGAAGAAGCGCGCCGAGACCAAGTCTTTCTGAGAAAACAAATCCTGACACGGTTGGCACACCTAGATTCGGTCGACCCAGACAACACCTTTGCAATAGCCACGCGAAAGGTCCTCAGGAGGAAACTTAGCGTCACCGAATACCGAGCAGTTCTTGACCAAACGAAGGCACAATGCAGCTCTCAGTCGCAGACCATGAAAGCTCCAAAAACAACAAAAGTGCCCGTCAATGACGGTCAAACTGTCCGGCATCTATCTAAGTCTGTAAAAGAACAAAAAGATTTAAATGATCAGGGCAGTGAGAACAAAATTGCGCCAAGTCAACTAACAGCCGTTTGTGATCAGGCAACTTCGTTCAGTAATAGAGAGCTTAGAAACTGGATTGAGATTGAATGCCACGCTCACACACTCGCTCCAATGATGGGCATTCACAAAGAAACCTTTAACAAAGCAAAAGCAGCTGTCGGCTCAATAAAGGCATCCTGCGCTATCTTCATTATGTTGCAGCTGGGAAATAGCATTAGAGATTTTAGTGCATACTTCCATAGCATCACTTTAGGTAATCGCCGAGATCAGTTTGATCCGGCTATTCTACTAAGACGGCTGTCGAAATCAGACGGCGCAACAGCATGACGTCCACCGCGGTGGACAGATATCATTGATCGCAAAACGGACTGATATGAATGCATGATCATGTAAAGGAGCTCATTGTTGCAAAATTCAAGCCTTCCCGAAATCCTTCGAAATACACAAATGAAGTGACGCTTAGATTTCACTGACACCAAATAGGCACTGCCGCAGCATTTAGGTGCCATTTAGACCCTGAATTTAGTGTAAGTTATTGATATAAATATAATAATGCCTAATCCGCTGTCAAGTAGCACATATTCTGACCTCCCGCAAAGACACGCAGGCAAATTTTAAAGTAAAAGTTTCCTTCTTGTTTTGGGACTGTCCGATGGAACCCTTGTGGAGTGTTCCTGAGGGGTCCGGGTCGGTTTCCGGCCTGCCTGTCCTGACAAGGAAGTTCCCATGCAAACAAAAGTATTGCGCGTGCTGCGCGCAGAGGCGCGGTCGTGGTGGCGACATCGAGAGCTTAGAAGAACTGATGGCCTTGATGCAGCGCGTCGGCTGGAACGCCAAACAATCAGCCGCGACCTTGGCTATCTCAGTGCGGCCCTCAACAACCCCAATGCCTATGTCAGCTGTGGTGGGGGAGGGACCATTCTTCACCTCGGCCCGACAACAGTCTCGCTCTATGCCCCCGTTGACCGCTTCCCGCTCGCCAGCTTGGCTGTCCGGCTTGGAACGCCTCTGATCAACTGCCGCCCCGTCCGCGACATCATCGCCCTCGCTAACCTGCCCAGGGTCACAATGGATGGCCAGATCGATCCAGAACCTTGGACGTCCTCCAGCCGTATATCGCTCCTGACATATATCGACGCTGTCGAACACCTTGGCGCTCGTATCGTCAACGATCCGCGTGCAGACCACGCGACCTAACCCAACCTTCCCAATCAACCCCAACCGAAAGGAGGCCAGTCATGGCCCGTTCCCGCACGTCCAAATTCGACGCATCCGAAACCATCACCAATGAACTCATCCGCATAATTGAACGCGGTGTCCTTCCTTGGCGCAAACCATGGACCGCTGGCGGCAGCGCGCGTCCATTGCGCCACAACAGTGAGCCCTATCAGGGGGTGAACAACTTCCTGCTCACCATGCGCACGGTGATGGCGGGATATACCTCTCCGTTCTGGATGACCGTGCCGCAGGCGAATACACTTGGAGCAAAGATCAGAAAGGGCGAACGCTCGTCTGTTGTCGTTTACTATGGCCAGAGTCGAACGCAGTCGGATGATGAACAAGAAACCAATGATGGCAATACCGATGAAGCCCGCGTCTTTCGGTTCCAAAAATCATACCGCGTGTTCAACGCAGATCAAATCGAGGGCCTACCGGATGCTTTCCACCCGGATGTTTGTTCGGCCCCCGATCACACGCCATCTGCGCCGATCCCGGATATGCAGACGTTCTTTGATGCCATCGATATTACGACGGTTTTTGGGGGGACCGAGGCACGCTACAATCCGCCCGTCGACAAGGTCTTTATGCCGGATATCTCTCGCTTCAAGAACCCACTGAACTTTTACGGGGTCTGGGCGCACGAGCTTGCCCATGCCACGAAGGCGCCCCATCGCCTGAACCGAGACTACGGTCTCAGCCGGTTTGGCAACACGGCCTATTCCCGCGAAGAGATCGTCGCAGAGTTGACGTCTTGCTTTTTGGGGCAGGAGCTTGGGTTCACCGCGTATACGCTCGAGCTGAACGCATCCTACTTGTACCACTGGTTGCGTGTGCTGCGCTCGGACAAGAACGCTATCTTCAAACACGCGGCGGACGCCCAGAAAGCTAGCGACTATCTGATCGCAAGGTCAGAAGCGGGTAGGGCAGGGGCCACCGTCCAGGCGGCATGAGAGGTTTGGCGATGTCGCAGGCCGGGGTTCCCAAAGAGTGAAAGCAAGCTTTGGGTTTTGTGTTTTCAATTTTCTCGAAAGGACAGACCCATGACCACTTCCGCACTCCCTCAAACCGAAGGCCCCAACATCGCAGCAATCGCGGCGCAGAATGATGCCTTCCGCAATCTCGCCTGCCTTGGCATTGCACCGGATCAGCCGATTGCAGGCCGTATGCATGTGACCCGATCACTTGCTGAAGCCGAGGATGGCTTCATGGCTGAGGCGGTCAAAGCAACAGGCGAGTTTGACGTCTTTGAACCAGAGAATGATCCAGACGGATGCCACGACTTCGGGGCCGCCGATATCAGGGGGCAAAAGGTCTTTTGGAAGATTGATCTTTATGAGGCGGATAGCGATTTCCGCTACGGTGCTGAAACCCCTGACAATCCCGCAACCACCGTGCGCGTGCTCACCATCATGATGGCGTCCGACTGGTAGGGCAGGGGGCTTAACCCGGTAAACGAAGCACAATCTGAAGGCTCGCTGACTCTCTCCAAAGGGAAAGCGGGCCTTTTGTCATGTGATCCTCAAACCCGGGGATTGGTCAAGCCGTACCGAGTGTTCGGGGCGGCGCAACATCTCAACAAGGACATCACATGACACATGCTCTCAAATCCGTTTCCGTCTCGATTGGCGATCTCACATCGCATCCTGCCAATGTGCGCAGCAATTCCCCTGAAACTTACGAGACAGAGGCGACCGTCCACCTCACGGCCAGCATTGGCGTGCTCGGCATCATCCAACCACTGTTGGTTCAAAAGATCGATGGCAAGTTTGGCGTTTTGGCAGGTGGTCGTCGTCGCGCTGCCTTGAACGAATTGGTCGCGGACAAGACCGCCAAGGGCTTCACCAACAAAACCAAGATCGGATGCCGCTTGGTGCCAGACAACTGCGATGTGACCACGGCCCTATCGTTGGCCGAAAACATCACCCAAGCCCCGATGAACGCTATCGACGAGTTTGAGGCGTTTGCGCGTATGATGGAAGTCGATGGGCAGTCACCTGAGACGATTGCAAAGACCTTCGGCACCACAGTCGCCGCTGTGAAAGGCCGCTTGCGTTACGGCCTCATCCATCCCGACATCCGCGCAGCCGCGCGCGCCAAGACGATCACGCTCGATACGATGAAGGCCTTTGCGGATCATCCAAGCCAGGCTGTGCAGCTTGAGGTGTACGAGGCCCTAACAGGCGATGAAAGCTATGTGCAGGCCTATACGGTGCGTCAGGTGCTCAAGACCCGCGGTGTGCAGGTCAGCGACGATATCGGGGCCTTCGTGCGCGAGGAATACGTGGCGCGAGGTGGTCCCATCGCGGCCGATCTCCTCGAGGAACATTCGGTGTTGGAAGACATCGCACTGGTAGAGGTGATCATGGTCGAAAAACTCACCGCAGCTGCGGAAGTAGCACGGGCCGAAATGGGGTTCGCATGGGCAGATGCGATGGTGCGCTATGACTACGCGACGATGGCAGAATATGGGCGCGTGTACCCCGGTCCGATTGAACCCGACGCAGCAGGTCAAAAGCGTGTCGATACGATCACCGAGGAACTTGAGAAACTGCAACTTGAGATGGAGGACGAAAACCTCGAGACGGATGCCTACAACGCCCTCTACGATCGCGTGGATGCGCTCGAGGAGGAGGCGCGGGAACTGCAGGAGGCATACAGTGCAGATGACCTTGCGCAGGGCGGCGTCATCGCATCCTGGTCAAACGGCAAGATCACACTGCATGTCGGTTTGGTCCGGCCAGAGGACAAGCCTGAGGCGACAGCGCAAGGAGCGAACGGGGGAGGTGGCGAGCCCACTGACGCAGTGGGTCAAGACACGGATCACATCGTCTATCCCGCCTCGCTGACCCAAGACCTGAAGACTGAGCGGGCAATGGCCCTTGGAGCGGCGATGACATTGCATCCCGAAACCACGCTTGATCTGACCCTGTTCAAGCTGGTCACGGACGTCCTGGGTGGCATGAGCGCGACCCACGGCATCAAGGTCGATGCCCGTAAGGAATACCGCAGCCACGCCAAGATGGACGAGATCGACAGCACATCGCTGGAACAGGTCGCCGAGGCGCATGACGCGCTTGAATTGTCATGGGCAGACGAGGCTAAGTCACCAGCTGATCAGTTTGCGTCGTTCCGAGCGCTTGATCAGGGCGAGAAAGCCAAACTGGTCGCCTATGCGACGGCCAGCACAACGCAATCCTGCTTTGCCCGCAGCGTTCAGAGCGACAGCTTGATGCATGACTTCGAGATCGAGGTCATGCCTGACATGCGTGCGCATTGGACACCGAACGCGGCGCTGTTCAGCCGGTTCAAGAAGGCGTGGCTGCTCAAAATCCTTGGGGAAGAGCTCGGCCTTGCGCAGGAGGCGGTGACACTTGCTTCCATGAGCAAGAAAGAGATCGTCGCCTTTTGCGACAAGCTCTTCTCCGAACCCTTTGCGACCCTCACAGAGGCACAACACGCGGCCGTGGCGGCATGGTGTCCGCCGATGATGCAAACGACTGGTGGCGGCGTCTTGGTTGTCGATGCGGAAGAGACCGCTCCAGCAGAGACGGTTCAGGCAAAAGCCGCCTGATCCACCGAGGTGACCCGCGCTTGGGAACAACCAGACGCGGGGCATCCCACTCCCCAACAACTCCCGGAAACAAGCGGCTCAGGCCGCCGTTTATGAAAGACATCCCGATGGCTATTCTCAAGTTCTCCGCAACAGCTGTTGCCGCGCAAATCGTGCATGCACGCTCTTGTGCAACCTTCTTGCCCAATTGGAACGGGCCAGTCGACAAGCCCGCCCTGATCCTCATCGTTGGGAACGGCGTGCATCTGCGTTCCAACGGCATTGACGGCTCTACCACCCGTATTGTCACCACCGAGCAATCCGATCCCAGCTTTGCCTTCGCAAACGGCATCAATCCGTTTCGGGACAGCGATTGGATGGCACAGCGTCAAATGGCGTTCCGCGATCTCACCGGGCAGTTCTGCACAGACATCCTTGACGACGTGCAGACACTTATTGATCGCGAGCGGGGGGCCATCCGACTGGCAGCCGACGGCCATTCCATCCGCGTCTTCGTGCGCTGCGCCTCAGACTTTCTGATTGGAGGCACCTATGAGGTTCCGTCAGGCTTGGGTGGCACATTCCGAGTGATCCTCAAGGACGCCTGCGACACCTTTGCCATCGTTCAGAACTGCGGCAACTGCAAAGACTTCGATGCCATGCAGCCGTATCGCGTGCCGCTCGATGCTCTGATGGAGATCGAAGACCGGAGGGCGGCATAGTGGGATGGCTGTTTTACACCGATCGGCGGGTTCAGACCTATGCCGATGAGAAGGCAGAGATCACCCGTCTCTGCACCTTCGAGACAGAGACGCGCCGCACGTCTCTGGTCAAAGCCAGTAAGGTAGGCTCGACGTGGTATGCGGCAGCAAAGGTTGAGAGCATTGATCAGGCGCCTTTGGAGGATCGAACATATGTGACCGACAAAGACGGGTCGTTCACCTTCGGTGCAGTGTTTCTGACACGCTACGACGACGGGTGCTGGGGCTACAAAGACATGGAGGAAAGCGCTGGTCCCTGTGAGTCCCGCGCGCCGCTGAGCCTTCTCAATCTCCTGTCCGAGTTGAAAGACCCCGACAGCTACGCCCACGCCTGGCGCCAGCGGTGTCGGGACTGGGCCGCGATCCCTGACTACGCAGAGGGCGACAAGATCAAACTCGCATCTCCTGTGACGCTCAGCGATGGCAGCACCTGCCAGATCGTCACAGCGACCCATTACAAGCGTGGACGTCAGAAACGGCGCTGTTACCGCATTGAGGAAACCGGCGGCCTTGTGAGGCTCTCAAAGGCGTCACTGTCGGGATCGACCCTCATCAGTCGCGAAATAGCCGAGGGCAGTGCCGTGTTGGCGGAGTTTTTTGCGGGGCAGGGGGCCTAGAGTGGAACTCTCTAGCGCCTTGATTGCGTATCTCATTTGAGATACAATAATCCCAAAAGGAGATTCATATGCCCGCTCAAACATCCATGATCCATGTCCGTGTTGATGATCAGCTTAAGGCGCAGGCCTCGGATGCACTTTCCGGCGTGGGCCTGACGCTCTCGGATGCCGTACGTATCCTCTTGACGCGCGTAGCCGCCGAAGGCGGGTTGCCAGCGGGACTGACCGCGGATCCAGACGCCTATGATGCATGGTTCCATTCCAAAGTGCAGGAAGCATTGGTCGATCCAAAGCCGACAACACCTCAAGCCCAAGTAATGCAAGACGCTCAGGCGCTGATTGATAAGAAGCGCCGTGCCTGATACCGAGTGGAAGGCCACGGCCATCGCCGATTTGCTTGCGATTTTGGACTACATTTCTGACGACAATCCAGATGCGGCCCAAGCTCTCAAGGACGAAATCGAGGCCAAGACATCAAGATTGCCTGAGCACCCCCAGATGTACCGCGTGGGACGTGTTGACGGCACCCGTGAAATGGTTGTGCGTCCAAATTACATCGTGATTTATGCTGACGACCCAAGTTCCATAGTGATCTTGCGGGTGCTGCACGCAGCTCAGCAGTGGCCATAGGTCGGCCTGTTTCAAAGCCATTCAGATAATTAAGAGCCCTCTCGGCACTCACAAAGTGCAAAGGGGGCTTTTTGTCCAGTGACCCTCAAACCGGATCACAAAGGACAGAAATCATGGCCCACGCCAATCAGAAGAATGCCAATCAAACCCCATCTAACGCTCAGCTCAAGACAGCCCTGTCGTTAATCGCCGCCGAGATTGCGCGCGGTCCGCTGCGCAGCTCCTTTCTTTCAAAGATCATGCGCGACACCTTTAGCGGCAGTGATGCCAGCGCTGCATGGAACTGGCGTATGGCCTACGACATGATGCAGGCTGCGGCTGTTCAAACGCTTTGCTTGGATGCGAGCAGGTCAGGTCCACTTGGTGCCGCAAAAAACCTCGCGACGCGGCTCTTGACAGAAACCCGCCGCTCCGAGCAACAGATCCGCCTGGAACAGTTCTCGACCCCGCTGCCTTACGCGGCCCTCGCCGTGCGCGCGGCGTCGATCCGCAACGGTGAACCTGTGCTCGAACCCTCTGCGGGAACCGGTTCGCTGGCGGCTGCTCGATGTGGTGTTCGACGCGCAGGTGACTGGCCATGACGCCGAGCACATCGACGATCTGCTGACCTCAACAATCGCCCCCAGCGTTGTCGTGATGAACCCGCCCTTTGCGTCTTCGGTGGACCGCTCTCGTGACAAGCACATCGCAGCAAAGCATCTCATCGGAGCCGCCAAACGTCTGGCACCGGGTGGGCGACTGGTCGCGATCATGCCGATGGGCTTCACCCCCGAGCGGGATGCGGCACATTGGACGCGCGCGATGAGCCTTCTAACGCCGCGGCTGGCCCTGACCATACCCGGCCATGTCTATCGCAAGCTTGGCACCAGCGTGGATACGCAATTGATGGTTTTTGACAAGGTCGATGAAGCCAGCGAGATGATCCGCACCTCCGTTGATGATCTGGATGCAGCGGTCAGCATCGTCGACCAGATCGCCGCAACACGGTCGATTGTAGCGTCTGTGAAGGTGGCGCGCTCGTTGAATGTCGGGCGCCCTCTGCAGCGATCTGCGCCTGACAAGGCGCGCATGCCTGTCGCCTCATACGCAACTGCTGCCAAAACACCTAAACACGCAGCGACGTCGCTGTCCTTCACCACCCTCGAGACGCCGCGCGAAAACACCCCCATTTCCGAGATCTATGCCCGCTATCGCCCGCAGCGGGTCGACATTGCGGGCGCACAGGAACACCCGACGCCGCTGGTCGAGAGCATCGCCATGGCGTCTGTCGCGCCGCCCGTGCCGTCCTTGCAGGCCGCCGAGGGGTTGCGCTTGCCGGACCGCTTGATTGCAGAGGATCATCTCTCCGAGGCTCAGCTGGAAACCATCATCATGGCCAACGATGCCCATGCGCGGGATTTGCCCGGCAAATTCACCATCGATGACGACCAGACCAAGATGCTGCGCAGTGATGAGGATGCGGAGGCACGTGCTTACCGCTTGGGATACTTTCTCGGGGACGGCACTGGCTGCGGCAAGGGCCGCGAATGCGCAGGCCTTATTCTGGTCAATTGGCTCACTGGGCGGCGCAAAGCCGTCTGGGTGTCAAAATCCGCAACGCTGATTGAGGACGCCGTGCGCGACTGGACCGATCTCGGCGGCTCGCCCGCAGATATCCAGCCGCTCTCGAAATGGAAGCCCGACCAGCCTGTCACCATGGGCGACGGCATCTTGTTCGTGACCTATGCTACGCTGCGCTCCGCCGGCAAATGCGGTACGACACGCCTGAACCAACTGCTCGACTGGATGGGGGGCGACTTCGACGGCGTGCTCGCTTTTGACGAGGCTCACGCGATGCAAAATGCGGCTGGATCGGAGCAGGGCAGGGGGGCTAAACCGTCTCAGCAGGGCCTTGCGGGTTTGCGCCTGCAACTCGCCACTCCACGCGCTCGCGTCTTCTATGTCTCCGCGACGGGAGCCACGTCTGTTCACAACCTTGCCTATGCATCTCGTTTGGGTCTCTGGGGTCAAGGGCCTGAGTATCCGTTCCCCAGCCGCGAGAGCTTTGTCTCTGCGATGGAAGCGGGCGGTGTGGCGGCCATGGAAGTTGTGGCCCGCGATCTCAAGACACTCGGGTTCTACACCGCGCGGGCGCTGAGCTTTGACGGGGTTGAATACGATGTGCTGGAACACGCACTGACGCCTGCCCAAACGGAGATCTATGATGCCTATGCGGGCGCGTTCCGCACCATCCACCACAACTTAGAAGCCGCACTGACCGCGACAGGCGTCAATGATGCCTCGGGCGAGACAAATGCGTCTGCCGCAAAAGCCTCCGCGAAGTCGCGGTTTGAGAGCACAAAGCAGCGCTTCTTCAATCATCTACTGATGGGCATGAAAGCCCCGTCGATTGTCAGCGCCATTCAGCAGGACCTATCCGATGGCTATGCTTGCGTGATCCAAGTGGTTTCGACGGGCGAAAGTCTCTTGAAACGGCGTTTGGAAATGATGAACCCCGATGATGAGCTGGTCGAAGGCGCACTGACGCCGCGCGACTACGTGCTCGGATACCTCGAACAGGCTTTTCCGATCCACACCCAGAAGCTTGTCGAGATTGACGGTAATCTCGTCGCCGAACCGCTGCGGGATGAAACAGGGGCTTTGGTCGTCTCTCGCGAAGCCTTTGCATTGCGGGACGAGGCGATGATGAACCTGATGGCGCTGGCCCCGATTCCTGCAGCACTGGATCAAATCCTCTGGGCATTCGGGGATGAAGCCGTGGCCGAGGTGACTGGACGGTCTATCCGCCCGCTCAAATCCAGCGATGGCGCGCTCTTTATCGAAAAGCGCGCGGCCAGCAGCAACTCGTCGGAGACCCAAGCCTTTATGGATGGGGAGAAAAACATCCTGATATTCTCGGATGCAGGTGGCACGGGGCGATCCTATCACGCGGCACAAACGGCGAAAAACCAGAAGCGGCGTCGCCATTATCTGCTGGAGCCTGGTTGGCGGGCGGATGCGGCCATTCAAGGGCTAGGGCGCACGCATCGCTCCGCCCAAGTCAGTGCACCGTTCTTTCGGGTGTGCACCTCGGATGTGCATGGCGAGAAACGCTTCACGTCGACGATCAGCAAACGTCTCGATCAGCTTGGGGCGCTAACAAAAGGCCAGCGCGAGACCGGCTCGCAGGGTATGTTTCGCGAAGAGGACAATCTTGAAAGCCCCATCGCACGATCCGCGCTGCGGGGGTACTACGCCGATCTTGCCGCGGGGCGTGCGGAGGCGATGGGCTACGAGGTCTTCACCGATTGGACGGCATTGCGCCTGATCGACAAAGAAGGCGTGCTGCTCGAAGAGCTGCCGCCCATCCAGCGGTTTCTCAACCGGGTGCTGGCGCTACCGATCCATATGCAGAACGCGCTCTTTGCAGAGTTCATGCAGCGGATTGCCGATCAGACAGAACGCGCGCGGGATGCAGGTACGCTTGATCTCGGCGTGGAAACGCTGCGGGGCCAGACGATCAAACAGGTTTCGGCGGAGGATTTATGGACCTGCCCGCAATCTGGTGCTGTGACACGTATCATCGGATTGGAGGTAACGGATCCTGTTCATATCGTGCGCGCCGATGGCGCCCTTCGCAACAACTTCGATAAAGTCCCTATGGTCAATCGCGCGTCTGGGCGGGCGGGGCTGATCTCAAAACGCCCGATGCAGATGTATGACGAAGACATCGTCACCTTGATGCGCAAGGTTGTCCGTCCCACCGGCAAATCCTACCTCGAGGAGGCGAAGTTTGAAGCTTCGGCTTGGGAGGCGGTCGGGCAATCAGAGTTCACTCGGCTTTGGGATGAGGAGGCCGACAGCTTGCCCAAAACCACCACGACAAAGCTCTACCTGCTCACAGGTCTGTTGCTGCCGATCTGGAAGACCATCCCGACCAGCAACGAGCGCATCTATCGCGTCACGCCTGAAGGATGTGCCAGCATGATTGGACGTACCTTGAGCGAAGAGGGGGCCGCCGCCCTACGCGCGCGGTTCATGACAGGGACGCCCGAGACGCCAAGCGAGATGCTTACGGCTGCCCTTGGCACAACTGCACCTGTCGATCTGGGGTGCGGCCTGACGCTGACGCGCCGCCGCGTTGCCGGTAGCGTGCGTTTGGAAATCAACGGAGCAGATAAGGGCTGACTACTCCGCTGAAATGGCCGCATAATCTACCATTCGCCAATCCTTCTCAATCTAGTGTCAACAACTTGGCAATACCACCGGCGCTGCTTCCCCTGCTTGGATCACGCCACCAATAGGGTAAGGATTTCCTAACCCATAGCGGATGCCGTCCTGTTCGAAAAATCCATGAAAGCCCAAGAACTAAGCGCGGTGAAGCTGGCTCCCGGCAACAACCCGTCGCGCCCAGCGAAGTAGGGTGTGTCCAGTATGGCCCCAAAGATAGACTCGGTGAAGAACAGCGTTAGTCGTCATGGCGCTTTACAACGTCCAGTCCGCCCCTTTTTCCTGCCGCAATCAACACGTCCAAAACCTTGTTTATAAAGGGCACGCTGAACGTTCCGCAAAAGCCGTTAGGATCAATATAAAAGGAGGTCTCAAGAAACTCATGGTTATACTCGTCTGCCATGACCCAGAGGGGCAAATCGGATGCGAGGCCCGCACGCCGCCTCTCGATCTGAGGAATTTCGATGGCAACACGGCCCTCTAGGGGTGGTTTGCTCGTGATCGGCACCCAAAACAAGTTGGTGCGGCCCGTCTTGTCCACAAATGTAGTGACAAGCGCTGTGGGTCGGCTCTTTCGAGCATTTTCTTGCCCGGTTTCGTGTTCACGAAACCATAAGTAGTCGTAGCGCCAGACATCGCCTTTCTGCGGGTGCTTCATTCGTCAGCCGCCCCCTCAATACCTGCACGACTGGCTTCTAGCATTGCCAGATGCTCACCGGGCATATCCGTAGCCGCAAAAGCGCGGCGCTCGTCTTGCTGGAACCGCTGTTCGTAATCGTGAATGCTCATAAGCACGTAACGGGGTTTGTTGTGCTTAGTGATGGCGATAGGTTCTTGGCTGGCCGCGTCTAGCACGTCGCCTAGAGCCTGCTTCAAGTTTGTCGATGGGAAAGAACGCATGGGCATCTCCTTTCGTCTAAAATAGACAAAACAGACGCAATAGACAAGTATGAGCTATCATTTTCTACAAAAAAAAGACCCCGCCTAAGCGGGGCCAAGTCAAATCCTCACCACGAGGAATAGAAATTCATAGGGTCTTAGCTTGTCTTCCGAGAGATAAAACCGTCCTGCGTGAACGCGTCAATTTTTTCCCCTGTCCGCCGGGACATGGTTTGACCATCACTTGAGACCGTGATTTCCGCGTCTGGTGAGAGGCGGATGATAGAGCCATCTCCTTCAAGATAAGTCGTTTCAGCATCGCGCTCGATCTTCACAGCGCCGTCCTGATCTACCCTGATCCAATCGCCATCGACCAACACCTTTATGCAATGCTCTTCAATTACAATTCCAGACCATCCTAGCGCATGATCGCGCCGGACCACCATCTTGTCAGGATGTAGCTTGATCTGCACATCTGCTGCGTCGTCGTTGGCCTTCAGGACAATGAACGCCTCCTGATCTTCAGGCTTTGCCAGCAAGCGCGCAATTGCGTCTTTGGGCCGCCAGAGAAAAGGCGCGTCGCGGCGCTCGTTTCTTTTGTTCTTGTGGAACGCGATCATCAATTCGGCTGTCTTCCAGATGGCGCGGGCGGTGCTCGGTACGGACATGGTAAGCTACTCCACATGGGACATTTTTAATTATAGTGATTAATTCGCGAAACCTCAAAACAAGGCGTGCTTATCGGGCTGTGGCCGGATGCCAGCGCGCCCACGCGGGTCGATGGTCCACGTCCCATCGATCCTTTCGATAGACGCATCTGGTCCATAATGCTCTATGAAGACGCGATCTGCCTCGGCCCTACGGCTCAGATGGTAACCGTTGGACGCCTGGCCACTTGGCCAGATGCACCTTGCGCCAGCACGGCTTTTGCAAACAGGACAGGACACAGCCAGGACGGGATGTTTATGAGCGCAGAAGTCGTTCATGTCCCGCCCCCCTTCACACTCATTGAGGGAAAGGACGCGCAAATGCGCGTCCCCCACGGGTTCACTGATCCCCGGCCACATTATGCCGCTGCCTTTTTGGCTTTGGCAGGCTTGGCGGCTTTGGGTTCTGCGATGGGCGCAGTCTCCATACCTTTTGGCAACCACGCATCCGCCCGGCGTTTCTGCTCGGCTGTCAGCGGTGGAATACCCTTCTCGCCTGCAAAGATCGCTGCAAGCCGCGCAACCTTCCCGCCTTTCTTGAGGCTGGTGAAAGACTGCGGTGGAACCTCACCCAGAATGAAGGTCATGGCATCGTTCAACTGGTCCGCTTTTAGACGGGTCAAAAACCCCTCCGTTGGCGTCCAGACCGCCCGAACATTAGCGCCCGTCAATGTCGCCAGCATTTCAACCAGCGGGTTTGCTGCGCTGTTCGCCAAAGTCGCACTCAGTAGCTTTGCAACCTCGCATGTCAGCGCGGCGTTGCGTTCTTTCTTAGGCAAAGCCCTAAACTCAGAGAATTTCTTCGCTGCCTCCTTCGACCGCACCGGAATTTCAAAGTCATGCGCGATACGCGCATCCAGCTTCAAACCTTCGTCTTCTTCGGGCGCGTTTGCGGGTTGCGTGGTGCTGATGCCGATGGGGCTGTCATACATGCTCTGGACCAGTGCAAAGGTCAGCACATCGAGCGCCAGTTCCGGCTTGTCGAGCAAGGCCGTTTGCACCGCACATGTGCGCACCCGTGCAAGGTCAGTCGTCAACGCAGCGCTGTACTCTGGCTTGGTTTTCTCCGCCGCACTGTGGCTGCTGTGGTGCATACTCTTGGCACACACACCCGCATCCTCGGCTTCCTTGCGGTGTTCGGTCTTTACCATGCCAAACGTGACGCCAAATTCACCATCGTATTTGACGTAAACGAACGCCCCGGCCAACTTCTTCTGATCGTCGGTATAGACTTTCTGCTCCATCGCATCTTCCAACGCGTCGAACTCGGCCTGCTCTTCATCCGTTGCGGCGTCGGTTTCCACGATTTCTGCCAACACGTCATAGCGCGCCTGTTGTTCCTCGGTCGGCTCAACCGGCTGCGCATAGGCACGGCCCATCTTTTCTGTCACAGTGTAAGACGGTTGTTCAAAGGACGTTTCCACCCACAACCAACCATCTTTGCGCACTGCGTCTGCGGCCACGGCCAGCTTTTCGTCAGCCAACCGCGTGACGATTTCGCTGTCCGTGAAATATACGTCCTCGCCAAACAGGTCTTCCGTGACGGCCCCGCCTGCGGCTTCATAGGCTTCGCGGCCCACGAACTTCGCCAGTTTGCTATCGCTGTCGGCTGCATCTTCTGTAATTTCAGACCGAATGCTGCTTGGGCTGGTGCCCATCCAGCCACCATTCAGTTTGTCGAAAACCTCTGCCGCATGTTCTGTGCTCTCGGCCAAGGTGTAGGCGGCGGCAATGTCCAACGTGATTTCGTCGGCGCGCAGCGCATCCAGAATGACCGGTGGGAGCACCGCTAGTTTTATCCGGCTTTTGACGTGGCGCACGGTTACGCCAAACGCCTTGGCAACTGTCGCCTCGTCTGATCCGTTGTTGATCATGTCCGCATAGGCAACAACCTCCTGCGCGGGGTGCAAGTTCTTGCGGTTTACATTCTCCGTGCTGGCCCAGCTTTGCGCCTGCGCCGCGTCGGTCGTCACGGTGACATCGACCATGTAGCTATCTGGGTTTTGCCCCAGATCGGCGGCGACAACGCGCAAGGCACGCAAGCGGCGTCCACCTGCGACAATTTCAACGCCTTCCTTAGTTTCCAGACCGGCGATCGGCTGGATCAAACCGACTGTTTTGATGCTCTCCGCCAGTGATGCAACTTCATCGTCGCTCACCTCTTGGCGCGGATTGAGCTTGGATAGCGTGAGTGAAGCAAGTGCCAGCGATTGCAGTTTGCCTTGATCACTAAATGTTTGCGTTTTGTTCGTCATTGGGACATATCCTCTGTCTTGTGGTGATGAGTTTTTCGTTTATGGTTGCCCCACCCCTTGCGGGGTGAAGCGAGGTCCTTAGTGGACTGCGTTTTGGATCAGGAAGCGGCGTCCGATTCCGAAGTCATCGCCCTTCCTGACAAGCGCCCATGCCTCGGCAATGCGCTTATTCAATGTTTCTGTGTCCATCCGTTCACCTCCTTTCCGACGCTGGTTGCGTCATTGATGGGAGGGTGTTTTGCCGCCCTCCCGCTGGACCTGCTCGACAGGCCAGCCTCGGCGTTGAGGGTGGGAGACCCCCCCTTGCCGAACTCAGGCGGCTTTCGCTGACACGATGGGCTTGAAAGCCCGGATGCTGTTGATGAAATCCAAGGCGTGTTCGCGGTGAATGCACAGGCAGTAAAACCGCCCACCAACCCGCACAAAGGCATCAGTCAGGAAGCCTGTCGAAAACTCGGACATTGAAAACCCGCCCTCCGCACAATCCAGCGGCGGCAGGACGCCCAGAAAATAATCAAAAACGTCTTCGGTCGTCTCGAACCACTGCCCTGCGAACCGCTGTTCTGGTCCGTAGCCCCGGTTGATCAACTCGAAGGATTTGGCGCGGTCGGCCAGACCGTCATGAATACAGGTAAATTTCAAAGCCATTTCGGCTGCTCCTTTGTGGTGTGGTTGGGGTCTTTGCCCCTTTGGTTTTAGGTTTAGGACAGCGCTGAAAGCGCCTGCTCCTGAAACCTTGCCATGTGGCGAACTGAGGGGGTCGAGACATGCCGGAATCGACAAACTGGTGCGGCCCGCAGCGCAGCGAGGACACGGGTTTGTCTATTCTGGTTGTCCGAAGGGGGCCGACGAAACGGCCCCCTTACGGCGCTTTGGCGTTCGGATTTTCCGAACCCCAAGCCCAACAAAACAGGATCGAAGATTGATCAGGAACCCATAATAGTTCCTTTTTCAGGTCTAAAAATGTAATTAAATCAATGCGCCTAAATTTGGATTGCGCACCCAAGTTTCCTTTTTGGCAGCATAGTCGTTCCTTAAATCGATAAGGAGAAACACAGTGAAATGCTGGCTCAGTCTCAAAATGGCGACGGGGTGTGGTCCTGCCTCACTGTCAGTTCATCTTTGAAAACTGAAAGCGGTCATTGATGCAAAATGCAGCGAATGACCCAAAAGAGCCCAGTTTACCGAATGCTGCACGGTGCCTGAGTGTCTGCTTTCAAAAGTTATTCACTATGAGTAACGTCGTTTCGAGCTAGTGGAGCAACTGTGTGCGCAAACCCAAGGGTCGGCTGACCGACGTTTTTGACTTGCCG
>JBDWVP010000060.1:0-6209 GCA_039983935.1 Roseobacter sp. | reverse complement strand
GGCGGCAGAACCAGCGATAGGCCAGGTTCAGATGAACCTCTTCGCACAAGCGGCGTTCGGACCGAATGCCAGAGCAATACCCCACCAACAGCATCCGAATGAGCAGCTCCGGATCAATGGATGGGCGGCCCGTGTGGCTGTAGAAATCCGACAGATGCGACCGGATACTGCTCAGTTCAACGAACCGATCAATCGACCGCAGTAGGTGATCTTGCGGGACATGGTCCTCCAGCGAGAACTCATAAAACAGTGCTGCCTGCGCTTCCTGCCTTGGTCCCATCATCGCCAAATCCCCCAATTCTCAAAGGAATTGAATCAGCGAATGGCCTCCCGATCAAGGAAGAGTTTTTCAACACAATCTCCCGAAACCGGCCATTGGCGCACTCGCAGCGAAAACTCACTCTGTCCCGCACCTTACAAGTTCGTGCACTACGCAGCGAACGGCAATGTTTCCCGAACCAGCCACCCGCGATCAGCGCAGCGAAGGTGTCTGAAGAGCCCATAGTGCAATCTTTCTGTGTTGCAGCGAACGTCCGGTCTAGAATTTCGCCAAAGATCACTTCATGATTTCATCTGTCATTTCAGGAGACCAAAGTGCCAATAAAAAAAGCTGCTAGTGCTATTGCCCATCTCGTCTCTGCAGGCGCTGGTTTGACATATGCTTGGTTCGTGTCTCAATCGGCCTTGATGCAAACTGGGCTCCAATTCATTGCGCCGGTGTTGGTCATCATGCTGGTACACCTAATCTGGCTCACCCTCTCAGGGGACCTATCGCCTGGGTTTTCGAATGTCGTTTTTCGCCGCTGTGCCCAAACAGCAATAGGCATGGCCGCCACAATATTTTTAGCAAGTATGGTTGCACCTCAACCCGCGAACGCTGCAGGCTCCGACATCGTCATGGTTGCGGCGACAGTTGTCTTTTGTGTTGCGGTGATTGCAATCGTTGGCGGACTTGTCGCCCTCATTTTTTATGGCATATTCAAAGGGGTTTCTGCCGCTTTCAAAAAGTCCGACGCTAATGACCCCGAAAGTCGTCTTTATGACTTTGGCAGCCTGACCAGCGCAGGCATACTTTTGGTTTTTTTCAGCCTTGAAGGCCATCCGGAGTCATACGCCTTTGATGGCCACAATACCGTCACAGCGATCCAATTGATTGACGCCGCGCCAGATCAAGTTTGGCGGACAATGGAGACGGCGACGTCGCCAGACTTTCCACTGCCAAGCATCCTAAGCTCGTTCCCACGACCAACGCAGGTTATTGTCGATGAAGGTACTGATCTTGGTGCGATGCGGCAGGTTGAATTTGCAGGTCGAGAAGGATCAGGGAGTCTAACGCTTCAAGTCACGGATCGCACAGACGCCAGTGCCACCTTCACAGTCTTGTCCGACACAAGCCCCTATGCCGACTGGGTTTCGCATCAAAGCATCATTTACCGCGCTATCCCAGAAGAAGGCGGGACACGTCTGTCTGTCACCCTGAACTATGAACGGCGTCTTGCGCCCGCTTGGTTCTTTTCACCAGTAACACAAGGTGCAACCTTCTTGGCTGCGAACGTGCTGGCACGGGATGTCAAAGCGCGTGCAGAAAGTTGATGCGATAAATCAAAGCCAATCCATTTGGGTTGCAACAGAACGGGTCCGTCCTGTCGAAAGCACGTCACCGGTCGATGGTATAGTGCGCGTCAGCCTTGTAAAAGCGGCTTGGTTCCTGGGCCACGGCATCGCAGGTGTTACTGGCCTGCTCTTGTTTCCGCAGTTCGATGCATTCTTGCTATTTATCGGACTGACAGGATTGACGGTTTGCGCGGGACATTCGGTTGGGATGCACAGGCTCCTTATCCATCGCAGTTTCGAAGTGCCGCGCTGGCTTGAATATGTATTGGTCTGGCTTGGCGTGCTGGTCGGGATGGCAGGCCCTTTTGGGATGATCCACGCGCATGACCTGCGAGATTGGCATCAAAGGCAAACTGTTTGCCCACCTCACCCATCTCATGGCGCAGGTTTCTGGAAGGATGCATGGTGGCAATTGTGTTGTTGCTTCCGACTGAAGTCTCCACCGAACATCGTTATCGAAGATAATGTTCAATCTGACCGCTTTTATCGACTCTTAGAATACACTTGGATGGCGCAGCAGCTTCCGGTAGCAGTCGTTCTATTTGCACTTGGCGGTTGGGCTTGGGTGCTTTGGGGCATCAGCCTACGCATTTTCATTTCGCTATCAGGCCATTGGATAGTCGGGCACTTTGCGCATCGCACAGGGCATCAAGGTTGGCAAATCTTGGATCTTCCGGTTCAAGGTTACAATTTGCCAGGACTTGGCCTGATTACATTTGGTGAGAATTGGCACGGAAACCACCATGCCTTTCCACACTCAGCAAAATTGGGGATCGAAGATGGGCAACTTGATCCGGGTTTTCAGCTGATAGCGGTTCTTAAGAGGGTGGGACTTGCAACCAATGTCATGACCCCAAATTCGCTTCCCGCTAGGCAGGGGCTGGAGAAAGTACCCGACAAGAGTGCCTAAAAAGTCAAAATGGACGTCAGCAGTCAAGGTCGGGATAAATTCTTAGCCGTGCTTAGTGGTCAATAGACAAGCAGACCTTTGCCTTTTGCTATCATTTGTCTGCTTTGTCCCGCGTCTTACCAGTTCACGCACCGCGCAGCGAACGGCGGCGTTTTCCTGAAGCGGCCACTCGTGCGGATCGCAGCGAAAGAGGAAAAAGAGCTCATATTGACCGATGCTGCGCTTTGCATGAATGTCCGAAATAGGTAGGTTTACTTTAGATTTTGGGAGTTAGTGCAAGAATATGGCGGCTGAAATTAGGCTCTGGAAAAACATTCGCGCATTCATTGTGATTTCGGCTGCCATCGGCCTTCCTCTTGTTGCTATCGCTGACCATGTTCCTGACAACCTATCTCAAGATCTCAACCCAAATTACATCGCATGCTTGGCGGCAGTAGATGGCGCTGAAGCTGAGTTCCGTGATGCACTCCAATCCAAATGCTTCGAACGTATGGGCGACATTTGCAGTGGAAAGAATGGGCGGGCTCCCCCGTCGCAAGTCATTGAATGCTTACATTTCGAGACCCAAAGGGGTTTCGGTTTTTTGGAAGTTGCAACAAACGACCTTCCTGCATCAATCGAAAAAGAAGAGTTGTTCGGACATGGGTATGAGAGACGGCGTGACAGCATTCTGGCGGATGTAGAGAAACTCAGGAACTCGCCTAAGCCTGAGACTATAGATATCGCCGTTCAGCAAGGCGTCATAATGGCATCGGCAGCTACCACCCTGTTCTGGCTTGCTCGGGAAACTGGAACGTCTATCGAAGCTCTCGTGTGGGCTTCCTTTGGTGCCCATTAAGTGCAGTCGCTCGCAAGCCGACATTCATGCGGCATTGGTGAACGGCGGCTCCGTCCCGCACTGTGTGAATTCAGGCATCACTCGATTTCGCGGGTGCAGCGAAAGTCCGCAATGACGGGCCGCACTGCAGCATCTTGAAGGAGCGGGTGAGTGACCGCTCTGGGCCGTCTTTACAAAACCATCAACACACCAATACATAGTGATGAACAACTGGGCGGCTTGTAGGCCTAAGTTTATCATAAAAAAACAGAGGTGTTGGCGGATGCAAACAGAGTTTTTTCTGATCCCATTGGACGAGCTCAAACCACACGTTGATCCTCTTGCCGGCACCTTATGGCAATGTGATCCGATCCAAAAGAAGGCGGTATTGGATGCCGTCCAAAATGGTGAATTTGACACACGCTATTGGGACGACGAAAAGGACGATTTGGTGGGCCGGATTGGCCATAGTTTCCACGCGCGCCGAATAGCAAACTTCGTGGCCAATGGCCCGCCTGTTGACGAATACAGTATCCAACTATTTCTCGGTGAAGCTTCGGCCGTAGGCGTCGGTGTGACAGTTAATAATGGGAACCACCGTATTGCCGCCGCTATCTTGCGGGGTGATAAGACTGTTCGGGCACTCTTATATTTCTCCCAAATTGAGGTTCCCTACCAGTATTTCCCGGGAGCGTTCCCTACCGCACTGCGTGCGCACGTATGATGCATTTGCTTTCTGAGAGTTCAGGTGTCCGGTATGTCTAAAAAGACCTTAAACAAAGCCAACCTTGTCGCCCTCGGGCCCGATTGCCTTGCTGATCTGTTGCTTGAGGTCAGCACCGGCAGCGCACATATCAAGCGGCGCTTGCGACTTGAATTAAGCCACAATCTTGGCGCATCAGAGCTGGCACATGAGGTCCGCAAGCGGTTGGCCGCGTTGCGTAAATCCAAAACCTACGTCAGCTGGCGCAGGCGCAAATCGCTTGTCACAGACATGACCACACAAGTGACCATGATCGTCGATAAAATCGCGCCTGACGATCCGAGTGAGGCGTTCGAATTGTTGTGGCAGTTCATGGACCTTGCGCCATTAATTTACGCGCGCGCGGATGATCGCCGCGGCGATGTCAGCGAAGTGTTTGACGCTGCGATCCAATATTTTGAAGACATCGCGCCACGTGCAGAACCTGATGTTAAAACACTGGCTGACCGCGTTTGGATCGCCCTGTGTGACAATGAATATGGGGTTTGGGATGATATTATCGGCATTTTGGCGACAACACTTGGGGATGCTGGCTTTGACCAGCTCAAAGCGCATATTCAGGACTTTGCAGGCACCCCTGTGGCGCGAAAGGATGCGGATCATGAAGCGATCCAGTTTTTGCGCGACCTGCGAGGCGAACCTGATTATCGCGCCGATCTAAATGCTCGGTTCGTCAAAAGATGCCTGCAAGACATCGCTGAAGTCACAGGCGACACATCCGCATATATCGCGCAGTTCACACCTGACGATCTACGCCGCAAAAACATCGCCGCAGAAGTCGCAACGCTGATGCTGGCAGAGAACGCGCCAGACAAAGCCCTTGTCGCGTTGAACGACGCAGGTGGCACCGACGGACAAGCTGCGTGGGATAATGCCATGATCGCAACGCTGACCGCGCTCAACAAACCTGATGATGCGCAAGCCCTTCGCTGGGCCTGTTTTGAACGTGATTTAAGCGCGCCACATCTGCGCGAATATCTCAAGGGTCTGCCCGACTTCGAAGATGTTGAGGCCGAGGATCGCGCAAGAAATTACACGTTGTCATATCCAGCCGTTTTGTCAGCATTGCATTTTTGTCTTGAGTGGCCCGACTTGTTGACCGCGTCGAAGTTGGTGATCGAACGAGCCGATGAGATTGATGGCGACGACTATGAATTTATTAATCACGCTGCGGACGCCTTACGCGACAAATACCCTCTTGCGGCTGCGTTGTTACTACGCTCCATGATCGATTTCGCGCTAAACCATGAACGTACACCGCGGTATAAATATGTGATCGACCATCTAAATGACTGCGAAAAATTGGATGCCGACATCGACGACTACGGTATTTATAAATCTCATGAAAGCTATGTAGACATTTTCCGAAAGCGTGATGGCCTGACGACATTGATTGGAACGGTTTTTTAAGCAAATACATGTAAATTGGCATTGAAAATTTGCAAAAGAAATTTGAGACTCAAACCCTCCCCGGACGCAAAATAGAGGTGGGAAACGGTCCGATCACCAGGATGAACGGTAGTCTAAAACTATCACCGTACACTGGCAAATAAAGCACTGAATTTATGCCCAGTACGGCACAGCTGAATTCCAAAAAATCTCCTTTTTGCATATCCGATCCAATGCCCGCTTTAGGAAAACTGCACCGCAGCGTGGTCGGGTTGAGTGAATGTCTGGTTAGGGCCGGAAGGAGCCCAACGCCGTCATTGCTATTTCGTGCTGCATGCGCACGCAGCATGGGAAATGCCGCGTTTGCGAGGTATTGGGTGCTACTGTGTAGCCATTAAACCGGACATTCATGCCGAGGGCAGCGAAAACCAGATGTTGAATTCGCAGACTGCCGACCTTGCCAGCGTACATACAAGCTGCACTTTGCACGAATGAGGGCTCTTTTGGGTATTGCCCTCCTATTCGCGAAAACGACCAACTTTACGGACGGGATACATGGCTGTCTGGTCAAGGGCTAGGCGAGCACTTGCTCGGGCCCACCGAAGGGTGGTTTGGCGTCGTGTCGAAGACGCGCCTCCGGCACAATGACCACCCATTCCTTTTTGCGCAGTGGGGTGAGATATGCTGCAAAAGCGCCAGCATCTGACAGGCCAACT
>JBDWVP010000059.1:0-124088 GCA_039983935.1 Roseobacter sp. | reverse complement strand
GATTGAGAAGCCTCAATCGGCAGACAGGTGCGTTAAATCTCAAAATGCACAGCGTTCACAGCAACGGGCTACGTTCAAAACAAGCGCCATTGCCGCGGTAGCGGCTTCGTCCTTGTCCGCTAAGCAGAAGTTGGTGCTTCGTGCGGGGAATGGCAGGAAAGAGCCTAAGTTGACGTATCTTTACAATTAGTTTTGGATAGTCATCTTAATCACATTATGCGACCAGATCAGCTATGCCTTCAGACAACTTAAACCCAGAATGGCCAGAAGTAGCTGGCGAATATTTATCGAATGCCTTGCCGTCGGCTCACAACGGCGAGGGTTGGGAGCACAGTTGTTCGAGTGCCTTTCAAATGGGTTGTGAGGCGCTCGCAAAACTTGGCTACGCCCGTGAAACCGAATGGGGTGCAGTTCCTCTTAATCCGCCTAAACCTCCAACTGTGTTACCCCGCTGGGATGATATCTGCGTCGCAGTACTTTATTTGGCAAGGCAGCGCAAAGAATTGTCGTACAGACTTGCTGACGGAAGCCTGCCGCCACCAAAAGAGGGGCAGTTCGCTGTAACTCAGATTGGTGGCCCTCCTCTTCCTGAGGCGAATGTAAAAAGTTCTACCGGGCTTGGTTGTGCACATGCTGATGAAAAAATTCTTATAGTTTTTAGTGGATTGGGTCTCTATGAAGCTAGCACTTGGACCAAAAGTGCAGAGCTGATTTTCTGGCGCGTTCAACCTAAAACTTGGAACATGGCCATCTCAACTGATCCTCGTTTTGTTGATGCAGTGGCAAATGCCTGTGAAACGATCCCCGCTGACATTCGAGATGAGTTGGCTCGCCTCACAGTAATAACCGACGCTGATATCCAAGACGGAGTAGCGCAAAGCAAAGCATCAAACATCGAAATGCGGGCAAGGTTTGGCCCAAAAGCGAAGTTTGGGGCACCTCGTACCGAGGACCAGATACGGAGCGGCATAGCGTACTCAAGAAGTAGCAGTATCGATGGGTTCTTCTTTCGTCGGTGGCGCATGTCAGATGGCTGGTTAACGTCAAAACAAGCAACTAGTGCTTTAGAAATATTTCATGACCCTTTGGCTATGGAAATGCGCCGCCATGTCATACTGAAACTGTGTCCGGACGCCCAAATTCGCAACGAATGAACGGTAACTAAGTCCCGCGACTTGTGAATTCGCGACTCGCGCAGCGATGGTCGGCTATCGCAAATTTGCGTCTAGCGCCGCGCTTCCGCTTTGGGCTGGCTGCAGCCATCTGCTCGCGCACAATAAGGGCGTGAATAGTGCTCGCGGTTCACAATCCGGGCGCGGCGATGCCGCTAACGGCAGCAAGGAGCCCATATTTACCAATTTCGAGCGCGTTGGCCTTTCACTCTTTGGCAAAAGCATTTGGGCTGAATTTATGCATTTCCAGCACTTCACTCATTCACCCATTCCAATGGCAAGTTTTCTAACAGTCTATCGTGAAAATCCCTACGGACAGCGAGCATCTCAGGACTTACTGTCCACATCTCCCCAAAAACATGGGTGCCAACATCCGCGGTGCGACTTCCATCTTTAACTCGAGTGATGGTTGACCATAAGGGTCCATTTTCCAGATCGCTGAGAAACTCGAAACGAAAAAATAGGTAATTCCCAACGGTGCCAGATTCAGTTGAAAGCAATCTTACTCTGTCGGTTGGAACTTTGTATCCGGAAGACAAATCTTTGGCAAAACCTCTTGCAATTTCAATAGGTTCAATCGATGGCGTTCCCCAAGTCCGCCCGGCAAGGACACCAGCATCCGCAAATGAAAGCCCTCTAAAGTCAACGTCTACCGGCGAAAGTTCTGCTTCTTCCGAAAATTGAGTTGCGTGCTCAACACACACGTAGACATGAGGCATGTCTCCGCACTCAACTTGACCCTCTTCAACCACCCCCCAACGACCATCAAAGAGCAGTGAAACTTTCTTTCCGTCTTTTTCGAAAGAACCTACCACGAATTGAGCCGACGTCGATGATGCGCAAAACACCATCAAGAAAGCAAATACGAACTTGTACACGACGAGGTTCCTCTATTTCACAGCCTGCTCTGATCTTCATTACATAAACACAGAACTTTCCGCCAGAATTGTGTCACCGCTTGACCGCTTTGTCCCGCATACTGTTGAAGAAGTCGGTGTTTTTAGCCGGTTCTATGTTGAGCGAGCAGCGGGCGAGCGCGGTTTCTTCTTAAGTTTGCGCTGTTGCTGGCACCAACTTTGCCAGTTTCCGGAGGTTTTGGGCAGTTGCGGCGAGTTGGAATTGTTCGGTTGCGCCTTTGGGCCCTCGGAGCTGCATCATCCGCAATCCAATGTATCGTTTGAGATGGGCGAACAGCATCTCGACTTTACATTTGAGCGTGTTCAAGCAGTGCTGAGCGGTAAAGTCTATGCACCCGCGCGCAAGGACATCAGCGAAGATTTCCCGCTGCGTGGCTTTGTGAACTGTGATGATTGTGGCGAGCCGCTTACCTCTTGCTGGTCGAAAGGCCGCAATAAGCACTACCCATACTATCTGTGCGACACACCGAAGCGCCCATCAAAGCGAAAATCAATCCCCCGCGCCAAAGTCGAAAGTGGGGCGGTTGAGGTGCTTCGCTCATTGCAGCCCGCCAAACAGATGTTTGCAATGGCGCGAGCCATGTTTACGGATGCCTGGAAAATCCGGCTCAAGCAGGCTCACTTGTCCAAGGATACGCTTGTTGCACAGATCAAGGAGATCGATGGGCAGATAGAGATTCTGCTGGATCGCGTCGTCGATGCAAGCGGGCAGTCATTGGTACGGGCCTATGAAGCCAAGATCGAAAAACTGGAGAAGCAGAAGCTATTGTTGGCTGATCAAGCTGCGGAAGCAGCGCCACCGCTGGGTAGGTTCGACGACTTTATCGAACACACCATGATATTCCTGGCAAGCCCCTTGAATATTTACGAAAACGGAGGAATAGCCTTACGGCGAACAGTGCTTAAATTAGTCTTTGCGGAGCCTTTGAGCTACAACCATGAAAGTGGTTATCTAACCGCTAAAACCACCTTTCCGTTCAAGGTGTTAGCGGGAATTTCAACACAAAAGTGCGAAATGGTGGAGCATAGCGGGATCGAACCGCTGACCTCCTGCATGCCATGCAGGCGCTCTCCCAGCTGAGCTAATGCCCCGATGCACATGCTAGTTACAGCATATACGGGATGGGTATTTTGACCCGTTGCGCCGCTGGATAGCGACAGTGCGAGGCGGGATCAAGGGAAAAAACGAACCCGCCGCGCAAATGGATAAATCAATTGTCGTCGTCGTTTGCTGCAACATCGGCGATTTCTTCGAGTGGGACGTTATCATCTTCGTCATCGTCGTCGTCCAGCAGATCGTCACCCAGATCCACATCCACGTCATCATCGTCCAATACCGTTTCTTCTTCGTCCGCGGATGCTTTGGCTTTTGTTGTCGCTGCATCTTCGGCGTCAGCCGCAATCATGCGTGATTTGGACAAGTCGACTTCTACCACTTCGCCAGTGTAGGGGCTGACGATGGGATTGGCGTTCAGATCATAGAAACGTTTGCCTGTGGTTGGGCAGAGGCGTTTCGTTCCCCATTCTTCTTTGGGCATGAAAATCCCCTTTTGAAATTGCGGTTCAGGTGTAGATGATTCAGGCCAAGTGCCATATGAGACGGTGTCTGTAAAGGCCAAGAAGGTAGCAAGGATGCGTGACGGGGTGATTAAGTCCATGGGATCGGGAAAATGAGTGAATCCTACCTGCGGGGTGAGCCGCCTATCCCTTTGGTATTACGTCGTTCTGCGCGGGCGCGGCGAATCTCTTTGCGGATATCGCAGCTGGACGGGCGTGTGACACTGACGTTACCTAACGGTGTTCCCGAACGTGAGGCGCTGGATTTTGCGCGTGAAAAAGAGAGCTGGATTCGCAAACATCTTTCGGACCGCCAAGAAGATGTAGCAGTGAAACCCGGTGCGGTAATTCCGATTGGTGGGCAATTGCACGAAGTGGTCCAAGGTTCTGGGCGTCGCGTCTGTTTTGAACCCGGACGAGTGTTGGTTCCCGGAAAGGCACAGTTCGTGGGAAAACGTTTAGGGGGGCATCTAAAAACAATTGCTCGGGCGAGGCTGGCCGAGGCATCGGATCACTTTTCGGACAAGCTTGGGAAAAAATATTCGGCGATAACGCTCCGTGACACCAGATCTCGTTGGGGGTCTTGCACGTCAGAGGGACGCCTGATGTATTCTTGGCGTCTGATTCTCGCACCACCCGATGTATTGGATTACGTGGCCGCACATGAGGTGGCCCATTTGGCGCAAATGAACCATTCGGCCGCCTTTTGGGGTGAAGTCGAGGAGATTTTCGGGGATTATCGAAGCCAGCGTTCTTGGTTGAGAACTGAGGGCAGTGCATTGCACCGTTTTCGATTTGGCAGCTGACAGGTGCTTGGACTTGACCTTTGGTGTGGTGTGATCACAAATAGAACATGACCCCAAATCAACGCCCCTCCGATACGAGCCCTGTTGCTCATGAACGTGTGTACCGCTCTTTGAGAGGGCGCATCATGCAAGGTGCTATTTCGCCAGGCGAACCTCTGACATTGCGCGGGATCGGTAAGTCTTACGAGGTCTCTATGACCCCGGCCCGTGAAGCCGTTCGAAGGCTTGTGGCAGAAGGCGCGCTGACGTTGTCGTCTTCTGGGCGAATATCCACTCCTGAGTTAACAAATGAGCGGATAGAAGAGCTAGCATCCCTTCGGGCATTGATCGAAGTAGAACTTGCAAGCCGCGCCCTGCCTAGGGCGCATATGGCGTTGATTGAACGGTTACAAACCATCAATTCAACCGTCGCCGAGGCCGTCGCCCATCGAGATGCAGTGAGCTATATAAGAACAAATCTCGAATTTCATCGTACATTGTATCTGCGGGCTCAGGCACCAGCCATGCTTGCAATGGCGGAAACTGTTTGGCTGCAAATGGGGCCGACAATGCGGTCTTTGTATGGCCGTTTGCGCCGCAAGGAACCACCGCGGTATCACCGGTTGATCATTGCAGCGTTGCGCGCGGGCGATGAGCCTGGATTGCGTCTGGCTGTCCGGTCGGATGTGACGCAAGGCTTGTTAATGTTGGCGAGCTGACCCGCAGTCAGGCTGCGAGCCCAACTCCCCCTAACTCAAGAAATTTACTACGCCGATCTGCCACAAGTGTTTCTGGCTTTTTGTCCGACAATTCCTCGATCATGTCGCTGATCGAACGTCCGACGGCCTGTATTGTTGTTTTGCTGTCCCGGTGTGCACCGCCCATCGGCTCGGGAATGATACGATCAATGACATTCAGTTGCTTCAAATCCTGGGCGGTGAGCCGCAGTGCTTCTGCAGCTTCGCGCATCTTTTCCGCGTCTTTCCATAAAATAGACGCACATCCCTCGGGACTGATGACGGAATAAACAGAATGCTCCAACATCGCCACGCGATTTGCGGTGGCAAAAGCAACCGCGCCGCCCGATCCACCTTCTCCGATCACCACAGAGACCAGCGGCACGCCAATCTGCAGGCATTTCTCAGTTGCGCGCGCGATGGCTTCGGATTGGCCGCGTTCTTCTGCGCCTTTTCCGGGATAGGCACCGGGGGTGTCGACCAATGTGACCACGGGCAAATTAAACCGATCTGCAATATCCATCAATCGGATCGCTTTGCGATATCCTTCTGGGCGGGCCATCCCGAAATTGCGTTCGATCCGGGACTTTGTATCATTGCCCTTTTCATGGCCGATCACCATGACCGGGCGGTCATTCAGGCGGGCCAATCCCCCCATGATGGCGTGATCATCGGCAAAATTCCGATCCCCAGCCAACGGCGTATATTCGGTGAACAGGGCGTCAATGTATTCGTTGCAGTGAGGCCGGTCCGGATGGCGAGCAACCTGACATTTGCGCCATGGGGTCAGCGATTTGTACAGGTCCTCGAGCATTGCCCGCGCCTTGCTGTCCAGTGCGGAGGCTTCCTCCGTCACATCCATTTCTTCATTGGATCGCGCCAATGCGCGTAATTCTTCTGCCTTGCCTTCGATTTCCGCGAGGGGCTTTTCGAAATCCATATATTGCGTCATCGATCTCTCCGCTTGAACGCTTCCTATATGGCGTTCATTTACCGGCAATGCAATCGCGTCACGCGGGCCAAAGCACAGGATACAAAGATGCGATAAGAAGTGCGGCCATACTCCAGTTAAAAGCACGCCGTCTGGCCGGGTTTGTCAGAACGCGTGCCATTTGTTGACCCAGGATTGCCCAGAGCGTGATGGAGGGAAGATTTACAAGCCCAAAAACAGCTGCGACAACTACAAATGCGCTAAGGTTTGCCTCTGTCGCGTACACCGACAAAGCGGTCAGTGCCATTGCCCATGCCTTCGGGTTAACCCATTGAAATGCAGCGGCCTGTAAAAAGGTTATGGGTGACCCAGAATTCTGGGTTTCATGGCTCGGCGCTGCCCGAGCTATTTTCCAGGCCAGCCAGCACATATAGACAACCGAGAGTATTTTCAGAATCGTATAGCTGGTGGGCCACGCGTCAAACAGCTGGACCAGCCCGGCGCCAACCAAAATAATCATCACTGTAAAGCCGATTGCGATTCCGAGCATGTGAGGGATAGAGCGCGCAAAACCATAGTTTGCGCCAGAGGCCATGAGCATCAAGTTGTTTGGTCCCGGGGTGATCGAGCTGACAAAGGCAAAGGCGACAAGGGCGGTGAGTGTTTCAATCATCATGCGCAATAAATGCAGAAATTTGAGCAGCTATTGGTTGCAAAACGGGTCTATTTCGGAGAAAATTTGCAACATATGGCGGATCTGGATCAAAAATCAGAACAAATATTGCAAGAGTTGTCCGCCAATGGACGGATCAGTAATATTGAACTGGCAGACAGGGTTGCGCTGTCGCCGTCAGCCTGCTTGCGACGTGTCCAAGAGATGGAACGCAAGGGGCTGATAAAAGGCTATCGTGCTGTGATCGACCGGGCTGCAACCGGCAGCGGTTTTGTGGCCTATATTGGAGTCGGATTGCGGGATCATTCCAAAGCCAGCCAGGAGGCATTTGAACGCTTGATCTCACGTGCACCGCAGGTGCGCGAGTGTCACAACATAACCGGGGCGATTGAATATTTGTTGCGGATCGAATGCGCAGATTTGCCTGCTTACAAACTGTTCCACACGGACATCCTTGGGGCGATGCCGCAAGTTGCGTCAATTACATCCTATGTCGTCATGGGGTCGCCCAAGGATGAACGCGGGTAAGCCGATTTGTGTGGTTTGGATTTATTAGCCTGTTTGACACCGGACCCTATTGGCTGGCCGCCCGCGCAATTTTGTCAAAGATGACATCGAGTTGGGCTACTAATTTCGCCAAGGGATCTCCACCTTCAGCACGGTAGGGAGCAAAAACTGTTGTGGGCGTTTTGTAAGATAATGTTGCTGTCTTATCTTCGTTTTCGGTGACATAAAAACGGATTGGTGCTTCGATCATTGCGGCGGTGGAAAGTGCGAGGATTTTGACTGCAAAGTCATTGTTAAAAACGCCAACCACGCGGTTTTCGGGGATTTCAATTCCGCGCTTGCGTGCGACGCTGGTTGGACCTGCTTGCGTGACAACCCCCATTTTATGAGCTTTGACCGCAGATTTTAAATCTGCGAGCAAACGGCTGTGCTCCTTTTGGGTCGGCAATACCATCCATCCGGATCGTGGCGTTAAATCAGACGCGGTTGCAGACGCAGCGAAGGCTAAAAATGCGAAAATTGCGAAAAGATAGCGCATTGGAATTGCCCCTTTTTGGTCGCAGTATCACGCCACACTTCACCTAAAACGCCAAATCACGCTTGCGTTAACCTGAAATCATTTCCGATTGGCGCACGATCACCTCTGCCTGCTTGACAGACGCAATGTCAACAAGGCGTCCCTTGTATACGGTCGCGCCTTCTCCTTTAGCTTTGGCCTCTTCCATCGCGGCTAAGATTTCACGCGCCTCGGAAACTGCTTCGGTGGAGGGCGTGAACACGTCATTGGCGATCGCAATCTGTTTCGGATGGATCGCCCATTTACCGACCATGCCAAGCGTTGCTGACCTGCGGGCTTGGGCACGGAATCCTTCGTCGTCAGAAAAGTCACCGAAAGGTCCATCCACCGGTAAGACGCCATGCGTCCGGCAGGCGGCGACAATCGCTGTCTGTGCCCAATGCCACGGGTCGGACCAGTGTTTTTGACCGTCGCGCAGCATATAGTAATTTTCCTGCGTGCCCCCGATCCCCGTTGTTTGCATGCCCATTGAGGCTGCGAAATCTGCGGCGCCCAGGCTCATCGCGACCAGCCGGGGCGAAGCCGCGGCGATCTCTTCGACATGCGCGATGCCTGCTGCGGATTCGATGATGACCTCAAAATCAATTTTTTTACTGCGCCCAAACGCGGTTTCAATTGCCGTCACCAACGCATCAACGGCGTAGATATCGCCTGCGCATCCGACCTTGGGGATCATGATTTGATCCAGTCTACCGCCTGATTGCTCAAGCAAATCCACGACGTCCTTGTACCAATAGGGTGTATCAAGGCCATTGATGCGCACTGACAGTGTTTTGTTTCCCCAATCCACATCCGAAATGGCCGCGATGATGTTCGCGCGCGCTGAGGCCTTGTCGCTGGGCGCTACGCTGTCTTCAAGATCGAGGTTTATAATGTCCGCAGCAGAGGCAGCCATTTTCTCAAAGAGGGTCGGACGCGACCCTGGGCCAAAGAGCTGGCAACGGTTGGGACGGGCGGGGGCAGATGGTTGGATGCGGAAGCTCATGCAGACCTCGAGGTAATAATATTTCTATACTTGTTGCCACAAGGTTATAAAATTACCCTCAATGCTGCAAGTGCATTTCGCAACTGCAGCAAAATCGATATCCTCGCTGTGCCCATTTGAGAAGTTTCTGCGAAAAATTTGAAAATATGTCGAAGAAACGTGCATAAAAATTTGAACTCGCCGAAAAAAAGATATCTCATTGCGCGAGCTTTCGTCGATTTTGGACAAAAGTCATATAAGGAGGTCACCCCGATGATTGAGACACCATATCTTTTATTTCTTGGCGATGCGCCAGATCAGTTGTCGGCAAAGGTCGCACAAGGGATTAAGGACTGGCGTCCGGAAAATGCGGTAGGTCAATACCGTATGCCAGGGTGCAAAGCTGATGTTGGCTTGCAGGACATGACGTTGGAGCAAGCCAAAGCCGCAGGCGCCAAGACCGTCGTGATTGGTGTTGCAAACCGCGGTGGTTATATCAGCAAAGAATGGCGCTCAGTGCTTGTCGAGGCTGTTGAGGCAGGTTTTGATTTGGCCAGTGGGTTGCACAACCTGTTGCGTGACGAAGGCGAATTGGTTGCGGCGGCTCAGGTTCATGGGCGCACCTTACATGATGTTCGCGTGCCGACTGTGGCCTACCCGATCGCTACAGGTGTCAAAAGAACCGGCAAACGTGTGTTGGCTGTGGGTACTGACTGTTCTGCGGGTAAAATGTACACTGCTTTGGCGTTGGACGCATCAATGCGCGCGCGCGGTATGAAGAGCACATTTCGGGCAACCGGGCAAACGGGGATATTGATCACTGGATCGGGCGTGCCATTAGACGCTGTAATCGCTGATTTTATGGCGGGATCCGTAGAATATCTGACACCGGACAATGATGCCGATCACTGGGACATCATCGAAGGACAGGGAAGCATTTTCCATGTATCCTATTCGGGCGTGACACTGGCGCTGATCCACGGCGGGCAACCTGATGCGTTGATCTTGTGCCACGAACCAACACGCAAACACATGCGTGGATTGCCGGATTATCCTGTGCCAACACTTGAATCCGTGCGGGACATCACCTTGCAGCTGGCGCGCGTGGCAAACCCGGCCTGCCAAGTGATCGGCGTCTCGATCAACACGCAACATATGACCGAAGACGAAGCTGCATCCTACTGTGCGGAGGTCGAAGCGCAGTTGGGCTTGCCGACGCTAGACCCTTACAGGCATGGTGCCGACAGGCTTGCCGCCGCATTGGAAGATCTCTGATTTGATGACTGGGCACCATTGTCCGATTAGATGATCTTTTGAATGTATATGAGAGGTTAGGATGAATATTGAAGTCAGCCATGACATGTTTGGCTTTGCACAGGTTTTTACGATCAGCCGAGGGTCGCGGACCGAAGCGCATGTGCTTACCGTGCGGATTTCTGATGGTACCTTTACGGGGTGGGGCGAATGTGTGCCCTATGCCCGCTATGGTGAAACGTTAGAAAGCGTAACTGCGGAAATTGAGGGCTTGCCGGGCGATATCACGCGCCAGGGTCTGTATGCGTTACTGCCGGCTGGTGCCGCTCGCAACGCCGTGGATTGCGCGCTGTGGGATCTAGAAGCTAAACGCGCAGGAAAACGTGTCTGGGAGCTTGCCAGCCTTGCGGCTCCGGAACCTGAAATTACGGCTTATACCCTGTCTCTGGCGGCACCTGAGGCGATGCAAAAGCAAGCTTCAGAAAATGCGTTTCGACCGTTGCTAAAGATCAAGCTAGGCACGGCTGATGACATGCCGAGACTGGAAGCCGTACGGGCCGGGGCCCCAAAGTCGCGCATAATCGTTGATGCAAATGAAGGGTGGTCTGCGGAGGTTTATGCCGATTTGGCACCGCATCTGGTTCGGCTGGGGGTTCAAATGGTCGAACAGCCGTTGGCGGCTGGGGAAGATGACGCATTGCTTGGGATGGAGCGTCCCGTACCAGTTTGCGCTGACGAAAGCTGTCATGATCGCGCTAGCTTGGCGGCGCTCAAGGGTAAATATGACGTCATCAATATCAAACTGGACAAAACCGGTGGCTTGACCGAGGCCTTGGCCTTGCGTAGCGAGGGGCTGGCGCTTGGGTATGACGTGATGGTTGGCTGTATGGTGGGATCCAGTCTTGCCATGGCGCCTGCGACATTGGTTGCGCAAGGTGCGTTGATAACTGATCTGGATGGCCCGCTGCTGCTGGCCCAAGATCGAGACGTGCCGTTGAAATTTGATGACAAGGGCGTTCACCCGCCCGAAAAGGAGCTTTGGGGATGACGATGCGCACTGTTTACGTGAACGGCGAATATGTGCCGGAGAATGAAGCTAAGGTATCTATTTTCGACCGTGGTTTTCTCATGGCAGACGGGGTCTATGAGGTTACGTCTGTACTGGGCGGAAAGCTGATCGATTTTGATGGTCATGCTATCCGTTTGCAGCGTTCCTTGGACGCGCTCGATATGGTCAACCCGATCACCAAAGAAGATCTGCTTGAAGTGCACCGGGAATTGGTCCGCGTGAATGGGATCGATGAGGGAATGATCTATCTCCAGATCACCCGCGGTGCGCCCAATGATCGTGATTTCGTTTTCCCCGATCCGGAAGAGACCCAAGCCACGATTGTTTTGTTTACGCAGAACAAACCCGGTTTGGCCGATAATCCTGTGGCGAAAAAGGGCATGAAAGTCATCAGCATCGAAGACATCCGTTGGGGACGTCGCGACATTAAAACAGTACAGTTGCTCTACCCTTCCATGGGCAAAATGATGGCTAAAAAAGCCGGTGCCGACGACGCGTGGATGGTTGAGGATGGACATGTCACCGAAGGCACGTCCAACAATGCCTATATCGTAAAAGGCAACAAGATCATCACCCGAGCGCTCAGCACAGAAATTCTGCATGGCATTACGCGCGCCGCGGTTTTGCGGTTCGCCAAAGAAGCGCAGATGGAAGTGGAAGAGCGCAATTTCACAATAGATGAAGCCAAGGAAGCTGATGAAGCCTTTATCACCTCGGCGAGTACATTTGTGATGCCTGTCGTGGAAATTGATGGTGTTTCATTGGGGGATGGAACCCCAGGACGGGTCGCACCCCGCCTGCGCGAAATCTATCTGGACGAGAGCCTGAAAACGGCGATCTGATTGGTGATGTCGGCCTATGATCTTTTCACATTTGGGTCCGAGGCGGCATGCTGACGCGTGACGCCTTACAAGATCTAGTCGGAACTTCGTTTGGCCATTCCGAATGGTTGGAAATAAGCCAACAGAAAATCGATGCATTTGCTGATTTGACGCAAGATTGGCAACCTATCCACCTGGAGCCAGAAGCTGGTCGTCAGGCAGGTTTCCAAGGTTCCGTGGCCCACGGATTTTTGACGTTGTCGATGCTGTCGGCCATGTCATATCAGGTGTTACCTAAAATCCAAGGCGAGACGTCGTCCATCAATTACGGATTTGATCGCATCCGTTTTATGGCGCCGGTCCCTGCGGGGGCCCGCATCCGCGGCACGTTTGTTTTGTCCGAAGCCGAACCACGGGGTGACGCGTGGATGCTTCGGTTTGCTGTGACAGTCGACATTCAAGGGTATGAAAAACCAGCGCTTTTTGTGGACTGGCTGTGCCTTTACAATTTTTGAATTGCCTGCAGGATCGGCTTAATTGATTTTGCCTGAGCGACGGTTTTCAACCCGAAGCTACCCGTAGCTGGTCAACACAGGTCAAAAAAGAGGCGCGCCACGCTTGCGCGCGGTCACGTTGGGCTTTGTTGCTGCGGTTAAATCGCTTTTTTAGCCTGACGGAAAGACAGCAATTTCTTACTCTTTTCGTCCCACAGGTGTAGTTTTGCATTTGCAAAACTCTCACGCATTGTCATTTTATTGCTCTCTGCGAGATCAGAGTGGTCCCTTAACACCTCAGGAAGGCGGTAAAACGGGATGCGACTGTAAAGGTGATGCACATGGTGAATGCCAATATTCGCGCTCAACCATTGCAGCACGGGTGGTAGCACATAGTGCGAGCTGCCGTGCAGAGCTGCTTCGTGGAGATCCCAATCGGGATCCGTTTCCCAGTGAGTTTCTTCGAACTGGTGCTGGACATAAAAGAGCCAAACGCCAGCTGTCGCTGCCAAAAGTGTTGTTGGGAGAAAGATCAAAAGAATTGGCCAGATTCCACCAAAGTAGAAAATAACACCCAGCGCCGCGAAAATAGCAGCATTTGTCAGCATCGCGCTGACCCAGTATTTTGCTTTTTCAGTCAAGCCTAGCGGCAGTCTGTTTTGGAGCAGAAACAGATACCCAGGCCCCAAGCCGAACAAAACAATCGGGTGCCGGTATAGCCGATAAATAAAACGGTTAAACGGCGACAGGTCTCTGTATTCGGCCACGGTCAATGTATGCACGTCGCCCATTCCACGTCGCCCAAGGTGTCCTGACGCGCTATGGTGAATTGAATGGGTGCGTCGCCAAACGTCGTAGGGTGTCAGGGTCAGAACACCAAGCCCACGACCCAGCCAATCACTAAGGGTGCGGTTGCTGTAAAACGCGCTATGACCGCAATCATGCTGAATGCAGAACAGACGCAAAAGAAACGCCGCATTGCAAATCGACAAAGCCAAGGTAAGCCATGGGCTGAGGGATAAAGACCACCATGCCAGCGCCCAGAGAATCAGAAAAGGCCCGAGCGTCACAGCCAGCTCAAACGTGCTGCGAGCGGAACTTGGATCACGGTAACTAGCAAGCTCCTTGACCCATTCCCGTGCTTTTTTTGTATGATCAGTCTGCCGAAAGGCATCGGGCCTGTAATTCATCTGCTTGCTTCTTCTATATTTCTCTGGGTGACGTGATAAACGAATGCTCAAATTGAGCAACGGATAATACGATTTGTGTTGGAAAGTTGCCTTAAATCGATGCGTTTGTATGCTGATAATGTCACGTTACTGGCATTTACCGCAGCTTAGACTGGTTGCTGGTAGATCTTTTGCACATGCGACTTGGTGGCCTTAATTGCATCTGTGGCCGTCATTTGCTCAGCTGATCGGCCAAAATTGCGATGAACAGCGTTGATTTCGCTGGCCAGCATTCTGCTCAGTCGCCCAAAAGAAGGCGACCAATTGGTAACCGGATTGTGAAGCATGTCGTCAGTGTTCCTGCAATTATCGACGGCGCGGAAATTCTGTTTGGCCAGTTTGGAATTATTTTTCACCAACATTCTCGGCAAACGATTTTCCAAAGGCTTCCTTTTGACCGTCTGTGGCCTCTGTTTGGTAATTTTCCTTCCAAGCTTCCATGCTCATACCGTAAAAAAGTTCGCGGGCGGCATTTTTATCCATTGTTATGCCTTTCTCGGCGGCGGCCTCCTGATACCACCTGCTCAGGCAATTCCGACAGAACCCTGTTAGATTCATCATGTCGATGTTCTGGACGTCTGTACGATCTTCCATCAGGTGTTTTTGCAAGCGGCGAAAGGCGGCGGCCTGCAATTCAATTTCGGCTTGCGTGGGCATCGGGAACTCCTCTTGGATGTGTTGATCTACAAATTGGCCCACAGAACAAATCTGTCAACCGTTGCAGATTGGGTTGTCATCGTGCCATTAAGGCCTCAAATGCGGCATTAGAGGTCGCTAACCTTGCTTTACAGCGCGGGCTGCATCATAAGAGCCGCGATTTGTTAGCGATAACAGAAAATAGAGAGGCACGTCGATAATGAGACGCCATCGCAATGTAAAAATTGTAGCAACACTTGGGCCAGCCTCAAGCGATTACGAAATGATCCGGGCTTTGCACGAGGCTGGAGCGGACGTTTTTCGCCTGAACATGAGCCACGGTAGCCACGAAGAAATTCGCGAGCGCCACGCAATAATTCGCCAGATTGAAAAGGACGTTGGGGGCAGCATTTGCATTTTGGCTGACTTGCAAGGCCCCAAATTGCGTGTCGGCGTATTTGCAAATGAAGACGGTGAAATGCTCGAAGAGGGCGCATCGTTCCGTATGGATCTTGACCCTGCTGCCGGCGATGCAACACGTGTGAACCTCCCGCATCCGGAAATCTTTGCCGCGCTTGAAGCGGGAACATCTCTGCTGGTCAATGACGGCAAAATCCGCCTGAAAGTCGATGATTGCAGCGACAAGCACGCCAACTGTACTGTCATTGCGGGCGGCGTCATTTCAAATCGAAAAGGTGTGAACGTTCCCGATGTTGTCTTGCCGCTGGCGGCATTGTCGGACAAAGATCGTAAAGACCTCGAGTTTGTGTGCGAATTGGGCGTGGATTGGTTGGCGCTGTCCTTTGTACAGCGTGCGGAAGACGTTCTTGAAGCGTCTCAACTTGCCAATGGGCGCGCTGCAATCCTGTCCAAGATTGAAAAACCAGCTGCCGTAGCAAATTTCAACGAAATTCTAACGGTCAGTGACGGGATCATGGTCGCGCGTGGCGATTTGGGTGTGGAGTTGCCGGTTCAAAACGTACCGCCAATTCAGAAACGTCTGGTCCGTAAATGCCGTAGTGCAGCAAAGCCGGTGATCGTTGCAACGCAGATGATGGAAAGCATGATCGAAAGCCCGATGCCAACACGGGCTGAAGTGTCCGACGTTGCAACGGCGATTTATGAAGGTGCCGATGCTGTAATGTTGTCGGCGGAATCCGCGGCTGGTGCATACCCTATTGAAGCGGTGACCACGATGAACAATGTGGCCTCAGAAGTTGAGCAAGATCCAACGTATACTCAGATCATTGAGGCATCACGCGAGAGCAAAGGGGCAACAGTCGCTGACGGGATCGTTTCGGCAGCACGTGAGATTGCTGAGACCACGAACATCAAAGCGATTTGTTGCTTTTCTAAAAGTGGCACCACCGGAGCGTTGGTTGCACGTGAACGTCCGCGTGTGCCAATTATCGTTATGACATCCATGATTGGTACAGCACGGCGCCTGACGCTGACATGGGGTACCAATTGCGTTCTGGTCGATCCTCTTGATCGCTTTAAACAGGCGGTGGTTGCGTCCGCTCGGGCTGCTTTGGATCAAGGGTATGCCGACACAGATGATCAGATTGTGGTTACGGCCGGGTTGCCCTTCAACGTGCCCGGATCCACAAACATCCTGCGCGTTGCTCCGTGCGACGAACGGCTGATTTTTAACGCCGACCCTGAATAATCAGGGCGTTTAAAATAAAAAAGGCCACCAGCTTGGGTGGCCTTTTTTTGCCCAAACTCATCTTCTATTCGACGGCTGCCCAATCTGACGTGGGATTAAAGGACGTGATCCCTGAGGCGACGTCCAATGTATCTTCGCCCAGCACTGTTTCTAAAACGACCCCGTTTTCTGAAACCATGAAACTGTGGATGCCAGTTTCTCCGACAATCGCGGGGATCGCCAAAATCGCATGTCCGGCAACCATGTTACCATTCACAATATAATCCATTTTTCCGCCAGGAGCGGCGTCAGATTGCGCGGTCAATATTCGGTAGTAGTATCCTAAAAAGGGTTCCGGTGCGTGATCGGCGGTGCCATCGTTATAGCCATGAACGGATGCTCTTGCGAAAACTTCGCCCAATGGCGTATCTTCATCGGCCCAAAACAAACCGTCGCGTTCTTGTGCGGAGGTTGCAATAATTTGACGGGCAAACTCCATAAGACCATCGCCATCTTGGTCAACACTGCGAAAGTCGGACTGGATCGTTACATAAGCCTCCAGCAATTCGATCACGTCCAGTTCGTTTCGGCCAATTTGACGGGCAAGAACGTCTTCGCGGCCGGCTGCGTTGTCAAACGACCACGCGGTGCCGGTTTTCGCAATCGGAATGGGAAACAGCCAGCCGTCTTGGCCCAATGCCACCATGACGGCACCATTTTCTTGTGGAATGATCCGATACCCTTCGCGGTATAAATCGTGCAGGGCGCGCCGGTTGATCTTGTCTTCGACTGGATCACTGTCTGACAGGTAGTCCTGTGCTTCTTCGCCAAACACCTCCAAAACGGCTTGGCGGTCTGTCTGCCGTAACGCATCTATCATCGCGTCAAACGCTTCTTGAGGCGACGAAAACTTGGCAGGGGCAGCCCAAAACGGAGTGGCAGTGAGCACAGCGAGCGCTGCGATTCTCAAAAACGATGTTTTCATGGCTTTACCCTTTTCTCTTCAACTTTTTACCACTGGCTTTGCCACGGCTGGAGGCCGCGCGTGCCTTGCCTGCGCCGCTGTTCTTTTTGATCGCCTTTGGTTTAACCTTCAGGGCCGGTTTAGAAGTCTTGGTCACTTGTTTTTTAACGCTGGCGGGTTTTTTTACGGCTGGTGACGCTTTTTTGTTTTTGACCGCATTGCTTACTTTGGGGCGGTTTCCGATCGCGGTCGCATTCGTTTTTTACCCAGAGATTTGCGCACAGCGTCAGGTTTTGCAGAAGCGCCAGGGCGGGAAATATTTGCGGCGCCAGATTGCTTGGACAATTTGCTGCGCAAGGCATCGGATTTGCTGTCCTTTTATTGACGGGCAGCTTGGTTTTACCGTCATCTGCGCGTTTGCTCGATATCTTGTCGCGCGCTTGGTCTTATCGATTTTCATCTGCTTTCCAGCCGATATCTGTGCGTCGGTCGTTCCCGTTGCCAATATTCAAGTTGTTGCCAATGTTCACATTCCCGTCGATATCTATGTCGATATCTATGTCGATATCTGGGTTGCGAATGATTGGACCGCCGCCCCAGCCCCCGCAATTGCGGCAACCCCAATAGTGATACCAGTCATCGTCGTCATCGAAAATGGCGTCAATCAAGGTGAACGTGCCGAATGCAATCAAGCCAGCGGCTACCGCGTCGCCAACGGCATTGCTGTTATCCTGCACGTAGACGACATCAGGATCATACTGAGGGACATAGATGACTTCAGGATCGGCTGGTTGAATGATGACTTCTTGTTCTTGGGTGACTTCGACAACTTGCTCTTCGCCAGAAACAAGCGACCCGGCATTGATCGCCTGTGCGCGCATCGTCTGCGCCGTTGCCATGACGTCATCGCTTTGTGCAAGCATTGCGTCGCCCATGGTTTCGGTCCATTCGATATGAAGCGCCATGTCTTCGACGACTTCTGGAAAGGCTGTCGCTAAAACTGCGACGCTGTCGTCCCGCTCTTAGGCGTCCACGGCGGCTTCTATCGTTCCTGAATCTTCACCGTCGTTCACTGCCAGCAGTCGATCTGCCTTGATGATTTCCATTGGGCTCGTGGAGGCGACCAAAATTTGGATGAGCAAAGTGTCAGGGAACAGAGCGACCGGTACCACGAGGTTTTCTAGCTCAGCTTGCGTTAACAGGTCCTCCTCTGCGACGTCTTGTTCGGATTGAGCGAATGCGGTGTTCGCGCCTCCTAAAAGTGCTAAAAGCACGCCTAGCCTGTTGAAATTTTTCATGATCTTTAAATACCTGCCACTGTTTTCTTGAACATAATGAGGGTGAGGCACATTCGACGTTATTCACTCTGGGGTATTATTGATACAGGGAAGCACGTCTTTAAAGTTGTGTTGCCGCCGTGGTTCCGAATTCGCCAGGTGCATTAGATCGATAACCGGGGTAGCTGGTACTATCGAGCTCTGGGCGCAGGCTTCAAACTGAGCCCTTGCCTTAGTTGCAAGATTGCCCTAGAGAGCGGCTTCTCGCTGCGGGACCGGCCAATGTGGCATGCCGAGTCGCGCGTTACACCGATCTAAAGATTAGGAGACGGAAATGCCCAAGATGAAGACCAAATCGAGCGCCAAAAAGCGCTTTAAGATCTCGGCTACCGGTAAGGTTATCGGCGGCCAGGCTGGCAAACAGCACGGCATGATCAAGCGGAGTAAGAAGTTTATTCGCGACGCACGCGGCACGACAGTTTTGTCTGGGCCAGATGCAAAGATCATCAAGGGCTTCATGCCCTACGACCGTTAAGCCAGAAGGAATACTGATATGAGCCGTGTAAAAGGTGGTACAGTCACCCACGCCCGTCACAAGAAAGTCATCAAGGCTGCGAAAGGTTATTACGGCCGTCGCAAGAGCACCTTTAAAGTCGCTCGCCAAGCCGTAGACAAAGCAAATCAATACGCAACACGTGACCGCAAGAATCGCAAACGCAACTTCCGCGCATTGTGGATTCAGCGCATCAACGCCGCTGTGCGCAGCCATGACGAAGCGCTGACATACAGCCGCTTCATCAACGGTTTGAACCTTGCTGGTGTTGAAGTGGACCGTAAGGTTCTTGCAGATCTTGCTGTAAATGAGCCTGACGCGTTTGGGGCAATCGTAAAGCAAGCTCAGGACGCATTAGCAGCGTAAACTGCTCTTACACCTTACTAATTAGAAGCCGCCTCAGTATTGAAGGCGGCTTTTTTTGTGTTGATGGTCGAAGGTGTCGTTCACATCACCTATTTTTAGTCTCGCATTTTCGCGACTGTGCCGAACGCCGCTATTTGCTGTTCCGATTGGTGATGTATGGGGTCAACTTTACATAAATAAATTTTATGTTAAATTTGCAGCCTACGTTAATGAATAACAATGTTTTAGGAAGAATGATGAAATTAGCAATATTTACAGGCGCTCTTGCGCTTGCAGCTGTGGTCACAACAACAGCGTCTGCGGCGGTTGTTGGCATAACTGAGGGAACACGCGATCTGGTGAACGGCACCATTGCAGCCTCTCCCAGAGACACAAGTTCAAACCCCAATCGCGCATTCGATCTCGATACCCTTGGCAGTTTAGGCGCCGACTCATTTGAAATCTATGGTCGCATCGTAAACGCGGTCGATAACTTCGCGTTTGGATTTTCTTCAACCAGCGCGTTTGATGTTTCTTGGATTTTCGGTGGTTACACGATCGATGCAGGAAATGTTGATGTCAGCGCGTCCGGATTTGTTTCCGAAGGAGCAGCCGAAAAATCAGCAACCTTCAATCTGCTGGATGCCAATGACAATTTCAGTGTTGTTGAAACGTTGACAGTCACGACAGACATCATTGCTGGCGACGCTCTTTTGTTCTCCGCAGGTGCTGGTGATTACGTTTTGCAGATCGACGGCTCAGGTAGCAATCGAGGTCCAGGCGTTGGCTTGTACGATGTCAGCATCTCTGCTGTGCCACTTCCTGCGTCGTCTTTGCTGCTGTTGATTGGTATCGGCGGTCTTGGCGTGGTTAAACGCCGCAAAAAGACGTAAACGTTGCATGATCTATCGGTATTGAAAACGCGCTTTTTTGGCGCGCTTTCTTTGTTCCAAAATGTTTTTTGAATACAGCTAACCGTCGACCTAGGGCAGAAACATGCAGCGACCCTAGGCCGTATCGCAAGTGACACCTGCGACTTGGCAAATGTTATCGCCCATTGTTGAAGGCGTGGTTCAAGGGGCTGTGGCAGCTTTTGCGTTGTGTTGGCTTGTCATCCGTGACCTTTCTGCTAGGACAGCGGGCAGATTAAGGGACGGATGAGCGATGGACGACCTCAAACAAAAATACCTCAGCCAGATTGCGGGCGCTCTCGACGAGAACGTGCTTGAAACAATACGTTTGGCGGCGGTTGGGAAAAAGGGCGAAGTCGCATTGAAAATGCGCGAGTTGGGTAAAATGACGCCGGAAGAACGTCAGGTTGCCGGTCCAGCGCTTAACGCTCTGAAAGACGAGATTAATTCAGCCTTGGTCGCCAAAAAGGCAGGGCTAGCGGACGCGGCCTTGGATGCGCGTTTGCGCGATGAATGGTTAGACGTGACGTTGCCGTCCCGCATTCGCCCACGCGGAACGATTCACCCGGTGAGCCAGGTTACCGAAGAAGTGACCGCTATTTTTGGTGAGATGGGATTTTCCGTTGCGGAAGGTCCGCGGGTTGATAGTGATTGGTACAATTTCGATGCGTTAAACATTCCGGGCCACCACCCGGCACGCGCTGAAATGGACACGTTTTATATGCGACGTGCGGAGGGGGATGATCGCCCGCCCCATGTGTTGCGCACGCACACGTCTCCGGTTCAGATCCGCACCATGGAGGCACAGGGCGCACCGCTGCGTATCATTTGCCCGGGCGGAGTGTATCGCGCGGATTATGATCAAACACATACGCCGATGTTCCACCAGATCGAAGGCTTGGCGCTGGATAAAGATATTTCAATGGCCAATCTCAAGTGGGTTCTGGAAGAGTTCTTTGCCGCGTTTTTCGAAATCGACGGGATCAAAACACGTTTTCGCGCCTCCCATTTTCCCTTCACCGAACCGTCCGCAGAAGTGGACATTCAGTGCTCTTGGGTTGACGGTCAGCTGCGCATTGGCGAAGGCGACGGATGGTTGGAAGTTCTTGGATCCGGCATGGTGCATCCAAAAGTGCTCGCTGCGGGGGGCATAGACCCAGAAAAATGGCAGGGCTTTGCTTTTGGAATGGGAATCGACCGGATTGCCATGCTTAAATACGGCATCCCTGACTTGCGCGCTTTCTTTGACAGTGATTTGCGGTGGTTGCGCCACTATGGTTTTGCATCCCTCGATCAACCGACGTTGCATGGCGGGTTAAGCCGCTAAATCGGCGCTGTGTCTTGTGGCATGGGCGTGCAAAATGTACGCGCGACTAAGTCGTCTGTGAGGCGGCAGTCGCGCGAATTTGTACAGACATTGAAACCACAGCGTTGTGAAGTGACAGCAGCGCGGAACTAGGCCACCTTCCCGCTATGTTGACACGATTTCTCATTTCGCTCCTGTTTCTGGCAACACCTGCGGCCGCGATGGGGCCGTGGAAACCGGCCTGTGGGGATGAAACTCCTTGTCAGGTTGGCGCGCGCAGCTATCATGTTTTACCGCCAGATGACTGGGATCAAGCTTCTCCTTTGCCGGTTTTGATGCACTTTCATGGCTGGATGCGGCAAGGATCGCTCGTGATCAACCATCAGCGTATTGCCAGTGCGACGCGCAAACGTGGTGTTCTTCTTGTGGCGCCCAACGGCCAGCGCAAAACGTGGAATTTCTGGAACCGGAACACGGATGATGTTCCCTTTGCTGCAGCGGTCTTGGCCGATGTTGCCAAAACGTACCCCGTGGATACCAGCCGAATCTATGTCTCTGGATATTCCTTTGGATCGGCAATGGCCTGGCGTTATGTGTGTGAACAAGGGGATCCAGTTGCGGCACTATTGGCGATCTCGGGCACGTTGGATCAGACAGAAACCTGCCCGCAAGCCCCTGGGCAAGTGCGCCATGTGCATGGTTTGGATGACACCGTCATGGATTTTCCGATGGGACGGGGCGGGGATGTCACGTACCCGGTGATGCTGTGGCGCGACCAATTTAAATGTGGCGCCGGTGTTTCAGACGGCCAATGGCAGGCGCGCGCGTTTCTGACATTTGATCGTACAGTGTGGGAATGTCCCGATGGTCGGGTCTCCCTTGATCTGCATCCCGGTGGGCATTTCATTCCTCATGGATGGATTGCGCGCCAATTGGATGAATTGCTGGGTCTCGTGCCCAGTTATCCCTAAGGTATGCGATAGCGACACCAATGGCTTTTACCTGCGCTGAGTTTGGTCTATCACGGCGCAAGAATTATACAGCTTGGTGATATCCGATGAAATTCACGCTTTCCTGGTTGAAAGACCATCTTGAGACGACCGCCTCCTTGGATGAAATCCAATACGCGCTCACTGATCTTGGCCTTGAGGTGGAGGGCGTAGAAGATCGGGCAGCAAAGCTGCGTGATTTTACCATCGGTTTTGTGAAATCTGCTGAAAAACACCCAGATGCTGACCGGCTTAAGGTGTGTCAGGTTGAAACCGACGAAGGGATCAAGCAAATCATTTGCGGCGCACCTAATGCACGCGAAGGTATCACTGTCGTTGTCGCCAAGCCGGGTGTTTATGTTCCGGGAATCGATACAACGATTGGGGTTGGTAAGATTCGCGGGATCGAGAGCTTTGGCATGATGGCCTCAGAGCGCGAAATGGAATTGAGCGACGAGCATGATGGCATCATCGAATTGCCGTCTGGCGAGGTCGGTCAATCATTTGTCGATTGGCTATCAGAAAACGATGCTGCCAAGGTCGACCCTGTGATCGAAATCGCAATCACGCCAAACCGCCCGGATGCATTGGGTGTGCGGGGGATTGCGCGCGATTTGGCCGCGCGTGGTTTGGGTAAGCTGAAACCACGAGATTTACCCGCCACAGAGGGGCTTTTCCCGTGTCCCATCACGGTCACGATCGAGGCGGATACATTAGAGCAATGTCCGGTGTTTTATGGCCGCGTGATCCGCGGTGTAAAAAACGGCCCGAGTCCGGCCTGGTTGCAGGACAAGTTACGCGCGATTGGGTTGCGTCCGATTTCCTTTCTCGTGGATGTGACCAACTTCTTTACCTATGATCGAAATCGCCCGCTTCATGTGTTTGATGCGGATAAAATAGCGGGTCATGGATTGCGGGTACATCAGGCCAAGGGGGGCGAAACCCTGCTCGCGCTGGATGAAAAGGAATACACCTTTGCCGAAGGCATGACGCTGATTTCTGACGATAACGGCGTGGAGAGCATTGCTGGCGTCATGGGAGGGATGGCTTCTGGCTGCACCGAAGAGACCGTAAATGTCTTTGTTGAGGCCGCATATTTTGATCCTGTTCGAACGGCCTATACCGGTCGTGCGTTGAAAATTAATTCGGATGCGCGGTATCGATTTGAACGCGGCATTGACCCTGAATGGACACCCTATGGGATTGAGCATGCAACGCGCATGATTCTTGAACATGCCGGGGGTGAGGCATCAGAAGTGATTGTGGCCGGCAAGGTTCCCGACATGAACCGAGCCTACAAACTGGATGCAGCACGTGTCAGCTCACTTGTTGGGATGGAAATCCCCGAGAGCGAGCAACGGCAGACGTTAACAGCGCTTGGTTTCCGTCTCGAGGGAAATTTGGCGCATGTGCCCAGCTGGCGCCCGGATGTTCAGGGCGAGGCGGATCTGGTCGAAGAAGTCGCACGGATTGCGTCTTTGACCAAACTCGTGGGCAAACCGTTGCCGCGTCTGAGCGAAGGCGTACCACGGCCCATTCTGTCTCCGCTGCAGCGTCGTGAATCGCAAGCGAGACGCACCTGTGCAGCGTTGGGGTATAATGAATGCGTCAGCTACAGTTTCATTGATGAGGCATCCGCTAAACTGTTCGGCGGCGGCGAGGATAACACACGTTTAGAGAACCCGATCAGCAGCGACATGAGCCATTTGCGTCCGTCCTTGTTACCTGGTCTGTTGCAGGCGGCGGCGCGGAACCAAGCGCGTGGGATCAGCGATCTGGCCCTTTTTGAAGTGGGCGCTGTTTTTCAAGGCGGAGAACCCGGCGAACAAAATCTACAGATCAGTGGCCTGTTGGTCGGACGTAATGGACCTAAGGATATTCTGGGTGAATCACGCTCTGTAGACCCGTTCGACGTTAAGGCGGATGCCGAAGCTGTATTGGCGGCGATCGGCGCTCCAGCACGCGTGCAGATTCTGCGGGGCGCTTCAGAATGGTGGCATCCGGGTCGTCATGGTATGATTTGTCTTGGTCCCAAAAAAGTGTTGGGTGTGTTCGGTGAAATTCACCCCAAAGTTTTGGCTGCAATGGACATCAAAGGGCCTGCTATGGGCTTTACTTTGTGGCCAGAAGACGTGCCCTTGCCGCGCAAATCAGGGGCGACGCGGGCGGCATTGAAGATCAGCGATTTGCAGGCTGTCGAGCGGGATTTTGCCTTTGTGGTTGATACGCAAGTTGAGGCGTTGACCTTGATCAATGCTGCATTGGGTGCCGATAAAGCGCTGATCAATGATGTCAGAATTTTTGATGAGTTCATCGGCGGCTCTCTTGGAGAGGGCAAAAAATCGCTGGCGTTGACTGTGCGTTTGCAACCTGTCTCGCAGACACTGAACGACAAAGAAATCGAAGCTGTGAGCGCTAAGGTTGTTGAAAAAGTTGTGAAAGCCACTGGCGGTACACTGCGCGCCTGACGCACAGGTGCGGATGTGACGGGCCTAGGGTAAAAACGGCCCTAAAAACAAAGGAGGATGCATATGACGCTGAAAGTTTATCTGTCGGGTGAAATCCATACGGACTGGCGCGAACAAATTATCTCAGGTGCAAAAGAGTTGGATGTCCAATTTGACAGCCCCGTAACCGACCACGGGGCAAGCGATGATTGCGGTGTCGCCATTCTGGGGAAAGAAGAAAGCAAGTACTGGCACGATCATAAAGGTGCCATGGTTAATGCGATCCGCACGCGTAAAGGCATCACGGATGCAGATGTCGTTGTTGTGCGTTTTGGTGAGCAATACAAACAATGGAACGCGGCTTTTGACGCGGGATATGCGGCAGCTTTGGGTAAATCGTTGATTATCTTGCATAGCGAAGGTCACGCCCACGCGTTGAAAGAGGTTGATGCTGCAGCTTTGGCCGTCGCGCAAGAACCCCAACAGGTTGTTGAAATTCTGCGGTATGTGTTGACGGGGGCATTGCCAACCTAACTGGTTTAGGAACATGGCGTGCTGACGTGCAGCGCGCCGTGTTTGTCAGATTGATAAAGAAAGGCCGCCGGGCAAGGGGCGGCCTTTCGCAATTCTTGTGTGCCATCAAATGGCGGCATGAATGGGGCTTAATTGTTGCCCAAATTCAACGTCGGCAAGGCACCAGAGGTCTGAACTGGTTGAAATGCACCTACAGGCCGGTTTACGGAAGTATTGATGATGGCGTTCCGCTCTTCGGATTTTGCGGGTAAAACTGCAGGTATTGCACCATCCGCCATAGCGGTGAGCGCGGTGTTATACCATGCCGATGATTCTACTGGCGCTTGGGCCGTCCCGAATCCCCAACGCAGGTGGTGGCCGACCAATTCGGCATAGGGCATTTTACCCACACCGAGCATCACAACGGCACCAGCCAGAGCCATCGAGCTGTCGTCTTCACGATACCCCATACCGAGACAAAGTTGACCGTATCCAGCAGCTGTATCCATGTCGCCGTTGGCGAGTTGGTTCACGACAGTCCGCGCGCTGGCCGAAATGTTTTGTACAGTGTATTGATCAACAAGCGCGGTCACTTGCGACATGGCGTCCGTGATCTGGCCACATGCGGCAACGAGCTGTGCGTCATCTAGACTAGCTGCGGCTTTGATTGAGTTGAGTTGATCAATTGAATAATCTCGAGCTCCGCAGAATTGCTCGCCCAATGCCTGATCTGCGTTTGTGACGTTGCTGGCCAGAATAACGCCGTTGTTGGCACGCGTTTTGCTTTCAACGGAATCGCAGTGTTTCAGCATCGAATTGACCGGCGTCACTGCGGTGAGGTCTAATGGTGCCAGTCCTGCAGGCGCGAGGGGTGCGCTCACGGCTGTTGTGACAGGTGCGGGTACTGGGGCCAGCGCCGGTGCTGCTGGTACAGGAGCTGCGGCTGTAACCGTGGATGTGTCAGGCTGATTATATCGGCTAGCATAATTCGGGTCGGCGAAAGCTTTAAGCAAACCGCGCGTACCCTCATTCGCAACAACTTGCGGGTAGGCTGTGGCTCCACCTGCATTTAAGCGATGATGCGCGCTAACCAGATTGGCACGTTGGTATTCCTGGAGATAGCCGGTGACGGGATAGCTCATGTAAACTTGGTAAGAAGAGATCGCTGTGCGGGATCTGTGCCCCAGAGATCCATCCACAACACCTGCGTTAAACCCAAAAGTATTCAACGCGGCTTGCACTTCACGGTTTTGTTGGCGGGTATATGAATTAGCGGAATAGCTGCGCTTTTTCTTTTTGTTGTTGTTGACGGATTGATTGACGAGTGCGCCAACAGCAGCGCCGACGGCAAAGGCCCCGATATTCGAATCCGCAGAGGCAACGCCTGCGCTGAGTGTCATCGCGGCAGCGAGCGCTACGGAAATCCCATGTCGTTTTTTCATGTCTAATTCCTGATAAAAATTGCTTTACTGCAGGCATTAAAAACTATTTCGACGATTCACGCACATATTTTTTTAAAAAGGCGTTGAAATACCCTTAATAAGTGAAGTTTTTATCTAATTTTTGCAAACGCAGGCAGTTTTCAACTGCGTTTGCGTTTTTTTGTTCACGTTTTGAGTGCCAAGGCAGGGGAAACAACATCAATTCCGAGCGCTTTGCCGACGGCGTAATAGGTCAATTGACCCGCATGAACGTTCAAACCATTCATAAGATGCGGATCGTCTGTACAGGCTTGACGCCAGCCTTTGTCCGCTAAGGCGAGCATGAAAGGCATGGTCGCGTTGCCAAGTGCAATCGTAGAAGTACGCGCCACCGCACCGGGCATGTTCGCGACACAATAGTGCATGATGCCATCAACGTTATAAATTGGATCTTCGTGTGTTGTGGCTTTTGAGGTTTCAAAACATCCGCCTTGATCGATCGCGACATCCACCAGCGCCGCACCGACCTTTAGATTCGATAGCTGTGCGCGGCTTATGAGTTTTGGTGCTGCGGCCCCGGGGATCAGGACGGCGCCAATAATCATATCGGCAGCATTCGCCAATTCAGCTGTATTACCGGCAGACGCATAAGATGTTTTGAAGAGACCACCAAAAACATCATCCAGATAACGAAGACGGGGCAAGGAGCGGTCCAATACCGTTACATCTGCGCCCATTCCGGCGGCGATTTTAGCAGCGTGTGTACCGACAACACCGCCTCCAATAACCACAACACGCGCTGGGCCCACGCCTGGGACGCCGCCCATCAGGACACCGCGACCACCATTGGCTTTTTGAAGGGTCCACGCGCCAACTTGCGGGGCGAGGCGACCAGCAACTTCCGACATAGGGGCTAGTAAGGGCAACCCCCCTAGGTCATCGGTAACCGTTTCATAGGCGATGCAGGTCGCGCCGGATGCTATTAAATCTTCGGTCTGTTCAGGGTCGGGGGCCAAGTGCAAGTAGGTAAAGAGCAGTTGGCCTTCGCGCAGCATTTTGCGCTCGCCAGATTGAGGCTCTTTCACCTTCACAATCATATCCGCCGTCGCAAACACTTCTTCCGCTGTTTGGATGATCTGCGCCCCCGCAGCGACATAGGCTTCGTCCTCAAATCCAGCGCCAGTGCCGGCCGCAGTTTCGATCAACACATTATGGCCGTGTGCGATCGCTTCGCGCGCTGCATTGGGCGTGACCCCAACACGAAACTCTTGCGGTTTAATCTCTTTTGGGCACCCGATAATCATGACAGTTTACTCCTCCGCTGGCATTACTCTCGAAAATACGCCGTCAATTTTGCAATTTGGCACGGAATATGGGCTGTTTCATGCGCTATTTTTCGAATAAAGCTCTACGAAATACAAAAAGAATGAAAGAATATTCGATCAATGACTTTGGATACTATCGACAAACGCATCTTAAAAGCTCTGCAACGCAATGGGCGAATGTCGAACTCGGATTTGGCCGAGGCAATCAACCTGTCAGCTTCAGCATGCCACAGACGCGTTCAGCGATTGGAAAAAGACGGTTACATCCGCGACTACGTCGCGTTGCTTGACGCACGCAAAATGGGCGTGCCCACGACTGTCTTTGTTGAAATCACACTACAAGGGCAAGCAGACGAAGTTCTGGACGCCTTTGAAAAAGCAGTGTCTCGCATTCCAGACGTTCTGGAATGCCACCTAATGGCAGGCTCGGCCGATTACCTTTTAAAAGTCGTTGCTGAAAATACCGAGGATTTCGCGCGCATTCATCGCCAGTACCTCGCCCGACTGCCCGGTGTTGGGCAAATGCAATCCAGCTTTGCCCTCCGCACTGTATTCAAGACAACTGCCTTGCCTGTGCCATAGGCATTCCCGTGCGCGCATGACATTTAGATCGGCTTGTTAGGCGATTATTTTGGGCCAGTTGGCATCGGCCGCCGCGATGCGGTCGGGAATGTTACGTTCCCATTTGCGGTGAAATCTACGCGAATAATTCAGGTACAACTTTCCGTCTACAATTTTCCAAGCTTCTGGAATGGTAGATGCGATATTGCCTTCGCTCACAGCATAGGCGCAGTAGCCGCCGTATTGCGGCGCATAGTCTGTGGGGTTTTTGATGAAAGCCGCTAAATTTTTTGCAGAGGAAAACCGCCAAGTTGCGCCGTTCCAGTCATGTGTAAAGTCACTCGAGCCAGCAATTGGTCTTGCATCGGTAAAGTAGGCGACAGCATCCGTTCCGTCGATGGCGATGCCCTTTTCGGCATAGACGGGCGCAATGCCAGCGTGTGCCTTTGGAACAAGCGACACTGCCAGCGGTACCGCAGCGGCGGCCAGAAAAAACGTGCGACGAGACAAGATCATGTGCATCTCCTTACTGAAAACTCTATCATGCAGATAAGCAGGCAGGGCTAAAATCCGAGTTTCTTCACCGAAACGTTATTGCTTCCGCTGAAAATCAAAAAAAATCCCCACCGGACCAAACCAGCGGGGATTTCTAATTCAATGCCATACGGAGGGGTGCTTAGAGCATTCCTTCGCGTTGGGCTTTCTTGCGCGCCAGTTTACGGGCACGACGGATCGCTTCAGCTTTCTCGCGTGCTTTTTTCTCGGATGGCTTCTCGAAATGCTGCTTGAGCTTCATTTCACGGAAGACACCTTCACGCTGTAGCTTTTTCTTCAGGGCACGAAGCGCCTGATCGACATTGTTGTCGCGAACACTAACCTGCATGTGGTTTTCACCACCTTTCTAAGTTGAGTTGCAATGATTTGCAGGAAGTGGGCGTATAGCAAGGACGAACTATCTTGTCTAGTATAAGGATGGGCAAACCAAAGGAGTGAGGCATGACTGTTCCATATGAGACCGCTAAAAATGACCTTTTGCAGGCCGCATTGATGCATGTTGCCTTTGATGGATGGACAGAGGCGACGTTTAACGCGGCGATTCGCGATGCGGATATCGCTCCGTCGGTTGCCCGAGCGGTGTACCCACGTGGTGCCATTGATATGGCCATTGCGTTTCACAAGGCGGGGGACCAACAGATGCTAACGCGCCTGAAAGAAGCCGATCTGAGCGATTTGAAGTTTCGTGAAAAAATCACCGCTGCTGTGCGGATTAGACTACAGATTGTCGAAGACAAAGAAGCGGTGCGTCGCGGTACAACTTTATTTGCATTGCCCTTTTATGCCCCAGATGGTGCCAAACTTATTTGGGGCACGTGCGATCACATTTGGAATACACTGGGTGATACCTCGGATGATGTGAATTGGTACACAAAACGCACGACGCTTGCAGGGGTTTATTCTGCGACGGTGCTGTACTGGCTGGGAGATGACAGCCCGGATCATGAAGCGACTTGGGCGTTTCTGGAGCGCCGTATTGCCGATGTGATGCGGATTGAGGAATTCAAAGCAAAAGCCAGAAAAAGCCCGACGTTCGGACGGTTAATGGCTGGACCCAATTGGTTGATGAGCCACGTCAGAGCACCAGCGCGTATGCCGAAAATGGATTTACCGGGAAGCTGGACCGCGCCGCGTGACTGAACCGTTGCAGCGCCGAAAGGCCGCGCTATTGTGGCGCGACATGAAATAATTGGACAGACGAATATGGACCAAATGATGCGCGCAGTGGAAATATCGCAGGATGGGGCGCCTGAAGTGCTGAAGGTAACACAACGTCCAATGCCTGAGCCAGGGATGGGGCAGGTTGTGATCAAGGTCGCCTATGCCGGTGTCAATCGACCTGATGCGCTGCAACGAGCAGGGCTTTACGCGCCACCGCCAACGGCCAGTGATTTGCCGGGTTTGGAGGCCTCAGGAGAGGTCGTCGCTATCGGCGCCGGAGTGCAAGGTGTCGCGGTCGGAGATCTGGTGTGCGCATTGTTGCCGGGGGGCGGGTACGCGGAATATGTGGCCACACCTGCCGCACATTGTCTGCCGATTCCAACAGGAATGGGCCTGCGCGAAGCAGCTTGCCTGCCGGAAACTTTTTTCACCGTCTGGTCCAATGTCTTTGGCCGTGGCGGATTGAAAGCCGGTGAACGGTTCCTTGTTCATGGCGGATCGTCTGGGATTGGAACGACAGCGATCCAACTGGCAAATGCTTTTGGCGCGCGTGTTTTTGCGACAGCTGGTACAGATGAAAAATGCGCAACCTGTGTGACCTTAGGGGCAGAGCAGGCGATCAACTACCGCACGCAGGATTTCGGTGACGTCCTGAAATCCGAGGGCGGCGCTGATGTCATCCTCGATATGGTGGGCGGTGATTATATTCCGCGCAACCTTAAAGCCCTGGCCGAGGATGGGCGACTGGTTCAAATTGCATTTTTGGGAGGACCAAAGGTCGAAGTGAATTTTTCCACATTGATGACACGCCGTCTGACAATGACTGGCAGTACGCTCAGACCTCAGAGCGACCTGACCAAAGCGCGCATCGCGCAAGAACTGCTCGAGCATGTTTGGCCTTTGTTATCTTGTGGAAAAATCAGGCCGGTTATGGACGAAGAATTTGCCTTGGAAGATGCATGGCAAGCCCACACCCGCATGGAAAGCTCCCGGCATATTGGCAAGATCGTATTGAAGGTAGTTGACGTTTGAAATCTATAGGCAAAACCCTCGTGACGGCGATGATTTGGGTTATGTTGGCGTTACCGTCCTCTGCTGACCAGAATGATGCGCTAACGGGTCTTTGGCACTGTGTTGGCCAAAAAACACCCGAACGTCTTTTGAACGGCGTTCGGTTACGCCCCTTCCGTATCGTTCTGCTCGAGAAACCATATGCTTTTGTGGAGGGTGCATTGGGTTATCATTTGACCTGGGGCGTGCTGTTTCGCGTTTCGAAAGACGGACTGATCGCCTACGAAACATATGGCGCAAAGGGCGATATTACAGGTGCATTTGGCAGAATGCCTGTGCCTCGCATCCTTCGTCGGGCGATCATAGAATGTGGCGCTGAGTGGAAAGGTCTGTGGCCAGATGAATGGCCGGAAAGGCGGCCGATAGGCGGCGCTCCAGTAGCAGGACCAACATGGCCAATATGGGAACGGCCGATAGAAGACCTGATGCCTCCTCGCCAACAACCTTGACAGGATCAACGGTGTCAACGCACCATAATCGCCAGCGGATCCAAATCATGGGCATAAGAAACCCGTCACTGGTCACCTTCAACGGGCGCGGACTTGGTTTTTGTCGAAATTAATCGAGGTTTAGAGCGTGGGCTTTATTTTACCAGCTTCATTTTTAGCTTTCTCTTATTTGATAGTGGCTCTTCAAGTCGCACACGGATTTCCGCCATTTTACGAAACAGAGCAGGGAGATGTTGAAGATGAGTTAAACGTCTTCTTCCCGCATTTTCTTGGGATCAGCGCGACCCTGGTGATATCAATTCTCTTTCCACCGGCGCTTTTCGGTGCCGGTTCTGGTGGCGGTGTCGTGTCCTTGATGGGGTGGATGCCTCTCCCCGCAACTCCAGTCTGCTACCCTTAGCCATCATCGCAATTTAGAAATGGAGACCATTATGAATAACGTCACAATTATCGGGGTCGATCTGGCCAAGTCAGTATTTCAGGTTCACGGGGCTCGGTCAGACGGTTCGGTTGTCTATCGCAAGAAGCTGTCGCGCCCACAGTTTTCAAAGTTCATGGCTGACCAACCCGCCTGCATTGTCGCGATGGAAGCATGTGGCAGTGCTTATTTTTGGGCGCGAATGATGGAAGATCTTGGCCATGAGGTCAGGCTAGTCCCACCGATCTACGTGAAACCGTTTGTGAAGCGCCAGAAGAACGACTCAGCCGACGCGGAGGCGATTGCAGAGGCAGCGTCGCGGTCCAACATGCGCTTTGTACCAAACAAGAGCGTGCAACAACAATCTAGAAGCATCATGTTCCGCACACGAGAATTGTTGATTGGTCAGCGAACACAAACCGTAAATGCGCTGAGTTTGGCGTGATCGTCCCCAAGGGGTTGCATAATCTCAAACGTCTCGCGGCGTATGTTGAGAGGGCCGATGAAAGCATTCCAATTGAAGTTGTGCAGATCGGAGAGGTCTATCTCGAACAGATCGCGCAGCATGCCGACCGTATCAAAGTACTAGAGAAAACGGTCAAGGGGCTGGCAGAAACCAGCGAAACGTCGAGACGGTTGCGCACTGTTCCTGGTGTTGGTCCCATCACAGCTATGGCCATCGAAGCTTTTGCACCTGAGATGGAGCGATTCGAGAAAGGCCGGAATTTCTCGGCTTGGCTCGGTTTGGTCCCTCGTCAACATTCAACGGGCGGCAAACAAGTTTTGGGTCGAACATCAAAAATGGGCCAGAAAGACATTCGGAAGCTGCTGATCGTTGGTGCCATGTCTGTCATCAAAGCTGCGATTTACAAAAAAGACGAGAGCAATCCATCGTGGCTGGGGCAACTCTTGGAAAGAAAGCCCAGAATGGTGGTGGCCGTCGCGCTGGCCAACAAGATGGCGCGAGCCATTTGGGCTATGCTGACCAAAGGTGAAGATTATAGGAATCCGGCGACTGTGGCAGTTGCATAGCAACGTACATTCGTCGGTCGTTGGGCGTGTGAGGAGGTTTTGAACAGAATGGGCAATTGATCGTCAGATCGGGAACCGGAAAACCAGTTCACCACAAAGCGCTTACAGCGCGCTTCCTTGATTTGGACCTGATCCGCGAACTAACCATACCGGCCCGCAGCATGTGAAAAGCCGCACAATGAGGCCTGACACATGACCGCACCCGATCACATGCTCAAGACGTTGAAAATTTACTTGCACGAAACGGGGCATCCACACATGTGGTGAGGATTACGTATCAGAAAATCTGTCCAATAGCGCACGAATGGCCCACGTGGATGGCTTCTGACGCCGCAGTTGATTGGCGTGTTCAACAAATGGCCAATGTTGGCTTTCGATGGCTGGACGTTGGGAGTGTCGTTCTTTGTGGGGTTGATCGTTCTCTAGCAAGAAAGTTTCGCAGACCAACCTTCAAATCTTGACACTTTTTTGCTCAGTTCCTGTAGGTCCATCGTAGCGCTTGTCCCGCCGACGAATGCAAGGACGCCCGCTGAGAATTTAGCGTTGCACCCGGTGCCGAGTTGAGCGGCTTTTTCGACCTGTTCTGGTGTATATTTGGCGGTCTTGGGATCTACCAATTCGACCAGTGCGTAGGGCTTGTCTACGTAGCCAAGCTCGATGTTGCGTTCCTCAATCGGGGCTGAATCGTATTTTGATTGTAAGATGAGTTGCGAATAGGAGCCCTTCACAAAGGAGACTTTGAACTGGAGCGAGTCCACTTCAACCAGCTTAGAGTTCGTAAAGGCTTCTTCCCTTAGCTCGGCATTCGCTGCTCGAACCTCCTCCAAGCCCGGTTTTTTGGTGCTGGGAGGTACGTCGCAGCCTGACATGACGACCATGGTGGATAGGATAAAAATTTTGAGTTTCATATAATATCTAACTGCTTCAATTATTATTAAAAAATCATTTGGGTTGAACATCGGAACAACACCGGCAGATGTCAATTTGAAAAAATTTCACTTTACCGGACAGGTGTGAAAAGAGCCGTCGAGGCAGAGCAGTCAGTGATGACGTCGCGTCCGCAGGTGCGCGGTTTCAGATCACGGGTCAAGCAGATGCGCGCTTCCTGAATGTGATCTGCCTTGCAGGTTATGGTGATTTGATCGGCCTTCAGAGAGGGGTTCGCCTGCAAAAAGGTCTGTTCGATTACTTTGGGGTTGATCCGGACGTCTTCGGTCAGGCGGCGCAAGACAGAAGGTCTGACAATGGCATCATAGGCTTGGCGCGATGTTGCGAAATAGGTCGTGGCGTCCAGACCAGAGCATGTCCCGTGTTTTTTCCATTGGTGCCACGCCAACCCGGGCGTGCCCATGATATCGGCCATTTCTGCAGTCATGCGCCGGCTGGGCGGACGCGTGGCTGTTTGACAATAATCCGGAAAACCTCGTTCGTATTGAGGCCATAAACCATGCAAAATCCATCCGTGGTTATGACGGGCGCCACATTGATCAGAATTTCGCGCATCCCCTTCAAGGGCGCACCAGTTGGGCGACCAACTGAGGGACAAAACGTAATAGTCAAAGCTGCCCGCAGTATCGCTGGAGGCAGGCAATGGCAGAAGGGCAAATATGCACGCAATGAGCCGCAGCATTGGGGCTTTCCTTATTTTCATTTCATGAGTATATACACCTCAAGTTCCCCCACAATGGAAACCGTCCCGACCCGCCGGGACCGCCCTTCAAGGCGCTGGTTCAGGCGTGGCTCAACGTGGGGTAAATGTTTTGATAGGAGAACTGTAATGGCAAAACCGATTATGGCAAAAGCCACCGCTGTTTGGCTGGTGGACAACACAACAATCAGCTTCAAGCAAATTGCAGACTTTGTCGGGATGCATGAGTTGGAAGTTCAGGGGATCGCGGATGGCGATGTGGCGCAGGGCGTCAAAGGATTTGATCCAATTGCCAACAATCAGTTGGTTCAAGAGGAAATCGACAACGCCCAGAGCAATCCTCTTTACAAGCTGAAATTGAAATTCAATGCGGCAGCACAGGGCGAAGAAAAACGCCGTGGCCCGCGTTACACGCCGTTGTCAAAACGTCAGGATCGTCCGGCGTCCATTTTGTGGCTGGTGAAATTCCACCCCGAACTGTCCGACGGGCAAATCAGCAAATTGGTCGGCACAACTAAACCGACCATTCAAGCGATCCGCGAGCGGACCCATTGGAATATTTCCAATATTCAACCGATTGATCCAGTGGCCTTGGGGCTTTGCAAACAATCCGAACTGGATATGGTCGTTCAAAAAGCCGCCGCTAAAAAAGCTGCGGATGCGCCGGTTATGAGCGATGACGAGCGTCGCAAACTGGTGAGCACTGAGCAAAGCCTTGGCATGGATGCCGAGCCGAAAATGCCAGCTTCAATCGAGGGGCTTGAAACCTTTACTCTGTCTGGGGATGTTGAGGAAACCGAAGAGGACGCCAACGCGGGTGATTTCTCTGATGCGGATAGCTTCTTTAACTTGCCCGACGGCACACATGACGAAGAAGAGGAAGAGGACAACCGCGCTCTTTGACGATCGTTGTATTTGATCGAAAACCCGTCACCACGGTGGCGGGTTTTTTTGTGCGGGGCTGAATTTTCTGGTGATCCGTTCGCCGCTGAGATGGGCTTTGTGATCGTGGGGATATCGTACCGACAGAAGCCAAAAAAGACGAAAATTTCAGGGGCGGTTTGTGGGCCTTGGGTTCAGATGGATCTGCGCGCGCGCATGGCTGCGGTGATGGTGCCATCATCCAGGTAATCCAATTCGCCGCCGATGGGCACACCTTGCGCCAAGGATGTCAATTTGACCTGACCGTCTAGTTGATCAGCGATGTAATGGGCGGTGGTTTGTCCATCAATCGTGGCGTTCAATGCCAGAACCACCTCGGTGACGTTCTCGGTTTTTACCCGGTCTAACAGTCTGGGGATGCGTAACTCTTGCGGGCCCACGGCATCAAGCGCTGACAAAGTGCCGCCCAAGACGTGGTAGCGCCCTTTAAAAACCCCCGATCGTTCCATGGCCCACAGGTCGGCAACGTCCTCGACCACGCAAAGTTCACCGTTTTCGCGTTTTTGCGATGTGCAGATGTCGCAAATGTCCGTTGTGCCGATGTTTCCACAGTTGAGACATTCGCGCGCTGTTTCGGCAACTGTACTAAGAACATCGGCCAGCGGCAGCAAAAGCAAGCTGCGTTTGCGGATCATTTGTAGGACCGCGCGCCGCGCCGACCGCGGGCCGAGGCCGGGCAGCTTTGCCATCAGCTCGATCAGAGCGTCAATATCTTTGGTGCTGCTCATGGCAAATCTCGCGGTGTTGGTTGTGATGCCCACTAGGTTCTAGGGCAGTTTGCTCATAGCGTAGTCGATGAGGGAAGGCATGAAAGACAAAAACGTGATAATCGCAGCTGCTGAAACAGAAATTTGTCCGCCAGGGGGGAGGGTTCGGATGCGTTGTACCAAATCACGCGCCTCCAGTAGGTCTCGCATGTCGGGGATGTCTGTCAGATCATGTGTGAAATCGTGCTGCGCCTCTAATCCAGTCAGTTGACGGACCCGAGCCTCGATCAGTCGTTCAAGACGATCAAGTTCAGCGGCTTTCTTTTCGGCCAGTACATTGGACAAAGGCAGGATCGGAACGGCATATGTCGCAATCACCATCAAAAGTGTACATGTGGAAAAAATGACAATGATCGGATCAAAATTGTAATTCGAAAATACCACGGAGAAAATCGCCAATGATGCAACAAAGGCCGTTGCCATGACGATTTGACTGTTGATGCGTAACAGTGTGATCGTCGGAGGGCGGTTCAGATTGAGCACGCGTAAATCCAGCCCTTTCAGATCGGCCAGAACGGCGCGCCAAAAACGGACGATGGCCAAAATGATGCATCCAACAATCAGGTTGTTGACGAATAGAAAGGCCGCAAGGCCCAAACGCAGCGCACGATCCCCCCGCCATGGATCGATCTGCCATATGGCAAACGCAATCCCAGCCGCAAATAGAAAACCTGGCAGAATAACGGTCTTGTCACCCAGCAGATGGTTCACGGTTGCCTGCGGGTCGGAACGCGCACTGGGAAATTCTTCGAACATCTCACCCAAACGCGGCGCGATAAAAATTCCAAAGCGATAGATAAACAGCGTATTTGCTGTCACCAACATGATGAGCGCGGCGTCATCCAGCGTACCGATCCGCCAGATTTCGAAGGATGCATAAAGCACAGCAGCCGCCCCTGATGCCAATACTGCCCATCCGCCCCACAAAATCCATCCGGGTGGGGCATGATAGGTGGCATCAGAAACAACCTGTGCCACGCCGTTTTAAAAGGGGAGTTTCATGTCTGCCGGCAGCCCCATGCCTTCGGTCAGTTTTGCCATTTCTTCCTGAGCGCGTTCGGCGGCTTTTGTTTGGGCATCCTTGATCGCCGCCAAGATAAGATCTTCTACGACTTCTTTATCGTCACTGTTAAAGATGGATGGATCAATATCGAGGCTTTTTAGTTCGCCCTTGGCCGTACATGCAGCTTTTACCAAGCCAGCGCCAGACGCGCCTTCGACCATGATGTTTTGCATGTCATCTTGCATTTGCGCCATTTTGCCTTGCATTTCCTGCGCTTTTTTCATCATCCCGGCCATATCGCCAAGTGAGCCTAATCCTTTGAGCATCTGTGTCGTCCTTTTTGGTCTTGTAGATAGATTGTTAACATAATGCGCGGCGCAAATATATCCGCAGTATCATTTGTCTTCGAAGGGGTCCCATTCATCCTCAACCTCGGGCAGCGCGTCCTGAATGGCTTCTGCTGCGATCTGCTCGGGGGTCCGGATTGCTGTGATGCGGGCCTTGGGAAATTGCGACAACACGGCTTGCATCAATGGGTGATCCAATGCTCTGTTTTTGACGGCAATCTCAGCGGCATCGCGCACTTCAGCGATTGTCTCTGTTGAAGTCTCGCTGACAATGCTGACGGCCCATCTGTTACCGGTCCAATGTTGCAATCTTTGGCCCAACCGTTGTGCGAGGTCGCGCGGCGCGTTGTCTGTTGGGGAAAATTCAATACGGCCTGGCTGATATTGAGACAGTCGAATACAGGTTTCGACCTCAACAAGCAGTTTTACGTCTCGGTTGGTTCGGATGAGTTCCACAACATGATCAAACGTCGGAAACCGTGCCAGGGCGTTGTCGGTTTCATGCGCCAGGGCTGTGGCTGGACCCGCCCCAGATGGTGGAACCGCGCGGGATGCGACCGATGTTGGGGTCGGGTTCGCGCTGGAAACGCTGCGATTGTTGCCACCTCCACCACCCGAAGGTGCCGGGGCGGGGGGTGTCGCGTTGTTTAGCTTGCGGACCAACTCTTCGGGCGAAGGAAGGTCCGCGACATGGGTCAATCGAATAATTGCCATCTCGGCCGCCATCATGGCGTTGGGCGCGCTTGCTGTTTCATCCAGGGCTTTCAGCAACATTTGCCACAGGCGCGTCAAAACCCGCATCGGCAATGTGTCTGCCATGGTTGCGCCACGGGCCCGTTCGTCCGGAGAAACGGTTGGGTCCTCAGCCGCCTGTGGTGTGATTTTGACAACAGAGACCCAATGGGTAATCTCGGCAAGATCGCGCAAGACAGCCATGGGGTCTGCGCCCTCAGCATATTGCGATGACAATTCGGTCAAGGCCCCGGCAGCGTCGCCGCGCAAGATCATATCAAACAAATCCAGCACGCGGCCACGGTCTGCTAGGCCCAACATGGCACGGACCTGCAGGGCAGTGGTTTCACCTGCGCCGTGGCTGATCGCTTGATCCAGCAACGAGGTTGCATCCCGCGCAGAACCTTCAGCAGCGCGGGCAATCAAGGCCAAAGCGTCATCGGCGATTTCCGCGTTTTCTGCAGAAGCAATTTTGCGCATCAAATCGATCATGACTTCTGGTTCGATCCGGCGCAGATCGAACCTTTGACAGCGGGACAGAACTGTGACCGGAACTTTGCGTATTTCGGTGGTAGCGAAAATGAATTTCACATGGGCAGGGGGTTCTTCCAGCGTTTTTAACAGGGCGTTAAAGGCCCCGGTCGACAGCATGTGCACTTCATCGATGATGTAGACTTTGTACCGGGCCGATGCCGCACGATAATGTACGGAATCAATGATTTCCCGAATATTGGCAACACCTGTATTTGACGCCGCATCCATTTCGAGGACATCCACATGGCGTCCTTCCATGATGGCGCGGCAGTGTTCGCACTGCCCGCATGGTTCCGTGGTCGGCCCTCCTAAACCATCCGTGCCAATGCAGTTCATGCCCTTTGCGATGATCCTGGCGGTTGTGGTTTTGCCGGTGCCACGAATGCCGGTCATGATAAAGGCTTGGGCGATCCGGTCTGCTTCAAACGCGTTCTTGAGGGTACGCACCATGGCGTCTTGACCGACAAGATCTGCAAAGGTCTCTGGCCGATATTTGCGGGCGAGTACCTGATATGGGGACGTGGTTGTCTCTGACATGCCTGGCCTTGCTGGAACGGAATCGGAACGATGAAGCACAGACTATGACGCCATGGCTCAGAGGACAACGGCGTTGCGGAAAGAAAGCGGCAAGAAGCAATCGGCAAAATCGCAATGGTTGAGTTGTCAGATATGTTGTTCGTTTCGAGCACTGGCGCACCTCCCGAAATTCCTATGAATTCGGCAGGAGATCTGCAAATGAAAGGCGCGTTGCGCAGGCCCATAAGGTTGTCATTGTTGCAGGATTTGGTGAGAGGCTGGACAACGACCCAAGCGGGGCTCGTTACGGCTGCTTCCTTCCGGATCTGACCGGGTTGGCGAGGCGCTCATCCGCGCCAACCTCTCACCTCGGGATATAGGCAACATACCCTTGGAGCGCAACCCTGTGTCTAAAGATGGACGCGCAAGCGTAAAAAGCCATCTTCTGTCTCGCCACAAGGCGTCGGTTTGAGGGCCGAAATTTCATCAAGGTAGTCGATTGCCCCCGGCGCAGACAACATGATCGCACTCACGTTCATGTCAGGCACAAATTCCCAGGGGCATTCGGTTTCAGTGGCAACATTTTCAGGAGACATCAGAAACTCCATCACAGCGTCCTGTAGCGGGGCATGGCCGTGAATGACAATTTCTGAATCGCCAAAGGTCTTGTACAATCCCCCTCCGCCTGCGCGATGATCTGTGGTTGCCACCAAGAATTCCTGTTCCTTATCGAGAGGTTTCCCCATCCATTGCACATCTTGTATTCGGCCGTTGGCCTCTGGTGATCGTTTGCCTGACGGGTCGAAAAGCGGCATGTTTCTGGGGTCAATTTTATAGCGCAACCCATAAATTGCATCATAGCGGAAACCAGGAACCTGAGGGTTTACCAATAGCTGGTCCGGGTTGTCTGAACAGAGCGTGTTAAAGATCAAGACGGATCGTTCCAGCCAATCGAGCAGTTGAGCGCCTGTCGTTCTGACCGCCCATACATGGTTAGCATAGGGGTTCATCCCCGCAACATGTTGTCGATTGATCTGACCTTTAGACAAGTTCAAAAAATTATCTGGTCCATCAAAACCACCCGTCAGCGGCGCAGAAGCCACCGCAACCAGAGGTAAATCAGCGTGAACGCTTCCTTTGACGGCTTCCGCGACAAGCCATTTTTTAGCCGCGGCCAGTAAGGCAGGCAATGGGCTGGGTTGAGCCAGCGCAAAAAACGTATTGACCGGTTTGGGAAGGGTCGCGACGGGTTGCGCTAAATAAGCGCGCGTTTCAGCGTGCACCGATGATACAATATCCAGAATTTCAGGGTCTTCCACTGTCTCTTTGTCAGTATGACGCAGTGTCACAACAGCATCAGTGATCGTCCAAGGGGATGCCGAATTTGACCGCTCAAGTTTTAGATTGATAACCCCAAGGTCGGAGGCAGATGCACCCGGTTGAACAACCGGTTTTCCGTGCACAGTGCCTTTGGCACAGTCCGCTTCAGAGAGAACTTGATGATCTGGACCTGGAAATCGCAAATGGGTGTGACCGCCAATAACGACATCAATATCATCTAGGGCCGCGACGTCGCTGATTTGGTTTTGTGGGTCTTTTCCTTCATCAAAGAGGGCAAGCCCCATGTGGGCTAGGACGATAACCACGTCTGCCCCGGCAGCCTTTAGGGATCTGGCTTCTTTACGCAGCACGGGCAAAGGCGGTGAAAACTCTGCACGTTCGGCCACATGATGCCTGTTCCATAGGGCGGTCTTGTCGGGCAGCGTCGAGAGTACACCAATATGCAAGACTTCACCATTGGGGTCCTCTGCCCGCACTGGCACCGTGACGATGTGGCTTTTGCGGATCATTGGCAGCGCGGCTGTCGTTAAATTGGAACAAACAACGGGCATTTCGTGCTGTTTGAGGTAAGATGCAAGACGGTCAATTCCATGGTCGAAATCATGATTTCCCAACCCACCCGCCTGAAAATTCAGCGCTTTCATGCATGCAACCATCGGGTGCGGGTCTTCACTATTCTTGTGCGCTAACAAATCCGCAAGTGGCGTGCCCTGAAAAGTATCTCCGTTATCAAATAGCAGACAAGCCGTACCTGCGCGGGCCGCCTGCGCCCGTTCAGATTTGATCAATGTCGCAAGCTTTGCCAAGCTTCCGTCTCGGTTAGGACAGTCTTTGACGTAATCAAATGCAACCATCTGCATGTGCAGATCGCTTGTTGCCAACACACGCAGACGAATTTCGTTAAGTTTTGCGCGGTCTGCTATGTTGTTCTCCTGACGTTTCGCGTTGATCAACCATTACGTGTTTTGATTTCCAACAGATCGCGCGTTGGTTGGCAAGCCTCGTTGATGACAAAATGGCTGTTGCTCTTGTGCTTGGTGGCGCTGCATGCAAATCGTCACCGCAATATCGGGAGAGCAATATGAAACATGCGGAAACAGTGACATTTGGGGGTTCAGGCCTAGACCGTGCCGGGGAGATTCGCGCGGATGAGACCGCTGTTTCGGCTGCATTTGCGCATTCAGACAGTCGGGCTGTGCTCTTTTGGCGCGGCAAACCTTTGGTGTTGATGGAAGAACCTGCCCAACTTTTGCGCTTACCGCTCGATCATCCAGTTTTGAAAGACGCCGCTGCAAACCCAATACTCTTGGGGCGTGAAGACGGCGCCGCACGTTTTGCCTTTGATCTATCCAGCTGGACACCTGAAGATCTAGATGAATCGCAATTGGGGGGGTTCCAAGACGCGTCCGAACAACGACACCCGGCGCTGCAACCGGAAATGGCTTTCGCAGAGCTACGTCGGGTCATGACGTGGTTAACGCCGCGAGATGCTGAACTTGCTGCGACTGGGAAAGCCATCTTGGGATGGCACGATATCCATGGGTTTTGTTCACGCTGCGGTGCGGCCACAGAGATGACACAAGCAGGGTGGCAACGAAAATGCCCCGATTGCGGTGCAGCGCATTTTCCTCGGACCGATCCGGTTGTTATAATGTTAATCACGTCCGGCAATTCCGTTTTGGTCGGGCGTTCGCCCGGTTGGCCAGAGGGTATGTATTCATTGTTGGCTGGTTTCGTGGAACCCGGGGAAACGCTGGAAGCCGCGGTTCGTCGTGAGGTCTTCGAAGAGGTCGGAGTGCGCGTCGGTGACGTATCCTATTTGGCCAGCCAACCGTGGCCTTTTCCGGCATCGTTGATGTTTGGCTGTGCGGGCGATGCATTGGATCGTGAAATCACTATTGATCCAGTTGAAATCGAAGATGCAATGTGGGTTTCACGTGAAGAAATGATGACTGCATTTGCCGGGGAACATCCGACCCTACTGCCTGCGAGAAAAGGAGCGATCGCGCGCTTTTTGTTGGAGCATTGGCTTGCCGACCAATTGGATTAAGCGGGTATGCAGGGCGCCGTTGATTTTTTTCTCGAACGACGAGACATTCCGTTGAAGGAAAACACATGAAATTTTCCAACCAAGTAAACGTGGATGCTCCAATCGAGACCGTTTTCGAAGCTTTGGTTGAATTTGAAACCTATGAGAAGGCCGCAGCGAAACGTGGCGTAAAAACTCAACGTTCTGAACGAACGCCCAAAGATCCGCTGGGGACGAAATGGGATGTGCTATTTTCGTTGAAAGGTAAACCAAGTCAAGTTGGTTTGGAAATCGCAGAATGCGTTGCGCCGACGCGTTTGGGTATTAATCTCGATTCTCGAAATCTGACTGGGAAAATCGTTTGCGATTTGACCTCGGTGTCACAAAGTCGGACACATCTGAAAGTCACAGCGGAAATTCGACCTCTGACCTTTCCGGCGCGGTTGCTTGTTCAGTCCTTTAAACTGACCAAGAAAAGACTGGATTCGCGCTTCGAAGATGCGCTGTCAGAATTTGCAAGCCGGGCCGAAAAGAAACCCCAAAGAGGCGCTTAATTTCGGTTTGGATGCGCCGGGTAAACGCCCAGTATTTCGATCATATTTGTGAAATAGGCCAGTTCATCCAAGGCGCGCTGCACGCCTGGATCGTCTGGATGGCCTTCGATATCTGCGTAAAATTGGGTCGCCGTGAAAGAGCCGCCAACCATGTAGCTTTCCAGTTTCGTCATGTTAACGCCATTCGTGGCAAAACCACCCATGGCTTTATATAGGGCTGCGGGAATGTTGCGGACTTCAAAAACGAAGGTCGTGATCATGTGTTTGGATCGACGCGTGGCGTCCAGATCATGCGCCATCAATAAGAAGCGCGTTCTGTTATGGTGCTCGTCTTCGATGTCGCGCGCCAGAATATCCAGCCCGTGAATATCAGCCGCAACCGCACTGGCAAGCGCACCAATGCCGGGTTCCGGGTTGCGCGCGAGATCTGCTGCGGCCCCGGCACTATCTGCTGCGGCCTCTGCAGAAATGCCGTTCTTTTCCAAAAAGCCGCGCGCTTGTGGGATCAGAACAAGATGTGCGCGGACATGGTTTATCTCTGACAGCGTCCGACCTTTTGGTGCCATAAGGTTGATGCGCACGCGGACAAACCCTTCATCAATAATGTGGAGGCCACTTTTAGGTAAAAGCCGATGAATATCTGCTACGCGCCCATAGGTGGAATTTTCCACGGGCAACATTGCCAGATCAGCACGGTGTTCGTGCATTGCGTTAAAAACATCATCGAACGTCGCGCATGGGACGGGTGTCGCGTCGGGCCGCGCATTCAATGCAGCCTCGTGACTATAAGCACCCAGATCCCCTTGAAACGCGATACGGATGGCGGATTGGCTGGTCATTACGGTTTCCTAAGATATATATGCGACGAAAGTGGCGTTTAGTCGCGGTAAGTACACCTTGCCACGGCTAAGGTGAAGACGTAGATACGCCTCAAACAGATAGCAATGGACCTAGCCATGTTCGATACAATGACACTCACAAAAGCGGCGGGCGGTGTCTGCGGCGCACTGCTTGTTTTTCTTCTCGGCAAGTGGACAGCAGAAGAACTTTACCATGTTGATAGCCATGGAGAGGCGTCATACGTGATTGAGGTCGAAGACAGTAGCGATGATGGGGAAGTCGAAGAGGTCGATTTTGCGACGATTATGGCCTCAGCCAGCGTCGAATCTGGCGCAAAAGTATTCAAGAAATGTTCTGCCTGTCACAAAATTGTTGATGGTGAAAACGGCGCAGGTCCTTACTTATATGGCGTTGTTGGTCGGTCAAAAGCTGCGGCAGACGGTTTCGGTTATTCCGGAGCAATGACCTCAAAAGGTGGCGAGTGGACGCCAGAGAACTTGAGCGCTTTCCTTGAAAAGCCGTCTGCCTACATTGCAGGCACATCTATGAGCTTTAATGGTCTGCGCAAGATCGAAGATCGTGCTGACGTTATTGCGTATTTGGACAGCCTTGACGACTAAAGCCTATGGTTGAGTAGATGAAAAGCCGCGCGCCGACTGGCATCGCGGCTTTTTTGTTGTTTAAAACACGCAATCTCGTACTGGATCACGTTTTCGCAACTTGTATCTTGGCGTGACCTCCCATTAGCTTACATCAGAGTATAGGCTCGTCAGCACCGCGCTAATTAGGAGATAGTCCAGATGAAAGCACCATTGGCCCAGATCGCAAAGACCAGATCAGATTTAGGGTCTCTCATGGGCGTCAGTCTGGGTCTCCTGACTTTTGTGTTTGGGGTCTTGTGGGCTGACACGCTGCGCGGGCAGGAAAATTTGACCGTCAGCCATGGGTATTCCTTTTACGGTGATTTGACGTATCCGGCCGATTACCAACATTTCGACTACGTGAACCCGAATGCCCCCAAGGGTGGGGAAATTGCCCTCAGCGTCGTTGGCACTTTTGATTCGATGCATCCTTACACACGCAAGGGCCGCGGCGGTGCATTGTCGACGGTTATGTATGAAAGCCTGCTTGGCGAAGGCACCGGAGGCACCTCTGCCCCGGCAGACGTCTTTGGCGAATCCTACTGTTTGCTCTGTGAGCGTCTGGAATATCCCGAAGGTCGGGAATGGGTCATTTTCTACATGCGGCCAGAAGCGAAATTTTCTGACGGCTCTCCAGTGACCGCCCATGATATCGCTTTCAGCCACAACTTGCTTTTGGATGAAGGGCTGCGTTCCTATGCCGAAGCGGTTCGCCAGCTCATTCCCAAAGTAGAGGTGATCGACGACTACACCATCAAATTTTATTTTACGGACGGCGTTTCACGACGCAGTCTGATCGAACAGGTTGGAGGCGTCCCTGCGTGGTCCAAAAAATGGTACGAAGAAACCGGCGCTGGGCTTGATGAAAGCCGTTTAGAAGTGTCTCCGGGGTCAGGCCCTTACATGATCGATAGTGTAGATGTGAACCGCAGCATTGTTTACAAACGCAATCCTGAATACTGGGGCAAAGATCTGCCATTTAACGTTGGGCGCAACAATTTTGATGCCATTCGGATCGAATATTTTGGCGATGACACAGCCGCGTTTGAAGCTTTTAAGGCGGGTGAATATACGTTCCGCAGTGAAGGTGACTCCAAGAAATGGGCGACAGGGTATGATTTCCCCAAAACGCGTGAAGGTTTGGTTCTGACAGAAGAATTGTCTGATGGCTCTCCCCCAACGCCTTCCGGCATCGTTTTCAACCTGGGCAGTGATGTATTGCAGGACCGCCGGGTACGTCAGGCGATCGCGCTGGGATTTAACTTTGAATGGACGAATGAAAGCCTGCAATACGGATTGTTCAAACAACGTTCTTCTTACACGCAAGGCTCGCCCGTGATGGCCAATGAGATGCCGAAGGGCGCAGAACTTGAACTGCTGCAAAGCCTCGGTGATCTCGTGCCGGCGGAAATGTTGGCAGAACCCGCCTTGGTTCCGCACACATCAAACGGTGCAAGGCTGTTGGATCGCAGGAACGCGCGCGCAGCCATGCGCCTGCTCGATGATGCAGGGTGGGCTGTGGGGGACGACGGCGTGCGCCGCAATGCCGCCGGTCAAACGCTCAAATTGAATTTCCTGTTCAACAGTGCCACCTCCCCGACGCTCAGCGCCGTGATGGAGAATTTTGTTACAAACGTCAAAACGATGGGCGTCGATATCACGTTCGAAAAGGTAGATGCCGCCCAATACACAACCCGTGAACGGGATCGAGATTATGATTTGGTCTATGACAGCTATGGTGCCTTTTTGGGCACGGGCACGGGCCTCATGCAACGGTACGGTTCAGAAGCGGCAGAATTTTCATTGTTCAACCCGGCCGGGCTCGCCAGCCCCTTGGTGGATGCAATCATTGACCGATCTCTTAACGCGACCACGCGCGAACAAGAGCGGGCCTCCTTGATGGCTTTGGATCGCGCGCTTCGTCACGAGTTCATCATGATCCCGGTTTGGTATAACCCGAGCCACTGGGTGGCCTATTATGACCAATATGAACATCCCGCGGATATCCCGCCCTTTGCATTAGGCCAGCTTGATTTCTGGTGGTATAACCAAGACAAGGCCGACGCATTGCGCACTGCAGGGGCTCTGAGGTAGCGCCGTGAGTGCCTATATCATCAGAAGGCTTTTGCTGATCATCCCGACGCTTTTAGGCATCATGCTGATCAATTTCACTTTGGTGCAGTTTGTACCCGGGGGGCCTGTGGAACAGGCCATCGCGCGTATTCAAGGCGGCGGAGATGTCTTTGAAGGGTTTTCCGGCGCCAACAACGATGCAGGTGCCGAGGATCTGGGCAGTACCAATGACAGCCAATACATCGGCGCGCGTGGATTACCACCAGAATTCATCGCTGAACTAGAAGCCGAATTTGGTTTTGACAAGCCGCCGGTCGAACGCTTTTTGAATATGATCTGGAACTACATGCGATTTGACTTTGGTGAGAGCTATTTCAGGTCCATCTCGGTGATCGATCTTATCAAGGAAAAACTACCTGTTTCCATAACTTTAGGACTTTGGTCAACGTTGATTGCATATCTGGTTTCTATTCCGCTGGGCATTCGCAAAGCGGTCAAGGACGGCACTAGTTTTGACACATGGACATCCGGGGCCATCATTGCCGCCTATGCCATTCCGGGCTTTTTGTTCGCCATTCTGCTGTTGGTTCTTTTTGCTGGTGGGTCATATTGGCAAATCTTTCCGCTGCGCGGGTTGACCAGTGATAACTTTGACGAACTCAGTGCATGGGGCAAAGTGCTGGATTATTTCTGGCACATCACTCTGCCCGTTTTAGCTTCTACGATATCAGCGTTCGCAACGCTGACATTGCTGACCAAGAACAGCTTTCTGGACGAGATCAAAAAACACTATGTTATGACCGCCCGCGCCAAGGGTTTGTCGGAACGGCAAGTTCTCTATGGGCATGTTTTTCGAAATGCGATGTTGATCGTAATTGCTGGGTTCCCGGCAGTTTTCATCGGTGTTTTCTTTGGCGGGTCTCTGATCATCGAAACGATCTTCAGCTTGGATGGCTTGGGACGTCTTGGGTTTGAGGCCGCCGTCGCACGTGACTACCCAATCGTATTCGGGACGCTCTTCATCTTTGGCCTGATTGGTCTGGTGGTCGGGCTGTTATCTGACCTGATGTACGTATTGGTTGATCCCCGGATCGACTTTGAGAGGCGGGAGGGATAGCGCATGTCAGCAACCGATATGATGTCAGAAAAATCGCCAGAAGCAGGCGGTCGTAAATCGCGACTGTCCCCGTTGAACCAACGTCGTTGGCGCAATTTTAAACGCAACAGGCGTGCCTTTTGGTCGTTGTGGATTTTTTCCATCCTTTTTGGTCTTTCGCTATTTGCTGAGTTTATTGCCTACGACAAACCAATCGTCGTGCAATATCGTGGTGAATATTTCACACCGATATGGAATTTTTATCCTGAAACCGCCTTTGGCGGGGATTTCCAGACCGAGGCTGTCTACCGAGACCCAGAGGTTAAATGTTTAATCGCGACAGGTGGGTTGGAGCTGTGTTTTGATGACCCCGAAGGTTACATTGAAGACGCCAAGGACGGGGTCATTGAAGGCGAACAGATCGAAAAAGGATGGTCAATTTGGCCATTGATCCCGTATTCTTTTGACACGGCCGTTGATCGGCCCGGCGCGGCCCCCTTGCCACCCAACGGACAAAACCTGCTGGGGACAGATGGGACGAAACGCGATGTGCTTGCCCGCGTCATTCATGGGTTTCGACTGTCGATTTTCTTTACAATTCTGGTGACAGGGCTCTCCAGTCTCATCGGGATTTTTGCCGGTGCTGTTCAGGGGTTTTTCGGGGGCAAGACGGATTTGATCTTTCAACGTGTCATTGAAATTTGGTCTTCGACGCCGTCGCTATATGTCATCATCATCATGTTCGCCATTTTGGGGCGCAGTTTTTGGCTATTGGTGATATTGCTGGTTCTGTTCAGTTGGACGTCATTGGTCGGCGTCGTGCGTGCAGAATTCCTGCGCGCGAGAAATCTCGAATACGTGCGGGCCGCGCGGGCTCTGGGCGTGTCTAACGTGACAATTATGTTCAGGCATATGTTGCCAAACGCGATGGTCGCCATGCTAACCATGCTGCCCTTTATCATTACCGGCACAATTTCAACATTGGCAATCCTTGACTTTTTAGGCTTCGGCCTGCCGTCTTCGGCGCCCTCGTTGGGGGAACTAACGTTGCAGGCAAAACAAAACTTACAGGCCCCTTGGCTGGCGTTCACCGCCTTTTTCACTTTTGCCATCATGCTGTCTCTTCTGGTCTTCATTTTCGAAGGCATCAGAGACGCATTTGATCCTAGAAAGACCTTTTCATGACTGCGCTTTTGGAGGTCAAAGACCTGATTGTCGGTTTCCGCCAGGACGGAGCTGTGACGCAAGCCGTGAAAGGCGTCAGCTTTTCTCTGGAACGGGGAGAAACCGTCGCTTTGGTCGGAGAGTCTGGGTCGGGAAAATCCGTATCGGCGCTTTCGACCGTTTCTTTGTTGGGGGATAGTGCAGAGGTGTCGGGCTCTGTCACCTATGAGGGGCAGCAGATGATCGGCGCGGATGAAACACTGCTGCGCAAAGTACGTGGCAACGACATCAGTTTCATCTTTCAAGAACCGATGACATCGCTCAATCCGCTGCACACGATTGAAAAGCAGCTTGGTGAGAGCCTCGAGTTGCATCAGGGCGTGACTGGCAATGATGCGCGGGCACGCATTGTCGAATTGTTGGAACAGGTCGGTATTAACGATGCGGCCACCCGGCTGAACAGCTATCCGCATCAATTGTCCGGGGGGCAGCGACAGCGTGTGATGATCGCGATGGCCTTGGCGAATAAACCGGATGTATTGATTGCTGATGAACCAACAACGGCGTTGGATGTGACCATTCAGGCGCAGATTCTCGAGCTACTCAAAGACCTCAAGGATCGCATGGGCATGGGCCTTTTGTTCATTACTCACGACCTTGGCATCGTGCGCAAGATCGCAGACCGCGTCTGCGTTATGCAAAATGGCGAGATCGTTGAGACTGGCCCAACGGCGAACATCTTTTCCAATCCGCAACATGAATACACTAAAAAGCTGTTGAGTGCTGAACCCTCGGGTGAGCCTGCTGCGCTGGCGGTTGAGGCCGAAGTTATCGCGCAGACAGATGACCTGAAGGTCTGGTTTCCAATCGAGGCAGGGCTTTTGCGCCGAACTGTTGGGCACGTCAAAGCGGTAAATGCCGCCAGTCTTGTCGTCCGGGCAGGAGAGACGGTCGGTGTTGTTGGTGAATCGGGTTCCGGCAAAACAACAATGGCGCTTGCGTTGATGCGACTGATTGCTTCGGAGGGAGACATCCGCTTTATGGGGCAAAACTTGCGGGGCTGGTCGACCCGCCAGTTGCGTAGTTTGCGCAAAGACATGCAGATCGTCTTTCAGGATCCGTTTGGCTCTCTGAGCCCCAGAATGACCTGTGCCCAAATCATTTCTGAGGGGCTTGGCATCCACAATGTGGATCCCGGACGGGACCACCGCACCTTGGTGCATGAGATTATGGAAGAGGTCGGTCTCGATCCGATCACAATGGACCGATACCCGCATGAATTTTCCGGCGGACAACGCCAGCGGATCGCGATTGCCCGGGCGATGGTTCTGCGACCAAAACTGCTGGTGCTGGATGAGCCAACATCGGCGCTGGACATGACCGTGCAGGTGCAAATTGTCGATCTACTGCGCGACCTTCAGCAGAAATACGGATTGGCTTATGTTTTTATCAGTCACGACTTACGCGTGGTGCGGGCCATGTCCCATCAGGTGATGGTGATGAAACGAGGGGATGTTGTCGAATCTGGTCCGGTTGAACAAATCTTTGATGCGCCGCGTCATGAATACACTAAAAGCCTGCTGGCCGCTGCGACGTAAGGTTTAGATGGCCGAGGCATGACCCGCATTGGACATGTCATAGGCGCCAAAATGTTGGGCGATGATCCGCGTCAATGGTTGACCTTCTTCTAGAACTTTGAAGATTTGGCTCGATAAATAGACTACATCACCAAAGAAATCGGCAGCGTTATGCAGCAGGGTATTGATATGATCTGCTTTGTCTGGAAACGCATCTGTCAGCTCTTTTCGATCGATTTGAAAATCACACATGATGGCTTCAATCAGTCGTGCGCGCAGGTGATCTTCTTGTGAAAAGCAATGGCCGCGTGCCGTGGCGAGTTCTCCTGCATTGACAGCCTTGGAATACTCCGAAGTTGCGGCGATGTTTTGCGCGTACCCTTGCGGGAACCGTGAAATGGCAGACGCCCCGAGGCCAATCAACATATCGGCAGTTTCATCTGTATACCCTTGGAAATTTCGCCGTAACCGCCCCGATCGCGCGGCAACTGTGAGTGCGTCATCAGGGGTGGCAAAGTGGTCAATGCCGATTTGACGGAACCCGTCCCATTCAAACAACTGCCGAGCTGTTTCAAAGAGTTGCAGCCGCTTTTCTGGCACTGGAAGGGCGTTATTTGGGATCAGAGATTGGCGCCGGGCCATCCATGGCACGTGCGCATAGCCATACAACGCGACCCGGTCGGGGCTGAGGGACAGTAGCTTTTGAACGGTTGCTGCGATCTTTTCTGGTGTTTGATGTGGGAGGCCAAACAGAATGTCCGCATTTAGGGATGTAATGCCCGCGGCGCGTAACATATCCGCTGCCTCGCGCGTGACATCAAAACTCTGCAAGCGGCCGATGGTGGATTGTATTTCTTCGTCAAAGTCTTGCACGCCAATTGACGCGCGCGTCATGCCGACGTTTGCAAGGGCATCAACGCGTGGCTGATCCAATTCGTTGGGATCAATTTCGACAGAAAACTCGCCATTCTCCACCAAAGGTGCCATTGACGTAATTTCTTGCGCCAAATCGTTTATCATAGAGGGGTTGAGAAGCGTGGGCGTGCCGCCCCAATGGACCCGGCTCAAGGTAATATCTGCGGGCAACAGCGCGTGTAAGGTTTCAATTTCGCGCTTTAACGTGTCCAGATAGCCGACAACGGGCGCGCCGCTGGTTGTCCCTTGCGTCCGACACGCACAAAACCAACACAGCCGTCGGCAAAAGGGAATATGGACGAATATGGATATCTGACTGCCCGGTGGGATCGCTGCAATCCAATGTCGAGTTTGGATGTCGCTTACCCGCGCGGAAAATTGTGGCGCTGTTGGATAGCTGGTGTAGCGAGGCACCTTTGCGTCAAACAGTCCCATTCTGGCGAGTTTGGATGTAATGCTCATACCATTTGAATAGTGTTAGGGGTGTGTGGAATCCTTAATGTGTATCAAGTCCGGAGCCTTTTGATGCAAGTAGCGAAATCGTCGATGATTAAGGACTGTGCCGACTGCCCGATCCGGCATAGCGCTGTATGTGCGCGTTGTGATGCGGATGAATTGGCACTGTTAGAAGATATCAAATACTATCGAAGCTTTTCGGCTGGGCAGACGATCATGTGTGCCGGGGATCGCATGGATTTCGTCGCCTCTGTCGTATCGGGGGTCGCGGCATTGACACAAACCATGGAAGACGGGCGCACCCAAATGGTTGGTTTGTTGTTACCGTCGGATTTTGTTGGCCGCCCAGGGAGAGAAACGGCGTCCTACACCGTAATGGCAACGAGCGATCTAACGATGTGCTGTTTTCGACGTAAACCATTTGAAAAATTGATAGATTCGACACCGCATATTACGCATCGTCTGCTGGAAATGACACTTGATGAGTTGGATGCCGCGCGCGAATGGATGCTTGTTCTTGGCCGAAAAACAGCGCGGGAAAAACTGGCCAGCCTTTTGGCAATCGTTGCGCGGCGAAACGCAACTTTGCTGCCTGAGGGGCCAGATACATCCAGTCTAACCTTTGATTTGCCACTGACGCGCGAAGCGATGTCTGATTACCTTGGGCTGACGCTTGAAACAGTCAGTCGGCAGGTATCCGCCTTAAAAAAGGACAACGTCATTGTTCTGGAAGGCAAACGCCGCGTTTTGGTGCCAGATATGGATCGTCTCATGGAAGAAGCTGGCGATGACAGCGACGGCGGATTTCTGAGCTGACGCCGCCGCTGGCAAAGCTCCGCTAATGTGCCATCAACACGGGAACTGTACTGTGCTCCAGCATGTCTCGTGTTGCTCCTCCAAGCACAGCCTCGCGGAAACGCGAATGGCCATAGCCCCCCATAACCAACATATCCGCGCCGGTTTCGGTCACATGGCGCGCAAGCCTATCGCTGATCCGTTCCCCTTGTCGTGTCATGACCTGAATGTCGCAGCGCACGCCGTGGCGCGCGAGAAATACGGCAAGTGCTCCACCAGGGCCAGAGCGATCCGGGCCATTTTCCGGCGGATCAATAATCGCGATGTGAACGGAGGCTGCAGCCTGCAAAAAGGGCAATGCGGAACGGATTGCACGAATTGATTCTTTGCTTTCGTTCCAACCGATCACAATTGTTTCCGGGCGCGCTTTGTGATCGCCCTTGGGAACAATCACTGTTGGGCAAGCAGCCTCAAAGAGCAATCCTTCCAGCGCAAGGCACTGCGTGGCTTGATGTGGTGATCCGTAGGGCGAACCGACAATCGCCAAATCAGAAAGCCGTGCCTGCAGCGCGATCGAATGCCCAAGGCTGGCGGTTGTGGAAACTGCATTGACGATCTCCCAGCGCAGCCCGGAACCTGCAAGCTGTTTCAGGACGCCGTTATGCATTTCATCCGCATGGGCATGTGCCTCTTCTATTGCGGCATGCATCAGCACCGCGCTTGATCCTGCGTCATAGTAGGTGTTTGGCGCAGGATCCACACCGAGACATAAAACCTCAAGATGGGCATCATGGGCATCTGTGATTGCGGTGGAATAAGCGAGCGCGGCTGAGTTGCTATCAAAATGTGTCAGTGGTGCGAAAATGGATTTATATGCCATCGTCAGTTCCTTCTGCATCAGGTTTCCTGACCAATTGTGCCTCAAGTTGAACATGGAGGCTTTGATCTTTGTCAGTGAAAAAACGGCTCAAGCTTGACACAGATCAAAGAGGAAACCCTTCAAACCAGCGAAAAGACACTCAGAAAAACATTGTTTTGCGCAGGTGGATTCTGTTTGCGCGAGCCAGACGAAAGGGACACCGGCAAGATGAATACCGGAACTTTAAACTACGCAAAGCTTGTCGTGCTTGGCCTGGCTACGCTGTTTGCGATGATTGCGGCGGGGCATGCACGTGATCAGGCATATCATCTGCATATGGTGATTTTTATGGTGGTGTCAGGGGGCTTGTTTCTGGTCACCCTGCGCAACACAGATGAGCCGTCAAAGCCCATCGCTACGGATGAATATTTTGACAGCGTTGTACGGGCTGGCGTCATTGCAACCGCTTTTTGGGGTGTCGTCGGTTTCTTGGTCGGTGTCGTCATCGCATTTCAATTGGCCTTTCCTAGCCTCAATTTTGAATGGGCAGAGGGCTATGCAAACTTTGGCCGCCTACGCCCCTTACACACGTCGGCAGTGATTTTTGCCTTTGGTGGCAACGCGTTGATCGCGACAGCATTTTTTGTCGTGCAACGCACGTCAGCCGCACGGCTGTGGGGCGGGAATCTGGGGTGGTTTGTTTTCTGGGGGTACCAGATATTTATCGTTTTGGCGGCGACCGGGTATCTGCTGGGCGGCACCCAATCCAAAGAATATGCAGAACCAGAATGGTACGTTGATATCTGGTTGACCATTGTCTGGGTTGCGTTTCTCGTTTGCTTTCTCGGCACAATCATTAAACGAAAAGAGCCGCATATATATGTGGCGAACTGGTTCTATCTGGCCTTCATTGTGACGGTCGCGATGCTGCATCTGGTGAATAACATTTCAATTCCCGTTTCGATCTGGGGCTCCAAATCGGTCCAGGTTTTTTCCGGTGTGCAAGACGCCATGGTCCAGTGGTGGTATGGGCACAACGCGGTCGGCTTTTTCCTCACCGCAGGTTTTCTGGGGATGATGTATTACTTCGTGCCGAAACAGGCCGAACGACCTGTTTTTAGCTATAAGCTATCGATCATTCACTTTTGGGCCCTGATCTTTTTGTACATCTGGGCGGGTCCGCACCACTTGCACTATACCGCGTTGCCGGATTGGGCGACGACACTGGGCATGGTCTTTTCGATCATTCTCTGGATGCCAAGCTGGGGAGGCATGATCAACGGGCTGATGACACTGCAGGGGGCGTGGGACAAACTGCGCACGGATCCCATATTGCGGATGATGGTCACCTCACTGGCGTTTTACGGCATGTCTACGTTCGAAGGACCGATGATGTCGATCCGCGCTGTAAATTCATTGTCACATTATACAGATTGGACCATCGGGCATGTGCATTCCGGTGCGTTGGGTTGGAACGGTCTCATCACATTTGGTGCGCTGTACTACCTCGTGCCCGTTTTGTGGAAACGCGAACGCCTTTACAGCCTGAACCTCGTCAGTTGGCACTTCTGGCTCGCGACCATTGGCATTGTGCTCTACGCGGCCAGCATGTGGGTGACCGGCATTATGGAAGGTCTGATGTGGCGCGAAGTAGACGCCAATGGCTTCTTGGTGAATTCCTTTGCCGATACCGTCAGCGCGAAATACCAAATGTATGTTGTCCGCGGATTGGGCGGGGTCATGTTCCTCTCTGGCGCGATCATCATGTGCTACAATCTTTGGATGACTGTGAAGGCTGCGCCCGCCAAAGCGCCGCTGGGCACAATTGTCCCTGCTGAATAAGGAGGGATCAGAGCATGTCTATCCTCACAAAACACAAGTTCATCGAAACCAATGCAACGTTGCTTTTGGTTCTGAGCTTTCTCGTTGTCACAATCGGCGGGCTGGTGCAGATCACCCCCTTGTTTTATCTCGAAAATACGATCGAAAAAGTGGAAGGCATGCGGCCATATTCGCCGCTTGAGCTGACCGGCCGTGACATCTACATCCGTGAAGGGTGCTATGTTTGTCACAGTCAAATGATCCGACCCATGCGGGACGAAGTGGAACGTTACGGACACTATTCGCTGGCCGCCGAATCAATGTACGACCACCCATTTCAATGGGGTTCCAAGCGAACAGGCCCGGATTTAGCGCGGGTTGGTGGTCGCTATTCAGATGACTGGCATCTGGCTCATTTGCGGGATCCGCAATCGGTTGTGCCGGAATCGATCATGCCCAAGTACGGCTTCCTTGAACGCGCCCGCATCGAGCCCGATTACGTGGCGGACCTCATGTCGACGCATCGGTTTGTTGGTGTGCCTTACACCAACGAAATGATTGAGACGGCCGCCGCAGATTTTCGCGCTCAGGGGGATCCAGACAGTGATTATGATGGGATGTTGGAACGATATCCCGGCGCGCAAGTGCGCAACTTTGATGGTCAGCCTGGGATCTCCGAAGCCGACGCGCTGATTGCATATCTGCAAATGTTGGGCACGCTGGTCGATTTCTCGACCTTCACGCCAGATGCCAGCCGGTAAGGAGGACCAAAATGGAAACATATTCCCTGCTCAGAGAATTCGCGGATAGCTGGATGCTACTGCTTTTGTTCTGCGTCTTTGTCGGCATCTGGATCTGGATCATTCGCCCGGGTTCTACCGTGCTGCACCGCGACGCCGCCAATATGATCTTTCGAAATGATGACCGTCCGGCCCCGCAAGAAGAGGCAAAGAAATGACCAAAGTACCACCAAAGCAAGAGGGTGACCCAAAGACCACCGGTCATAGCTGGGATGGAATCGAAGAATTCGACAATCCGATGCCACGTTGGTGGCTATGGACCTTCTATGTCACCATTATTTGGGGGGTCGGGTATACCTTAGCCTACCCGGCATGGCCTCTGGTGTCGTCTGCAACCTCTGGTTTGTTGGGGTATTCGACACGCGCCGAAGTGGTTGAGGAAATTGCGCTGGTGGAGGCCCGCAACGAGGAAATCAATCTGCGGCTGGCATCAACTGAGCTGACCAAGATCGATGAGAAGGCAGATCTGAACGCCTATGCCACATCCGCTGGGGCCGCAGTTTATCGCACTTGGTGTACGCAGTGTCACGGGTCCGGTGCGGCGGGAGCTGTTGGATATCCAAATCTGTTGGATGATGATTGGCTCTGGGGTGGTGATATTCAGGAAATCCACACAACCATTGCGCATGGTATCCGAAACGAAGAGGACGACGATGCGCGCTATTCGCAGATGCCTGCTTTTGGGGACATTCTGGAGCCGGAAGAGCTGACGTCTGTTGTGAATTTCGTAATGAACCTTTCGGGCGCGCCGCTTGATCCGGCGCAAGTTGCGGTGGGTTCAGAGGTGTTCCAAGACAATTGTAGCGTTTGTCATGGCCAAAAAGGTCTGGGTGATCGCACACAAGGGGCCCCTAATCTTGCGGATGCAATTTGGTTGTATGGCGGTGATTACGAAACGGTGCTGGAAACCGTAACGAACAGTCGCTTTGGGGTGATGCCTTCTTGGGCGCAACGCTTGTCCGAAGCTCAGGTCAAAGCCGTTGCGATTTATGTCCACCAATTGGGTGGGGGCGAATAACCTGCCTGATCCCATCCAAACCGGAGTGATACGATTTGACTGAAGATGTCACACCACCCAACCTGTTTGCTGCCCGCGACCCAATTTTCCCCCGACGCGTCTCCGGCGCGTTTCGGAATTTTAAGTGGGCCATTCTGGTTGTAACGCTTGGCATTTACTATGCTGTTCCGTGGGTCCGCTGGGACCGTGGGCCTGATTTACCCCATCAGGCGGTTTTATTGGATTTGGCAAACCGTCGGTTCTATTTCTTTTGGATCGAGATCTGGAGTCATGAATTTTACTTCGTTGCTGGCCTGCTGATCATGGCCGGACTGGGCTTGTTCCTGTTTACATCAGCCTTGGGGCGGGTTTGGTGCGGATATGCCTGCCCGCAAACCGTCTGGACGGACCTGTTTATTCTGGTGGAGCGCTGGGTCGAAGGGGATCGAAACGCACGCCTGCGATTGCACCGTCAGGAAAAGTTGGATTTCCGCAAAATTCAACTGCGCCTTACGAAATGGGCTCTCTGGTTGTTAATCGCGGGGGCCACGGGTGGTGCATGGGTGTTTTACTTCGCTGACGCACCGACGCTTTTTGTCGACCTGTTTACCGGTCAGGCTGCCGCCGTTGCCTATATTACAATGGCTATTTTGACTGCTACTACCTTTGGTTTTGGTGGTTTTGCCCGGGAACAAATCTGTATTTACGCTTGCCCTTGGCCTCGCATTCAAGGGGCAATGATGGACGAAGACACATTGACTGTCGCGTATCGTCCTTGGCGTGGAGAACCTCGCAAACATAGCCAAGAAGCGCAATCCGAACCGATCGGCGATTGCATCGATTGTATGGCGTGCGTGAACGTCTGCCCCGTGGGGATCGACATTCGCGATGGTCAGCAGATGGAGTGTATTACCTGTGCGTTGTGCATAGATGCCTGCGACGACATCATGGCCAAGGTCGGTAAACAGCGCGGGTTGATTGACTATTTGGCTTTGTCAGATGAGCTTTTGGAGCGGCAGGGAAACCCGCCCCGTGCCATCTGGAAGCACATTTTTCGGCCGCGCACCATATTGTACACCGCTTTGTGGGGAAGTGTCGGTGTTTTGCTGGTGGTTGCATTGTTTATCCGCGCTGACATCGAAGTGACAGTGGCCCCTGTGCGCAACCCAACCTTTGTCACACTGTCCGATGGCTCGATCCGCAACACCTACGACATCCGTCTACGCAATAAGAATATCGATGAGCGTCTGTTTCGGATCGCTGTCCTGGGCGACCCGACCCTGCGCATTCAGCTCGAAGGCACTCCCTATGCCTCTATGTCTGTCGCCGCCGATACATCCTACCTTCAGCGCGTGTACGTTGTGGCGCCGCCAAATTCAGCGCCGGCAACTGGTGGGTTAAGTGATGTTCGGTTTTGGATTGAAGATCTCTCCAATGGGGACAGGGCATATAAAGACAGTAACTTTACCGGAAAAGGATCAAATTGATGGAACGTAAACTGACAGGCCGTCACGTTGCATTGATCTTTGTTGGTGCGTTTTCGATCATTATAAGTGTTAACCTCGCGTTGGCTTACAACGCAGTTAAAACCTTCCCTGGATTGGAGGTTAAGAACTCTTACGTTGCCAGTCAGGAGTTTGACAAAAAACGTTCTGCCCAACAGGCATTGGGATGGGCTGTGATCGCTCAAACGGGTGATGAGCAGGTTTACTTGTCCATAACGGATGAGAGGGGCGCACCAGTGAAAGCTGCTGGACTGACAGCGACACTTGGGCGGGCTACCCATGTCCAAGATGATATTCAGCCGGAATTTGTGTTTGATGGCACGCGGTATGTCGCACCGTTAAAACTGGCAGCGGGAAATTGGAACATACGCATGATCGCAGAATCATCGGATGGGACGGAATTTCGCCAACGCGTGATCCTGCATGTGGCGACAAGTGGTTCATGACAGTTTTGTCTTCCAATGGACCTGTCGGGTGCCCGGGCTGCCTGGCAACACCTGTGGCCCGCCCTCAAGAAGCGCTTCCGGATGCCAAACTGGCGCTATCCTTGCCGAGTATTCATTGCCAGATCTGCATTGGAGCTGTTGAAAATTGTTTGGTGCAAAAACCCGGTGTCCGGGCCGCGCGGGTTAATCTGACGCGTAAGCGTGTGATGATTGATGCCGCCCCCGACGTGGCTGTGCAAACCCTGATCGATTGTTTGAAAGGTGAAGGTTTCCAAGCGCATGAGCTGGACCCGGCGGTGCTGAGCCAAACGCAAACTGACGCGGCGGGACGCGATATCTTGATGCGGGTAGCTGTTGCCGGATTTGCAGCGATGAATGTAATGCTGCTCTCGGTTGCGGTTTGGTCGGGTGCAACGGATGCGACGCGCGATCTGTTCCATTGGATTTCAGCTGCGATTACCGTGCCCGCATTAGCGTTTTCAGCTCAGCCGTTTTTTCGAAACGCTTGGGCAGGGCTGCGCGTCAAGCGTTTGAATATGGATGTGCCAATTTCCTTGGCGATTTTTTTGGCGGTTGTTACGTCCTTATGGGAAACCCGGTTATCTGGAGAGCACGCTTATTTTGATGCAGCGTTGGCGCTTACGTTCTTTTTGCTTGCGGGAAGATGGCTCGAAGCTCGCGCGCGTTCTGCGGCGCGTTCGGCCGCCGAAGAGCTGACGGCCCTTGAAGTCAGCAAGGCGCTCCTGAGTAAACATGGCAAGCTGCGCGAGGTGCCAATTGCAGAATTGCGTTTGGGTGATTTTGTTCTGGTGCGGCCAGGGGCGCGAATTCCTGTTGATGGAGTGGTGATCGAGGGGGCGTCAGAAGTGGATCGCTCGGCTTTGACTGGTGAAACCATCCCCGTGTTGCGGCTTAAGGGGGATCAATTGCACGCGGGTGAGGTCAACCTAACAGGGCCATTGACCCTAAAAGCGACAGCCGTAGGGCTGGATACATCGTTACACAAACTGGCCGCCCTTGTTGCGGTGGCTGAAAGCGGTAGATCGCAATACACGTCTTTGGCGGATACGGCGGCAAAACTATATGCGCCGGGTGTACATCTTCTGGCTGCAGTGGCGTTTTTGGGATGGCTGTTGTGGTCTGGTGATATGCGTGTTGCCTTGAACATCGCGGCGGCTGTCCTCATCATCACGTGTCCTTGCGCATTGGGTTTGGCCGTTCCAGCGGTGACAACCGCCGCGTCTGGTCGATTGTTTAAAAAGGGGTTGCTCATCAAAAATGCAACTGCGCTGGAACGCCTGGCGCAGGTAGATATCGCCGTTTTTGACAAAACCGGTACCGTGACGCTTGGCACACCGCGTCTTACGAATTGGCACCAATTAAAGGAGCACCAGAAGGCAATCGCCTATGCGTTATCCTCTGGCTCATCCCATCCTTTGGCGGTGGCGATCACCCGAAAAGCCGAAGCAGAACACATCGTACCTGCAAAGCTCAGTGAGCAGATCGAGTGCCCCGGCTATGGCACGAGTGCAGTCGTGGCCCAATCCAAAGTCCGCCTCGGGCGTCTGGAATGGATTGGCGGTCAGGGCAATGCTGGGGGGGTATGTACTGCATTGGATTGTGGAGATGGCGAGATCGTTGTCTTGGAATTTGAAGACCGCATGCGTCCAGGTGCGGCTGATTTGATGCGCAAACTGCAAGATCGAGGCATCAAGGTGATGCTGTTGTCAGGTGATCGTGCGGTTTCAGTTGAACAGACTGCTAAAGAACTCGGAAAGATGGCTTACAAGGCCAATGTGACGCCTTCTGAAAAAGTCGATGTTATTCGAGATTTATCTGCGAGAGGGCATCTGGTTTTGATGATTGGAGATGGTTTGAATGATACTGGTGCGCTCGGGTCAGCCCATGTTTCCATTAGCCCGGCACAAGCGATGGATGCGGCACGCGCGGCGTCGGATATCGTCTTGCTAGGTGAAAATTTGCTACCTGTCGGGGATGCGGTCGCAACAGCCCGCCAATCCCGAAAGCGAATTACTGAAAATTTCCGGATAGCTACAATCTATAACATTGTTGCTGTCCCGCTTGCTGTCGCCGGTATGGCGACACCATTGATTGCAGCTCTGGCGATGTCTGCGTCGTCTTTGACTGTATCACTGAACGCACTTCGGGTGAGAGGTCGACTATGAACGTGCTGACCTATCTCATTCCCATTTCACTGGCATTAGGTGGTCTTGGCTTGCTGGGCTTTCTGTACACTTTGCGCAGCCGCCAATACGACGATCCCGATGGGGACAGCCGCCGCATTCTAAGCCGGGAGTGGGATGAAAAACCGCGCAGCGACTAGGCCCTATCAGGATGGCCCAACCGTTTTGCATTCCAAATTGCGTGCGGAAAGACGGCGACAGGCCAAATTAGCTGAATCGCGTGTCATGCCGAGGAAGTTCGCATCAAAGCCAGTGTTGCGCTTGACCACTTTACGCAACGTGCCGTCCAGTGTCTCAAGTTCTGTCAGGGCCGTCGTCACCAGTGCTCTCTCGGCAAGATAACGGCTACTGTACTGACCGACGTTGACGCCCCAATGGTGTCCACCCGATGTCGAAATCCGTGATACGATTTCTTTTTCTTCAATCTGGGTGGCTTGCGCATTTATGAGGCTTCCCGGCCGCATTGTTGGTCGTAACGAAACAGGCGCTATACCGCCATTGTTCGGCAAAACGTCCGCCTGCGGTGTTTCCTGAGCCTGTATCAATGCGGATGTGATATCCGTCGATAAAACGCCACTTGTACTGCTGGCCGAAGCCGCCGACGGAACGGTTGCTTTGGCCTCTGCAACTGCTGCTACGATGTCTTCGGCATTGATGGATGCGACGGATGTCGTCTCCTCAGGACGCATTTGAGGTCTCAAGCTTGCTGTCATGACGCTGGGCGTTGGTTTGCTCGTGCCTTTAGAAGCCGCGTAAGAGGGTTTTTGCGGCTTGCGTAGAGTTGCCCGGCTGGGTGCGCGTTGAAAGCCCATATCTAACAGTTCAGCAACGCGTGCATTGCGTGTTGCGGTAGACCTGCCGCCAAAAACGGTGGCGATAATGCGTTCCTGACCGCGCTCGGCAGAGGCGACAAGGTTGAAGCCCGCCGCACGGGTGTACCCAGTTTTGATCCCGTCAGCTCCACGATAGGCTGACAGCAAGCGACGATTCGTATTCGCAACATTACGTACGCCTGCATTCGTGGATTTGCGCGAAAATAGATTGTAATATTCGGGGTAGTCGTACAACACGTGACGTCCGAGAATCGACATGTCACGCGCCGTGGACATATGCCCGTTTTCTGTCAAGCCATGTGCGTTTTTAAACGTTGTGCGGGTCATTCCCAGCGCCTTGGCGGTTCGCGTCATGCGTCGTGCGAATGCGGCTTCGGATCCCTCCAGCGCTTCGCCAATGGCAGTTGCCGCGTCATTTGCGGATTTAACAGCGGCTGCACGAATGAGATAGCGAAACGCGATACGTTGGCCCGTCTTTAAGCCCAATTTGGACGGTGGTTCTGAGGCCGCAAACCTGGAAATTTTCACTTTTGTATCGAGTGAAATCTCCCCCTTTTCAACAGCTTGGAATGCAATGTAAAGCGTCATCATTTTTGTAAGAGACGCAGGGTGGAGCCGTGTATCAGCATTACGCGCGTGAAGGACTTTACCTGATCGGGCATCCATAACAAAAGCAGCATAGGGAGCCGCCGCAGCGCTGAGTGGTATAATAACAAGCATCCACAATATAGCGAACGCATATAGCCCGTAACGGGCCGGCCATTTCTGCCGAACCTTCATGATAATCGCCTTTTCTCTGCCTCGTGCCGCCGAATTTTTTCGGCTGGCTTTATTAGCTGAAATGCTAACACAGCATTCGGTTTCGATAAACCATTGATTTAAAGAGAATGCGTTAAGTTTCAATGAAGCACAAAGTTGACACAAATCTCCGGCAGCTTTTAACCTAGCCTTCGGATGACTTCGGACACTTCGTTCAGGTCTTGAATTTGAACAAAACGCGGATGTTTTGACGGGGCGGGTGCGCTTTCAAGTGCCCACTCCAAACCGTGGGGTACATGTACGCCCCAACCACCGGCCTCGATCATCGGTATGACATCTGATTTAAGGGAATTTCCAATCATCATGCCCCGGGTTGCGCCATCCCCGTGCCGCGCAAAAATATCGATATAGACGTCAACCGTCTTGTCAGAAACAATCTCAACCACATCGAATAATTCATCCAGGCCGGATTGTGCCAATTTTCGTTCCTGATCCAGCAGATCTCCTTTTGTTATCAATAAGGTACGATGATCCTGTTTTGCGCATTCAACAGCTTTGCGCGCGTGGGGTAGCAGATCAACGGGATGTCGTAACATCTCCCGCCCGGCCTGTAGTATCTCTCCGATGACATAAGCAGAAACACGGCCTTGAGTGACCTCGACTGCGGTTTCTATCATCGACAGGGTGAAACCCTTGATGCCGAACCCGTAGTGGCCAATATTGCGCCGTTCGGCTTGCTCCAACCGCGCCATCAGGTTGGGTTTTTCAGTATATTCAGACAGCAAATTGGCAAAGTGAGTTTGTGTTAGATGGAAAAACCGTTCATTGTCCCAAAGAGTATCATCAGCATCAAATGCAATGGTTGTCAGGTTTTGCCTCATTTCTTTGCCCCTTTTCTAAATTTACAGACAGGTTATATAGACCGCTCAGAGACTCACCATTCAAGAGAACAGCAGGAGCTTCAATGCACCTCGATGCCAGTATGATGTCGGACCGGCCAGAAGACGATGAGGATTTTTCTGTCCTCACGGCGACCAAGCCAAAGACGAAGCGGCCGCCTCTTTATAAGGTGCTGTTGCTCAACGATGACTTTACTCCAATGGAATTTGTTGTGCTGGTGTTAGAGCGCTTTTTTGGGCTGAACCACGCGCAGGCGTTTGAAATCATGCTGACTGTGCACAAAAAGGGCGTCGCAGTTGTCGGTGTTTTCAGCCATGAAATTGCTGAAACAAAAGTCGCACAGGTGATGGATTTTGCCAGACGGCATCAACACCCGCTGCAGTGCACCATGGAAAAAGAAGAGTAATCACGTGATTGATGCCCGATTGGCGCTGGCCCTAGAAGGCGGGCTCGATTTGCCTTTGAATGGTCAGATATATGTGGTTTCTCCGCCGACAGAAGCGGCTCTTGAGGTATTGCCCAAGGAACGGACTGTCTTGATCGATGGGTTTAAGCCGGCGCATGACATCTGGTTGCATCGCGGTTTCGCCGTCGAAATAGAAACATTAAATAGCGCAGTTGGTGTTATCTTGTGTTTGCCCCGTTCCAAAATCCAAGCTCGTTCAATGATTGCTGATGCGATGGCACTCACCTCTGGATGGGTGGTGATCGATGGTCAGAAAACCGATGGTGTCGATAGCATTTTAAAAGAGATGCGCAGGCGCGTGCCTCTTTCTGCACCAATCTCCAAGGCACACGGAAAACTGTTTTGGTGTGACGCGCCAGAACCCGCTGCCTTTGAGGATTGGCGCGTCGGTCCTGCCCTAACCTCGGGCGGTTTCTGGACGGCGCCGGGCGTCTTTTCAGCCGACGGGATCGATCCGGCATCTGAGTTGCTTGCATCTGCTTTACCTGACAAGTTAGGGCGAAATGTTGCGGATTTTGGTGCTGGGTGGGGGTTTTTATCGGCCCATGTCTTGGTACGACCGGAGGTCTCGAATGTTCATTTGGTCGAAGCAAACTATATGGCGTTGGAATGTGCGCGGCGTAACGTGACGGACCCGAGGGCGGTTTTCCATTGGGCCGATGCCACAGAATGGAAGACGTCTGAGCGTATGGATACCGTCGTTATGAACCCGCCGTTTCATGTGTCACGCAGTGCTGATCCGGGCATTGGGCAGGCGTTTGTTCAGGCCGCAGCTAAAATTCTAAGCCCGCAGGGGCATTTGTGGTTGGTGGCCAATCGGCATTTGCCGTACGAGCAAACACTGCGCGCCGCATTTATGAATGTTAATGAAGTTGGTAGTGATGCGCGTTTTAAAGTGTTTCAGGCGACGCGCCCTAAACGCTTAGGGCGTCCGTAAATCCGAGATCATCTGAGGGAGAACTCATGTCTTTTTCGATCAATGGTAAAACGGCGATTATAACCGGAGCGGCCAACGGAATTGGGTTGGAAATCGCGCGAAGGTTTGCCGACCGAGGCGCCAATGTAATGTGCGCCGACATCGACGAGAAAAAGCTCGAGGAAGAATGGGGCAATCTTTCCGAAGATGGTAACTTGCGTTATTTCGCAGGTGACTTGCGTCAACGTTTGACCATCGCAAACCTCGTCTCCGCCACCATCGATAACTTTGATCGCGTTGATATTTTAGTCAACGCGTCGCGGCAGGTGATCGAGACCAATGCGTTGGACGTCGAAGATACGTCTGTCAGCGTTCTATTGGAGCAAAACCTGATGACGGCACTGCACCTTACGCAGCAAGTTGCAAAACGGATGATCAAACAAGGTGCAGAGCAACCCGAGGGTCAACTAGGATCAATCATTAACTTGAGTTCCATTACCGCACGCAGCACCTTGCCTGAGCTGATGGGATATTCGATTGCCTCGGCCGCATTGGAGCAAATGACAAAATCAATGGCTTTGGTTCTGGCTCCTGAGCGGATACGCGTAAACGCAATTGCGTTTGGTTCGGTGATGAGCGCTTCGTTACAATCGGCGATGCTAGAAAACAGCGAATGGCGGGATGATATACTTGATCATACCCCACTTGGGCGCATTGCTGGCCCTTCCGAATTGTCCGAAACAGTTCAGTTTCTTGCGGCTGAAAGTTCGGCCTTTATGACAGGTGAAATCCTTACCGTTGATGGCGGACGCAGTTTGTTGGATGCTGTTTCTATTCCGGCGCACTAGTGATTGATCATGGATTGCCCACTAAAAACCCGCTACTTTTCCAAAATTCAATGACATAGCAGGCAGTTAAATGACACAAGACTTCGAGATCGAAAAAGCGCGTGCCTCTGCGTGGTTCCGCGCGTTACGCGATGAAATCGTTGGCGCGTTCGAGGGGCTCGAAAATGATCATACGACGGGGCCTTTGGCGGATCAGGAACCCGGTTCTTTTGACGTTTCTCAAACTGAACGCAGCAGCGATGATGGCTCAGATGCAGGGGGCGGCTTGATGAGCGTGATGCGCGGTGGCCGTGTCTTTGAAAAAGTTGGCGTGAATATTTCGACGGTATATGGAACGTTGGGCGCGCGCGCGCAAACGGCGATGGCCGCGCGCAAGGGCATCCCGGGGATGAAGGATGATCCACGTTTTTGGGCATCTGGTATTAGTCTGGTGGCTCACATGCAAAACCCCCATGCGCCGGCCGTCCATATGAATACACGCATGTTCTGGACGCCGCATGCGTGGTGGTTCGGCGGTGGATCTGACCTGAACCCTTGTCTCGAATATGACGAAGACACAGCGCATTTCCATGCAGAACAGAAAAGCAAACTCGATCCACATGGGCGCGAACTCTACCCGCGTCTAAAAGACTGGGCCGACACGTATTTTTACATCCCACATCGCCATCGTGCGCGTGGCGTGGGGGGGATCTTTATGGATGACCATAACACGGGCGACTGGGAAAAAGATTTCGCGCTGACACAGGATATCGGGCGGGCGTTTTTGCCAGCCTATGTGCCCTTGGTGCAAAGACGCCGCACGCAGGAATGGTCGGCCGCGGACAAAGACGCTCAGCTGATCCACCGTGGGCTCTATGCTGAGTATAATCTCGTCTATGACCGGGGGACCAAGTTTGGTCTTGAGACGGGGCACGACGCGAACGCAGTGCTGATGAGTTTGCCGCCGATGGCTAAATGGTTTTGACGCCTATAAACGCAGACAAGGGCAGTTTTGGTTGGGTTATCTCAGGTTCCAAGTGTTCTTGAGAGGCTTGCCATCTTTATAGACTGGCAACTTCTTGGCATTGACCCGTTCAAGGCTCCTGCAGCCATCGCCAGAGTCCCATTTTTCGCACCACTTGTCGCCTTTTACGGACCATTCCGATTGGTTCTTGTCTTTCTTGTTCCAAATGCCGTTGAGAATACCTTTCTTCTTTCCGATAGTTTACTCTAGGCTTGAACCCAAGGCGTTTTGGCATCTTGGTTAGACGTGCTGAAAATATAACTGCCCGGAATTGTCGCCAACAATTCGTCTTGGGTCATGAAATTCTGGGCCTGAAGGCTCCCTGGTGCACAGATCAATCTGACAGTAACCGCAAGAAAAGCGCTTGCCGTTGATTTTACAACACTGAATGTGGGAGGAGATGTCGTTTTGAAAAGCACAAATGCCTCCTGTAAACTGTATTCGTAAAAATTGTGCCCTGCTCTGCGAAAGTGAAAGCAAGCGTAAAAACGTTCTAATCCATCACAAATAGACGATCGTTTCTAGTTGGCGTGCCAATCAAAGAAATCTGGCCCGGCCCGCGCGAGCAATTCATCTGCAAGATCTTTCCCCATGGCGGCCCCATCGGAAATGGCAGCGCGACGTTCTCCCATCAGAGAGCGCGACCCATCAGGGCGCAAAACTTCTCCGCGCAGCCAAAGTTGATCCCCTTGCAATTCGGCAAGCCCAGCAATCGGTGTTTCGCATGAACCGTCCAGTGTCAGAAGGAAATTACGCTCCGCTGCCAGACGTTGGCCGGTTTCCATATGATGTACCTGAGCCAGCAATTCGGCCGTATTTTCATCGCTGCTGCGACGCTCTATCCCGATGGCGGCTTGTGCTACAGCTGGCAACATTTCGTCGGCATCTACGGGGGTCGCTGGCACGTCAGTCATGTTCAGTCGATTGAGGCCTGCGGTTGCGAGGAATGTGCATTCAGCGACGCCGTCTGCCAATTTTTTGAGACGTGTTTGTACGTTCCCTCGAAACTCAACTACGTTCAGGTCCGGGCGGCGGTGCAACAACTGTGCCTTTCGGCGCAGGCTGGACGTTCCAACAACGGACCCTTGTGCGAGATCGGAGATTTTGCGAAAATTCGGGGATACAAAGGCATCACGGACATCTTCACGGGGTAAAAATGTATCAAGGATGAGCCCGTCAGGTTGCAAGGTCGGCATGTCCTTCATCGAATGAACGGCGATGTCGATTTCCCCTGATAGCAGGTCTTCTTCGATCTCGCGCGTAAACAGCCCTTTGCCGCCGATGTCCTTGAGGGGGCGATCCTGAATAGCATCGCCTGTGACTTTGATCACCACGATTGCAAAAGCCTCTTCAGGGAGGTCAAAGGCCTCCATCAGACGCGTGCGGGTTTCAAACGCTTGGGCTAGTGCCAAGGGCGAACCGCGGGTGCCGATTTTGAGCGGGGAGTCGGGGGTGGGGAGCTGCGCTGTCATGACAGTATCTTTAGGCGTGTCAAATTACCCTGACAACCCATCTGTGACTTGACATCGCAGGCGATGACACTGACGTACATGGGCTAGATACAATGAGGACAGCTATGGCTCCGGCAAAAACGATCCTGCGCGCATTGGCAGGCGAAACACTTCCCACCCCTCCGATCTGGATGATGCGTCAGGCAGGGCGATATTTACCAGAATACCGAGCAACCCGCGCGCAGGCCGGTGATTTTTTGTCGCTGTGCTACAACCCGGAACTGGCGGCCGAAGTAACGTTGCAGCCAATACGTCGCTATGGGTTCGATGCGGCAATTTTGTTTGCAGATATTTTGTTGCTTCCACAGGCTTTGGGGGCGGATTTGTGGTTTGTCACGGGGGAAGGGCCTCGTCTGTCCACAGTGACGCAGCAATCAGATTTCGATAAGCTAAAGCCCGTCGATGAGATCGACGCTGTCCTAAACCCGATTTATGAAACTATTCGTATTTTGCGAGGCGAGCTGCCGGACGATACCACGTTGATTGGATTTGCTGGTGCGCCATGGACTGTGGCGACCTACATGATTGCCGGACGCGGGACGCCAGATCAAGGGCCAGCGCATGCCTTAAAAGCTGCAGACCGGCCGCTGTTCGAAGCGCTTTTGGATTTGATTACAGCAGGCACCATCGAATATCTGTCCAAGCAGATTGAGGCGGGTGCTGAAGTTGTGAAAATTTTCGACAGTTGGGCAGGATCCCTAACGGGTGATGATTTCCAAAAATACGCTTTGGAACCTGCGCGTAAAATTACACAAGAGATTAAAGCGCGTCACCCAGAAACGCCAATCATCGGTTTTCCGCGCGAGGCTGGCGATAACTACATTGGGTTTGCTAAACGGACGGGCATAGACTGCGTCGCGCTTGATAACTCGGTAAGCGCTGACTGGGCGGCCCAGCATGTACAGGTTGATGGTTGTGTGCAGGGCAACCTCGCGTCTCGCCATATGGTTTCTGGCGGGCAGGCGCTGGTTGATGACACCAAGGCAATCGTCAAAGCGTTCTCCAAGGGGCCGCATATCTTTAATTTGGGGCATGGGATCACCCCGGATGCCGATCCAGACAATGTCAAACGCATGATTGATGCAGTTCGGAGTGAATAACTTCGGATTCCGTCTTGACGGGCTGGCCGGGCTGCAATAACTCACGCTCCGATGGCGTTATAGCTCAGTTGGTTAGAGCGAACGACTCATAATCGTTAGGTCCCTGGTTCAAGTCCAGGTAACGCCACCATCCCATGCCCGTGACATTTATCTGAATACGTCATTATGCAACATTTCGTAGGTGACAAAGCGCGTCTTCTGGCTTAGCTCTCATCCCCAGAAATGAATGGTAGTGTTAATACCTTTGGGAGGGGAATGTTATGATTTCGCGCAAGAGTATTTTGAACGTCGTTGCGAGCGCCACAATGGCCATGGGGCTTGGGTTAAACGCGGTTTCTGCACAAGAAGTAACACTGACCTTACATCAGTTTCTACCGCCACAGGCAAACGTGCCCAAGCTCATCTTGGATGTTTGGGCGGACAACGTCGAAGAGGCCAGCGCAGGGCGTATTAAGATCAATCGCTTTCCCTCCATGCAGCTAGGTGGGCGTCCTCCTGAACTGATCGATCAGGCGATTGATGGCGTGGCAGATGTTGTTTGGACCGTCGTCGGATATACTCCGGGGCGTTTTCCACGCACAGAAGTTTTCGAGCTGCCGTTTCTGATGACAAATGCCCGGGCGACGTCGCGCGCCTATTGGGAAATGTTCGATACGCATATGCGCGACACTGATTTCAAAGATGTCGAAATTCTGGGGACTTGGGTTCATGGGCCGGGTATTATCCACACGAACAAAGAAGTGCGCACCCCGTCTGACATGCAGGGACTGAAGGTGCGAGGCGGATCGCGCCTCGTGAACTCGCTGCTAGAAAAGGTCGGAGCAGAACCTGTCGGGATGCCCGTTCCTGCAGTTCCTGAGGGGTTGTCCAAAGGGGTGATCGACGGCACAACAATTCCGTGGGAAGTGACCGCAGCGTTGAAAGTTCCGGAATTGGTCGAGAACCATACAGAATTTACCGGCAACGCGCTGTATGTGCTTACCTTTGTTCTTGCCATGAACAAAGAACGTTATGAAGCTCTACCTGCCGATTTGCGTAAGGTGATTGATGACAATTCAGGTGTTGAATTCTCTATTTTCGCTGGGGGTGTCATGGAAGACAATGACGCACCTGCACGTCAACTCGCCGCCGACAATGGCAACAATATTGTGACGCTGAGCGCAGAAGAAGCGCAGGTTTGGCAGGATGTAGCCGCACCGATTTATGCGGAATGGGTCGCTGAGATGAATGACAAGAACATTGATGGTCAGGCGCTGATAGACGAAGCAAAGCAGCTCATCGAGCAATATACTCAATAGCGTTGCGGCGACCGCAGTCAGGTAGATTTCTCAGTCGTACTATTGGTGCTTTTCAGAGCGCCAATAGTAAAACTGCGCGCAGTCAAAAGCTACAGAACGTGAGCTATCAAAGATCAGCTTCGGTGCGAAGTTGATTGAGGTGGATTCAGAATTGTCCAGAAAAAAATTTACGCGAGTAAACTTTAACGACAAATTTCGATAGTTTTTTCTCCTTGTGCCCTCAGTGGGGCAAAAAAGTTCCCGCACCGGTTAAATTTTTGTAAAGTTATGAACGGAATGACTTGCGGTACGCGATTTTAAGTGCAGGATAAGTCACGTGACGTTTGCCGGATCTTGGGAGGGATTCGCGATCTGTATAGCCCGGTAAGTTATCGCAGCTATCATCACTTGTCGGAGGGAGGACCGACCTGTGGTGAGCGAAGACGACCGGTGCACAGACTGCGAACGAAGCGCTTTTTTGACACTGGCGGATTTGATTTGCAAAACCGCCAGTGTCATACTTCAAATACTTTCTTTCATAGGGCAGCCCGAGCAATACGTATGTGCAGGTATCACACATGCTAAGGTGGCTTCCGCCCGCGCCTAAAGGATTTATTGGCACTGCTGTCTCGGATGTTCTTGCGCGAGACTATCATTCAAAAGGGAGCTTTGGAAAATCGACGACGGAACCGCAGCGCCCTTTATTGCTTCGAGAACCCAAGGAATTGTTCGCCGACAAAAATGAAATGACCAGCCATGTGCAAAGGATCGCGCGGTGGCCCAAGCCCATTAGACGTCGTAGGATCAACTCCAGGCAATTTCTGCGGGGCGGTACTCAAAGCTGATGTGATGCGCGCCGCCAACCAGACCCTCTTTGGTGTGGTTATACAACGATCGCCAAAAAGGTTGGATAGTAACAGCTTCCTCTTGGATCATAGCAGCGCCTTTTTTAACAATCTCGCGGCGTTTCTCGACGTCCAGGGTCGCTAAGGCTTCATCTAAGAGAGCGTCAAATTCTGGGCTTGCCCACCCAAATTCGTTCCAAGCTTCGCCAGTGCGATAGGCCAAAGCCCAAATTTGGACTCCCAATGGGCGGTGATTCCAGTTTGTGGCCGAAAACGGGTAATTGACCCAATCGGTATAGAAGGTCGGGGCAGGCAGAATGGTCCGCTTTACATTGATACCAGCATCACGCAACTGCGCGGCAACCGCATCGGCTGTATCCCTACGCCATTCATCATCAATCGAGATGAGTTCATGTTCAAAGTCGCCCATACCAGCTTCTTCCATGAGAGCTTTAGCCGCGATGGGATCATGCTTTCTTGGGGGCAACTCAGCGTAATCAGGATGCATCGGTCCGACGTGATGGTTTTCGGCTACAAAGCCACGGCTTGCGTGGCCAAGTTCCAGCAGTATTTCGTTATCAACGGCCAATGCAATCGCCTGACGCACACGTTTGTCTTCGTATGGTTTTATGCCGTCAACTTCTGCGCGCTGGTTCGGTCTGATGACGATCGTCGCAGCGGTTGTGATCGAGTTTTCGACCCATCCATCCAATGTGTTGAAGATATCGATGAAATCGCCTTCGATTGAATAGGTCATGTCGATTTCTTCAGCTCGGGCCGCGGCAACAAAGGTTGAAGGGTCGGTGCCGTAATCGATGTATTCTACCGTGTCTAAATAAGGGCCACCGTACACATCCGTTCCCCACCATGTATGTTCAGTGTTTCTGGTCAGCACGCCTTTTACGCCGACGTCCAACATTTGTGGCAAATACGGTCCAGTGCCAACAGGATTGGCCAATGGATCGGCTGCGTCGAAAGACGCCGGTACGATCGCTGCCGGGTAATCGGCCATGCCAGGGATTAACGAAATGTCAGGGCGCGGTAAGGTCAACTTGACGGTATGGCTGTCTAGGATTGCGATGGAACCGGCTAGAGCCTGACCGGTCTTGACGTCAATTAACGCGCTAAACCGACCGGCCATGGAATTGCCTTCGAGGCTTTTGTCACACCAGCCAGCGATGTTACGCGCGACATCGTCGGCGGTGAAGTCGGTGCCATCGTTCCACTTGACGCCTCTGCGAACATTCAAAGTGTACACTGTCGCGTTGTCATTTATGTCCCAACTTTCCAGCAGGGCAGGTCTAAATGTCCCGTCGTTTTCGTATTGTACGAGGTATTCCAACCAACCTCTGCTGTAATTCGCGATCTCGCTCCAGTCAAAGGTACGGGGGTCCTTTAATGCTCGAACCTCTTGTTGAATGCGAACTGTACCGCCTATTTTATGACCGGCTGCCCGGGCAGTTGGTGCCGACATGCCTAACATAGTATATGCCGTTGCTGTTGTTGCCCCAAAGGCGCTGGCCGTTGCTAGAAACTCTCGGCGGCTGATCGGATCACTGCCAATCTTGGCAGCAGATTCCACCAAGGATTTTGGCATAGGCTTGCCGGTACGTGTTAAAAACGACATATTATTCCTCTCTGATGGCGCACCTTTTCAGGTTTGCTAACTTCGGGCAGTGTTCCAGGGTGGGGATGCAGTTTTTCTGCTTCCCATTTGGACCCCAGAAGGGGGGTATGGTGATAGTCAGCCGCTTGGCAATGCTGCGTCAAGGCTCGCTTCGAATAATGTAGATGAGGCGCGGTTGGGCGTCGTTATACAGCCCGGCCAATCGCCAGAACACACTTTTGCTCCATCGGTAGACAGCGGCGTAAATTGTTCAACTCAAGGCCGCTGAGGGCAGGCAATTTATGTTATCGGCTAACCCTGCGATTTTCGTCGTTTTCTCGATCTCATTCCACTGACCTTGTGATGGTAGCTAGGGCGATCCGTCATTGTCTCTGTCCTTTTTACGCTGTTGCAACTTCTTGACGCCGAAAAACAAACCCACAAAAATCACGACCCAGAAAAGCAGTTCAACAAAAGCTTCGCCCATGTAAAATCCAGTCCATACCAAGAGTGCCATTGAAGTTTATTCCAAGGCTGCACTAGAGGGTAACCTAACCTCATTTAAAAAGAGCTTCCAGCACTGGAAAAGCTGACTTTTGGGCGCACCGTGGTTAATTGGTTCTAATACCTGACGCATTGGCCCATTTAGCGACCATCGCATCACGATCGATTTTGTTGCGGCAGTGCCATTTTTGAACCCGATCTGCAGTCTGATATACCTCGGAGATATAAGTGCGGAACTTTGATCTGTTTTTTAGGCTTGCGACGGCGAACTTGTATTGCTGCCAAGGCCAATCGATGTTGCCCGGCGGTATCTCCGGTCTGGTTCGCCCAAAGTTCTTCCACGGGCGTGTTGCAAGCTGCCAGGCTCTGACGTGCTCAGGCGGGTCCAGCCAAATCAACGCGTCGGCTTTGTCAATCGCTTGAAATAAAAGGCTTGGACCACCCTCTAATATCCAAGCGTCTTTTTCAAGTTCCCGCGCCAAATCAGCGTCTATCTCACCGCGAGGTCGTTGCCGCCATCTGGTCTTGAGCTTTATTGCATCAAAGGAGATCGTAGGAATTTCGGGTCGAACAATTGCAAGTTTGTTGGCAAAATTACTTTTCCCTACGCCGTTTGCACCGGTGACAATGATCTTTTTCAATATAATCTCGCTGCGAAGTTACTGAAACACGTTGGTGACCGGGTGTTGTTCCAGTTGCCAACGATTGGATTTGTCTCGGAAAACCTATCTTGTTGAAAGTCCCTATCAAAGAAATTTTTGCATCTATCACTTTACTTGCATGGAAAACCGCGTCACCGCTGGCAGTATGAATGACATCACCAAAGGCCTGATGATCACAACCATCGCAGTTTTGTTGATCGTGCCGGACTCTCTTTTTGTACGGCTGATCGATGCAGATAGCCTGACGATTTCTTTCTGGAGATTGTTTTTGCCCGGTTTTGCGTTGGGCGCTGGTTTGCTGCTTACACGGGGGATTGCGCCGTTTGCTCTCGTTCTTGGAACAGGTAAACTGGGATTGCTCTATATTACTGGTATTGGTGCGAGCGGCGTACTTTTCGTTCTCGCGGTGAGCCTGACATCTGTGGCAAACGTTGTTTTTATCATCGCATCGTTGCCGGTTTTTTTGCAGCCCTCTACAGCCGGGTTTTTCTGGCGGAACGGATTGGGGCCCGGATGTTGTTGACCATGGGCGCTGTCATTGTTGGGCTCGGGATAATCGCTTACGGATCGGGCGACGCAGAAGGCACGAGCCTTCTAGGTGATGTACTGGCTTTGGGCGTTTCTGCCTTCTTTGCGGCGGCGCTCACAGCAGCGCGGTGTGTCAAACATATCTCGATGGTTCCAGGGGTGGCGATGGGATATGGAGGAGCGGCTCTGTTGTTGTTGCCTTTCGCAGATCCACTATCAGTCCCACCGGCGCAAACAGGTCTGGTGTTGCTATACGGATTATTTATTCTGGGTAGTTCGATATTGTTGGCCATTGGCCCGCGCTACATCAAATCAGCCGAAGTTGGGCTGCTGGTTTTGCTCGAAAGCGCCCTTGCCCCGCTATTGGCTTGGGCTGTCATTGGCGAAACTGTGAGGCCTTTGACTTTGATCGGCGGTGGCGTCGTGATTGGCGCACTATTCGTGTATAACTTTGTAGCGTTGGTGCGTTTTAAAAATCCGCATTCACGCCCGGTAGGTTGAGGGCTTTCATCAAGTCACGCAATTCCTGTCGGGCAGCAATGTTAGAGATATTCAGTTGTTTGACACCAATATCCTTGAGGTCAAGCAAGGTCAGACCACGTGGGAAAAGCTCTCTAAATACAACACGTTCTGAAAAACCCGGTGCCACGCGAAAGCCAATGCGTTTGGATAGATTGCGCACAGCGCGTTCCATTTTTTCCTTGTTGACCATTCGCTGGGCGCCCATTCGGTTGCGCACCACAACCCAATCGATCGGCTTCAACCCCGCCTGCGCACGCAGTTGGCGCGCGTTCCAAACCATTTCTGAATAAACGGAAGGGCCGAGGATTTGATCGCCGGTGGCATCTGTGCGGGCCAATAGATCGAAATCCACAAAGCTGTCATTCAGAGGCGTTATGAGCGTATCCGCAAGGCTATGCGCGACCTGACTAAGCCGGGTATGCGAGCCGGGGCAATCAATCAGGATAAAGTCGTTGTTTGGTTCCAGATCAGAAACCGCGGCCGACAGACGGTGATCATATATATTTTCACCGGGTTTCAGTGTTTCAGGTGAGATTTCTGGTAAAGGATATGTGTTAGGACTTGGGAGCGAGAGCTCCGCTTTTTGCAAGAAAGCTGCGCGATTTTCAGTGTAGCGCCCAAAGGTCTGTTGGCGCAGGTCAAGATCAAGCGCGCTTACTCTGTGGCCCATACGCGCGAGTGCTGTCGCCACATGCATTGAAACAGTAGATTTCCCTGCACCGCCTTTTTCGTTTCCAACAACGATAATATGCGCCATGTGGTAAATCCTTTGTCTCGATCGCTTGGTACGACCTTGTTAGCGCAACTATATGTTGTGGACTGCGCAATGAAAAGCCACGATGCGGTCTGTTAGGACCCAAAAACTCGTAATTTTTAATGGATGATCTGGGAATTGGCGTGATTTAAGAGGGCATGCCCGTCACAAAGAACCGTGATGTTAGGTCCGGGAACAATTAGGAGCAGGCCGTGATCCATGCATAGGGTTGCACACGCAAAGCAATCGATCGCAGAGGTTAAACGCGCTGCAACGTGACTGTGATGTCTTTGTTGCTCTCAAGGCGGATTGTTGATGTCGTCAGCATATCGCCTTTGCGGATGTCGTCTCCCGCATGGCGCGGCATATGTGCCTTTAACGTTAGCCCTTCTGTCGCAACGTCATAACCAAGTTCGAACGGCAGATCATTTGCGGCAGTGTCAAAACCTTCGGGGATCGTCACGATTTGATCGGCGATTTGGATGGCGTCGATGTCCAGACGCGAGGTGTCTTCGATGCTGATTTTGATGCGTTGACCGCTAGGTATCGCTTCAGATGTATCGAATTTAAATTTCCCGCGCACCATTTCGATATCCTAAGGTAAAAACATCCAAAACCCGGCTCCACTTCTTGAGCCGGGCTCGCGTGAATTAAATTTCTGGCGGAGGCGGGTTTTCAACGCCGTTATTGCTGTCAAACTCGCTGCTTTCTGTGATGTCCTGACCACCACTCTCCATATCGGGTGGCGGCGGGGCGAGGGGTGAGCCGAGAGTAGCGCCCGACGTGTCGTCGTCTCCGAGCGCAGGTGGTGGAGCGTCGGTCACGCTCGCTGCGTCGGGGCTCCTTGCAGCCAAGTCACCTGCTGATTGCCCTAGTATTGCCGGCGGGGGAGGGCCGTCGTTGCTAAAATCAATGCTCTGCAAATTGCCGGAATGTCCGTCCATTTGGAGGGTCACTGTTACGGATTGTGCCATCGTATTTCTCCAATCGTGCCTATCGCATAACCACGCGTTCAATCATGTCATTGATGATATAAACATCGACGCGTTTGCCGCCTGCACGGGCAGCGTTCAGCGCAGTGAAGACGTTGGAAACACCATGTTCATTTCCGGTTTTGATCTTTTTCCAGCCGGAAATACCGCTCAGGACAGCATGGCAATTTTGGGCGTCCTTGGATGTATAAGTACGTGAAACAGTTTTGTTGCTATGCCACATTGGAAAAACCTCCTGTTAAAATAGACACGAATGAAAAATTACAAAAGTTGCGCGCGATGCACTGTATTGCCGTCTTTGTCCAGAGACATCTTTTTGCCGAAAGCTAGCGCATGACAGCACTGGTCGAAAATGTTGGAGCAGCCGTGATCTGAATTTGGATCAATCCGAAGCCAGCCTTGGCCTTGGGGCATGATCCAGCAATTTTTTGAACCACTGGACGAATAAACGCGGTCAACGTCGATGGTCTCCCAGATCTGGTAGATGCTATGAATGGCTGCAATGTCGCCCGGGCTCAGCCCGTCGCGTTGGCCAAGCGTTTGCCCCGGTGGGATGGATTCAATGGTGGGTTGCCCGTTTTTTGAAAAGGCAAAGCGGCCATAGTGCATGATTGACCCGTAGTCATAAGCACCCACATCGTCGCCATCAGCAATGTGTTGATTGAAGTTATGTTCCTTTCCAGCCTCAATGTTTTGCCAATTGACTTGAATTTTGTTGTCTCGGTCTTCTCGGCTTTGTTCATGCCAAAGCCCGAACGCGTGCCCGATTTCATGTACAGTTGCGCCAAAACCGCAGCCTGTTGCGAGGCCGATGTCTTGTTTGTTTCCCTGCATGCCAACATAACTCCAGCAGCCGCTGGAGGGCGTGAAATAAACATAGTTTGGGTATTGCGACTGATTTGCCGAGGTGCGCTGAATAAAACTGACGCCGGTGTTTTGGGTCCAGTGGGTAATAGCATCATTGACGCGTTGGACGTTTACAGATGGCAATGCGGGGTCAATTTCATAGGGCATTAATGCATTCGGCCAGCGTTTGTTTGCACCCGTGACAACGACACCGTGTGCGATTTCTTCGCGGTCATCTCCGGCATCCAGAGCAGCCTTTGCGCTAGACGTGCGCTGCTCAACGTCTTCGACAGTCCCCAGCACTATACATCCTTCAAACACGGCAAGCCCGTCGACCGCTGCATATTGCACAGATCTGTTTTTGAAGGTGTCCCCGGAAATGATCGCCGTGCGGACGTCGTTACTTGTCAGAAGACCGCCACAACAGCAATTCTCTTCGTCATGCTCGGACATGTTGTAATCCTTTTTAAAATAAATCTCGTTAAATACCAAAAATGAACGCCACAATATTGCGCCTTACGGTTATAAATTAACATAAAATTACGCGTTTAGCAAGAATTCCAATTTTACGGTCGTGTTTTGATTGTGTAGTGTTTGATTTTAAGTGGCTTTCTTGAAGCCATGTCAGGCTGTTCATGAGACACAAAAAAAGAGGCCGCACCCTCGGGTACAGCCTCTCGCGACTCAGCTTGGTTGTAGGGTTTAGAAGCCCAGACCAGCGTATTTGTTTTTGAACTTGGAAACGCGTCCACCAGTGTCCAGAAGACGGCCTGAACCGCCAGTCCATGCTGGGTGCGCTGTAGGATCAATATCAAGCGACAGTTGATCGCCTTCTTTGCCCCAAGTTGATTTCATCTGGAAAATTGTACCATCGGTCATCTTGACGTTGATGATGTGATAATCGGGATGTGTATCTGCTTTCATCAGTTCGGTCCTTATGCGCTCGCGCCCGATTTGGGCTTGTAGTTGGAGTTCTCTGTGATCCGTGCGGATTTACCGCGACGGCTGCGCAGGAAGTAGAGTTTGGCGCGACGGACGCGGCCACGACGCACAACGGTGATGCTGTCGATGTTGGTGGAGTGCAGCGGGAAGACACGCTCAACACCCTCGCCAAAAGAGATTTTACGAACAGTGAAGGAACCGGCGATACCGTGGCCGTTGTTGCGCGCAATGCACACACCTTCGTAGTTCTGTACACGTGTGCGCGTACCTTCTGTTACTTTGAAACCTACGCGGACTGTATCGCCAGCGCGGAAATCGGGGATTTCTTTCCCCAGAGCGGCAATCTGTTCCGCTTCAATCTGTGCAATCAGATTCATCTGATCGTCTCCTTTGTATGCTCGTGGTGGATCCACGAAGGTTTTGCGCGTTTCAGAGCTTCAGGGGGTATCAGGTCAGCCAAGGCGCCTGCCGGAAGGGTTCAAACACCATTTCTTGTATCATTTCCCAACAGGGAAGAGGCCGCAGTCGCGTTAGCGATTCCGGATCAGCGTTGTCTAGGTGGAAATGCATTCCGGATCAAGCCCTGAGTGAGCCTCATTCGGTCAGGACCAGCTATGGCAATTGATGGGTGTTTTGAATTTATGTACTTGGGTCCACATTTAACCGATCGGGCATATCTCAGTGCGGAACGGAGGAGTTATCACTCCAAAAAAATGGCTTGGGTCGAACAACCGACAGGCGCAAGATCACAGGCTGGTATGGTCAAATTTCCCCTAACAATCACACGTCTCTAGATGTGAACCAAGTCAAGGAAAATCAGAGCTAAAAGATCATTTGAACCTACGCCCCACATTTAGTCAGCGCTAGTGAAAAGCTGCCGGTTGCTTTCCAGTCCAGTCATGATGGCCGCGCGCGTTCAAGACAGATATCATGCGAAACGACCCTTGCTCCATGCGCATGAGAGCTGATGACGTGTAAGGAGCGACAGCGCGTACACCATGGGTCAACAAATCAGTTTCATATGTCCCAAGCCAGATATTGTCGTCACATTTTTCCAGACCGATAGGGGTGCGGATGATATCATCTAGACGCATAGCTTCGCAGGCTTTGAGGTAGAGATTGAAATTGTAGTGCAATTCCGTTTCTGTCTTCAGAATCACAGGGCCGGAGGACGTGACCAAGGAAAATGGTAAAAGAATCCGTCCTCGCCACATCTGAAAGTCTTGTTTTATAAAACACTTAGATATCGTGTCTAGAAATTCAACAAATTGCTTTTGAGGCACAAATAAGCCGCCATTAAATATTATAAAACGCCACGTTAGCGCCTTCGCCGCATGGGTGCAATGAATGCCACTTTGGCGGGATTTTACATGAATTACAGACCGTTTTTGGCGTGTTCAGGACTATATGTTTCAGCCCATCATTCAGTGGTTTTTAGGGCTAAATTGGAACCCTGCCGCAGAACAGTGGACCTGATCGTATTCATTTTTCTTGCGGTGGAAACCGCCCTTTTAACGGACCTTGCGCGCTGCTGACGGCCCGTTTGTGGGTGTTTTTGAACCTTGTGTACCGTGTCGTGTTTGTTTCTGGCTCTCCACGGGAATATCCGACTGCCTCAAGCGGTGTTGGGTCATCCGCCGTTTCGGTTGTTTCGTCGAGCTGTCGCGTTTCCATATAATTCCCCTCGTTCAGTTCACTAAGGGGTGATAAAGTCAAAAATTGTCTGAACTTGGGCGGCGGTTTGTCCGTTTTTGGAGAGACCAGGTGCGGTTTCTCGTCATGCTATTTACACTATTTATTTTTTGCGGTGTGATCAGCCCACAGATCGGGGCGGCGCTGCTTAGTGAGGTCTTCGGATTGAGATATGCGCCATTTCGCGATTTCTCCGTGATTCCCGGAGGTCAGTACGTGAGGAATATCCAACCCTTGCCATTCAGAAGGCCGGGTGAATTGCGGGTGTTCAAGCAGACCATTGGCGTGGCTTTCTTCCACAGTGCTTTCTGCGTTTCCCAACACGCCCGGCAACAGCCGTACTGTGGCATCTAACACCGTCTGGGCAGCCAGCTCCCCACCTGTCAACACATAGTCTCCAACAGAAACTTCGGTAATACCATAGTGTTGCAGTACACGTTCGTCGACGCCCTCAAAGCGCCCACATAGGATAGTGACACCATCACAGCGCGCAAGGTCGCGTGCCATTTTCTGGTCAAACCTTTTCCCGCGAGGAGACATATATAGGATGGGCCAGCGCCCATGCGCAAATGACTGTGCGCGCTGTATCGCGGCGCCAACAACATCCGCTCTGAGCACCATACCAGCGCCGCCGCCGGCGGGCGTGTCATCGACATTGCGGTGTTTCCCAATGCCAAATTCGCGCAGGTCATGTGTGTGAAGCTGCCACAATCCGTCTTTTAGGGCCTTACCGGTCAGCGACAGCCCCAACGTACCGGGGAAGGCTTCTGGAAAAAGCGTCACGATTCTGGTTTGCCAAACGCCAGCCAATTCCTCGTCGTTTTCCATCAAAGAACGTGGTTTTAAAGTGGGACGTATGGTTTTTCGACCGTGGCTTTTGGCTGTTTTGGTCATATCAAAACAGCCCCTCCGGCGGGTCTACGATAATGATACCGGCGCTTAGGTCTACAGTGGGCACAAGAGCCAGCGTGAAAGGAAGCAACACGGTTTCCGAACTTTTTGGACGTTGGACTTCGAGAATATCACCGGCCCCATGGTCGAGCACCGTTTTGACCGACCCCAAGAGAGCGCCACCGGAATCGCGCACTTCGAGACCCATCAAGTCAGCGTGGTAATATTCGTCATCGGGTAAAGACGGCAGTTGCGCGCGCTCCGCATAGAGCTGAGTGCCCTTTAACGCGTCGGCTTGCTCTTTTGTTGCGACTTCCGCGAGGCGCGCAGCAAATCCGTTTTTGATTGGCCGGACAATCGCAAGGTGAAAGCTCTGGCTCGCATCTTCGGTCGTCAGAGGATTGTAGTTTTCAATTTCTTCGCCCACTGCGCAAAAACTTTTAATACGCAATTCGCCACGGACCCCATAAGCGCCGCCAATCGCACCGACACAGATTTTATCATCGCTCATGACACACCCCGACACAGGCCTGCATCCATGCTGCCGCCCGCTTCTTTGCATTTCTCTGATGTATTTTGCCGCTCGAAAAATACCCCGGCAAGAAAGGCCACGAGTATCAAAAGCAACATTCGGACAGGTTTGAACACGGTATCAGCCCGCCAGATCAAAATTGTGAACCGGCCCCATGTTCACGGGACCGGCATATGCAACACTGTGTCAGTGACACAGAATGCGCAATTTACTCAGCAGCAGCTTCTTCTGCAGATGCAGCAGCTTTTGCAGCTTTCTCTTCAGCGCGCTCTTGTGCTTTCTTGCCGGGCGTCCCCTTCTTGGGGTTGTTACGCTCGGTTTTCTCTTTCATGCCAGCAGCTTCAAGCATGCGTGTCACGCGGTCTGTTGGTTGTGCACCTTGGCCCAACCAGTATTGAACACGCTCTGCGTCCATTTTCACACGCTCTTCGCTGTCTTTTGGCAAAAGCGGGTTATAGGTTCCGAGTTTTTCGATGAAACGGCCGTCACGTGGCATGCGGCTGTCCGCTGCAACAATACGGTAAAAGGGACGTTTTTTTGAGCCGCCACGGGCGAGACGAATTTTCATAGCCATTGGTATTTTCCTTTTGTATCAGTAGATCGGTGCGTCGAAATGCACCTTATGTTTGGTGTTGTTTGTGGTGCTGAATGACTTCAGCGATGATGAAGTTGAGAAACTTCTTGGCGAATTCCGGGTCCAGTTCGGCCTTGGTCGCCAAATCTTCGAGCCGTTCAATCTGGGCCTCTTCACGGGCAGGATCGGACGGGGGAAGGTCGTGTGTGGATTTGAGTTTTCCCACAGCTTGTGTGTGTTTGAAACGCTCTCCCAACGTATAAACGAGAATTGCATCCAGTCGATCGATGGAAGCGCGATGCTCTTTGAGCACCTCGGCTGCGCGGGTTACGACATCAGTCAAGAGCCCATCCTTTCGGTTTAAAAAGCGGATCGGCGTAATGGCTGATTTCCATCTCTATGCCATGCGCCAATTGTGACCCAGTCAATGCCTCTGGCGCAGGGTGGCGGTAGACGGCATCGTTGCCATCAATGGAGGCGCTGTCTTTATCTTTTTGCGCGCCAAGCCTTTCAGCAAGGCGAATACTGTCCAGGTTTTTTGGATCAATATAGCTGACCGCCGTTTCCCAACCGCAGTGGGTATATAGGTAATCACGTACGGCGTGTGTCGCCTCCAGCGCATAGCCATGGCCGTTTTTGTCAGGCCAGATCACCCAGGCAATTTCCCGTTCGGGCCACATTGCCGGTTGCCATCCACCCGCCATGCCATAGGTTTCATCGGTTTCCTTGTCGTGGATCATCCACATGCCATATCCGCGAATTTGCCAATGGCCGATTTCCGCAGCATAGAGCATCCAGCTTTCATAGGCGTTCAGCGGCCCGCCCATAAAGCGCGCACGATAGCTGGTGAAAGTTGCCTTGAAATCCGGATAATCTTCGGGTTCCGGGCCGCGCAGAACCAGACGTTTGGTTTCCAGTATCGGGATTTGCGTACTCATCCGCACACCTCGGGACGTGGGTGGCGATAGACGAAACAGGGTTTGTCCGGGTTGGGGTATCTGGCACCCTTGTCCAACACGGCGCCAAGCCGTTCAGCCAATCGAACAGACGCCTCGTTTCCTTTGTCGATATAGCTGACAATTGTGTCCCATTCCAGAACACGCCAGGCAAAATCAACGCAGGCCTGGGCGGCTTCGCAGGCAATGCCCTGTCCTTCGCTTGCGGCGTCAAACAGAATCCAGCCGACTTCTTTTTCCGGCCAGCCATGCGGATACCAATGCCCAACAATGCCCAGCGGTTTATCGTCAGATTTTTGCGTGACAGTGAACATGCCAAACCCGTGCATTGTCCAATGCCCGATTTCGGTGCCAAAGAAATTCCAAGCCTGCCGTTCCGTCATTGGACCGCCGGTAAATTGAGATCTTTCCGTTTGATAGAACGCCATGAAGGCGCCCACATCAGACGGTTTTGGCGCGCGCAGCACCAAACGATCAGTCTCAATAATTGGGGTATCCGACAGGTGTTGGTTCATTTCTTTTTGCCGAACCCTGATAGACCCGGGGGCAATGCCATGCCGCCACCACCCATGCCGCCAAGACCACCGGGTAGCTTGCCGCCCATCTGTTTTGCCGCGGCTTCTAGCGCTTTTGGGTCCATGCCAGCAGCCATGTCTTGGGGAGAGGGGCCGCCTTTGCCAAACATGCTTTTCATGGCTTGTTTCAGCATGCCGCCTTTACCCATTTTGCCCATTTTCTTCATCATGTCGCCCATCTGGCGGTGCATTTTGAGAAGTTTGTTCAGTTCGGAAACCTCGAGCCCGGCACCGCGCGCGATACGCTTTTTGCGGGACGCCTGAAGGATTTGCGGGTTGGCGCGCTCTTTCTTTGTCATGGATTGGATCAGAGCGATCTGACGTTTAAGAACAGAGTCATCTATGCCCGCGTTCTCGACCTGTTTGGCCATCTTGTTCATGCCGGGCATCATGCCCATCATGCCTTGCATGCCGCCCATCTTCTGCATCTGCTCGAGCTGCATGCGCAGATCGTTCATCGAGAAGTGGCCTTTCATCATCCGCTTGACCATCTTTTCAGATTGCTCAAGTTCTAGCGTCTCTTGTGCTTTTTCGACCAGCGCAACGATGTCGCCCATGCCCAGGATGCGACCCGCGATGCGGTCCGGCTCGAATGTTTCGAGCGCGTCCATCTTTTCGCCCAGGCCGACAAATTTAATGGGTTTGCCTGTCACGGCACGCATAGACAGCGCAGCACCACCACGGCCATCGCCATCCATCCGGGTGAGAACGACACCGGATATCCCAATACGTTCGTCGAAGTTTTCAGCCGTATGCACGGCATCCTGACCGGTTAGGCCATCAACCACCAGCAGGGTTTCGCGTGGGTTGGCGACATTGCGAACCGCTTCGACTTGCTGCATCAGCTCTTCGTCGATCGATAAGCGGCCCGCGGTGTCCAGCATATAGACGTCATACCCGCCCAAGCCCGCCTGCGTTTTTGCGCGTTTGGCAATGGCCACCGGGTCTTCGCCCTGCACGATTGGCAGAGTGTCGACACCAATCTGCATGCCCAAAATCGCTAGCTGTTCCATCGCCGCCGGTCTGTTGACATCCAGCGAGGCCATCAGAACGCGTTTGCCGTCTTTTTCCTTGAGCCGTTTGGCTAGTTTGGCGGTCGTTGTTGTTTTACCGCCACCTTGCAGGCCAACCATCAGGATCGGCGCGGGTGGGTTGTCGACTTTCAACGTGCCGGGCTCGCCTTCGCCCCTTAGGACGTCAATCAGCGCATCATGAACAATTTTTACGACTTGTTGGCCGGGCGTGATTGATTTGGTGACGGCTTGGCCCGTGGCCTTGTCTTGCACTACTTTTACGAAGTCACGCGCGACGGGCAATGAAACATCCGCTTCGAGCAAGGCGACACGCACCTCACGCAGAGCCGTTTTCACGTCCTCTTCTGACAGCGCGCCTTGCTTGGTGAGGCGATCAAAGACGCCCGACAGCCGTTCGGAAAGGTTTTCAAACATGGGCCATAGCCCCCTTCAGTTTCGGTTGCGATACGACCTTTTAGTAGGCCCCCCGCAGTCATTGTACAAACACCTAAAGCTATGTCGAAGGGACACAGCCAAATGGTTTTGCCCCCGTGGGCGCAACGCGCTGACGGAGGGCGATCCCGATGCATTCGGGACCGGAAGAATTAAGCTTCCGGATGTTGGCTGTGCGCATAAGCCGATCAAGGGGGCGAGTCAAGTATCCTTTGCGGCGCGGGCCGTCTTGAGCCAGCTGTTAATTCGTTGCGCGAGATCTTTGACACCGCGCTCACCCCCATAGCCAGATATCAAAGGGCGAATGTCTTCTGGTCGCCCGGGGGTAAGCACAAGTGCAATGCGATGTGCGCCCGTTCCATAGCCGGGCCCCTTGTGCGATTGTAAGGTGGCCTCTTCGACTTGATCCAATCTGTATAACTCTTGCGAGGATCCTGAAAGATGGCGGGTTTGTACGGTGCACGTGCCCCGTGTGCTGTCGAATTCGACATCTATGCGTTCCATCGCGAACCAGATTGCGGGCGCTGCCAACGCGGCAGCAGCCAGAAATGCTATGCCAGCCTTACCCCATGCACCATCGGTTATGTTCCACATGCCAGCGGCCAAGAGGCACAGGCATAGAAAGACGAGCCCAATGCTCAACATGATCGGGCGGTGGAGCAAAACCAACTGGTCGGGCGTCTGTCGTATCATTCTCATCGGCTCAGTATGGCGTGAAAGCCGGTGTTGTCCAAGGGTCGAGGGTGTTCTTTGATTGGGTTTGTGGCAAGGCGCGACCCTGCTCTAACATAGGCGGTATAATAAGCCCCAGCGGCTTTGTGACTTGTTTTGTCAGGAGCGATTGCCGAACATAGCCACGTGGTATGCCGATGAAAGTGTGGTGATGGACAATTGGGATGAAGTCAAAACGGCTTATCAGGTGGCGCGGATGGGCACGGTCAGCGGGGCAGCTGATGTACTGGGTGTGCATCATGCAACCGTAATACGTCATGTTGATGCGCTCGAAAAACAATTGGGCGTTAAGTTGTTCCAGAGGCATGCCCGGGGGTACACGGCCACCGAAGCGGGGCAAGATCTGCTCCGTGTAGCTCAGACTGCTGACGAACATTTTAGTCAGCTGGCAGGGCGTATCAAGGGACGGGAATCCAAGGTTTCGGGTGATCTGCTTGTGACCTCGCTGGTTGATATTGCACCACGCTTGACGCCGGTGTTGATTGCCTTTCAACGCCGCTACCCGGATGTCGTTGTGCGATATTTAACGGACGAACGGTTGTTTCGGCTTGAATATGGTGAGGCACATGTTGCGCTGCGCGCCGGGACTGTTCCTGATCAGCCGGATAATGTTGTTCAGCAATTTCATCATCATCGTATGGGTCTTTTCGCCGCGCCTGAGTATGTGGCGCGTCATGGTCTGCCAACGGGTCTCGAGGCGTTTTCGGAGCATCGGTTTGTGGCCCGGGATGCAGACGAAAGCCGTGCACCTTACGAGCGTTGGCTGCGCCAACAGGTTCCCCGCGCAAATTTGGTATTCCGCAGCTCAGACACAAGAACCTTATCCACGGCGATATTGGCGGGTGCTGGCATAGGGTTTCTACCGACTTTCCAAAAGAAAATGGCGCCGGAGTTGATCGAGGTATACCCCCATCAGGATGATTGGCGCATATCGCTCTGGATTGTGACGCATGTTGATTTGCATCGCACCTCGAAGGTCCAGGCATTTCTGAATTTTCTTAAAACGGCCTCGAAAGAGTGGGAAGATTGACACCTTCTTTGCAAGGCCATGGGGCGATGTTGGTGTTCTCGAGCTTGGTTGCGGGGAGCTTTTCGCTGGGCGCTCAAGTGGCGAACGATATCGCGCCGTTGGCCTTGAACGCCATTCGACTCTGGATCGCGGCAGGGGTCATCGGGTTTGCTGTTGTGGTGACGACGGGCGTACCACGGCACGCGTTTCAGGCGCTTTGGCGTCACGCGATCCTCGGTGGGCTTTATGGTATCTATTTTGTTCTGATGTTTGAGGGCCTTAAAACGGCCCAACCGGTCAGTGCTGCTGCGGTTTTCACGTTAACCCCCTTTATTGCAGCCGGGTTCAGTTGGCTATTGCTGGGTCAGGTCACGACACCCCGCATGACAATGGCCCTTAGCATCGGGACATGCGGATCCCTTTGGGTGATCTTTCGTGCAGATATCACCGCGCTCAGGGCGCTCTCTGTGGGGCAGGGCGAAGCGATCTATTTTATGGGGGTCATTTTATTGGCGATTTACACCCCTTTGGCGCGCAAGTTGAACCGAGGCGAGCCTGCGTTGATTTTCACACTCGGCACATTGCTGGGCGGTGCAGCCGTTTTAACGATCGTTGGATGGCGTGACATTGCGGCTACGTCGTGGACAACTCTGCCGGTGCTTGTCTGGGTGACATTGCTGTATCTCGCGTTTTTTGCTTCGGCAATCAGCGTGTGGCTCTTGCAGCACGCGGCAATGCGCCTGCCAGGGGCCAAGGTGATGGCCTATACATATCTTGTTCCAAGTTGGGTGATTTGCTGGGAAGTCGTGGGGGGCAACATGGCACCGGCCCCCTTGGTGTTCGGGGGCGTGCTGCTGACGGTGTTTGCTTTGGGTCTTTTACTGCGAGACGAACGCCGGAAATTGCCTGTCAGCCGTTAATCGATCTCACCAGGTATTTGGAGTTCGTTTTTGAGGAACCGTTCAAAGGCATCTAGATGGACGGGTTCGAACTGCCCAAAACCCTGCATCCAAACCGAGGTTTCTTTTAGCGCGTCTGGCTCAAGCTTGCACCATTTCACGCGTCCTCGTTTTTCCTGGCTGATCAAGCCTGCGCTGGTCAGCACACCTAGATGTTTGGAGATCGCCGCAAGTGACATTTCAAACGGTTCCGCCACATCAGTAACGGCCATGTCATCTTCCAAAAGCATGGTCAAAATCGACCGCCGCGTGGGATCAGCCAAGGCTGCAAAGACATGATCAAGGTCGCGTTTCATACCCTGTCTTACCTGCGCAACGACGGACAGGAAAGTCTTTCGTCCGAAACCAACGGCTGCTGGTATTTATAGACTACAAATGGTGGGGCTTGATGTCCTTCCCTTTACGGGTTTGCGGGCGTGCCTTTGAAAATCAACCAATTGGTTGAATAATGGTTTCCTTGAAAATGGGCCGTATTCCGGGCTGCGGCAAGGTGTCGTTTTCTGGTGAAAATTTAAAATAGTGTTTTAAAACAACGATCTAATGCCGGTATCCTGCGGTATGAATGGCTGTTGACTCACAGGGGTCCAGACCTTAGCACCGGGTCAAACCAGAAGAGGGCAATTCGCGCTTGAAAGATCCTGACCAACAGCAGCGCCTAGAGCAGCTAGAGGCAAAGATCCAAGCCGCGAAAAAGGCACAAGAGCCGGGCCCGCGGATGGATGAGCATTATTCTCAGGCACAATTAGCTTGGCGAATGGTGATCGAATTGGTGGCCGGTCTTGGGATCGGTTTTGGCATGGGGTACGGGCTGGATGTTCTGTTTGGGACATTGCCGATATTCATGGTGCTGTTTACGATGCTGGGTCTGGCGGCCGGGGTAAAGACGATGCTCCGATCCGCGCAGGAAATCCAGAAAAAGAAGATGGCCGATTTGGCCACAGAGCGAGACGAGGGAGCCTGAGATGGCAACAGAAGCACACGGCGGTGAAGAGGGCGGATTGGTTTTCCACCCGATGGACCAGTTCAATATCGAGTCGCTTTCTGGTGGCGCCATCTCTTGGTACACGCCGACCAATGCGACGCTTTGGATGGCGCTTTCAGTGGTTGCGATCATTCTGCTGCTGGTCGTCGGCAGCCGCAAACGCGGGATTGTTCCATCACGGTCTCAATCTATCGCGGAATTGGCCTATGGGTTCGTTCACAAGATGGTCGAAGACATTTGCGGCAAAGAGGGGCTGCGATATTTCCCATATATCATGACGTTGTTCATGTTTATCGTCAGCGCCAATTTTCTCGGCTTGATCCCAACGTCCTTTACGCCAACGTCGCACTTTGCCGTGACTGTGGTTCTGGCGCTTGCTGTGTTCATTACAGTCACCGTTCTTGGATTTGTCAAAAACGGTAGCGCATTCCTCAGCTTGTTCTGGGTGGCATCCGCACCATTAGCGCTGCGCCCAGTTCTGGCCATCATCGAAGTCATCTCGTACTTCGTGCGCCCGGTCAGCCATTCAATTCGTTTGGCTGGTAACGTTATGGCCGGTCACGCGGTGATCAAGGTGTTCGCGGGCTTTGCTGCACTGACAGCCGTGAGCCCCGTTGCCATACTCGGCATCACAGCAATGTACGGCCTCGAGGTTCTGGTGTCCTTTATTCAGGCCTATGTTTTCACAATTCTGACGTGCGTTTATCTGAAAGACGCGCTTCATCCGCATCACTAATTATCGTCGGAAACCCGACGGGAATACTCAACTTCCAATCGTAAGGAGAATTCACATGGAAGGCGAACTCGCACACATCGGCGCAGGTCTAGCAGCAATCGGTTCAGGCGCCGCAGCAATCGGTGTTGGTAACGTTGCAGGTAACTACCTGGCAGGCGCATTGCGCAACCCATCCGCTGCTGCAAGCCAGACAGCAACACTCTTCATCGGCATCGCGTTTGCCGAGGCTCTGGGCATCTTTGCCTTCCTCGTCGCTCTGCTGCTGATGTTCGCTGTTTAAGACTTAGTAAACAGATAACAATCCTTACGGTCGGGCGGTGCAGATAGATGTGCTGCCCGATGTAACGGCCCGGTTCCACCGCAGCCCGTTTCTTGCAGGAGATAACAATGGCAACTGAAACACATGGCGCTGATGTCGCGGCTTCAAGCCCGGGCATGCCGCAGTTAGACTTTTCGACTTGGGGTAACCAGATCTTTTGGTTGGTTCTCACGCTTGTCGTTATTTATATGGTTCTGTCGCGGGTCGCTTTGCCCCGTATCGCAGCCATTCTGGCTGAACGGCAAGGGACCATCACGAATGATATTGCTGCTGCTGAGGACTTCAAAGCCAAGGCTCAAGAAGCAGAAGCAGCGTATGATAAGGCACTGGTTGATGCGCGTGCAGAAGCACATCGTATCGTCGCCGAAGCCAAAGCGGAAATTCAGCGCGACCTAGATGTTGCAATTGCGAAAGCAGATGCTGATATCGCCGCGAAATCTGCTGAATCCGAAAAAGCGATTTCCGAAATTCGCGCGGGTGCCGCGGAAGCCGTTGCAACGGTTGCCAAAGATACGGCACAAGAAATTGTCGCTGCAATGGGCGGAACCGCCGATGCCAAAGCGATAGACGCTGCAGTCAGCAGCCGATTGAAAGGATAGCTCCGATGCGTCATCATTTAAGTATCTCGGCGCTGTGTATCGCTATGTTCTCCGCCAGTCCGGCGTTGGCTGCTGGTGGTGGGTTTTCACTGAAAAACACTGACTTCGTGGTCGCCCTTGGTCTGATCGTTTTTATCGGCATCCTGATTTACTTCAAAGTACCCAGCATGATCGCCAAAATGCTGGACGGACGGGCAGAAGGCATCGAGACAGAATTGGACGAGGCGCGCGCACTGCGTGAAGAAGCGCAAACTCTTTTGGCCAGCTATGAGCGCAAACAGCGCGAAGTGCAGGATCAATCTGCACGCATCGTAGAGTCCGCCAAGGAAGAAGCAACAGCCGCCGCCGAGCAAGCGCGTGCTGATCTCGAAGTCTCTCTCGCACGCCGGATCGCCGCTGCGGAAGACCAAATTGCAAACGCTCAGGCCTCCGCAATCAAAGAGGTCAGGGACCAGTCAATTTCCATAGCAATCGAAGCGGCACGTCAGGTCATTTCCAAGAAAATGACCGCAGCTGAAGGCAATCGCCTTATCGATGGTGCAATTGCGGAAGTTGAAGCGAAACTTCACTAAGCGGCATCGCTTCGAATTTAGTGAATTTCTGACAAAAACCGGCGCTTTGTGCCGGTTTTTTTACGAGAATGCGCCAAGGTTGACCCCATCCTGCGGAAGTCCATTGGTCCAAGACCCGTTCCGCTTAGGTTTTGGGCGCACCTCGTACCTGATTTGTCACGTGGTCCAGACGTTGTTGGGCAACTTGCTCATGGGTTGCAGCTTTCACGTCATTCCGTAAGCAAATCTCGATGTAATCCAAATGCGCTTCGACGGCTTGGCGTGCGCCAGCACTGTCTCGGGCTTGCAGTGCAGAATTGATGTCGCGGTGTTGGTCCAGCAACAGACTGCGCGCTGTACGCTGTTTAAACATAACCTGCCTGTTGTAAAAAACGCCTTCGCGCAACAATTGATACATGGACCGCATCATATGCAACATCACAACGTTGTGGCTGGCTTCTATAATGGACATGTGGAATTTGGCGTCCAACTGTGCTTCGTCGTCCTGATTTCGCTTTTTGTGCGCAACTTCCATTTTGGCGAACAGGGCCTGCACGACTTTCAAATCCGTTTCAGAGGCGACCTGTGCGGCACGCTCAGCTGCAAGACCTTCCATGTCACGCCGAAACGATAAATAGTCGAAAACGGCTTCGTCATGGCGCGCAAACAACTGGACCAAAGCAGGCGAAAAAGCTGAGCCCAGAACATCCGCAACGTAAACGCCGGCGCCGGCCTTGGTTGCCAATAGTCCCTGTTCCTGTAAAATACCAATTGCATCTCTCAGGCTTGGACGGGAAACATGCAGGCGCTCTGCTAACTCGCGTTCTGCCGGGAGACGCTCGCCCGGATGCAGAATGCCACGCAGAATGAGCCCCTCGATTTGGCGGACCACTGTCATTGACAGTTTTTCAGATTCGATTGGGCGAAACGGCATTCGGCTCTCCTCATTGGTAAGATTATATGACCAAAGCTCTTGCCTATCAATTGCCTTACTGGGAGTTCTTAGACACAAATTCGCAGATGTTAAGCTCCTCATTATTTTCTTAATGAGATCGTTTTGCTGTCTCAAAGGTTAATTTCTTCGTAGAAAACCGCAATATATTGTGGATAACTTGGGCTCACACCCAGATTGTGGTGGCTCCCAGTTGACTCACCCGGGGTGGGAACGTCACGCTGTAGATTGGTGGGAATCAATGGATCTTTACTGTGCGATTTTCGAAACTCAGACTTACCGGTTTTAAAAGCTTTGTAGACCCGACGGACCTAATTATTGCTGATGGGCTTACCGGTGTCGTCGGGCCAAATGGCTGCGGTAAATCAAATTTGCTCGAAGCGCTGCGCTGGGTTATGGGCGAAAATCGACCAACTGCGATGCGTGGCGGTGGGATGGAAGACGTCATCTTTGCAGGTGCGGCCACCCGCCCGGCCCGCAATTTCGCTGAAGTTGCGTTGCATCTGGATAATTCGGAGAGATTGGCCCCTGCCGGTTTCAATGACAGTGACGCGCTGGAAATTGTGCGGCGGATTACACGAGATGTTGGAAGTGCATATAAAGTCGGTGCCAAAGACGTGCGCGCAAGAGATGTCCAGATGCTGTTTGCCGATGCCTCCACAGGTGCGCATTCTCCGGCGCTGGTGCGTCAGGGTCAAATTGCTGAACTGATCAATGCAAAACCAAAAAACCGACGCCGAATTCTCGAAGAAGCAGCCGGCATCTCTGGGCTTTATCAACGTCGCCACGAAGCAGAGCTTAAATTAAAAGGTGCGGAAGCCAATCTGGCGCGGGTTGACGATGTTGTTGAACAATTAGCCAATCAGTTGGCGCAGCTTGCCCGCCAGGCCCGTCAGGCTGCGCGGTACCGTGAAATCGGCGACCAACTTAGGCGCTCAGAGGGCATGCTTCTATACCGCCGTTGGCGCGAGGCAGATGAAGCGCGCGCACTGGCCGAAGATGAATTGCGCGCGCAGATAACGGGCGCTGCACAAGCGGAGGGGACAGTGCGTTTGGCGGCAAAAGCGCGGACTGTTGCCGAGGATGCCTTGCCGGCGTTGCGCGAAGAAGAAGCGATTGCCGCCGCAGTTGCCCAACGATTAGCCGTGCAGCGGGACACGTTAAGCGATCAGGAAACGCGGGCGCAGGCGCTCATAGAAACGCTCACCGGCCGGATCGCGCAGCTCACGCGCGATATTGATCGTGAGGGTAGCTTGAACCGGGATGCGGGGGAAACAATTGAGCGTCTCGAGTGGGAAGCGAAGGAGCTAGAGAAGGCATCGGAGGGGCAAGGTGACGCACTGGTTGCAGCGGCCGAAAAAGCACGCGAGGCGGCCGCGATTTTGCAAACACGAGAAGGCGAGATGTCTCAACAGACAGAAGACGTTGCTCGCCTTGCTGCGCGTCATGGATCGGCACAGCGCCTGTTGGAAGACAGTCAGAAAACCCAAGATCGGGCAGAGACTGAAGCCGAAAAAGCCCGCCAGGCGGTCGCAACTTCTCAAAATGCATTGGGCAAGGCCGGCCAGGATTTTATGCAAGCTGAAAAGGCTGCAGCAGACGCCGTAAAAGCTGCAAAAATGGCTGATGAAGCGTTGATAGCCGCGGAAGAAGCGCGCGGCGACACACAGGCCCGCGAAGCCGAGGCTCGTGCGCACCGGTCTGAAGCCGAAGGTGAACTTAACGCCTTGCGCGCAGAAGTCGGCGCTCTGGCCAAGTTGCTGGAGCGCGACACGGCTGAGGGGGGGCAAATTCTTGACCGCCTTCAGGTTGGTCATGGATTTGAAAAAGCCTTGGGCGCGGCTCTTGCTGATGATTTACGAGCACCGCAAGTTGAGGCAGATGGCCCTTCGGGATGGACGGTGCTGCCAAGCTATACGCAGGATCAGGATTTACCGGCTGGGGTGACGCCGTTGACATTGCATGTTTCTGTTCCGGATGTGCTCGAGCGGCGCATGGGGCAGATCGGTCTGGTGGATGCCGACGAAGGGTCGCGTCTTCAATCATCATTACAGCCGGGGCAACGGCTGGTCTCTACCGAAGGTGATTTATGGCGGTGGGATGGGTATCGTGCATGGGCCGAAGATGCGCCCTCGGCTGCAGCATTGCGGTTGCAGCAGTTGAACCGTCTGGAAGAATTAAAGCAGGCATTGGAGCAGGCCACCCAGCGGGCAGGTGGCGCGCGCGCCGCCCATGATGCCTTGACGCAAGACCTCGCCAAACTGACCGAAGCGGATGCCAAGGCGCGTGACGCCCGCCGCGCGGCAGATCGATTGGTGGCTGATGCAGGCCGCTCCCTGAGCCGTGCGGAAGCGGACCGAAACCTTGCACAAGGTCGTCTGGATTCCCTTGGCTTGGCTGTGACGCGTCATGACGAAGAAGCCATGGCCGCGCGTGGACGATTAAAAGAGGCCGAACGCGCGTTGGCTGATTTGGGCAATCTGGAGGACGCGCGCGCGCATGGTGATGCGATCCGGACGGCAGTTGAAGCGGCGCGGATTACAATGATGTCACGTCGCTCGACCCATGACGAGTTGCGCCGCGAAGGGCAGGCGCGTACCAAGCGCGCGCAAGAAGTGACCAAGGAAGTGAGTGGCTGGCGGCACCGTCTGGAAACTGCCGAAAAACGCAGTGCAGAGTTGCTGGAACGCAAAGATCAAGCACAAATGGAGTTGACAGAAGCCAGTGCTGAGCCTGAAGAAATCGCGGCAAAACGCGATGAGTTGAGCAACGCAATCACGACAGCAGAAGCACGAAAAGCACAAGCCTCTGATGCTTTGTCCAAAGCCGAAGCCGCCTTGCGTGACGCGACGCATGCAGAGCGCGATGCAGAACGATTGGCCTCAGAAGCGCGAGAAATGCGCGCCCGCGCAGAGGCGCGGAGTGACGCTGCCAAGGAAACCGTGGCATTGGCGGCCGAACGTATCGCTGACGATAGCCAGGTTACGCCAAGCCAACTTTTGGGGCAATTGGAAGTCACGCCAGAAGATATGCCGCGTGCCGAGGTGCTCGAGGCGGATGTGAACCGTTTAAAACGCCAGCGAGATGCGTTGGGCGCGGTGAACCTGCGCGCCGAAGAGGATGCAAAAGAGGTACAAGCCGAGCATGATTTGCTGGTGCAAGAAAAGGCGGACCTAGAGGAAGCCATCAAAACCCTGCGTGGTGGGATCGCCAGTTTGAATCGCGAAGGTCGCGAACGCCTTTTGACGGCTTTTGAGCAGGTGAACACAAACTTTTCCATGCTTTTCACACATCTCTTTGGCGGCGGAGAAGCCAATCTGGTTATGGTGGAAAGCGACGACCCTTTGGAGGCTGGTCTCGAAATCATGTGCCAACCGCCTGGGAAGAAGCTTTCTACCCTCAGCCTGTTGTCCGGGGGGGAACAAACACTGACAGCCATGGCCCTGATTTTTGCCGTTTTCTTGGCCAATCCGGCACCGATCTGTGTGTTGGACGAGGTTGATGCGCCGTTGGATGATGCAAACGTAACGCGGTTTTGTGATTTGCTAGATGAAATGTGCCGCCAGACCGACACGCGGTTCTTGATCATTACGCACCATGCGGTGACGATGGCGCGGATGGATCGTTTGTTCGGCGTGACGATGGCAGAACAGGGTGTCAGCCAATTGGTATCGGTTGACCTTAAGAAGGCGGAAATGCTCGTCGCCTGACGGATGACGGCTAAATGCTTCAAGATCACTCAATCGTGTTGGGAGATCGTCCAAATACCGGCTAGATTGGCTAACATGAGAAATTTATTGATAGCTACTCTGATATGCGCGGGTATGCCAGTTTTGGCAGAGGATTGGGCGGTACGCCCCTCAGATCGTGTGTTAACCCGCCAGGATGTGGAAACGCTGACCAGCGGGAACACTTTGGTGTTTTATGACGAGGGTCGATCCACCTATTCCGAAGGAGGGGCCTATTCCTACACTTATGCCTCTGGTCAAAGCGCCTATGGGAATTATGAAATCACCCAAGATGGAACGGTATGTATTACGTATCGACATGGTGCTGAACGATGCGACAGATACGTCGAGAGCGGCCCGCGTATCGTGCTGCTGACCGAGGACGGTTTGCGTTTCCCGGTGCGCCCTGTCGAAAAAAAATGACCCTACAAGGTTTCACCCTTGCAGAGCCTAGAATTCAAACAACCTGAATGTATGTTCGGGTACAAGATATTAACTACCGTTTGAAAAGTAGTTAACGCTTCGCGCTCAAAGGCGATTTAGTAGCGTTTTTGTTGGCCACGCATCGGCTGGCAAGTTTAGCCGTTTTTGTTCTTTTTGTACGGCGATGCGGGTGCGGGCACCGAGTATCCCGTCTACTTTTCCAACGTCATGCCCGCGTTTTTTCAATTTATTCTGCAAGGCGATCATTTGTTCCCCCTGCAAGCCGGTTTCGGGTTTCCCCGCCTTCATTTTTGGCGCACCCTCGATGAGGGTGGCAAAATATGCGGCTGTCACCACGTAGGTAAAACTTTGGTTCCAATCGAAATAGACGTTGAAATTCGGGTATGCGATAAAAGCAGGACCCTTGTGTCCCTGTGGCAGGATAATCGATGCCTTTAAGTTTTTTTGCAAAGCGCCGCTGCGCGGTTTCACACCAAGCGCACTCCAGTCTTGGCCGGGTTTACTGATGTGGATTCCCGTTTGAGACCAATCGAAATTGTCCGGCAAACTGACTTCCTGAAACCACGGTTGTTTCGCGTTCCACCCGAAATCAGCGAGCATCGCCGCCCCAGATAACAATGCATCAGGCGCGGATGTTTTGAGGCGAACGTGACCGTCCCCGTCCCCGTCTTTGCCATTTTCGATGATATCGGCAGGTAGCATTTGTACCATGCCGATTTCCCCTGCCCATGCGCCGGTTGTTGTGGCTGGGTTGAAATCGCCACGTGCAAACAATTCCAAGGCAGCAAATACTTGGGGACGAAAGAGGTCGGGGCGTCGGCAATCATGGGAAAGTGTGACAAGTGCGTTCGCCGTATTGAAGTCGCCCTGATAGGTTCCGTATGCGGTTTCGAAGGCCCAAAAGGCCAGGATTACCCCACGGGAGACACCGTATTGGCGTTCTATTTTGTCAAAGATCGCGTCATATTCGCGGCCAAGTTGCTGACCCTTTTTCAGTCGGGCATCCGAAATCAGATTGCGTGAAAAATCGAGAAAGGGTCGTTGGAACATGCCTTGGTTTCGATCTGCGCGCAGCACGCTTTGGCTTTGTTTAATGCCGGAAAAGAAACGATCCACCGTCGCAGCACTGTGGCCCTTTTGGCGGGCTTCGGCTTTCATCTGTGTCACAAAATTCGTGAATGTCCCGCCACATGCCGCGGCAGAAACGACCGGACTCGCGCAAAGTGCAAGGGACAAAAAGAAAGCAGATAGACGCATTGAAATCTCCGATATCAGACAGACAATAACCCTATTAGGGCGCAGAGGATAAAGAACGCGGCCCAGGATTTCCACAGCATGGCGATACTGGCGTCAATGTCCACGAAAGATAGGCTGCGTCTGGCATTTTCATTGACCCAGGGAAAATCGCGCATCTCACCATCATAGGCACGTGGTCCGGATAAGGCGATGCCAAGGGCGCGCGACATGGCGGCTTCTGGCCAGCCAGCATTAGGGGAGCGGTGTAGGTTTGCGTCTGCGCGGATGCCTTTGACATCGAATTGCCAAGCGCAAATGGAAATGAGGCCTGCGGTCAAGCGTGCGGGAATAAGGTTCATGACGTCATCGAGGCGGGCTGCGGCCCAACCGAAATCGTTGTAGCGGGCGGTGCGATAACCGATCATGCTGTCCGCAGTGTTGACCATTTTATACGCCACAAGCCCCGGGAGCCCCGCGACAAGAAACCAAAAGGCGGGTGCAATCACGCCATCTGACAAATTTTCAGCAGCACTTTCGATCGCCGCGCGTGCAATTTGACTTTCGTCCATGCCCGATGTGTCCCGGCTTACGATCATGGCAACGGCCGAGCGACCAGTGGCCAAATCCCGCCGTAAGCCATCAGCGACGGCCCGAACGTGCTGGGCCAAGGAACGTTGCGCCAATAACACAGCGGCGAGCAAGATTTCTGCCACGGGCCCAAATAACACAATCAAATACCCAATGGCGACGGATAGTAACAGCAGTGCACTCAGGCAGACGCATCCCTTGGCCTTGCGCGCGCGGTTCTTGTTCCATCGCAATTCGACACTGCGCAACAAACGTCCCATAGCAACAGCCGGGTGCGGGATACGCGACCAGAGCCATGCCGGTTCGCCAAACAAGGCGTCTAGGAGCATGGCGCACAAGAGTAACACGGCGCTCATTCAGTTAGTGCACGCTCAAGGCGCGGCCAGCCCTCGCCCGTTGGTAAACCTAACCGCAGCCACTGTTTGTTATAGGGAAATGTGCGTGTCCAAATATGATGCTGTGCGAGACGCGTCTGCCAATCTGATCCGCTGGAGACATTATAGAGCCGGAAAAGAGTGGTTCCACCGAGACATTCCGCCCCTGCAGTCTGCATTAAGCCATCCAGTCGTTTGCTGTCTTCAACCAATCTGAGGCGGGTCGATGTAGCCCATTTTTCGTCACTCAATGCCGCCGCGCCGATGTGTAACGCCGGACCGGAGACAGACCACGGCCCCAATCGCTCTCTCAGGTGCGAAAGCAAGGTTGGATCTCCTATCACAAATCCCAAACGTAGCCCGGCCAAGCCCCAGAACTTTCCGAAGCTTTTCAAGATGAGTGTTCCCGGACGGCCGGCCAAGGGCATCAGGCTCTTTTCTGGCGAAACGTCACAAAAACTTTCGTCGATCACGGTAAGTTGAGCCTCTGGCGCGGGCAAGCTGGCCGGGGTCCATAATCGTCCGTCAGGGTTGTTTGGGTGTACGATAATCTGCGCGTTTGGGTTATGTGATGACTGCTGCCAGCCGTTGGCGTCAAAAGACGCGGCGTGCTCATTATACGTCGGCGCAGGGATGACCACCTCGCCTGTTGCGTGCAGTGTTGGGATCTGCGCGATGAGTGCTGACGCACCTGAACTGGCTAGAATGTCGATGTCCTCCGGAACCTTCCAAAAATGACGTGCTGCCGTGATTAACGCGTTCATTGCAGCGGAATCAGGAAGCTGTGTCCAGGTGCCAGCCGGGAATGCTGGTATAGGATAAGGCTGCGGGTTTATGCCAGTTGATAGATCGATCCAGTCGATTCGTGTTCCACCATAGCGTGTAGTCGCGGCATCAATACCGCCCCCATGATCGCGTTGTGAAGCCTTCAAGATAAGTCCCCTTCTCAACCAATAGGCGCAAAGTCGCAGTGTTATACACGCAGAAAGCGGAATTCAGCCGGTTATTCAAGTCTTAGCGAAACAATTAAAATTGGAGTGTATTCTTTAACGGTTTCTTAATCTTTGATGTAGACCAAGGGCGGTGTTTTAGTAACAATTTTTAGACGCGCCGGAATGGAGGCTCCATGAAAGTTTTGATCGTGGAAAGCGAGAATGGTTTAGCAAATATCTGGCAAAGACATCTCCAGCGGTTGGGGATGGATGTTGCACGCAGTCGCGGACAAGCCGATGCGATTGGCCATTTGAGCACGCACGAAACTGACGTTATTATTATGGATATCATGTTGGCAGAAGGATCCGCTTTGGCGGTTGCTGACTATGCCAGCTATAGAGTTCCTGACGCGCAGGTGATTTTTGTCACAAACACATCCTTCTTTTCAGATGGGTCGATTTTTTCTTTTGCCCCGAATGCATGTGCGTTTGTGCAAAGTGCGACACCGCCAGAGGATCTGGCGGCGATGGTCGAGCATTACGGGCCGGCAGAAGAAGCGGATCCGCAATGCGTGTGATCCGCTAATTACCAGCTTACAGCTGTGCCATTTCTGGACTGTTACAACCTGTCGCGATCATGTGGTTCATTAAAATCTAAGTCGGGATTGATCGGTAGGATCCTGTGCGGGTTAATACTGTCATGACTGAAATGATAGTGGCGAATGATGTGCGCAAAATTCACGGTCTTCTCGACACCGGGGATTTGGAACAACTCTCGTGTATAGGCCCAGAGATGCGGATAATCCGTGATGCGCTTACGATTGCATTTGAAATGCAGGTGATACACGGGATCGAACCGGACAAGCGTCGTAAATAAGCGCCAATCAGCCTCTGTCAGGTGTTTCCCCATCAGGTAACGATTGCCAGATAGATGTTCCTCTAGCCAATCGAGCGTTTCAAAGAGTGGGACAACAGCGGCGTCATATGCGTCTTGAGTGGTGGCAAAACCGGATTTGTAGACACCATTGTTGAGTGTGTCGTAAATGCGCGCGTTGATGGGTTCCATGGACTCTCGCAATGCCTGCGGCCAATAGTCGACTGTATTTCCCGTGATGTCATTAAACGCAGAATTAAACATCCTGATGATCTCTGAGCTTTCGTTGGACACAATGGTCTCGCTGAGTTTGTCCCAAAGAATGGGTACCGTCACACGCCCGGTGAAGTCTGACACAGCGCGGGTGTAAATATCGCGCGCGAAATTCGAACCATATAGGGTATCACCCGTGGCACCATGTGCATCGATTTCAAAACTCCATCCGTCTCCTAACATATCGGGGTGCACCGCGGAGACTGTGATGTGGCTTTCTAAGTTTTTGAGCGTCCGAAAGATCAATGCGCGATGTGCCCAAGGGCAGGCGAAACTTACATATAGATGGTATCTGCCCGAATCGGCCTTGAAACCGCCCTCTCCGCTGGGGCCGGGTGAGCCATCAGACGTGATCCAATTGCGAAATTTTGCCTCTTGTCGCTTGAATTTTCCACCTGTCGATTTGGTGTCATACCATTGATCTTTCCAGACGCCGTCCACCAGAAGGCCCATGCCAAAACTCCTTGTTGTAATGGGGGATTCCTACTTGGCCAGGGGTGTTTCGCCTAGAGCCGCTAGCGCGCAGCTGTCCTGCGCTAGCGCACATATGAGATTATTTGTCATCAAAACTTAACTTGCATTTCAGATGGTTTTAGCGATCGTCTAAGGTGGGATAGGGGAGTGTGGTTCAATGGAAGCGTTTTTTTCCAAAGAAATTCAAACGGGTCTGGATCAGGCCCGTATCAAGGCGATGAAAAAATCATCGCGCCTACGTGTGAATGTTGATGGTCGTATGCACCCGGTACTTCGCATGTGGAAAACCGGTTTTGCAGTGGAAGAAGGAACACCAGCCCTGCGCGGGCTGGTTGATATCTTCGACGGAAGTTTGCACCTCTTTCAATGTCTGATTATCACCAGCGAAGAGGATGCCAGTGAGCGGCTTTACGAGTTCAAGCGCGCAACAGCCGTAGCAGACAGGGCAGCATTAGACTTCGAACGACGTGAGAACGCACCTATTGGGTTGCTCGAACGTCGTCGCTGAACGGTTACTGTAAATCGCTGAAGGCCTCTTTCAGTCGAACACATGCTTCCTCGACCCGTGACCGCTGTGTGGCAAGGTTGAAGCGCAGCGACATTTCACCACCCGGGCCAAAATCAGGGCCGGCGCTGGGCGCAATGCGTGCAACCTTGCGAACACGATGAGAGATTTCCTCGTAGCTCATTCCTGTGCCCGAAAAATCAATCCATGCCAGATAAGTGGACTGAAGCGGCATAGAATATACTCCCGGGATCGCAGCGATCGCGGCATCAAAAATCTCCCGGTTTTTGGCGAGATGTTCGATCTGCGCATCCGCCCATTCTGCCCCTGCCGGAGAATATGCAGCCGTTATCATATCAAGGCTCAGCGCAGCTGGTTTGTAATCCAGTGAATTCAACCGTTTCATCATATCCCCGCGTAATTTCGGATCAGAGATAATCATATTTCCGGTCCGCTGCCCCGCAATGTTAAAGGTTTTGGAGGCGGCCGTCAGTGTGATCAATCGGTCCGCAGATTGTGGGCTTGCGACATGGAGCGGTACAAATGTTGTGCCGGGGAAAACAAGGTCGTGGTGGATTTCGTCAGTGACCAGTATCAGATCGTTTCGAGTGGCAAAATCAGCAACGTCACGCAGTTCCTGTGTCGTCCAAACGCGCCCGGACGGGTTCTGAGGCGAGCACCAGATCAACATTTCTTCGGACCCGTCAAGGCGCGCCTGTGCGTCGTCTAGGTCAAGAACATAGGTGTCGTCTTGGCGTTTCAGCGGACAGGCAACAATTTCTCGCCCAGCTTTTTCAGTCTTGACGCGGAACTCGTGATAGACTGGCGTGAATGTCACGACGCGTGCGCCGGGGTTTGTCCAGACTTCCAAACACAAGGCGATAGCATTGCCCAAGCCTTGGGATGTCAAGATCCATGACGTGTCGATCTGCCAGTTATGGCGTGTTCTCATCCACCATTGAATAGCGTTCAAATAATCCTGATGGGTTGTCGCATATCCAAAAACACCATGATCTGCCGCCTTGCGCAGGGCATCAATCACACAGGGTGCAGTGGCATAATCACTGTCGGCGGTCCACATCGCAAGCCCGTCATCGGGAGCAACATCATAGAGTTTCTCCATCATGTCCCATTTGTTGGAATTGGTTCCGCGTCGTTCGGTGGGGTCGTTAAAGGACATGAGGCTCTCCTGATCGATTTCTGAGCGCAAGCTAACGTTAAACACGGCAGGGGCAAGCCCAAGTTCTGTTGCAGAGCACGGGCGCATGACCTACATGGACATCATGAAACGGAACATTCTTTTACACCCCGATCCACGGCTCAAAAAAACCGCCACTTCTGTAAGTGATATCAACGACGCGATGCGCGATCTGGCGAAAGATATGCTTGAGACAATGTATGATGCACCGGGGATTGGGTTGGCCGGTCCGCAAGTCGGCGTCTTGCAGCGCGTGATTGTTCTGGACTGTGTGAAGCTGGAAAATGAATCCCCACGGCCCTTGGTGATGTTCAACCCCCAAGTGGTTTCAGCCTCCGACGAGACCAATGTGTACGAAGAAGGCTGCCTGTCGATCCCAGAGCAATATGCGGACGTGACCCGCCCTGCCGAAGTTGAAGTGCGGTGGATGGATGTCAACGGGTCCGAGCAGACAGAAGTTTTTGAGGGCCTTTGGGCAACTTGCGTCCAACACGAGATTGACCATCTGGAAGGTAAGTTGTTCATTGATCACCTTAAACCGCTAAAACGCCAGATGATCACGCGCAAAATGGTGAAATTCAAACGCGAATTGGCCCGCTCGTGAGCCTGTTAGAGATCGTTCAATGGCCAGATGAACGTCTGGGCGTGGTTTGCGATCAGGTAGATGTCGTGAGCGCCAAGGTGAAAGAACTGGCGCAGGACATGCTTGAGACGATGTATGCAGCACCCGGTCGCGGGCTGGCCGCACCACAGGTTGGCGTTTTGTCGAGGTTATTTGTGATGGACGCGACCTGGAAAGACGGTGATCGGTCGCCATTGGTTTTTATCAATCCGGAAATTCTAGACCAAAGTTCTGAGACGGCAGAGTTGGCGGAAGGGTGTCTTTCCATTCCCGGCGTTCTCGTTGATGTCAAACGTCCTGTCCGCGTCCGCCTGGCATGGACGGCATTGACGGGTGAGCGGGAAGAATGTGACTTTGACGGTTTTGAAGCAGCCTGTGTTCAACACGAGCTTGATCACCTGAATGGCGTGCTCACTTTGGACAGGGTTTCACCAGAAGAACGGCGACGTGTCATTGCCCGTTATGACGGGGTGGTCGGATGACGGTACGTGCGTTTCTTAGATGGCCTGATGCGCGGTTGCGAACACCTGCGGCAAAGGTCGATGAGATTACCGACGATGTGAAGGCCCTGTGGGACGACATGATCGAAACGATGGATGCCATGCCGGGGGTCGGACTGGCAGCTCCGCAGATTGGTGAAATGATCCAATTGGCCGTCGTGGATGCCTCAGATGCGCGCAATCGTCGTATCCGTATGGCAAACCCAGAAATCTTGGATGCCTCTGCCATATTGAACATCCATGAAGAGGCCAGTCCAAATTTGCCCGGCGTCCATGCAAAGGTTAAGCGGCCACGTGGCGTCACCGTGCGCTATGTCGATGAGAACGGCAAAGAGGTCAGCCGCGATTTTGTCGGGTTAGAGGCGACAAGCGTTCAGCATCAGATCGATCATTTGCAGGGCAAGATGTATTTTGATCGTATCAGCAAGGTAAAGCGTGACATGTTGTTGAGAAAGTCACGCAAGTCACAAACATAAAAGTCAGTTACGGCCCATTTTTTGGCGGAGTACATATGCGAATAATTTTCATGGGCACGCCCGAATTTTCCGTTCCCGTCCTTGATGCGCTGGTGAATGCAGGGCACGAGGTTTTATGCGCCTATTGTCAGCCGCCACGACCTGCGGGTCGTGGAAAAAAGGATCGCCCGACACCGGTACATGCACGCGCCAAAGAGTTGGGGATCACAGTGCGCCACCCCGTGTCACTGCGAACCGAGGATGCATTGACGGAATTTGCAGCATTGCAGGCGGATGTGGCTGTTGTTGTTGCTTATGGGTTGATCCTACCGCAGCCTATCTTAGAAGCGCCTAAACTGGGTTGTTTGAATATTCATGCCAGCCTGTTGCCCCGGTGGCGCGGTGCTGCGCCGATTCATCGCGCTGTGCTGTCGGGGGATGCGCAAACGGGCGTTTGTATCATGCAGATGGAGGCGGGCTTGGACACAGGACCGGTCCTGCAACGTGCTGTGATCGACATTGACCCCGAAGAAACCACAGCCGCGCTGCATGACCGTCTGAGCCAGTTGGGCGCGGTTGAAATCAACGATGTCCTCGGATCTCTGACAAGTTTAACTCCTATGGCTCAGCCCGAGGTGGGGGTGAGTTACGCCTCAAAGATCGACAAATCCGAAGCGCGAATTGATTGGACATTGCCTGCGATTGAAGTTGATCGCCTGATCCGGGGTTTGTCGGCCTTTCCCGGTGCGTGGACGATGCAGGGAGAAACCCGGATCAAACTCCTCGGGTCTCGGGTGAGCGCTGGCGCAGGTGTGCCGGGCACAGTCTTACTTGACCCGTTGCGTGTTGTTTGTGGGTGTGGGGCTGTGGAATTGACGCGGTTGCAACGTGCCGGAAAAGGTCCACAGGATGCAGAGACGTTTTTAAACGGATGGCCCTTCGAGCAAGGTCGCATACTGGAAGGGGCAGGCTGATGTTTCCAACATTGATTGGTACCGTTGTCATTGCCGGGCTGGTTGGATTTTTCACTGAAAAATCCGGATTTACACACAACGGTTACCTGCAAAGTATCATTATTTGTATCGGTGGCGCGTTTTTGTTCTACTTTGTCACACTGATGTTCGGGATCGGTTTTCGCAGCCCTGGTCTGAATGCGATTGCCGCATCCATCGGGGCGTTGGTGGTTGTACCGACGCGTTGGCGCAAGTGATCATTCAGCCGGTTTGACGATGTGAGTTGTCTCATACTCAGACGCCGGTGATTTGACGCAGAGCCGCAGCAGCGGCGGCACTGTGAGCAAGGTCAGGAAAGCTGACATTGAAAGCCCACCAACCACAACGGCCCCCAATCCGCGATAAAGTTCGGACCCTTCGCCGGGGAAAACAACCAGTGGCAACATGCCAAAAACGGACGTTAGTGTTGACATGAAAATGGGCCGGATACGGTTTCGTGTGGCCTCGAGGATGGCCTCGACCGGTGGCATGCCTTCGTCGCGCAAATGATACAACGTCTGATGGACAATCAGGATGGCATTGTTGACCACGATGCCGACCAAGATGATGAACCCCAATAGGGTCAGCATGTCCAAGGGTTGGGGTTCCGACATATTCAGCAAGGCGAGACCGCCAACACCACCGGCTGCGGCAACGGGAACGGAAATCAAAATCACAAGAGGCAGAACAAAGCTCTCAAACAGAATGGCCATGACGAGGAAGACAATCACAAGTGCAACCGCAAGGTTGATCTGGATGGCTTCCCAGGTTTGGCTGAGCTGGTCTGCTGTGCCGGACACTGACATGCGGACCCCGTTGGGTAGGCCACGTTCGGTCAGCACGGCGACGACTTCGGTTTGCAACATTTCAACAGCTGTCTCTAACGGCAGCCCATCTGACGGGCGTACTTCCAGAGTCACAGTGCGCAATCGATCACGGTGGCGGATTTCGGTCGGGCCTGCTGTGACCAACACTTCGGACAGGGCGGATACTGGCACGATTTGCCCTGACGGTGTGACCACCGGGTAATTTCCAATATCTTGGGTGCGTTGTTCAAGCTGTAGGCCCGGATCGCCTTTGAGCATCAGGTTGATCCGCTCCGACCCCACGGTAATTTCTGCAACACGTAGCCCGTCATTGAAAGCGTCTACCGTGAGCGCCAAGTCAGAGGTCGTGAGCCCCGCATCTGCAAGCCGCAACCTGTCAGGCACCAAACGAATTTCCGGCGCGCCGAGCTCAAGCCCCGGGATCGGGCGAAACTGGTGGCCGTCAGAGCGCGGCAACAGTCGTGAAATCGTGCCCGCAGCCTGACCTGCTACAGACAGAATGTCATTCAAATCCTGTCCTGAAATGTTCAATTCGATGGTTCTGCCACCGCCAACGCCGCGCCCAAATAAGGACGGTTGGGTCATAAAGCCAAACGTGCCCGGCTCAGCAAAAATGGGTCGCGATAAGATTGGAATTAAATCGCCCGCGCGCGCGCCGTCAGTTGCGGATGCACCAACAAAACTGGCGCCCGGCAGGGCAACAAAAAAGAAGTTTTCGATTGTTGGGGTGCCATCTTCGGTTTGAAGATCGGGTGCGGCTTCCCACAAAGGTTGCGCAACCGTTTCAATGCGCTGCGCAATTGTGCGCGTCGTATCGAGGTTATAGCCGGGCGGTGGGATAATCAGGCCAAAGACCAGGTTTCTGTTGCCTTCAGGTAAATACTCTAGCCGAGGGAGAAACATGAACGTTAACACCGCCGCACCACCGGCGATTAGCGCAACCATCAACAAGCCTAAGGCGCGGAATTTTACGGTCAAACGCACATACGACATGACGATTGCATGAAACCCGCCCGCAAGATGATCCAGCCCGAAAATGCGCATGGTTTTTTGTTCGCCACTTGACAAAATTCGGCTGGCAAGGGCTGGGATAACCGTCACTGCGACAACCAGCGACAAAAGAACTGAAACGGAGATGGCGACAGCAATGTCACGAAATAACTGACCAGCTTCGAGCTGCATGATCAGTATTGGAATGAAAACAAGTACAGTGGTCAAGGCGGACACAAGAATGGCCCCCCAGACCTGCTTGGCCCCGAGATAGGCGGCTTCGCGTCTGGATTTGCCCTGTTCTCGCAACCGGTAGATGTTTTCCAACACGACGATGGCGGCATCGACGATCATGCCGACGGAAAATGCAATTCCGGCCAAGGAAATCACATTCAGGGTGCGCCCGGTAGCCGCCATGGCGACAAATGTTGCGACAATACTGACCGGGATCGCCAGAGAGACGACAACGGTTGCACGTATACTGCGCAGAAAGGCTAGCAAAACAACGGCGGCAAGAACGCCGCCGATCCAGATATTTTGAGTAACCAGTTTAATCGCGCCATTGATATAGACGGTTTCGTCGTAGGCTTGCCGCATGGTGAGGCCAGCCTCAGCAACCGGCCCTTCGGCAAGCTCGGCCAAAACGTCTTTGACGGCATCCATCGTTGCAATCACATTAGCACCGGGTTCGCGGACGATGTTAAACGCTAATCCGGGGGCTCCACGGAACCGAAGGCTGGAAGTAGGTGTCTGGAAAGCAAAATCCACCTCCGCGACATCGGCGACACGTACGCGACCAGAGCCTCCAGCGCTGATGTCAGATCGCAAAACGACGTCTTTAATGGCTTCAACAGTGTTGAGATTACCCTCAGCGCGCACCACATAACGCCGTTTGCCTTCTTCGACGTCACCTGCAGAGAGCGATATGTTTTCATTTCGCAAAATGCGCACAACCTCTGGCACGGTTAGGTCAAAACGCGCAAGACGTCGTGGGTCCACGACGATCTGTAATTCCTGTGTAACGCCGCCAAATACGTTGACGGCAGACACCCCTTCAATGCGTTCAATGCGGTCTTGGATGACGTCTTCGACAAAATCCCCGTAGGTGGGCATGCTGCGCGTATTGCCTTCTGTGGCTGTCAGGAGAATCCAAGCAATGGGACTGTCATCGGCGCCGGATGTATCTAGTGTGGGTTCGCCTGCTTCATCAGGGTAGTCCCCGACGCGATCTAACCTGTTTGATACGAGCAACAAAGATTGCCCCATGTCCGTTCCAACGCCGAATTCAAGGGTGACCTCTGCCTCACCCGTGCGGGCGCGCGAGGTCATGATATCGAGACCCTCAAGCCCGCGAAGCGCCTCTTCTTGTGGATTGATGATTTCGCGCTCGACTTCGGAAGGGGCTGCGCCGGGCCAATTTGTCGTGATCACGACAATTGGTTTTCTAACATCCGGTGCAAGCTGAATGGGGATGCGGCTAACGGCGATCAAACCAAAAAGAACAGCCATTATTACGGCCGCGATAACTGCGACGGGGCGGTCAATTGCAAAACGGATGAAATCCATGCTTGAACCTCTTAGTTGCTGGCTTGCATTGGGGCGATATCCTGACCGGGTCGGAGCCTCTCGTTGCCACGTGTGACAACAATTTCTCCTTCAGACAACCCGTCCAAAACCTCAAAACGATCACCCAAAGCCACGCCGATCTGGATCGGTCGCGGCTGTGCTTTCCCGTCGTTGGCGACAAAGACCGTCCAGCCGCCCTGTGCCTGAACCAAAGCGTCCTTGGGGACAGATAATGCGTCGCGCGGCTCGCTGATCGGGATGTTGACCGTGATTGATTGACCAATCGCGAGGGTCTTCATTTCGGCTAAATGCTCGGACGTAAAACGAACAGGGCGCGTTCGCGTGGCAGTGTTTTCAATGGGGAGTAGGACCCTCACGGCCAAATCCATCGTTTCGCCGGTTTCCGTGTAACCGTCCACCATCAAGCCCGGTGTTAACACCGTGATATATTGCGCGGGCACACTTGCCTCGATCTCGATGGAGCCGATGTCCAACAATGTCACCACCGATGCGCCAGAGGGGATAAATTCGCCTGGGTTCGTGTTAACTTCAAGCACAATGCCGGGAAACGGAGCGGTGATCTCGGCCCGATCCAATTGGTATTTTGTTTCCGCTAAATTTGCTTCTGCGGTTTTCACCCGTGCTTCGGCCTCAGCCAGAAGGCCTTGAGCCTGAAAAAAGTCGCTTTGGGCTTCGTCAAACCGGCTGGTCGAAAAGGAGGCCGTATCGCGCAACCCTTCAATTCGGCCAAGCGCGCTTGTCGCCCGGTCGAGGCGCGATCTCGCAATTGTGATCCCGGCACGCGCTTCGGCCATACGGGCATCTGCTTGGCGGGACAGAATCTCGAGCAGTTCTGTATCCAAATGCGCCAAAACATCGCCTGAGTCGACGACAGCGCCTTCCATGACGAAAACGTCATCGACAGTTCCTGCAATACGACTGGCAATCGTTCCTTCACGTGCGGTGACAATTTCTGCAAACAAGGGAACAGTTTCTGCAATCTGTTGAATTTCAACAACTTCCGTGCCTACACTTGCCGGGCGACCCTGTGCTGGAACCAATGATGGCCAAGAGATTGTGATCAGCAACACCACATATAAAAATAGTCCATGGACGGTCGAGAGTCGGATCATAATGTGAGCCTTTGGAAATAATCTTGATCTATCTAAACCAGATAGTTCATTTTGAGCAGTGTTAAATAGCATCTCATCGAAGTTTGAGTAAAACTACGGGGCTATTTGTGCTCAATGATCAATTTCATTTCAATCCACTAAGGAAACGTCGAACCCCTACTGCACGATCACGGGATTAATGTCTGTGGCCTAAATGTAATTTTCAAAGCCGTATGCCGCCGGGGCTGGCGCAAGGGTCGCGTTCATGGTTTTTGTTTGGATATTAACCGCGATGTCAGGATGAATGCGGACAAGAAGCGCCAGAATTGAACCGGCGCTTCTACCTGCTCACTGTATTGTTTTGCGGCGGCGCAAGAGTAGAGTTCCGCTTAGCGCCGTGATGAGCATCAAGGCTGGCGCAGGTAAGGGAACTGCTTGTAGTTGATACGTTTTGTTCAACTGTTCGCGGGTGATTTCCGCAACCAAGCGGTGTCCTTCGGCCGTTGGGTGGATGTTGTCAAAATACAAAAAACCAGAACAGTCACCTGTTTGTGGATCGACACTGTCGACGCAGGCATTATCGACTTCTGTCAGGCCAAATTCATCGAGTTTTTGTGAATCCGTCAAGGAATTGAAAATATCGACCGTGGTGACGTCAATACCATCGTCCCGCAACAAATCCAGATAGTCCTCGAGTTGCGTGTTATACCGCGATGCTGCCAGCGACAGAGCAGCCCCTAACGGCGCTGCAGCCCCGTTGAATTGTGGGATGACGGAGAAATCCGGCAGATTCATGACAATGAAATCGTCTATGCCTTCCAGTACAAGCCGGTCGATTTGTGATTTGACGGAGTTGAGCGTCTCATCCACCACATCAGGATTGGAGAACGGGTCCTCAGCGAGGGATTGAGCAACGTCAAATGTGGCATCGAGAAAATCGTTTCCACCGACAAAAACCGTCACGAGCGGGTTGTCCCCCCACGTGCTCTTTCGGTCAATCAAGCCACCAGACCCATCGGGGTATTTCTGGACTGACCCAGAGAGAGACAAACCGGGCCCAAAAGTAAACGTTGTGGAAAATTGGGTGTCTTCGTCGATTTGTGCCGCGAGATCAGGGGGGCCGCTTGCGTTATTTGTGGCGCGGGCCGCGCCAAAGGATAAATTGTAGGTCGCTTTACCGGCTGCCGAAAATGCGTCGGTGAACTCTTTGGCCCAAGTGAAGCCATCCGAAGAAACGCCGGGTTGTTGCAATGGGTTCGGAGGGGGCAGGGGAATAGGGCCGGGTTGTTGCGCAATTAAACCGCCAACCATTGTCGCTGTGTTGCCATTATCCGATAGGCTATCCCCCAGAACCCAGAAGCTCGAGAAAGAGTCTGTTAGGGTCGAAGCTTGCGCGACAACCGGAGCGGTCGTAATCGCCAGAACGCTCACCAGAGTGAGATATTTCATTTGGTTTCCTCCCAGAAAAACAGCCTGTTTTCGACTGCATGAAAGAGGCGTAGCGGAAAGAGGTATCAGCAGGCTAGTATGCCCTTACGTCACAACCTGTGGTCTTGGACAAATGGCCTGAGGTGTAACGCTGAGTTTTCGTTGTACTCGCGGGTTCTTCTGTGGACTATAACGGGGTCGTCAGTTTAACGCTGCTGCAAGATGCGCAGCTGCGCGCACCCCATCAATCAATCGCAGGTTTTGCGGATTGGCCATATGTGTGTTCACATCCACCATCCCGCCACATCCCAACACGATGTGGTTGACCTTGTCTTCCTGCACGGCAGTTTGAATGGTTGCAGCGATTTGCTGGGAGGCCGCTTCTGGGGATGATTCCAAAGCTAAAACCGGTACGCCGCTTGCTCTGACCTGGCCAAGGGAAGAGGATAATCCATAGGCTTTTATGTTTGCCTCAAGGATGGGAACTGACACTTCAAGTGTGGTAACAACGGAAAACCGAGCCCCCGCAGCTGCTGCAACAAAATAGGCGGCTTGGCCAATCCCGATGACAGGGCATCGTACCAACGCGCGCGCTTGAGCCAAGGCTGTGTCATCAAAACAGCCGATAATAATGCAAGTTGCGCCCTGATTCGCGGCCTTTTCGACCAATTGTAGCAGTGGTGCAGTTGCTGCCTCTCCATCTTCGACCCCTTGGATGGCAGGGGGCCCTGCGTGGGATGTCCATCCGACAATGTTCAAACCGGGCGCGGTAGCACGTGCTGTGGACAGCATTGACTGTGTCATCGAAACGGTGGCGTTGGGATTGATCAGGACGATCATATCATGCCATTTCCTGCGTCTGAACCTGCGCGCGCTTTACGTCGGCTGCTCCACCAGGCGATGCCCAAAAACACGCCGATGATCAGCAACGAGAATACCGTCGTGAGCGTCCCAAGTGCATATAAAACGGGGCTCGTTACATTCGTTGTCATGCCATAGATTTCCAAGGGAAGCGTATTATAGCTGCCCGCAGTCAGCAAAGTACGCGCAAATTCATCATAGCTTAGCGTGAAGCCAAACAGAGCGACGCCAATTAAAGAGGGGGCAATGATTGGTAAAACCACATGCCGCAGGGTTTGCCACGAAGATGCGCCAAGATCTCGCGCGGCCTCTTCGTAGCTTTTGTCGAACCGATTGAAGACAGCAAACATGATCAACAGCCCAAAGGGTAAGGTCCATGTGAGCTGAGATCCGAAACCGGAGGTGGCCCAATGTACGTTTAACCCAGATTGGGAAAAAATCAGCCCAACGCCAAGAGAAACGAGAATGGAAGGGATGACCAGAGACGTGATAATCAAATAGAAGACAATGCTCGATCCAGCAAATCGCTTGCGAAAAGCGAGTCCACCCATCACCGAAACCACAACGGTTGTAACCATAACCATCAGGCCCAAGACAAAACTACGGCGGAAACTGCCCCAAATATCTCCAACGGCTTGTTGTTCAAACAGGTCAAAAAACCAATAGAACGATGTGCCTTGCATCGGGAACGTGAGGCCACCTGATGGGCCCTGGAAAGACAAGATCGCGATTGTGAGTGTCGGACCGTACAAAAATAACAGGAAGAGGCCAAAAAACGCGGACATGATGTAAAAACTGCGGGATCTCGGTTCCATCTCAAAGTTCCTTCCGGATGTCGACAAATCGTAACAATATTCCGATGACGATGAGCACAGTGAGCAGCAGAACGACCGCGGTGGCAGAAGCTGACGGGTATTGAAGCAGGGAAATGTCGTTAGAAATTAACCTGCCGACATTCGCTGATTGGCTACCGGACATGAAACGCACGGTAATGAAATCGCCCATGACAAGGGTTACAACAAATATCGTGCCGATCATGATGCCGGGTTTGGTCAGGGGGATGATAACATTCCACAAGATTTGTGCGCCGTTCGCGCCTGCATCTCTGGCGGCTTCGATCAGCGATTTATCGATCCGCATCATAGTATTGAATATTGGGACAACCATAAAGAGGGTGTAAAGGTGCACGAAGGCCAGAATGACCGCAAAGTCCGAGAACAATAGCCACTCGACGGGTTCATCAATCACGCCCCAAGAGATCAAGGCGGAGTTCGCAATCCCGTTGCGCCCGAGAAAGGGAATCCAAGAGATCATACGGATGATATTCGAGGTCCAGAACGGGATCGTACACAGCAAGAAGAGCGCGATTTGCCATGTCTGAGTGCGAATGTGAAAGGCCAGATAATAGGCAACGGTAAACCCGATGAGCAACGTACAAAGCCATGTAATGAAGGCGTATTTAAACGTATTGAAAAACACGCTGTAAGTCACGGGTGACCCAAACAGGAATTCATAATTTTCAAGACTGAAGGCCGGAATGATAGAAAATTCAGTGGCGCGCCAGAAGCTGACAGTCACGATCATGATGATTGGCAAGATCAGGAAAAACGCGAGCACAAAGGCCAGAGGCGAGACCATCGTCCAGCCTTGGATCGTTTTGCTATTAAACAGTTTTTGCATGCGATTTCCTTCGGGGTTGGGGGCGTGAACATCCACGCCCCCAAAGAGTGATTTAAGCGGCGATAAATTCGTTCCACTTGCGAACCATGTACTGGTTTTCGTCCATTACAGCGTTCCAGCACGCGACAGATCCCATGCGATCATAGAAAGATCCGCCATCCCGAACTTCTCCGGACTGGGCAAGAGGATCGCCAAATGGTGATGTGATGACGTCGGTGGCTTCTTTGCCTTCAAACCAATATCCCCATTCGTTTTCGGACATGTGGTTTTTGGAAGTTTCAGGCACGGCAGAATAATACCCCTGACGCATCAGGAAACCGCCGACCCAGCCGTCCAGATACCAATTGATATATTCATAGGCTGCGTCACGTTCCAAACCGGTGAGTGCCGCAGACAATCCAATGCCACCACCCCAGCTGCGATAGCCTTCTTCGAGGGGTTGGTACACGCATGGGATACCACGAGATTTCACAGCCGTAATTGCAGGCGACCACATGGATTGGATGACGACTTCGCCCGAAGCCATGAGGTTGACGCTTTCATCAAAGGATTTCCAGAAGGCGCGGAACTGACCGTTTTTCTTGGCTTCTGTAAAGATGCCGAGCGTCAGATCGATTTCTTCTTTGGTCATGTTGCCTTTGTCTGGGTATTTGTATTCGCCCATCGACTCCACAACCATCGCCATGTCCATGATCCCGATCGAAGAGATGTCCAAGATTGATGCTTTGCCCTTGAACTCAGGGTTCAACAGTTCTGACCAGTTGCTGATCGGGCGTCCGATCAGATCGGGGCGGATGCCTAGGGTGTCGGCGTTGTAGATTGTCGGGATCAGAGTCATCCAACCGGATTCCTCTGCCACAAAATCAGTGCCATCTGCTCCGGATGTGAAGCCGACGGTATGCGGCGCTGTGCCTTGTGCGATGGTGCTCTCTGGCGTCAGCAAGCCATCGCGAAAAATACCAACGATTTTGTCGTAGTTCTTGATCTTAGAGGTATCCATGGCCTGCAGGTTGCCTGTCGGCCAGACTTTTTTACAAATCCAATATTCGATATCTGCGATGTCAAAGCTGTTGGGCTGTGTGGCGGCGCGTTGGGTGACACTGTCGGAATCCAACGCTGTCATTTCCAGTGTGAAGCCAAGGTCTTCTTTTACCTTTTGCGCAACTTCATTCAGGTTTGACACGCCTGTGCCGAATTGGCGCAGCGTTACATCTTTGATGTTTTGAGCCCAGATCATAGGGGCGCCAAGGGTTGAACCAGCTGCGAAAGCGGTGCCTCCCTTGAGCAGGGTTCTTCTGTTCATTTTGGTCATAGGTACATCTCCTAGTCAGAATTAACTTGTTAGTTTGTGGAGTTTTTCTTGATCCCAGGTCAGTCCAACGGCCTCGCCTGGGTTTTTGGGGTCTTTAAAAAAGGCGTGATCGGCCAGCAATGCGGTAATTTCTTGATCGCCGGGTAGGCTGGCGGTGACGGCGACATGTATCCCCTGATATTCTACCGCGTTGACAATCGCTTGGAGCTGCCCGCCATTGGGGTGGGTCAGGCCGATGTCGTCTGAACGAATGGCAAATCGCCCGTGTGGCAAGGAAAGGACATCGTGGCTGCCCATGAAACGGGCAACAAACTCTGTGCGGGGGGCGTTAAATACATCGCGTGTTGGCCCGGCCTGTTCAATAACCGCATTATTCATGACGACGATTTCATCTGCCAAGGCCAGCGCTTCGTCCTGGCCATGGGTCACATGCAGGAAGCTGATCCCGAGTTCTTGCTGCAACTTGCGCAACTCGGCACGCATGCGAACACGTAAAAACGGATCAAGAGCCGAAAGCGGTTCGTCCAATAACAAAACTTGGGGTCGCGTCACAAGCGCGCGGGCAAGCGCCACACGTTGTTGTTGACCGCCTGACAATTGGTCGGGCAACCGATCAGCAAAGCTGACCATGTCAACCAATTCCAACATTTCCAGCGCTTTGGTGCGCCGTTCTGCAAGAGGGACGCCTTTCATCTTGAGGCTGAACCCAACGTTTTCTTCAACGCTCAGATGCGGGAACAAAGCGTAGTTTTGAAACATCATGGCGGTCCCGCGCTGGGCGGGTGCCAGTCTTGAAATATCTCTGTTGCCAAGAAGAATAGAGCCGTCAGAAACGCCCTCATGGCCGGCGATCATGCGCAATGTAGAGGATTTGCCACAGCCGGATGGTCCAAGCAAACAGGTATAACTCCCGGGCTTAAAGTGATGGCTCACCCGGTCAACCGCCACGGCTTTCCCATAGCGTTTGGTTACATTTACCAATTCAAGTTCTTTTGGAGATTGTGTCATCATGTCCTCGCGGTTGACGCAAGGTTGACAGTGTCAGGTCAGGATTTTGCAATTTACATTAAGGGGATTACAGTAGTTTTCGGTGTTTTGCCTAATTTTTGAACGCAAACAGGGAGGTTTGCTGTTTTTTTCAACACAATATTGTATACAATAGTGTTTTCAATTATGTGTGGCCTCTGTCGCTTGTTCGTGCGCAGCCCATCTGACAAAAGGGGGTGCGAAGGATAAAATGATGCAAAAAGTCTTTGACGCTAAGCCTAAACGGAGCTCGCAGACTGTGAATGCAGATACGATAACCGCGGCACTCTCTATGGCAGTACATGAACATAGAATAGCGCCTGGCTCGAAGCTTGCTGAAGGTGAGTTGGCCGAAATCTATGGCGTGTCTCGTACGGTTATTCGGTCTGCGTTACAGGCATTGGCGCATGCACAACTTGTTGAGATAAAAAAGAACCGCGGCGCCTTTGTTGCGCAACCGACACTGATAGAGGCGCATGAAGTTTTTGAGGCCCGCGAGCTTCTTGAGCCACGTACAGCCAGATCTGCGGCGCGTTTGTCCCGGCCTGATGATATCGACCGACTAAAGAGACACATCGAAAATGAACATCTGGCGATGGATGCAGGTGATCAAGGATTAGCGCTGAGCTTGTCAGGGCAGTTCCACATTGAAATTGCAAGAATAGCCGGGCAGGCGACGATACAGGCCTTTATCGAGACGTTGATTGCTCGGTCGTCTTTGATCATCGCGATTTATTGGCGGCGTGAGAGTGCACTGTGTGAAAGTCACGCACATGATGCGTTGATCCGGGCAATTGAACAGAACGATTGTCAGCAAGCAGAGGAGTTAATGCATAGCCATTTGGTTGATTTGCATTCGGCGTTGGACCTAAGGGAAAAGGCCAATGTGGCGCGGTCTTTGCGCGAGGCGTTGATCCCATGACGGTACGAAACATGACATTTTCGGAACTGGAAATCGTTTTAAGTTGGGCCGCCGAGGAAGGGTGGAACCCCGGGCATGAAGATGCGGTAGCATTCTTTGCCGCCGACCCTGAGGGTTTTTTTGTCAAAGAGGTTTCAGGAAACATAGTGGCGGCAGTTTCTGTCGTGAACCACGATCCCAATCATGCATTTTTGGGTTTGTATATCTGTCGACCCGACTATCGCGGCTTTGGATATGGCCTTGACGTTTGGCGCGCGGCAAAAGCCCATGCCGCAACACGGTGCATTGGCTTGGACGGCGTACCAGACCAACAGGAAAATTATGCGCGGGACGGTTTTACCCGTCACGGTCAAACCACCCGTTTTGAGGGGCTGCCCGAACCTGTTCAGGCAGAAAATGTCGAAGTTGCCAGCCCGCTGGATTTTGATCGATTGGTTGAAATGGATTTGAGTGCGACGGGCCATGCACGTCGCCTTTTTTTGGCGGCATGGTTTACCCAAACACCGGACAGGCAAACAATTGTGGTCCGACGTGATTCAAAAATTGCGGCCTTTGCGACCGTTCGGAAATGTCAGCTCGGTGTGAAGGTCGGCCCGCTCCATGCGAGTGATCTAGGGGATGTGCAGACGTTGCTCGCTGCTGCTGCCCAGTTTTCTGATGGTCCGGTTTATGTTGATGTGCCAGATCCGCAAAGCGCGCTTCAGTCTTATCTGTTGTCCGCTGGGTTTTCGGCCGTTTTTGAGACGGCCCGGATGTATAACGCTGTGCCGCCGGTTCAGAACCCCTGCAAGTTTCACGCTGTCGCTACGTTGGAACTTGGTTGAGGATGATGGGCTATGCGACGGCTGTCGCCTGCAGGTTTATTTCCGGCATGAGATAACCCATTGTTTAGCAAGGATGGGTGCGGGATCACCGGAAATACCGTTTCTAATGTTGCCGCTCAGCAGCGCCACGCAACATGTCTTCGACAGCCGGGATGGTTGTTTTCGCAATTTTAAACGTCGCTCGGTCTAACCGTCTTGGGTTATTGATCCTGCCACCCCAAAATCCGCGTTGCCCGCCCTCGGGGGATATTGTTTGGACTGTAGCCATAACACCTCCTGATCCCACATGGACAATTGTGGCATCTGACGAACCAGTTGAGGGATACATTCTAACCAATAGCAAATATTTGTACCGTTGGGTGCGTGCGGTCTCGATCAGGTTTTTTTGATTGTACCGATTGTACCTTTTCCGGCCGACTAAGATTGGGTCGACTAAGGGTGTGAAACTGCCGAAGCTCTCGACACGTTCCGCCAAATCTGCCCATAGTGCGGCCTCTTTGGCACCAGCGGTTTGTGATCTGCCATGGACGACGCGGGCGACAGCAAAACGAGCCGGCAATTCAAAGTGATCGGGTGTTCTGTTGGTCACCGATACGGGCGCGGCGTCTCCAACAAAACTTGGCACAGCGCAAGCGCTTAATAACGCCGAAAAGCAAGCTATAAGCATCAGTTTCATATGTCTGTTCCATCCTTGATTCCAGAAAATGTGTAAAATGCACATCTCATTATTGAGTTGCGATGTCAAGAATAATGTGCAAATTACACATATGACATGGCTAGACCCAATTCTTCGCCCACTTGCGCGGCTTGCCGTTACGAAAGGGTGGTTATTTTCGACAGTGACGCATCGTTTGCGGCACGCCTATGTCGAGGCGGCAGATGCAGTGGGCGGTGGTGTTGTGACGGACAGCAAGGTCAGTGTGCTGACAGGCCTGCAACGCCGCGATATTGCACGACTGCGCAAGGAAGCAGCGCCGATGCAAATTCAGCGCCAGCCTCTGGCCGAAATTATCGGGGTGTGGTGGGCTGATCCCGACTATGACCCTGAGGGGATTCCTATTTTAGGCGATGGCCCAAGTTTCACGACCCTTGCCCGCGGTGTCCGCAAGGATGTTCACCCCAGAACGTTTCTAGATGTTCTCATTGAAAATGGCGCAGTTACCGAAGCTGGCGAGATGGTCATTTTAAACACACGTCGCTATCAACCCTTGTCGGGATCTGAAGACCAATTGGCTTACCTCGCCGACAATATTGGCGATCACCTCACAACAGCGGTTTCAAATGTCGTAGACGCGACGGGAAATTATGACATGGCTGTTCACTACAAGGGACTGTCGGCCGCCGCGATAGAGCAATTGGATGCACATTTCCGCGCCCGCATGACGCAAACGCTTGAAGAGATTGATACGATGGCGCGCGAGATGCCAACAGATCAGAATGGTCCGCATCGTTTTCGCGCCGGTGGATATTTTTCCGACGATTTAAACTGTAAGGCTCAGCCCGATGATCCGTAAGATAGTTATACTCGGTGCAATTATAGCGCTCGCCGCGTGCTCGGCCCCGACAGCGCTTCCGGTGAAGGATTGCCCTCGTGAGGGGGGCATTGGGGGGACGGGCGACTGTGTCATCGAGAACAAGGCGGTCTAAACAGAAGCGAGATTGTCGATGATTGATCGATTTCGACCAGGCGTTTTCTTTGGGCCGCGTACAAAGAATAGGTTGCTCTGACGCAAGTGGTTTGCGTCAGAGCGGTTAGCTTAATGTGAGAATTTCTTGATCTCACCACTGTCCAATCTCGATGAGTAGGAAGCGAGTTCTTGCTTTACCAACTTCATCAAGAAGTAGAGACAGAAGATGTTGACGACCGCCATCGCGAAGATCGCCGCATCCGAGAAGTCGATGACAGGGCCAAGGCTTGCCGCTGCACCAATCACGATGAAAATGCAGAAGATAACCTTGAAGATCAATTCAGATGTCTTCCCCTCACCAAACAGATAGGTCCAAGCTTTTAGACCGTAGTAGCTCCATGAAATCATCGTTGAGAAGGCGAACAAAACAACCGCAATCGCAAGAACGAATGGGAACCAGCTGATGCCTGACGCAAATGCCGCCGATGTCAGGGAAACGCCTGAATTGCCATCAACTGTTGCAATTGCTGTGCCGGCTTCGTTCAGCATGTAGTTGCCCGTTTCAGGATCAACGATCAGCTGTTGCGAGATGATAATCACCAAGGCTGTCATCGTACAGATAACAACAGTGTCGATTAGCGGTTCAAGCAAGGACACAAAACCTTCTGTGATTGGTTCTTTTGTCTTCACAGCAGAGTGTGCAATCGCAGCTGAACCAACACCAGCTTCGTTAGAGAATGCCGCGCGTTTGAAACCCTGGATCAAGGCACCAACAAAACCACCCGCAACGCCAAGGCCCGTAAAGGCACCAGCAAAGATCTGGCCAAAAGCCCAACCGATTTTGTCGTAGTTGACGATCAATATGATCAACGCTGCACCGACGTAAAGAATACCCATGAAAGGAACGATTTTTTCGGTTACATTCGCGATGGATTTAATGCCACCAACGATCACAGCAAAAACGACCGCCGCAAAGATGATGCCTGTGATCCAGCCTGGATAGTCGCCAACGATACCGGCGATTTGCGCATGGGCTTGGTTTGCCTGGAACATGTTGCCGCCACCGAGTGCGCCGAGGATACAGAAAACCGAGAACATAACAGCAAGGATTTTGCCACCGGGAAGACCTAACTCGTTGAAACCCTTTGAGATGTAGTACATCGGGCCACCAGAAACCGACCCGTCAGGGTATTCGTTGCGATATTTAACGCCCAAGGTACATTCGGTAAACTTGGATGCCATGCCCAACAGACCGGCCAAAATCATCCAGAAGGTAGCGCCCGGTCCACCGATGCCAACTGCAACCGCAACACCAGCGATATTTCCGAGCCCAACTGTACCGGATAAGGCTGTTGCAAGCGCCTGAAAGTGACTGACTTCGCCCGCGTCGTTGGGGTCAGAATAGTCGCCTTTGACCAATTGAATGGCATGTTTGAAGAAGCGGAGCTGAACAAAACCAAAGTAGATGGTAAAGATCGTCGCTGCAATCACCAGCCACATAACGATCCACGGAAAGCTGGTTCCCGGGAACGGCGCAAAGATCAGGCTTACAAAAGGGCCTGTCAGGTTAGCAAAGACTTCGTTGACCTTTGCATCGAGGCTAGGTGCTTCTTGAGCAACTAGAGGGGTTGAAGCAAATGCCGCAACCAAGGTTGAAAACCCTAACGTTGATATATTTTTCATAATGTAAACCTATCCGACAACAGTGACCGGCACGTCAGCGTGCATCACGAGGCTCTGAGTTGAGCTGCCAAAAACCCGTTTTGTAAAGCCATCCGAAGATCCACGGCCAACAATGATTTGCGTCCCGCCGTTTTCCACGGTGAGCCTGTTCAAGGTTTCAGCAACATCTCCATGTCGCACTAGTCCCGTAGCGTTGAAGCCATCCTCCTTAAGAGCATTGACGGCTGGATCAACGATCCGTGACGTCGCAAGCGCGAGTTCTTCTTCGCGGCGGCGGTGTCGTTTTTCATTTTCTTCGGCTGTTTGGAATGTGAATGGTGACCATTCGATAACGTAGATGGCGATCAATTCGCAGTCGTCAGTCCTGGATGCCAGGTCTCTTGCAAATGTAAGCGCCCGTTCCCCGGTATCTGTCCCGTCCAGTCCAATGACAATCTTAACTGTCATACTGTCCTCCGTGTTCGGTTTCGTTTTTTCAGTTTGGAGAGGTTTGCTCTCGATTGTGGGAATCAAAAATAAATTTGGTTCAATGACACCCTAGAGTAGTATCAGTGATTATCACTAGACATTGGGCACAAATTTAGACTAATTTTAGATAAAATTCGCAAAAAATAGTCAGTTTACAGGAAAAATCACTAATGCCTAGGGATTTAGATAGAATTGATGAGCGGATTCTGCAGGAACTGGAAGCCGATGGGCGCTTGTCTATCGTGGATTTAGCAGGGCGCGTGAACCTGACAAATACGCCGTGTTCGGAACGCGTCCGGCGTCTCGAACGGTCTGGGTTTATTAGTGGATATCGCGCTGTCCTGAACAAAGAAAAACTTGGCTTGGGTCACTTGACCATTGTGCAAGTTTCACTTGCTGCAACGGGGGGCGACAATTCGTTAGATGCGTTTAATGAGGCGATCGAAAAAATTGCGGAAGTTGAGACTTGTTTGATGGTTGCGGGATCGTTTGATTATCTCTTGACGATCCGAACGCGGGACATCGCGCATTTTCGGCAGGTTCTAGGGGATAAGATAAATAAATTGCCGGGCATTCACCAAACCAACTCTTTTGCGGTAATGGAGTTGGTTAAATAGGTCTGGTCGATGTGATGATTTGAGCCGGGCAGTTTGCGTTCTTTTGGTCATCCTGCGCACGCCATACATATGGGCTGTTCCGAGAGGATCAGGATTAAAAGCTAATTGAAGGCATTCGGATGGTTTTGTCAGATTAGCAACTTTGTCACGGGCATCTTAAAGGTAGGACCGAGCTTGTCAAAAAGCACCTTCTAAAGGCGGAAAAGTTGCTGGCACTGTATCTCTCACGACCTTGATCCAATTGCCAAAGTTGGATCAGATCTAAGCAGAGAACCCGATGAAGAGCTGACAAGAACTTTTTTGAACGTAACCTCAAAGGTGTTTTTTTAATGATATCCTGATGTTCAGCGCTATTTTTCATTATGAAAGAACTTAGCATTCATCCTCTTGCATGCGGGCAGATCGTTGTTGTCGCCCAAATTTCGCACGATGGTTGGCAAGAAGCCCACGATCGTTTGGTTCCAAAGTATCCTCCTGTTGAAAGGTCGCTCGGTCGGTTTCAGGAAAGGTTAGGCAATTCCCTCGGTTGCATAAAAGTAGCTAGCATCGAGAAACCCCTGTCGGTCTAATTGAAGTGGAGGGGTCAGAAATTGCACAGCTGTCAACGGCGGTGTAATGTCCTTCCACTGTGGCGGAGCAAAAGTCGGCCGGTTGTTGGCGCGCCTTGGGGCGTGATGCCCTCAAGTAGCAAGCACGTTCCAAGGCGCATTGGCCGTTAGGCCAATCTCAGATGTTTAGG
>JBDWVP010000058.1:0-24210 GCA_039983935.1 Roseobacter sp. | reverse complement strand
AGACCACATTCAGCATTGGGCAACCTGACGCCGATGGAATTCTTGCAGAGAAAGGACATGGACAAGATGGCTGCCTAGCGCCAAAGATCTAACCCCAAGGACTCCGCGCAAAGCTGGAGGGAACTTGGGGCGCAGGTCACTACAAATAGGCCATTAATCGTCCCCTCATGGCCCAATTAAATGTAGGGCATGAGGGCTTCAGAACCGAATTCATCGACAATCCCGACCTAATGATCGCGGATTTCTGCCACAGCTTCGTCTCGAGTAATTCGCTCAAATTGCACGCGGCCTTTGGGGCCGATGCGTCACGTTGGGCATGGAATATGATCTGGGTGCAATGATGCTCTGCGAAGTCTTTGCGTTTTACGCACAGGCCGCCGCAGGTAAACGGGCGTTCCTTGTTGCCGGTAACTTTTGTCAACTTACCGTCTTCGACATCGTAAACCATGGCGCATGTATCAGGGCAGTCTTGGGAACTTGCGCCTAAAAATGGCTTCTTTTTAACCGGGAGAGTCATAGAGGGCCCTTCGGGCAGTTGGTGGCTTGTTTTTTCTTTGGTTGATGGTCGCCGCGGTTGTTAACCAATCATAGGTGGGGAAATTGGACGCCAAAAGAGGCAAACAAGGTAAAATTGTTGGTACCAAGTGAACCATCTGGAATTCATCGGTCTATCGTTCAAGGCCTTTAAATTTTCCGGGCGAACTGCGTTTAAACTGCCCTCAATTTGCAATTTTGAAAACACGTCGGGGCGGCGAAGCACCCTTCAGTGTTCTTTCGAATAGGATTTTGCTGTCCAAAGATCTCGTTTGCTGCGACATCGATAGTCTTCATTGCTGTTCTCTCTGATGCCGACTGCCAGAACGTTAAGGTCGAGATATTGAGCTGATCCTGAACATTGGTGTGGATAAGCCGCTACAAAAACAGTTTTTTGATCAGATTCGCGGGATGATCTGAGGTGGCCGGTGAGCTGCAGGCGTCGCGCTGCCGCCAACTCTACACCTTGCCCAGCGGTAGGGCGTTTCGCGTAACACCGTCACATTGACCTACGACCGGCTTGTGGCGGAGGGATATGTTGAGCCGTGCAGTTCCAAGGGTTTTTGCGTTGCTGCAATCCCGCGGGATGATCTGTTGTTCATTGGGAACCGGGCACCACCTGACAATGAACCACGGCCAGAAGACCCCCAGAGGCTGTGCTTTGCTTTGCAGGAGAGCCTGGAGGGGAGAGCGACCGACCAAGGCTTGATTTCTGGGTTGGCCGATCCGCTTCAAGCGGTTTCCTATTGTTGATTTGACGGCGCATTGTCGGGCGGTTGTTGGATCGCGAATCCCAATATCTTACAGAATACTATGATCCAGCTGGACTGCCGGACTTGCGACGTGCGATCGCTGAATACCTTGGGCGCAGTCGCGGGGTGTCGGTCAGCACGGATCAGATCATTGTGACTTCCGGCGGCCAAGGGGCATAAAATCTCGTTGCTGACTTGTTGGGGGCGCGGTCCGAAAGGTTGTGTATCGAAACACCTTGTTATGTTTGAACCTCAATGGTGTTTCGTGCTGGCGAACTGGAGATTGATCCTGTGCCGCTGGATGATGAAGGCCTCGGGACCGACAAGCTACCAAATTCGTGGTACAACCTGATTTATGCAACTCCTTCACATCAGTTCCCGTCCGGTGCGACATGGCCACTAAACCGAAGATTGGCATTACTTCGATGGGCCGAGAGAACCGACAGTTACACTATAGAAGACGATTACGACAGTGGTCTTTACTATAGTGGTTCCCCCTTAATGGCACGCGCTGGCCTTGATCAGGGGCGTTGCGTTTCCTATGTCGCAACCTTTTCTAAATCTGTGGGCGCTGGATTGCGGATTGGCTTTGCTGTTGTCCCGCGCCGTTATTGGAGCGAGGCACGTCTGCTCAAGGCACGTCTCAGTAGCGGCCATTCCTGGCTCGAACAACGCACGTTATCGGAGTTTCTGATGGATGGTGATTTTGATCGTCATCTCAGGACGTTGACCAAAGTGTATGTTGCTGGCATAGATTGCCTAAGTTCTGCGCTAACCGCCCGTTTCGGGCGGTAAATTTGTCCGGTCCTGACGGCGGGTTGCATCTTGTCTGGCACCTTCCTTCGGATTTCCCACTTGCGCGCGCACTGCAAAAAGGGCGCCCGCGCACAGGGTGCTGGCGTTTATGCGCTATCAAGTGGCGCCGCGCAGGACTTCGACGAAACCGCGCCTGATCAACCCTTAGTTTTGGGCTATCCTTCGCTTAACGAAAAACAATTCGACCTCGCGGTCAAGTTTAGATCAGACATCGTGCAGTAAGATTGGAACCAGTAGCCTTGGTCTTCGCCTCATCAGGAACACTGTTTTCGTAAGACCAAAATAGAACCGCAACATCGTCGATTAAATTTGTCAATTCGCTTTAGGTTGGTCTGTCGCAGCGGTGACGATTTGTAAGAGAATGAGTAAATCGACTGGGTTAAAATCAATCGGTATCTCGTATGGCGATGATCCTGTTCCATTTGCGGGTGCTGTTCGCGTATTGGCAATTTTCTCATCGTTATGTTGGAAGCGAATGATCAAGAAACTTACTACAACTGTACGAGGCTGGCTTTTGAAACTGCAGACGGTACTGGCCGGGCGACACTCCTAACAGCCTGTTGAATATACGCCGCATCGCATCGGCATCTGCGAAACCGCACTGCAAAGCGATGCGTTGCATGGGTTGTTCAGTATTTTCCAGCATTCTACGGGCAGCATCAAGCCGCGCTTTTGTCACGAAATCTCCGGGCGTAGTGTCCAATTCACGCCGGAACACCCGCGCGAAATTCCGCACGCTCATGCCGCTTTTTGCTGCGAGTGTTTCAACGGTGAGATGAGCGTTCAGATTTTCAAGAATATACGCTTGAACCTGCTGAATGGTGGTATCCTGGGCCATCTGGCCGATCAGATGCGCGCTGAATTGCGACTGGCCACCTGAGCGGCGCAAAAACACAACCATGTAGCGTGCAACGATCATGGCAACGTCATCGCCGTAATCCTCAGCCACGAGCGCCAATGCGAGATCGATCCCAGCTGTGACACCGGCCGCTGTGATCAGCGGCCCATCGCGTAAAAATATAGCGTCTTCGTCCAGCTCAATCGTCGGGTACTCGTCGCGAAATTGCTTTGCGCATTCCCAGTGGGTTGTTACTTTGCGGCCATTCAACAGCCCAGCTGCGGCGAGAATAAAGACGCCCGTGCAAATTGAGCCGTACCGACGGACCGTGGGAACGCGTCGCTTTAACCACGCAATGACATCCGGGCTAATGGTCTGAAAGGAAGGATCACCTGCAATCAGCAGCGTGTCTATGGGTTCATCGTCGTCATAGATCGTTCTGTCAGCGACCAGTTTCAACTGGCCGGTACCTGTCACGGCCTCTTTGCCAGTGGATATGATTTGAATGTCATAGGCCGACATGTCTTTCATGCGCCGCGCTGCTTCCCAAAATATTTCGGCAGGGCCGACGACATCCAACGACTGTACGCCTTCCGGAGCGAGGATCGCTATCCGCATGTGATGACCTCATTTTAACAAAGGAATGCGCCCGTTGGCGGGGGCCGACGGGCGCATTCAAAGATTTTTGATTTTATGATGCGTGATGAAGCCGCGGTTCAAACACGCCATTTGGCTCGCGACCAGAAAAGGTTTTTGCTACAGCGAGCAACGCGAGATCGGCAAGCGGTTCGATGATAACGACGCTCATGTAGGCGATGCCAAACACCCCGATTGCAGCCAGACTTTCGGCACCAAATCCCTGACCATAGACGGCCCAGAACGCCACCCAAGCGACAACGCCGCCCTGATAGGTCGTGCTGAGAGCGAGCGCCTGCTTGTAAGTGATATCCACATAGCGTTTGGAGGGTTTAACTACTCGGTTCGTGAGCTCGGAAATCAGGAACAAGGGAACAAGCAATGTCGTGACGTTCATTCCATATTGCGGCAGGTCACTTGGTGCAAAGAACACCGCCTGCGCCAACAGGCCCAAGGCAAGACCCAAGGCCGCAGGCCCTACGCCAAACAGCAAAAACAGGGTGGACCCGAGGATGAAATGTACCTCGGACACGCCGACGGGGAAATGTGGCAAAAGCTCGAAGAACGCGAAGGTCAGTGCGGTCGTTGCAACCCCGCCAATCGCCAAGGCAAGCCCGCCTCTTTCGCTTACGGTATCATAGGCCTTTTTTGCAGCATAGCTGAGAGCCGCAGCCCCTGTGCCGTAGCTCAAAATAAGTTTGGCCGGTTCTACGATCCCTGGTTCGATATGCATTTATGTCTCCAATTCTGGAAGAAAGTGATCAATGGGGCGCGTCCCGATTTAATTCGGGGTGCGCTGAAGTTTTTTGAGTTCGGTCATGTCTTCTGGGGCCATGACACCGGATTTGATGATCGCCTTTTCAAGCGCCGAGAGGAACTGTTCGTAGTAGTTCCAAGAGGTATCCGTGAGCGCGTGTGAAGCCTCCCAAGCGGCGATTTCAGCGATTAACTCATCCCGAAAATCATCCCACTCAAAGAACCCTTGTTTGGCCAAGGCCAGAGCAGTACCAAAGGCAGTACGCTCCCATTCATGACCAAAACAAAGAGTGCCATTATAGCGAGGGGGCGTGTCGGGCTGACCCAACATTTCCGTCACCGCATGATGTTCAAAGCGCGTTAACATGACCGCCCCCTCACGCGGCCTTGGCGAGGGCGACGCCCATCATGCTTTCAGGAGTGACAAGGGCAGCAAGCTCTTCTTCGCTCAGCCCATCGGTGCCTTCGGGACGCTCAGGGACGACAAACCAGCGAATTTGCGCGCTTGAATCCCAGAGTTTGACATGCACCTCATCAGGAACATCAACCCCGAATTCCTTGAGCACGGCACGTGGTTCACGGGCGGCGCGACTGCGAAAAGCCGGGTCCTTATACCAATAAGGCGGCAGACCTAAAACGGGGAAGGGGTAGCACGAACACAAGGTACAAATGATGATGTTATGCACGCCCGGCGCATTGGCCACGGCACGCATATGCTCACCCTCAGCGCCGGCCATGTAGTCTCCCAGATCCATTTCAGCGATGGCCGCAGGTGTATCATCCACGAGACGCTGCTTGAAGTCCGGGTCAAGCCATGCGCGCGCAACGATCTTGGCCCCGTTGAAAGGGCCCATCTTGGTCTCAAAGAACTCGAGAGCTTGATCGATGGTTTTGTCTGTGATGATGCCCTTTTTAATCAGCAAAGCCTCCAAAGCCTTGGCGCGTGCTGCGTTTTTGGCTTCGCGATCACTGTCGTATTCAAAAAGTTCTGCCATAGTTTTAGTCTCCGTCTTAAGCGTTTTCTGGTGATCTAAGATAGCCTGCGTAGAGGTCCGCATAGACTGTCACATTGGGTTCCACGTTGTCAGGCCAAACCTCGTCGGCGCTTACTCCAACCGTGTAACAGGGCATTGCCGGACCGATGCCGTCCTCCTCGACGTCGCACAGGTAGATGTACGCGCCCTCATAGACTTTCTCGACCTCACAGGTCCGCCCACGCATATAGCCCGGAACCCGCGAATGCGCGACCGAGGGGGGGTCTGTGATCACCACTGTGTCGCCGGTCGCAAAATCATAGCTTGGCGTGACATCCCGCTTTGGGCTGTCGCCTTCGATGATGTACTGTATGACCCGGTCGTCGATGGCGGTTTCGTCTGCTGACGGCAGCGGTTTGTCGGGATCTGCTAGGTATTCCTCGGTGAGCGCATCCAATTCCGCCTCGGTGATGTACTCATTTTCAATGAAGTACCCCGAAATACCACCGAGCCATTTCTCGTAGTACCGGTACTTGAAATACTCGAACGGGTTCATGGCTTCTGCACCTTTGCGCAGATCGGCCCAGGTCCAGATTGTTCGAAAGGTTGACGGTGTTTCCGGCAGTTCGATCTGCGTTGACAGGGCCATCATGGACGTGTGAATTCCGAAGACGCGCGTTTCCCAGTCTTCGACAAAGACACGTAATTCGGTGCTGACGGGACCCACTGCTTCGAGGCCGCCCAGACGATGCTGTAGTTTCATGTACTTCTCTCCAATTTTGATGAGACCGTCGCGCCTAGGCTTCGACGGGCTGTTTTGCGGATAAGACTTTGGTGCCGACCTCAGAAGCAAATCCAAACGATGCGCCGATGGCCATGGCGACCAATGCGATCAGCGTGGGGTGCATGCCAGCGCCGCCACCCGTGATTGTGCTTTGTGTGGCTGCAGTGGTGCCCACGAGAGAGGCAAAGCCGAAGACGATCGCAGGCGGGAAATCCAACAGTTTCACCGCGGAGGCAAAGACCATCGCAGATGTTCCAAGGCCCACTAAAATTGCTGCGAAGACAGGCGCGGTTGGCCCGACTTCAATAATCACGAGGGTGACTGAGGCGATGATAATCCCGGTGAAGTTGGAGGCAATGGACTTGACGAACCCGGGCTTTCCGCCGCCGCAGGCAAAGAAAGAGGCCCATGCGATAAATGTGACCCACACCGGAACCGGAATGAGAGTTGCTGTAATGTAGGTGTCAATGGCACCCAGTACGCCAAGGCTAACCATAGCCGCGACAAGAGGGGGGAACATATCGATATCTCCTTGTTGGTGGTACAAATCGGTCTTTTCGACCTTCGTTATTGCGCCTTAAACGGCGAGTTCTTCTTCAAGGGCGTAGGCGGACCGCAAACCGTTTCGCAGCATCGTCTCATCCAGGTTTCTGCCAATGAAGACGATTTGACTGTTTCGGTGTTCGCCGGGTTTCCAGACGGCCCCGGGTCGCCCATCAAGCGTCATGTGGACGCCGTGACAAACAAAACGGCGGGGCTCATCCGCGAAATTCATGACACCTTTTAAGCGGAAAAGATCCTTACCGGTGTCTTGGACCAATGTGTTCAGCCACTTGTTGAACAATTCAGGGACCAGTGGGGTGTCGTCCTGCAACGCAATGCAGGTGATGCTTTCGTCGTGTTCATGATCATGGTCGTGATCGTCGAGCAAATGGGGCTCGAGGGTCAGAATTCGTTTCAGGTCAAACGCGCCGATGTCCAGAAGCTCCGACGGGGCCACATCGCAGTTTTGTGCGCGCACAAACCGCGCCAGCGGGTTGAGGCTACGCATCTTGGTTTCAACCGCGCGTAACGTGTCTTCGGTTTCAAGATCGGTTTTGTTGAGGATCAAAAGATCTGCGAAACAGATTTGTTCCTTCGCGATTTCTTGCTCGAGTTGGGTTTCGATGTGGCGGGTGTCGACCACGGTCACGATGGCATCAAGTGTCATGCGTTTTGAGAGCACCTCGTCGAGCACGAAAGTTTGGACAACCGGCGCCGGATCAGCAAGACCTGAGGTTTCGATCACGATCCGATCAATAGTGTGCCCGGCTTCCAGAAGGTTGCGCAAAGCGCTGATCAGATCGGTCCGCACCGTGCAGCAGATACAGCCGTTGTTGAGCTCAACCACCTCATCCTCAGTGTCCACCACAAGTTGTCCGTCAATGCCCACCTCACCATATTCGTTTACAACGACCACGATTTTCTCACCGCTGGTGTTGTGAAGAATATGGTTCAAAAGCGTGGTTTTGCCCGCACCTAGAAATCCAGTCAGTACTGTCGTGGGAATAGCTTTCATGCTGTGCTCCAGTTTTGTTTACTTCGCGACCGGCAAGTTTTGAAACTTTAACTGGGACTGCCAACGTGAGATTGGCTTGGATAATCGTTACGATGCCGAACAAGCCCTGTGCGCAAACTGCATGGGCTAAGGTCAGCAAAACCGAGAGCAGTAATATTGGTAAACAAAAGCGCTGTTTTGATCGGACAAAGAACGTGCAAAAACGGCCATTGCTAGAAAAAATGGCGACATTGATTGGGAAACGCGCAAAAATACCGCGATATTTCCTCGGTTAATTACACCGGTGATGATTGATCGACCATGCATTTGGCGGATTTGAAGCCAGGCGCTGGGGGTAATCCGATATGCATCTACCGAAACTTTTTTCCTTGAGGTGGTTTTGAGGGGCGCGATCAAACCGTCAATGAGGCGGTTGGTGAAATTGCAAAGCGTCTTTAGGTCGGCGGCGGGCGTTTTGTTCGCTGACAGATCCAATCCGTATATGTTTCTGTCCGGGGAACCACCCATTTAGGGCCTTTGGTTAAGCGGCGAGACATATCGCCGACGTACGCCGCTCTTTTAACGAGTCTGGATCTCGGACACTTGGTGCAGCGGTGTCAGGCTTTTGCATCCACTCATTGGTCTAGCGTGCCGTTTCCAGACGAGAAGGGTCGAGGGTGAGGGCCGCGCAGGCCCGTGCGATAGATGTGGCTGGGCGAGCCGAGGCGGAGACGTGCGGGGGCATGCGATTGCCAGAGTTAGAGTTTCAGCGTCGTGACCCCCACGAGCTGTCGTACAAGATGATAGCACCCATAGATATCTCATGAGGATGGTTGAGTGAGGCCCCAATTTCCGGTCCAGTCTCGATTTGCGAAGACGCATGGCCGTCTGCCAAAACACTAGAACCTGATTGTCTGGTCTTTAGCGGGCAACGATCAAATCGATTTCAACAAGTGCGCCCACCGCGAGGCCCGTCACGCCAATGCAGGTCCGTGCAGGCAGTTTGTCGGGCGCGAAATAGCTCTCATAAATCGCGTTCATTTGCGAGAAATCCTGGAAGTTCACCAAATAGACCCTGGCAAACGCAACGCGCTCGAACCCGCTTTCTAATCCTGTAAGAACAAGTTCCAAGTTCTGCATGACCCTATGGGTTTGAGCAGCGATGCCGCCGTCTACAACACGCGATGGATCCTGTGGTTCTGTCGGCATTTGGCCAGTTACAAAATGGAAGTCTCCGGCTGTGACGGCGTGGTGAAATGGGCCAACTGTTTTTGGGCCTCCCGGCACCAAAGAGTGGATGAGTTCGAGCATTGATGTTTCCTTAGTTGAAAAATGAAAAGGGTGCCTCGGGCAAGGCGATGCCAAGATGGTTGCTGAGGATGAACCAGAACGTCGTCACGGCCATAATCGCTGTGATGGTATGCCAGAAAAATTTTCGAAGGGTCCATGTCGAAATCGTAGGTACAGCAAAAGAGAGGGCAATGAAGGCCGGGATTGATGTCAGCAAAAAACCCAGATGAGGCAAAAGAGCGATCCAGATCCCAATGACGATCATCCCGATTGCTCGCCGAGCGAGCGAGCCGCCGGGCCGCTGTGTGTCGGGGAGTGCACGAGGAGCCAAAAACGCGGTTAGAATTAAAACCAACGACAGGAGAACGAGACATATGCCAATGAAGATAGGGGTCACTGATCCGCTTGCTTCAAACTGTTGAGAACTTCGGATGACCAAACCGCCAAGGGCTCCGAAAACCAGGCCCGCACATGTGTTGATTGTGCGATCCTTATGTGGCGCGGGGGAGTGCTGACTATTCGACATGTTGGTCTGTTTTGAGCCGTGCGTACCGGTTTTGACCAATGGCGCGCAATAGAACCGGCAATATTAGGGCTGCCACGATACTGGCGACCAGCAAAAGCGATATTGTACTGTTAAAGAAGTAGCCAATCGCGTCACCTTTTGCGCGGCCGATCATCACCGATTGTGCGAAACCCTGTTCGGCGATTGGCCCCAACAGAAGGCCTAAGACGATGGGCGCGACCGGAAACCCAAACCGTGTACACCCCCAGCCGAAGCAGCCGAGAACAAGCATGATAACGACGTCATGGTAGCTGTTTTGAATTGCGAAGGCCCCAATCAGCGTCATCAATGCAACCGTGGGGGCAAGGATGGTCTTGGGCGTCTTCATGACCAATAAATAGATCAAACGACCCAGGAGCAACCCGACCGGCAGCATCATAACCGTGGCAAAAAGCACACCGGCTACGAATGTATAGACAACATCGCCGTGCTCAGAGAAGAGTTTTGGGCCGATCTGGACACCATGTACCAGCATGGCGGCCAAAATTACCGCATCCGGCGGCGTTCCCGGTATCCCAAGCACAAAGGTCGGTACGAGGCCCGATCCGACAGTGGCATTGTTGGCTGTCTCGGAGGCGATCACACCGCCTGGCGCACCGGTGCCGAATCTGCTCTCTTTTGGCGCGGCGCGCGATCCTTCCGAATAGGACACCAGACTTGCAACGGCCCCTCCGGCGGCAGGGATGACACCGATGACAGTCCCAATTATCGAACTACGCAAAACATTGAATTTTTGGTTCCAGATTTCGCGCGCGGCCCGGCCAAATTGGCCATTTCTGGCATTTAAAGGTGTGGCAAGATGATGACCCGGCTCTGACAGCAGGTCGATTACAACGGGCAAACACAGCAACCCAATTGTTGCGGGAATGAACGGGATGCCACCTATCAGCGCGGTCTGTTCAAAGGTAAACCGCGCATCACCGCTGACCACCGAAACACCGATCTGACTGAGAAGAAGACCAATGAACCCGGCGATCAGGCCTTTGATGATATTGCCTTTGCTCAGTGACGCGATGATGGTCAATCCCAAGATCGCCAGCCAGAAATACTCGGGCGGTCTGAACAGTAAAGCGATTTTGGCTAATTGTGGGGCAAGAACGAGGAAAGCGACGATCCCCAGAATGCCGCCTATGACCGATGAAAAACAGGCGATGGACAATGCGAACCCACCTTCGCCGCGTTTGGCCATCGGATAGCCATCAAACGTCGTGGTGATCGATTGGGGGGTGCCCGGCGTGTTCACGAGGATCGCTGCAAAACAGCCGCCATAGGTCGACCCCATGTACACCGTTCCCAAAAACAGCAGCGCCGAAGTGGCCTCCATCGTGAATGTAAGTGGGAGCAGGACCGCCAGCGCAAAGGTGGAACTGAGGCCGGGCAGCGCGCCAATCACGATGCCGAGCACCAGCCCAATCATTGCGATCATGACATTAGACAGCGTGAAGGCGTCCGAGGCAAAACTGAGAAATTCCATGGGGAGGCTCTTGATTGGCCTGGCGAACTCTGGCGGTCTCAAGGGCTATGATACCCTTGAGGTGGCGCAGGAGTTTGCCGAGGTTACTTTAGGTCCGCGAGGGCTTGGCCGATGGCCGTGTAGTCAGCAAGGATGCCAGCTTTGAATTCTTTGCTTTCGGGGAACGGTACAAGAATGGCCTCATACCCGCCCGTTTTCATATCGGCCGCGACAGTTTCATCGCTGACCACATCTGCAAAGGTTGCAGAGACCAAGGCGCGGATCTCGTCGGGGGTGCCAGGAGGGACACCAATGCTCCACCAGGCTTTGTCGATCATTGGGTAGCCGAGTTCAGCCATGGTCGGCATGTCCGGAAACAGGGGCATTCTATCCTCTGCCGCAATGGCCAGCATGCGGATTGTTTCACCGTCGCGCACACCTTGCGTTGTAAATGTCCACGCGGCATCCACGGCGCCACTTTTAAGTGCGGTAATTGTAGAAGACGTGTCTTTGAATGGGATATATGTCGCCTCTACATCGGCGGCCTGCGTGAACTTGTAAAACGCCGAGTGGTTAGATCCGCCAACGCCAGTGCCCCCAATAGTGATAGATCCGGGATTTTCTTTAATCGCCGTGAGCAAGTCTTCGAAGGAGGTGAAAGGACTGTTGCTGGGGACCGCGATCACTTGCGGCACTGACGTGTAAAATAACACGGGATGAATATCATCATCAGTGTATCCCGCGTTCGCGCCGCGCGCGATGGGTTGCAGAACCGTATGCGGGAAATTCAAAAGCGTGAGATGATAGCCGTCCGGCGCATCCTGATTGATCTGGGACCAGGCCTTGGCACCGCCTGCACCTGGTTTGTTGATGATGACCAGTTCCTGGCCCGTGACCGCTTCAAACCGTTTTTGCATGAACCGTGCGGCAATCCCCGATGGACCGCCAGGGCCAAATCCGACAACAAGTTCTACTGGCTTGCTTGGATAGGTTTCTTCAGCATTCGCAATCCCGCTGTGAAGTGCGATAGCGGCCCCAAAAACGGCACCTGCCGCTGCTATTCTGTTCAACATTGATATCATTGTAGCTCCCCAAAAACTGGCGTGGTTTGACTTTTTCTCAGTCAGCCAGAACAGAAGCGCGTGTTCGGTCAATCTGTGCATCACCGAATTATCGCGGAGCGAGAATGCAATAACGCTCTGTGAGTATTAACTAAGCGTTCAGGTTATTTTTGATGAAAAATCACCCGTGTTCTAAATTGAGCCTCGCAATTCCAACGGTTGATCCGCGAATAACGCATCCTCTAGAACGGATCGCGCCTCATCGATTGAAATATTGTGCCGTTCAATTTGCGCGGCGCAGTCTTGCAAAATTGCGTCCACGTCCTGCTTTATCTTGATTTTCTTATAGGCGTCATCGCGCGAGAGCCCCAGTCCTGCGCCCAAGACATCGAGGACATTGACAATCATGAACGGCCAGTCCCGTTCGTGGGCGCATAGCTCACGGTGGTCGGCGTGATAAACTGCGGCCAAGGCATCAATGCCCGCCTCGGTCGCGGCTTCAAGTTCACGCGTATGCAAGTCGCGTCTGTATTCCGGTAATGCGCGGAATGAATTGCTCATCAAGCCAGTGTCGGGGATCTCCAGATCAATCAACTCGACGCCCGGGGTCGCCGCCAGTAATTGGCGGGCGGCATCGGGTACACCCTTGACGCCTCGGTGTGCATGCAGCGCAACTTTCATCGGGATACGGTGTATGAGATGAGGCCGCAGATCCTCCAAGCGCTCGAGAAGATATAAAACGAATGGTTTCATGTCTGGTGCCGAAGTGCCACCGGCATGTTCATGAGCGGGAATGATGGATTCCTTAAAATTCACAAAACAAGAAGGGCACCACGTGAGCACTTCGGACGCCTTTGTTGCCGCGAATTTTTCAAGCGTGGCGGACCCCATGCGACCGGCCGCTTCAATATCGCCAGAGCGCATCTGTAGAATTCCGCAACAATGGCTCGGGCCACCTTGGACCACATAGTCGACTTTCAATAGGTCCAGAATATCGAGGCAAAGCAACGCAATGTGCGGCGTTTTCAGAACATTGCATCCCGTATAGAAAACGACTTCCGGTGGGGTCGCATTTTTCTCAAGCAAGGGCGTCCTTGGCGCAAGTCGGGATAAATCCGCGTCGTTCAGTTGCAGGCGGCTCATCACTCTGACATCACGGCCCAACCCCTTGAATGCCTCGATGGCTGCCCGTCGACGGTCTTTTAGCGCGGTGGTTTCCTGTGTTGCCGACATGCGGGCCATTGACAAAAGAAGCCGCGGATTAACACCATAATCACAGGCCGATACGCAATCTCCGCTGAGCACGCAGGCGTTCGCCCAACGCTGGGCGGCATCGGGCCCAGACCCGTCAGCGAGCATATCCAAAATACCCTGTGTCACGGCTTCATCATCCGTGCCGGTCAACCCTGCGTCTTTGGTAATTGGACAGGCCTTGAAGCAATCGCCACATGCAACACAGGCATTCGCTGTTTCCTTAGTGATCGCGGCAAAGGCTTCGTCAAAACCTTTCATGCAGAAACTCCTTTGATGAGTAAGCTACCCAGTTGCGCGGCAGAAACAGATGTTCGTTCGACCAACCCTATCATATTGGATTAACGTTCTGGTCCTTTGAAGCAAATAATCAAATCAGCATCCGGTGACAGGCAAGTGTGAAACGCACAAAAAACATGCAGTGTTTTAGAATGGGGCTTTTCTGTGTTGTCCGCAGGATGAGCAAATCTGCTCAAAAAAACCTGTTGGCCAGCTGGATGACGATTGCCATCGTATCCCTGAGTTTCTAACGCGATAGCGTCACATTCGCCAAATTTGAGGGTTTTTTTGAACAGCGGTCCGTTCGTTTTTCTGCACCGATTTCGTATCACCGCTGCATTTAAGACGACACCCCGTAGAGAAAAAAGCACTGGACAGAATGCCCCGCTCACCTCGTAAAACCGGGGCAGGGCGGCCTGTGGGAGGGCGGAAAACCTGACGCTACGGACTTAGATTATTAAGCGATCGCAGCCTATGTGCTGTGTTCGCCAGGTGGATATGTGACTGTTGAAATTGAACAAAATGAAGCGACACCGTCAGCTTCGCGAGACCCACAAAAAACTGTGACGGCGCAATCCGTCACGTCTTGGGTAAGTGGTTTGCGGTTTCCGTCTTGGATGGTTCACGTCACCGGTCCCGCGATTTTGATCGCGGTCTGGTGGGTTGCCTATCTCTTTGAACTGGTTGATAAAAATCTATTACCCTCACCATTTTCAACGCTCTACGATACTGGAGTAAACATCGTAACCGGCGATGTTTTGGCCGATTTTTGGTTTACTTTGGCGCGGGTGTTCTACGCTTTTGTCATCGCGGTAATTATTGGGGTTCCTCTTGGTATCGTGCTGGGGGCAAACAAAAAAGTCTATCGATCCGTAGAATTCATCATCGATTTTTTCCGGTCCACACCTGCGACGGCCATGTTCCCGCTCTTTCTCTTACTCTTTGGTCTAGGGGATTTTTCCAAAATTGCCGTGGCTTGCTTTGCCGCGCTTCTCGTTATTGTATTCAACACAGCCTACGGCGTCATGAACGCCCGGCAAACGCGTATTCTGGCCGCGCGCTCTATGGGGGCGTCGCGGCTGCGCATTTTTGTCGGTGTTATTTTCTTCGAGACCCTGCCGCAAACGTTCATCGGCTTGCGGACGGCTATTTCGATGGCGCTCGTGGTGATCATCGTCGCCGAAATGTTTATTGGCGCGTCTGATGGATTGGGCCACCGCATTATTGATGCGCAAATCTCCTATGACTTGACCGATATGTACGGCTCAATCCTCGTGACGGGCGCCATGGGGTACGGGCTGAATATCTTCTTCCTAGCTCTCGAAAAACACTTTGTTCACTGGTCTGGAAAATGACTGTGAACGGAAAAATTCACTCTCAAACGTTCTCAATGAACACTCAACACGAAGGACACAAATGATGAGAAAAGATCTCCCCGCTGCAGGCTTTGCCTTGATGTTGTCAGCAGGCATGGCATCGGCTGCTTGTGATACTTACGAAGAAGTCACATCCGCATGGTTGCCCATCATGCAGACAACGGCCTACTACGTGGCCCACGAAGAGGGATTGTTTGAAAAAGCCTGCATCAAGGTCAATTCGAACAAGATGCAATCCCCCAACCACATCATTGATGCGCTTGTCGGTGGCCGCGCTGATTTTGGGCCTCCTGGTGCTGCGGCTGGTATTGCGATGATCGCCGAGGCGAAATTCCCGGGCACCTTCAAGGTTTTTGGCCTTCAAGGCGGTGGGATCGAAGTCGATCTGATCAATGATGGCCTGATTGTCAAAGAGGGAAGCGGTATTGAATCTTTTGCCGATCTAAAGGGCAAAACTGTCGGCCACGTCCCTGGTATTCAATGGCGTACGATTACACGTCATTTGGTGCGGGCGGCGGGCCTTGACCCCGATAAAGATGTGACGCTGGTTGATCTTGCCGTTCCTCAGCAGGTGCCAGCTGTCTTAGGGGGCAGCGTTGATGCGACATTGTCACTGGAACCCGTGGGCTCGATTGCGGCTGCAACCGATGGGGTCTCGCGCGCTGTGATCAACCCGGTTGCGGCAGTGATTGCTGATCCGTTCTATTCTGGTGCTGCCGTTCTGACGACAAAATTCATCCAAGAGCGGCCCGAAACGGCCCAAAAGATCGTCGAGATCATCGATGAAGCGACTGCTTTGGCGATGGATGACTTTGACAAATACAAATCGATTATCCCCAAATATACCGCGATCCGTGATACGCAGCTTGATCTGCTTGCCAAACCTTACCTGCGCAGTTTTGCGACGTTGAACGAAACCGATCTCAATTCCTATCAGGCTTTTGTTGACGTCTTTGTTTCCGAAGGTGTGATCGACGAACCGATGGATGTGCGTACCAAAATGCTCGAAAAGATTGATTTCGGTGGCAGCTGAGCCCGCAACGATGACGCAGACCATTATAGATCAGTCTGGAATTGGCGAGGTCGCTTCGAGCGGCCTCGTCAAAGCGAGTGCAGGTAGAAAAAGGCAACTGACCATTCGCGGATTGCAAAAGTCTTTTAACGACACGTTGGTTTATGGCGATTTCGACCTAACCTTGCCACTGGGGTCTTTCACCAGCATTTTTGGACCCAATGGCTGCGGAAAAAGTACGTTGATCAATATGATCTCTGGCTTGATGCCAATGGACGCCGGAGAAGTGCTCTATGATGGACGAATGATCCGGGAAACGCGGATCTCATATGTCTTTCAAAACTACCGTGAAGCGCTGTTTCCGTGGCTTCGTGCCATCGATAACATCCACTATCCGCTTAAACTGCAAGGTGTGCCAAAAGCGGAGCGGGTGCGACGGGTTGACCAGCTGGTGGCTGATTTCGGGATCAAGATTGATTTGAATGCCTTTCCCTATGCGCTTTCAGGCGGGCAACAACAGGCCGTATCGATCCTGCGCGCTTTGGTGCGCGAGCCGGAAGTCCTGTTTCTGGACGAGCCGTTTTCCGCACTTGATTATGAGATGACGTTGCTGATGCGTGAAAAACTGCAAGTCATCTATGAAAAGACGGGGACCACGATGATCCTCGTGTCGCATGATCTCGAAGAGGCGGTGCAAATGGCGGATCAAGTGCTGCTGCTGACCCGTCGTCCGACACGTGTGGCCGAGTTAGTGGACAATCCTTTGATCCGTCCGCGCGATGCCGCCACGCTCGTTAGTGCGGATTTCGTGGCGCTGCGCAGTAAATGTCTGGAGATATTCCAACGTGAAGCCAACGCGGCTCTCACGTGAGTAAAACGAAGGAGAAATGACATGAAGGGTTATCACGATATCGGCGGCGATGAGGCTGGCCAAATCCCTCAAAAAGAGCTGCCTTGGCTCCACTGGGAAAAGCAAGTGGAAGCTGTCCGTAATCTGCTTGGGGATGGGACTCGTCGCATTATCGGGCTCGATGAGATGCGCCGTGGTTTCGAAAGTTTTGGCGAGGATAAATACAAAGCGCTCTCTTTTTACAGGCGGCGCTTGGAAGCCATGACAGATATTCTGATTGAAAAAGAGATCATGTCCCAAGCGGAGCTGGACGCGGCCATCGCGGCAAAGAAGCTGACTTGGGCACCCGAATTAGAGGAAGGACGGGACCCTTGAGCCAGAGGTTTGATCTTGGAGATGCGGTCGATGTTCTGGCCTTGGAAAAAACTGGCCACGTGCGCATTCCGTTCTACATCCGCGGCCACACCGGAACCGTGGTGCAATATTGTGGCTGTTATCTGAATCCGGAGGACCTCGCGGTGGGCAAAACCTCGGGGCCTGGCATCGACCTATACCGCGTGGAATTTGAACAACAGAAATTGTGGGCGTCACCAAAACATCCACCTCAGGACCGCTTGATCATAGAAATCTACGATCATTGGCTAAAACCACATACGATCAGGAGTTGATATGAGCGATACCGAACACCATCACGATGAACATGAAGCTCTGGTTGTCGAGGACGAGGCAGGTAATCTGGAGGCCCAAATTATCATCGACGCCTTGCAGGATGTCCTCATGTCAAAGGGGTTGCTCACCGCGCCCGAAGTCACCTCGGAAATTCAGAAACTGGAATCCAAGGGGATTCATCTGGGGTCAAAGATCGTGGCAAAAGCCTGGACCGATCCAGCTTACAAAGCGCGATTGCTTGGGAATGGTAAAAGCGCCATTCAGGAAATTGGCGTGCCGGTCGGAGAAGCGCGGATCGTGGTCGTCGAGAACACTCAGACCCTACATAACCTGATCACTTGCACTTTGTGTTCTTGCTATCCGCGTTCCATATTGGGTCAGCCGCCTTCGTGGTACATCTCCAAGGCGTATCGTGCGCGCACGGTGCGCGAACCGCGTAGTGTTCTGGCGGAATTCGGTTTGGAGTTGAGCGATGACATCCAACTTATCGTTCATGATAGCAATGCAGACATGCGCTATCTTGTGCTTCCAGAGCCACCAGAAAACGTTTCTGCGCTTGATGTGGACAGTTTGGAAGCGATGGTGACACGCGATCAACTTATTGGGGTCAGCCGCTAGGGTAATCCGGTGTTTGTACTCTGGGTGTGTTATCAGGTCCGGACTTGCGCCCCTCTGCTTTTGCAGTCGCAGTTTTTCACAGCGGTCTGATCTGAAATTCCGTTTTTTATGTATTTGATGGCGGTCTCGATGGGCAGTATGATCGAGAGTTTTGCTGTTGATCCCGCGCGGCATGTCCACTGAGGTAACTCTTGCTCGCGTGATCATCTCCAAATAGGCTAATCACTTTCGGATGTACCGCCAGTCGAAATTTGTTCCCGACAGGGTACTCATGTTGATCGACATTGGTAAAACTCGTGGCATCAAAATTGGAATGCGTCGTCCATTGCTGGTTCTGTTGCGCGGGTCAGGCCTTTATTGTCATCCAAGCAGCGGAACAGGCGGTTCAGTTCGTCCCTTGTTGGCCTCCTGTCGCGTTCGGTACTTTGCGAATTAGATCCGGCTGCTTTAAGGTATTGCGGACGAGGTCGACCGGTTCCGAGGAAATATCGAGGCCGCGCACAGCTTCAGTTTGCGTGATGTCCCTCTTGAAGACAGTTACCCTTAAACTAAGCGTGACCGGGCCGATCCCTTTTTGGCACACTAGCGACCATACTCGACCAGCACCGCGCGAAGGAAAGGACCAAATGCGTCTTACAAAGGTCACTTTTCAAGGTGGCCTGAGACACACCGTTCCTGCGGCGGGGTGGTTTCGCAGACAACGCACATGTCCTCTTTATGCAGATGAAGGAGAGAACCAAACGTCGCAAGGTGGGCGGCGGAGGACTTGTTCGGTGCAAAAGGGCACGTGGATGAAGCCCGCCAACGTGGCCAGTTTGAACTCGATCAGTGTGACGAACCGCTGAATGGCTGGGATGAAGAAGGACAAAAGGACGACGAGCCACGCGAAGAACAAGATTCCGATCTGGATCAGGTTCTCAAAGACAGCGACGAAGCCCGTGAGTTCCGCGATTGAGGCGAGGATCGGTTCGCCCGCCTCCAACCCCACCTGCGCGATGCGGCCAGGTTGGAATAACTCTGCGGCGGAGATGGTGCCGCCTGTGGCGACGAGGCCAAGACCCGCGAAACTGTCGAATACGCTGCGCGCAAGCGTGTTCCAATTACCGATGATATAGGCAAAAACTCCCGCGAAAAGGGTCTTCTTCACCAGCCGGGCGATGATGTCATCATCTGTACCCCAAGCCCAGAACAGCGCGGCCAGTGTGATGTCGATGACAATGAGCGTGGTCGCGAGGAAGGCGACGTCGCCTCCCAGAAGACCGAACCCGGAATCGATGTAGCTCGCAAAAACCTCGAGGAACCGATCAATGACACTGACGCCGCCCATTGCTTCACTCTGTCCCGGCCGGCTCTGGAGCCAGATCAAAGAACCGCTGCCGGGCCGCCTCCCAAGCGGCGCGGCACTCGGCGTCATTTGCATAGCCTTCGGGTGTCAGGTCGCGACAGCGCGCGAGCGTGGTGCGCAGCGCATCTTCTGTGATAATGTGGCCTGTGTTTTCGGGCAGGACCGTACGACCAAGTTCCACGGCGGCGGCGAGGGCGGCAAGACCGCCCAGGCCAAAGGCAATAAAGCGTAGAGTTTTTGGGGTATCAATTGCCATGGCTCAATCTCCGAAAAAGCGCACTGTGCCGGGAGAGTAGCCCCCGCCGTAGTCGAGGAACCGCGCCAGGTTCTCGCGCCCCTGAGCTTCAGCCGTGGCAATACGAGGACCTTCGAGCGCTTCGGCCCGGTTCTGTGCCGCGATGGCGGCGGTCAGATCGGCGATCTGCGTCGATTGCAGCGCGAGGAGCTGGTTTCCAGCTTGCGCCACTTGCAAGGCGCCGACAGCGCCCTGACTTTCACGAGTAAGCGCGTCCATCTGGGTGCGCGCGCCCTCGATATTGCCGACTGCGTCAGCCTGCACGCGCAGCGCGTCCTCGAAGCCCGCGACGGAGGTTTCCCAGCGGTCGCGGGCCCCGGCGATCATGGTGTCGAAATCGCCTTCTGCGGCGGCGGCGCCATAATCTTGCGCAAAGGCTGTTTCGATGGAGGCCACGTCAAAGGCCAGGCTTTGGGCATCGGCCATCAGGCGCTGCGTCTGGCCAATGGCGTCCTGCAGCGGCGCCAGCGAAGAATGCGGCAGGGAAGCGAGATTCAGGGCATCGCTCATCAGCATCTGCGCCTGGTTCTGAATTTGCGCGATCTGGTTGTTGATCTGTTCCAGTGCCCTTGCGGCAGAAAGGATGTTCTCGGCGTGGTTCTGCGGGTCATAGACGATCCGCCCACCACCCCCGAAGAGGAAGGCCTGAGCGGGTGTCGTCAAGACTGGCGTCAGCGCGAGTGTACCGGCAACAAGTGCTGCGGTGAGTTTGAGAGGGCGGCAGCGTTGGTCAGGATTGCGGATCATTGTCTTTTTCCTTTTGGTCAGGTTGCGGGGGTGTTGGATCGGCGGGCATGGCATTGGGCTCGAGCAACTCGATTGCCCAATCGAGACCACGATGGCGCAGCCATGCGGCAGCGAAGCCTTTTCGCCCATGGGTGGTGAGAAGGTCGCTGATGGCGGCCTGGTCGGTTTTGGAAGAGGCGGCGGTGAAGGCGAGGGCGACGTCGCCAATGCCCAACGAGAACAGCCGATTGCCGCGCCGGGACTGGCAGTAGTAGTCGCGTTTGGGAAGACTACGCGCGACAATCTCGATTTGCCGGTCATTCAGCCCGAACCGCCGATAGGTCTCGGCGATCTGAGGCTCAAAGGCCCGCTCATTGGGCAGGAAGATACGAGTTGGGCAGCTCTCGACGATCGCGGGTGCGATGGCCGAGCCATCAACGTCGGCCAGAGATTGGGTGGCGAAGATCACCGAGGCGTTCTTTTTCCGGAGCGTCTTCAACCATTCGCGTAGCTGACCCCCGAAGCTGGTATCATCGAGTGCAAGCCAACCTTCATCAATTACGATCATGGTGGGCCGTCCGTCGAGCCGTGCTTCGATGCGGTGAAAGAGATAGGCCAGAACGGCGGGGGCGGCTGCAGATCCGATCAACCCCTCGGTCTCGAAGGCGAGCACATCCGCGCTGCCAAGCTCTTCGGTTTCCGCATCAAGCAAACGCCCGAAGGGGCCGCCGAGACAGAAAGGCGCCAGAGCCCACTTCAGCTTGGTCGATTGCAGGAGGACCGAGAGACCCGTCAGCGTGCGTTCCTCGACCGGAGCGGAGGAAAGTGAGGTCAGCGCGGACCAGAGATGATCGCGCGCGGCCGGATCGATCGTAACGCCTTCGCGGGCAAGAAGGCTGGCCAGCCAGTCCTGTGCCCATGCCCGCTCGGCGTTGTCGTTGATCCGGGCGAGGGGCTGCAGTTGGACGGCGGGGTCCTCGTCAGAGAGCGCATCGCCGAGGTTTTCCCAATCGCCGCCCATAGCAAGGGTGGCGCAGCGGATCGAGTCGCCGAAATCGAAGGCGAAAACCTGTGCACCTGCATAGCGTCGAAACTGCAGCGCCATGAGTGCCAGCTGCACTGATTTGCCTGCCCCTGTCGGGCCTACAATCAGCGTATGCCCGACATCGCCCACATGGGACGAAAACCGGAAAGGCGTTGTACCTTCGGTTTCGGCAAAAAATAGCGGCGGGCCATCTAGATGGTCGTTCCCTTTCGGCCCTGCCCAGATCGCCGAAATTGGGATCATATGTGCAAGGTTCAAAGTCGAAATCGGCGGTTGGCGAATATTGGCGTAGAGGTGGCCGGGCAGGGAACCAAACCATGTTTCGAGTGCGTTAAGCGTTTCCGGCAAGCAGGTGAAATCGCGCCCTTGGACGATCTTTTCGGCGGCCTTCAGCTTGGCTTCGGCTGTCTTGGGGTCCTCGTCCCAGACCGTAATCGTGGCTGTCACGTAAGCCGCGCCCGCCACGTCCGCGCGAAGTTCCTGCAGCGCCTCATCGGCATCCGCTGCCTTGTTGGCGGCGTCGCTGTCCAGAAGCGTTGAGGCCTCGTTTGTCATCACCTCCTTCAGGATTGCGGCGACAGATTTGCGCTTGGCGAACCATTGGCGACGAATGCGGGTGAAGAGGCGTGCGGCATCGGTTCTGTCGAGGCAGATCGCACGCGTACACCAGCGATATTCAAAGCCTTGTACGTTCAATTCATCGAGCATCCCGGGCCATGTGGCGTTCGGAAAGCCGATGATGGTCAGGGTTTTGAGAAACGTCGCGCCCAGCCGGGGTGTCAGCCCGCCGATAAGCGGTTCATCGGCCAAGACTGCATCAAGATGCATCGGCGTCTCGGGGACGCGCACCTGCTGGCGACGGGTTGACACGGTTGAGTGCAGATAGGTCAGGGTTTCAGTATCGGAGAGCCAGGCGATCTCTGGCATGAACCCATCAAGCAAATCGATGAGCCGGTCTGTACGACCGATAAAGCTGGCAATCGCACCCTGAGGTTTGGTGCCGCGTTCTGGCCCATTTTCGAGCAACCAGCCCTGTGCGCGGCTGGCTTCATCCACAGGCGGCATCCAGACCAGCGTCAAGTGTCCGTCGTCATATGAAGCTGGAGGTCAAAGCGGCTTGAGCATTGGAGGCTCTGGCTCGCTTGTGTGATTGATTATGCGTCTTGTTTTTCGTGATGTAAGCGGTGTTGTCGGATTGTCTGTTTTTTGATCTTCTCCCTTTCTCTCAGAAAAGCCTTGTCGCGGCCGAAGTAGACGTCAGCAGGTGTGACGTTGCTTAAACTCTCGTGGTATCGTTCGTTGTTGTAGTAATCGACGAAGGCCCCGATCTGACGTTCGAGATCGCCGGGCAGGTAATAGTTTTCCAACAGGACGCGGTTCTTTATGGTCTGATGCCAGCGTTCGATTTTGCCTTGGGTCTGCGGGTGAACGGGTGCGCCACGAACATGTGTCATCTTTTGCCCTTCCAACCATTCGGCCAGATCGCCAGAGATGTAGCAGGATCCATCGTGACTCAGCAGGCGGGGTTTATGACGCACGACAGCTTGATCACAACCAGAAGCAGTCAGTGTCAACTCAAGGGTTTCGGTCACATCCTCAGCGCGCGTGTTTGTGCAGAGCTTCCAGGCGATGATGTAACGGCTGAAGTCGTCCAAAATGGTGCTGAGATAATACCAGCCCCAGCCAATGATCTTGAAGTAGGTCAAGTCGGTCTGCCCCTTGCCCGGCAGGACATGTTTACATGTCCGAGAAGAGCATCTCGTTGATCGCCGTGGTTTTTGTCCTTGAACTCGCCCATTGCCCGGCAGGCGATTGCAAAGAAATCTGCTGAGAGAGGGCTGCTTTGATGACCACATAATCCTGTGCTGTGATCAGGTCAGCTGCCTTAAGAATGCCCCTCTCACAAATGCTTTGCATGTGCTGCCGGGCAATGGATAAGCGGATGATTCAGAGATAAAATACCGCTTCTCATCAGTATATTTGACAGCCAGTTCCCGTGTCGACAGCGCCTCGTGTTCCAGTGCAAACTCAATCAGATCGTCACGCCTCGCATCCGGAATGCGGTTCCAGACGGATCCCGGGCGCGGCGAATGATCCGCCAACGCGTCCACGCCACCATCGACATAAAGATCGTATCACCGGTAGAGTGTAATGCGCAGAATGCACAGCATATCAAGGGTCTGTTTGACCGGCAGATGCGAGCCCTCAACGGTGCGGATGATCTCAAGCTTTTCAGACGCGGGATACCTCATTCCCTGTACTCCCCATTTCCTGTCATGCTTTTTTTGAGCTAACGATTTTTAAAGGTCAGATTCGCTACGCATTCCTTCAGCGCCAAAGACTCTGAACGCAGCTCCTTCACTTCAGGTGACGTGGCCTGACGCGCGGTGCCGCCGGACAACCGCCGCTTGCCTGCCTCAAGGAATTCCTTAGACCAGCTATAAAACAGGCTCTCGGCAATACCCTCACGACGGCACTACACAGAAATACTTTCCTCGCCACGCAGACCTGCCAATACGATGCGGATCTTCTCCTCTGCTGAATAGGTTTGGCGCGTCTTCCGGCAGATGTTCTTGACCACCTTGTCAGCAGCATCTTTCGATGTGGTAGATTTGTAGACGGTTTGCTTGGTAATTTTGGAACCAATGAGAGACGGATATGAACAAGGGACTACGGTTTACGGACGAGTTCAAACAGGACGCTGTGGCGCAGGTTGTTGAGCGTAGATATGCGGTCAGTGAAGTGGCA
>JBDWVP010000057.1:0-158802 GCA_039983935.1 Roseobacter sp. | reverse complement strand
ATCAGCAGTCTTCTCACCAGATTCCTGTTCCTTGATCATCGCTATGATCTGTTCGTCCGTAAATCGTGCCTTCATTTGTCCGTCCTTTTGTTGGGCGGACTCTACACAAATCTGGAGGAACTTAAGGGGCGCAGGTCAGGTCCAATGCTCTTAACAGTGAAGGTTCGCAGATCGCCGGTGCATTGGAGTTTTTGCCGGATTTCGAAGTTTGATCGATGGGGGGTTAAATCCGTTGTCGAAAAGCCAGCGTAAATCTGTAGTAAAGCCGGTGGCGCGCAAAATTATTAAAAAGCTGTGAAGGGCTGAATGGCGGGTGTGAGCCCACTTTACCGATGCCGCGCAATGTTCAAATGTCTGCTGTGCGAGCAAATTGGATCAGTTACAGGTGCCTATGGCCGCCACGTCCAAGCCTTAGAGATTTTTTGAACAATCAACTTCCCTTTGGAATTTTGGAGGAACGCAGAAAAAAACTGTACTGCTATCACCAACGACAGCATGCTTAGTAGCATTCTATTTGGACTTTGGGTTAAGAGGCTCAGCTGTCGTGCCTGCTGATACGCAGTCAAATGGTCGGAGCTTTCAGTTCTATGGTTTTCCAAGAACGTTTTAACTTCTGATGTTAACAACTCAGCTTCGTGGATTTGATTTGCATCAATGTACCAAAAAAACGCGGCAAATGACGCCATCGCCAGTCCGAAGATGAGCGGTGAGAAACCTTCTTTCATTTCGGACAATTTACTCCAGAATATCCCAACCCTAACCATTCATAGCAGCGCAAGCTGACTTTGTGAAACTGGGAAAGCAGACCTCGACGCAACCGCAGCGAATGGCAACAAAGTCCGCATAGCCGCCAGTAACGCCCCCGCAGCATTCAGACGCATAAATTCTCAACACGGATTAAATTGATCAACACATGACAATCACGTCCCAATCGTTTAAACGTTGTTCTTGAAAAATGAGTTGCTGCAGTTTTAAATGTCATTTACTGCAGAAATCGATGTCCCGCTACACCGCTACAATCGATGTCCCGCTACACCGCTACTCACAGCCCCTCTTTACGGCCTGACAGCTAAACCCTATATAATCGGTCAGGAACATTTCAGAGGCTTAACATGATGAACGCGCCAGACCCCTTAGAAGGAGCACCATTGATTGCACCTTCCTCGACGGACCACCCTCTTTATGAACAGGTCGTCGATGCCTGCCGCAGTGTTTATGACCCTGAAATACCGGTCAACATCTACGAACTGGGGTTGATCTACACAATCGATATAAACGACGAAAATGCGGTTCAAATCAAGATGTCTCTGACGGCGCCTGGTTGCCCGGTTGCCGGAGAAATGCCGGGATGGGTCGCGGACGCGGTTGAACCCTTACCCGGGATCAAACAGGTCGATGTTGAATTGGTTTGGGAGCCACCATGGGGCATGGATATGATGTCAGATGAGGCGCGTTTGGAACTGGGATTCATGTAAGCCATTCGGTTGATTGCCCAGAATGCCATTCGATGGCGGTGTTTCAACAGCAAGGCCATTGCTACATTAATCACCGGCAACCTTTTCCAATCGTATGAAAATATGTGGGCTGGCTTGTTCAACTCGATATGAACACCTAAATTAAGCGGCAAAGGAGAACGTCAATGTTCGGTATCCCAGGCAAACAAGCGGTCACGATGACCCCACGCGCGGCTGCTCAGGTGGCAAAATTGATGCAATCCGCAGGCCATGCCGGGCTCCGGATTGGGGTGAAAAAAGGCGGCTGTGCGGGCATGGAATATACCATGGAATATGTCGAATCCACTGACCCCAACGACGAAGTAGTTGAGCAGGATGGCGCGCGCGTCATGATTGCGCCCATGGCCCAGATGTTTTTGTTCGGCACTGAAATAGATTACGAAACCAGCCTTTTGGAATCGGGTTTTAAGTTCCACAACCCCAACGTCACAGAAGCCTGCGGGTGCGGTGAATCAATTAAGTTCGGCTGAGACGAACTGTTTGTTTCTGCGTTTTCTCTGCAGCACCGAACGTTGGGGATGAGACATCCCCCTACCCAAGTCACGCCTTTCGATCCACTTCATACCCGAGACGTCTCTAGGCGGATGGGCGTTTAGCGGAGTTAAGCGCATTTGGTGTATTTCGTTAAAAATCACTCGGCCTGCCCGGCCAATGCCCTGATGGTTACTCAGATTGTGAGAAGAATTGCCGCTGGAAGAAGAGACTGATACCAAGGCTCAAATCACATAAGAGGAATGATCGGATGCAGCGGAAACTGGCGGCAGGCAATTGGAAAATGAATGGCTCATGCGACGCGTTAGAAATGATCGACGCATTGGCAGCAGCCCATCCCGACGCAAGATGTGATATTCTACTTTGCCCACCTGCGACATTGTTGTTTCCTGCTGCCGGAAAGGCATCAAACACGCCCGTTAAAATCGGCGCGCAAACCTGCCACCCCGCCGAAAAAGGGGCCCACACCGGTGATATCTCTGCCACAATGGTGCATGAAACTGGCGCTGCTTATGTTATCGCTGGCCACTCAGAACGCCGCGAGGCCTATGGGCAAACCGACGCTGATGTTCAGGCCATCGCATTGGCGGCTCAAACAGCAGGTATGATCGCGATTGTCTGTCTTGGGGAAACGTTAGAGCAACGTGAAACGGGTCAGGCGCTGGATGTCATTCGGCAGCAATTGAAAGGCTCTGTGCCCGGTGCGAGCACGGCAGAAACGCTTGTTGTCGCTTATGAACCCATCTGGGCGATTGGTACGGGCAAGATCCCCACCATGAGCGAGATCGCCGAAGTCCACGCAGTGTTGCGCCAAGATTTGAACGGGCTTTTAGGGGATGAAGGGGCGCGTATTTCCTTGCTGTACGGTGGTTCGGTGAAACCGAACAATGCCGCCGAGATCTTTGCCCTGCCCGACGTGAACGGCGCTCTTGTTGGCGGCGCAAGCCTGTCTGCCAAAGATTTTTCGCCGATCATCACAGCGCTGGATCAAAGCTAAAACCGTCCCTTTAAATTCGTGACACGCGGGGAGGAAACCACCCCCTCCGCGTGTAAGTCTCTGTAGTTATGTCTATTTGATGATTATTTCCGGCCCCATCACCAGTGTTGGCAACCACGTACTGATAATTGGGATGTAGGTCACCATGATCAGGAAAACGAAGAGCACAGCGGTAAAGGGCAAGGCCGCTTTGACAACAGACATCATCGGCATGTTGGCGACCCCTGATGTGACAAACAGGTTGAGACCCACCGGGGGTGTAATCATCCCGATCTCCATGTTGACCACCATGATGATACCCAGATGAATAGGATCGATCCCCAGCTCAATTGCGATGGGGAACACCAATGGTGCAACGATGACCAACAGCCCAGACGGTTCCATAAATTGGCCACCGATCAGCAAAATCACGTTGACGATGATCAAGAACACGACGGGTCCAAAACCAGCCTCTAACATGCTTGCCGCAATTTGCTGTGGGATTTGTTCGTCCGTCAGAACATGTTTGAGGATGAGCGCATTGGCGATGATAAACATCAGGGTTACCGTCAGTTTTCCGGCTTCAAACAAGGTGTCTCGTGTGTCGCGGTGAAAAAACGCTGTGATCAGGGCCACAGGTTTCTGCAATACTGAAAGGTTTTGAGTGTCCTCCCCCTTCACATGCAAAGGCCCCATGTCACAATAGACAAAACTCGCAATAAAGAAGGCGTAAACGGCGGCCACCGCTGCGGCTTCTGTCGGGGTAAAAATACCACCGTAGATACCCCCAAGAATGATCACGATCAGGAACAATCCCCAGCCTGCTTCCAAGCCTGCTTCAAAAACCTCGCCCCATCCGCGCCATTCGCCTTTGGGGAGGTCGCGCAGCTTGGCAATGATGTAGATCGTGAACATCAGCATGGAGCCTGCCATCAAGCCTGGGATGACCCCTGCAAGGAACATCCGGCCAACAGAAACATCCGTGGCGGAAGCATAGACCACCATCACAATGGACGGTGGGATCAGGATGCCCAAGGTTCCAGCATTTGCGATAACACCTGCTGCGAAATCCTTGGTGTAGCCGACTTGCCGCATACCAGCGATCACAATGGACCCAATCGCCACAACCGTTGCAGGCGAGGAGCCAGAGAGCGCGGCAAACAACATGCAGGCAAAAACGCCCGCAATCGCCAAACCGCCCGGCAAGTGCCCGACAAGCGCGATCGAGAACCGAATGATCCGGCGCGCCACGCCACCTGTTGACATGAAGCTAGAGGCCAGGATGAAGAATGGGATGGCGAGCAGTGTGTAGTGCCCTGCCATTGCCTGAAATAATGTTTGCGCGATGGAACCCAACGACGTGTCGCTCAGCACCAGCAAAAACACGATAGATGACATGCCAAGGCTGATTGCGATGGGCACACCGAGCAACATCAGGCCCACGACCATGGTGAAAAGAATTACAACTTCCATGACCTAATCCCCGGCATTCATGTGTTTGACGTCTTCAACGGCGTCTTCTGCTTCGTGGCTGACAATCAAGCTGGTCGCTTGTCCGGAAAAGACGCGCAAGGTCGCCTGCACAAATCTAAAGAGCAGCAGCGCCGCACCAAATGGCAACATTGCATAGGGGATAAACCGCGGTATTTTTTCGTAACTTTCACCTTCGTTGAAAATCGGTTCGATCCAGCGCAACCATTCTGGCATCGGTATGTCGACGACTTCGTACCAGCCCTGATCCCGACTGTTTTCAAAACCGGTGGGGAACCAGCGTCCGCTTGTTGCGTCAAACCCGGCAAAGGGCGCCCAGTAGTCCCACGCGCCTTTCAAAATGAGGGAGGCGTAGAGAACGCAGATCAGTCCCGCAAACAAAGCCAGCAATTTTCGCGTCGCAGGGGAGAACAAATTGATGACAGCGTCAACGCCCAGATGCGCTGTCACCTTGACCGCATAGCTCATGCCAAACAGGACCAACCAGGCGAACAGAAACGTCACCGCTTCAAGGCCCCAAATGATGCCTGTGTTAAAGCCATAGCGCAGCACAACGTTGATAAAGGTCAAGATTGTCATCAAGCCAAGGATCACGGCAATGGCCGTTTCCTCGATTTCATTAACCATACGCCCCAGAATGGTGTCAGCCTTATAGGAATGCGACATGGCTTTCCCCTCCCCCAAATGCTACCCGGCCCGAAAAACGGACCGGGTTAGTTTTCAAATCAACAATCAGAAGCCAGCATTGATCGCTTGCGCGGCATCAATATTTTCCTGACCAACATCGTCTTTGAATTGCTCCCACACAGGTTTCATCGCCGAAACCCATGCCTCCCGAGAGGTCGCGTCCAAGGCGCGCACCACGCCCCCTGCATCCAGAATGTCCTGCTTGGCAGCTTGATTAACCGCCGCGGATTCTGAGTTGCGCGCGGTTGTGACTTCATCAACGATGGTTCTCAACTGATCGCGCACATCTGCATCAAGGCTGTCCCACCAGTCAGTGGAGGTTACAACCATGTAATCGATGATACCGTGGTTTGTTTCAGTGACACCATCCTGCACTTCAAAGAACTTTTGGCCGTAAATATTGGACCATGTGTTCTCTTGTCCATCCACAACGCCTGTTTGCAACGCGCCGTAAACTTCGGAAAATGCCATTGGTTGAGGAGAGCCGCCCAGAGCCGCCATCTGCGCCTTAAGTACGTCGGAATTCTGCACCCGGAACTTTAGACCGTCAGCATCCGCGGGGCTGTTCAGGGCTACATTTGCCGACATTTGTTTCATGCCATTGTGCCAGAACGCCAATCCCAAAAGACCACGGCGTGTCATGGATTCCTTCATCGCCTGACCGGTTTCTGATGCTTGGAAAGCGTCTACCGCGTCGATATTTTTAAACATAAACGGCAAGTCAAAGATGCGGAATTGCTTGGTGAACTGTTCAAATTTTGACAACGAAGGCGCCGCGAACTGAACATCGCCCTGCAACAGCGCTTCCAGCACCTGATCATCATTATAGAGCGTGGACTGCGGGAAAACTTCCATGCAGGCTTTGCCGTTCATTTCTTCGTTTACGCGATCTTGTAGCAAGCTTGCCGCGATCCCCTTGGGGTGGCGGTCTGTGTTTGTGACGTGGCTGAATTTGATGACGATTTCGCCATCATCGCACGCAGCCTGTACTGCGCCTGCACTGACCGTCAGAGTAAGAGCCGTCAAAGCGGCTGTCATTAGTTTCATCTGATATCCTCCCAGATAATTTTGTCACCGGCACCATAGGTTTTTGATGCTCTGGCGCATAACAAACAATCTGGGAACAGGTTGTGCAACCCAGCTGTGGCTTCCATCAATAAACGGGGTTATCTATCTTGTTTTTATTATGTTTAATTAATCTACACGACATACGATCGTTGCCTCTTGTGCGGCAATTCACACATGCAACATGAAGCTTGTGCGAAAAACCGCACACTATTCAGGGCGAAAACCTTCGGGTCGAATCCCATGTCTGGCCAATTTGTCGTAAAATGTTTTGCGCGGCAATTTCAGTGCGCGCGCCGCCTCGACGGCCTTGCCTTCACTGCGACGCAGGGCCTGTTCCAGCAAACTTCTTTCAAACCGTGCCAAATGTTCGACCAATCCCAAATCTTGTTCAACAGCAATTTCTTCGCCGAAACCCAGCGCAAAACGCATGGCGTGTGACATCAACGCACGCGCATTCCCCGGCCATTCTTGCGCCAAAAGGTCCGATACAACAGCAGGGGTCAGCGGAGGCGCTGTCAGCCCGGCCTGCTCGCTGGCTTGCTCGACATAATGGCGAAATAGCACCGGGATATCTTCGGGGCGTTCTGCAAGCGACGGGATACGAACCGGCGTGACTTGCAATCGATAATAGAGCTCGCCATTCAACACACCAGCTTGGACGCTATCCGCCAAATTCCGGTTTGCACCTGCGATCACACGGGTACCCGCGCCCGCTTCCAGCGCTTCCATCAACGTGATTTGCACTTGGGCTGGCAATTGCGTTACCTCGTCAATGAACAGGCTACCAGATCGCGCAGCCGTCAAGGCTTCCAATAGGCCCGGATTATCGAGCCCTGCTGCGGCCCTTTTGACAAAAGGTGCTTTGGAACGCGCTGAACAAAGATGAATAACCTCGGCGACCTTGGAAACACCACTGCCTGGTTCGCCGGTGACCAACACTTCGGTATCGGTCATTGCAACGCGCCTCACTTGCGCGCGCAGGGTTTCAGCGTGCTGAGAAGTTCCGAAAAGCATGCGTGCAGCCGGATCTCCAGTTTCAAGTTTTGCGCGGATCCTTCGCGTTTCAAGAACGGCCTTGCGCGCCGTGAGCGCTTTGTCCAGAACACTCAATAAGTCAGCAGGCGCACAGGGTTTTTCAAGAAAATCAAACGCCCCTTTATGCACAGCATTCATCGCTGTGGGAATATCTGCCTCCCCCGTCAAAAGTATGACCGGCAACTCAGGGTCTTGGGCGCGCGCATATGACAACAAGTGAAATCCATCGCGCCCCGGCATACGTAAATCCGACAGGATCACACCGTCAAAACCGGCCGTTATGTGATCCTTGGCTGCGACAAACGACCCTGCGGGCAGTGGTTCAAGATCCGCCAATTCCAACGTCTGCGACAAGGCATCCCGCACAGCGGTGTCATCCTCAACCAACAACACCTTGTTGCTCATGCGGCCTCCAATGCCTGCCAGGGCTGTAATTCTACGATAAACAATGCCCCGGGATCGCAATTTCGAACTCTGATGTCACCGCCAAAGCTTTTGGCAATACCATAGGAAATCGACAACCCGAGGCCCATCCCTTCGGACGCACCGACTTCCTTGGTTGAATAAAATGGATCGAACACTTTGCTGGGGTTCGCCACGCCGGGCCCGGTGTCGCGCACTTCAACACGCAAAGGGGCATCCTGCGGCAGCGAAACGGTCAATCTACGGGTCTCTCTATCAGCCATAGCATCCAACGCATTCGTAAAAAGATTTCCAAAAACCTGACCCAGACGTACCTCTCCGCCTCTGACCCAGATAGGCCCATCCGGAAGGTTTAAGACAATTTCAGTTTCAAGCGAGTGCGCGCGCGGCGTTATCATTTCAATACTCTCAGCCAGTACCAGCGTCAGATCAACACGGGTCACTGGTTCGACTTGCTGTTTGGAAAACGCCCTGAGATTTTGAATAATGCGCCCCATGCGGCGGGCCATTTCTGAAATGCGGCCCAAGTTTTGGGAGACACGGTCTTCTTGCCCTCTTTCTTGAAATTGCACTGCGTTTTCTGCATAGGACCGGATGGCCATCAAGGGTTGATTTAATTCATGGCTGATACCGGCACTCATCTCGCCCAAGGCGGTAAGCTTTCCAGCCTGCACTAAATCGGCTTGCGCGCGCGCAAGTGCCGTCTGTGCTTGCTCGCGATCTTCAGCTTCTCGACGTAACGCGGTATTGGTTTCCGACAGCGCCCGAGTGCGCCGCTGAACTCGGAATTCAAGTTCCGTATTTGCCCGTGCCAAAGCGCGGCGCCTTTGCGTGGCCAGAAACAGCAACGCCCCAAACGCAAGACAAAGTGCTGCAACAACAGCCGCCTGCAACCGCGCCAAGCGCCGTGCAGGTTCGACATCGACCAAAATCTCTCCGACCAACCCAATAATTGGCAGATCTTGCACAAGATGCAGGGCGTTCTTGGGCAGATAGGGCCCCCATGCCATTTGCCATACTTCATGGCCGCCGATTTCATAGCTGTCAAATGCCGTGTTGTCCCTGCCATTTGGTATCAACCCAGGCATGCCATTGGGGCGTTGCCATCCCACCAGTTCTGATCGATTTGTCACAAAAACCTGCCCGCCACCGTCGGTAAAAAACACCGGTCTAAAACCACCCCGCCATTCATCTTCAATAGCCGTTATACCTGCAGCAACGACAATGCTGCCAATGACTTGGTTTCTGGCATCAAATGCAGGTGCTGCATGGTAAAACGCACGCGGCCCCAAGGGGATATTTGTCCCGTGCCCCCAGCCCAACGCGCCCTGATGTGCACGACGCACGTAGGGGATGTCACCTAAAAATATCTCCGTTGGAATCCGCGCTGCGGCCTTTAATACGCCTTCTCGATTTACAAAGAAAACATCCATTGCCGCTGTTTTATCTGCGACCTCTAAAAACAGCGCGTTTGCCTTGGCTGTTGTCTCATCAGGGCGACGTTCCAGATCCTCCAGCACCGGATGATCTGCCAGCAATACCGCCAACTCACGGTATCTCTCGAGCTGTCCAACCAATCTGTCGCTAGCCAAAGCCAGATCCGCCTGCCCCTGTAGGGACAATTGGTCCAACGCCTGATGGTATCCATAACGCCAAACGCCAGCCGTCAAAGCGGCGATAACCGCGAGAAAGCCGCAAATGATTGCCAGTTTCTGAAAGAACGGTGCACGCATATGACATTCTTACAAAGCAGCCCTTGCCTTGACCAGAGCTGTCCGGCTTAAAGAAGTCGTGAAAAAACTGACTCAATCTCCGCTAGACCCTGAATTTACCCAGAACCCCTATGGCCTCTATGCGCAGGTGCAGGCCCAAGATCCTCTGCGTTTTTGGCAAGAATACAACATGGCGGCCGTCTTTGATGCGGCGCAAATTCAAACACTTCTTAAGGATCGCCGTTTGGGACGCGCTATTCCGGCCGAGCGAAAGCAACCCGTTCCGGACCATCTAACCGATTTTGCCGCCCTTGAAGCGGTTTCACTATTGGAACTAGAACCGCCATCCCATACCCGACTTCGAGGCCTTGTCCTGCGCGCTTTTACCTCTCGACGGATTAAAGCCTTAGGACCTGACATTCATGACATTTGCGACAGCTTGATTTCGAAATTTCCTGAAGGGTCTTTTGATCTGCTCCCGACTTATTGTTCCGCGCTTCCTGTACGTATTATCGCGCGGTTGCTCGGCGTGCCCGAGAGCATGTCGGCTGATCTGTTAAGATGGTCGAACGCAATGGTAGCAATGTATCAGGCCGGTCGCACACAAGAGATAGAAGTCGAAGCCAACCAAGCCGCATTGGATTTCACAAACTTCCTCGACGGATACATCAAAGAACGAGAGAACACGCCACGCGATGATCTGATTACCCATCTTATCGCAGCAGAAGCGGATGGGGAAAAACTAACGCGCCGCGAAATGATTGGCACCTGCGTTCTATTGCTCAACGCCGGGCACGAGGCCACCGTCCATACATTAGGAAATGGTGTCAAAGCCTTGCTTGAAAACAAAACACCGCGCCGCGCGCTGGCACCGGAACATATCGCCGCCACCGTCGAAGAAATCCTGCGTTTTGATCCGCCGCTACATATCTTTACCCGCTATGCCTATGAAGACATCATGGTCGGCACGCAAAAACTGCACATTGGTGAGCAAATCGCCCTCGTTCTCGGCGCTGCTGGACGAGATGTACGTAAGGCACCCGACGCTGATGTCTTTGATCCGTTTCGCAAAAACATCACCCATTCCGCTTTTGGCGGCGGGCTGCATTTCTGCGTTGGAGCGCCACTTGCCCGTATGGAATTGCAAATAGGGTTGCAAAAACTCTTCTACGCAGCCCCCGAGCTTGAGTTAACCGAAACACCAATTTACGCAAACAGCTATCATTTCCACGGATTAAAACGGTTGTGCATTACCCGGCAGCCATCGTGTTGAACTGCAGATGTCTTGGACTTTCGCGATCTAAAATGACCACTCGTCATCAAACTGCTATTCGCCCGACCCGTGAAGCAGGTGGTTCCCGTCTCTGTTGTTTGGTTCAGAGTCGATGAACCAAGGGTTAGAAAACGCATGGAACACGTCTTTAGAATTCCCGTGCGTTTCCTGGCGGTGTCCCCTAGAGCTTAAAACAACAGATCATTGCTGGGTTGACTGCCAATCTACAAGATGAAGTCGCTCGCGATGTAATCGCTGGCTGTCACCTCAGCACCATCGTTTATGCGGACTGAAAAATCGATGATTTTATCATCATCGACAAGCCCGAAAACTCTCGTTTGAGTACCAAAGTCCTGAACCCAAAGCGCGCCAGGCCCTGCGGCCCTGCCTTCTTCCCGCGTCAGTTCTCCTAAAAAGACAAAGGCTTGGTCATCTTCAGCAAGTGTGTCCGCGTCAATCATTTGCAAGTCGATGACATCTCCCCCCTCGACACCAACGCCATCGATGCCATGGATGACATCGATATCGCCGTCTGCAAACTCCAAAACTGAAAACTCAAAGGTATCGTTGCCCGCGCCCCCGTGGAGGATATCGCGACCAAAACCGCCAACTAGGTGATCATCGCCAGCACCGCCGTAGAGTTTGTCGTCATCCCACCCGGCGTCGAGGAAATCATCCCCCTCACCGCCAAGCAAAACATCGTCCCCCCAAGCGGCGCCAATCGTATCGTTCCCGCTTCCGCCGTTTATTGTGTCATCACCCCAAGAGGCGTCAATCCTGTCGTTGTCATGACCGCCGTTGATCGTGTCATCACCCCAACCGCCCCGAATGGTATCGCTGCCAGAACCCCCATTGATCGTGTCATCGCCCCACCCCGCATCGAGGAAATCATGGCCTTTATCACCCACCAAGACATCATTTCCCAAACCAGCGACGATACTATCGTCACCATCACGGCCAACGAGTCTTTCATCGTCATTGCTGCCTTCCAGGGTGTCGTTTTCGGGCCCTCCATAAAGGCTGTCATTTTCAACTAGGCCAAACAAGATGTCATTGCCAACATCATTGTATTCTGAACCTGCCGTCGTTGTTTCTGTTATGGATTGGTCATCTGCGTCGTCTGGGGTCGCAGTAACGTCCGGGCCGTAGATAAAATCTGGTACGGATGTTGGGTCCAAAGAAATTAAAGTTGGAGAAACAGTTGTCGGTATAGCGTTAATGCGGTCCATGGAGATAACTTCCCTGAAATGAGTGTTGCCACAGCGCTAGCATCGAGTTGTGAACGCTTTGTTAATCTCCGACGGTTTTACCCCCCAATATAAGCGCTTGTTTTAACGCATTTTTAACGCAAAAATTAATAAAAAGTTGATCGACCATAACAATCGATATGCAGACACTCACACTTAGATAACTATACTGGAAAACGTTTTACCCAAGAATGGGAAACGCAAGACGGCTGCGCATCAAACCACCATCAAAGAAGCGGGCTCAGCCCTCTACTTGTCCCTCAAAACGTAATGCGGCAACGCCGCCCCTTTGGATCCGTGCTCACAATGGCAGCATCGTCGTCGATTTGATTTCTTCCATCGATAATAGCGCCGTCACATTGTGTACACGCACCTCTGTGATCAATGCTTGGTAAAACGCATCGTAAGCGCGCGCATTCTTTACTCTTACTTTGAGAATATAGTCGATATCCCCAGCGAGCCGATGTGCTTCTTGTACTTCCGGTCGATCTCTTAGCGCCTGTAGAAAGAGGGCTTGCCAATCCGCTTCATGTTCAGACGTGCGGATCAAAACGAAAAAACACGCCTCAAACCCTAGGGCTTCTGCATCCAACATGACCGTATGCTGACCAATCACGCCTGCATCCCGCATTTTACGAATCCGGTTCCACACCGGCGTCTTAGAAGAGCCTACTTTAACGGCTATTTCGTCCAAAGACTGGCTGGCATCTGCCTGAAGCGCCTTGAGAATTTTCCGATCTGTTTCATCAATCCGAACTGACATTCTTGTTTCATGCCTTTCTTGGCTATTTTGTTCTAAACGACAGCTTTAACAGAACATTCGTTCTTATCAACGTGAACATATGGTCAATAATGGGAATTATTTCCTATATTATACATCAGTAGCGAAGAGGCAGACCCAATGGATCATTTTCCTATATTTCTCCATGTCCACGGCAGACGTATCGTCGTGTCCGGTGGTGGAGAGGCCGCCTTGGCCAAACTGAGACTACTTCTCAAGACAACGGGGCACATTACTGTGTTCGCCCCAACCCCTGCTCCAGAACTGGAAGACTGGGCAAAAGACGGAAAAATCGCACTGGTGCGCCGTACAATGGCCCCGGGGGATACCCTTTGTGCTGCACTGTTCTACGCAGCAGACGAAGACGCAACAGAAGACGCGCGCACCGCTGCCATCGCACGGGCTGACGGTGCATTGGTCAATGTCGTTGACAATCTGCAAGACAGCCAGTTCATAACGCCCGCCATTGTCGACCGGGATCCTGTTACAGTCGCGATTGGCACTGAAGGCGCTGCACCTGTTCTGGCACGCGCGATCAAGGCCGATCTGGAAGCGCGTCTGCCCGAAACCCTCGGAACCTTGGCCCGAATTGGTAAATCATTCCGCAAAGCAGCGGAAGCCTTGCCCTTTGGACGCGCGCGCCGTGATTTCTGGCGCGCCTATTATTTCGAACGTGGTCCCAAAAGCATACAAGACGGACAGGAAGCCGTTCAAAAAGGCTTGGACAAGCTACTGAATGAACATCTGTCCCAAAAAGAACGCGACGGTCACGTACATTTTGTCGGCGCAGGCCCGGGTGATCCAGATTTGCTGACACTGAAAGCACGCCGCGCGTTGGATGAAGCAGATGTCGTGATCTATGACCGCCTCATCAGCCAACCCATTTTGGAACTTGCTCGCAGAGAAGCCATGATGATCAATGCGGGCAAGGAAGGTTTCGGCCCGTCCATGTCTCAATCCGAAATCAACCAGCTGATTGTTGAACATGCCGGAAGCGGCGCGCAGGTTGTCCGTTTGAAATCCGGGGACTCCACCGTGTTTGGCCGTCTTGACGAGGAAATCGATGCTGTCCAAGCGCATCAGATCACATGGGAAATCGTGCCGGGTATCACATCCGCCTCCGCTGCGGTCGCCGCCATCGGACAAAGCCTGACGAAACGGCAACGCAATTCATCTGTTCGTTTCTTGACCGGACATGATATGCAAGGGTTTGCTGATCACGATTGGGCCGCACTGGCCCGTCCGGGCGAAGTCGCCGCAATCTATATGGGCAAAAAATCCGCACGGTTCATTCAGGGTCGCCTGATCATGCATGGTGCGGATCGCCACACGCCGATGACCGTCATCGAAAACGCATCACGCCCGGAACAGCGCATTCTTGAAACCACATTGGATGCCCTGCCCTCGGCCCTCTCCGCTGCGAACATGACAGGACCAGCATTGACATTTTACGGGCTTGCCCCGCGTGAAGCCGCCTCGGCGCGGTTTACACAAACCACAGATGCCCTACAGGAGGCTTTCTAATGGCCAAAATCTTCACCCCAAAAGTCGTCACCGCCAACCATTTGCTCAAGGGCGATGTCATTTATCAGACCGCCTCTGGATGGACACGAGAGCTGACCGAAGCCGAAGTTCTGACCGACGAAGCGGATGCTCAATTGCGGTTGATTGATGCCAGCCAACAAGTGTCCGAAGTGGTTGGCGTTTATCTGGCAGACGTTGACGCGACAGACAACACCCCCAAGCCAACACATTTCCGCGAAGATTTTCGCGCGAAAGGCCCGTCCAACTATGTGCACGGAAAGCAAGAGGAACTGAACAATGTATAGTTATAGCGATTTCGACAGCGCTTTTGTCAAAGAGCGCAACAAACAGTTCAGATCACAGGTCGAGCGTCGTATCGACGGCTCCCTGACGGAAGATGAATTCAAACCACTTCGTCTGATGAACGGCCTCTATCTGCAATTGCACGCCTACATGCTGCGCGTTGCGATCCCCTACGGCACGCTCAACAGCCGCCAGATGACCCAGTTGGCCTTTATCGCGGACAAGTGGGACAAGGGATATGGTCATTTCACGACGCGCCAGAATATCCAATATAATTGGCCGGAACTACACGATGTTCCTGAGATTCTGGACGCCTTGGCCGATGTGCAGATGCACGCGATCCAAACATCTGGCAACACGATCCGCAACGTAACGGCAGACCATTTTGCCGGCGCTGCAGCGGATGAAATCGCCGATCCGCGCCCTGTGGCTGAACTCATCCGTCAATGGTCCACAGACCATCCGGAATTCCAGTTTTTGCCCCGTAAGTTCAAGGTCGCCGTCACAGGTTCCCCCAATGATCGGGCCGTGACCAAAGCTCATGACATCGGTTTGCGCATGGTTGAGCAAGACGGCGTTGCTGGATTTGAAGTCATTGTTGGTGGCGGTTTGGGCCGCACGCCAATGGTTGGTAAAATCCTGCGAGATTTCCTGCCGCGCGAAGATCTACTCCCCTATCTCGAAGCCATCGTCAGCGTTTACAACGTTTTGGGTCGCCGGGATAACAAATACAAAGCCCGGATCAAAATCACTGTTCATGAGAACGGGATTGACGACATTCGTGCCCGTGTCGAAGAACGCTATGCGCTCATTCGCCCACTCTTCACAGGGGTTGATCAGCAGATGCTGGCGGCGATTGAAGCTGACTTTGCAGCACCTGTGTTCAAAGAAACCTCTTTGACAGCCTTTGACACAGCCTATTCAAACGACCCCATTTTCCGGTCATGGGTAGACACCAACGTGGTCGATCACCGTGCCCCCGGCTATGGCATTGTGTCCATCAGCCTCAAGGCGCATGGTCAAACGCCCGGTGATGCGTCATCGGCGCAGATGCGCACCATGGCTGATCTGGCGCTGGAGTATGGTCACGACGAGCTGCGCATCAGCCACGAGCAAAACGTCATCCTACCACATGTGCACAAAGCAGACTTGCCGGCAATCCATGCCGCGTTGAAATCTGCCGGGCTCGCGACGGCGAATATCGGTCTGATTTCGGATATCATCGCCTGCCCTGGAATGGATTACTGCGCTTTGGCCACCGCGCGTTCGATCCCCATCGCACAAGAAATCGCGACGCGATTTGACGATCTGAAACTAGAGCACGATGTTGGCCCGTTGAAGATCAAGATCTCGGGGTGCATCAATGCGTGTGGTCACCACCACGTCGGCCATATCGGCATCTTGGGTCTGGATCGCGCTGGTGTTGAAAACTATCAAATCACGCTGGGGGGAGATGGCACCGAGCAAACCACGATTGGACAACGTGCTGGCCCCGGGTTTTCTGCGGACGAAATCATCCCAGCCGTTGAACGCCTGGTATTGGCCTATTTGAAATTGCGCTCTGATCCGTCGGAAATTTTCTTGGAAACCTATCGCCGCCTGGGGCTCGCCCCTTTCAAGGCAGCGCTATATCCTGAGGCGCAGGCCAATGCCGCTTGATGAACCGCACCCCCCTGAAGGGTCTGATGCCAGCGCCCCTCCCGTGGACGCTGGCTTGCAAACCCTCGTTGACGCGCTGAATAAAGATTTACGTCATCACAGTGCCGATGACGTAATCCGTGCAGCCGTGAACAGGATTACAGCATTGCCACTGGTCTCCAGTTTTGGCGCCGAGTCGGTTGTTTTGCTCCATTTGGCATCCATGGTGGATCGAAATATCCCGGTCATCTTTATTGACACCGAAATGTTGTTTACGGAAACCTTGGTCTACCAACAAGAGCTTGCCGAACGCCTTGGATTGCGCAATTTGCGCATCCTTCGCAGCAGCGACATCGCACAGCGCGACCCTGACGGAACATTGCACAAATCGGACCCCGATGCCTGTTGTCTGCTGCGCAAAACCGAACCACTGCAATCAGCACTGGACGGCAGCAATGGTTGGATCACCGGGCGCAAACGTTTTCAATCGGGCACTCGGGCGGCACTGGATTTCTTTGAGGTCGAAGGCGAAACAGGACGCATCAAAGTCAACCCACTGGCCTATTGGACGGCGGCAGATATCGCGGAATACATTGCTGAAAACCGCCTACCTCGCCACCCGCTGGTGGCCAAAGGTTATCCCTCCATTGGGTGCGCCCCTTGCACATCCCCCGTGCAGGAAGGCGAAGACCCGCGCGCTGGACGCTGGCGCTCAATAGAAAAACAGGAATGCGGCATCCATTTCGTAAATGGTAAAGCTGTCCGCATAGGAGAAAGTTCATGACCGTAATTGTTAACGACGCCGGATTTCAAACGGATGACTGGAGCGACGGGTATGTTACGCTCGGCGCGGCGAATGATGCCGAAGCACTGGATCTGGATTCAGATACCAATCCTGCCGATGTGCCAATTTGCGACGCCTTGAAAATGGTGCGCGTAGATTTCCCTTCGTCAGCGGATGGCCGCGGATTTACCATTGCACGTGCTCTTAGATTGCGCGGTTACACCGGACGTCTGCGCGCGCGCGGTCATGTTCTGGCCGACCAATACGCGATGGCGCGGCGTTGTGGATTTGACGAAGTTGAAATCGATAGCGCGCTTGCAGAACGCCAGCCAGAAAGTCAGTGGCAGTTTCGCGCAAACTGGCAAGCGCACGATTATCAAAACCGGTTGCGCGGCTGACTTTTTTTCACGAGACGTATCAAACCGTCTTCTTCCGCCACACCCATTGCATCTTTTTGAAAGGGACCGTAGGCATTTGCCTGCGTTGAAACCATTATGACCGAGAACAGCCCAGTGACTCAAGCCGCCGCAACAAAAATCCCGACCCTCCCCGACGCGCAGACCGTCACCTCAGTTAAACATTGGACCGACCGTCTGTTTTCCTTTCGTGTAACACGCCCTGCGTCCTTGCGCTTTCGTTCCGGCGAATTCGTCATGATTGGCCTGATGGGCGACATTAACCCCAAAACAGGCAAGCAAAAACCACTCCTGCGCGCCTATTCAATCGCCTCGCCCTCTTGGGACGAAGAATTAGAATTCTATTCCATCAAGGTGCAAGACGGGCCCCTGACCTCAAGACTTCAGCACATCCAACCCGGTGACGAAATCATTCTACGTCCCAAACCTGTTGGGACATTGGTGCATGACGCCCTACTGCCGGGCAAACGTCTTTGGTTTTTCTCGACAGGTACCGGTTTTGCCCCCTTCGCCTCTTTGCTGCGCGAACCGCAAACTTACGAAGATTACGATGAAATCGTCATCACACATACCTGTCGTGAGGCCGGTGAATTGCAATATGGTGCCGAGCTGATCGAGAGCATTCGCAATGACGAAATGCTGGCCGAGCTGATCGGAGAGGGGTTCGCAGATAAAATTCGCTACTACCCCACGACCACCCGTGAAGAGAGCGCAAAGATGGGCCGTATCACTGATTTGATGCGGTCGGGCGATGTTTATTCGGATCTTGGAGTCGCGCCATTGTCGCCAGAAACCGACCGGGCGATGATTTGCGGCAACATGGCCTTCAATATTGAGTTGAAAGAAATGTTGGAAGAATATGGCCTTGAAGAAGGTGCAAATTCAAAACCAGCTCAATATGTCGTCGAAAAAGCGTTTTTGGATTAAGACGTTAGAGGACGGAGCTGCAGAGTTTTGCAGCTCCGTCCCCCTGTGTTAAGCTTCGTGACGTCACCGTGAATGACAAAAAAACACCGGCATTGTCGGTGGCATTTACTTTTGCCGCTTGAAGTAACGCGGTCTGGCGTCTAATTTGCGCCGCAGTTTCTATCAATAATCAAAGGAAGACCACCATCGCTCGCAGACCACATAACGCGCCGCCCCAACGAGAAACCGGCCCGCGCGTGAACGACAAAATTCGAGGCACCGATATTCGCTTGATTGGCGCTGAAGGCGAAAACGTCGGCGTTGTGTCACCGGAACGCGCTATGATCATGGCGGATGAGGTCGGTTTGGACCTTGTTGAAATTTCGCCAAACGCCAACCCCCCCGTGTGTAAGATCATGGATTTTGGCAAGTTCAAGTACGAGACACAAAAACGCGAAGCTGAAGCGCGCAAGAAGCAAAAAATCATCGAGATCAAAGAGGTCAAGTTCCGCCCGAACACGGACACAAACGATTACGATGTGAAGATGCGCAATGTTTTCAAGTTTTTGGAAAATGGTGACAAGGTCAAAATCACGCTGCGTTTCCGTGGCAGAGAGATGGCGCACCAGAACCTTGGGCGCGAGTTGCTGGAGCGGGTCGCCGAGGACACCAAAGACGCAGGCCGCGTGGAGAACTTTCCAAAAATGGAAGGCCGCCAAATGGTTATGCTGATTGGCCCCTTGCCGAAATAATCTATCGGTCGAGTGATTTAAGATTTCGAGATAAACGCGTGTGCTGCGGCGGACGCGTTTTTTTCATGCCTCGGGTTCATGCAATACTCGGTCTATGCAGACCGCGCCGTTACCGCTAAGATACACTCGTGACAAACACCGTTGAAAAAACGAAACGGATGGCGCGCGCCGCACCTAGCGGTGGCAATGGCGCCGTATCGCGCGACCCGCCGGGCACGCTGATGCAATTGGCCCGCGTCGCCGACACCTCGCCTCAGACCCTCGCCTTAGAAAGCACCCAGAACCACGCCAACAGCAGTACCATTTTGCAATGCGTGAAGAGCGAATTGAACGAAGCTAGCGTTTTCAGAGGCAATATGCGCGCCGCGGTCATGCGCGAATTTCCGGGCAAGGGGACCGCGACCCCTCAGGCCATCTTTGACAAGAGCCAGACATATTATCAGGACAATGTCGTGCGGGGGCGGAAACTGATATCCGGCCTCAGTGACCTGAAGGCTAATCCTGATGCAACAGCCGCCAATGTGACAAAGGCCGCTGCCAGCGATGTAACGCACAGCGCGCGCTATGACACGTCGACTCCCAGATCGTCTCACAACAGCCATCATTATCTCGCTGGCACCGCTGCGACCGGGCACAACAAGAAAGCCTATACAAACAATATTTTGGTTCCCGAACGCAGCATTCAGAGCAATGAAAACTATGCCAAACACGATCCGAATCGGGCTAAAGGCGATTATCTAAGCAACTCAGAAGTCTTCTGGCAGCAATGGAAAGCGGGCGTTGCGGCAGATACGCAAAGTGGTCCCTTCAAGAATTTCAGACGTGGCAGAAAGCAAAAAGACCTCAAAGACGTTGTCCGTGTCTCCATCAGCAACCCAGAGACGTTATTGACGGTGCACTATGCCCTCCCAAATGGGAGCTACTTCCAAGATGGCACAACCTTTGAGTTTGGGCCTGAGCAAGAAGAATTTGCCGCGCTTTTAGGCACTCCCAACGGGCGTGGTATCGGTTACCTGCTCAAGGATCATTACCATGAACTGACACGCAACAGCTTTGGCAGCGTCGAGGGCGATGGCAAAACCACTAAGCTAAAGTTCAATCTGGCCTAACAAGCAGGCAACCCGCGCAACGTGACACCGCGCGCGGGGCCCATATAGGCAGCAGGGTCAGATCGCAGCAGCCACAGCCCGCTTGGTCATGACGCAAACCAGATGCGCGCGGTAGGCGGCCGTACCATGCAAGTCGTTGATCATGTCGTCATCCGACACCGTCAGCCCGTCCAAAGCATCGGGTGAAAAGTTGCCAGACAAGGCGGCTTCGGCTTCGCTCCAGCGGAAGACACCGTCATTGCTGGCGCCTGTTACGGCCACACGCACCCCATCCGCGAACTTGGCCACAAAAACACCAACCAGCGCAAAGCGCGAGGCAGGCTGCAGGAATTTCTGGTAATTAGAAGCCTGCGGGATGGGGAAACGTACTTCTGTGATGATTTCGCCTTCTTCCAGATCCGTGGTGAACAAACCTTGGAAAAAATCATCCGCGGCAATCTCACGTGCATTTGTGACAATGCTTGCCCCCGCCGCAAGCGCAGCCGAGGGGTAACACGCAGACGGATCGTTATTGGCGATACTGCCGCCGATGGTGCCGCGGTTGCGCACAGCGGGATCACCGATGTGACTGGCCAGATCTGCAAGACCTGCAAATTTGTCGACAGCTTCTCGTGCGACTGTCGCGTGGGTGGTTGCGCCGCCAATGCTGAGGCGTCCATCATCCGTCGTACACACCCCCTTCATTTCAGCAATGCCGCTGAGGCTGATCAAGGCGGATGGGCTGGCCAGGCGCTGTTTCAGTGTCGGGATCAACGTTTGCCCGCCCCCCAGCGGCTGTGCGTCTTCTTTTCCGAGAGCCGTGACAGCGTCCGCGACCGAGCCGGGCGTCTCTACATCAAAATTATACATTCTCTTTCCTTTCGAAAGCCAAAAACCTCAATCGGCCTCTGGGCTTAACATCATCGCGATCACATGCCGGGTCGGGCCCCGGCATGTGTCTCGTTGTTATTGCATCGCAGCCCATACACGCGACGGTGAAAGCGGCATATCGATATGCGTCACGTCATTGCCTGCAGATTGCAACGCATCGACCACAGCGTTCACCACAGACGGTGGTGAGCCGATGGCCCCCGCTTCGCCGCAACCTTTCACGCCCAATGGGTTGTGCGTGCAAGGCGTTTGACAGGAATGATCCACGGCAAACATTGGCAGATCATCCGCGCGTGGCATCGCGTAATCCATGTAGGATGCGCTCAGCAATTGGCCATTCTCATCATAAATACAGCTTTCCATCAAAGCCTGCCCGATGCCTTGTGCCAAGCCGCCATGCACCTGCCCTGTCACAATCATGGGGTTTACGACATTGCCGAAATCATCAACGGCGGTAAACGCCTCGATGGACACTTTGCCGGTATCGGGATCCACCTCAACCTCGCAGGCATAGGCGCCCGAAGGATAGGTAAAGTTTGACGGGTCATAAAACGCCGTTTCTTCCAAACCCGGTTCGATTTCTTCCAGTGGGTAGTTGTGCGGCACATAGGCTGCCAGCGTCACATCTCCCCAGGCCACGGATTTATCTGTCCCGGCAACGCTGAAGGCACCGTCCTTTAATTCGATGTCGCTTTCGGAGGCTTCCATCAAATGGCTTGCGATCTTCTTGGCCTTGGCGATGATCTTTTCGGTAGCACGCACCATGGCAGAGCCACCAACCGCCAGAGATCGCGATCCGTATGTTCCCATGCCCATTGGCGTATTGGCTGTGTCACCGTGAATGATTTCGACCATGTTTTCGTCGATGCCAATCATGTCGGCGACAACCTGCGCAAAGGAGGTTTCATGCCCCTGCCCATGGCTGTGGCTGCCCGTCATGACGACCAGCCCCCCTGTTGCATTCACCCGCACGGTCGCGGATTCATAGAGCCCAGCCCGGGCGCCCAATTGGCCCACCAGGTTGGAGGGCGCGATGCCACAGGCTTCGATGTAACAATTCACCCCAAAACCACGCAGTTTACCCTTGGCCTCAGAGGCTTTGCGTCGTGCTGCAAAGCCAGAAATATCAGCCATTTCTTCGAGCTTATCCATCGTTGCCACATAGTCACCCGTGTCATATTCCACCGCAACTGGCGTGGCATATGGGAATTCGGTGATAAAATTCTGGCGTCGCAACGCAATTGGATCGACCTTTAATTCACGCGCAGCTTTGTCGATTACCCGTTCCAACTGATATGTCGCTTCGGGGCGTCCAGCGCCACGATAAGCATCCACAGGCACCGTGTTGGTAAAGACAGCTTTGACGTTCACATAGATCAGCGGCGTTTTGTAATTCCCCGCCATCAAGGTGCCGTGCAGCCATGTCGGCACTGATGGAGCAAAGGTCGACAGATACGCGCCCATATTTGCATAGGTATCGGTGCGCAGCGCAGTGAAATTATTTTCTGCGTCAAGCGCGAGTTCGATCTTGGTGACGTGATCGCGCCCATGCGCGTCAGACATAAAGGCTTCTGACCGGCTGGACGTCCATTTTACCGGACGGTTGCAGGCCTTGGCCGCAAAGGTACAAAAAGCTTCTTCCTGATAGTGGAAAATCTTGGTGCCGAAACCGCCCCCGACGTCCGGAGCCACGACACGCAATTTATGTTCTGGAATACCCAGAACAAACGCCCCCATCAACAGCCGGATGACATGCGGGTTTTGCGAGGTCGTATAAAGAGTGTAATCACCGGTGCCGCGTGCATAATCCCCGACCGCCACGCGCGGCTCCATTGGGTTCGCCACCAACCGGTTGTTCACCAACTCAAGCGACGTCACATGAGCGGCATTGGCAAAGGCTTCGTCCGTCGCGGCTTTGTTTTCCTCAACAAAACCCCAATCATAGCACAGGTTCGACGTCAGATCGTCATGCACCTTGGGCGCACCATCTGCAACGCCTGCCTTCATATCAACAACCGCCGGCAGCTCAGAAATATCAACCTCAATCGCTTCTGCCGCATCGCGCGCCTGTTCTAGCGTATCCGCGACAACAGCGGCGATTGGTTCTCCGACATGACGCACCTTGCCATGGGCCAAAACAGGGTGTTTGGGTTCTTGCATCGGTTCACCGTGGCGATCGGTGATCTGCCAACCACAGGGTATGCCACCAACGGCTTCGAAATCAGCGCCAGTGAAAATCTGTACAACGCCCGGCATCGCGGCCGCTGCTGCTGTATCAACTTTTTCAATTGTTCCATGTGCAATATCAGACCGCAGGAAAAATACATGCGCCTGACCGCGCATGTTAATATCGTCGGTGTAATTACCGGCTCCCGTTAGAAACCGAACGTCCTCGCGGCGCTTTGAACTTGCACCGATGCCTCCATCTTTTGGCATTGTCTTCCTCCCTAAAATCATGCGGCTTTGACGCCGGTTTTCAGCCTCGGCTACGCTCAGACTATCAAACGTAACGCTGGTTCGGGGATGACCCCGGCATGGCTGTTATTCTGCTGCGATGCTGCTGACGTCTTGCCCTGAGGCTGCCATGATCGCCTTCACGATATTGTGGTACCCGGTGCAGCGGCAAATATTGCCTTCCAGATAGTCGCGCACCTCCGCCTCAGTCGGCTTTGGGTTGTCTTTCAAAAGTGCGGCGGCAGACATCACCATACCCGGGGTGCAAAACCCACATTGCAATCCGTGATGATCTTGAAACGCTTGTTGGATTGTATTGAGCGATCCATCTGCATTGGCCATGCCTTCGATGGTTGACACCTCAGCGCCGTGTGCCTCGATGGCCAACATTGTGCAGGCTTTGACTGCTTCGCCGTTGACGTGCACCACGCAAGCGCCGCATTGACTGGTGTCACAACCGACATGCGTGCCTGTCAGATCCAGACTTTCCCGCAAAAAAGATGATAATAATGTGCGCCCTTCAGCCTCACCGGATGTAGCTTTGCCGTTCACCGTCATTGTGACCTGTGACATGGCTTCCTCCCTAGTAGTTTGTTGGTTTGGAGAGAGTTAAGCATGTGGCAGCGCAGATGAGAACAGTTAATTTCTTCGCTTTGGCAAAGAAATGTCAAAACACCCGCACCTTTAGCTTGTCTTGCGAGATCGCCTGGGTTGTGGGCGGCTGGGTATTTCTTTCAATAAACCGCCAACCCCCATACCTGCGATATCCGCCCCCGTTACGGAAATACCACAAATGATACGCGCCATGATCCAATCAGCGCCGTTTAGAGCTGGTGAGCGCGCGCAGCCCGGCAATCCGATCACTGGTTTGTCGTTCAATGCCCCGAGAAACAGCAGGTTTCCCGGATCCACTGGCATCCCAAAATAATCCACCTGACCACCTGCAACACGCACAGCTTGTGGTGCCACATCTTCAATATCAGATGTGGCAGACCCGGTCAGAACAAGCGTCAAATCGCTGGTTTCTCGATTTAACACGGCTGCGAGGGCCTCTACACTGTGCTCAACCACCACGGGGGGTGCCATCTCTAGACCAAAGGCTTGGACACGGTCTGCGATCGCGCGCCATCCTTTATCACCGGGGCCGCCAGGGATATCGCTGACAATCAGACGCACCGTTTCCAACACCGGGCCACAAACCCTGATGGCAGCATTGGCCAGCTCACATGCGGCATTCAGGTCGGCCTGGGGCACGGCATAGGAGATGATTTTTATGGTCGCCACCATGCCGCCCGTTTGCATTTGCTGATACGGTGGGACGGTGGCGATTGTGATCATCGGATGAATGCAATTGACTGCCTCGATGGCGGCGACATCAAGTTTCACAACACCCGGCCCCGCCGCAAGCAGATTGACGCGGCCGGTAAATGCCTTGCTGCACTCAAGCCCAAGTCCGGACGGGTCTGGCGCAAAAGCACGGGCTAAGGTTTCCGCAGCGTCGTCTTCATGCACATCGTTTTCATCCAGACGGGCAACGGTGACCTGTGAAAACCCCGATTCTTCCAGCGCTTCCAGATCCTTGGCATCCAGCTTGCGCCCTTTGCGCAACCTTCCCCCCTGCGTCAGACGAACAGAATGCGCGAGGATTGCGCCTTTGGCCTGGTCCAGATCAACCGGGCCGAATTTCATGCGCCGCGCCGCAAGCGTTGTGTCATTTGCGCAAGGATGGCCACTGCGATCTCTGGCGGGCCTGAGGCACCTATATCCAACCCGATGGGGCCTTGGATACGGTCGATCTGTTCTGCCCTAAAACCACTTTCCCTCAATCGGTCAACCCGAGCGGCATGTGTGCGTTTTGAACCCAGCGCCCCAATGTAAAAACACTCCGAGTTTAAACCAAGATGAAGCGCGGGGTCATCCAGTTTGGGATCATGCGTCAATAACACCAGTGCGGTGCGCGTATCCAACCCAATGTCTCGCAGCGCGTCATCCGGCCAATCTGCGACGATTTCCTCGCCTGGAAAACGTGCTTGTGACCCAAAAGCGCCGCGTGGCTCGATGATGACAGGGTCGTAACCGGCAATCCGCGCCATTGGCACAAGGGCCTGCGCAATATGCACAGCCCCCACAACGGCCAGCCGCAACGGCGGGTTATGAATGGCAACAAAAACATCCCCCTCACTCTCAAACCCAGAGCGATCCATGGCGAAACGTTCTAGGTATCCTTCATGCACAAGACGACGTTGACCCGAAGAAAGCGTTACCTCATAGGCCACCGGGCGGCGGGCAGCACGGTCTGCCACAAGAGCCTGCAAGATGTCTTCGGGTAACACCGTCCCGATCGGTTCCACCAAGACGCGGATGGTGCCACCGCAGGCAAGCCCCACTGCGAACGCATCCCCATCACTAACACCATACTCCAATAAACGTGCTTCGCCTAAGCTTAGGGCTTCTGCGGCTTCGAGCACCACCGCCCCTTCGACGCATCCACCAGAAACAGACCCCTGCATTTCGCCGTCCCCAGCGATAACCAGTTGCGCGCCAACCCGTCGCGGCGCAGAACCCCAGATTTCAACAACTGTAGCAAGTGCAGCCCCTCGCCCAGCCTGATGCCAGGCCAGCGCTAATTCCGGTGCGTTGTCGAATTTGTCCATTTTCAAACCTCCCGCGTAGGTGAATGCCCCTAGCGCGACTAGGGTGCCTGAAATCCAACACTACTGCACCCCCGTTTTATGCGACAAAAGCGACCATTTCATCCCTTGTTACTGCGCCTTGTGCCTATTACATCTGAAGCGCGAGATTAAAGGGGCCTCACCATGCCAATGCAAGCACATGAGATAGAAGAGCTTTTGCGTCAGAGCTTTCCGGACGCGACCATTCAGGTTGAAGGCGACGACGGCGTCCATATGGCCGCAATGGTTGTGGACGAGAGTTTCCGTGGGAAAAACCGCGTGCAACAACAACGCGCAGTCTATGCGGCGCTCAAAGGCAAAATGGATGGCGCCCAAGGTGAATTACATGCCCTCGCGCTGACAACCCGCGCGCCTGATTAATGGATAACCCGATCGGGGTGGCGGTGGTCAGCATCGTCGTTCTGGTTCTGGACATATGTTACACTCTGGCCATACTTATGTGCGAATGGCCAATGCTTTTAAAACACGGACCGAGGTTCTGGCGCATAGAACGCAAGCTGCGCCACAGAAAATGGAGACGACGAAATGTCTGAGACAACAACCCAAATTCAAGAAACCATCAAGGCCAACAAAGTTGTGCTGTTCATGAAAGGCACCAAAGAGATGCCTCAATGCGGGTTCTCTAGCCGTGTGGCGGGTGTTCTGAATTACATGGGCGTGGACTATTCCGACGTGAATGTCCTGTCAGATGATGGCATTCGTCAGGGGATCAAAGATTTCTCGGATTGGCCAACAATTCCACAGCTCTATATCGAAGGCGAATTCGTCGGTGGCTGTGACATCATCACCGAAATGACCCTATCAGGTGAATTGGATACGTTGTTTGAAGAAAACGGTGTTGGTTTTGACAAAGACGCCGCTGACAAAATCCGCGAAGCCAACGGCTAAAATCACTCCAGCTTTTGAATGGGCGCGCTCCAACTGGACGCGCCCGTTTGTTTTCCTGTCTAAGGTCACGCGGTTTTTTCTTCCAGAGCAACCGCCAGAGACTCGGCCCGTGCGGCCAATTCAGCCAGCGTGTCCGTGACGCTCTGGGGCACAACTGGCACTTCTACTTTTTCAGGTTCAGCCTGCGACTGCTTCAGGGCGTTCAATTCTGAATCGCGTTCATCGAGTTTTGCCTGAACTTCGGCAATCCGATCTTCGACGCTGGCAGTTTTATCCGCCAGCATCAGCCCCGCCATCAAAAGCATCCGTGCTTCTGGCATGCGGCCAACCTGATCAGACAACACCCGCGCTTCGTCGTCCAATAGTTTGGCCGCCGTTTGCAAGTAATGTTCTTCGCCTTCCTGACACGCCACATCAAAATCGCGCCCACCAATGGATACTCGAATTTCTGCCACTACGGGGCCTCCTCTGAGGTCTGTTGTTGTCCGCTTGCATTCAACAGCGGCATCAGACCGGCAATAATTTCATCTGCTTCCGCGCGTTCGGCGCGCCGCATTGAACGCGTTGCCTCGAGTTCGGCCAAAACGGCAGCGTTTATTTGCTCGGGATCCCCGACACCCTCGGCATTTGCAGTGCGCAGCGTCTCACAGGCCTGCGCCAACACCTCGTGCGCCTGACGCAATTGTTGTAACTCAATGTCCAAAGCCTCCATGCGCACTTGCGCTTCGGCCGCTTTCTCCTCCATTGCGGCCACGGCTTTTTCTTGGCGATCTCCCAACAGGCTCACGCGCTCTGTTAACTGCGCATTCACTTGCCTCTCTTCATCCAAAGCGTTCCGCAATGCTTCGCTTTCATCCGGGCCGAGAGCCTCGATACCTTTTGCAACCCGGTCCATCGCCGATAGAATTCGGCCATTCAGTTCTTCGATTTCGCTCATGCCCACCTCTGCACCTTACGTCTCTGCACGCCGTGATCTACGCAGCCTGCCACTGCGAATCAACCTCGCGCAACGTCAGGGTACTCTCAACGCCGCCTTTCAACAAACAGGCTTTTGAGCCAGTTCAACGGCTTGCGCGTCCCTCTTGATGTATCGGAGAATGTCCGCCTGTTGCCTACCCTTGATCTTTGCGGGCGGGCTGCTATTGAGCGCTCAAACATACGCAAAAATGGACCAAAAGACCTCGAGCAGGGTCCATAGTAAAAAAGGAACTTTTTCGTGGATCTCAAAGCTCTTGCCGCTGCGCACCCGGAACATTGGGCCAAAGCAAATGCCATTCGCGCCCTATCGCTGGACGCTGTTGCTGCCGCCAATTCCGGCCACTCGGGCATGCCCATTGGCATGGCCGACGCTGCCACTGTCCTGTTCGAAAAACACCTAAAATTTGATCCAACAGCACCCAATTGGCCGGACAGGGACAGATTTATCCTATCCGCAGGCCATGGTTCCATGCTGCTCTATTCTCTGCTGCATTTGACCGGCTACGAAGACATGACACTCGAGCAGATCAAAAATTTCCGCCAGTGGGGCGCGATCACAGCAGGCCATCCGGAATACGGCCATGCCACCGGGATCGAAACAACCACCGGACCGTTGGGTCAGGGGATTGCGAATGCTGTTGGCTTTGCCATGGCCGAGGAAATCCAACGCGCGCAATATGGCAAGAACGTCATTGATCACCATACCTATGTAATTGCAGGGGACGGGTGCCTGATGGAGGGTGTCAGCCAAGAGGCGATTGCTTTGGCGGGCCGTCACCAACTGTCTAAATTGGTTGTGTTATGGGACAATAACAACATTACCATCGACGGACCGGTGTCCCTGTCTGACTGCACGGATCAAGTGGGACGTTTCACGGCTGCGGGTTGGCATGTGATCGAAATCGACGGCCACAACCCTGTCGAAATCGACGCAGCTCTCACCGCGGCGAAAAAATCCACAAAACCAGTGATGATCGCCTGTAAAACGCATATCGCTCTGGGACACACGGCGCAGGATACCTCCAAAGGGCACGGCGCATTGACAGATCAAGACCAGAACGCGGCAGCCAAAGCTGCGTGGGGCTGGACAAGCGGTCCCTTTGAAGTGCCTCAGGATGTTCAATTCGCGTGGAACGCCATCGGCGCACGTGGTGGCGAAGGACGCAAGGCATGGGACGCGCGCTTTGACGCCCTGCCCCGCAGCAAGCGCGAGAAATTTGAACGCGCTTATGCGTTGGAAGCGCCCAAAAAACTCAGCGCAGCTGTTAAAACCTTCAAAAAAGAAGCCTCCGAAACAGCGCCTAAATTGGCAACACGGGCCAGCTCCGAAAAAGTATTGCAGGTTCTGAACCCGATCATGCACGAAACCGTTGGGGGATCCGCAGACCTGACAGGCTCCAACAACACGAAAACTGCCGATCTGGGCGTTTTTGATGTGGATAGTCGTGGTGGACGTTATGTCTATTGGGGTATTCGCGAGCACGGCATGGCCTCGGCTATGAATGGTATGGCCTTGCATGGTGGCATCCGCCCCTACGGCGGGACATTCATGTGCTTTACCGATTATGCACGCCCGGCCATGCGTTTGGCAGCTTTGATGAAAATCCCGACTGTCTTTGTCATGACCCATGACAGCATCGGTCTGGGAGAAGACGGCCCGACACACCAACCCGTCGAACATCTCGCCATCAGCCGTGCAACGCCCAACACGCGGGTTTTCCGCCCGGCAGATTCAGTTGAAACGGCCGAAGCTTGGGAAATCGCGCTGACCAGCAAAAAGACACCCTCCGTCTTGTCCCTCACCCGTCAGGGACTGCCGACAGTGCGCACCGAACATAAGACCAAAAACCTTGTTGAAAAAGGCGCCTATGTATTGGTGGATGCGACCCACAAACGTCAGGCGATTTTGATGGCCACTGGCTCCGAAGTCTCGATCGCAATGGACGCGCGCGACATTCTTGAGGCAGAAGGCATTGGGGTGCGTGTGGTCTCTATGCCGTGCTGGGAATTGTTCGAAGAACAAGACGAAGCCTACCGCAAACGTGTTTTGCCCGGTGGCCCTGTGCGTGTTGCCATCGAAGCTGGTGTTCAGATGGGATGGGACCGTTGGCTGCTTGGTGAACGTGGCAAACGTGAGAAATCGGCCTTTATCGGCATGCAGGACTTTGGCGCCTCAGCCCCAGCCGGAACTTTGTACAAAGAATTCGGCATCACAGCGGACGCCACGGCGCAAAAAGTACGCGACCTGTTGGCTGGGAAATAGTCAGGACACAGGCGTCTAATCAACCAGACGAGGTGCATTAATCAGCACCTCGTCTGTCATGTTATTTTGGCATTTTCAGCCCCGCGCGAACACCTTACGCCACAAGGGGGTGATCAGTTTTTCCCCGACCGGGATAAGCGCCAAACCCAAAGCAATCCCCAGCACCCCATCCATCACGGCCTTGGCAAACCATGTGCCAAATCCCTGTAACACCAGCGGTAGACTATGCCCGATCGCATCTGATGCGCCGTGGATAAAATGTTCTGGCCCTGCAACGCCCAGCTCCTTGAGCCCATGAACGATGATGGACCCGCCGACCCACAGCATCGCCGCCGTCCCGATGATCGTCAGCGTTTTCAGAACCGTGGGCATGGCCTGCACAATGGCGCGCCCAAAAACCTGCAATACCTTGGTGCGCCCTTCTGCAGCCATGGCTAAACCAACATCATCCGCCTTTACGATGATTGCGACCGCGCCATAGACAGCCACCGTGATCATAATGGCGACAGCGGCTAGTGTTGCGGCTTCCATCCAAAAATTACTTTCTGGGATCGCAGCCAGCGAAATCGTCATGATCTCAGCCGACAGGATAAAGTCCGTTTTAATCGCGCCCCGTGCTTTCTTTTCTTCCAACTGCGCCGGGTCTGTCTCTGTTTCGCCGGCTTCGGCGTAATCTGTATGGCCGTGCCCCCCAATACCAACAGCATGGGCGATTTTTTCTGCGCCCTCAAAACACAGATATCCCCCCCCCAGCATCAACAGCGGCACGATCGCCCAAGGCGCGAAATGATTCAACGCCAACCCGACCGGCAACAGATAGACCAATTTATTGACCATTGATCCCTTGGCAATGCGCCAGATGATTGGCAATTCTCGGTCGGCTGAAAATCCCTGAACATATTTCGGGGTCACCGCTGCATCATCAATAACAGCCCCCGCAGCTTTTGATCCGGCCTTGGCGGCCTGTGATATCACATCATCCACAGAAGACGCCGCAATCTTAGCAATCCCTGCCACATCGTCCAAAAGCGCTAACAACCCGCTCATTTTCAGTTCCCTCGTTTGCCGACTCTTTGTTTTCTGGTCTGGTGGACTGTCGCAGTTTCACCAACAGTTTGTCGACAGTTCTGTATGGTGGCGCAAACATTTCTCCGCACTGCGGCAAGTTTAACGCTAACACACGGAAAACACAACGATTTAGCCGTTTCACGCGCATCAAGAGCGGCGTATAGACAGGGTAAGTGGATAAAAGTGGAGACGATCAGTATGAGTATCAAAGTTGGTATTAACGGTTTCGGGCGGATCGGACGCTGCACCCTGTCGCATATCGTAAGTTCTGGGCGCAATGACATCGATGTTGTCGCAGTCAACGCAACCGGCCCACTGGAAACGGCAGCTCATCTTTTAAAATACGATAGTGTCCATGGGCGTTTTCCCGGCCAGATTACGACTGGTTCCAGTTCACTTGACCTCGGACGTGGACCTATCCGAATGATGTCCAGCTACAACATGGACGATCTAGACTGGCAGGGTGTCGATGTCGTGCTCGAATGTACCGGGCAACATAACGACGGCTTGAAAGCCAATAAGCACATCGAACAGGGTGCAAAACGCGTATTGATTTCCGCCCCGGCCAAGAACGTCGACAGAACCGTTGTTTTTGGCGTGAACCATCGCGAACTTATTTCGCAGGATGCCGTTGTGTCAAATGGCTCTTGCACCACCAATTGCCTTGCGCCTTTGGCCAAAGTTCTTGATGACGCCTTCGGGATCGAGCGCGGTATAATGACAACGATCCATTCGTACACCGGAGATCAACCGACATTGGATCGCCGACATGATGATCTCTATCGCGCACGTGCAGCTGCAATGGCGATGATCCCAACATCCACCGGGGCCGCCAAAGCTTTGGGTGAGGTTCTGCCTACTCTCGCAGGCAAGCTTGACGGCACGGCCATGCGCGTCCCAACGCCAAATGTTTCAGCTGTCGATTTAACCTTTGAAGCAGGCCGTGATGTGAGTGTTTCAGAGGTAAATGCAGCCTTACAAACCGCTGCGGCAGGTCCCATGTCCCGTGTGCTCGCCTATGACGAAGAAGCAAAAGTATCTGTTGATTTCAACCACACCGAGCATAGCTGCATTTTTGCGCCAGATCAGACCAAGGTTGTCGGTGGTCGCACAGTGCGCGTCATGGCGTGGTACGATAATGAATGGGCCTTTTCTGCACGTATGGCGGACGTCGCGGTCGCAATGGGGCGCCTTTAGGGATCTGAACACCCCTTGCAGGCTCGTTTGCACGCTGGCATACCGTTTTCAGCCGTGGCCCACCGAGGGCCAACTGATCTGAACGCGGCATGGCCAGAAAGAACATCTGATGACGAACCGTGTCGCCCTGTACATCGCAGCCGGTATTTTTGTCCTGCTGGCCTTGGATCTGTTTCTTGCAGATGGGCTAAATTTGATCTTCTTGGGCAAGGAGTTAGTAAAACTGATCGATTGGATCGCGTTCTGGAGGTGATCGAACCTCAGACCCCCCCCCCTGCGGCCGCACCATGGATAGTCTAATGACAACAAAAATTGCAATAAACGGTTTTGGGCGGATTGGCCGCACGATTCTGCGCTGCTTGCTGCAACAAGAAGAAAACGACTTCACTGTCGTCGCCATCAATGATCCGGCACCGGCCGAGACATTGGCACATCTATTTGAATTTGACAGCCTTTACGGTCGTTTCCCTCAATCAGTTTCCTATCATGACGGCGTCCTGAGCATCGGGTCCAACACCATCCGGATGACCAACATTGCGACACCAAATGATCTGCCATGGCGCGATGTTGACATTGCCTTGGAATGCAGTGGTTTTTTCGCGACAAAAACCGGGGCACTGCGTCATCTGGAAAACGGATCTCGTCGGGTCCTGTTGTCTGCTCCGGCCAAAGACGGTGCAAAAACGATTGTTTTTGGGGTGAATGAAGACATCATCACATCCGACGACAGGCTCATTTCCAACGCATCCTGTACCACCAATTGTCTGGTTCCTGTGGTGAAAATCCTGCACGATCAATTTGGCATTGAACGCGGTATGATGACAACCGTTCACTGTTATACGAGCAATCAAACGACACATGACGCGCCGCATGCTGATCTCTACCGCGCACGCGCTGCCGGACTTTCGATGATCCCAACCTCAACAGGTGCAGCCGAAACCTTGGGCGACGTGCTCCCGGCTCTGGCTGGCCGTATTTCTGGCCATGCAATTCGCGTTCCCACACCAAATGTGTCTTGTATCGATCTGGTCGTCGATCTTGAAAAATCCAGCTCTGTCGAGGACATCAACAACGTCTTTCGCGCCGCAGCATCTGGTCAATTTGCTGGAATCGTTGGAACGACAGAACGCCAACTTGTGTCCACAGATTTTCGCCAAGATCCACAAAGCGCGATCGTCGCGTGCGATCAAACCCGCGTTCAGGGAAACATGGCGCGCATACTGGCCTGGTACGACAACGAATGGGGCTTCTCCCATCGGATGATCGACACCGCACGTATCATCGTTAGGAAAATGAGCTGACCCCTCTTAAGGGGCAGGTTATTGGTTCGAATCCAATCGGGGTCACCACAAACACCTATAAAATATGGCCTATTTACAGGGCTTTGTGCAGAAGCTTGCAGAAACTTACGCGGCGATGCAGGCCGATGTCGGCTGAAATCACCAAATTCCTGTACAAAACCTGTACAAAATTTGTGGGCCATTACGGAAATTGAGGCCTTTCGATGAGTTGGCGCGTGGCAAAGGAATGCGCTGAACGCAAGTTCGGTAGTGCTCCACGCAAACAGATCATCATGTTCTTGGCTGACAAGGCGAGCGACGAAGGCTCAGGCATCTGGTGCTCCAAGGGCACGATCCAGCGCCATACTGAGCTTGGTGCAAGTACTGTGAAGCGGACAATCAAGGAATTCTTAGACGAAGGTATCTTGATCGAGACGGGTCAGAAGAAGCGATGCAAGAACGGTCACACCATCGTCTACCGCCTAATACTAGCCAAGGTTACGCTTCTCGAACTAACCCGAGAACCAGACTTAGAGACCGGGTTCACTGTGGACCCCGTCCAGACTGAACCCGGAACCCAGCCCATGGTGGACCCGGTACCCCGTCCACAGCGGACCCCAAACAATCCTAAAACTATCCTTAAACCACCACAGCGCAAGCGCGAGGATGCAGATGGCTTAGAGGCTGGGAAGATCTTGGCTGCCTATCCATCGGATCGCCTTCGCGATAAACAAGCTTGCCTTGCCTTGATCGAAGACGCCTTGAACGGAGGGATCGCAGCAGATGAGATGTTGCTGGTGGTTAAAGCTTACGCAACCGAAAGCGCAGGCTTCTCCCGTTCGAGAGTTTGCTTTTCCGACAACTGGTTTCAGACGCGGCGCTGGCAAGGATACATCGAGGATTTCCGTGCCAAGCGGAAAGAAGCTGAGGTTGTGGCCGCCGATCACCATGCACGGCTTGCCTGCTGGATCAGCGAGAGCCATCCGATGTGCCAGCACATCACGCCAACCCAAGTCTCCGCGTTGCTGGCGTCCGAGCTGGTGACAAAGGCCCAAGTCCAAGCCGCTGGGCTAAGATTATGACCAAAATCGAACCCACAGATAGGGAAACAGCAAGGCGACCCAGTTCTAGGTCTGCGACCTTTGAACCGGGACCTTGCGAGGGGCGGCAAGCCTCCCCTTCGAACCCCAACCAGCCTGTCACGGAGGCAGGTGCAGCAGCAAAACCAGAAGCGGTGTTCTTCTATTGCTCGACTGCAGAGAAGGCGTTGATCCGGCAGGCTGCCAAAGATCGCGGCCTGTCCATGTCAGCTTTCCTGCGCCAGCTCGCCACAGGCATGGAGCCAAAGCGGCGGCGCAAGTTGCCACGTGTTGACCCAGCCTTGGTGCTGGCCGTGTCGCGCTATGGTGGCAACCTCAATCAGGTGACCCGCTGGCTGAACACGGCGGTCCGTACTGGCCATGCGTCACAGATTGATGCGCTGCGCGTTACCACGGCGCTCGTTGGGATCGAGCGGCAGTTGGCACAGATCATCGATGCCCACAGCGACGCGTCGCAATGCTGATCAAGTTCTTTCCCAACGGCAAAGGTGGCGGTGCTGGACCTGTCAATTATCTAACGGCCCGCACTGTCCTTGCCTATGACGAGAACCGCGATCTGGTCCACGATGCCAGCGGACAGCCAAAGCACGTCACCCGTGATCCACTGCCTGAGGTTCTTCGTGGGGATGCTGCGATCATAACTGACCTGATCGACGCTTGCCCACACAAGTGGAGCTACCGCGCTGGTGTGATCAGCTTTGCCGAGGGCGACCAGCCAAGTGAAGAAGAACAGCGGCATGTGATTGAACGTTTCGAAGAGCTGGCCTTCGCCGGTCTCGATGGCGACCAGTACGCCTGCATGTGGGTACGGCATACGCATGAAGACCGCGTCGAGCTGCATTTTTGTACACCGCGCATGGAATTGCACAGCGGGCGAAGCCTGAACATCGCACCCCCAGGTTACGAACGTGCCTTCGATAGCCTGCGCGATTTGATGAACAAGGAACACGACTGGGCCGATCCAATGGATGCCGCTCGAACAGCCGAGACGAAGAAGGTGGCTGAGGCACCGGATCGCGCTGCGGGACGTGAGGCGCTCCACGGCTGGATCCGTGATCAGATATATGAGGGTCTGATCACGGATCCAGCCGTGCTGACCGAGGCGCTTAAAGAAGCGGGCTTCGAAGTCCCTCGTGCTGGCAAAAATTACCTGACTGTCAAAGACCCCGACACCAATGAGCGATGGCGCTTGAAAGGAGAGTTTTTCCATGAAGACTGGACAGCCGAAACAGCGATTGAGCGAGAAGCTGAACGCGGACCTGGAGCAGATGCGAACCGAGAACGCCGCCTTGATGGAAGCTCAATTGCAGAGCTTCAGGGCCGATTTGAAGACCATTGCCGAAAGCGCGCTGGCTATAATCAAGACCGATACAGAATCGTATCTGTTGCGCGTGAGGAAGCATCTGATGCGGCGGAGCGCGAACACAGAGAAGACGGCCTCGATGCCCTTGGTTTGGATGGCGCTGATAGCTTGCTGCTTGGGGATGAGCGCGACGATCACAGCATTTTCGGTGAAGAGTTGGTTCGAGCCGAAGATGCACGCGCTGGGGATCACGGTAATGGAGCGTCCGGACGCGACCTACCTAATGGCGACTGGGGAACGGACGACGTTGCAGCTTTGCACGCTAGCGGGTCAACAGGTGGACTGTTTGCGGATCGAAAAGGAGTAAACGATGGATGGTCTGACACCGTTAGAACGCGAGTTGCTGGGTTACGTCGAGCAGTTGACGCAGGCCTCGAAAGCCTCAGCGGAGGCATTGGCCGCTTGCGAAGCGCAATGGACGCAAGAGACGAAGGCCGAACTGGATGGGTTGAAGCTTTGCGTGATCGGGTTGGTCAGGTCACAGGCCTCATTGATCGCTGTCTTGGACGGTTGGATGCGGGAAGATCAGACCTACGCGCAGCTATCGTCGAAGCTCAAGACCAGCTTGGAGACAGTCAAGATAGCCGAGACGCACCTCGCCACGGATTAATCGAAGAAATGGATGCGGAGGAACGACATGGCCTTCGACACTGACGGCAATATTGCGCTGAAAACACGCGAATTCTTGCGCTGCGGTGACGATGTTGCTGTCGATGTGCTGGGGTGGAGCTGCATTCTGGGTCGGCCAAACGCATCTCGGTGGTGCTGCGCCCAGCGAACTTCAGAAACCGAAGGAGAACACGATGCTTAGAGTATTGATCATATTGCTATTTTTCGGTCGAATTACGGAGGCTCAAGAGGCGACCGAAAACCTTGCGACCGACGACATTCGACAGGATGAGTATGGCTGCACGATTATTGAGAGGCCAGACGAACTCACATTCCTAACTTTTCGTGACGCGTGGCGCAGCATTGCCGCCGACAAGTTGTACAGCCTTCGCAGACATGAGGCCGCCGTCGCCTCCGAAAGCTGTAACTGTGCTGCACTAAGACCCGAGTGGGCGACGATCATGGAAGACTTTGAAGCACTTGGTTTTGCTGCTGGGCCGTCATCAGCCTACCGCGACTGGGCCGAAGTCTCATATTTCCCAGTCATTTCAGATCTCCGGAAATCTGTGCAGGAGCTTTGTGAGGAGCCAAACTGATGGGTATCGTTTCGTTCATTATAGACTCCGCCAACGACAACTTGAGCAGCATTGCCGAGTCACAATTTGGAGTGATCGCGTCGAGCATGGGCACGACCATCGTTCTGATGTCCTCGTTGGCCATTGTACTGCTGTTTGCTAACATGGCTTTGCAGATCAAACCAATGGACGGTGCTGATCTCTTCCCGGTTCTGATCAAGATCGGGCTGATCAACGCCTTTGCGTTTGACTGGGTGCACTTCAATTACGTCTCTGGCCAGATCGTTGCGGGATTGGACAATATTGCGGGGCTGATCATCGGCTCTATCACAGGCGAAACAGGTTCTGGGGCAGTCTTTTTCGCAGAGCGGTTTGACGAACTAACAGCTGAGTTGACCGACTATGCGAACCAGATAGGCGCAAACATGAACTGGATGGCAGGCGCGATGATGAGCGTGCTGATGACGGTCCTAGTTGCCGTTCTTAGTGGCGCGGCAGCGCTGATGTTGGTCCTCTCAAAGATGGTGGTAACGCTTCTCATTGGGCTCGCGCCGGTCATGATCACGCTGACCCTGTTCAAGATCACGCAAGACTACTTCAACCGATGGCTTTCGGCACTCATCGCTTGGTCGCTGTACCCTATTGTGATTGCAGGAGTGTTCTCTGTGATCTTCGGTCTACTGAACATGTTGCAAGTCGCGGTTGGCGGTGCGGATGAAGTAACGACAATCGGCACGGCTATCCCTTTCTTGGCGATGATCCTGCTGTCATTGGTGTTAATTTACTTCATTCCCGTCATTGTGCGGACTCTGTCTGGTGACATCAATTCGGGCCTTGCTGGATCAGTTGTTGGCGGTATCGGACGGCGTGCATATCACCGAACCAACCGACAAGCTCAAAAGAGGCAATCTCAACAAACCTCGCCAGTGCAGTGGCAAGCGCCAAACCTTTCAAAAGAGCAACCCTTACCGGCAACGGGGGACGGAGCTGGAGTGCGAATCTCCCGCATCATGGAACGATCAGAGCGGCTTCGAACTGCGAACTGAACTAGTTATTCACCTATCGAATTCGGTCACATCTTTATGCAAGGCTTTTAACTTCCGGCCTTGACGGCTGAAGCCTAAATTCATCGACATGTAGGGAAGTATTTTGCGAAACACAGTCCATCCGCTAACAGGCGACAGAAGACTATTAGTTGCAAAGGTCTAGGATTGCGTCGATTTTTGGTTGTCCAGAGTTTGCGTCCTTGCTGATCGCTACAGCGTCGATTTCAGAGAGCGAGTTTCGAACTTTCGCTTCTAGTTGACCGTAGTTTAAATAGAAAAGCGGGCTCTTTTGCCATGTTTGACCGTTCTTGCCAATCAACCATTCTGGTGAGGGGTCAGTGACAATCGAAGCGCAAGAGTTACCTAAAAGCAGTTCGATCGCTGTCGCAAAGTTCTTTCTGCTCCACTTGTCGGATGGTGGAACGTTAGACAGTATCGCCAACCCGCCGCGAACTTGATCATTTCCCAGGTTTTCAATCGATCTTCTGGTAAGCGCACCAAATGGAAGTACTAAGAGTGAATTCAAGCCACGCTCAGACAGCAGCTTTGCTAGATTTTCGCTTGTTGCATTATTAAGGATCACCGCAACCACTACCTCCGACTGCCTATCAGCAAAAGCAGCCGCGATTGAATTAATTGCGCTCACTTCGCGCTCACTAGGGGCGCGCGATGGGATTAGAGCAATCCAGCGTGGACCTAGAAGTGCGGTGTTCCCCTTGTAGAATACATTCGAAGATGCCCCAATCCCTGCTTCTGTTTGCTCCGGAAGAATGGAAAAACCTATCCGGTTTGCGCGAGCAATCTCTTCTTCTGTAGGGTCCGTATTTGCAGAGTGCCCAGCTATCTTAGATGCCGAAGGCGCGAACACCTTAATATGCGCATCCAACCCCTCAAGCGCCCTTTCAATCATCTCAGAGACTTTCGTCCACTCAAGCCCTCCATTGCCACACCCGAGTGCAGGTAACGCAACAGAAACTTTGCCCTGCTCAAGCAAATAAACACGCAATGCAGCCAGGCCACTCTCGATGTCTTCATATCGTGAAGGATCTCGCCAATCGCGCTTTGTGGGGAAATTGACAATCCAATCGCCTGTTAAAGACTTCCAGACATACATCTCACCGGGCTGCACTTTGCCCAGCTTGCAGTCGGCATGATATTGCTTGAACATCTCCGGATTACGCCGCTTGAAAGCAAGCGCCACACCAGCACCCATCGCGCCGACACAATTTACAGTGTTGACGCGAATGTCAGCTTCGATGGCGAACATATCGCCTTCCACATATTCAATCATTTTGCCTCAATAGCAGTCAAAGTTCTGGCAAATAGTGCATCTGCTTTCGCCTGATCCCAATGGAAGCCAAGAGTAGTAGCATCAGCCTTCCCAAGCAAGAACAGGAGGCGCAACTCTTCGGCACTATCGGCGATTTGGATGATTTGCGACTCATGTCTGCCCCGCCCAAGGACATCTCCCACGAGATCATGATAGCATACGAGTTTTGCAAGTAGTTTGGCGTTCTTTGGTTTTATGGAAACGATCTCTTCAGTCAGAACTCGAGCCAGCATTATCATCCCAGTGAATGGATGGTCAGGGTCGTTTTGCTGAAGGCACACGCCCGTCTCATTGTTTAGCCAACGTTTTTTGGGCCCCTTCCCAATGTCATGGAGAAAGGCAGCCAACTCAATCAACGTTTTCTGGCGAACATCAAGCGCTTCAAACTCTGGTTGAGCCAAAAGTGTATCGACGACTTGTTGTGTGTGAATATCAACGGTTTCCTTGTGGATCCTATTGACCGTCTCTAAACCTACCAACTCTGCCGTCTCAGGGATGCATCCAAAATCTTTCCGGAGTCCCGCAAGAAGGGATTTTGGACCGGTAAATGGCGCATCATCTGAGTTTTCGCCAATATGTTCATCGAAGTGTTCACACACTTTAACGTACATTGAAGCTAGAGCATTTGGACCTTTCACTAAACTTTGCCCTTTTTCCTCTTTCACCAAGAATTTCGTGAAATAGTGGCGACGATTTGAGTTTTCGAACTGAATATTTGGAAAATCTTCCACTCCATCAGTTATCTTCTGAACTTGTGTTTTAGATCTCTTGTTCCAAACTACACATGCGGAAGCCGCGGAAAGGGGCACTTGGCCATGTACGAGGGCTTCTGCCATCCTTTGATGGCGAAGCTGGTCTGAAGCACAGGACCATCTCTGAGAATCAATTTCTGCCCAGTTAAGCTCGCCCAATTCCTGAGGGTCCGAATAGAAGTTCGGTGCTAAAGCAGTGTTAGCTGAAGCATCAGTAAATACAGCTCCGTCTTGATCAAGCAACGCGATCGGAAACTCGAAGTACAAGATATCACATTGATCAATATTTTTCTTATGGATTACGCCCAACAGCATTAGGCTCTTAGCTCCAAAGTAGAAAGGTACGTAGTCATGAACGACACCTTGAGGTCCGCAGGTAACACCCATTTGAGACCTTCGTGCTTGGATTCCGGCTTCGGCAACCGATTGGACGTGTTCGGGGAAATCTTGGTGGCCATTGGCCAATAAGCCGGTTTCAAGCAGCCCCGGCAAGTTTTCGATATGAGTGAAATGATAAATGAACCTGTTGGAATAATTGGCTGGAATGGGCATGCGTACAACCTTGAAATTAATACAATAACTTAAGGTTGTTTGACTTTGCTGCCCGATTCAACCGTTTTTTAACTCTCCACGCATTCGCAATAGGAAAAATTATCCGAAGCCAGCCAATATGACGCATCGATCGCAACACGCTGCCTTGATGAGGCATCAACGCGGCGGAGGTTCGATTGCAAAAGGCATTTGCTGTTGCCAAGAGCAATGACCGTCTTGCTCCAAGATGTCAGACTATCTATCACCGCGGGCTCCAAGTTGCGGGCCTCATGAGATCCCATCGCTGCGACATTGATCCATAATCGGGTTTACTGGAGGAATTTCTTGGAGGATTAGGCCAAAAAGAATGTAGTTACCCATTTTGCTCGCGTTCCCCGGTGTTTCTAAAGACTAGCCCTGGAAGTGGTTCTAAAAGAACTGTATCTTTTGATCTTGCTTCGATCGACAGTTTGAAAGGAGGCCAAGTTGAGCGCAGATATTCACATTGTCGATTTATTCTCTGGCCCTGGGGGGCTTGGTGAGGGCTTTTGTTCAGCTTCGTCGCTTTGTGGTGAACCAAGGTATCGGTTGGACGTATCGATCGAAAAAGAAGCCGCCGCACATAAAACTCTTACTCTGAGAGCATTCCTTCGCAAATTCGATGAGTATCCTCAAGAATACTATCTTTGGTTGGCGGGGAGTTCAAAAGAGCCAAATTGGTCTGAATTGTACCCGGAACAGTGGTGTCAGGCCCAAAATGAGGCTTGGCATGCTGAGCTTGGTACACCTGAAGTGACCAAAGAGTTGTCGAAGAGAATACAGAAGATCAAGGAAGTCGCGGGAAACCGAACGTTGCTTATCGGCGGGCCACCATGTCAGGCGTATTCGCTGGTCGGCAGATCTCGCAACGCAGGTGTCAAGAATTACAAGCCAAGCAAAGATCATCGACATTTTCTATACCAAGAGTATTGCAGGGTGCTTTCGGAGTTTTCCCCAAGTGTGTTCGTAATGGAAAACGTTAAGGGTATGCTCTCCTCATCAGTCGAAGGATTGGCAATCTTTGATAGTGTTTTGAATGATTTGGAGGCTGCTGGAGAAGGTTACAAGTTGTTCGCGCTATCTGGCGAGGCGCTTCTGCAGGATAGGCCAGAGCCGAGAGACTTCATACTTAGATCGGAAGACTATGGTGTCCCGCAAGCGCGACATAGGGTCTTCATTGTCGGCATCAAACGCCGAATTGCGGAGCAGTTACCCGTCGAAAATTGGCCTGTTCTCCCGAAGAACAACCGTAAATCAACCGTTATGGATGTTCTTGGTGGAATGCCTAGATTGAGGAGTGGGCTAAGTAAAGGCGACGGCGAAGCCGTTTGGTATGAAGCACTTGGGTCGGCTGTAAAGAAAGTGCGAGCTTGCCTGGCAGAATACACAGGCGAGAATAGGCGGAAATTTTTGAAGGAACTTGATAAAGTTGAGGAGAGCGCTCAGAAGGCAAATGGTAAACGATCTTCAATATCGCTGCCGAGCTTCACCGATAGTATATCCGCGGATTTACAAGCATTCTTGAGCGACGGGAAATTGCAATCGCTTTCGTGCAATGAAACGCGTGGTCACATGGAAGCCGATCTTGCACGTTACCTGTTCGCGAGTTGTTTCGCGAAAGCTGAAAACAGGAGCCCCAAGGCTCCCGACTTTCCGTCGAAGATAGCCCCTAAGCATGCCAATTGGAAAAGTGGCAAATTTAGCGACCGTTTCAGAGTGCAGGGGTGGAACTCGCCCGCAAAAACTGTGACGAGCCACATATCAAAAGACGGCCACTACTATATTCATCCAGATGCGTCCCAGTGTCGAAGTCTAACAGTTCGCGAGGCCGCTAGGCTCCAAACTTTTCCAGATAATTATCACTTTTTAGGCAATCGCACAGAGCAATTTGTGCAAGTTGGGAACGCAGTTCCTCCATATCTGGCTAAGCAAATCGCTGGTATTCTCCAGCCCATATTTTTGAACATCGATGGCAAAAATTGAGCGCTAAGTTAGTATATTCAACATAATGATGAGAGGTGTGATTTGGACTTATTGATTTGTGATGATGACGGGTTTCCGCTTGATGCCACGATCGAGATTGAGACTAATTCGATAGTAATGCAGAGCCGCGGCGGCACGAAGGGGTCCGCAAGAGCAAGCAATACGGAATACTCTAGTGGGTTAAGGCTGCTCTTGGGTCGATTTCAAAAAAACGGCGAATCCTTTTTGCAAGCCCTAGTCGATAGCAATCGTGTGCAGAACCTACCCATAGAAGAGAGGGTAATCCTGAACAAAGAAGACATGCGTAGGTCTGCAGCGGAGTTATTCACGCTCGTTAGTAAGAGAATGCAGGCGGTTGGGAAGCCATCTTCGCTTGGACGGCACACCGGGAACGCCAACAAGAGAATTCGATTTCAGTTTTCTAACCTGACTATCAAGCAGCTAGAAGATCTTTCGCAAGGAGTGTCGAAAGGGTCTGCTCTTGGCGAAGATGCAGAGCTTTCATCATCTGAAGTGGCTTGGGCTGAGGGCGCATTGCGGCTTGTCTCGCATTTGAAGCGGGAAAGAGCTAGAGGCGTCAGCCGTGCAAAAAAGGCAGCTTTTCTCCGCGACAACGGCACGCTCTTCTGTGAGAGATGCAGCCTTGATCCTATCATTACTTATGGCGATGACGCGGCTGAAGCGTGCATTGAAGTCCACCACAATGAGACGGCGGTGTCGGACATGGAAGTAGGGCATTTGACGCAGTTGGAAGATCTGCAATGCCTCTGCGCAAATTGCCATCGATTTGTTCACGCGTTGCTCAAGAAAGAAGCCAAGACCTCAACGTTTTAATCTTCCAATTGAGGATAGTGACGACTCTATTTTGACTTATTGCCGACCCATCAAGAAAAATGAGGAAGCATTATTGCTAGAAACCCACTCTCACCCTGAGGTGCGCGACCTTCAGAACACTATGGTTATTGTATCGTTTCGTCAAAGTGTTACGGTCGCGTAGACGGGGAATTAGTACCCGAAATGCACGTGAAGACGCGGGTTGATAGGTTGGAGCAGTTGATTGCCAGAAAATAAAAATCCTCATGTCTATCGAATGGCAAGGTTTTTGCCATTCGACCCCTCTCACGATCAAATTTATGAAGAGTACCAAGTCGCTAGTGACTCCCTGAATCTTCCAACCGACGCTTTCAGCTACGTCCTCAAAGCTGCCAAGCTTGGAGCAAGGGTTATCATATTAACTGGCGACGCTGGGCATGGGAAAACACATCTCTGCCGAAGGGTTATCCAAGATTTCTTGGGTTACGACGAAGACGAGGCACGGCGGCTGATAAACGAGGCCTGTGACGGTCGACAGATTATCCAATCGTTTAAAAACTCAGAACCCTCCCGTGCCCTGAGGGTTTTCAAGGATTTCTCAGAGTTTGTCCCAGATATTGCTGCTGAACTCGTAGAAGAATCGAATACGGACGAGACCGTCACGATTGTCTGCGCTAACGAAGGGCGACTACGTGCCGTACTTTCGTCAAAAAGCGCCGGACAATTTTGTGGAGCTTTGCTCAATAGGTTCGAGGCATCATTCAATGATGGGAGGGCTAGCAATGACGGTAAGATCCACATCGTAAATCTCAATCACCAGTCTACGGCCGCCCAAGATGAAGGTCTGTCGCTTGGTGATCTTGCGTTGCGGGACTGGACTGCTGGGCCGAGATGGCGGTCTTGCATCGATTGCAGTTCGCGCGAGGCGTGTCCGATAAATCGAAATAGAGAAATGTTATCCGAACGCGTGGATGAAACTGCGACCATCCGGAAAGCAAAGATGAGGCTATTGTTGGCTACACTAGAACGCATTGGCTTTGTTATCACAATCCGCGACATGCTCATGACCTTTGCATACTTACTAACTGGTGGGTTGAAATGCGAGGATGTGCATCGCATGCGCCGTCGGCGAAAAAAAGGCTGGCAGCAGAATTTTGCATTCTATAATTTGGCATTCCAAGCACCCGATACAGTTTCCAAGGAGCAATTGAAGCGGCTGCCAATGATGCAGCAACTTCCCAAATTGGATCCCGGTCGGCGTGCGATACGAGAAATAGACGAGCGCGTGGTCAACCAGCAGGAAATTTTCCCCCACGGCCAGTTGGACCTTCAGTTTGCTGCACCGAGCTCTTCTGCCGACGACTTAATCGATGCGGCAGATGGTATCGATGAGATAATCGGGGACCCTCGCAACCGAAAACAAAGGGCCGACGAGGCGCAGTATGTCACGCGTGTCGTTAGGTCTCTCAGACGCCGTGCCTATTTCGATGGGATCAGCACCGGTGTTTTCGACTTGGCTCACCTTGGTTTCCCATATGGGGAAGAATTTCAACGCATCGTATACGATGACCTAGATGTTCCTTCCCGCACGAAGCTTAAAAAGCGAGTTGTTGCCGGACTTCATCACATCCAAGGTCTACAGTTTTCAGAAGCGACACCTACGCTCCACTTAGTGGATCCTGCTTTCGGACGGTCGATGTCTGGCACTGCAATACTCGCGGCTCGGATCAAGCCCTCTGACGTCGGTCTGCTACGCCTATCTGAGAAGTGGGGCCACAGCGAAGATGTTAGTCACCATGTTAGTACAAGTGTTGATTGGATCGATCGCCACGTAGTGCTGAGGGTTTCGGGTCAAAACGGCCCCCCTCATGATCTCTTGCTCGATCTGATGACGTTTGATTGCCTCCTCAGAGCTGCTGCGGGCCATGTGCCAACAAAGTTCTACGAACATGATATTCGCCGCGTGACGAGCTTCTTGGGAGGGATTGCACAGTCGTCCCGGGCTGCTAGCGATCAGATAAACGTCATCAAGGATGGCCGCTCACAGACTATTTCTATTGATGGCAGCACCATCCAAGTCGGTGCTGGCGCATGACACTCGGGAATAACACTATGCAGGATGACCAAGATCGAAAGCCAAGAAAAGCCACAGAAGTGTCACGGGAGTTATTCGGCGGTGTTCTCGATTTTGATGCGGCAGGCTATTATCCAGGACTTGAATTGCTCAACCTTGTTTTTTGTGGACCCTCCGGCGATCCGCTGCCTGAAGGCGACGTTGTAATGGTAACCCGCCGTTCACATGATTTTGGACGAAGACTCGTTTGGGACGATGGTTTCAAGGATGATCCTCGACGACACAATGTACTCCTTGATGACTATAATGCCGAAGTTACTTTGAGAGAGTTATTGCGCTGTCTTCAACTGGAGATCCCAAGTGGAGCGAAAAACCCAAAATGGTCTCGAGCTCATTTTTTTCCGTATACTCCCTCCTTGATCCACTGGGATGCGACACTGAGGTCAAGGAAGAAGGATCCAATAAGTATCGAACGCATCTATCTCCGAGGGGGTGGAGCGTTAGCTTTCAAGATTCTAAGAGTTGACCCAGATAGCAAAAGATTGGAGCGAAACCGAAAGGGTTTCAAGGCTCTCTATGCTGCGACGTCGGAGAGCCCGCTGGAAGTTTTGGCTGACTTCATCAACGGGCAGAGCAAAAGTGATGAGCAGCCGGTTCGGGATGAAATTGAAAAGACTTCGCACGCCAATTTAGATGATTTTGAGAATATCTTCCGGGATGGGATTCTGACGATACTCGAACAACAGAGTGTAACTTCCGTGGCAAAGGTAAGAGCGGTCATAGGTTGGACAGCACTTTGGCTTGTATTGATGCAAAATAGGAGAGCGAGGAAGAGCCTCTGCTTGCCTGACAGCCCGATCGTCTGCGACTGCGGTGCAGGAAGTCCCCAGCTCAGAAGAGTTTCGCAACGATGCCTTCAGGACGCCCTAGGAAACGTCGTAAATGCTGTTGAAAAGGCAGAGCCCAGCATCAGTAGCCCACAGCGCAATAAGGTCCGTAGTTTTTTTTGGGCAACGGCGGCCGCGCTGGGCTTTCTTAACGCTTGGAGAGGTCGCAAACACTTCACGTTTTCCGTGGATGCTTTGGAAATGATAGTGCTTGCCACTATCCCGACAGGCCAAGAGATGCCTTTCGAAAGGTTTGTAACGGAAGTCCTATACGAGCGCCTAGGCATTGCCGTTGGCCGCGGAGCCGCAGAAGCGTCAGGTTTGGTCAATTCGATTGACGCAAGTATTTTCGAAGAGAATGAGGCGCAGCTAGCACTCCAAATGATCGCTGCTGGGCTTGTTACCCAGTATTCTGATGCTACTCGGATGGTAAGTCCGAAAACCACCTCCTAATTGGAACGCTACATGAATGGAACTAATGAAATAATTGCTGGTACAGCCTTTGAAATTGTCACTCGCAGCTTCGATAAGGGCGAAGCAGGCGAAAGACACTCTTTCAGACTCAAAAACCTCACTAGAAGCGAAGCACTTGAGTTTTTGCGTGTCTGGCAATCAAGAAGTGCTGAGCATGGCCTAGAGCGCGTTCAAATTCTTGTGGCTAGTGACTCACATGTAGACTTCCCTCAGGAATTCCGAGCAGACCCCCAGCACTCGATAACTTACTATCGAAACAACAACGAACACGGACTCGTTTACATTGAAACGAAGGTTGAGAGTGACGAGCAAGGTTTGAAAAATCTGTTCACCTTACGAGACGTGAATTTTCTGGATGGTACTTTTGATGAAGAAGGTGATTTCTCTGTTCCCGAAGAAATGGTCCGTCAAGCGCTGAAATCAGCGGGGGCGTCAAACGCAGATGGACATGAGCTAATGCGTGATCGACTTGTAGAAGTTCTTCACGAATTAATTGGCTCGGGAATGACTATCCCAGTCAGAAAATATGCGAAGTTTCTTTACGCCGCTGCGGCAGAGGTGGTGTCTGGCTCGAATGTGTACTCGCCAGATGAAACTAATGCTTTGGTGGGAAGATGCCTTGCCTTCCTTGATATGTTCCCAGATGAAAACTGGCGGCAGGACACCAGTCGCCTAGGAAGGCGTCTGTTCTTGAATCTGCTACGATCGGAGCTGGCTGCGTCGCCATCAGCAGATCTTATTCCGGAAAAGGTGGCGCAAGATTGCTTGAACACGAAATTCGTTAACGAACAGGGAGAGCGTTACCCTTCCGACGCTGAAGAAGAATGGCGTAAAGCATGTTATGAATATTGTTTTGACCCATCAAGAGAGCGAAGAGACTGTATTCCCTACCGAATATTTGATCAGGTATTCAGCAAGGACGTGAAGGGCCTTCCTCTGGGCCAACGAGTAGCAAATGAAATTTCTACAAAGGCTCTGCCGAGGAAGGCGGACTTTGATGACCTAGGCGTTGAGCACGGATTGAACATTCGGTCGACGGATGATGCGAGGAAGTTGCTTGAGAGCAACCCGGACGACCCAGTCTTGTTGCCGCTTAAAGATCTTCTTTCAAAGCAGACGCTTCGAATGGTCGAGAAGTTGGCGGCCCCTTCGGTTGAAACGGTTCGCAACCCTCTTATAAAGCTCTCGCAAGTTGCTAGTGCCTTTCGGGGACGCAATGAACTGGATGAAGGGGAGTTTCGAATAGAGCTTCGTGTTGGCCAAGAAGTCTCGATTGCTAGCACATCGACATTGGGTCTTTTTGCCTTCTTATATGGAAGCTCTCTGAGAGAAATTTCCAAATCACTTGAAGACGGTGTGGGAACGATTGTTCTTCTTGTCGACGAAAACTTGATGAACCAAGTCCCGCCACCAGTATTGAAAAGTGAAGCTGATACTGAAAGCGACACAGTCGACTCAACCATTCTGGATGAAGAGGAGGGAACAGTCTGGCAGCCAGTTCCATTGGAGTTCATCCTAGTGGACGCGTCGAACGGCAATGAGATCGACAGCGAAACCGCCATTGAGTGGTATCCGGAGGAGCTTTCGTATCTAGCTCTATTTTGGATATCAGTATGTGGGGAAGATAGGGCAAGCTTAGAAGCGGAAGTAATTGCACCGAGAAATCGTTCTGGTGAGGCATGGATCTCAGAGGTTTCGCAGCGGCTCTTGCCGTTTCAAACTGGCTCAGGAAGACCTATTCCTAAGGACGTCTTAAGTCAGCCAATCATTTCGCGCCTAATTGAAGTTCGTGCTGAATTTCGGCAGCAGGCGGGAGATCAAGGCCTGTCCTCAAGTATGCTGAATGATGTATTCGATGGATGGGTCGCTCTTCTCGCGGATGCTAGAACTGCATTTGTTCCTGATGGTGATGTTCCACTGGGCATGATCGAATTTCTGAACGCAGACTGTGTGCTGGATTTTGACGATGACTGCGTGCTGATGCTGCAATCACATCCGATAAAGTTGAGGTGGATTTCGGAATATCTGTCCAAGTCTTCCGAATTGGCGGCAGATGCGATTGAGGGAACGCTCAATCTAAACTCACAAAATGAAGGCATGTATCTGAACTGGATTCAAAACCTATCACCTCATCAACAACCTTCGATTCATGTTGCGACGGAAGGCCATATTCTCTTTGCAGTAGGAGAGCGTGGCTGGACCGAGAAATTTCAGCGGAAGGTCTCTTCGGGAGGTAGCGCATCTGGGGGTAGAATTCATTCGAGCTTGGTGGCTGAAATATCTCGGCAGATCACTGCATACCTTCACACTCATCCGTACAAGTCCGACGGGCTAAGAATTCTTGTTGTGACAGGAGGCGCTAGCGCACTTCCTGCTGATATTGTTCAAAGTGTCCGCAAGGGAGAATTCCGGAACCTTGATATGACAATCGAGCTTGTCGCACCCAAAGCCTGCTGGCCGGATGCCGCTCGTCAGTTCGAATTGGTTGATACCGAAAACCGCCTGACTGGTGACGGTCAACTATTCCCACCGGTTCAACTCAACCTTCATGAACTTGAACTTATGAAAGACGACGCAGATGCGGCTCTCGGCGACTTGATGTGTGATCTAGCGATTGTTCCGCAATTTTTGGATGACAACATCACAATCGATACCAAGACCGAAGACGAGACGACCTCGATCGGAAAGTTTAAACCTTTGTTGGACGATTCCACCTACGTCGCTTCAGGTGCAGGATCCTCGGCACTATGGGTGTCACTAAGACCTAAAATGCCTGACACAGCACTTTCCAGCTGGTCGACCCTCGCAGTTAGATACGAGAAGAAAACTCCTGTTGCAGCAGATAGACCGGAAGCAACTGACTTCATTGATATTCGGATTAACTTTAACAACGCCGCTCGCTTTTTTGGTGCACTTCACAATCGCTCTCAATGGGTGATTACTGTTGAACGGCATATTACACGGGAACAGATCGAAAAGCTTGAATCACGGCCAGAAGTTCTTTCATTGAGAGATAATGTTGGCCCGGGAGGTCTTTTCACACTCATCGTCTCATCGAATGCTGGCAAGCAGTTTGTCATTGACCGGTTGACGCGAAAACTGAAACGAATTGCCGCGTCAATTGGGCGAGCGGAGCTCGTTGAGCAACAAGCGCATCAGCTCGCAAAGAAGATTTATGACGAGGCCAGACAGATTGCTCCGAGACTGACTCTTGACGCTTTGGGGATATCACGTGTCACGGAGGAAATTCTTGGCCTAAGTGTTGCCCGTTGTATCGCTGATAACCAAGCATCGGTCTCTGTTGTTGATGGTTTCATTGCGTGGATTTCGCTCGACGAACACCCGGAGTGGTTTTTGACCGCAAATGCGATGCGTGCAGACATGATAAGACTTGCAGTGAATCAGACGGAAGCAGGCCTCTCGATTGACCTGCTTGTGATGGAGAGCAAGTTGAGACGGACAGGCTATGACGGACATGGGGCTGAGCAAGTCCGAAAAACCCTCCAAATGTTTGATGCCGTCTTCCCTCAAAATAAGGATCTAGATGCGGTGGATGGCGAGCTATGGCGAGATACAATTCTGTCCGCGGTCGACACTGTTAGCGACGATGCAGTCTTCATTGCAAGAGAAGTCGAAGCAAGTCAGAAACCTCGACGCTCTCGTATCCCTGAGGAAATTCGAAGCCGTTTCCGCGAGGGCGAGTTTGTATCCGTAAAGCTTGCCGGCCTTTTTTCAATTTGTGAGTATTCTCACTCGAGAGAAATAACCGTGGAGGAGTACGATTCCGACCCTAGGGTGAAAATAGTGCAGACTGGTGGCAGTGCACTGCTAGATCGGCCGACTTTTCCTTCTGTCTTTGCGTCTCACAAAATGCAAGATTCTGTTGATGCCTCCAACCAATCAGGTCAAAATCTACCAGTCCCAGAGCAGCTGGACGGTGAAGAGGAATCTTTAGTAGAGACTTCAATACCTCCAGTGCGACCTGCCAGAGATGGTACGGATATTTCCGTAGACACAAATGAGCCATCTGCAGGGCTCTCAGATACTGATGCCGCCCGAGGACGTCTTGGAAAGGTAGAATTGGATCGGCGGTATCAAGTTATTTTGGACACTTTTGGTCAATACGGAATCAGCGTAAACAAGGCCGATCCAAGTGTCGATCATGCGGTGGAAGGACCTGCATCAATTCTCTTTCGCGTTCGCCCAGGTAAAGGAGTGGACCCTAAAAAACTATCCGACAAGCGTGATGCACTTAAGCTGTCAATGGAGCTAGAGGCCTCACAAGATATGCGTTTTGCCATCGATAAAGGCTACGTGACAATCGACGTTCCTAAGCTAGACAAAGATAGATATTTCGTTGACGCTTCTGACTTATGGACACGCTGGAAACGGCCTGAATTTGGACTTACGGTTCCTTTGGGGGAAGACCGATTTGGCAATGTCGTTCAGATAGACTTCACCTCATCCAACTCTCCACACTTGTTAATTGGGGGCACTACTGGGAGTGGCAAATCTGAGGCACTCAATACCATTTTAGCGGGCTTTACCGAACATTATTCTCCAGAAGAAGTGCGTCTCCAACTCATTGATCCTAAGGGCACTGAACTTGAGCATCTGGCGGCGTCTGATCATTTAGACGGAGAGATCGGTTGGGATGAAGACGATGCGATTGAGATTCTCGGACGGGCTGTGGACGAAATGCAATCGCGCTATGTCAGATTTAAGGCTGCCAAGGTTAGATCGCTGGTCGATTACAATGCTCTAGAATCTAATCCAAAGTACATACCAAGGTGGGTCATCGTTCTCGATGAATACGCTGATTTAACATCAGATACTGATGCTAAAAAGATAATTGAAGGGCACTTGAAGCGCTTGGCTCAAAAAGCGCGTGCAGCGGGAATTCACGTAATTATCGCAACCCAGAAGCCTGATGCGTCAGTTATAAGTACAAATCTAAGATCGAACCTGCCTGCTCAACTCGCTCTTAGAGTGAAGAGCGCAACTGAGAGCCGTGTCATTATGGACGATGGTGGAGCAGAGTCGCTCACAGGCAAAGGCGATGCATTTTTTAAGGAAAGCGGTGTGCTGACACGCGTTCAGTGCGCCAAAACCTGACGTGGGGGGTAGCATTGCATGACATCTAACTCATCTGAGTATTAACAAGGGCCAGAAGGCACCGGTTCCAAAATGATAGGAGTTAGATTCATGCGGTGGAAGTTCGGGTTGACTTCACCGACCGTAAATCTGGCAAAGAAAAGTCGTCCAATGCTGGTGTGGCGCTCGTGTAAGATGTCAGATCGTAACCTATAAAAGTTCTGCTAAGCGCGACTGTAGTCACCCTGATGGGCTAAATTTTCGCTGAAAAGGCTCATCTTCCATATCCTTCGTCATTTGATTGCGCAATGGAGCGTCCCGCGAGAACTTCATATGCTGCCGCTTGCCTATCTCGCATCGAACCAGGCTTCGGGGCCCCTTTTCTGATTCTCGCAGCCAACCAAAGCAGCACCCGTGCTTCGATGCCGGTAGCATCCGTAGCATTGGGTGTTGGATATTTGTCTTCCAAAGCGGCCACGATTTCTTGGGACAAGCTTCGCCGGTTTAACGAGGCCATTTCTTCAACCCTGATTTTGAGATCGGCAGGAAGCATTAGCTTGAACTGAATTGGCGTGTTTTCACTCATACAAACACTATGGACAATTTCTGTCCTTGAATAAATGGACATTTTATGTCCTACTGGCGATCAATCAAGAGGGAACGTGATGAAGACCACACAGTTCAAGTTGATCCTGCCCGCCGATGTGAAGACTTGGTTGGAAACTGAGGCGAAGAAGAATCTTCGCTCGCAAAGCGCTCAGATTGTTACCTGTCTCCGAACCGAGATGACGAAGGGTGCAGAATCTCAAGGCGCATAGGAAAGGAATAAAGCATGTCCAAGTTCGATGGGTCGATTGGCTCCAAGATACTTGATGAGGGAATGACACCAGCTCAATGGATCGTCTTTCTAGCTGAGAAGGACATCATCATCTCTGAGCGCACCTTACGCGAGAAGGCGAGAGAAAAGGGCGCTTACTATTGCCTTGCCAGAACCATGCTGATCACGCCTCAACAAATGGACATCATCTATGAGGAAGGTCAGCCATGCCACTTAAAATCTACAAGCGAGGCCTCTACTACTGGGTTAAGGGCTGGGTCGAATACAACGGCAGGCCAATCGCAGGCCCATACCGGCGAAGCACTAAGGCATCTACAGAAGCAGGCGCGCGGGACTGGGTAGCGCTTGAAACTGAAATGCAGATACGTCGACATGTTGTTGGTGATGAGATCAGCAAAACATTTTCAGATGCGATCCTGCTCTACAACGCCTCCGAAGAAGACGCTGAGCGACTCATTCCAATTGTTGAAGAGATTGGGGCCATGCCGCTGACGGACATCACAGGCGCTTTGTTGAAGGGGTTTGGTCCAGATTGGAAACCGATGGCATCGACCGATACTTGGTGGAGGGAAATCGTTACTCCAGCAAGCGCTGTCATCAATAATGCACACCAGTTATTGGGGACGCCTCTGATCCGCGTAAAGCCCTATAGTAAATTTGAACGCATTTCGCAGGACAATCTGCGCGACAAGCCGAGCCGCGTTGAGCGCACCCCTGCGGACAAGGAGTGGATCGAGGCGTTTTGCAGCGCTGCTGATCCATACAACGCGGCGCTGGTCCGGTTCATGTTTGAGACGGCAGCGCGGATTGGTCAGGCTGTTGCGTTGGAGCCTCATGATCTGAGACCCGCCGAGAACAAAGTTCGGGTGAAGGCACAGAAGGGTCATCCCGTGAAGTGGATTACAGTTTCGCCGGAAATGATGGACGAAATGTTGGCATTGCCAGCGAGACGACCCAAGAACCGCAAGACTGGCAAATTCATGAAACCGCGAGTCTTTGGCTACGGTAGTTCGACAGGTTACAACGGTCGTTGGAAGACAATCTGTAAGCTTGCAAGCATCCAATATCTTTCCGCACACCAAGCAGGGCGGCATGGCTTCTTTACTGAATTAGTTGTCCGGCAAGGTGTCGATCCCGTAACTGCTGCCGAAGCGGGTCGCTGGGCTGACCCCAATTTACCCATGCGCATTTATGCCCACGCAGAGACAGATGAGGCCGATGTCAGGGCTCGTTTTCGTACAAACCATGTACAGGAAAACCCTGTACAAACACCCAAGCAACAGAAATCAATGAAGGAATAACGCTATGAACGGTTCCCTCCTAAGGGACCGTTCTGAGTTCTGTGAGCTAGGATGAGCTTTTCATTTTGGCCACCAAGGCTGTGTTGACTTCAGGCGTGACAAATTTTGAAACGTCTCCATCAAGCCGCGCAATCTCTTTGACCAACTTGCTCGCAATGGCCTGATGTTCCGCTTCGGCCATCAGGAACACGGTTTCGATTGTGTCATCCAGTTTACGGTTCATGCCGACCATCTGGTATTCATACTCAAAATCCGCGACGGCGCGTAGACCGCGCACAATCACTGTCGCGCCAACATCCCGGGCGCAATCGATCAGCAGGTTTTCGAAGGGATGGGTCACAATTTCCAACCCCGTCGCTTCCGCGATCTTCATGGATTCGGCTTCGACCATTCGGACCCGTTCTTCCAGACTAAAGAGCGGCCCCTTGTCTCGGTTGATCGCAACGCCGATCACTAATTTATCCAACAGCCCACTGGCTCGTCGAATAATATCGCGATGCCCTAATGTGATTGGATCAAAGGTACCTGGGTAGAGACCAACGCGCATCAGGCCCTCCTTGAAATTTAGAACTGGCGCACAGGAGCATTTTCTACTTGTCTGATCAAGCCCCTTTTACGGTGATCTAATGCCCCATAATCATGCCTTCAAGCGCATCTTTTTCCATTGCCAATTCCATCAGGCGAGCTTTGACCACGTCACCCAATGAAATAAGGCCATGCAAAGCGCCCTTCTCGATCACAGGCATATGGCGGAACCGGCCGTCTGTCATCTTCTTCAAAACATCATCTGCCGTGTCCGTGGGACTGCAGGTTACCAGCTTGGACGTCATCAAGCTTTTGACGGTATTGGTCAGACACCCTGCACCACGTGCACCAATTTCACGCACAATATCGCGCTCCGATAGAATACCATCTGCTAATTTCCCATCCGCCGAAACAACTACAGTCCCGATCCTCTTTTCGGACAAGATTTTCGCTGCCTCTGACACCGTCATGTTAGGGGGAACTGTCACAACATCATTTAGTTGTTTGGTTTTCAGGATTTGAGAGACAAGCATACTGCACCTTTTTGTAACGATGTGGTCACGCCAGCGTCACCTTAAAGTGATTTCAAGTCAAGTAAGCGCTTCAAGCCGCGCGACCTCTTCTTTTAATCCAACGTTCAAATTTTCTGCCAAACGGCTCAACCGAGCGTTGCGTTGGTCATCCAAATGTCGGATTAAATAGAAGGATCGGGTTAGGCTGACATGGTGCGTCAGGATCCGACGCACCCCCTGTGCTGCCGGCAAGGCAAAATCATGCACAATGCCGACCCCTCCCCCCTGACGCACGAAGTTTAACTGAACGGACACGGAATTAGACGACAAAGAGACCTGCGTGATCCCCATATCCGCGAGGTAGTCGAGTTCACGGTCAAAAATCATGTCGGGAATATATCCCACGAGCCGATGTCCGGCGAGATCCTGCACCGTTTCAATCACAGGGTGTGTTTCAAGATAGGAATCGGACGCTGCCAAATGCAGGCGGTAATCCGTTACCTTTTTAACCAATAACCGCCCAGCGGTTGGCGCACTCACGCCAATGGCCATATCCGCCTCGCGACGAGACAGGTTAAACACACGCGGCAGGGCAACGATTTGGATCTCAAGATCAGGATTGTCTTTGGCAATTGCAGCACACACTTGTGGTAACAAATAGTTTGCCGCGCCATCCGGGGCCCCGATCCGCACTTGCCCGCTGAGTTGGTCACTTTGTTCGGGCAATTCTGCCCCAACTGCGCGCATCGCGGTTTCAGCCCGCTCGGCCCGCGCGTAGAGGGCGCTTCCTGTGTCTGTTAGCGCGTAGCCTTGAGGCGACTTAACAAAGAGCGTGGCCTGCAACGCAGCTTCCAGCTTTTGTATACGGCGACCGACTGTTGCGGGGTCAAGGCGCAGGGTCTTACCGGCCCCTGACAGGCTATTCTCGCGTGCGACCGCCAGAAAAACACGTAAATCATCCCAGTTTTCTTGCATTTAGCCCGCCATTCATCTTGCAAAATTGCAATACGATTTTGCTAAATTTCCTCTTTATCCTAATTTTTTGCAAGACTAATGTTCGTGCAGGAAACGCGCGCGCCTTGTACTTAACGCGCCAACAGGTCTTGGAGACATCAATGCAAGAATTGACACATTACATTAACGGTGCGCACGTCAAAGGGACCTCAGGGCGGTTTGCAGACGTCATGAACCCCGCAACCGGTGAAGTACAGGCAAAAGTCCCGCTCGCTTCAGATAGCGAAATCGCGCAGGCTGTCGAAATCGCGGCTGCGGCACAGCCTGCATGGGCCGCCACCAACCCGCAGCGTCGCGCCCGGGTTTTGATGAAATTTGTTGGCCTGCTTAACCGCGACATGGACAAGCTCGCTGAAGCGCTGAGCAGAGAGCATGGCAAGACCTTACCTGATGCGGCTGGCGATGTGCAGCGCGGCCTTGAGGTTGTTGAGTACTGCATCGGTGCCCCCCATTTGCTCAAGGGCGAATATACAGACAGCGCTGGCCCGGGGATCGACATGTATTCCATGCGCCAGGCGCTGGGGGTTACGGCGGGTATCACGCCCTTCAACTTCCCCGCAATGATCCCGATGTGGATGTTCGCCCCAGCAATCGCCTGTGGTAATGCCTTTATTCTGAAACCATCCGAACGAGATCCTTCGGTCCCTTTGATGTTGGCCGAGCTGCTCGAAGAAGCAGGTCTGCCAAAAGGCATTTTGCAGGTGGTGAATGGCGACAAAGAAGCTGTCGATGCGATCCTACACAACGACATTATCCAATCCATTGGATTTGTTGGATCAACACCGATTGCCGAATACATCTATGCAACGGGTTGCGCGAATGGCAAACGTGTTCAGTGTTTTGGCGGCGCCAAGAACCACATGATCATCATGCCTGATGCGGACATGGACCAAGCAGCAGATGCCCTGATCGGCGCAGGCTACGGTGCAGCTGGCGAACGCTGCATGGCGATTTCTGTCGCGGTGCCCGTCGGTGATGAAACAGCCGATCGTTTGATCGAAAAACTGGTGCCTCGCATCGAAAAACTAAAAGTCGGCCCCTACACTGCCGGAAATGATGTCGATTATGGCCCTGTCGTGACCGCCGCTGCCAAAGCCAATATTGAACGTTTGGTTCAAACCGGCATCGATCAAGGTGCAAAACTGGTTGTAGATGGGCGTAACTTCAATCTGCAAGGGTATGAGGATGGGTTCTTTGTCGGCGCGCATTTGTTCGATCACGCCACCAAAGACATGGACATCTATAAACACGAAATCTTCGGCCCCGTGTTGACGACTGTGCGCGCACAAACCTACGAAGAAGCGCTGGGTCTCGCGATGGATCATGAATACGGAAACGGCACGGCGATTTTTACCCGCGACGGAGACGCTGCGCGCGATTTTGCCAATCGCGTCAATGTGGGCATGGTCGGCATCAATGTGCCAATCCCGGTGCCTTTGGCTTACCACACCTTCGGCGGTTGGAAAAAATCAGTCTTTGGTGATCTGAACCAACACGGCCCGGATGCGTTCAAATTCTACACGCGTACGAAAACCGTGACCGCTCGCTGGCCCTCCGGCATCAAAGAAGGCGGCGAATTCTCTATTCCCGTCATGGAATGATCAGGCTGTTCGCTTAAAAAAATAAACGAGATCGCCTCTGTTTTAGGGGCGATCTTTTGTCATTCGCGCCAAAACAACGACATTTCGAAAGGCCGTTCAAACCGATCGTGATGATACCCAAGCCTGCAAAGGCGATCGGATATCAACAGTACCTTCGGCTGGTGCGATGAGGCAAACCCCACATACTCCCTACTGAAAAGAGGCGCTATGACTGACCTAAACATCCACAAAATAGGTCATACTGGAAGGATCACCCTGACACGGCCTGACGCCTTAAACGCGTTAAGCTATAAAATGTGCCTCGACATAGAAGCCGCATTTGATCGGTGGCGCGAAGATCCGTCCATTACACAAGTCGTTCTGGATGCCGAAGGGACCCGAGCATTTTGCGCCGGCGGTGACATTGCAGAACTTTATCAAACCGGCCGGGCGGGTGATTTCGCCTATGGACAGGCATTCTGGGCGGATGAATACCGGCTGAACGCCAAAATTTTCAATTACCCCAAACCCGTCGTGTCCTTCTTGCAGGGCTTTACGATGGGCGGCGGCGTGGGGCTCGGGTGCCATGGCTCCCATCGCATCGTCGGCGAAAGCAGTCAGATCGCGATGCCTGAATGCGGCATTGGGTTGATCCCCGATGTGGGCGGCACATTAATGTTGGCCCTCGCGCCGGGGCGATTGGGGGAATACCTTGGGATCAGCGGATACCGCATGTCCGCTCGCGACGCGATCTATGCTGGTTTTGCCGATCATTTTGTCCCAGAAGCCGATTGGCCGAAACTGATTACGGACCTCGAAAACGGGGCTGCGATTGCCGATGTGATCGTGGACACATCCGGCTCAACGGCCACAGAATCGGCCAAAGAATCAATCCTCGCGCAAATGCAGGACGACATTGATCGCCATTTTAGCGGCGAGACCCTGGCAGATGTTCTATCGAGCCTACAACAGGATGACAGCGATTTTGCGAGAGACACGCTCAAAACGCTGGGGCGCAACGCACCTCTGTCCATGGCCGTAACACTCGAAGTCATCCACCGTTTGCGCGGTCCGTCCATCAGCATCACCAAGGCCCTCGACCTTGAATACCGCTTTACGTCTCGTGCAATGGAACACGGCGATCTTCTGGAAGGTATTCGCGCGGCGATCATCGACAAAGACCGAAACCCAATCTGGCACTATCCCGACCAGCGTGTTCCGCCTGTTGCGGTCAGTAAAATGTTGATCCCACTCGGGAAAAATGGCCTGAAATTTGAGGAGAAACCTGTGACACAAACAACTGTTGGCTTCATCGGACTGGGGAACATGGGGGCCCCGATGGCCCAAAACCTTGCAAAAGCAGGCCTGTCGGTTGTTGGCTTTGACACGGCGGGTATCAGCGTGGATGGGGTGACAGCTCTGAGCAGCAGTGCTGACGTTGCCAGTGCCGCAGACATCGTTTTGACGATGTTGCCCAATGGTGCAATTTTGCGGGCTGTTGCGGACGAAGTGATCCCGGTGATGAAGTCAGGCGCGATGCTTTTGGATTGTTCTACCGTTGACGTCGACAGCGCGCGCGCAGTTGCACAGCTGGCCGAACAAAACGGATTAGGTTTCGTAGACGCCCCAGTCTCAGGCGGGATCGGCGGTGCAGCGGCAGGAACCTTGACCTTTATGGCAGGCGGCGCGGGCGAACATTTTGCAAAAGCCTCACCGCTCTTTGAAATCATGGGGCAAAAAGCTGTCCACTGTGGCGACGCTGGCGCTGGTCAAGCCGCCAAAATCTGTAACAACATGATCTTGGGCGCAACAATGGTTGCCACTTGCGAAGCCTTTGCGCTGGCCGACAAACTCGGGCTGGACCGCCAGAAAATGTACGATGTTGTCAGCACATCATCGGGCTACAGCTGGTCTATGAATGCCTATTGCCCGGCTCCGGGCGTTGGCCCACAAAGCCCAGCGGATAACGACTATACGCCTGGTTTTGCAGCGGAGTTAATGTTGAAAGATCTTGGGCTGAGCCAACAAGCTGCCAGCGCCGTGGATGCCGACACCCCCATGGGTGCATTGGCCTTGGTCCTGTACAAACAGTTCGTCGAAAACGAAGAGGGCCTGGGCAAGGATTTTTCAGCCATGTTGCCTCGCTTTACCACGCGCGGACGTCCTGAATAGGGGTTATGTCATCACGCCTTTCGATACCCCCTCGAAAGGCGTGTTTTTAACGGTCGGGTAGCATCCGTCTCGGTCCATAGGCTGGTTTGCGACGTATACCTGCCTGATCACGGATGTTTAAGTTACGCAAACCCCAGCCGTTCAATGCGGCGGTCTGACAGTTTTGGTGCAACGCCCTATTCTGCCGCAACCTTTTTACGGTGCGACAACATCTCACCGAGATATTTACCCGTATAGCTGGCCTCACATTGTGCAACATCTTCTGGGCTGCCTGTCGCCACAATCTCACCACCACCGTCACCGCCTTCAGGGCCGATATCGATGATATGATCAGCGGTTTTTACAACATCCAGATTATGTTCAATCACAATGACTGAATTCCCTTGATCGACCAGTTCATGCAACACTTCCAATAGTTTACGCACATCCTCAAAATGCAATCCGGTGGTAGGCTCATCCAGAATATAAAGAGTACGACCCGTCGAGCGTTTGCTGAGTTCTTTTGACAATTTGACCCGCTGGGCTTCGCCTCCGGACAGGGTTGTTGCTTGTTGGCCGACCTTTATGTAGCCCAAGCCAACCCGCATCAAAGCATCCATCTTTTCACGAATAGACGGAACCGCTTTGAAAAATTCCTGCGCGTCCTCGACCGTCATATCCAGCACATCCGCGATGTTTTTGCCCTTAAAGGTCACTTCAAGTGTTTCGCGGTTATACCGTTTGCCCTTACAGGTTTCGCATTCCACATAAACATCCGGCAAAAAGTGCATTTCAATTTTGATCACCCCGTCGCCCTGACAGGCTTCGCAACGCCCCCCCTTAACGTTAAAGCTAAAGCGCCCCGGCTTATAGCCACGGGTCTTTGCTTCGGGCAGCCCAGCGAACCATTCCCGAATAGGGGTAAAAGCGCCGGTATAGGTGGCAGGGTTTGATCGCGGCGTGCGCCCAATGGGCCGCTGGTCAATATCGATGACCTTATCCAGGTGTTCGAGCCCTTTGATCGTTTGACAGGGGGCTGGCGTTTGGCGCGCGCCGTTCAATTGCATGGAAGCCGTCTTGAACAAGGTTTCAATTGTGAGCGTCGACTTCCCCCCCCCTGAAACCCCAGTCACACAGACAAATTTCCCCAAAGGGTAATCGACAGTCACGTTTTTTAGGTTGTTACCCGTCGCCTTTACGACCTGTAATTTTTTCTTATTCCCCTTGCGACGTGTTTCCGGGATCGCGATTTCGCGCGCACCCGTTAAGTATTGCCCCGTAACGGAATTTTTGTCTGCTGCAATCTCTTCTGGCTTGCCCTGACTGACCACCTGGCCGCCATGCACCCCTGCGCCTGGGCCAATATCGAACACGTAGTCTGCTTCGCGAATGGCTTCTTCGTCATGTTCAACGACGATCACCGTATTCCCTTGATCACGCAGGTTCTTAAGCGTCAGCAAAAGCCGATCGTTATCGCGTTGATGCAGACCAATTGAGGGTTCATCCAGAACATAGAGAACCCCGGTCAAGCCAGACCCGATTTGAGAAGCAAGCCGGATACGTTGGCTTTCTCCACCTGACAAGGTGCCTGAATTTCGGCTCAATGTCAGATACTCAAGCCCCACATTGTTCAAAAACCCAAGCCGTTCGCGGATTTCCTTCAAAATCGCCTTCGCAATTTCATTTTTCTGCGCACTCAGATGTTCGGGCACCGTTTGACACCAATCGAACGCCTCGCGGATCGACATTTGAACCACCTGCCCCACGTGCAGACCCGCTATTTTCACGGCCAAAGCCTCTTGGCGCAAGCGAAAGCCGTCGCATGTGCCACAAGAACGATTGTTCTGATAGCGTTCAAATTCTTCGCGAATCCAATTGCTATCGGTTTCGCGATAGCGCCGCTCCATGTTCGGGATCACGCCTTCAAAAACGCGGGTGACCTGATACACACGGCCAGCCTCGTCATACCGAAACTCGATCTCTTCTTTGCCCGAACCATACAGAAAAACCTTTTTGACGTTTTCCGGCAGGTCTTTCCATTTGGCCGACTGTTTAAATTGATAGTGTTTTGCAATTGCTTCAATGGTTTGAAGAAAATACGGTGATTTGCCCTTACGCCAGGGCGCCAAGGCACCATCGGAAATTTTTAAATTCTGGTCCGGTACAACCAGCCGTTCATCAAAGAACAATTCGACCCCGAGCCCATCACAATCCGGACAGGCCCCAAAAGGAGCGTTAAACGAAAACAAACGCGGTTCAATTTCGGGGATCGTAAAACCGCTGACCGGACAGGCAAATTTTTCCGAAAACGTGGTACGTTCAGAGTCACCGTCGGATGGGGCTGTTTCAATGATCGCGATGCCATCCGCCAGGTCCAGCGCTGTGCGAAGGCTGTCGGCCAGACGTGTTTCCAACCCCTCGCGCACGACGATCCGATCAACGACAACGTCAATGTCATGACGGAACTTTTTATCCAATGTGGGCGGTTCGTCCAATTCGTAAAATTGTCCGTCAACTTTGACCCGCTGAAACCCCTGTTTGCGCAATTCCAAGAATTCTTTGCGATATTCCCCTTTGCGGTCCCGAATGATGGGGGCCAACAAATAAGCACGCGTGCCTTCTTCCATTTGCATGACACGATCAACCATATCCTGAACCTGCTGCGCTTGGATCGGCTTGCCGGTGGCGGGGCTGTACGGTGTTCCCACCCGGGCAAAAAGCAAGCGCATATAATCGTAAATTTCGGTCACAGTACCGACTGTGGAGCGCGGGTTTTTGGAGGTGGTTTTTTGTTCAATTGAAATGGCCGGGCTGAGACCAGAGATATGATCCACGTCTGGTTTCTGCATCATATCAAGGAATTGGCGCGCATAGGCTGACAAAGATTCTACATAGCGGCGCTGTCCTTCAGCATAGATCGTGTCAAAGGCCAGTGACGATTTGCCAGACCCTGACAGCCCCGTGATAACAACCAGTTGGTCGCGAGGAATGTCCACATCGATGTTCTTTAGATTGTGTTCGCGCGCACCGCGCACTTCGATATTTTTCAGCTCAGCCATCAGACACCCCTTTACCGTATCACACCACATAGGCGCATTACGCGACTTCGCCAATGATAAAATAAGAACAAAGAAAGAACATCAAGTGCTATTTCGTTTGCGCCTTAAAACAAGATGCGCAACAGTGCCGCAGGCAAAGGCCACCCCGGCCAAAATGGGCAAGCCAATATACCCAAATGACGCAATGGTCAGCGCCATAACCGGTGTTCCGAGGGTGTTGCCGAGATTTCCCATCTGTGCCATCGCGCCATTTGCCTGTGCTTGATCCGCAGGCGAGGTATTCAATTGCGGCACCGCAGCAAAACTCGCGCCTTGGATCAGACCCATCGTACCGGCCAGCGTTAGACAAATGGCCGGGTTTCCAGGCATAAACGCCAGCCCCAGCATCGCCAGAACACAGCCCAAGAAGCCGATGATAACAACGGCGACGGCCGAAAACACACGCAGTAAAATCACCCCTGCAGTCATCGATACGGCAATACTGGTCAGTGGGATCGCGCCCATAACAAATGCACGATGTTCGGCGGCGATATAGGGCGGCATAACGGTCAGGAAGGACACAAAACAAAACGTATAGGATAGCCAGCCAAGGGCCGGTGCAGAAATGGCAGGGCTTTTATATATGGTGGCATGATCGCTGAGGATACGGCGCACGGACGGGTGCGCGGGCAACGTTTCTGCCGGTAGGGTGTGTGACCAAACGCCCAAAACGATCGCGAAAACCGCGAGGTAAGCAGAATGCGCTAAAAGCAACGCCGGGATGCCCGCGACATTCACCAATGGCACCCCGCCCCAAGCCAACAGTGCAAAAGCCACACCGAAAAAGGTGCCCCATAAGGTCAAGGCCAACCCGCGATCTTTGGGCGCGCAGATTTGGGCAATCAACGTTGGCGCAGCGACCACGATCGCGAGATGTGACAGCCCTTCCAATCCGCGGCTCAGCAACATCCACGGCAATGGTGGTAACATGGCCTGAAAGGCTGAAATGGCCGCGCCGAACCACAGCGCAAACAGCAATGCCCGTCGATACCGAATGCGCGCGACCAGCAGTCCTGCGACGATCCCAAAAACGATCCCAACAAACCCAACGACGGAAACGACAAACCCCAAGGCCGCCCCGGCCTGTGGGTACACATCTGGCAAGCGGTCAAAGATGACGCTGAACTTTCCATATTGCGCCGCCGCACCAAGCCCGGCGCCCCATAAGGCCAAGATCAAAAACCAGTTAGATTTTTGAGGGGTCATGATGCGCCCTGCTGCATCACCCCTGTTGAGCGAGAGGACCGCAGTACAAAAACAGAAGACGACAATGGTGGGACGAAGGCCCAGATCATGAGGGCGACCCACAGCACGATCTGTCGTTTAGATAAGGGCCGTGATACCCAAGCGGCGCATTCGAGCGTTTCACGCGCTGCTACTGCCTTGGATCGCGGCACAGAAATTGCGATCCCACCCAACGCCGTATGCAAATGGGGATGTAGGTTTGCGAAATGCGCAATATCAGCAAACACGGGGATATCGGTGGCGCGCAAATGCCCTGTCGTTACAGCCAAGGCATCTGCGCCATGCACATGGGCGATTGTAACAAGACTTGACCTGTTGAGATCTGTCACATCGCCCCCTGTTAACGCGTCCCATTACATGTGGATGACACGGTCATAGGCGTCAAGGACGCTTTCATGCATCATCTCAGACAGTGTCGGGTGCGGGAAGACCGTATTCATCAGATCTTCTTCTGTCGTTTCCAACTGGCGGCCAACGACATAGCCTTGAATAAGTTCCGTCACTTCGGCACCCACCATATGGGCCCCTAGCAGTTCGCCGGTCTTCTTGTCAAAAATCGTCTTGATCATCCCGTCAGGTTCCCCAAGGGCGATTGCCTTTCCGTTCCCGATAAAGGGGAAACGGCCCACCTTGATGTCATACCCAAGTTCTTTGGCCTTGGCTTCGGTATAGCCCACCGAAGCAACCTGTGGATGACAATAGGTACAGCCGGCAATCGTTTCAGGTTTCACCGGATGCGCGTGTTTTCCCCCGATCAGATCGGCAACCATCACGCCTTCGTGGCTCGCTTTATGCGCCAACCAAGGCGCGCCAGCGATATCCCCGATGGCATAGAGCCCCTCAACACCTGTACGGCAGAATTCATCGGTCACAACATGGGTCCGGTCAATTTTGACGCCGAGCTTTTCCAACCCAAGCCCTTCAACATTGCCAACAATTCCGACAGCAGAAATGACAGTGTCAAAATCGTGCTTTTCGATTTTACCGCCCACTTCAATATGCGCGGTTACTTTGCCTTTGCCGCGATCGAGCTGTTTGACCATCGCCTTTTGCATGATCTTCATGCCCTGCTTTTCAAACGACTTTTTGGCAAAAGCTGAAATTTCAGCATCTTCGACGGGCAAGACACGATCCATGACTTCGACAACCGTCGTATCCGCGCCCAATGTGTTGTAAAAGCTCGCGAATTCGATGCCAATCGCGCCTGATCCGATAACCAGCAACTTTTTCGGCATACGTTTGGGTTCGAGCGCGTGTTTGTAAGTCCAAACCAGATCGCCGTCTGCTTCTAAGCCTGGCAGTGTTCGCGCGCGCGCTCCGGTGGCCAAAACGATGTTTTTGGCGGTCAGCTCTTCTGATCCCTTGTCCGTCTTGACGCTCACCTTGCCTTTGGCGGGAATGGTGGCGTCGCCCATGAAAACAGCGACTTTGTTTTTCTTCATCAAATGGCCGATGCCACCCGATAGCTGTCCTGCAACTTTGCGTGACCGTTTTACGACGGCATCGAGATCATAGCCGATGTTGTCGGCTTTGAGACCAAATTCCTTGGCGCGGTGCATCAGATGAAACACTTCTGATGAGCGCAGCATCGCCTTGGTCGGGATACACCCCCAATTCAAACAAATGCCGCCCAGATGTTCGCGCTCCACGATGGCAACTGACATGCCAAGCTGTGCTCCTCGGATCGCCGCGACATACCCGCCCGGGCCTGCACCGATCACAATAAGGTCGTAGGATTTCGCTGCCATGTTCTGTCCTCGTGCATAGGAAATCAAAATATAGTTTACCGTTAAACTATATCTGATCCAACGACAACAACATCATGCACGCGACATAAGCGCACTGGCGTCAAAATCGAATTTTATGCAGCCTTTGACACGCTCAATTCGCGTAGCATTGCACCGTATCCGCCATGTTCCAAATAATCTTGCTCTGGCTTGCTGGAGACGCGATCAAGCGCTTCGTTTCTGGTTGGGAAACGTCCGAATTGGCGAATGATCGCCCGGTGGGCACGGGCATGCAACAAATTGCTTTCCCCATCTTCTGGCATGCGTTCACACATCAGGCGAACGCAACGATCTTGGTCGCATTGGCTTTCCGAATGCATCAACGGCATGTAAAAGAACTGCCGCGCAGGCTCGTCGATCTTGAAGTCCCATCCTTTGTTGATCGCAGCCTTGGCCGCCGTCAGAGCAATCCTGTCTGTCGCAAAAGCCTCACTGGATCCACGGTACATGTTACGCGAAAACTGATCTGTCAGAATGATATAGGCCAGCACGCCTGTCGGGTATGTCAACCACAATGAAAACCGGCCATCTGCAGCCCCGGCCAATGTCGTCTCAAAGCCTTCGCGAACCTTATCGTCTAAGGCATCTGAGGACCCATACCAGCCTTTTGGGCCAACGTCGTCGAGCCAAAAACTCAAAATTTCTTCTGGACGTCTCATAACACTTCTCCCGACTCTTTACCAATACAGTTCCATGGTAGTCTGTTTATAAGGAATTAATCTATTCACAATTTGCATCAACACGACACATTTACGCGTCGTTTGCTTCATTTTCACCCTCTTTTTCAGTTTCAATGGCATATTCCTGCGCATACTCAATTGCCACGGACGTATAGCTCGGGCTAACCGCGACATAAGCACCTGTATCTTCCACTTGAACCGCGCCCCGTTTCGTGGCGCGATAGGCGGCGTAAGCGACCAAAGCCACAAACAAAATTGCCGTGAACAAATAAAATCCCCATGGCCCGACCGCATCCATCAACGACCCCGTGATCAAAGGCCCGGCAATCGCCCCGAGCCCGTTGATGAAAATCAACCCTCCTGATGCGGCGGCCATGTCTTCGTGTTCCAGAAAATCATTAGTATGGGCAATCAACAGCGAATACAGCGGGTTAGACATGCCGCCGACCACAAATGCAGACACCAACAACAGGGGAAAACTGGCCCCACAGATCATTCCGAGGACAGAGCCAAAGACACCGATTGCAGCGACGATCAGCACGAGAATCCGGCGGTCCATACGATCCGAAATCCATCCAATTGGAAATTGCAAAAGAACCGACCCGACAAAAAACATCGCAACAAAAGTTGAAATCTGGCCGACGCTAAGCCCCGCCTTGGCCCCATAAACCGAAGCCATGCCAAATTGCGCAGAGAAAATCCCTCCGAGTAAAAACATGCCGACACATCCAAGCGGAGACACATTGGCAAGCGCTTTGAGGCTCATGGGTTTGGTTGTGTCAAAGGCTGGCGTCGGCGAGATCGAGAGCAAGATCGGCGTAATCGCGAGCGATACCAATACCGATGGAATGACAAACAGCACGTACCCAGAAGGATCAGCAGACAACAACAGCGCTTGGCTGACGACGATCCCGGCGGTTTGCACGATCATATAGAGCGACAGCGCCTGCCCTCGGTTTTCATTTGTGGCCGCATTGTTTAGCCAACTTTCGGCTGTGACGTAGACCGCAGAAAAACAAAACCCGATCAAAATGCGCCCCAGAGTCCATGCCCAAACTTCGGCCAGTGTTGGATAAAGAATCATAACAGCGGAAATTAACGACGCTAACGCGGCAAACACCCGGACGTGCCCGACGCGACGGATCATACCTGGCGCAGTGCGTGACCCGCCAAGGAAGCCGATGAAGTATCCCGACATGACGATGGACATTTCAAGGGTAGAAAACCCTTCGATTTCGCCCCTAATCCCGAGGAGCGTCCCCTGCATACCGTTGCCGACCATAAGCAGGCACATGCCAAGCAAAAGCGCCCAAGCGCTGGATAAAACCTGTCGCATACGAATCTCCGTGGGAGGAAGGGAGTAAGTCTGTCCCCAATTGACCCAATCGAGGCATTTGTTCAGGCCCAGCTACGACAAAGAGGCGTCGCAATATGACGTTATTTTGTGCCAGCAGAATAAATTCACTGACTCGGGAATAAAATCGATGCATCGCCGTAGGAAAAGAAACGATACCGCTCAGCAATTGCATGGGCGTAAACAGATCGTACGGTTTGAGCGCCCATCAGCGCAGAAACCAGCATCATCAAAGTTGATTTCGGCAGATGAAAGTTGGTCATTAGGGCATCGGCGACGTTAAAATGAAACCCCGGATAGATGAAGATATCCGTATCCCCTTGCCAGGCTTGAATGTGCCCCCCTCGTCCTGCGGTTTCGATCAGGCGTAACGCCGTCGTGCCGACGGGAATTACCCGGCCACCTTGGTCTTTGGTGGCGTTGATTTCTGCTGCTGCTGCTGCGCTTACCTGCCCCCATTCAGAGTGCATTTTATGGGTGGTGACGTCTTCGACCTTAACAGGCAGAAACGTACCTGCGCCAACATGCAGGGTGACATGGGTGAAGGAAACACCCTTTTGGGCCAAGCTTTGCAAAAGTGTTTCATCAAAATGTAAGGACGCGGTCGGAGCGGCAACAGCGCCGTTGTTGCGTGCAAAGACCGTTTGGTAGTCTTGTTTATCGCGTGCATCTGATGGGCGTTTTGCAGCAATATAAGGTGGCAATGGCATGGCGCCGGTCGCATTCAATGCAGCGTCAAAATCACCCCCGCTCAAGTTAAAGGCCAAACGCCCCTGACCGTCGGCGACACCAGTCAGCGTGGCGCGCAAGTCATGAGAGAAAACAATCTCTTCCCCGATCTTGACCTTTTTCAAGGGTTTTATGAGCGCAGCCCAATCGCCATTCGCTTGAGGTTCCAACAGCGTCACTTCGATCTTTGCTTTCATCGGTCCTTGGGCGGTGTTGCGCGGACGATGCCCCGTCAATCGCGCCGGAATGACGCGTGTGTCATTCAACACCATGCGGTCTCCGGGCCTGAGCCAATTCGGAAGATCAGACACGACGGCGTCTTTAAATTCGGCCCCCTGTGCCACAAGCAAGCGCGCTGACGATCGCGGCACCGCAGGGCGCGTTGCGATCAGGTCATCAGGCAGGTCAAAATCAAAATCGCTCAGTTTCATGCGCGGCTACTTATCGATCTTCACCACGTGTCACAACCGGTATGCGCCGAGGTTCAGGTACCGGCACGGGTTCTCCCTCTTCCAAGGGTACCGTGGGAGCCTTGCGGCGGAATAAATTGCGCAGGAAACCTGGGGCCAAAGCGGTCAAAGGATTGACAAAAACCTTAGGCTCTTTTGTTGATCCTGTTATCGAATAGTTGAACCCAATCAACCCTTCCCCGCTCCGGGTTAACACACTGCCAATCGAATTCAAAACATAGATCGGAGAAATCACGCCCTGCATCTGGAGAGCCCCTGTTCCCGTTTGAAAAACACCATCCATCGACAAGCCAATAGAAGCCCCAACAGCACTCGCTTCGCGCAGGGTGATCCGAGACGGGGCCAAGCGAAAATCGGCTTTGATTTCAGAAAAATAGATGCCATCGCCATTCAATTCATTGATGAGCCCAACGCCGCTGATCGCATTCAAGAGCCCGGCAATTGTTGGGGCTTCGGTCACTTTTGCGTCCAGCACGCTGAGCTTTCCGTCAAATGCGCCACCCGTTCCAACGGGGACAAGAACCAGTTCCATCTGCCCCCCAAGCGCTTGGGTGACCAACCCCGCAGAAGAAAAAACACGGCCAGCATTGCCTGCCTGAACACGCACCGCGCTTCGCCCGTTCTGAGGTGTGATATCCCCGGTGATTGGCTCCCCGCCATTTACCCGTCCAGAAAAAGACCCGCTAATCCCTGATTGTGTGCTCAGCGTGCCCCGCATTTGCGTTAGGGAAATCGTATCGCTGATTTGCAACCGGTCTAAGGCCACTGTAATTGGGCCGCCTTGCGTTCCGCTCGATGATGTCTCTCCTGAGGGAAAGTCAGCTTTGCGCAAATCCACGGTACCGCCACGGATTTCCACCCCAAGCGCGTTGCCTTGACCACGCCCCACAAGATCCACCGGGGCATCAAGCCATCCTCCCAGCCGCACTCGGTCCAGACTTACGCGATCGAGCTGTTGATCCGCGTTCAGTGTGACCGTGCCTTCGGTGAGCAGACTGCCAGCCTCCAACACCAGCCGATCAACCCGCGGCGCATCCCCCAATGTCATGTTGAGTTCCAATAGCCCCTCTCGCGAGGATGATTTGGACCACGCGAGCGGGGCGAACCCCAAAGAAACGCCCGTAAGATCAGAGCGCAAAGACAGTTTTGGCGCAACGCCCTTGAGCAAATCCAGCGTCAACGTTCCACGGGTTGCGCCATTCATGACCCCAGGCGGCAGATCCACACCAAATGTTGTCAATGCCGCTTGATCAATTTCTACCGTTCCAGTGACTTGCCCTGGCAAGCTGTCCCCGGGCCGCCCAAGTGGTTGGCGCCACACAACGTCCAAGGACACATCGTCCAATGTACCGAGGCCAGCCACGCGCACTCCTTTTTCTGACGCCTCCAACGTCAGACGCGGTGCAGCCAGCACACGATCTTTGATCAACACATCACTTCGCACATCAGAAACAGTGCCACGCACATCAAACTGAACTTCATCGACATCGATCTTTTTTTTCAGCGGCAATGATAATGTACCCGCGACATCGACCCGTCCTTGCGCGATCGAAACGGGTAAATTCGCTTTTTGCATGATCTCAAGCGGTGGTTGATCGAGCAAGGACAGGGCCGCAGTTATTGAACCGGATGCGTTCAAACGAACAATGCCCGGTGGCGCTGGTTTGGCGTCTGTCGCAGGCACAATGAAAGATGTCCCAGCAGCACTTACAGCCCCCCCTTGTGGCGCGGTAAGTTCCCCATCGTCCAAAATCAAAACAAACCGGTTTCTGAACAGCGATGCGTGGCCTTTTGCCTTTTTTACCGGGGGCAGATCCTTGGTAAAGGTGAATTCGGCATCTTGGAAATTGAATCCAAGGTAGGTTTCAGGCTTGCCGCCTTGCGCAATACGCACCGATGCCGAGGCACCGTTGACGGTACCGGCACGGATATTTTCCGAAATCCAAGTGCGGGTTTTTTCTTTGAGCCGCGTGGGCCAGAGAGCCATCAATCGCGGTGCAGACAAGGTATCCACCTCAGCATCCATCGCAACGTTCCAACCGCTCTGCCCCCCTGAAACGCTGCCTTGAGAGATTACCGTACTTCCCGCGTCAGTAACTTGCAGGCGGCCGACTTCTAAAATGAACGGGTTTAATTTCAACCGAAAATCCAACTCGGCCGCCTCGAGCTTAACCGGTTCGGGGTAGAGGCCATCTGGGTTTACGGCCAGGTCCGTCACTCGAAACTGGCCGACCAAATCGCTGATTTTTCCCTCCGCGACACGCCCAAGTATCGCTTGACCTTCCAACCTGCCGCGTCCCCACTGACTGGCGACACTTAGCTCATCAAAGCGGAGCAATTGTTCTTTGGGGTAAAAAGAGAAATAACTGCGCGCGCCGTCGATTGGGATTGGGCTTGTTTGTGGTGTGGGTTGGATCACACCAGCACCGATTTGCAGCGTTGCGTTTAAGGGCTCAAGGGTGTCGTCCTCCCGCACCCCTCCCCGCAACGATCCAGAAATTGGAGCTGCCAAAGCACCGAGCCAAGAAAATGCCGCTCCCTGAGAGGCAATGTCACGTGCATCCAGATTGTCGATGCTGATCCCAAATTGCGAGGCATTCTCGCCGATAACACCCGAATAATTTGCGGCCACAGTTGCAACATTCGACTGCCCGCCCAAGATTGCGAGGTCTACCGCGATCTGCAAGTCACTGTCATTGCGTTCAAGGCGCATACGACCGCCATCAACCGTCCAAGCTCTTTCTGCACGCAGATCATCATAGCGCAGCGTAATCGTACGAACATCCACATTTTGGAGCGATGCCAGCGCCGGGCGCAGCAAAAGATCATCCATTTCATCGACTAACTTGGTCAAATTGGGCGCTTGTCGGCTGGCCCCATCCGATCGTGCCCCGGCAGTCAGGGAAATTGCCCCGTCGACAGAGCGTCGCATGGAGACAAGAACCCCATTGGCTTGCAGGGATGACAGGCTAATCCGACCCTTGGTCAGGGCGGTCCTGTCCAAGCCTGCACTGATGTCAGAAACTGAAACAACACTCAAACCAGCAAGTGTGCGCACGTCAAGGTTTCGTACGTAAAACCGGGGCCGCCAGTCTTCGCCGATTGAGGCGACGACATCGTCAAACTGAATAACTACGTCAGGGAAAAAGTTTGCAAGGCGTTGTTCAACTTCGTCGCGCAGCCATTCGGGCGCAACAAGATCGCGTCCCCGCAACCAAAAAGCACTGCTCATCGCACCGCTGATCAAAACGGCAAAAATGATCAAGGTCAGAAAAAGCGTTCGTTTCCGTCGTCGTCGAAAACGGGCTTTTGTGGGGGATGGCGCTTCTTCTTGCAAAATAGAACCGAACCCTTACTTCCGGCATGCGGAAATGCTGCCGGTACACTGGATCAGCCCTTGGCGAAGAGCTGGCATGCTCTATTATGACATTGGTCTGCAATTGTGAAAACCCAAGAGAACGTTATGTCAAAAATTTCCGAACCTGCCCCTGATTTCACCCTGCCCAGCACAAGTGGCGAGGATGTGACGCTGTCCGCGCTGATTGGCCAACCCGTCGTACTGTTCTTTTATCCCCGCGATGACACGCCCGGGTGCACCAAAGAGAGCATCGGATTTTCCCAGAGCCTGTCTGAATTTACGCAAGCCGGTGCCCTGGTCTTTGGGATCTCCAAAGACAGTATCGCGAGCCATCAAAAGTTCGCCACGAAACGCGAACTGGAAATCCCGCTTTTGTCCGACGAGACGTCCAACACATGCGAAGATTTTGGCGTTTGGAAAGAAAAGAACATGTACGGTAAGAAATTTATGGGCATTGAGAGAACGACGTTTTTGATCGCAAAGGACGGAACGATCGCCAAAATTTGGGATAAGGTCAAAGTGCCGGGGCATGTGGAGGCTGTGCTGGAAGAGGTCCGTTCTTCCTCAGACACCTAAGGCTGCGCACCAGGCATTTGGAGGCCTCGCGCATCGCCCATCAGACGATCTACAAAGTAACGGTCGATCAGGAGCAATCATTGATCGACCAACGGCCAGTAAAAATCTGGCGGAATCCCGGCTTCGGCTCGCTTTTCTTCGTTAAACGGGGGCTTCAAACCGCCCTTAAAATAGTGCCGAACCAGATCATGAAAAACCTCTTTGGGGTCACTGTCTTGTCGGCCACAGCAAAAATTGAACCATTTGGACCCGTATGCCACGTGGCTGACCTCTTCGGCATAGATGACTTTCAGCGCGTCAACGGTCTGTTGCTCATCCGCTTTTTCAAAAAGCGTTATCATCCCGGGCGTCACGTCCAAACCACGCGCCTCCAGAACCATCGGCACGATGGCAAGACGGCCTAGAAAATCCTCTGCCGTATCTTCTGCAGCGCGCCACATACCGTCATGGGCAGGCAGTGCGCCATAAAAGCTCCCCATAGCTTCGAGGCAGTCGCTGAGAAGATTGAAATGTTTTGATTCATCATCCGCAGCGCGGACCCAGTCATCGTAAAATCCGAGTGGCATGCGAATATGTGTAAAACGCGCGATAATATCCCAATGCAAGTCAACCGCATTCAGCTCAATATGCGCAATAGCGTGTAACATCGCCTGACGGCCGGCCGGATTTCCCGGTTTACGTTTTGGCATGTCTCGCGGGCTTAGCAATTCTGGTTTCTCAGGCCGCGACGGATGATGGGGCGGCGTGGCATTTCCGATCTCAATTGCGTCGCCCGACCGACGCGCTTCCAGCCACTGTTCTGCGTACTGCCGCGATTTTGCCGCTTTTTCCCGGCCCACTCGCGTTGTTAACACATCAACGGCCATTTCAGATAAGCTGCGTGGTTTGGGCATGTCGTCTCCATGAAAAATAAACGTCAACTGAGCGCTGAGCGAGGCCCCCTTCTAGAGCATGTCGGGCGGTAATCAATTCCCAGCACTACATTTAAGTCACGCAAGCAACACATTGGATCAACCCGTCGTTTGGAGCATCATCAAACACGCAGATCGTGAAACGTGAGGACCGAAGCTGGTCGGGAAGCCTCCCAATCTCTCAAGGTTTTGTCTCCACATCACCTTGCCATGTTTGCAGAGCGCCTCCCATCCTTAATCCCACTCCGAACCCTTAACAGATGGTTAAAATTGCAGCACCATTGGCATCGCCCTCGCTTTATCTGGTTAGGCGGATACGCCCCTAACCCACCGAAAACCGGCAGATTCTTGCCAATTTGACGTATTTCAATCACAGGTGGTGAGTAAAATAAGCAAACTGGCTTGCCCCCTGCGAGCGCGCTGGATAATCACGGTGGCGCGGTGACAAGCAGGACAGAATTTCTGATCGTCAAACAACGGAATGGGGAGGAAGATCGCTTTGCGGACACGTCTGGCCATCAAGATTAACGGTGCCTTGGAGCACGTCTTTCCAGAACGCCGAGTATTTTTGAAGTCAGATAACGACGCGCGATTTATCCGATTACGCCCATCCACACAATTGTGGACCATCACTGGCGCGTCGCTCGTGATAGGCTGGTCCATCATCGCAACATCCATCCTGCTGATGGATAGTATTGGGGCTGGCAATGCGCGCGAACAGGCCAAACGTGATCAGACAACGTATCAGGCCCGCCTGAACGATCTCGCCGACCAGCGTGATCATCGCGCCGCAGAAGCACTTGCCGCGCAGGATCGCTTCAATGCTGCACTGGGGCAAATTTCTTCGATGCAATCTGAGTTGTTGCAATCTGAAACCCGGCGCTTTGAGCTTGAAACAGGCATAGAGGTGGTTCAATCCAAATTACGCCTCGCAATAAAAGGGCGTCAGCAAGCCCAATCGGAACTTGTGGCGATGCAACAAGACAACATCCGACAATCTGGGACACAGCCTCTTTTGCCAAATGACAAAGGCGCACCCGTTGATTTTCTCGCCCAAGCCTTGGCCAAGACCGCTGCGGAACGGGATGAGGTTTATGCGGATGCACAGGATGCACTGCGTTACGCCGATGAAATGGCGTTGGAAATTGCGCTTTTAAAAGAAGACAACGACCAAATTTTCCGTCAGCTCGAAGATGCCATGGCCCTTTCGGTCGCACCGCTTGATAAAATTTTCCGAAATGCCAATCTGCCAACCGAACGGATTTTGGACCAGGTTCGACGTGGATACAGCGGCCGCGGTGGGCCCTTGACGCCATTGTCCTTTTCCAGCCGCGGCCAAGAACCGACCGAAGACATGGAGCGGGCCAATCGCTTGTTAGGTCAATTAGATACACTCAATCTATATCGCATCGCGGCTGAGAAAGCGCCCTTTGCCCTTCCGGTCAAAAATTCGTTCCGCTTTACCAGCGAATATGGATTCCGCCGAGACCCTAAAACCGGTGGGCGGCGCATGCACAAAGGCGTCGATTTCGCTGCCCCATTGGGAACTGACCTATATGCAACGGCAGATGGTGTGGTCGTCAGCGCGGGTTGGTCGACCGGGTACGGGCGCCTCGTAAAAATCCAACATGACTTCGGGATTGAGACACGATACGCACACTTATCAAAAATTCGCGTCAAAGTTGGGCAAAGGGTCTCGCGTGGCGATCATATTGGTGATATGGGAGCATCTGGACGGGCGACTGGCGTGCATCTACACTATGAAGTCCGCGTCGGCGGTAAAGCCGTAAACCCAATGATCTATATCAAGGCTGCACAAGATGTTTTCTAAGAGCAAAATCAACGAACCAGCTGGCAAACCGGCAGAACCCGAAACAAAAGCGGCGGCCACATCCGCCCCCGCTGCGCCAAAACAAAGCGATTTCAAAGCCACCGCCCCCAAGGCAAAACCGCCAGCATCTGTGCTGTCAGCGGATCTCCATGTGACGGGCAATATGAAAACAACCGGCGATGTGCAGGTTGAAGGCACTGTAGAAGGCGATATTCGCGCGCATTTGTTGACGATTGGCGAAAGCGCGACAATCAAGGGCGAGATCATTGCCGATGACGTCGTGATCAATGGTCGGATTGTGGGACGTGTGCGCGGCTTGAAAGTCCGTTTGACCTCCACTGCGCGCGTTGAGGGTGACATAATCCACAAGACCATCGCGATCGAGAGCGGTGCACACTTTGAAGGTTCTGTTCAGCGTCAGGATGACCCGCTGAACCCAGGCGCGAAAACCGCCCCTGCAGCGAAACCGAATCCTGCGTCTTAACGCGCGGAAAATTCTAACAATTTCGAGCGCCGCAGCGATGTGGCGCTTATTTTTTTGGGCAAGATTCTTTGCGTCGGACCGTTCCCGTTGCAATCAAAAATCCCATCTTTACCTGATTTGGCCCCAAACACACCTACCTTAGGTAGAATTCAACCGGTTTATACAATCTTTTACCCATATTGAGTGAAAATTTCGGTTGAATACGCCAAATCTGTCCTTTAAATTAAAGTCAAATGTTACAAGGGGTACTCTGGTGCGTACAAATACACTTTCGGCCATGGCGATAGCAACGATAGCAACCCTCGCGGTGCCGGCTGCTGCAGCAACTATCGGGAACATTTCAGGAGTTTATGACGAAAGCGGATTGGGTCGCTCAACGGCACCCGTGACCGCGATCGCGCTGAACGACTTTGATGAAACGAACGGCGATCCTCTACTGGAAGTTGTCGGCGACACACATATCTTTGGTTTTGTCGCGCACCGCACGGGTGGGAATACACCGCGGTTCACGGACCAGTGGGCCATGGATTTGGGTGATACAGTCTATAAGGTTGTTTTCCGTTGGTCCGCCATCACAAGCGTCTTTGATGGCCAGTTCGTGGTTGACGACGGTACAACCGAAACGCAGCATCTGTTGAACACAGGTGGCGAAATCAACTTGGGCAATCTTACTGGCCTGATCAACTTCAACCTAGACCCAATTTTTGGTATTTACGGACCCGATCCAGACGAAACCGCGACGTGGGATATCCAGCTGCAAGCTGTACCGGTCCCTGCTGGCGCGATTTTAATGCTGTCGGGCCTTGCTGGTCTTGCTGGCTTGCGGCGCCGCAAGCGTAAAGCTGCATAAAAAACGATAGATATTGAAAAAAGCCCCGGTTTTGACAACCGGGGCTTTTTTTATTGCAAGGCTAGTTTCTTCTATTCAACAACTGTGACGGACTGCATGACATCGGGTTGCCCTATTACAGCACCGTTGCCGCCCTCTCCGCGTTTAATCGCGTCGAGTACGTCCAGCCCTTCTGTCACCCGGCCAACGACAGTGTATTGCCCGTTTAAGAAATGACCTGGCTCGAACATGATGAAAAACTGGCTATTGGCACTATCAGGGCTCTGGGAACGTGCCATGCCAACGACCCCGCGATCGAATGGCTCGTCGGAAAACTCGGCCTTAAGATCTGGCATATCAGAACCACCGGTCCCTGCCCTGCGTAAATCACTGCCTATTTTGCCATTTTCCACATCGCCAGTCTGCGCCATGAAGCCTTCGATCACGCGGTGGAAAACAACGCCATCATAGGCGCCACTCTGTGCCAGCTCGGTTATCCGTGCGGAATGCTCTGGCGCGACGTCTTCCAACAAATCGATCACGATCGTCCCATTTGCTTCGCCCTCAATCTGGATGGCGATGCCGTCGGCCAGCGCGGGGCTGGCCAACAGACAGGCGGTAATTGCGACAGGTTTAAACATCTGCAGCAACCTTGACTGAAATCATGCGATCTGGTTCGGCAGGTGGCTCGCCGCGCGCGATTGCATCAACGTGGTCCATTCCTTCGATCACTTGACCGTATACAGTGTACTGACCGTTCAGGAAATCGTTGTCTTTGAAGTTGATGAAAAACTGGCTGTTTGCACTATCGGGGTTTGCCGACCGCGCTGCGCCCAAGGATCCGCGTGCATGCGGGATTTTGGAAAATTCAGCGGGTACATTTGGCAGATCCGAACCGCCCGTACCGGCCATGCGGATGTTAAAACCGTCTTCCATGTCGCCGTGCTCAACATCACCTGTTTGGGCCATAAACCCTTCGATCACGCGATGGAACGCGACATTATCGTAATGACCGGCACGTGCCAGTTCTTTCATGCGCTCTGCGTGTTGGGGGGCGACATCTGGCAATAGCTCGATTGTCACAGTTCCGGTCTTGAGTTCCATCAATATGGTATTCTCAGGGTCTTTTATCTCGGCCATAGGGGCACTCCTGTTGTCATTCTTGCGCAATACCTAAGCTCTGAACACAGGAATGCCAAGCAGGTCGGTTGACCTTGGCGCAGATAAGCGCAACACACTGGCGCACCTCACACCGGAAAGGACTGCATCATGGGCTGGAAAACTCTCGACGATATGAACCTCAAAGGAAAGCGTGTTCTTGTCCGGGTCGACATCAATGTCCCCGTCGAGAACGGCGTTGTCACCGATAGCACGCGGATCGACCGCATCGTCCCGACAATAAAAGATATCCTTGCCGCTGGTGGTTTGCCGATCATGCTTGCGCACTTTGGGCGCCCAAAGGGAAAATATGTCCCTGAAATGTCCCTGCGTGTCACACTGCCGACATTGGAAACCGCGCTTGGTCTCCCCGTGACGTTTATAGAACGCCCAGACCCAGCAAGCCTCTCCGAATTGCCCGACGGCGCAGTTGTGTTGATAGAAAACACGCGATTTGCAGCAGGCGAAGAAGCAAACGATCTCCAAATGGCGCAGTTTCTCGCAAGCCTTGGAGATGTTTTTTGTAATGATGCATTTTCGGCAGCACATCGCGCGCACGCGTCCACAACCGGCGTTGCACATTTACTTCCGTCCTGTGCTGGCCGTCTCATGCAACAAGAACTCTCCGCATTGGAAGCCGCCCTGACAACTCCTGACCGCCCTGTTGGGGCAGTGGTTGGTGGGGCAAAAGTGTCCACCAAAATCGCTTTGCTGGAAAATCTCGTCGGGAAACTCGATGTTCTGGTGATTGGTGGTGGTATGGCCAACACCTTTCTCGCAGCGCAAGGGGCACAGCTTGGCGCGTCCTTGATGGAATCCGATCTAATCGAAACAGCGCGCGACATTATGAAAAGCGCAAAAGAAACCAATTGCCAAATTCTACTACCAACTGACGGTGCCGTGGCAACCGAATTCAAAGCAGGGGCTGCGTGTGAAATTATCCCTCTCTCGGCGGCAACACAGCTCGACGAAGATCAGATGATCTTAGATGCAGGAACCGCGAGCACAGCAGCAATCCTGACAGCTTTTGAGGGTTTGAAAACACTGATCTGGAACGGCCCGCTGGGTGCTTTTGAAATTGCTCCTTTTGACGCGGCCACAATGGCGGCAGCACAACATGCTGCCAAACTGACGAAAGAAGGCGCGTTGACATCTGTTGCTGGCGGTGGTGACACCGTCGCCGCCCTAAACAAGGCCGACGTCGCGAACGATTTCACCTATATTTCCACTGCTGGCGGGGCGTTTTTGGAATGGATGGAAGGTAAAACCCTTCCCGGTGTCGCTGCGTTAGAGACCTAAACACCCAAATTGCCCGTCAAACTCCGTTTTTCGGACCGTTTCGTCAAAAGGGGATTCACAGGTGAGTAGGCTTGTGTCATAGTATTGTCACGCCCACTAAGAGGCGAAATGAGGCAGTACACATGAACCGCAACACCCGACCCGCTTTCGGTGCCTTGGTGTTTTTCACCTTGGCGCTTGGTTTGGCCACTTACTTTACATTTGCGGCGGTGCAAGGCGATTTTGGTGTGTTCCGTCGCGCTGAAATCAATGCCGAAGCAGAGATACTGCGTACGCAACTGACAGAGGTCCAAATAGAAGTCGTTCGCATGGAAAACCTGACCAAACGACTGTCGGATGATTTTCTGGATCTCGACTTGCTGGATGAACAAAGCCGTCGGGTGCTGGGCGTCATCCGGGCGGATGAGATCGTTATCCGCTAAGCAACCTCAGGTAATTTTGCGGCAAAATAGCATACCTTCAGATTGCCACTCGCAATACGCCACCGAATCCGATAATAGATAGTTTAACGCTAAACTATCTGCCCGAACGGGTATCACGGAAAGGAAATGCGACCGATGGCAACGCGAAAAGCGGCGAAAAAACCCAACGTATCAGCTGAAGAACTAAAGGCCTATTACAAGGACATGCTGCTCATCCGGCGGTTCGAAGAAAAAGCAGGTCAACTTTATGGTATGGGGCTGATTGGCGGGTTCTGCCATCTCTACATCGGTCAAGAGGCTGTGGTTGTCGGCCTAGAAGCCGCGGCCGAAGAAGGCGACAAGCGCGTCACCTCCTATCGTGATCACGGACACATGCTTGCATGCGGCATGGATCCAAACGGGGTTATGGCTGAACTGACGGGGCGCGAAGGCGGCTATTCAAAGGGCAAAGGCGGCTCCATGCACATGTTTTCGAAAGAAAAGCATTTTTATGGTGGGCATGGGATTGTGGCCGCGCAGGTGCCACTGGGGGCCGGTCTCGCCTTCGCAGACAAATATCTCGAAAATGGACGTGTGTCCTTTACTTACTTTGGCGACGGTGCCGCTAATCAAGGCCAAGTCTATGAAGCTTTCAACATGGCCGCTCTTTGGGATCTTCCTTGCGTCTTTGTGATCGAGAACAATCAATATGCGATGGGAACGTCTCAACAACGTTCCACATCATCGGCGGAAATTTACGAACGCGGCCTGGCTTTCGGCATTCCGGGAGAAGCCGTAGATGGCATGGATGTACTCGCTGTAAAGGCGGCTGGTGAAACAGCGGTCGCACATTGCCGTTCCGGCAAAGGCCCCTACATTCTGGAAATCAAAACATATCGCTATCGCGGGCATTCAATGTCGGACCCTGCCAAGTACCGGACCCGTGAAGAAGTCCAGAAAATGCGGGATGAGCGCGACCCAATTGAAGCCGTTCGCACTTTGTTGCTGACAGGTAAACACGCAACAGAAGACGATCTGAAACTGATCGACAAGGAGATTAAAGCCGTCGTGAACGAGAGCGCAGAATTTGCCAAGACTTCACCAGAGCCTGCCCTCGAGGAACTTTGGACGGATATTTACGCAGAAGCAGAGGAGGCTTGAGTCATGGCAACTGAGATTTTGATGCCCGCCCTAAGCCCTACTATGGAAGAAGGAACCCTAGCCAAATGGTTGGTGAAAGAGGGCGATACCGTTTCTTCTGGCGACATTATGGCCGAGATCGAAACCGATAAAGCGACAATGGAGTTCGAGGCCGTTGACGAAGGTGTTATTGGCAAAATTCTGATCGCCGAAGGCAGCGAAGGTGTTAAGGTGAATACAGCTATCGCAATCCTGTTGGAAGACGGCGAGAGCGCCGACGACATTCAGGTTGCGGCCCCTGCCCCGGCGGCAGCCGCCGAAGCGCCCGCAGCTGCAGCGGCTGTTTCTGCTGCGCCATCCGCTCCTGAAACAGACACCACACCGGATTGGCCGGAGGGCACCGCCCTCAAGCAACAAACCGTGCGAGAAGCTCTGCGCGATGGTATGTCCGAAGAGATGCGCCGCGATGACAACGTCTTCCTCATGGGGGAAGAAGTTGCTGAATACCAAGGCGCCTATAAAATCTCGCAAGGTATGTTGGATGAATTTGGCGCAAAACGTGTCATCGATACGCCGATCACCGAACACGGTTTTGCCGGCATCGCGACAGGTGCCGCCTTTGGGGGGTTGCGCCCGATTGTGGAGTTCATGACGTTCAATTTCGCCATGCAGGCCATTGACCACATTATCAACTCGGCGGCAAAAACGCTCTATATGTCCGGCGGGCAGATGGGTGCCCCGATGGTTTTTCGAGGCCCGAACGGTGCTGCCGCGCGCGTCGGCGCGCAACACAGCCAAGACTACGCGGCTTGGTACATGCAAATTCCGGGCCTAAAAGTTGTCATGCCTTATTCAGCATCTGACTACAAAGGTTTGATGAAAACGGCGATCCGTGACCCTAATCCGGTGATCTTTCTGGAAAACGAAATCCTCTATGGACGCACGTTTGATGTGCCTGATCTAGATGATTACACTGTACCCTTTGGCAAAGCGCGGATTTGGCGTGAAGGCTCCGATGTAACAATCGTCAGCTTTGGGATCGGGATGCAATATGCCCTCGGTGCCGCTGAAAAACTGGCTGAAGAAGGCATAAGCGCCGAAGTCTTAGATTTGCGCACAATCCGCCCGATGGACACGGCCAGTATTCTTAAATCAGTCATGAAAACGAACCGCTGCGTCACCGTCGAAGAAGGTTGGCCGCAAGGATCTGTAGGCAACTATATCTCGTCCGTGATCATGCAAGAAGCGTTTGACTATCTGGATGCTCCCGTCATCAACTGTACCGGCAAGGATGTCCCGATGCCCTATGCTGCCAATCTAGAAAAACATGCGCTATTGACCACCGATGAAGTCGTCGAAGCCGTCAAAAAAGTCACGTACAAATAAGGAGCGCGCAAAATGCCTATTGAAATTCTGATGCCCGCCCTGAGCCCGACCATGGAAGAAGGGACACTGGCAAAATGGCTGGTAAAGGAGGGCGACACCGTTTCCTCCGGAGATGTCATGGCTGAGATTGAAACCGATAAGGCGACAATGGAGTTCGAGGCCGTTGACGAAGGTGTCATCGGCAAAATTCTGATCGCCGAGGGCAGCGAAGGCGTTAAGGTGAATGCAGCTATTGCGATCCTGTTGGAAGACGGTGAAAGCGTTGATGACATCTCAGACAGTCCGGCAGCAGCGCCTGCTGCCGCCACCGAAACTGCTGCTGAGGAGGCAAAAGAAAGTCCGACAGCGGCATCAAGCGCCGCACCTGCTGCACCACAGAGCGCTGACGGGACTCGCATTTTTGCATCCCCCCTGGCACGTCGTATCGCGGCGAGCAAAGGGCTTGATCTGACGAACATAACAGGCTCAGGCCCGCACGGTCGTATCGTTAAGGCTGATGTCGAAGCTGCGACAGCTGTAACGCCGGCAAAAGAGGTTACGGCAACAGCCGCAGCCGCACCGGCGACATCCGCAGGCCCAGCAACGGAGACTGTTGTGGCGATGTACGAAGGTCGCGAATTCGAAGAAATTAGCCTGAACGGCATGCGCAAAACGATCGCGGCGCGCCTGACAGAAGCAAAACAATCGATACCCCATTTCTACCTACGGCGCGACATTGAACTGGATGCGCTTCTTGCCTTCCGTGGGCAATTGAACAAGCAACTCGAAGGTCGGGGCGTAAAGCTGTCCGTGAACGACTTCATCATCAAAGCCTGCGCGTTGGCGTTGCAGACAGTACCTGATGCCAACGCTGTTTGGGCTGGAGATCGGATGCTAAAACTGAAACCATCCGATGTCGCGGTCGCGGTCGCGATTGAGGGGGGCCTCTTTACACCGGTCTTAAAAGATGCCGAGATGAAGTCTTTATCCGCTCTTTCGGCCGAAATGAAAGATCTTGCTGGCCGCGCACGTGACCGCAAACTTGCCCCACATGAATACCAAGGAGGAAGTTTTGCGATCTCCAACCTAGGTATGTTTGGTATCGACAATTTCGACGCCGTCATAAACCCGCCCCATGGCGCAATTTTAGCCGTCGGGGCCGGTGCAAAGAAACCGGTTGTAGGCAAAGACGGCGAACTAGCGATTGCAACGATAATGTCGGTAACGCTTTCAGTAGACCACCGGGTGATTGATGGCGCGTTGGGGGCTCAGCTGTTGACTGCAATCAAAGACAACCTTGAGAATCCCATGACAATGTTGGCATAACGCATCTAAGGCATAACAAGATAAAAAAGACGGGGCCATTGCCCCGGCTTTTTTCGTTTAAACGGACATGTCGATTAGCTCTGCGGGATCAACATATGGTTCATAGATACGGAAGGTTGGTCGCATCCTGCTTCCCCTACAATCCGGGCTGGAATTCCTGCGACAGTCTTACAAGAGGGAACTTCGTCCAATACGACTGAACCAGCAGCAATTCGACTACAATCACCGACGTTAATGTTTCCAAGAACTTTTGCGCCTGCTCCGATGAGAACACCATTGCCAATTTTGGGATGACGGTCTTCTTCTTCTTTCCCTGTGCCGCCCAACGTCACCGAGTGCAGCATCGAAACATTGTCACCTACAACTGCCGTTTCTCCGATCACGATTGAATGGGCATGGTCAATCATAATACCCTTGCCGATCTGGGCGGCTGGGTGAATGTCCACGCCAAAAATCTCAGAAACCCGCATTTGGACAAAGTAAGCTAAGTCACGATGCCCGATGTTCCAGAGATGATGGCCCACGCGATACGCTTGGATCGCCTGGTACCCCTTAAAATACAAGATAGGCTGCAACAACCGATGGCACGCCGGGTCCCGCTCAAAAATCGCGACCAAATCAGCTCTTGCCGCCTGAATCAACGCGGGCTGAGCCTCATAAGCTTCCTCAACCATCTCTCGGACAACAACCATGGACATCTCATTAGATGCCAGTTTGGCAGCAATTCGATAAGACAGCGCTTTTTCGATATTTTTATGATGCAAAATACAGGCGTGTAAAAATCCACCAATCAAAGGTTCATCTGTAGCCGCTTGACGTGCTTCAGCGGAAATTTGATCCCACACCGGATCAATTGGGGAAACTTTCAAGTTAGGCGAGGCCATCACGAACATCCTTTCACTCACTTCTTAGGACATTTAATCAGTAAAAACCAAATGCAAAGCTGTGATGGCCTAAATTATTAATTTGAATGCAAATTATTCTCCAAGCGATACACCCGCCCTAAACATGAGATGAAACAATCGCCGTTAAACCGGGGCCAAACGCAGCAGAAATTTGCGAAACTTGAACATCGAATTGCCCCGTAAGACCGTCTGTTGCCTGTTCAGACAATGGGTATATCCACTGCGGTTCGGATACTGTAACTTCGCGTAGCACAGTTTCGCCCTTTACGACCCGCACTAAATAGGTTTCCGCTTCTTCGCCTAATGGCACTTCTGGAATGTCCCATGAATCACCGTCCAAACGCGTTCTTCGTATCCAATTTATCTCAAATCCACCCGATGTGTTCTTAACAACCCGTAGATGAACCGGCGCATACGGCCGCAATCCATTTCCATCGAAGGCTTCAGTGCGTTCGACGTAGGACAGATCATCTACGGATCTTCTGGCAGGTCCAATACGATAGGTTTGAGATACGCGTCTAAGATTGCGTGCAAGATCAATTTGTTGTGGCAAGCCGTCAAGTAGGACAAACCAAGATCCTATGGGCCAAACTTCAGGGGTCAGTCCGTCTGTGCCCAGCTGACCTCTCAATCTCTTGGTCAATTGATAAGTATCTACATCACTTAAAACCGCATTGCTAAATTGGAAAACCTCCCAATTGCCCGAGCTTCCATCGCCGATTGCGGCTAAGTTGGCTCCTGAGAACAAGGCGTTCTCTTCGACTGAGCTTAACGTTCCGCTCATGAGTTTCACCTGCAATACGGCACCATTATCAAAACGACCAGATGGCGCACGAGTCATTACTGTTTCGGTTTGTCCAATCACAGCCCGTGCACCTATGACATCCAGAAGTTGGTAATCGCTATCTTGCGGCGATTGGTAAACCGCCACGGATCCCGGCCAAGGTTGAGCGGTTGTGGCAATGTACGGAGCATAAGGAATCTCATCGCCGGTGATCAAAGGCAGATCAAGGAAAAGAGGAAAAACAGGGACTGGGGCCACGAACGATTTAGGGCTTTCCACTTCATCGGTCATATCCGAAGGTATATACACTTCTGGGTCAATTCGAACCGCTTCTGCAAGTTGTAAGGCTCCCTGCTCAACACGATCAATCCGATAAAGAGCTGTCCCTTCTTGCTGCTCACCTTGAAGGGAAACAACGTCGCCAGCTCCGAGTGACAACATGGAAGGAGGTAGCGCAAAACGAATGGTGTCGCGTGCAACACGTGACTCTGTCAGCCAACGCTCAACAACCTGGCGCCCTTCCACACGTGTCAAGGCGATTGGAACCTCTGAAGTCGACACAGCATGTGTTTTCTCATCAGCTAACACTGCCTCTTCTGCGAGAGCATCAAAGGCCGCGTCTGCTTGCATAAACCTTAGCCTCACACGTCCGGAAACTTCTGCATCGGCCTTACGCATCTGTTCGACAGTAGCATCTAGATCAGTGGAAAGAGCGAGATTATCTTTGGAGATGGGTATCGCTCCGCGACCGTTACGCATTTTGAAAACCAAAGTGCCGTTTCGTTCAACGGCATCAAATGAGTGGCGTAACATAAGGGGTTGCAAGGAGGCGCGCGCTTCTGAAACGGCGCTAATGATGTAACCACGAACCGTGCCATACAATTCAGAGGTGTCAAACGCTGTGAGTCCAGATCTAAGGCAAATCTCAGAAACGACGGACGACAAAGATCTTGCGGATGTCCGACCATTAATCCAATGTCCGCGCCCATAATTTTCAGCATCACTCCAAAGCGCGAGATTGTTTGGAAAATACGGGTACGGGCGTGCATCCCAGGCCCAGACAAAGGCTCTGTCCATGTTCACCATTGGCCCGTCATAGATTTCTGAAATCGGGTTATTTTCTATATCTGCCCAAAACGAAACCATTGCCCGTAAATATTGGCTTTGAACCAGGTCGTCACGGGCTCCGTTAGAAAAACGCGGAAGACTGCTTTCTGAGGATTTAGCATCCACAAATTTGTTTGGTTGATTGGTTCCTTTGTCTACCGCTGAGCATCCCATCTCAGTAAACCAGAAAGGTTTTGATCCGGGCACCCATTCGGTTGCCGTCGGTGCGCGAACACCGCCAATGCGGTCAAAGTGCTCGTTCTCCCACCATCCGTTTAGATCTTTATAACGAAAAACCCAAGGTTCGTTGTAAGCGCCATCCTCAATCGGTGTTCGACTCTGGCTTGCCCGTGCCTCGTCGGAGTCGTAGTACCAATCAAAACCTTCGCCACCGAGAATATTAGACCTTAGGTAGTCTAGATCGTAGACTGTACCAAATTCCGCGTCAGCATGCGTGTCGCCATCACGCCAGTCGGACAGCGGCATATAGTTATCAATACCGATAAAATCTATTTCTTCATCTGCCCACAACGGATCCAGATGAAAGAACCGATCATTCGAACCATCTTGCGGTTGATATCCGAAATATTCGGTCCAATCAGCTGCGTAACTGATTTTCGTTTCAGGACCCAGCAATGCTCGTACGTCTGCAGCAAGTTGCCGTAGACGTTCAACTGCGACAAAACGGTTATTTGTACTTCGTATTTGCGTCAAACCTCGCATTTCTGAGCCGATACAGAATGCTTCAACACCACCTGCAGCTTGGCACAATGCGGCATAGTGCAAGACAAACCTGCTCAGTGACCATTCCTCAGGCCCCGAATATACGACGTCAGAACCTGAAATCGAGTAGTTCGCAGCATGTGCGGATCCAAAGAATGCATTCACTTCATCTTCGGCTTCAGTTGTTCCGTCTGGCGACCCCTCAACACCTGGCGCTGCGGAAAGGGTAATTCGTCCCCTCCACGGCAATTTTGGCTGAAATTCTAACGGTTTATAAGGATCCGGCAACGTATTGCCATCTAACTGATCCATCAGAATGAAGGGGTAAAACATGACCTGTTTTCCCGAAGCGTGTATCGCTTGGATTGCTTGAACGACGGACTGATCTGTAGGCGTGCCACCGTAGATGGGTCTGTCTTCTTCAAGCGGCATTTCTTCAGCAGTGGAGCGCGTTAAACCTGCCACCCGCCATGGCATATTTTCGCCTTCATAAATCTTCTTCTCGACCTTTGGACGCACTTCGCAATTGCCGCATCGTAAATCATTGCCAAACCAAGACACCACAAGCGATGCAGCTTCACACTTCGGCAACTCATCGTTCAACGTTTCCAAAGAAACACTAAAATCGGTTTTTTCCGTGGGAGAGTTGACGTTTGCACTCCAGCGACTTCCCGGTCCCTGAGAATAATAAACGGGTGTCGTCGCCAAGGAATATTCACCCGTGCCCGGGATTACAGCGACAGATTTAATTCCATAGGTCGGTGCGCTGGCCGCTTCAATTTCATCTTCTTGTTCTGGACGAGAAACTTCGAACGAAAACTGTGGGACGCGGTTACCAAAACGTTCTAATGCAAGGTTTTCAAAAACAACATAGGCCGTCCCTCGGTATGCAGGCACGCTGCCTGCACCCTCGATGGCTTCCATCACGGGATCAGGAATCTGATCCTTTTGCCCCTTATAGATTCGCATATTCAAATCATCGGCAGCGATTTCTTCTCCGTTCGCCCAAATGCGTCCTATCCGCGTGATTTCTCCCTCGCATATCGCCACTGCGAGGTTCACAGAGTAATTATAGCTTCGCGTCGTCGTTTTCGGTTGGCTCGCCGAACCTTTACCGCCCCCGCCGCCGTTTGTACTCACAGATACATTTTCTTGGAAGTCTGAGGACCAGATGACCTGACCACCCAGTCGCATTCGCCCGTAAATTTGCGAAATTGGCTCGCCCTCTCCCGCGCTTGACAAGCGAAACCGATCGACTTGACCCGTTTCGATCACCTCTGATCCGGAGCCCATGACACTTTGGTCTATTACCTGACCCACCGTCGCGCCGATTGCGCGACCCATTACGGCCGTGGAAATACCTGCAAATGATCCACCAAGAGCGCCGCCAGCTGCTGCTCCGGCTGCAGATAATACAAGGGTTGCCATCAGCTAATCTCCTCTGGAAATTTAAATCGCGCGACAATCTTACGTCGCCAGGGTTCACTCAACGGGCTTTCGACCACACCGTATTTCGTATAGGCATGGATGAAAGTTGATGCTGCGCCGACCGACGATGCAATTCCCAAATGCTTAGCGACAGAACCGGCTCGCATACGAAATAGCAAGACATCCCCATTCTCCTCGTCGTTCAGTCCTTTTGGCGACAGATGCCTTAAGGCGGCTTCCCAAAGTCGCTCCTCGCCTTGAGGCTCTGACCAATCCATCGAGTAAGAGGGAACAATTTCAGGCTCTGCTCCATGGAGATTGCGCCAAATGCCACGCAACAGCCCCAAACAATCGGTTCCCGCTCCAAACACCGATGCCTGGTGAACATACGGTGTACCAATCCAACGTCTTGCTTCTGTTACAACTGCATGTTCTTTGATGTTCATCGAATACTGCCTCCAGTATTAGTGCCCGTCGATTTAGGGACTGCGAGAAGCCAGTCATCACCAGGTAAATCTGGAAAACCTCGAAAATTCGCGAAATTCTGAAATTTTAACTTGCATGTCTCGCTGCGTTTGTCACAGCCAACGGTCAATCGAACGGCATCACCTATTGATAAAGGTGCGCGTAAAGGTTCCCAAAGCTCGATTGTGCGGGTGTCACCGATCAATCGGTCATGTTTGACCATCCCCCATAGTCCTTCAGCCACTCCGTCAAGCACCTCAAGGCGACCACGTGTAAACCAATCCGGGTCAAAACCGTCAAATGCCTCCCACGTAAAAATTCTGGAATCTTCAATTTTTTCAATAGCTAGGTCGATAGAAAACCCATGGGATAGGAGATCAAAACCACACTCTGCATCACCTAGAACCGCTGTACACGGTTTTTGATAAACACGCCCCAAAGGTCGATTTAAGGCCTCTGTCAATCCTCTCAGTTCAGCCTGAAAGCCGCCGTCTGCGCGGGTCAATTCACCGATTGTTCCTCGAAATTGCAACCAACGTTGACTAACGTCTGCCCAATTTACGAGCCAAGCACGAACCTCAGCACTGTCAAAACGTCCCTGTTCAATTTCGTCTTCTCGTATAGACAGATCGCTCAACGCGCCTAGCGCTTCTGTATTATCAACGGAAAGGCCAGTGCTTTGTGCCAATGAAAGTGCACTCAAGCCGGTATCAGCTCGATACGTAACCCCATCAAAAGTTAAATCGCGGTCATGATCCGTGAACCCCAGTACAACACCATCTTTACGCTCGATAGCCCATGCATGCGCAATTGTCGTAAGACCCGTTTCTAGATGGGCCTGCAAACCTCCACTAATAACATCCATCAGACACGTACCTCGACAATTGGAACGGTTGGGATTTCACCCGCTTGAAAACTAGCAACGCTCGTTTGAATTGAGTCCGTATCAAAGCGCACAGGTACATCAAATTCAAACCCGGCAGTGACGTCTTCGCCACTTGCAGGCGGGGTTTCCAAGGTAATTATTCCAGTAGCGTAATCTACAGAAAAATCTGCGGTCTCTTCTAAGGCAATTCCGGCAACAGCCAACATGAACGTACCTTCAATGGGTTTGGAAATCGGGCGCTCATAATTGTAGGCACCAGAATGGTAGGTCTTCGTTAGTTGAAACGTAGAATTTGAGCCATCCCCTGCACCAAGCAACTGATCCAACGCGGTAATTTCCAAAGAAGGTTTGCAAGAGCGGTAATCAGACCAATCTTTCCAGCGAAAAGAGAACAATTGCCCATATCGCGCTTCAAAAAAAGCAATCATCGTTTCGACATCATCCAGAGATCTGATGCCAACGCCTGCATCATATCGACGGCGAGAGTGCGCCCAAGGCGAATTGCGTTCTTCGAAACCATTGCTGATGGCCACAACATCTGTCCGGCGTTCGGGTCCGCCCACAGAGCCGAAACTCAAGGCAGCCGGAAATCTTACATCATGAAATTGCATCAATCTTCCCCTTCGTTATCGATTACGTTGCCCGCGGCTTAGAGCGCGGGTCATTTGAGACGCAATCTGTGCTTTAGATCGCTGAAATCCTTGAGCATCCGGCGTCGAAATATTCATCACGATAGTCTGACCGCCACCACCCGCACCGCGCACTCCGAGCTTTCCGTCAGGGCCACGGGCGAGAGGCATAATAGCTTCCGGTCCAGCTTCGCCCATCACACCCATGCCGCCGCGCATTCCAAAGGGTGTTGTGCTGCTAACGATCCCCCCGGTAGCAAATGGCATCACGCGACCTTGGCTGAAAGGAGCACCATCCGCGAAAGGTAAGACGTTTTGAACTAAGCCACCAACTGAGCTCGCAAGAGCGCCGCTAATCCCATTTGTAATTGGTTTGATGGCCGCATTGTATGCGGTATTGATCATACTGTCGCGAACTGAACCCAAAGCATCAGACAATTTCATACCGTCAAAAATCAACCCATCGAAGGCATTTCGCAAACCTTTGCTCATGCTTTGTTCGACATTAGAAATTTCACGGCTTGTCGTTTCGAGAGAGCCCTGTATCCGGCGCAACTCGCCATCAAAACCAGTAACCAGCGTACTCGTTTGACCGAGAGTCTCGTTTAGATTGTCGGCCCCTGCTTCAAGGTCATCAAAACTATTTTCATCGGCCATTCGAAACGTTCCTTATGATTTATCTGGAAACGCTGCCATCAACGTTTCCAACCCGTTACTCAGGAGCGGCCCAGACTTCGCCGGATCGCCTAATAACAATTGAAGTTCCGCAGGTGTGAGCGCCCAAAACGCGTCTGGCTCTAGCCCAAGCCCTTGGATGCCTGCGCGCATTAGCACGGGCCAGTCGACACTGTTCATGTGGTCGGTAATACAAATGACCGGGCCAACAATTCGGCCGCAGCACGTGCCGCAGCTAAGGGGCCTCCTTCGACATCGGCATCTAGAAGCTCAGCTTCTGTCACATTGCACTTGCCACCTTTTAGACCTGCACCAAGCAATGCCAGAACATCCCGCGCTGCAAATTTGTTGCTTTCGAACCGTTCGACCAACGCGACAAGAGATCGCTCTTCTAAGGTTTCTTCTAACTCGGCTAATGCGCCAAGCGTAAGCCGCATAACCTGCTGCTCTCCGTTGATGTTTATGGAGACATCACCCCTCCAAGGATTGGCCATGCTTAAATGGCCGTGAAGGTTAGGTTGCCAGCGCTGGCCAAAGCCAACTCATAGGTAGCTTCACCATTGTGGCTTCCACCATATTCGATCGACGTCACCAAAAACGGACCTTCGACAATGCCAAAATCTGGTATAACAATCTGAAAACCAGGGGCTTCGCCATCAAAGAACAGCTGGCGTGCTCTTTCGTCTGTCTCGGAGTCTCGGAAGACGCCAGAGCCACTGATTGACACAGACCTTACCCCTGCGCCTGACAGGAGTTCGCGCCATCCACCCTGACTTTCCAAGCTTGTCACATCAATAGTTTCCGCATTGAAACTGACACGTGTGGCCCGCAATCCAGCTAAGGTTGTGAACTGACCATCATCTGCCATGTCGACCTTAATCAAAAGGTCTTTTCCATTTTGAGCTCCCATGGGACTCTCCTTTAAATCATTAAAAGGGTTATGCGTCGTCGTCGACGCGGGCGCGAAAGCGCAAGATTATTTGGCGTGTCGCTCTGGAGTCGATCCGGCTTGCGTCTGCGCGCTCAAATCGCAACGAAACGACCCGCCCGCGTGACAGCTCCAGAGGCTTGTCGTGAAGGGTATCGGAAATCACTGCGCCAATCGCCTTTGCCTTGGCAAAACCCGGCTGAATGCTCACAACTGTGACAGTAAAACGATGGATTGCGCCGTTACCTGTTTGGTCAGACGCATCGCGGACACGTTCTTCGCCGATACTGACATATGTTTCAGGGACCGTTCCGGTTGGAACCGCATCATAAATATCGTTCCCAACAAGCCCGGAAAGAACTTCGTCTGAAACGAGCCTGTCATAGACGGCCTCCTGAAGAGACGCGGACATTGCATAGCTCATTTCGCCGTCTCCTCGATCACGTAGCAGGTTAGAAAACGGGCGTTCACATCAGTGTCTGCGACTGCTTGAATATGAAACAGGCGGCTGCCTTCGCGAAAACGTTGATCTGGGCGCGGACGTTGGAGAGCACTCTCGGGAGCGGCACGCACTACGATCTTGTAACTGGTCGAGGATACAGGTGCCCCTTGGTTTACAGCTTCCCGACCACTGCGCGCTGTGACTTGCGCCCAAACGGTGCCCAACGGTTGCCAAATGTTGTTAAAGCCGCCGCTTCCATCGGTTACGGCCTCTGGCGTCTCCAGTACGAGTTTTCGGTTCAAGCGAGGAGCGGTCATTTCAAGGCTCCTGCACCCAAGCGCATCACTTTATAGCGCTCGATGAGGCTGGTAACACCAAAAGGCATACAGCCGTCACCAAGGTTCGTTTCGTGCCTGTATTCGTAGTAGTGCGCAGCGAGCATCAACACCGCCTGTTTTAGATCCGGTGGCGTATCTTGCCAAGTGGGTCCAAAACCGGCTTCGAAATTCACGGTGGCCGTTCCGCCGGTTGGTATCGTCGGCAGATGATTACCGGTCGCTCTCAGTCGAGGACGTTGACTGTCTTTTTCCAACCAGTAGCTTTCAGCAGAAATTTCGGACTGAGAGCCCGCGCGATCGACAATTGCCACTCGATTGATCGCCATGACTGGCGCAACTGGTAACCCTTGCGCATCGCGGTCTCGCCAAAACCCGAGTGTCCAGGTAAAACTTCTTGCAATCAACACTTTGCCTGTGCGGGCTTCTATGGCCGATACCGCAGCGCGCAAAAATCCAGAAAGGACTTCATCCTGCGTTGTATCCAGACCAAAGCCAGTCCCAAGTCGCAAATGTGCTTTAAAGCCTTCGACTGGGAGTGCTTCATCCGGCACTGTCGTTTCTTCGATCAACATCATGGAATGTCTCCAAAATTCATTCCCCTTTGCGGTGGTTACCGGACACGCGCCTCACTGTGTTGCTCGGTCGGAGGGGAGCAGCTAGACAACACAGTATGTACCAGCGCGCGTCCGGTCCCAGCGTAGATGGCCGTTAGGCCAGCGCTGGCATCGTCACGTCAATTAAGAGGCGGCGAATTTCAAAAGTTTGATCGCGGCAAAATCACTCACGTCTCCACCAACCCGTTTGGTTGAATAGAACAAGACATGTGGTTTAGCGCTAAAGGGGTCGCGCAGCACGCGAAGGTCTGGTCTTTCGGCAATGGTGTACCCCGAACCAAAATCACCAAAGGCAATCGATGCGGACCCTGCCTCAGGATCAGGCATATCTTCAGCGATCAATACTGGATATCCCAACAAGCGAGCCGGTTCAGCAGCTGCCAGGCCATCCGACCATAGGAAGCGGCCGTCACCATCTTTTAGTTTACGGATAATGCCCGCTGTCTTTGAATTCATGACGAATTTTGCATTGGCACGGTACTGCGCACCCAGTGCATAAACAACATCCACGACCGAGTCCGGTGTGACTTCTGCATCGATACCTGTTGGTACATATCCGATGGTTCCCCATGTCCAGACATCATTGTCAACGGATGTGTGGTTCAAGAACCCTTTTGGTTTATCAACACCATCACCCGTAATGAAGGCCGCTGCTTCGGCACGGGAAAATTTATCAGCAATGCGTGTTGCCAACCAGCCTTCGATGTCAAATGCACTATCATCCAAAAGACGTTGCGACGCCTTTGGCAAGGCGCTCAACTCATGCAGCGGGATCGTAATCCGGTCAATCTGAGGTGTATCAGATTCTGCGACTGTGCCGGCTTCTGTCGCCCATCCCGCTCCGACATCTGTATGGTCTACGAGAACATCATAGGACGTCGCTTCGACATTGACCACGGAGGCGACAGAACGCAACGAAGCCGATGAATTCAAGACGGAAGCAACTGTGTTTGATGTTGCGGGATCAACCAAGAATCCACCGTCTGAATTGATTGTCGTGGTCAGGGATTTTGCTTCTGTTTCGATGCCACGTAGCCCGTCATCATCACCAGAGCGCAAATAGGCATTGAAAGCCTTTTGATGCGGCGCGCCTGCCTCAGATGCTCCACCAAGAGGTGTGCGTTGTGGGATATTTGATTTACGGTCCAGCATGGTCAGTCGCTCTTCTGTTTGTTGAAGTTTTTGATCGATTTCGGTTTGGAACTCTTTGAAGTCATTGACAAAGCCGCTAACGGCCTGTCGGACATCCTCAGCGGGGGACAAACCGATCCCGCCCGCCGCTTTTGCTTCGGTATTGCTCATGGCAAATTCCTCAATTTTTACTATTCAGGTCAGACGCATAGCGCCTTACCTTGACGACAGGTGCGCGTCAGCGGCGCGCCAGATCAGCGCGGGCACCTTGAAAGGCAGCCGCCATATCACGCAAAGAACGATCCAGATCGGTTGTGTCCGATTTTCCCGTAATTCGCGCACTGGGTAGCATTGGAAAAGTCACAAGAGACACTTCCCAAAGCTCCAGTTCGGTCAAGAGCCGTTGGCCCTTGGAATTTTTTGTGGCTTTAAGTGTTCGATACCCAATCGACAGTCCGTCAATCGCTCCGGCCTCGATAAGGGCTTGCGCTTCACGTCCTTTTTCAACGTTTTCCAAAAGCCGCCCTTTTACCCATAGGCCCGTTTTGTCTTCACGCACTTCGTCCCAGATACCGATAGGCTGAGCAGGATCATGTTGCCACAACATCTTTACCCGTTGGCCCTTTGCCGACAAAGCGTTCAGAGATGTTTTATATGCGCCTGCTTCGACAACATCATTGCCTTGGTCTACAGCGCCAAATAGGCTGGCATACCCGCTAATCTGGCTGCCATCACGCACCTCTAGCCCGTCGCCAAACCGCGCGAATTTACGTTCTAGGCCTGTATCATTTTCCATGAGATCACTCCTCAAAATATTGTTTGGCTTCACCCCGGAACTGCCGTCAGGAGCGATTGCAAACCTTGCCCTAAAATCATGGCGACAACCCCGTAAAGCGTTAGCCATAAACGCTTTTCCAAGCGCTCCATCATTTCTTCCATACGTTCTAAACGGTTGAGCAGGTTTTTATGTTGGATGTCTGCCACCCGTTCATGTGCTTGCAATCGTAATCCCGGCGCGCATTCGAAACGATCAAATCCGGGATCACTCATCCGTTGTCACCGCTGGTAATCCTAGCAGGGCGCGTTTTTCCGCCTGGGTTAAGAAATCAGCCGAGGCAACACGGTTCCATTGGGCATCTCGTTCTGTCGCCAAAGCCGGGACTTGATCCAGGTCGGGTTTGATGTCGATTGCCTCACCAGTGTGTTGGACCAACCAGTGCGCCAAAGCAGCTGTTACGCGGGTCGCCAGTGGCAAAACAGTTAGACGGTAAAAAGCACGATGTGCTTCTTGGTAGTTGGAATATGTTGCATCCCCTTGAATGCCTAACAGCATCGGAGGGACGCCAAAGGCAAGCGCAATTTCCCGCGCGGCGGCTTCTTTGGTTTTTTGAAATTCCATATCCGAGGGGGAGAAACCCATTGGCTTCCAATCCAACCCACCTTCTAAAAGCATGGGACGGCCAGCGTTACGTGCGCCTTGGTGATGGCTTTCCATTTCACTGACCAGACGTTCATATTGGTCTGTGTTCATGGAGCCCTGCCCCTCGGCACCCTTGTAAACAATGGCACCTGAGGGCCGCGCTGCATTGTCCAAAAGTGCTTTTGACCAACGACTGGCTGAATTATGGACATCGACCGCCATTGCCGCCGCTTGCATCGGGCTAAACCCATAGTGGTCATCATGTGGGTGGAAGCTTTTGATGTGGCAGATCGGGGTCACAGGACCGCTTGCATCAAATCTGTGCTTACGTCCGCCAACGGCATATTCAAAGGCTACAGGCCAGCCGTCTGCACCCGGAACAACGCTCATACGATCTGACCGTAAAACGTGCAATTCTTCTGGTGTCGTTCCTGTGCCAGCGACCGCTTCGACATAGCCGTTACCGGTCAACAAAATCTGCGCGTACAGTGCTTCCAGTAGCTCGGCACGGCCTTGTGTCGGGTTGGGACGCGATACAAGGTGGCCCAAGGGATGTACGTCATAGCGTTGTTGCGCATCTTGCAAAACCAGCGGCAAAGCTGCGGCGGCTTCGGCGATCAGTTTAACAGATCTAAAACCAACCGGATTTCCCGAGAAACCCGTGCGCGTTAATGACACAGCGTCACGTGGGCTCCACGCCACACGGCCAGAAGTTTGATAGGCCACAACCGGGCCCGTTGCGCTGGCTTTTTGCTCGGGGACTACGGCCTCTTGGCCACGCCGTAAAAAGTTGAAACCCATCTCGTTCGCTCCTCATGTATTTGGCACGGCAAACACCATGCCGTCGGACACACCCTGGTGCCGGAGCACTCTGTTCGCGTTGTCCTAATCTCGCTTAAATTTCTGTCGATTTCGTCAGTTGGTCGTCCGTGCCGTTTATATTTTGGCAAGACTTTCAAAACGCCCCTTAAAGGGAGCGCACACGCGGCGCGCGCCACTTGGCGGCCGGTTCAATCATCAATTCGTGCAGTGCCCAAACCAGCGCGTCAACACGGTCTGGCGATCCTTGACCTTCATAGCCGTGCACGGTCATTCGGCACATCTGATCTTCTAGGGTGTCTAGATCCAGCAGGTGACGCACACGGCCTTGTTCATAGAGCGCCGCAATGGGTTCTGCGCGCGCAACTTTTCCTCGGCTTGCGTGTACACCTTTGTAGGGGATCAGGGGGTCTACCTGTCGCAGCACTTCAGCAACCATTTGTCCGCCTTGGTTGACTTCCGCCACCAATCGGTCTGCGCCAAATCGTTCCATGGCGGAAATTGCGGCCTGCGCCCACCCTGCCGGGCTTGCGCCCTGAAGTGTGCAATCGGCGAGAACATAAGCACGCCAATCCTGAGGTGCGCCGCTCATGGTGACACCCGCCACGACAATTCCGCATTCGTCAGATCCTGAATTGCTGGTCGTTGATGGATCGAGCGCGACAACAATCCGGTCTAGTTCTGGTGCTTCTTTGCAGCGAAGTGTTTCGAGACCCTTTGTTGTCCAAAGCGCGCCTTCCGCGTCTTCCAGAAGCACGCCGTCTAATTCTTGGCGACCCAGGCGGGTCCCCGCGTAGCGTTCTCTGACTTCTTCTAAAAAGGAGTTGGCCAGATTTGCGCGGTTTGCTTCGGTTGGGGCGTGTGTCACAACTGTTGAAGGCGATTTAAGGAGGGTTTTCAGAACCCCCACATTTCGCGGTGTCGTTGTAATACAAACTTGTGGTTTATCCCCGAGTCGCAAGGCAAATTGCAACATATCCCAAGTGTCTTGGGCCTTTTTCCATTTGGCCAGCTCATCGACCCAGGCTGCATCAAATTGTGGTCCGCGCAGGCCTTCCGGGTCAAACGCGGAATGCACAGTTGCGATCGCGCCGTTGGGCCAAACGAGGCGTTTGCGTCCTGCTTCCCAAACAGGTCGTCGATCAGGCGGCGAGCAGGCAAGAATGCCGCTGTCGCCAAAAATCATAACTTCCCGGACTTGATCAATGGTCTCCCCAACCAAAGCAACCCGGCGGGCGCGCCCTTCATCCAGTGGTTTTGAACCCTCGACTTGGGAACGGACCCATTCTGCGCCCGCACGCGTTTTCCCGGCCCCTCTGCCGCCCATAATTACCCAACTGCGCCAGTCTCCCTCTGGCGGGAGTTGGTGTTCGAATCCCCAAAATTCGAAAAGGTAAGGGAGAGCCAGAAGCTCTCCCTCTGTTAAGCTGTTCAGGAATTCATCTTGGACGTGCTGTGCAGCGGAGGCGACCCAGCTTGCACCCGATCTCAGCCCTTGCTCGCTCGAGGTCGAGGGCATAGCCCCCTTTTGCGATTCCGGCTGATTTGCTGCGACATTCGACAAGACGATTCTCCACTTCCTGACAGGTCTTTAACAGCGCCGTTGCCGACGCTACCGTTCTACTGTCTTGCGGCTTTTCCAAACCTTCACCTGCGCGAACCTTCTCTTTGAGGGTCTCGATTTCTTGACGCAGGTCTTTGATAGATCCGATGACCGAATTTAATAGATTTTCGGTGTCGGAAGCTACGTGCTCAGGGGTTAGTAAAGTCATTCAGGTTTTACCTCTCATGCGCGTAGTCTCCGCACGAGAGAAACGAAAAAGCGACCCGCCGGTTAGGACCGGGGTCACTCGCTCACTTCTTCTAGCATGTCACAATCTATACGTGAAAGAGTTCGCAAAGTCAAGCAAATTCAATTCGTTAACAAGCACCCACCGTACGGTGCTCGTTAACGAATTACTTAAAGCATTCCAAATTACGGCCCCGAGAAACCATTTATTTTGCGCGAAAAACCTCACAAAACAAAAGGGCGTTCGCCTAGTTTCCGGATGATTGGTTTGCCCGTTCCGCTTCGATGCGGCGCCACTCGGCGACGTTGCGATTGTGCTCAGCTAACGTCTCTGCAAAAGCATGTCCGCCTGTTCCGTCAGCAACAAAAAATACATAGGGCGTTTGAGATGGTTGTGCAGCGGCTTCGAGACTAGCCAACCCCGGATTTGCAATCGGCGTGGGCGGCAGGCCTTCGATGACGTATGTGTTCCAGGGCGTTGCACCGCGCAATTCGCTCTGACGCAAACCGCGCCCCAAGACGCCACGTCCTTCGGTAACACCGTAAATGACAGTTGGGTCAGTTTGCAGCCGCATGCCCCGGTTGAGACGGTTTACAAATACGCTGGCCACTTGTCCGCGTTCTCCGGCAACCCCTGTTTCCTTTTCGATAATCGATGCAAGGATCAGCAGTTCCTCGGGGGTCTGGATTGGCAGTTCATCGACACGTGTTTCCCAGACTTGCGCGACCCGGCGTTCTTGCGCGCTGCGCATGCGGTCTAGCACGGCTGTTCTGTCTTCGCCTACCCGCACCTCATAGCTGTCAGGCGCCAACGCGCCCTCAGGTGGCAATGCGTCGACCGATCCTTCAAGGACATCCATCGCTTTTAGGCCTTCGACCACTTGCCAGGATGTGACACCTTCAGCCAATGCGACGCGAAAACGAGTCCCAGACGTGCCTTTGCGGTCTTCGTAGATTTCTGGGATGTCGTCTGTTGCCGGGTTAAAGCTTGCTTTTTCGACAAATTGATTGGTTGCGGGGTCAAGTTCGCGCAGCTGAATGCCCATGCGGCTGACGCCGATCCGATAGACAACTTCTGTCCCGCAGCTGCTTGCCCCCCCTCGCGTGATCACATCGATGATCTGTGCCATTGATGCCGCCTGTGGGACCAAATAACTGCCAGCCTTCAACTGGGTAGATTTATCGGTGTAATCCGCACTGATCCTAAAAATAGCACCAGAGGAAATCGCGCCATCTATTTCCAGCTTTTCACTAACGCGTCGCATATTCGAGCCGCCGGCGACCTCGACACAATAGGCGGTGCTGAGCGGGCCCGCACCGTCATATTGCCTTTTGCCCCACAGGATCGCACCGCCCATCGCAAAAAGCAGTACGATCAGCACTGTCAGAGCATTGGACGCAATATGCCGCCACATCAGCCAATTTTCCCAAAAATCACGCTTGCGTTGGTTCCGCCAAAGCCAAAGGAATTGCTGAGCGCGACATTGATTTCGCGTTCTCGTTTCGCATTGGGTGCCAGATCAATCTGGGTTTCCACAGCCACATTATCCAGATTGATCGTCGGTGGCGCAACTTGATCGCGGATCGCTAGAATTGAAAAGATCGCTTCGATCGCCCCGGCCGCTCCTAACAGGTGGCCAGTTGCTGACTTGGTCGAAGACATCGTCACCTTACCGGCATGCTCCCCCATCATTCGCTCAACTGCGCCCAACTCGATTGTATCTGCCATAGTCGATGTGCCATGCGCGTTGATGTAGTCGACGTCTTTGGGTTCCAGATCAGCGTGACGCAGAGCATTGCGCATGGACCGTTCGCCGCCTTCGCCTGTCTCTGACGGCGCGGTAATGTGATACGCATCCCCAGACAGCCCGTACCCAAGCACCTCTGCATAGATTTTTGCGCCACGCGCCTTGGCGTGTTCATATTCTTCGAGCACCACGATTCCGGCCCCTTCGCCCATGACAAAACCATCGCGGTCGGTGTCGTAAGGGCGGCTCGCCTTGGTCGGATCATCCCCACGTTTAGTCGATAGCGCTTTGCAGGCGTTGAAGCCGGCGATACCAATTTCGCAAATGGCTGCCTCGGCCCCACCTGCGACCATCACATCCGCATCCCCATATTGGATCAAGCGGCTGGCATCCCCAATCGCATGCGCACCTGTCGAACAAGCTGTCACAACCGAGTGGTTTGGCCCCTTAAAACCGTATTTGATACTAACCTGACCGGAAATCAGGTTGATAAGGGCACCGGGCACAAAAAATGGCGACACGCGACGTGGGCCTTTTTCAGCCATCATGACGGCGGTGTTCGCGATTGAATTCAACCCGCCAATACCTGACCCGATCAAAACGCCCGTCCGTTCGAGGCTTTCGGTATCCTCTGGCATCCAGCCGGCATCTTTTACTGCTTGTTCGGCGGCAGCCAATCCAAACAGGATAAAGGTATCGATCTTGCGCTGTTCTTTCGGCAGCAAATACGCATCAGCATTGAAAGTCCCATCGCTGCCATCGCCCAGGGGGACTTCGCAGGCGTATTGTGTCACCAATTTACTCGCATCAAACCCTGTGATTGGACCTGCACCCGATTGGCCATCCAGAATCCTCGACCAACTGGCCTCGACCCCGTCTGCCAATGGTGTAACCAGGCCCAAACCTGTGACAACTACTCTGCGCATCGTAATGCCCCCTTCCGTTTCTGCACCCCCATACCTTGAGCCGTTGTTTCTGTGCAAGTGCTCAAGGCATTTCGCAACCAACGCGATTTATTGCGGTGGTCCGTTGCGTTCGTATAATTTGACGGCATCGCCTTCGTAAATTGCGTCCCGCAAGAGTTGATAACCCAGATGGTCAGCAATTTTCATGGATTTTGTATTGCGCACGTCAATCATGCACACCAACCGACCCGTAATGACGCGATCAAACCAATCATGTGCGGCGCGCGCAGCTTCCAGCCCAACGCCTTCCCCATGTGCATCAGGTACAAGAACCCAGCCCGCTTCGGGAAAATCATCAAAATCCGCACCTAAATCCCGTTTGGCAAAAAAGAAACCGACCTGCCCTGACATTTCCGGTGCTCGGTGTCGGGTGATTGCCCATTGACCAAAGCCGGTAATTTGCCAATGTCCTGCATGCCTCAGGAAGGCCGACCAGGATTTGCTGCGCGGCCAAGGCGCAGCATCAATGTATTTAACGACCTCAGGCATTGCCCATATTTCGGCGAAGCGGCTAAAATCTTCGGCTCGCATCCCGCGCAACGTCAAACGATGCGTGTTTATTGTCGGTATCGTGCGCGACATTGTCATGTGCCTCTCATCGCGATGATGTGGCTTTACGCCCTCTGACTAGGACAATGGTACAGATATCAGGGCAAATTCAACCCCTTAGGGAATCACTTATTAAAAAAGGCGCCTCCCCGCTTTGGGAAGACACCTTACAAATCCACTAACCCGGCAGAACCGGTGCGAGATCAGGACGCTTCTGTGATGAATTTAACCGCATCCCCGAACGTCTGAATCGTCTCAGCCGCATCATCAGGAATTTCGATACCAAACTCTTCTTCGAAGGCCATCACGAGCTCAACGGTATCAAGGCTGTCTGCGCCCAGATCATCAATAAAAGATGCAGCTTCGGCTACCTTGTCTTCTTCGACGCCAAGGTGTTCCACAACGATTTTCTTAACGCGGTCTGAGATGTCGCTCATTTTAGTCCCTCATTCTTTCAGGCCACAATCGGCCCCTTCGCTTGCCTGCTTCCGCACGTGTTGGCGGGTTACAGACCTGTGCCCCAAAAGGGCGGCTCTATCCCCAATACCGCAACACCAGTTGCGCGTGCAATCAGGAAGTTTTGGCGTCGTATTTTGCTTGCGCCGCCTTGAAACTGCGCCCCCTTTAACACAAGCTGCAACAATGGCAAACGCATTGTGCGCTCCTCTTAAAAAGGACCCAGAATGGTTTTACAACATGGCCATGCCACCGTTCACATGCAAGGTCGTCCCGGTAACATATCCAGCTTCAGGGCTGGAAAGATACAAAACACCCGATGCAATTTCAGCAGCGCTGCCCATTCGCCCTGCGGGAATTTGCGTCATGATCCCCGATTTTTGGTCATCCGTGAGCTTATCTGTCATGGCAGTTTCAATGAAACCTGGAGCCACAGCATTCACGGTAATGCCTCTGCTTGCTACCTCATAGGCCAGACTTTTTGACATACCGATCATGCCAGCCTTGGATGCCGCATAATTGGCTTGCCCCGGATTTCCGGTCGCCCCAACGATGCTGGAAATGTTAACGATCCGCCCCCAGCGGGCTTTCATCATGCCGCGCATGACGCCTTTACACAGTTTGAAAGTCGCCGTGAGGTTCACGTTTAAAACAGACTGCCATTCGTCATCAGACATCCGCATAAACAGATTGTCACGGGTTATGCCGGCGTTATTGACCAGAATATCGACACTCCCCATTGCGGCGGCAGCTTGCTTGGGCAAGGCATCGACAGCTTCTAGGTCGCTAAGGTTACACGGCACAACATGCGCGCGCGCGCCGAGTTCCGCCGCAAGCGCCTCAAGCGGCTCTACGCGGGTGCCGGACAATCCAACTGTCGCGCCCGCTTGATGGAGCGTGCGTGCAATTTCCGCTCCGATACCACCGGATGCCCCTGTGATCAGGGCGTTTTTCCCTTGTAAATCAAACATCTGAATTACTCCTCCTACGCTTCTAAAGCCGCTTTTATGTCGTTTGGCGCACCAATGTTGCGCGTTCCTGTTCCTTTGGAGATACGGCGGATCATGCCGGATAGCGCTTTGCCCGCCCCAATTTCCCAGAAGTCAGTGACCCCATTGGCGACCATCCATTCGACGGATGTTTTCCACCGCACCTGACCTGTCACCTGCTTGACCAACAGGTCCTTGATTTGCACCGGATCATTCACCGATTGCGCGATGACATTCGCCACCAGAGGGACCCGGGGGGCTTTTACAGAGACATTGTCCAAGGCTTCGGCCATTTTGTCGGCCGCTGGCGCCATCAGCGCGCAGTGGAAAGGCGCGGATACCGGCAACATCAATGCCCGTTTGGCACCGGCTTCCTTGGCCAGCACTGTGACACGCTCGACAGCGTCCTTGTCACCGGACACCACATTTTGCGCCGGATCATTTTCATTGGCCACCTGACAAACTTGCCCTTGGGCGGCTTGTGCTGCAATGTCTGTGACGGTATCGAAATCCAATCCTAAAACAGCGGCCATCGCGCCCTGCCCGACCGGTGCGGCCTGCTGCATTGCGATGCCACGCGTGCGCAGTAAGCGCGCTGTATCCGCCAGCGAAAACGCCCCAGCCGCCGCAAGAGCCGAATATTCACCCAAACTGTGCCCGGCAACAAATGCAACACTGTCCATGCTGATCCCATCAGCTTCCATCGCGCGCAGAGCCGCAATCGACGTGGCCATCAAAGCGGGCTGCGCGTTTTCAGTGAGTGTGAGCGTTTCAATGTCCCCCTCCCAAATCAACCCGCTTAGTTTTTCGCCCAAGGCGTCGTCGACCTCATCAAAAACGGCTTTGGCCGCTGGATAGGCTTCGGCCAGAGCCTGCCCCATACCGATGGTTTGGGCACCCTGCCCTGGAAATACAAATGCGATGCTCACGAAATTTGCCCCTCGTTCGTAAAGTTAATAACCCGCTTAGCCTGACCTTGCCGCAAGGGCAACGCCCCAGATTTACGAAGCACTCAGACGCAACAAACATGTCGCAAGTGCAAAACACATCCCGCAGTCAGCACAATAAGACGGGTTGCGTTGTGCCGCGTCATCCCTACCTTAATGTCTGGCACAGGCAGACCGGAGCCCCCCATGTCCCGAACCAACACATCTGACCACTATGGCGCAGTCACAAAGAGTTTTCATTGGCTCACAGCGCTTTTGATCCTCACACTGATCCCGCTGGGCATCTACGCAAATGGGCTGCCCTATGAAACATCCGAGGCCTTGGCGACAAAGGCTTGGATGTTTTCCCTCCATAAAACTTTGGGCGTCACTATGTTCTTTGTCGCACTGGCCCGGATTGCCTGGGCCATTAGCCAACCCAAGCCGCCCCTATTGCATCCGGATCGCAAATTGGAAACTCTCGCCGCTGAAACCGTTCATTGGCTGTTATACGGGTCCTTGTTGGTGGTGCCTCTGACAGGGTGGGTGCATCATGCGTCAACCTCCGGTTTTGCCCCGATCTGGTGGCCTTTTGGACAAAATTTACCGTTGGTGCCCAAATCCGAACATCTCGCCGGTTGGTCTGCGGGGCTGCATATCGTCTTTGAACGCGTTCTTGCACTGGCATTAATTCTGCATTTTGCAGGGGCTTTGAAGCACCATTTTATCGATCGTGACGCGACCCTCCTGCGCATGCTGCCGGGCAAACCAGATGTGTCGAAAGAGGGCCATGTTAACGAAAGCGACCCGCGCAAGTGGGTGTCTTTGGGTAGTGCTGCTGCGATATGGGCCGCCGCCCTATGCGTTGGAGCGGTTCTAGGTGTGTATGGAGAACATGACCACGGCGAACACGCGGCCGCGCTTGAGACGGTTCAATCAGATTGGAACGTGCAAACTGGTGCGTTGGATATCACCGTCACACAATTGGGAAGCCCGGTAACCGGGAATTTCGCAGATTGGACCGCTGCAATTCGGTTCGACGAAACCGTCACATCAGGGAGTGCCGGATCCGTTGACGTTGTCATTTCAATTGGATCTCTCACACTTGGATCGGTCACATCGCAAGCCTTAAACGCTGACTACTTTAACGTTGAAGGATTTCCCACAGCGCGTTTTCAAGCCGAAATCGCAACCAACGAAAATGGATATACGGCCACTGGAACCCTGAGCATCAAAGAACACTCCATGCCCATCACGATGCCGTTTTCGTTGGACACATCAAACGGCATTGCCACCATGCAGGGCAGTACCACTCTTGATCGTCGAGATTTTAAAATTGGAGCGGCTCAACAAGATGAAGGCACGTTGGGATTTGAAGTCACTGTTAATATTCAGCTGACGGCAAAAAACGCTCAATAACAAAAACAGTCACAAAAAAAAAGCCGCCCCAAACGGGACGGCCATTCATCAAATTAGATATCTTTACTCGGCTTTCGCCGCTTCAAGCGAGATTTTGACCTCGACTTCGTCGCTGACGGCCGGAGCAAATGCACCAAGACCAAAGTCGGACCGCAGCAAGGTTGTTGTTGCGTCAAAACCCGCCCAAGCCTTGTTTGCGGCGGGGTGTGTTCCAACATTGTTAAGTGTCGCATCCAAAACAACGGATTTGGTCACATCATTCATCGTCAAATCACCGGTAATTTTAGCGACGCCATCACCCGTGACTTCGATACCTGTTGACTGAAAAGTGATCAGGTCACCTTCGGAGGCATCAAAAAAATCAGCGGACATAAAATGCCCTTCCCGCTTTTCCCAACCGGTAAACATGCTTCTGGTTGGCATGGAAACGGAGACGGAGGATGCAGATGGATCTTCTTGATCAAACAAGATTTCGCCTTCGAACCCAGAGAACATGCCAAAAGTCGTTGAGAAGCCCAAGTGGTTGTAGCTGAATAGAACCTGGCTGTGACTGGAATCCAGGATATATTTGTCTGCGGCCGAGGCCAAACCAGCTGTGACGGATAAGACGGCGGCAAGAATAGCGGTTTTCATTTCATTTCTCCGTGTTGATGATCGTAACAACATGGACTTTGTTAGCAAGAATTCAAATGCCGTTCACGAACAGGTTATGCGCGCCTATGAACAATAGTCGCCAAAATAACAAAACCACCAGCATTTACGGATCGACTATCGATCACTTCACTAAGAAAAACCGCTTTGCAATACTTATAAAGGCATTGGCGATCCAATGCTGTTGACCTATTTGGACGGCGTCATTTGGCCATGTCTTGGCCGACGCATTTTCGAGGCCGCCAAGCAAGGCTTGCGCCGCAGACGAAAGCGTGTATACGCAGCACTTCCTGTTGCAAAAAATGATGAACCGCGCAGTCTCTCGTGGTGGGGGCGCAACAGGAACATATCCCCGCCTTTGAAATGCGCCTTGATATAAATGAGGAACACACATGCCTTTATATGAGCATGTCATGATCGCGCGTCAGGATTTGTCCAACACGCAAGCCGAAGGGCTGATCGAACATTTCGGAACCGTCTTGTCTGACAATGGCGGCGCACTCGTGGACCACGAGTATTGGGGCGTCAAAACGATGGCCTATAAGATCAACAAAAACCGCAAAGGCCACTATGCCTTCCTGCGCTCGGATGCGCCGGCACCAGCCGTTCAGGAAATGGAACGCCTGATGCGCTTGCACGACGATGTCATGCGCGTGTTGACCATCAAAGTGGACGCTCATGCAGAGCTGCCATCGGTTCAAATGCAAAAGCGCGAAGAACGTGGCGAACGCCGCGAGCGCCGCTGATCAGCTTTAGGACAAGGACATAAACCATGGCCGCAAAACCATTTTTCCGCCGTCGCAAGGTCTGCCCGTTCTCGGGTGATAACGCGCCGAAAATCGATTACAAAGACACACGTTTGCTACAACGCTACATCTCTGAGCGTGGCAAAATCGTGCCTTCCCGTATCACTGCAGTTTCCGCCAAGAAGCAACGCGAGTTGGCCCGTGCCATCAAACGCGCTCGTTTCCTCGCCCTGCTGCCCTACGCTGTGAAGTAAGGAGACCGACATGCAAGTTATCCTTCTTGAACGCGTCGCAAAGCTTGGCCAAATGGGCGAAGTTGTTGACGTAAAGCCGGGCTATGCTCGGAACTTCTTGTTGCCTCAGGGCAAAGCTCTTTCCGCATCTCAGGCAAACATCGACGCCTTTGACGCACAAAAAGCGCAGCTTGAAGCACGCAATCTGGAAACCAAGAAAGAAGCCGAAGCACTGGCGGACAAACTCAACGGTGAGCAGTTCATCGTGATTCGTTCTGCCTCTGACGCAGGTGCGCTTTATGGTTCCGTAACAACACGCGATGCTGCTGATGCCGCGACCGAAGCTGGTTTCAGCGTTGATCGCAAGCAAGTTGTTCTGGCCCCGATCAAAGAACTCGGTCTGCACGAAGTGCAAGTCGTTCTGCACCCCGAAGTGTCTGCAACAATCGCACTGAACGTTGCGCGCTCCACCGAAGAAGCTGAACTTCAGGCCTCTGGCAAATCCATTCAGGAATTGGCCGCTGAAGAAGAAGCCGCAGCAGAATTCGAAATCTCTGAACTGTTCGACGACATTGGATCAGCAGCATCAGACGATGATGATCTTGCCGAAACAGCACCTGCAGGTGACGACGCAGAAGACGCCAACAAGGCCTGATCTTCTCGTAAAAACAGAATTTAAACCGGGCCTTGGGGTCCGGTTTTTTCGTTTATACTAGATCGTTTTGAACAGTTTTTGACCCAAACCTACGGGCATGTAGTCGGCAGATAAGGGTTCCGCTTTTTGTCGAGGACTTCGAAACGAATCCTCCTTTTCGACCAATTGTAGATTTTCGTTTCCACATCGGATTGTTCGATCAAAATAGCATGGTAATCTAAGATAGTGGTACCAGTTGGACCTGTTCTGCTCGTTGCGACTTCTGGAAGGCGCATCTCCCAAATGGAATTCAGTTCCGTGTCGTAACGTCCGGATTTAGGCGCTAGAATACAAGCCTCATCGGTATATCCCGTCGCGCCGTGATCCACGTACATTCCCAAAGCAGAAACCCAAGACCAGCCAGCGAGGAAATAAAGCACTAGCATCCCTATGCCAAAAAATGGCTTTGACGGTTTGTGGTATGTAAAATCACTGGCGATCATATGTAGATAGCCCGGAAATCCCACGGCAAAAAACAGAGTATTTATCCCGTCAACAGGAGTGCCAATTGCCCCTGTTAAAATGGCGCAAAACACCCCACCAATCAAAACGAGAAACGAAAGCACCGACAGTGCTTTTGTTAACCGACGATGTCCCTGCGCTCCATAGTTGGGTTGATAAATGTTGAAAGCACCCCAAGGATGCAAATTGCAGTCACGAAGATTGCCCATGTGTCGAATGAGGTGGGAAACCAACCACTAATCCAAAGAACTAGCACAAAACCCGAAACATAGGCTTTCACTTGGATTGTCGCTCCGTGAATTTGCCCTGAGGCATTGTTATGACTTACAATATTGTGGCCGGTCTGGATGCGCGTTCCGAGGTCGACTTCATCATGATACTGCACTCCTCGACCAATCTAACGGGTAGTATCTTTCATTGACCCAAATTTTTATGCCCCAAGGTATCAGCTACAAATGCGCTACCGTTACAACAACGGCTAATCCCTTGTTCATGGATACGGTTATGAAATTGTCTATTCCTTGCCGCCTCTTGGGGCGTTAGTGGGCATCAAACCATCCAGGATCTGAATGGCTTGATCTATCATATCAGTCTTCGTTTGACAGTGCTTTCCAGATCATCGCGCCGATGGCGGCTCCGACCAACGGTGCCAACCAGAACAACCAAAGCTGTGTAAGCGCGGGCCCATCAGCAAAGAATGCGACACCTGTCGAGCGTGCCGGGTTAACAGATGTATTGGACACGGGGATGGAAATCAGGTGGATCAATGTCAGGCCCAAACCGATCGCAATTGGCGCAAAGCCAGCGGGCGCCCCAGAGGATGTTGAACCCAGAATGATGATCAGGAAAAACGCTGTTAACACCACCTCAATCAGGAGGACGGACATCAAACCGTAACCTTGTGGGGATGCGGCACCGAAGCCGTTTGACGCAAACCCGCCTGCCCCTTCAAAACCCTGTGCACCAGAAGCAATAACGTACAGTACAAGCCCAGCTAGAGTTGCACCAACGACCTGCGCGGCCCAGTATGGCAAGAGCTCTTTGCTCTCAAACCGCCCGCCCAGCATCAGCCCCAATGAGACGGCAGGATTAAAATGCCCACCAGAGATATGTCCAACCGTGTAGGCCATCGTCATCACCGTTAAGCCGAATGCGAGGCTCACACCCAGCCATCCAATGCCGACGTCGGCCACACCGGCCGCAAGCACGGCGCTGCCACACCCGCCAAAGACCAACCAAAATGTCCCGAAAAATTCCGCTAGTAGTTTCTTAGTCATTCTAAACCTCTGTGTAACGAGTCGTTAATCACTCGACTGCACCTTAGGGTAGAAATAAAAAAACTCACGGGGAAAAAAACCGGAGCCTTTTCAGACCCCGGTTTTTTGTCGTTTTATTGTCGTTTTGTTGCCGAAACTGATTACTCTTCTTCGAGCGCTTCCACAGCTTTTTGAAGGTCATCTTTAGACACTTCTTTTTCAGAAACCGCCGCGCCTTCTACAACATGGTCTACAACCTTATCTTCGAAAATCGGTGCGCGCATTTGTTGCTGCATTTGCTGGTTTTGCTGAACAAACTCAAAAAATTGACGTTCTTGCCCTGGGTATTGGCGGGCTTGCGCCATGATCGCCTGAGTCATCTCTGCATCAGACACTTCGACCGAAGCCTTTTGGCCAATATCAGCCAAGAGCAAGCCCAAACGAACGCGGCGAATGGCCAGGTTCTGATGGTCTTCTGATGGGGTGATTTCAGGATGATCATGTCCTTCAACCTCAGGGTTTTCCTCATGCCACAATTGATGCGCAATTTGACCAGCCTCTGCTTCGACCAGAGATGGTGGCAAATCGAAATCAACAACCTTATCCAACGCATCCAGCAACGCCCGCTTCATCACGGCGCGTGCTGCACCTGCATATTCAGCTTCAAGACGTTCGGAAATTTGGGTTTTAAGACCGGCAAGATCTTCTGCGCCAAATTTTGTGGCTAGTTCGTCATTGATTTCTGCGGCAACCGGCATTTTGACTTCTTTGATTGTGCAATCAAAAACAGCTTCCTTACCCGCGAGGTTCTCAGCCTGATAGTCGTCAGGGAAAGAAACTGTGACTGATTTTTCTTCGCCGCCCTTTGCGCCAACCAACTGCTCTTCAAAACCTGGAATGAAAGAGTTTGATCCCAAAACCAGTGGGTAATCTTCGGCGGAACCACCTTCGAACGCCTCGCCGTCGACTTTGCCAACAAAGTCCATAACAACTTGGTCACCATCTTTTGCTTTGGTGCCTTTTTTGCGCGCTTTGAAATCCTGAGCCGTTTCCGCCAAATTACCAAGCGCTTCTTCGACGGCTTCGTCTTCTGCTTTAACGACCATTTTCTCAAGCGAGATGGCACTGAAATCAACTTCTGGGATGTCGGGCAGCGCTTCATAAGACATGGAAACGTTGACGTCGTCGCCTTCCTTCCAGTCTTCATTGGTCATTTTAACTTCGGGCTGCATCGCAGGGCGGTCGCCAGAAACCACAAAATGTTCGCTCATCGCACCGTCGATGCTTTCTTGCATCGCTTCGCCCATCACACGCTGGCCGAATTGCTTTTTCAAAAGCGCCATTGGCACCTTGCCTTTACGAAAGCCCTTCATTTCGACTTCTGGCTGAGCTTCAACCAGTTTCTCGTTCACTTTGGCCTCAAGTTCGGCCGCCGTTACAGTGATGGCAAAACCGCGTTTCAAACCTTCGTTCAGCGTCTCGGTGACCTGCATGTGTGCTCCATAGAGTAAAGCGCGCTGACTGAGCGCGGGCATCAAATTTCCGTTCTTCTAAGTGCGTCGGAGCAAAGGTGCAAGAGGCTGAAAGCTGTATCTTTGCTCAACTCATTTCCAACCCTGTCTTTATGTCACCGTCGATCCGATTAAGCCGCTGGTTTTACGGAATTTTGACAAACCGTGTCCCGGCGTTGAGCTGATCGGGTAAGGGCAACGGGCCCGTTAGAAAATACTACATCTCGACGTCGAGCAAACGATCTCCGCCGGTTTTTGCGGCCGTTACTTCAGGGTCTATTGATGCCGCCGCGAGATCAAACGTTGCCCAACAAAGGCGGCAGCCTCCCAATCGAGGCCGGTAAATGTCAACAGCACTGTCTTTTTAAGAATGGTAAATTTTGGTACTCTATTAAGATTATTTTTCAAAGGATTATTGTAAATGTCTAGATTTTCCATCGTTCCACATTTGAATTTTTTAAGCCGACGTGAATGGGTTGCAGATTCAAATTTGCCCCGGCTTGGTGGGCGCGTTCCCCGTCAAGACCGAACGCATATCTTCATTCACCACACCGTAACGCCAGATTCTGATGCGACACCAAACATTTGGGAATCCGAAGATGAAATCAAAAAAAGGATGCGCCGATTACAGTCCATCCGACCCGACCTCGGGCTCGATGTGCCGTATAATTTTGTAGCCTTCATCATGGCCAACGGTGACCTGAACATTTGCGAAGGTCGTGGCGAAGATCGCACCGGCGCGCATACCAAGGGGCACAACACGCGCGCCCTTGCAGTGTCTTTCGCCGGTAACTTTCACGACCTGTCAGTTGACGGAGCCGATCTGTCCGGCAAGATGCGCCTACTGTCCTACTTTCTGGGATGGTTGCGGTTCGATCCCAGTCACCCAGACTACGGCCAATTCGCCGAGATGCGGAATTTAGGGTCCTTAACGCCGGCCGGGCGCAAGGTCTTTGCCCACAGTGACGTTAAATCAACCGCCTGCCCTGGGGCCAAACTTGAGCGCCATTTGGACAAGGTCGATTTCTTGAACCCCGCGGACGCTTAACGGATATCGCGTGTTGCGCCAGTCAGCTGTCCCGGAAGGCGCGGACAAAATAATCAGTCAACGGTTTCGTCAGGTAATTTAAGGGCGAATGATCTGCAGTTCTGATGAAGGCCTCGACGGGCATGCCCGGCAGCAGTTCCTGTCCGTTCAGTTTTTCCATCTCACCTTCCATCGGGACCAGCTCGACCTGATAATAGGAGACGCCTGTGTTACGATCCGTAAACACATCTGCCGACAGCTTGGTGACATGGCCAAAGACTTCAGGTGTCATGCGTTGATCCAAAGCGGAAAAGCGCAGCGAAGCCTCCTGCCCAACATAGACCTGATCCACATGAATCGGATCGACACGTGCAGAGACGACCATGGGCTGATCCTGAGGGATGATATACATGATCGGTTCAGCGGCTGAGACCACCGACTGCAGAGCAAAAACCCGGGAGTCATACACAATCCCGCTGACCGGTGTTCGAACGATCATCCGCGATAGCGTATCTTTTGTGCTCAGACGTCCTTGAAACAATTCGACTTCGCGGAACTGCAGATCCCGCAAGGTCGTGATTGCTTCTTCACGCAAACCCGATCGCAGCGAGATTTTTTCAATATTCAACCCGGCGATTTGGCCGCGCAATTGTGCAACCTGCGCGGTTAAACTACCAATTTCCCCCAACAGCCGCGCCTGTTCGCGCTGCAACCCCGACACACGAGCTGCCGGAACAAGACCCTTTTCAAATAGGCTCTGATTGTCTGTGAGTTCATTTTCGATCAACAGCTTTTGTGTTTCAAGAGCCGCCAATTGCGCGTTTGATCCCGTGATTTGGTTTTCCGCCTGCGCGATTTGTTCGGAGATCTGCTCTTCGTTTTGTTTCAACGTGGTCGCGCGCGCTTCGAACAAGTTCTGTTGACCGTTTATCAGTGCCTGCACGCCGGTGTCTTTGGCTGCTTCTTCAACGAGGATCTCGGGAATAACGATCTTTTCGTTGTCATCCCGCTCGGCTTCCAGACGCGCCTTGCGGGCGAGCAGTTCAAACAACTGGCCTTCGATGATCGCCAACTCGGATTGAAGTTGCGTATCATCAAAGCGCAAGACCACATCACCTGCCATGACAGTGTCGCCATCCTTAACGGGTAAATCACCAACGACGCCGCCTTGCGGGTGTTGCAGAACCTGGCGATTAGATTCGACCTGGATCATCCCAGGGGCAATCACAGCCCCGGCGATGCGCGCCTTAACACTCCAGACCCCAATAACGCCCACCAGAATAAAAAGCGCCACGCCTCCAATGGCCAGCGGGCGCGATGCTTTCCAGCTTGCGGCATTCTTTGCAGTATCGTTCATGTTTTTGCAGCCTTAGAAATAGAACGTTTGATGTCACTTACGTTGCTGACCATCGATTTAAGCACTTCGTCACGTGGTCCATTGGCCACGATCCGCCCACCTTCAACCACCAATAACCGGTCACATTCCGAAATTGCCGTTGGACGGTGGGTCAAGATCACCACAGAGCGATTTGATGCCTTGAACTCCCGTACAGCGAGGTTCAGCGCGACAGAGCCGTCATTGTCGAGCGCTGAGTTTGGCTCGTCCAGAACCAGTAGGACCGGATCGCCGTAAAACGCCCGCGCCAGACCGATGCGTTGTTTCTGCCCCCCTGACAATTGGCTGTCGTCACTTTGCACCATGGTTTTGTAGCCATCCGGCAAAGACAAGATCATGTCATGGGCATTTGCCCGTTTTGCGGCCTCGACGATTTTAGCGTCGTCCGGTTCAATGGCCATACGCGCGATATTTTCAGCGATTGATCCGTTGAACAAGACAACGTCTTGCGGCAGATATCCAATAAAGGAACCGAGCGCTGCTGTGCCATATTGCTCTAACGTTGCACCGCCAAAGCGCACCTCTCCCGCCGCCGCATGCGTGAGGCCCAGAATCGTTTTTGCAAGGGTAGATTTTCCGGAACCACTTTTCCCGATAACGCCCAGAACCTCGCCGGCGGCGAGCTTGAAAGAGACACCTGACAATGTGGGGGCCTTAGCGCCATGGGGTACGATCGTCGCGCCAGCAAAGGACACGGTTGCTTCGGGACGTGGTAGTTCATGTGTTTCGGGTTCTGGCGGGGTGGACGCCAGCAGTTGTGCAAGTGTCGCCCAAGCGGCGCGCGCGCGTTGGATCAACGGCCACTGACCAATGGATTGTTCAATCGGGGCCAGTGCACGCCCGAGCAGAATGGACCCCGCGATCATCGCTCCAGCGGTCATTTCCCCCTGTAAAACGAGGTATGCGCCCAGCGCCAGCATCGCAGATTGCAGGAAGAGGCGGAACGCCTTGGTCATGGCAGTAAAGAACCCGGACCAGTCGTTGGAATTTATCGATTGATTGAGTGCATCATCCCTTAGCCCATGCCACCGCGTAGAGACGGCCGCGGACATGCCTTGCGCCTGAACGACTTCGGCAGAGCGGCGCACTTGCTCGGCAAACCCATTTGCCTGCATCGATCTGTTTTGCGCAGCAAGCGTTTTGCGTTTGGTCATCACGTTGTTCAAGATGGTCACAAAGATCAGCATCACCAAACCAAAGATTGCAAGCCAACCAAGCCAAGGGTGAAACATAAAGATCGCAGCAATGAACATCGGCGTCCAAGGCATATCGAAAACAGCCAACATGACGGGCGAGCTGAACAAAGATTGCACAGTTTCCAGATCCCGCAACCCGCTGGACGGCGCACCGCGTTCTTTGGGCAGGATCGCGCGCCGCAACACCGCATCAAAAACCCGATCATCAAGCAAGGATTGAAACCGCGCCCCAAACCGGGCCAACACGCGCCCACGGGCGTAATCAATTACGCCCATCAACCCATAAAGCGCGACAACCAAAATGCTGAGCGCAAACAGGGTTTCTTCGGATCGCGATCCCAAAACCCGGTCATAGACCTGCAACATGAAGAGCGGACCTGTCAGCATCAGCAGGTTCACAAAAATACTGAACAGAAAAACCGACCATAACAGCCATGTACCCGAAGCTCTGGCAGACTTTAGTTCTGCTAGGCCAATTTCTTTTGTGCGCGCCACTGGACAATAACACTTTCTAATTTGATATCGGCGCTAAGGTAATCATATTGCCGTTAATTCATCCATAGAGTTTACGCAATTCAGCGGAAATTTCGGAAAATTTCCGCTGGTTTACAGAGTCTCGGCGGAATACCAGCGGATCACTTGTCCGCTGTGGGTCTTAAATTCGCCCTATTAATTTTTAGTTAAGGTCGCTTTCTTAACCCCTTTGAGGTGGCGTTAAAACCCGAAGGCTAATTTAATGATCAAAGCGACCACGCCTAATGTCACCACGCTGCACACCCAAAGGACAACGAACCAAATCACCCTGTGCCCCCTGCCCTGCATGTTCAGTGGTATCCTTTATCCGGGTCAATTTTTCCGCGAAACACCCAATAGGCATACCCAGTATATCCAAGGATCAACGGTAGAAGAATTACGGTGCCAACCAAAGCAAAACGCAGGCTTTCATCTGGCGCGGCAGCATCTGCAATGCTGAGCCCGGGGGGAACCATATTTGGATAAAAACTGATCCCAATCCCAATGAAGCACAGCATGAAAAGACCCAAGGCCGCAAAAAACGGTTGCGCATCTTTGCCTTTGGCCAAGCCGGAAAAAAGCGCCCAAGACGCGGCAAAGACAGCCGCTGGCATCAACGCTGTCGCAAGAAGCCCGGGCAAGCTGAACCATCGGCTAAAATAGGCTGGATCCTGAAACGGCGTTAAGGCACTGACCACGCCGATAAATCCAAGCGTCCCAATGCCAAGCCAACGGGCGAGCGCCCGCATGCGGTGTTGAATGTCTTCATTGGTTTTCAACACAAGCCACGTTGCCCCCAGTAAGGCATATCCAACAACAACGGCCACACCCGTCAAAATGGAAAACAGGCTAAGCCAATCCCACCACTCCCCGGCATAGGCGCGGTTGGACACTTCGATGCCCTGTACCAACGCCCCTAGGGAAATGCCTTGCATAAATGCGGCGACCAGCGATCCGCCAAAGAACGCCAAATCCCACACATGTTTCCATCGCTCTGTGCGCCAACGATATTCAAAAGCGACACCCCGAAAAATCAACCCAAGCAGCATTAGGAATATGGGAATATAAAGCGCGGGCATTACCACGGCATAAGCAAGCGGGAAAACTGCGAACAAGCCACCGCCGCCCATGACCAGCCAAGTTTCGTTCCCGTCCCAGATCGGCGCGATGGAGTTCATCATTGTTGCTTTTTCACGTTCAGTGCGCGCCAGCGGGAACAGAATACCAACGCCAAGGTCAAAGCCGTCTAAAAGCACATAGATCAAAACGGCCAGGGCGATGATTCCAGCCCAAATAAAGGAGAGTTCAAACATCCTTGGCCTCCTCAGCGGTTGGAGCATAGAGCGGCGTTGCCGTGCGCAAGGGGCCAACGGGTGCGGCTTTTTGTGGCGCTGCTGCCGAGGCATTCATCATGCGCAACAAATAATAAACCCCTGCCCCAAAGACGAAAAAATATACGACAATGATGGCAACAAGCGATGCGGCAACCGCCGGGGCGTCAACCGGTGATAAGCTGTCGGATGTTTTAAGCAGACCGTAAACGGTATAGGGTTGGCGGCCGACTTCTGTGGTGATCCATCCCGCCAGGACCGCAACAAACCCCATAGGCCCCATGCAAATAGCCGCGCGGTGTAGCCAAACCGTTTGATACAATGTTCCCCTGAACCGGCACCACCCCCCCCAGAGCCCGAGCCCCAGCATGGCAACGCCAAGCCCTACCATTATTCGAAAGCTCCAGAAAACAATGGCGACGGGGGGTTCCAGATCATCTGGCACCGTATCCAGCCCATCCAACGGCGCGTCCCATTGATGTTTCAGGATCAGGCTGGACAGATACGGGATTTCAATTGCGTAATCGATCCGCTTCTCTTGTGGGTTGGGGATTCCAAATAGAATGAGCGGTGCACCATTGGGGTGACTGTCGTAATGTCCCTCCATTGCCATCACTTTAACTGGTTGGTGTTCCAGAGTATTCAACCCATGTTCGTCCCCTGCAAAAATCTGCAACGGGGCGACAACAATGACCATCCCCATGGCCATCGAAAACATCTTGCGGGCGGGCGCATCACGCGTGTCGCGCAAAAGATGGAGCGCCCCAACGCCCCCCACGACCAAACCCGTGGTGAGGAAAGCCGCAAGAACCATATGAACCAAGCGATAGGGAAACGAGGGGTTAAAAACGATCTCTGCCCAATTAAGCGGTATAAACTGGCCCAGGTCATTCATACCATACCCGGCAGGGGTTTGCATCCAGCTGTTCACTGATAAAATCCATGTCGCCGAGGTCAACGTGCCAAGGGCAACCATGGCTGTTGCAAACATATGCAGCTTGTCGCCGACTTTCTCGCGCCCGAACAACATGATTCCAAGAAAACCTGCCTCAAGGAAAAAGGCCGATAGGACTTCATAGGCCATCAGCGGCCCTAGAACCGGGCCCGTTTTATCGGAAAACACCGCCCAGTTTGTGCCGAACTGGTAGGACATCACGATTCCAGAAACGACGCCCATCCCAAAGGCCACCGCGAAAATCTTTTTCCAATAGTTAAACAGAATGAGGTAAGTGTCCTGCCGTGTACGCAACCAGAGAGCATTCAATTCCGCGAGATAGCTGGCCAAACCGATGGAGAAGGCTGGAAACACAATGTGAAAAGACACAGTGAAAGCAAACTGGAGACGCGCCAAGGTTTCAGCGTTAAAGCTCTCAAACACGACATTCACTCCTTATTCAACGCACGGATGACCGTTGAATGGACGCGCCAACCTTGCATCACCAAACAGCCAAACGGTTTCGATCAATGCTTAAAAGGTCATCCTCATGGACATTACTCTATAGCGATTTGCCTGGGTGCGCCCTATGACCAAGTGCCTCACCAGGTCAGCCAAAAGCGACCGTGATAGGAATTCCAGCAGTAATTTTATCTAAACGTTTCCCGCGTTGGTAACGATCAAAACGCTGGTTCTGGTCCAAACACCGACCGATGAGTTGCACAATTTCCGGAGAGCCTGCAAACTTTGAATGACTTCCAGACGGTGAATCGTCGACGACAGATAAATCGATCGCCACAACACCTAGATCCGCCAGTTGCTCCAAATCAGACGCGCCCACCCGTGGAACCCCACCATCAATGCCCCGCGAAATTCGCAAGGCACTGTCATCCTCAGATAACAGAACCGCAATACGGTCTACACTCCCCTCGATCTGCTCTAGTTGAGCGCGGAAAAGATCAATGTCGATGTCCGGCGACGCTAAAATAATTGAATTTAGTCGATCCGCGGTATCAAATTGGCCAGTTAACACAGAATCTTTGATCGCTTCCATAGCTAGGAACGCGCCCATAGATAGAAACCTGAACAGACGCTAATCCCAGTTCCGGTGCACGCAGTTCAGAATAAAATGCACCGACTGCTTCGGTGGCCTGACGGGTTGTAGCCACAAAAACTCTTTGTCTTGTCGCCCCTTCAACGGACCTACTCGGGATATCCGGATTGTCTATGCCCACCAACTCTGGCGGTGCGCTACAGGCTGTTAAGAAGAGCATCGAAACCGCGATCACCCGGAACGGCGGTTCAAAAACGTGTTTTTCACTTGCAGGCATTGCTCTACTCCCCGGGATCTACATCCCTGACAGTCGGGTAAGACAGAGGTGTTCGACCTGTTCAACTGCGTTGATAAATGGGTAAAACCGGCAGGAAAGATCATGCAAGGTTAGTGATCTGCGTTTGGCTTATCCAGCCTTCACGCACCAAGTTCAGTATCGAATTTTGTTACACCCTCAAGTTCTTTTTCAGAAAACGGTGTCGCTCATTCTCCACCGCTCCCGACGTTACCTTACCAATTTTCGCTCGGGGAATCGGGTCATCCAAATTGGTGATCTGGCTGTTGGGCGGACTACTATCACTGTTGCATCCTACACTCTGATTATCGCCCGCTACGTGCTTGGAAACTTTTGCGAGCTCCTAATTTTGGGGCTGCGTGGCCTTGCGCTGAAGCAACAAAGAACCGACACTGAGATCGCATTAAAGGAGATAACACCAAATGAGATTCCACCACACGTTTCAATATCCGTTATCTTCTCTAAAAGAGGCAACAGCCGTCCTCTGTACGGGGATGTGCTTGGCCGCAGGCCCGTCCTTGGCACAAGACGCACAACCACTTGCCCCGAAAGTCACAATTGCAGCCGCCTACAGTCAGGAATTAACCCGAGAAGCAACCTTTGTTGGGCGCGGAGAGGCCTCTGCTAAAACAGATCTTGTCGCGCGGGTTACTGGAATAATCACTGAAATCGTCGTCGAAGACGGTTCATCTGTCCAAGCTGGAGAAGTTATTTTCCGCATTGAACCAGATACTTATGCGGCGGATGTTGCCGCCCAAGAAGCGGCAGTTAAGCGCGCCCAAGCCAACGTAAAACTGGCGGAGATCGAACTTGTTCGCAAAACAGAGTTGTTACGCAGAGAGGCAATCTCGGCCTCTGAATTGGACATTGCGCAGGCAAATGCCTCTGTTGCCGAAGCGGATCAAGCAGCGGCTGAGGCTGCATTGAACCAGGCGCAACTCAACCTTGAGCGCACCGAAATAACAGCCCCTTTTGACGGGCGTATCGGACGTTCTTCAATCAGTCTGGGCGCGTTGGTTGGCCCTTCAACCGGCGCATTGGCGACTTTGGTCCAAGAAACACCAATGTATGTGACGTTTTCGCTGTCTGAACCACAATTGCTAAACGTGTTGGAACGATTGGATAAAGGTCTCGATGAGTTGGTTGACAGCGGTCAATCTCCCAATGTGTTCTTGAAGTTTCCCGATGGTACCTTGCTGGAACAGCCAGGACAGGTCGTGTTTCTGGACAACCGCATCGATCCCTCAACCGGCACGATTTCGCTGCGGGCACAATTTAGCAATGACCGACGCTTGATACTGGACGGTGGTTTTGTGACCGTCGTCATCGAAGCATTAGAACCGACCCTCAGCGTACTTGTTCCCCAAAACGCAGTGCAACGGGATCAACGCGGTGACTTTGTTCTGGTGGTCACAGATCAACAATTGGTCGAGCAGCGCTATATTGTGCTTGGCCCCCAAGAAAGCACCGCGGTTGTGGTGCAAGAAGGGCTGCGCGCGGGTGAAAGCGTCATCACGGAAGGCTTACAACGTGTCCGCCCCGGCGTAGAGGTCAACGCCGTTCTTGCTGGCACAGGCGAGGGAAATTAACCCATGCTATCGACTGTATTTATAAGACGGCCAAAAATGGCCATTGTCATTTCGACGGTTCTGACCCTCATGGGGTTGGTAGCCTATACTGTTATTCCCGTTGAACAATTCCCGAACATCACACCACCAGTGGTCAATGTGACCGCCACCTACACTGGTGCAAATGCCGAAACCGTCGAAGCAACAGTCGCAGCACCAATCGAAGCCGAAGTAAATGGCGTTGAAGACATGATTTACATGTCCTCGGACAGTTCGGATTCAGGTTCATACACCCTATCTGTCACCTTTGGCGTTGGGACCGACCCGACGATTGCCACCGTCAACGTGCAAAACCGCGTCACCCAAGCGACGTCTGGTCTCCCCAGCGAGGTGACCAGCACCGGGGTAGTTACCGAAAAGTCGTCGACCAGTATGTTGCTGGTTGCGACCCTCTATTCCCCCGAGGGCACCTATGACGAAGTATTTCTGTCCAATTATGCATCCATCAACCTCAAAGACGCTTTGGCCCGCGTCCCCGGTGTCGGCAAAGCAGAGGTTTTAACGGATTTTGCCTATGCCATGCGGATCTGGATGGATCCCGACAGAATGACGGGCCTCGGGGTTACGCCAAGCGATGTAATCGCCGCAATCCAAGAACAAAACCTAACAGTATCTGCCGGTCAGATCGGCGCCCCACCGGCGCCAGACGGGCAGCAATTCCAGTATTCCGTGACCGCCAAAGGACGCCTGACAACCGTAGGTGAATTTGAGAACATCATTGTTCGTACCGGCGAGTCTGGCAGCGTCTTGCGGCTCGGCGACATCGCACGTGTCGAATTGGGGGCCAGTTCCTACGGTGTTTCTGGGCGTTACCAAGGCAAACCAGCAACCGTTTTGGCCGTTTATCAAGCACCCGGTGAAAACGCATTGGCCGTGGCTGCGGGTGTTTATGCAGAGCTGGAGCGTCTATCTCGTTCTTTTCCCCAAGATGTCGTTTACGAAGTCCCCTTTGACAGTACGGATTTTGTTGAGCAGTCCTTGAATGACGTTGTGTCAACTTTGATCCTGACATTCATCCTCGTGATGTCCGTCGTTTTTATCTTTTTGGGCAGCGCGAGGGCCACGTTAATCCCCGCCGTCGCCATCCCCGTGTCCTTGATTGGGACATTCGCCTTTTTGCTGCTGATGGGAATGACACTCAACACAATTTCCCTCTTTGCATTGGTTCTCGCTATTGGGATCGTCGTCGATGACGCAATCATCGTCGTGGAAAACGTCGAACGCATTATCGCTGACGAAGGTTTGAGCCCCCCCGAAGCCACTGCCAAGGCGATGACGCAAATCACCACACCCGTCATTGCAACGACGCTTGTTTTGCTGGCTGTGTTCATTCCTGTGACGTTTATGCCGGGCATTTCGGGGCAATTGTTTTCCCAATTCGCGGTTACGATATCCGTTGCTGTTGTTATTTCCTCCGTCAATGCGCTGACCTTGTCGCCCGCGCTTTGCGCTATCGTTTTGAAAAAGCGCTCCGGCCCTCCAAAAGGTCTATTGGCCGCCTTTGAGAAACTGATTGGCACGGCACGTGATGGATATGCTGCTGTCGTCAGACGATTGATACGCCTGCCGATTCTGGGATTTGTGCTGTTGATCGCTCTTGGGGTGGGGTCGAGCTCCATGATGAATCTGCTGCCAAAAGGTTTTCTCCCTCTTGAAGACAACGGCTATTTGTTTGTGGATGTGCAGCTTCCAGATGCGGCGACCGTTGAACGAACAGAAATCGTTACAGAACGTTTGAATACGCAACTCCAATCGATCCCGGGTGTGGCAAACACGATCCAAGTCAATGGCTTCAGCCTTTTGAATGGCGTTGGCTCCAATGGCGCAATGATCATCGTCAACTTGAACAATTGGGACGAACGCACCGCCAATGACCAAAGCGCGAGCGCCATTCTGGGCAAGATTTTTGGAACCGCCAGTCAAGAGGCTTCGGCAAAAGTCATTGCCTTTAATCCGCCTCCCATCACAGGGCTTGGCGTCAGCGCAGGGGTCGAAATGAAAGTCCAACAAACTGGAGGGGGCAGCGCAAACGACCTATCTTCAGCGGTCAACTCGTTGGTTTATGCGGCAAACCAACGGCCCGAAATTGCGCAAGCCTACACCAGTTTCAGCGCCAACGTCCCTAAAATTTACGTTGACTTGGATCGCGAAAAATCGCGCACGCTTGGTGTACCCGTCAGTGATGTATTTCAAACGCTCCAAGCCCATCTTGGGTCAATCTATGTGAACGACCTTAATCTGTTTGGTAAGGTCTACCGCGTAATGATCCAAGCCGATGCACCGTATCGTGACACCATCGAAGATATTGGTCGATTGCATGTCAGAACAGGCGATGGGCAAATGGCCCCACTTTCAACATTGATCGACGTGGAAAAAATCCTCGGGCCCGTTTTGTTGAACCGTTACAACCTGTTCCGGTCAGCGACTGTGACAGCTGTGCCTGCAGCCGGATACTCCACGGGAGATGCGATCCAAGTGTTGCAAGAAGAAGCCGTGTCGGCCCTTCCCTCCGGTTACGGATATGAATGGACGGGCACAGCCCAACAGCAATTGGATGCTGGTGGCACCGTTGTTTTTGTTCTGATTGCCGCGATTGTTTTCGGGTATCTTTTTCTCGTTGCACAATACGAAAGCTGGACGATGCCGTTGGGTATTTTGCTCTCCGTGACTGTTGCGCTCTTTGGCGCATTGGCGGCAGTTCTTTTCACGGCTGGCGATGTGAACCTATACACCCAGATTGGTATGATTATGTTGATCGGCTTGGCGTCAAAAAATGCTATTTTGATTGTTGAATTTGCAATGGAGCAGCGCTCTCTAGGTGCAAGTATTCGCGAGGCCGCTATGGAAGCTGCCCGCCAAAGGTTCCGTGCTGTTATGATGACGGCGCTGTCGTTTTTGCTCGGCGTTGTTCCCCTCTTGCTTGCTTCTGGCGCTGGGGCCGCCAGTCAAAAAGCAATAGGGATCGCCGTGTTTGGCGGCATGCTTGCAGCAACTGTTATCGGTGTCGTTATCGTGCCTATCTTATATGTTTTGCTGCAATCGCTTCGTGAGAAAATGAAAACCCTCGCTGGAAGAAAAACGCATACTTTAGAAGGTGGCTCCTCATAACATTACGCAAACTAAGCTGTAACTTTTCCCGACAGAACAAATTCGCTTTGCGGGCTTTGTCACGCTATTTTTGTTGTCTCTCGCATGTGTGGCGCAAAGAATATGTGGCAACCGCGACCCGCATGTTTTGCAGCGTATAACGCAGCGTCTGCGTCTCCGAGCATCAAGTCAGCTGTCGGATTTTGATAGGACCCGGAAACAACGGTGCCCACACTACCTGAAATCCGACACATTTCTCCGTCAAATGGAATTGGAATCTGCAAGCGCGCGATAATGCGCTGTGCGATCCGATCAAGCAGTTCATTGTCTTCGCTGCCCTGAACCAGGATGACAAACTCATCCCCGCCGACGCGGGCAACGACGTCCGCTTCACGTGTCTCATCATTCATGATCCGCGCGACCTCTTGCAATACATGATCCCCAGCGGCATGTCCCAGAGTGTCATTCACGGACTTGAAAAAATCGAGATCCGCATGCATGAGAGAAAATGGCTGATCGGAAGACAAAGCCATTGAGAGCGACTGATCCATCGCACGTCGATTGCGCAGACCCGTCAACGTATCTGTCAGAGCCTGTTCCTCGGCTTGAACCCTTGCGCTTTGGAGCCTTTCGTTCAATTGCCGGGATGCTTCCATCGCTGCTGATTTCGCCTCGACCAGATACAACATCTCGACAGTCAAATCTGTTGGCGCAAAATCAGCGGCCGTAAGATCGTATTCCTGAACAGCCTCAACGATGGAAATACCAAAGGACAGGTTAAGAACCATCTGACCAACATCGGGTCCTTCCATAAGAACCCCTTGAAGTCGACGGTATGGAGGTGCCCGAAACGATAGGTTCATCCGCTTTCCCGTGCGTTCACACAACGCGTCCATGGTCGTAATCTCGCGCGGACGTTTAATCTCAAAGACTTCGAGAATGTGTTGACCGACTAATTTCCCATCGCAAATTTTTTGCATTGTTGGCCCGGCAAATTCGACCTTTCCATCGTGATTGAAAATGACATGCATCGGGCACAAGACATTGAGCATGTTGTTCATTTTTGCAGCATTCATGCGGATTTCGCCCCTAAATCGAACTCACGCCCATCAGAATACTCGGTTTCCAACAATGAAATCTGCAGCACCTCAGCACCATCCTCCGTGCCCATGTGTTCCAAATAGGTCAATGCGCCGTAATCATCTGACATTGCACGCAATACTCCCATAAACAGATATCCCCAGCCCTCATTTTCACCGAAACATCGCAGCGTATAACATTCAGATGTCTCTTCGCGCAGTTCCAAACGCGGTAACTGAAGACGCGGAACGGCAAGCCGCGCACGGTCCGGGAGATCATCCAGTGAATACAGAAACTCAGCGAAATTAACGCCTCCAAAACGCAACAATCGCCGCAGTGCTTCTACATTTTGATGGGAAACCAAATATGTTCCGATATCTTCCAATAATTCATCATACGGGCGATCTAATACCTCGCAGACCGCGGCCAACACGTCATGTGTGATGTCGTCTTCATAGATCCACATCGCTTCAAAATCATTGAAGGTTAGACCTGCGCGACTGACGGAGGCGCGCCATTTGGTATCACCGTAACTATCGATGACGAAACGCTGTATACCACGGTTTATAAGCCCATGCATGATGCTTTGCTTTCGCTATTTTTCCGCATCATTGCCGCAACGCGTTAAAATTTGGCCAACAGTTAAAATTCGCGCTATTCAACAAACAGTGCTCTTCAAAACGCGTTGACGCGTCGAGATCCAAGTATCGGTGCGTTGCTTAGTTTTAAAATGCATCGCCCATTGCATCCTCCAAACGAAGAGGATCAAGATTTTCGATCAATCCAACCAGCGACCGCTGGCTGTCCCGCTGTCGGCGTTCCGCGTCCCGTCGGCAATGGGCGCGTTCTTCTGCAGTTTCTCCTTTGTTTAGACACTCTATGGAAAGTGCCCAAAGCCATCTCATTCACGATCGGAGTGTTTTTGTTATCCATCACCTGTTTGATGTTGGATCTTTAGCCAGTCAGGTAGGTGCCCGATATCGGGCAGAACAATCTCTGCACTGTCTCCAAGGGTTTGCGCATCCGCCAATCCGGTTAAGACACCCACACCGCGCATGCCCGCGCGTTGGGCAGCGACAAGATCATGCAAACTGTCCCCGACCATGACAATTTCGTTCACCGGGACATCAACGGCTTTTGCAAAGGCCAGCAATTGACCAGCATCTGGTTTAGCCCCAAATCCACTGTCAGAGCCGATGATAAGGTCAAAAAAATCCGTAATTCCGGCAGATTCTATATGTGCGCGGGCCGGTTTTTCCGCATCGTTCGTGACAACACCTAACTTCAATCCATTTCCTCGTAGCGTCGTTAGAAACGGCTTCAGCGGCACGGCCTGCGCCTGGGGAGCGGCTGCGGCCTCGGTGTTCAGTAAATTGAGTAAAGTGTTGCGATCAAAGCCAGATAGATAAGGTAATAAGGCATCGGCAATCTGCCCAGGCGTGCCTGCTATCGCCAAGCTATCTTTGGAAAATTGCCGTTTTGACATATTAAAACCGATCACCGTACCAAGCTCATTGGCGTGATTGTCGGTATCGGAAATCAAACGCAGAAAAGACGCAGCCCAAGCTTCCCAGGTCACAGAGAAGTCGAAAAGTGTGCCGTCTTTGTCGAAAATAACCGCTCGAACCTTGGTCATGTCCAATTCACCTGATCCCCACCCGGCAGAGTCTGACGCGTGGAAAAGAGGCTGTCATAGGGGACGCACAATGCGTCGCAGCATTCAACAACCCATCTGTCATCCATCATGATAAAATCCAGCACAGCCCCTAAAAACGCAGGGTCCTGTGCCCCATTTCGTAAATCTTCTTGCGACGCACCTGTTGATCCTAGGAATACCGGCAACAATTCTTCATTGGCTGCCAACCACCCCAAAACACGCAATCCAAGAATTTCGGCAATGTCCCGCTTATCGTGCACAGTCTTCCTCTAATTTTAGTGTATCTCGCAACGCTTTGTTAACCAATATCAGATCAAAGTCGACCACCAGTTAGTAGTCATTATAAGGACCCGGAGCGAGCGTGCAGGGCAAAATTCTCATAGTTGACGCGATTTCTACAAATCGCATTGTGTTAAAAGTAAAATTGGCTTCAGCATTTTATGAAGTGCTTCAAGCGTCTACAGCGGATGAAGCTTGTGTTGCGGCTCTCCGACACGCACCTGATCTCATTATTTCGTCTATGGTGCTGCCGGATGGTGATGCAGGCTCCTTATGCAAAAGATTGACCCGGAATCCACAAACGCGCGCCATTCCAATGATGGCCGTCGCAGGCCGCGCCGATTCTGACAGCAGATTGCAGGCACTGGAAGACGGCGTCCAAGATGTGATGAACAAACCAATAGATGACACGTTGCTCTTGGCACGTGTCCGTAGCCTGATCCGGGCACATAACACAGCAGCGGAGTGGCAGATGCGCGATGATACTTCCAGAGCCCTTGGATTCGCAGAAGATTCGGCAGATTTCGGCCCTCCCGGACGCACCGTCATTGTCAGCGCCAATAATGTGACATCGCAAAATTGGATACAGCAGCTGCGCCCACATCTTAGATCCTCTCTGGATCACTGCACACCTGATACTGCACTGCGCGATTTGGCGCCGGGACGTGTGCCGGATGTCTTTATTCTAGTTCTTGAAGATGGCGAGAAACTCAGCGGTGACGTTCTTCGCTTGCTGGCGGCTGTGCGCGCCACAGCCATAACACGTCATGCAGGCATTCTGGTTGTGCAACCAAAACCTGATCCTGGTCTGGGGGCTTATGCGCTGGATCTTGGGGCAGATGATTTAATGACCGACGGGTTTGAGCAAGTCGAACTTACTCTCAGAATTAAGGCCTTGATGCGCCGCAAACGCGTGGCGGACCAATTGCGCGCCACTGTACGAACGGGCCTAAAGGCAGCTGTTTCGGATCCGTTGACAGGTCTGCATAACCGCCGCTATGCAATGCCCCACCTCTCCCGTGTGGCAGAACATGCTTCTGCGACAGGCCGCAGCTTTGCTGTGATGGTTGCAGATCTCGATCATTTTAAGAACATCAACGATCTCTACGGGCACGCCTCTGGCGATGCGGTTTTGGTCGAAGCTTCAAGACGCTTACGTGAAAACCTGCGGGGCGTTGACCTGTTGGCGCGTATTGGTGGTGAAGAATTCCTCATTGTCATGCCGGCTACTCCATTCAGCGAAGCACGTGTCGCGGCAAGCCGACTCTGTCGTAAAATAGGCGGTGAAGGCTTTTTAGTTCCTGGCTGCAGTGAAATGATTAACGTCACGATCTCCATTGGGGTGACCATGGGCGGAACAAACACAGGACGAGGCCCCGGGATTGACCAACTTGACTCCAATCAATTGCTGGATGCCGCAGATAAAGCACTGTATGAAGCGAAATTGCAGGGGCGCAACCAAGTTAACCTAGCGCGCCCTGCCGCATAGGCGGGCATTCACCGACGTTTGGGGCCGCGTTTCAAGATGTCTTCCACGGCATCTGCATATGCCGCACGTTCAGAATCGTCCATGCCAGTGATCACCTCAATCCATGCCAATTGCGCCTGGCTTTGGACCGAGACAGAAGCTTGTGTTTGCCTTTTTAACACTTGTTGCAATTCGTTGACGTCGAAAGGCGCGGACCGAAGGCTTGCGACCACATCTTGAAACATTTCCCGACGCATCTCGCGATTTGGCAGCCCTTGTGTTGAAGACGCACGCATAAATTCGCGCACCCTGCGCCGATCTTCTCCTGACAGCGCCAGCATATACGGCGCGCCAAAGGCACCTGCACCGGGGCCGCGACTGCCAGAATCGCCCTTTCCTTGATGTCGTATTGCAGCGCCAGCCATCAAACCCGCGAAAGCAAAATTCGCAACGAGAGACGCAGCAAGTAGGGCCTTAACCCAGACCGCCGTTGGTTTTTTCACGGGTTTTTGATCATCTTTTTGCATCTTTTTATCCCTCTTGCAGGTCCCAACCAAAGCCGGAAATTTCCGCGGCGTCATTGTAAACCGCTTCCTCTGGCGTCACGAATAAAGCACTTGCGTCGAACAGGCTTTCGGGCGGGCTCACACCAATCCAGAAACCAACGCAACTGGCAGCCGCCAAAGCTCCTATTGCAGGTACCCGTTGAAAAATGTCAGCCCAATTGGGCCAACGGTTTTTCTGCTTCAGGACCGGTTTAGGCTGCAGAGCAAGGGCCTGAGCCGTGACACGTTGCATTAAATCCAAAGGAACGTCATCGCGTTCCGTTCGGGCTTGCGCCAAAACTTGATCGATGAAATCCAGATCGTTCGCGTCATTATGTTTCATTTTCATATCCAAGCTCTTCGCGTCGGCCGGACAATCCGACTGTAAGCGCACGTTTTCCTCGTGCAATCAGACTTTCGACCGCACGCGGTGAAATCTCCATTATCTCTGCAATCTGCGGATTGCCCAGGCCTTCCAGATGCCGCAAAATAACGGCCTGTCGTTGACGGTCGGGCAATTGATTTAACGCCTGCGCCAAGGCATCCGCACGTGACCCGTTTTGTAAATTTTCTTCGACACTCAGGCGGCCATCTGCGGGCTCGTCGATCTCATCAAGGCCAACGGATCGACGACGCCGTAAACGATCCATGCACAAATTGGCCGTGACCCGGTAAAGCCATGTCGACACTTGTGCTTCTCCGCTGCGCCACTCCGGCGCGATACGCCACAACCGCAGCATCGCCTCTTGCGAGATATCTTCGGCTTCGCTGTTATCCCCCAACAATCTTCGCGCTTGATGATAGACCCGCGGCAGCAACCGCGTCGTTAACACGCTCGCCGCACGCGGATCGCCATTGGCGTACAAACGCAACAACTCTTCGTCATTTGGAGCAGTTTCAGGCGTCAAAAAAGAAGTCCCATCCTTCCTTCCGATGCGCATACCGCACCGAAAGGCATTGTTCACGTGGACCCAAATATGAGGCCAGCGTCAAATATGTTTTACTCTGACTTAGGTTTGCGTTTTCCCATCTTGGCACCGGCTGTTTCAAACTCTTCTTTGCTTATCATGCCGTCTCCGTTCTGGTCCACACGCTCAAATCCGCGCGCTTGCCGCTTGCCGCCAGTCAGTTCCTCAGGGGACAGCACACCATCCTCATTCGTATCCAATCGGGACATCATCTTTTCTGCTCGGTTTTTTGCCCTGTCTTCCCCCCGCGCTGAAAGTTCTCCCAGACTGAGGGTGCCATCACCATTGGCGTCCGCCCGCATGATTTGGCGCAATCTCAGGTTGGCCATTTCGTCGGGGTTGATCATACTATCACCGTCAACGTCTAAGGTTTCGAAACTGATCCGTTCATGATCATGCCCGGATTTTGCCACGGCGACGCCCGAGGCCAAAACCACTGCGCATATTGCGATACCTGCTACAAAGCTCACTTTTGTCATGCTGATGTCTCCTGTTTTTTTTTCAGCTTCCAACACAATTTTTGTGCGTTGATATGAATTGAAACGAGGCTGACGCGGAATTCCGTCGCTGTGGGGGTGAAAAATATTTTTGCGACATCCCGACGCAGCGGCGGATCACCACCTTCCATAAAAGGGCCACAAAGCCCATCTATGGACGCAGTATCAGTAAAAGGCATCCACCGTGAGCGACATGAGCAGTATAACCAACACCCCGGATAATTTGGGCATGGATACGACAGATGAGACCCAACAGCGCGACACCAAGCGTTCAATGCTGCGCGGCTGGCGAGGTAAATGCCCGAACTGTGGCAGTGGTCCGTTGCTCAAATCCTATTTGAAGGTCAACGATACATGTTCTGTCTGTCGTGAAGAACTGTTCCACCACCGCGCTGATGACGGGCCGGCTTACCTGACCATTCTGATCGTGGGACATCTTATGGCCCCGTTACTGCATATTGCTTTCGTGACGTGGAGACCTGAGCCACTGACGCTTTTTACTGTTTTTTCTATTGGCTGCGTCAGCCTGTCATTGTACCTTTTACCACGTTTGAAGGGAGCCATTGTAGGCTACCAATGGGCGCGCGAAATGGGTGGGTTTGGCACCAAATCATAAAATTTCCGTGCCAGTGGACTGAAAGAAGCCTCTGTGTCACAGATTATCGATAAAACTGCTATCCGCGACGCTGCAACCGTCATTGTGTTGCGCGACGCAAAATCAAACCCGTCAATTCTAATGGGCCAGCGCGGCGCGCAGGCCGCTTTTATGCCCAATAAATTTGTGTTTCCCGGTGGCGCAGTTGATTCAGGTGATGCTGATGTCCCGCTTGACACGCCGCTTGCAGCCAGTTGTGTCACGAAATTATTGACAGACACATGTTCAGATCTGAGCCATGCGCTGGCTGTGGCTGCCATTCGGGAACTCTGGGAAGAAACCGGTCTTGTTTTGGGCACCCCCGGGCAATGGCTTGGCCCGATTTCAGAAGACTGGAAAGAATTCGCCGCAACCGGTCATAAACCCACAGCGAAAAACCTAGAATTTGTTTTTCGTGCGATCACACCGCCAGGACGACCACGCAGATTTGACGCGCGTTTTTTTCTGGTGGATGCAGTACATATTACGACGCCTCTGGATGATTTTTCTGCAGCGTCAGACGAGCTATCACATCTGCAGTGGGTCCCTATTGCAGATGCGCGTTCCTTTGATATGCCATTCATAACCGAGGTTGTTTTGGCCGAAATCCAAGCCCTTGTAAAAAACCCAGACCAATCACGCAGCGTGCCATTTTTCAAAAACAACGACGAGGAAAGTCTATTTTTGCGTTTGAATGGGGACTGAAACAGGTCAACCGTTTGTGCTGTGGCCTTTAAATTAATGCGAGAATGGAAATGGTGAGTACAGCCATTCCTAGGAGTTCGCGACGGCTGCTTTTTTCCCCAAAGAAGAAAATGGAAACGAGGAGGCTAAAGATCAATTCAACCTGACCGACGGCTTTGACATAGGCCGCGTTTTGTAACGTGAAGGCAAAAAACCAACAGAACGACCCGGCCAGAGACATTAGACCGATCCAAACCGCAACGCGACGTGCGTGCCAGACTGCTTTTAATTGTGGGCGGTCACGAAGCCAGAGCCACAGCGCCATACCCACCATTTGACTGCCGGTTACCACGCTAAGCGTTACTCCTGCCCGCAGAATTGGGTCTTGTGCATCGATCTGCAAAGACGCGCCCCGGTAAGAAACCGCTGAGATCGAGAACAACAGACCTGATGTGAGTCCCAAGGCCACACCGCGGTTCCACATATCAGACAGGCGTGCGTTTTGAATTTCAGGGGGTGTGGAGAGCATCAGAACACCGACCAACCCAATCAGAATTGCCACAAACGCCTGTGGGCTCACCCCTTCTCCCAACAAGATCATCCCCGTGGCCACGGATAACAGCACCTCGGTTTTCATCAAGGTAACACCAACCGCAAAACTGCGCATCTTAAACAGCGTCACCACACAAATCGTCGCCAGCACCTGAGCCAAAGCGCCAGTCAGGGCGAACCCCCAGAACTTTCCCTCAGGCATGTCCAAAGAAGCGCCCGTCATCTGAACATAAAGGACCAACAAAACAGCGATTATCGGTGCCGAATAGCAGAACCGTGCAAAAGTTGCCCCCGTTGGGGAAAGCGTTGCAGTGGATACGACTTTTTGCAACATGAACCGCAGTGTTTGAAACGCTGCCGCTGCAAAAGATAGAAAAATCCACAGGTCCTGATGAATGATATCCATCAGGTTGGGTTACTTAGTTTTATTGGTAATGCCAATGCACGGCGCCAACTGAATTCATGCAACCCTTTCGAGGATACAGCCGATGGGCACCGCAATTTAACGCGGCGTACCAACGCCCCGACCAGCGCCGTCCGGGGTTGGCATATCTGCCTGCGCTGAGACGAACCTGCGCAAGGCCGCATCCACAGCTGAGGAGGCATTTGTCGGCTTGCGTGTTTCCAGACTGACATGCAGTAGAAAATGTTCCCCTGTGGCGATCAAACGATCCCCTTCATACATTTCATGCCACAAATGCATCTTCTTACCGCCACCAGACAAGGCGCGCGTCTGAATGTTTATGACCGCGCCAGCATGCACTTCATCCACATGGCGAATATGCGTTTCGGCGGTGAAATAACTGCCCCCCGCCGCGATGTAGGCCGCGTCACAGCCGATGATCTCCATGAAACGATCCGTGGCATCCGCAAATGCCTGAAGGTAACGCGCCTCGTTCATATGGCCGTTGTAATCGGTCCAATCCAATGGAACGGCTCTGCGAACCGTCGGAACAGACACCGTGTCGGGCGCGAAATCATCTGCCTTGGCCGTAAGTGGCGTTCCAGCTGCCAAAATTTGGTCATGTGCGTTAAACAAAGCACCAGCACCCCAGTTTTGAGTTTTGAGCGCACGCATCATCGCCACGAGGTTATTGTCTCGAAACCGTTCCAACTCGCGAATGGAATGCCCGCCCGATTGCGCATCAGATTGGCCCGCAATCAAATCCACCAATTCATCATCGAAATCTGGCACGTCCATCAATTTGGTCCAAGGCCATTTCAGGGCCGGTCCGAACTGTGCCATGAAATGTTTCATGCCGGCCTCTCCGCCAGCAACGCGGTAGGTTTCAAAAAGCCCCATTTGTGCCCAGCGAATCCCAAAACCATAACGAATGGCGTTGTCGATCTCTTCGGTGGTCGCGATCCCGTCTTTCACCAGCCACAGCGCCTCGCGCCAAACAGCTTCTAAGAAACGATCGGCAACATGGGCATCGATTTCTTTTTTGAGATGCAACGGATACATCCCAAGGTATGTCAGGGTGATTTTGGCCTTGTCGATCAGGTTTTTGTCGGTTTGCGGCGTCGTCACGACCTCGATTAAGGGCAGCAAATAGACCGGATTAAAGGGATGACACACCATGATTTGTTCAGGCCGCAACGCACCGTCCTGCAATTCGGAAGGCTTGAAGCCAGAGGTTGACGAGCCGATGATGGCATCGCACGAACACGCCTGTTGAATCAGTGTAAATGTGGCGTGTTTGATCGGCAAACGCTCCGGCACGCTTTCTTGTATCCAGTCAGCATGCGTCACCGCTTCGCCAATGCTGGCGCACAACCGCAACATCCCCTCCTCGGGCAATGCGACCTCGGACAATCCCGGCAGGCTGCGCCGCGCGTTTCCCAGAACTTCGTTTATTTTGCGCTCGGCCTCTGGGTCTGGATCGAAAACATTTACATCCCACCCATTCAACAGAAAGCGCGCAGCCCAGCCACCGCCAATCACGCCGCCCCCAATAATTGCCGCTGTCCTGCTCATTGGCCTGTCCTTCTTAGCGCGCTGATGTTCCAGCCGTAAAATTCAAAAATGTCCCGTGCTGCTTGGGCCCGATCTTCGGGTACGTTTCCATCACGATCCAGCAATGCGCCAAATCGGCCTGATTTGGTGCCCACAGCAGCTGTTTCGAAATCTTCATCTACCCAGAAAACAATCAAAGGTTCGCCCGATCCATCCGCCGGAATAAGTTCTCCGGGAACGCCAAGGCGGTAAGTGCCCGAAATCTGCGCGCCCGTAAGGCCGGATAGGTGCAGCGTCATATCGTTTGCGTCATGGCGGATGAACAGAGTTTCCTGATTCGCCGGAACAAACCGCGCAACAACGTTCCAAACCCCTGAAAAGGCTGCCGCATCAAAGCGAGCCGTCGCACCAATCGGTGCCTCCGGGTTTCTGTTGGGAATGTTGTTCGAAGCCATGCAACCGCTAAGGGCACACAGGCCTGCAATGCCAACGGCCCGACAAAATCTGTACCCGATCATCCTTTTGGCGCGCGTTTAACAAGACCCAATTTTTTGCGCGTCGCGGCAGCATCCATGACCCGCGCGCCCATATTTTCAACGATGTTTTGAGCACGTTCAACAAGTTGCCAATTCTGCGCCAACACACCCTTGTCGAGCCACAGGTTGTCCTCCAACCCGACCCGAACATTTCCGCCCGCCAGAACAGCCGCAGCCACATAGGCCATCTGGTTGCGCCCCAGAGCAAAGGCAGAAAAAGTCCAATCCTGCGGGACATTATTGACCATCGCCATAAAAGTATTCAGATCGTCCGGCGCCCCCCAAGGAACGCCCATGCACAATTGTACCAACGCCGGGCTTTCCAAAACACCATCCGCAACCAATTGTTTTGCATACCAAAGATGACCTGTGTCAAAGGCTTCGACCTCGGGTTTGACCCCCAGTTCGGTCATCATCGTGCCCATCGTCGTCAACATGCCCGGCGTATTGGTCATGACGTAGTCAGATTCGGCAAAATTCATTGTGCCGCAATCCAGCGTGCAAATTTCTGGCAAGCATTCAGCGACATGTGCAACGCGTTCCTGCGCGCTGACCATATCCGTGCCCGAAGACGACAATGGCAGTGGCTGATCCGGGCTGCCAAATACCATATCCCCGCCCATTCCGGCGGTGAGGTTCAGGATCACATCAACCTCTGCATCGCGGATACGATCCGTTACCTCGCGGTAATACGCCAAATCACGGCTTGGTTTTCCACTCTCAGGGTCACGGACGTGACAGTGAACAATGGCAGCACCAGCTTTACCTGCAGCGATGGCACTTTCGGCGATCTGCTCAGGTGATCTCGGAACGTGCTGACTGCGATCTTGCGTTGCACCTGATCCGGTCACTGCGCAGGTAATAAAGACCTCTTTGTTCATTGAAAGCGGCATATCAGTAACTCCCTGAGGTTCTGCCAACAGGCCTGTGCTGCGGCAGCGTGTGATTCTTTTTCAGGAGAGTATCCGCGAATATGGAGAGGTATTAGACCTAATACGGCATTGGATGGAGACGATGCGCCGCATCGATTTCAGCTATCACTTCTGCAGACAATTTTACCTCGGATGAGCCGAGGCAAATATCCAGTTGTTGCTGGGTTGTGGACCCGAAAATAACCGATCCCATGAAGGGCCGCGTCAGACACCATGCCAGTGCCATTTGTGTTGGATCCAAACCATGTCTTTCCGCAATGGCGAGATACTCATCAACTGCGCTGAACGCCCGGTTTGTTTTTCGCGCGCCCAAGTTTTCGTTGATCGACATGCGCGACCCTGGCGGGACGGCACCGCTTTGATATTTACCTGTCAATAGACCGGCGGCAAGCGGTGAATAGGCAAGCAAAGGGACATCTTCCTGTATGCTCATCTCGGCCAAATCCGTGTCATAGAGACGGCACAGCAAGGAATATTCATTCTGAACGGATGCAACTCGCGGCCCACCAAGGCGTTCGGCCACTTCCAGCCATTTTGTTGTGCCCCAAGCGCTTTCGTTGCTCAGCCCAAAGGCCCGTATCACACCCCGTTTGACCTGTTGTTGCAGCGCATCAATCGCTTCTTCCATATGTGCCTGTGTGTCGAGCATCACCTGACCAGAAGGATCATAATTCCAGTTTTTGCGGAACATATAGCTGCCCCGGTTGGGCCAGTGAAACTGATAGAGGTCAATATAATCTGTTTTGAGACGGCGCAGTGATCCGTCAATAGCTTCCTCAATCGTTGCCGCGCTGATCGGCGCGCCGTCACGAACGATTGCGAGTCCCTCGCCCGAGTGCTTTGTTGCAAGAACAACCTCTTCACGGCGTTCATCCCGCTCAAACCAAAGACCAATGATGCGCTCTGTACGTCCAACGGTTTCTTCCGAAACCGGGTTGACGGGATACATCTCCGCTGTGTCAATGAAATTGATACCTAAGTCCAAAGACCGGTCAATCTGGTCATGTGCTTCTGTAGCTGTGTTCTGTGTGCCCCATGTCATGGAGCCAAGGCACAACTCTGAAACTTCTATTCCGGTTCGACCTAATGGTTTCATTTTCATGGCAAAATTCCTTCGTCCTGACCGCCTCACACTAGCGGGATCAGCTACCACTGCAAGTAGATTTAATATAGATTTATCCCCTTTTCGATCGTTCCACGTTAGGAAACTAAATATTGAGCACAAAGTAAGAACATTGTATATTTACACATGGATACGACACACCCTCTTCTGCGCCGCCGCCCAACACGCAACATCCCAGCCGTACCGCTGTTACCAGCAAACACGGAAATCACATTGGCGCAGGGGCGTGTTCATGAAACCAGTGGCCCTGCCCGGCGTACCTTTGCAGCATGGCTCGCCGCTCAAACCAAGGGCGCGATCTTTTGGATTTCCCCCCACTGGACACAAGATCAGTTAAACACCGACGGGTTGTCTGATTGGATTGATCCCGCGCGCCTCATTCTCGTTAGCCCAAAACGTCAGGAAGACCTGCTCTGGACAATGGAAGAAGTTCTGCGTGCCGGCGCTGTCGCCCTAAGCATTGTCGATTTGCCCGGCATCCCCACTCTCACGCAGGTACGTCGCATGCATTTAGCTGCCGAAGCGGGTGGCCAGTCTGGCGCATGTCTGCCACTTGGGTTGCTGCTGACACCCGGACGAGGTGGTGCTGCCGGTGTGGAAACACGCTGGCATCTACAACCCCGTCACGCAAATGGTCAAAATAATTGGCAACTTGAACGTCTTCGCGCCCGAACGGCCCCCCGTAAAAACTGGACCATTGAGCACGCCCTTAACGGCTCTCTCGCACATATCAAAATAGCGCGACAAACAGAACATCCTTAACCGCTGACCTATATCTAGAGAAGCATGCAGATAGGAGCTCCCAATGCCAATCCACCTCAGCAGACGTCTTTTCATTGCAAGCGGACTCGCCTGCACGGCCACGGCAAGTGCAGCACAAACGCAGGCCTATGACGTCGCACCCAAAGGATCGCGTATTGCCTTTATCTTTACCGCAAGTGGCACGGCGCAAACCGGCACCGTCCCTGTCGCAACCGCTGATATCGAAATAGATACCCGTACACTTGCCAATTCTCGCGCCGAGGTCACCGCAGATATCCGTAAAATCAAAACAGGTTTTATCTTTATGACAAATGCCATCAAAAGCCCCGACCTTCTGGATGCAGCAACCTACCCTCTTGTGCAGTTCAAATCCAAACGCGTGCGCCTCGGTGCAGACGGGCGCATCTCGCAAGGCGCACAGATTGAAGGCGACCTGACCCTGCGCGGCATCACACGCCCCATTTCATTCGATGCCCTCCTCAGCAGGCCAACCGGCTCCGCCCCCGACGACCTTTCGACATTGAACATACAATTAAATGGAAAACTTAGCCGAAGAGAATTTGGCGCTCTGGGCTTTCCTGGATTGGCAGAAGACACGGTCGCACTGGACATTAAGGCAGAACTACGTGCACGCACATGAAAACGACGCGCTTTGTCGAATAAGCGATAGGGAAAAAAACACAGTGTCGTAAATTGCACGCATTATGCGCCTCCTGATCTCCTTTGCTGCCCTCTTCTTCTCTGTCATCCTTTTGCAATTGTCCTCTGGTGGCGTTGGACCACTTGATGCCTTGTCAGGTCTTGCCCTTGGGTTTGACAAACAAGCCATCGGGCTATTGGGGTCTGCCCATTTTCTGGGTTTTTTTATTGGCTGTTGGTGGGCGCCACGTCTGATGGGCAGTGTTGGGCATTCCCGTGCTTTCGCGGCTTTTACCGCAACCGGGGCCATCGGATTAATGAGCCATATGCTGGTGATTGATCCTTATGCATGGGCATTTATGCGCATTGCCTCCGGCATGTGCGTGGCGGGCTGTTACACAGTAATCGAGGCATGGCTTCAGGCAAAAGTCACCAATCAAACGCGTGGGCGCACAATGGGCGTCTATCGTGTTGTCGATATGACAGGATCACTCGCTGCACAGATGTTAATCGGCGTGTTGGCCCCAGCGTCTTATGTGTCTTACAATCTTTTGGCGATACTCTGCTGCGCCGCTCTTTTGCCCCTGACGCTCACCACCGTCAAACAGCCAGAAACGCCCGCCTCTCCCAGATTGCGCCCTCGTTTGGCACATGAAAGATCCCCATTGGCCGCGGCCGCAGTATTGGTCGCAGCCCTTTCCAGCGCGTCCTTTCGCATGGTCGGACCGTTATATGGGCAAGAAGTGGGATTGAGCGCCACACAAATCGCCTATTTTCTTTCTGCTTTCGTGCTCGGCGGCGCATTAGCGCAATATCCCGTTGGATGGTTAGCAGATAAATTTGATCGCCGTTGGGTTCTGATTTGGCTATCCGTTGCAGCAATTTGCAGCTCAATTGTAACCGTATTTTCCGTCACGATGGGCGTCGCCGGTATTCTGGTCTCTGCCGGTTTTTTCGGGCTGACAACATTCCCAATCTATTCTGTCGCAGCAGCACACGCCCACGACTTTGCCAGTGATGACGAAAGGGTTGAGCTGTCAGCCGCTCTAATGTTCTATTTTGCCTTGGGGGCGATCGCGGCGCCCTACTTCGCCTCGCTGTTGATTTCATATTATGGACCGCGCGCGCTCTTTATCATGATTGCCGCAGGTCACCTGTTACTGGTGACGTTTGGGTTGACGCGGATGCGTGCACGACCGGCACCACAAGAAAAAACAGCCTACACCTATGCGCCGCGGACATCCTTCTTGATCGGACGTCTAACAAGCAGAATACGAGCCCACCGCAAGGATGAATGATTTTTGACCGTGGCCCTCGCCGCTCAGCTAGGGTACAGCATCACAAATCTTTTTAGACTACGAGGCCCGCCCGATGGAACGTCACCTAATCACTTCTGCGATCCCTTACATCAATGGCATCAAACACCTTGGTAATTTGGTCGGCAGCCAATTGCCCGCAGATCTATACGCGCGGTTCTTGCGCGCCAAAGGACACGAAGTACTCTTCCTTTGCGCAACGGATGAACATGGAACACCAGCCGAATTAGCTGCAGCAAAAGCTGGAAAGCCAGTCGCAGAATATTGCACCGAAATGCACGCGGTTCAGGCCGAACTTGCAAAAGGGTTTCGGTTGTCCTTCGATCACTTTGGGCGGTCCTCTAGTCCGCAAAACCATCACTTAACTCAACATTTTGCAGGGAAGTTAGCAGAAGCGGGGCTGATCCAAGAGGTTGCAGAAGAGCAAGTTTTCTCGAACGCAGACAACCGTTTTCTACCAGACCGCTATATCGAAGGCACCTGCCCGAATTGCGGATATGACAAAGCGCGCGGCGATCAATGTGAGAACTGCACAAAGCAGTTAAACCCGACAGATTTGATTGATCCCCGCTCAACAGTTTCAGGTTCAACAGATTTAGAAGTGCGCGAAACACGGCACCTTTATTTGCGTCAATCACAGCTAAAAGACCAATTGAACGACTGGATTGAAAGCAAAACTGACTGGCCGATCTTAACCACATCCATCGCCAAAAAATGGTTGCATGATGGGGATGGACTTCGTGATCGCGGGATCACACGGGATTTAGCTTGGGGTATTCCTGTTCAAAAAGGCTCCGATCCTTGGCCCGGAATGGAAGGCAAGGTTTTCTACGTTTGGTTTGACGCGCCGATAGAATATATTGCCTGTTCATCAGAATGGGCTGATGAACAAAAATTGGATGACGCTGCATGGGAACGCTGGTGGCGAACGGACAAAGGTGCGCAAGATGTACGTTACACCCAATTTATGGGTAAAGATAACGTCCCGTTTCATACGTTAAGTTTTCCGGCAACAATCTTGGGCTCGGGTGAACCCTGGAAAATGGTAGATCATCTTAAGTCCTTCAATTACCTGAACTACGATGGCGGACAGTTTTCTACCTCTCAGGGGCGTGGCATTTTCATGGATCAAGCGCTGGAAATTTTGCCCTCCGACTACTGGCGGTGGTGGCTTCTGAGCCACGCGCCTGAAAACAGCGATGCTGAGTTTACATGGGAGAATTTCCAAACCTCTGTGAATAAAGATCTTGCAGATGTACTTGGAAACTTCGTCAGTCGCGTCACAAAATTTTGCCGGTCCAAATTTGGGGAAGCAGTTCCTGAAGGCGGCGAATATGGTCCAGCCGAGATTGCGTTGATCGAAAGCTTGGCCGATAGAATTAGAGCTTACGAAGATCATATGAAATCAATGGAAGTTCGCAAATCAGCTCAAGAGTTACGTGCGATTTGGGCCAGTGGGAACGAGTATTTACAAACAGTTGCACCTTGGACCGTAATTAAGACAAATCCAGAAACTGCGGCGATGCAAACGCGCTTAGCATTGAATTTAGCGCTGTTGTTTGGCGTATTGTCCGGACCTTTCGTACCAGATGCTGCGAAAACTATTGTGGAAGATTTAGGGAAGCCGGATATTGATTGGCCAGAGGATATCCAAGGGTTTTTGAATACGCTTAAACCTGGCAATACGTTTAAAACACCCGAAGTTCTTTTCGCAAAGATTTCTGATGAACAGTGCGGAGATTGGAAGGCGAATTTTCAAGGCGCGCGCGAGTAATCTTCGAGTTTCTGGGCCCGCGACAACGCGGGCCCGTCATTTTTCGAGATGTGTCGCCAACGACTGTATGCCAGAATCGAAGTTAAAGATTTTGACGAAGGGCAAATTTTAAAACTCTTCCCAACCCACATCGATTTCTGTTGTAGCTTCCTCGTCGATTTGCAGAGCTGTGTTGCCAGACGTTTCCGGCGAAACACTTTTAGGAGAGTGGTTTTGTTTTGCTGGCGCTTTAACGCGTTTTTCATCGGTTTTTTTGCTCAGTCCAACATCAAATCTCGCGACGACAGAAGCAAGAGAATCGGCTTCTGATGTCAAAGCGTGACTTGCAGCAGTCGTTTCTTCAAACATGGCCGCATTTTGCTGAGTGACGTGATCCAAGTCATTTACTGAGGAGTTTATCTCATTCAAACCGACAGATTGCTCTCGTGAAGATGCCGCAATTGTAGAAACACGCTTGGATATCTCGGAGACCGACGTGACGATTGCTGACAGTGCTTCGCCAGTTTTATCGACCAAATCTACTCCGGCATTAACTTGATCTCCGGAACTGGAAATTAACTCATTTATCTCACGAGCCGCATCAGAAGATCTTTGAGCTAAAGCGCGCACTTCGGTGGCGACAACCGCAAATCCGCGCCCAGCTTCACCAGCACGCGCGGCTTCTACTCCTGCGTTCAACGCCAACAGGTTTGTCTGAAAAGCAATGTCGTCGATAACAGATGTGATCTTGGAAATCTCTTGTGACGACGTTTTGATCCCATCCATCGCGACAACTGCCTTTCTTGCCACGCTACCACCCTGTTCAGCGTTCGCCTGAGCTTCCGCGGAGATGCTCGAAGCTTCGTCAGCTCCTTCAGCAGCAGAGCGCACAGAGCTTGTCAATTCATCCAATGCAGCAGCTGTTTCTTCCAAAGTCGCCGCTTGCTTTTCAGTACGCTTGGACAAATCATCAGCAGCTGTTGTGATCTCCTTCGTTTCATTGCGAATAGAATCAGCATTGTGGATCACAGCACCTATTGTTCCACGAAGCGAACCAACTGCGTCATTAAAATCGCCGCGCAGTTTTTCATAATTGGCAGGAAAGCTGTCAGAAATTTCGCTCTTAAGATCTCCTTCGGCGAGTTTTCGTAGAGATACACCGAGGGCATCAACAACTTTTTCCTGCTCATTAGCAATACGTTCTTGTTCTTGCTTTGAACGCTGAATTTCTTTGGCGTTATCGGTGACGTCAGTCCCAAGAAAAATCACTCTTTCCACTTGCTTATTTGGGTCAGTGACGGCAGCAAAGCTGCCTTCGACGATCTTAGACGGTTTGTCTTGCCCCACATTCAACTCGTACTGACCAAACATTGGCTGCCCAGACAAAGCAGATCGCTTGATTTCATCGCCAGTCTTGCTGCCATCTTGCATTCCGACAAACAGGCTCGCAATATTTTCACGCACACCCTTTGCATGTGAGACATCCAAAAGATCCGTCATATTCTTATTTGCTGCCAGAGAGTCCCCAGTTGCTCCGAATTCGATCCGAAGTTGATTGTCATCGATCGCCTGCAGCAGGGCTGCATTTCGCGCGCCTTTTGTGCGATCACTCCACTGGATAACCGCTCCAATCATTTCACCCTTGTCATCCAATGCTGCATTCATTGAGACTTGAATAAGACAATCTCCAATTTTTGTCTCCTCTGAGGCCGGAAATGCGTCTTTTCCGACGGCAAGCGCCTGCCTGACATGCGATGAAAGAGGCGCGAAATTGGATAATTCCGATCCAATTGGGTTTTCGGGATCAAACCCGCTCCAAGATTTTTGTAAATCTGAGCCCAGTAGTTTCAAAATGCTCACGCAGCGGGGATTGACGAATAGAACCTGCATCTTTTCATCAACCATCATCATCGATGCGCTGGAGCCACCAAAAGCTGCGCTTTTAAAAGCACTTTCTCTTTCTGCCACTTTTGCTTCGGCCAAAGCAGTACGGAATGTATCCAAACGACGGGCCATGGTTCCAACTTCATCGCCGCGATTTGTAAATGGAACATCGCAATCATATTTTTCGTTTGCAACATTGCCCATTGTTTTTTCGAGAAGAATGAGGGGTTTCGACATTTGCGTCCGTAGAAAAATACCTGACAGTACCACAGCAAAAAGCAAGACAGCCCCACCGATGGCGAGGTTTTGATTTTGGACTTTTTGAAGCGCGCGCAGTTGATGTTCATCCGTCCATGACGTCACCACAACCCCAGCAACATCATTTGCGTCTCCGAATAGAACCGGGAAAGCTGCAGTTAACCCATTTTCAGAAAAGGCAGGCTCACCACTGGCTGATGCTTGAGACGCAAGATCGGAGATCACCGTTGCATCTACACCTTGGTCAATGGCGTTGAAAAGTTCGGTGCCGTTGACAGAAATAACATATGATCCAGTCGCATCAGGACGCGCGGCTTCAATAACATCGGCGACCAGCGTTTCTATCGCTGCAGCATTACCAAATTTAATGGCACCGCCCAATTGCATGGCCAAAAGCCCTGTCACCTCAGCGGCGCGCTGATTAAGCCCCTCTTGAGTCAATTCAATTTTTACACGGCGCTCATTGACAGTAATGGTCGCAACTACGGCAATCACGCAAACGACGACCATCATAGTACACTTGAAGAACAAGGTATTGATCGGATTACCGCGGGGTTTGGTACGCTTTGAAACTGGCATCATTTATTCCTTTTGCGACAGCAAGGATCTTGGATCGTAACTCGGAAACTACGGTCTTTACTTTGCAAATATTCGTACCGGAGAGGTCTTACGGAGCGCTTAACGGCCAACGTTTGCTGCAGTACAGCACAGCCAGGCCTTTTTTCAACTTAAGATAGCTCGCTCCAACTCCATGAAACTTATTCATGAAAGAGCAGAAAGTGATTTCAACAACAACGCAGCTGAGCTTGGTCAGCTTTCGCTTTGGTTGCCATCACAGCAAGGAACCAACCACGCGATCAGAGCAGACCAGACATTTACACGTTTGAAAACAATAAAAATTGTTACGCTCCACAATCGATCTGGAACATGCAGTAGGTCGCGCAACAGCCAATAGAGATGGTCGTTTCTGTCGATATAGATCCCAAATGGTTACAACCCCTCTCCGAACGCCCGTTACAAACTGTAAATCGGAGCGGGGTTTCTTTTTGTATTGGAGAATGCGGAGGAACAAAAAACCGCATACTCCCATTTAGCAGCCCAGATGCATCGCATCACTTCAAGGTGTTATTGCGGCCAGAGAATCGTTTCTGGGTGAAACTGCGACCATGCAAACCAAAAAGCCTGGTGGCTCCCTACCGCCGCGCCATTAGAGCTGACGGCCTTAATTCCACCTGCATCAAGTTCCAGATGGATATCTCCAACAGAGATGTTTGAACCGCGGCGCAACGCAACCAAAGCAGCACTGCGTTGGAAGGCAACTGGATGACCAGACGCCGTAATAACTCCGATGATATCCTCATGGACAGGCAAGCGCGGATCGACATCCCCGACAGGAAAAATAGGACCGTCAGCATCGCGCCCGTTGCGAAAATCGGGATCGCGTCCCAACGCCAAAGCTTCTACCAGAACCGTCGTTTCGGGATGTGCATCCTTCCAGGCGCCCCATTCTGTCGTGACGACACTGGCTTGCTGCAATTTAATATTCTTGTCGGCCAGCGGCCCCGTCAATGCATCACCAAGGAAGGTGTCAAAAACGGAATAGGTGTTGAGATCATACATAACTTTGTTAGAACGGCTCAACAGCCCCGAAGTCCGCAGGACAGGTCGTTTTACCCCAGACGGCAACTGGTCGGTAAAATAGGCCTGTGCGGCCCCACACAACGTACAATAGGGGATGCCGAGATCGCGCCCGCCCAATGTGTCGTTGACCATCTCACGCACTTCCATGATGCGTCTGGGATAGGCCCTATACTCGCCATTGACCTCAATGCCAAAAACGATATCCCCGTCTTTGAGCCACGTTGCGTCTTCAGCACTGGAAACCTCGGGGTTGTCCGCTGCAGGGATACAGTTACACGGGTCATCAGTTGTATCAAACGCGCGATCATCGATCAAGACGCCCCCCCAGGAAACAAGGCGCCAATCGACGTCCCCTTCCACAAAAATCTTGTCCCAACCGGCAAAGACGCTCGTGAAAATAGCCCGTTTAACCTCCAAATAACCCGGAGGCGCCGGAACATCCCACGCCAGCAAATGATCTGTAATGTCCCCCCAATTGTTGCGCGATTGAAAGGTCTTACCAAGCAGCAGCGACGCGGCGTTAGACAGTTCCGCATTCAAACGGGCATCCGGAACAAAGCGCATCAAATCGCTGATCATCCAAACGACGCGGGGGTCTTTAGATTGTGCGATTTCAGCTAAGGCGACGGATTGATCCCTGCCCCATGTTGACTGGGACATGCTGTCAACAAATGCGGCCTTCACGGCGAACTGCAACGTTTCAGATAGGGGCCCCTCTGGGATGGCCGGAGGTGACCCGAATTCCTCAACCACATAACTTGGCAAGGGTTCATTCGTCTGGGCTTCTATCGGGGCAGCCCACGATAGGATAAACCCGGTGAATAACGCAGCCAAAACAGGACGGACATAAAAGTCAGTTTCCAATTTCATCGATATACCTTTCAAACGCCAAGTTAACATCGACCACACATGCGATCTAAAACTTCGGTTACATCACCGCCCACAACGTTCACCCGATCAAACGGCATGACTGCGAGGCTCTTCAAATCTTGCATCAAGATATAGAGTTCCATGATGAAAAACCGCGAATCACGATTGCATCAGCATGTTGTGATCCCTCACCCCAAACAAATAGCCGTGAGCGATATCTGCGTATTCTGGTGTCAGTTTCACAATTTCACCCGCACGCATTCCGGTTTCGATTGCAAAGAGAAACCCATGAAAGGCACGCGCAGTCTTCGCACTCAGATCAGACCCCGCGACGAAGGCCATCCGCTCGATTTCATCGGTGGTAGCTCGTCTATCACGCGGCGGCGGTTTCTGAGTTTGGCAACATCAGCCATCGGGCTAACTTTAATCATGCCCCATTCCTTGCGCACATGGTTGAGCGCGGACCCCATAAGGACCATTTCACGATTGACCGATGCCGGGGCCACTTCCTTCAAACGCTCATCACGCCATTTGGCAAAATCCTGCGCTGTCAGGTTCCCCATGCTGATATTGGCAATTGGATAGCGGCACAGCTTTTCAATGCGGATCATTTCCCACCGCGCGCCGCGCTTGGCTATAGATACTTCGCGCGCATACCTGTCCAACATATCGCCAAAAAAGACGCCGCTTTGCACAATTTCATCGTTCAGAATCAGATATTCTTGCCGTGCGGCCCAATCAATGACATCCCTCTTGGAGCGGAAAACCTTAGACTTTCGCTTTCCTTGCCGAGCAATAAACGCACGGAAACGCCCGTCCTTAGTCTTTGTGATACTAGCCAATGTGTAACCGCTGTGTAAATCACGCGTTATTTAAAGCGCCTGAGCTAAGAAGCCATAAAACCTCCGCAAATCACACCTGTTCGCTATCATAAAGGAAAGTAAGTGGTGCGGGCGGTGGGACTCGAACCCACACGGGCACAAGGCCCAACAGATTTTAAGTCTGGTATGTCTACCATTCCATCACGCCCGCATCGAACGCCGTTCTAACAGTCTCAGAACCTGTGCATTTTTATGCACAAAACCATCCTCTATTTGCAACGTGTCGTTTGGTAAGCATCTCTGACTGCAGACGCAAGACGTTTAAGGTCAAAACATCTGTCATTTCTCGCGTCACGTGCAAAAAATATGGTAATTAGACCATATTCTCGATCAGATATCCTCGGAATGATCCGCCAATGGCGCCCCATCAGCTAATAAAAAACGTTCCGAAAGCCATGGATTGTTTTCGAGCGCAGCCTTCAACTGCAATCGCGCTTCGGCAAGCCGCCCCAAGTTCATGAGCGTAAGAGCACGACCAGATTGCGCGCCAACATGATTGGGGGCTCGCAAAAGCGCTTGTTCGAGGTCCTCGAGCGCTGCGGCATAATCTTCGCGCAGAAAACTAATGAATGCCCGTTGGTTGAAACCTTCCGCATAATCGGGACAATACTCAATCAATTCGGAGAAAGCATCGGCAGCGCTCGTATAGTCAAAACTCGACCGGGCCTGCATGCCCTTGTCCAACACTGCTTGTGCGGTCGCATCTGGGGCCTCTAACCATAATTCCCACATTTGCGCCGAAATTTCACGCCCTGCGGCATCGTTTGACGCGGCATTGGCTTGCGCGACCAGCCCGGTCAACGCCGCATCGTAATTTGGTGGCGCGGGGCAACTGGCAAACGCTGGCCCAGCCGCGCAGATAAAGACAATAGCTGAAAGTTTCATACCCTTAATGTGGCGTAGATTTTGAACGGGTCAAGCATGGTCTGCCAACATCGTCTCTTTAACCGCCTGCATTGCGACATAGGTGGACGTGTTGGCCACATGGGGCAACGTCGAGATTGTTTCGCCCAAAAACCGCCGGTAACTTGCCATATCCCGCGTTCGCACTTTTAGCAGATAGTCAAAATTCCCCGCAATCATATGGGTTTGTTCAATTTCCGGCACGCGGGATACCGCGTGATTAAATGCGCTCAGGGCAGCTTCTCTCGTGTCATGCAGGCGCACTTCCACAAAGGCAACGTGATCCAACCCCAATCGGATTGGATCGAGCAACGCCTTATACCCAATAATAACGCCACTTTGCTCCAGCCGTCGCAGCCGAGCTTGCGTAGGTGATTTGGACAGTCCGATGCGTTTAGAGAGATCTGTAATGCTAATGCGACCATCTTCTGCCAGAACAGATAGAATCGCGCGGTCAAATCGATCCAGATCAAACTGATCTATTGTTCCGTCCTTATCGGCAAAATCCATATTTCTTCCTTCAAGAATGAGAATTTAAGTCATTCTGCCTGATACGGCCATGGTATTCTAGTCCATATGACTTCAGGAGGGCACTATGGCACGCGACACCACCAACACTTTGCGCCACATAATCGACGCACAAACCTACGCACACCAAGACGTCGTTCTGGATGATTTGATCCGCTCCGCCGGACTGACAGCAGCCGACAGAACTGACATCAGTACGACAGCCGCGACCCTCGTGCGCCAGATACGAGACACGACAACACCCGGATTGATGGAGGTCTTTCTAGCCGAATATGGCCTCTCTACCGACGAAGGGGTCGCCCTCATGTGTCTGGCCGAAGCTTTGTTGCGTGTGCCTGATGCCGACACCATTGATGCCTTGATCGAAGACAAAATTGCACCTTCTAATTGGGGGAAACATCTGGGGCATTCCACGTCCAGTCTGGTGAATGCATCGACCTGGGCGCTCATGCTGACGGGGCGTGTCTTGGAGGATGAAAAGCCTGGCCCTGTGCGTCATTTACGGGCGGCAGTGAAAAGGCTTGGCGAGCCGGTCATCCGAACAGCGGTAAGTCGCGCGATGAAAGAAATGGGGCGTCAATTTGTTTTGGGTGAAACGATAACCGGGGCGATGGAACGCGCAGTCGGCATGGAGGTCAAAGGGTTCACCTATTCCTATGACATGCTGGGCGAAGCGGCCCGCACCGAAGCCGATGCCAAAAAATATCACCTGAGTTATTCGCGCGCCATCGCCGCCATTGCGACTGCCTGCACATCTGAGGATATTCGCAAAAACCCTGGAATTTCCATCAAGCTGTCGGCACTTCACCCGCGATATGAAATCGCTCAAGAAGACGCCGTGATGAGTGAGTTGGTCCCACGCTTGCAGTCTCTGGCCCTCATGGCAAAATCGGCAGGCATGGGGTTGAACGTTGATGCCGAAGAGGCCGATCGTTTGGCGTTATCCCTTGAGGTCATAGATCAGGTCATGGCCGAGCCTGCCCTGGCTGGCTGGGATGGTTTTGGAGTCGTGGTTCAGGCGTTTGGACCCCGAGCAGGCACGGTGATCGATGCATTATATGAGATGGCGCAACGCCATGACCGCAAAATCATGGTACGTCTCGTAAAAGGGGCCTACTGGGACACAGAGATCAAACGCGCGCAAGTAGAAGGCGTTGATGGGTTTCCCGTGTTCACCCAAAAAGCGGCGACAGATGTGTCCTACATCTGTAACGCGCATAAACTCTTGCAGCTGACAGATCGGATTTACCCGCAGTTTGCCACCCATAACGCCCACACGGTAGCGGCCATTCTGCATATGGCACAAGATCCGGAAACTTACGAATTTCAACGTCTTCACGGCATGGGTGAGACATTGCATACGCTGGTTTTAAACCAGAGCAAGACCCGTTGCAGAATTTACGCGCCGGTTGGTGCGCACCGCGATCTTTTGGCCTATTTGGTCCGGCGTTTGCTGGAAAACGGCGCAAACTCAAGCTTCGTGAACCAGATCGTAGATGACGCAGTACCACCCGAAGTCGTCGCTGCGGACCCTTTTGACAAACTGGCAATACGCCCCGAACGCGCCCTGCCAAAAGGGCCGGAATTATTCGAGCCAATGCGCGCCAATGCCCGTGGGTTTGATTTAACGCACACACAAACCTTGGATGCCTTGAATGTGGCGCGCGGGAAATATGCTGCCCATAAATGGACCGCAACGCCCTTGCTGGCGACAGACCCCGATGCATCGACGGTGCCCGTTCAGATCACAAACCCCGCAGTGGCGCAAGACAGTGTTGGAACGGTGCATCCTGCGTCAGAAACCGATGTGCAGGCAGCATTTGCAGCAGCCCATTCTTGGGAGGCTCCGGTTACAGAGCGTGCAGGCATCCTGATAAAAGCGGCCAAATCGTTAGAAGAAAACCATGGCGAGATTTTCGCCCTCTTGGCCCGTGAGGCTGGCAAAAGCCTACCCGATTGCGTGGCCGAATTGCGCGAAGCCGTCGATTTTCTGTATTACTATGCAACCCAAGCAACCGACAAAGCACCTGCCGGGGTTTTCACCTGCATTTCGCCTTGGAACTTTCCACTGGCTATTTTCCTCGGTCAGATCAGTGCTGCACTGGCCGCAGGCAACACCGTACTTGCCAAACCCGCCGAGCAAACGCCCTTGATCGCGCATCTCGCCGTGTCCGTGTTGCACGACGCTGGCGTGCCCCGTAGCGCGTTGCAACTGTTGCCCGGTGGTGGTGATGTCGGGGCGCTGTTAACATCAGATGCACGTGTAAATGGCGTCGCGTTCACCGGGTCCACTGCCACGGCACAGCGCATTCGGTCCGCAATGGCGGCGCACTGCCGCCCAGGCACCCCCTTGATCGCGGAAACCGGCGGATTAAACGCTATGATCGTCGACAGTACCGCCTTGCCCGAACAAGCTGTGCAATCCATCATTGAAAGCGCCTTTCAGTCGGCGGGACAGCGGTGTTCTGCTTTGCGCTGTCTCTATGTACAGGAAGATATCGCGCAGGATTTCACCAAAATGTTGGTAGGGGCCATGCAGGTTTTGCACATGGGCAACCCATGGCATCTCAAAACTGATGTCGGGCCGGTTATTGACGCTGCGGCCCGGCAAACAATCATTCAACATATTGCAAATGCCCGGCGCGAAAATCGTCTCATAGCCGAGATACCCGCCCCAGAGGACGGATGTTTTGTCGCGCCGAGCTTGCTGTCAGTTCAAGGTATTCAAGATCTGGAACAAGAGATTTTCGGCCCCGTTCTGCATATTGCGACCTTTAAATCGTCGGAATTGGATCAGGTCATTCAGGCAATCAATGACACTGGTTATGGCCTAACTTTTGGGTTGCACACCCGCATTGATGACCGGGTTCAATATGTTTCTGACCGTATCAAGGCCGGGAATATCTACGTTAACCGGAACCAGATCGGCGCGATTGTCGCCAGCCAACCCTTTGGCGGCGAGGGGTTATCGGGAACCGGACCCAAGGCCGGAGGCCCCAATTACGTGCCGCGTTTCACCAAGGTCGACGACATCGTACGTGCAGGTCAATTTGATACCCAAAGCATCGCTTTACCGACCCTACCAGACACAACATCCGACACACACAGGACTGACAGCTTCCCTGGCCCAACCGGGGAATCCAATCGTCTCAGTCAGATGGCGCGTCCTGCTCTGCTGTGTATGGGCCCCGGGGCAACAGTTGCAGCCGAACAGGCACAGACCGTCCGCGCGCTCGGAGGTATTGCTGTGGTGGCAACAGGACACATAAATCCTGCGCAACTTGTGACAGGTCCTGAATACGGTGGTGTTCTATGGTGGGGCGACGCCACAACAGCACGCAACATAGAACGTGCATTAGCTGAACGCGACGGCGCGATCATTCCTCTCATCTCAGGCCTGCCCGACCCGGCCCGCGTTCTCGTCGAAAGACACGTCTGTGTGGACACCACGGCCTCTGGCGGAAACGCCGATCTGTTGGGGTCCATGGCCTAGAAATTCTATTAAAAGCCAACACATGACGCCTTGACCTGTGCCCATCAATCACAGACCTTGGCGTCATGTTTCCAATACGTGATCACAACCCATCCGGGCGCAAACCCTATGTTACCTACGGGTTGCTCATTACCAACGTGGTGGTTTTCCTCAGCTATGTCGCGATCATGAACGACGTGCGCGCCTTGAATGCCTTTTGGCAGGCTTGGGCTTTTACGCCGTCTCGTTTGTCTGAATTCGAAGGCTACCGCACCCTGGTAACTTATATGTTTTTGCATGGCGGTTGGTTACATTTGGCTGGGAATATGCTGTTTTTATGGATCTTTGGCGACAACATCGAAGACGTCCTTGGGCATGGGAAATTCTTGGCATTTTACTTCGCATGTGGCGTGATCGCTGCGTTGTCTCAATACAGCCTGCAAACCTCATCTGATATCCCGATTGTAGGGGCTTCCGGTGCAGTTGCCGGCATCATGGGGGGCTATTTTTTGCTGTTCCCAAAGGCAAAAGTGGACATTCTGATTATCTTGATCGTGTTCTTCCGGGTTCTACCCATGCCCGCATGGATTGTTTTAGCCGTTTGGATCGGCATGCAATTTGTTGGCGGCTTATTGGCAGACCCGGACGAAGCAGGCGTCGCATATTGGGCGCATGCTGGCGGGTTTATTGCTGGCATATTGTTGATCATCCCGGTTTGGATCAGCAGAGGTGGCACCGGCTTCTGGAACGCAACACACGGGCATCCGCCACACCCTGAAGCAAGCTATCGCTATTCCCTTAGCCGTATTCCAAAGGTGTCCAAAAAATGATCTCTTGCGCAGAAACACGCATTGCCCGATGCCATTGTGGCGCGGTTGAAATAGAAGCCTATCTGCCCGATGGATTGGCCAGCGCAGGCCGGTGTAACTGTTCGTTTTGCCGACGCCGCGGCGCTGCTGCCGTGACGGCCCAGACCTCACGTGTCAGAGTGCTCAAAGGGAAAGAAGCGCTATCGCTTTACACATGGGGGACCAGGACAGCACAGCATTATTTTTGCAGTATCTGTGGGGTATACACGCACCATCAGCGCCGCAGTGATCCGCAACAAACAGGCATCAACCTTGGATGTTTTGAAAATGTGCTGCCAGAGAACTTTGAACCAATTCAAACCCATGACGGCATCAACCACCCGTCAGACCAAAGCTAGCGCCACAAAACCTATTGACGCACCAATTTAGTAAGTGGCGCAAAAAGCGCTTCGTTTGCGCAAACAATCGATCCATCCTGAATGATGTCACCCGATGGGTTTATCGGTTCAGCCAAACCGCCAGCTTCGCGCGCGATGATCAAGCCTGCCGCGATGTCCCAAGCATTCAGGCGGCGTTCCCAAAACCCGTCAAATCGACCCGCGGCAACATAGGATAAATCTAGCGCAGCGGCACCCCATTGGCGCACGCCAGCACATCCGGGCAGGATCCGGCCAACATCCCGCAACACGTCAGGCAAATCAGGACGTCCACCAAAAGGCAGTCCGGTCGCGAACACGCTTTCAATCATTTTGTGACGCCCCGAAACCCGTAAACGGCTTTCATTCATCCACGCCCCTGCGCCTTTTTCAGCGAAAAACATCTCGTCCTTGGCGGGGTCAAACACAACACCAGCAACGATTTGGCCCTTGTGTTCCAACGCGATCGAAACGGCCCAATGCGGCAAACCGTGAAGATAGTTCGTTGTGCCATCCAAAGGGTCAACAATCCAGCGACGTGTCGGGTCTTGGCCCTCTTCTTCGCCCTCTTCTTCGGCCAGCCAACCATAGGTCGGACGCGCGCCCATCAACTCTTCTTTGATGATCTTTTCCGAATTTGTATCAGCGCGGCTAACAAAATCACCGGCACCTTTCATGGAAACCTGCAGGTTTTCCACCTCGCGGAAATCCTTGACCAAGGATCGCCCGGCGCGCCGCGCCGCTTTTATCATGATATTGAGATTTGCGCTGCCAACCATGCGTTCGGTTCCCTTGATAGATCAGGCTGCGCGTATAGGTGTTCACGCAGCAATTGCCAAGGGGTGTCACGCAGGCCTGATCCTGAATATCATCGCGCTTCGGCCCAAACACGCACACCACCCGGCTTTAAGGGTCAAAAATAGGCAACCAGACACCCTTCTGGCGCGGCTCCGCCCCCCCTCTGCCTCTAAGGACACCATCAAATGGGCTGCGTCCCGCATTAAACGATAGCGAAACCCGGCCTTGCTTTCCCTTCCCGTGTGTTGAATGTCAAACGACTTTGACCTTTGCGTCAAAAACTGACCCAATTTTCGGAAATGGCATACCTGCCTGTCGCGTAGATCGCGGCGAAGGCTGACAGAGAGCCCAAAGCAGCTGATGATGCGCATTGCATGAATGGCGGCTATAAGCGGTGGGGCATCCACCATCACCAAATTCAATCTGGAAAAAGGGCTGCTCTATATGGATCGTCCAAGAAAAGAGAAATGGGGAATTACCGCAGAGTTATTTCCGCTATTGGGAGGACATAGAAACACAGTCTTACGAACCAAAGTCTTGGGCCAGAATGTCGTCTTCAAATCAACACGGCGGTCACCGGGCGCTATCGGCTGGCTGGAAACTGCCCACGATCACGCTCGCCAAGCGGGTTTTGTCGTGCCGTATCATATCAAAACTCACGACGGTAATTTGATTGAAGATGGATGGACATGTGAAACCTTTGTGGAAGGTCAGCATATCGACCAAGCTGATTTGTCCGACATCCAATCAAAGCTCGTGAATTTCCATGATACAACGTCGGGTTTGGCACAGCGTCCCGGCTTTCTTTCATCTATCGAGCTACGTCATTTGTGGATGGGGGGAGATATAGATTTGAACTTAATGCCAAAGCCGTTGGTGCGTAGATGCCGGGACGCCTGGGAAGCGGTATCGGATAGGCGGGAAAGCATCATCCATGGCGATCTTAACGTCGGAAATATTTTAAGAACACCAGATGGTCACCTCGCATTGGTAGATTGGGACGAAGCTCGTCGCGACCTCGTGCTTTTTGACAACGGACAACTTACTGTTGATGACGATGTCGGAAAACAAGCACGGCTTGCTTGGGAGATTGCATGTAGTTGGATCATCGAACCCGAACATGCAAAGGCTTTGGTCAGCCGCCTATAGTTATACTGCAATTCCCTAACCAGGCGGGCCAATCACAAGCGGACGTCCGCTCAGCCGCAGCGAAAGCTCACTAAGTCCCGCATAGCGGGCACCCGATTAGGTCGCGGTAAAGGTCCGGTCTGGGTCAGAAATGCTTGACGTTTGGGTCAAGATTGCCTGGCGCAGAGCTTTGGTAGGATTGAGAAAATCCAAACCTTCGAGACATAAATGATCGACGTTCCATACCGCGGACGTGGGTATCCCGGGAAATCCCCTAACACCTGCTCTTTATGATGCAAAGGCCATTCACCGCAGATTTGGGTGACGGAATCAACCGCTGCGCCGGACAATGGCGCAGAGCCTGCAACCCGGCCCATTGCGTCGTTGTTCGAGGCATCCAAACCAAGAAACCACGAGGCGACAGAACGCTTCCAGACATTTTGTCAGGCTTGCATCAATCGGCGTGACGATCGCTGTCATGGCGGCGCTGCCAAAACTGCCGCAGCCCCCGCAACAACACCGCCAGAACGCCCACCAAAGCCCCGACAGACATGATCAGCGATCCTTGGCAGGTCAGCCTTTATTTCCCTGCCACCCCATGTCATTTGAATGGATATTTTTCTCAACAGCCATCGGTGTTTGTGTTCTGTAGAGTTTCGACCGGTGCAATATGCGACAAGGCATGCAGCACCAATTCGGGCCCTGCGCCTTTTACATGCGCCCCTTCTGACAAAATGCGCCGCCACGCCCGCGCCCCGGGTCGTCCTGTAAACAGCCCCAGCATATGGCGTGTCACCTGCCCCAAACGACCACCCGAAGCCAAATGTGATTCAATATAGGGGATCATCGCCAATACGGCGTCTTCTGCGCGGGTCCCTTGACCGGAACCAAAGATGTACGGATCAGCCTCAGATAAAATATCTGCCGGAGTGTGGTATGCTGATCGACCAATCATCACGCCGTCAAGCCCTTGTTCCAAAAACGCTTTCGCCTGAACAAGAGACGTAATGCCGCCGTTGATCGAGATGTGCAGATTGGGGAAATACTCCTTCATGCGCAGTACCAATGGGTACTCCAATGGGGGTATGTCGCGATTTTCCTTCGGGCTTAACCCTTTTAGCCATGCTTTGCGCGCGTGGATTGTGACTCTTTCGCACCCTGCGCCCACGATGCGCGATAAGAATTCCGGCAATACCTCTTCCGGGTTCTGATCATCAACGCCAATGCGGCACTTGACGGTAACAGGAACCTTCACCGCCAATCGCATTGCCGAAACGCATTCAGCCACCAAAGCGGGCCGTTCCATCAAAACCGCCCCGAAAAACCCAGATTGCACCCGATCTGAAGGGCAACCGACGTTGAGGTTTATTTCCTGATAGCCAACATCCTGTCCGAGTTTTGACGCATGAGCCAATTCCACAGGGTCTGACCCACCGAGTTGCAAAGCCACCGGATGCTCTTGTGGAGAAAATTCCAGTAAATGCAGTGCATTACCGCGCACCAAGGCCGCTGATGTGACCATTTCCGTGTATAAAAGAGCCTCACGACTCAAGTTACGATGTAACATCCGGCAATGTCTGTCGGTCCAATCCATCATCGGAGCCACAGATAATCTGCTACTTACGCTGATCTGCAATTTTGCGGCCTTTTCCAATACTTAGCTCCGAGTATTCAAGTTCGTCTATGTTCGATATCTTGCCGTTTAGCCCCATTATCTGCTACATTTACAACACGTGTTGTAAAATGAAAGGCCATGTTGTAAATCATGGGCACCATCATAAAGCGTCGTCGCAAGAATGGCACCATAGCTTGGCTCGCACAAATCTCCGTGATGCGGCAAGGTAAAGTTTTACTTCGAGAAAGTCAGACATTCGAGCGCAGATCGACCGCTGCTGCATGGATTGAAAACCGCGAAGAAAGTCTGGCGCGACCCGGTGCCCTTGATGAGCTCAAAACTCAACCGAAAAGCGAGAAGATACCGACCTTGAGCGAAGCTATCGACAGGTATGTCCAAGAAAGCAACAAACAGATCGGCCGGACCAAGACCCAGGTTCTGAAGAGCATCAAGACGTTTGATATCGCGGACAAACACTGTGACGCGATAACCAGCGCTGACATCGTCGAATTTGCGCAAGAAAAGCTCAATGGCGGCGTTCAACCACAAACAGTCTCCAACTACCTCGCCCATCTCGGCGCTGTTTTCTCCATCGCCAGACCCGCATGGGGCTTTCCACTAAACGCGCAGGCTATGGAGGACGCCCGGAAAGTGGCGGACAAACTGGGTATCACGGGCAAGAGCCGTGAACGGGATCGGCGTCCCACGCTCGATGAACTGGATCAACTCATGCAGCACTTTCTGGACCGCTCCCGACGTCGCCCCACGTCCATCCCGATGCATAGGATCATCGCCTTTGCCATCTTTTCCACCCGACGGCAGGAAGAGATCGTCCGCATCCGCTGGAAGGACCTCGACGTGGAAGGCAAACGTATGTTGGTCCGAGACATGAAGAACCCCGGCGAAAAATTGGCAACGATGTCTGGTGTGACCTGCAGGAACAGGCTTTGGCGATCATCGAGGCAATGCCATTGATAGAAGACGAGATATTCCCGTACTCGACTGATGCTATCAGCGCCGCATTCACGCGAGCTTGCAAGTTCTTGGAAATAAAGGGGCTTCACTTTCACGATCTCCGGCATGACGGTGTTTCACGCCTGTTCGAGCTTGGCCTCAACATTCCGTACGTTGCAGCCAACTCAGGCCACCGGTCGTGGACTTCGCTGAAGCCCTATACACATCTACGTCAGACTGGCGACAAATACGCGGATTGGACCTGGTTGGCCGAAGTCACGAAGCGGGACAACGCACTTAAATTGGTCCGGAATGGTCAATTCCCTCGGAAACGCCGCTCAGACAGAGGCGTTTAGCTGAACTCAAGATGTTCAGCTCAAGTTGCCGAGTTGGGAAAAACCCTCATAAAACATATTGAACCTTATACGTATTTGACCAAGTGGTAAAATTCCTGCCAGCCTTTCAAAAGGCTACCCTCCCTGCTGACTCAAAGCTACCGTTGGTTTTGTTGAGATCAAGGTCTGCTTAGCGGACAAGGACGAAGCCGCTACCGCGGCAATGGCGCTTGTTTTGAACGTAGCCCGTTGCTGTGAACGCTGTGCATTTTGAGATTTAACGCACCTGTCTGCCGATTGAGGCTTCTCAATCAACGGACAGGAG
>JBDWVP010000056.1:0-137329 GCA_039983935.1 Roseobacter sp. | reverse complement strand
CACATTTCCATCTTGTCGCCTACCCGGTGCGCGCCGGAGCAGCGATCAATCTCGTCGCGGTGACGAAGGGCGACGCGCAAAGCCAGAGCTGGGCGGCCGGCACGGACGCCACCGTGTTGAAAACGGCCGTGAGCGGCGCGGCGAAGCCGCTCGCCGATCTGGTAAAGGAGGCCGGACGCTGGACAAGCTGGCCGCTGCACGTCGTCGACGCCAAAGGACCCTGGACCCGCCCGGAAGGCGTCGCGCTGATCGGCGATGCCGCGCACGCCATGACCCCGTTTGCCGCACAGGGCGCTGCGATGGCGATCGAAGACGCCGAGGTGCTGGCCGGCATCGTCTCGCGCCACGACGACGACCTCCCTCTGGCCCTGCAGATCTACGAGACCGAACGCCGGCCGCGGGTGCTGCGCGTCGAACAGCGCGGCGCGTTCAACCGGTTTGCCTGGAACGCGTCCGGGCCGGTGGCGCTGGTCCGCAATTTCGTGCTCAGGCGACGCTCCGGCGTCCGGCTGGCCGCCGATCTCGACTGGCTCTACGGCCAGGACGTCACGCAGTCTTCGGGCTGATCGCGACCGCCTGCGGCAACGACCGGCGTGCGGCTACCAGCCGACGGTCTTGGTCGTCACATCCGCGGCGACGGCGTCGGGCGGGCCGCCGGCCAGCTTGCGAAGTCTCTCCGCAAACACCTTGAAATAGTCGCGCGACTGCATGGTGTTCAGCGTTTCGGCGCTGTCCCAGCGACCCCAATGAATGCGCGTGCGCCCATCCTCGGCGATCGCGACCTGATAGGCGAACCTGCCGGCGATCGCCTCGTCGGCGTCGATGGCGGCGACAAAGGCGTCGATGACGCCGCGCCATTCTTCTTCCGGCCCGGAATATTGGTAGCGGATGGTGATCGATCGCATGACGTTCCCACCTGTTTAACTTTTACGCTAAACAACCTATGTCGGGACCGCGATCCGGGCAACGACGACGCGCGACTCTGCTGACAGCCCCCACGCTGCCGGCCGCCGCGGGGACGCTTATGGCCAGGATGGCGTTCCGCGTCGTCGCGGCGTGCTCGCCCGCGCCGCAGCGGCTTAATGCAGGATCTGGCTCAGGAACAGTTTCGTGCGCTCGTGTTGCGGATTGTCGAAGAACTTGTCGGGCGTGTTCTGCTCGACGATCTGGCCCTGATCCATGAAGATGACCCGGTTGGCGACCTCGCGCGCAAACCCCATCTCGTGGGTGACGCAGATCATGGTCATGCCCTCCTCGGCGAGGCCGACCATGGTGTCGAGCACTTCCTTGATCATTTCCGGATCGAGCGCTGAAGTCGGCTCGTCGAACAGCATGATGCGCGGGTTCATGCACAAAGAGCGCGCGATCGCCACGCGCTGCTGCTGGCCGCCGGAAAGCTGGCCGGGATATTTGTCGGCCTGCTCCGGGATCTTGACCCGCTCCAGGAAATGCATGGCGGTGGCCTCGGCCTCCTTTTTCGGGGTCTTGCGCACCCAGATCGGCGCCAGCGTGCAATTCTCCAGGATGGTGAGGTGCGGGAACAGGTTGAAATGCTGAAACACCATGCCGACCTCGCGGCGGACCTCGTCGATCTTTTTCAGGTCGTTGGTAAGCTCGATGCCGTCGACGACGATCTTGCCCTTCTGGTGCTCCTCGAGACGATTGATGCAGCGGATCATCGTCGACTTGCCCGAGCCGGACGGGCCGCAGACCACGATGCGCTCGCCGCGCATGACCTTGAGATTGATGTCCTTAAGCACATGAAAGTCGCCGTACCATTTGTGCATGCCGACAATCTCGATCGCCACGTCGGTGTCCGAAATCTGCATCTTGGATCTGTCGACGGCGATTTCCTCGGCGCCCACAGCGTTTTCTCTAGCCATCGAGTTTCCCCTTTTTGTCCTGCGTGGCCGTGGATTTTGGCTATCGCTTGTGCCCCGTGTCGAGAAGCCTCTCCATGAAGATCGAATAGCGCGACATGCCGAAGCAGAAACACCAGAAGATGAACCCTGCGAAAACCAGCCCCGTCATCGGCGTTTGCGGCGAGGCCCAGGTGGCATCGGAAAAATTCTGCCGCACGGCGCCAAGCAGATCGAACATGCCGATAATGTAGACCAGGCTGGTATCCTTGAAGAGCCCGATAAACGTGTTGACGATGCCGGGTATGACCAGTTTGAGCGCCTGCGGCAGCACGATCAGGCCCATTTTCTGCCAATAACCGAGGCCGAGCGAATCCGCCCCCTCGTACTGGCCCTTGGGGATCGCCTGCAGGCCACCGCGCACCACCTCGGCCATATAGGCCGACGCAAACAGCGCCACGCCGATCAGCGCGCGCAGGAACTTGTCGAAGGTGACGCCGGCCGGCAGGAAAAGCGGCAGCATGACGCTGGCCATGAAAAGCACCGTGACCAGCGGCACGCCGCGCACGGTCTCGATGAAGATGACGCAGATCATCTTGACCACGGGCATATGCGACCGTCGCCCGAGCGCCAGCACGATGCCAAGCGGCAGCGAGACGGCAATGCCGACGAACGACAGCACCAGGGTGACCATCAGACCGCCCCATAGCGGGGTTTCGACATATTCCAGGCCGAACCAGCCGCCGACCAGCAGAAAGAAGGCGACGACCGGAAAGACGACGAACAGCAGGATGGCGTTCAGCGCCTTGTGCGGTACGCGCGGGATCAGCAGCGGCACGATCAACAGCACGAACAAGACCCCGGTCAGCGCGACCCGCCAGCGCTCGTCGAGCGGATAGCGCCCGTAGAGGAATTGCTGGAACTTCGCGCCGACAACCGCCCAGCAGGCGCCGGACCAGCCGTCCGGCTGGACGCCGCCCTGTGCGACCGTGGCGCAGAAGGACCGGTCGCTGCCGGTCCATTGGGCGTCGAGGAAGGCCCAGGTCAACAGCGGCGGCAGGGAATAGGCGATGAACAGCAGCGCCAACACCGTGAGCACGCTGTCGAACGGGGTTGCGAACAGGTTTTTGCGCAGCCAGTGGCCAAACCCTTTTTCGCGTCTCGGCGCCGGCTGGTTGGCGACCAGTTCGGCGCGCACGAAGGAAAGATCGTGTTCCTGCATGTTACCGCTCCACCAGCGCCATACGCGCGTTAAACCAGTTCATGAACACCGAAGTGGCAAGACTGAGCCCGAGATAGACGACCATCCAGATCGCGACGACCTCGATCGCCTGGCCGGTCTGGTTGAGGATCGTGCCGCCGATGGCAACGAGATCGGGATAGCCGATCGCGATCGCCAGCGACGAATTCTTGGTCAGGTTCAGATACTGGCTGGTCAGCGGCGGGATGATGATGCGCAAGGCCTGGGGGATGATGACGAGCCGCAATGTCGTTCCCGACCGCAGCCCGAGCGCATAGGACGCCTCGGTCTGGCCCTTGCTGATGCCGAGTATGCCAGCGCGCACGATCTCGGCGATGAAGGAGGCGGTGTAGAAGGACAGCGCGAGGTAGAGCGCCAGGAATTCGGGCTTTACCGAAATGCCGCCGACCAGGTTGAAGGTCGACAATTGCGGAAACTCGAAGCTGAGCGGAAAACCGGTCAGCGCGAATGCCAGCAGGGGCAGGCCGACGAGCAGACCGAGCGAGGTCCACAGAACCGGAAACTGCTCTCCTGTCGCCATCTGGCGCGCGGCAGCGCGCCGCTTGACGAAGAAGATCATCGTGATCGCCAGAAGCAGCGCCAGACCGATCAGCCAGGCCCCTTCACCCCAGATCGGCCTGGGAAAGAAGAAGCCGCGGCTGTTGAGGTAGGAGCCGAACGGCAATCCGATCGAATCGCGCGGCAGCGGCAGCACCGACAACACGCCGAAATACCAGAAAAAGATCACCAGCAAGGGCGGGATGTTGCGGAAGACCTCGACATAGACGGTGCAGATCTTGCGCACGAGCCAGTTGCGCGACAGCCGTCCGACACCGATCAGAAACCCGATGATCGACGCGGTGAAGACGCCCAGAACGGCGACCATGAGGGTGTTCAACAGGCCGACGACGAGCGCGCGGCCATAGGTGGAATCCGAATCGTAGGCGACCAGGCTGGTGGCGACGTCGAAGCCGCTGCGTCCGCTCAGAAAACCGAAGCCCGAGGAGATGTTGGAGCGCTGGAGATTCTCGATCGTGTTGCCCACGATCCAGTAGACGAACGCGAAAAGCCCTACGAAGACGAGGACCTGAAAGACGATCCCGCGGACCTTCGGATCATAAAGCAACGAGGCCTTTGCTACGCCGTCGTCGCGGACGGTGTCCTGACTGGCCATGTGATCCCTCCCCGACCCAGATTATCCGGGAGGCGCCGGTTAGCGCCTCCCGGTGGTCCAGGTGAAGGTCAGCGGATCGGGGGCGCGTAGAGGATGCCGCCCTTGGTCCAGAGCTGGTTCAGGCCACGGGCGATCTTGAGCGGGCTGTCCTGGCCGATATTGCGCTCGAAGCTCTCGCCGTAATTGCCGACCGCCTTGATGATGTTGACGACCCATTCCTTGTCGAGACCGAGATCGGCCGCGAGCGTAGAATCGGGCTCCATGCCCAGAACGCGCTTGATCTCGGGATTGTCGGATCCCTTCATCTCGTCGACATTGGTCTGGGTGATGCCGAGTTCCTCGGCGATGACCATCGCGTTCAGCGTCCACTTGACGATGTCGAACCACTGATCGTCGCCCTGGCGCACGACCGGGCCGAGCGGCTCCTTGGAGATGATCTCGGGAAGCACGACGTGATCATCCGGGGCCGAAAGCGTCAGCCGGATCGAATACAGGCCCGACTGGTCGGTGGTGTAGACGTCGCAACGGCCCGAATCGTAGGCGGCGTTGACCTCCTCGAGCTTCTCGAACACGACCGGATTGTATTCCATCTTGTTGGCACGGAAATAGTCCGAGAGGTTGAGCTCAGTCGTCGTGCCGGTCTGTACGCAGACCGAGGCGCCGGAAAGCTGCAGCGCGGAATTGACGCCGGGCAGCTTCTTGGCGTTGATCATGAAACCCTGGCCGTCATAATAATTGACGCCGGCAAAGTTGAAGCCGAGCGAGGTGTCGCGGCTGAGCGTCCAGGTCGTGTTGCGCGACAGAACGTCGATCTCGCCCGACTGAAGCGCGGTAAAGCGTTCCTTCGCCGTCGTGGGCGTGTATTTCACCTTGGTCGCATCGCCGAACACGGCCGCGGCGACGGCCCTGCAGATGTCGACGTCGAAGCCCGACCATTCGCCCTGGTCGTTGGGGGCGGCGAAACCGGCAAGGCCGGTGTTCACACCGCACTGAACGAAGCCCTTGGACTTTACGTCGTCGAGCGTCGCGGCGGACGCAGCCGATGCGGCGAGCCCGAGAACCGCCGCGCCAAATACGCCGGTCAGAAGTTTGGCTGTCATGATTGGAACCCTTTTCTGTTTCTCCGGGGTCTCGTTCCCCGTTGTCTTTTCCCTCTCGGAAGCTGAGCAGTTCACCCGGAACCCACCAGGGCCAACGCCGCGTTGCCGGGCATTGTTCTGCGCCTCCCGCTCACCGGCGCATCGAAGGCCATTCTACCCATTTGGTCAAGGGTAAATGGCTGGAATAGGGCCCGCCGGAGGGGCTTCGAAGCGGTTTTTGGCGCAACTTGCCCCCTACAACTCATCCGCGAGACGACACCCCGGCGCGTTCCCGCCGCGTCCACACGCCTCTGAAGGCTTTGCGGAACCGCGGACGGGGCCAAAAACGCCCCGGCAACAGGCGAAAGACGATGCCGCGCAACGCCAGCCAACGCGCAAGAAACAGCGTGTAGAGCGTTCCCACCAGGAAGCCGGCGACGACGTCGGTCGGGTAATGGGCGGCCACACCGATGCGCATCGAGGCCAGGATGAGCCCGAGTGGCAGGACCGCGACGGCGGCGCGCGGAAACCACAAGAGCAAGACCATCGTCAGCGCGCCGGCCACCTGGGCGTGGCCGGACGGGAAGGAGGCGAAATCGTAACCGGGCGAAAACGGATCGAAATAGGCCGGCCCGAGCGTGTCGAGGAATTTCGGCCTCGCGCGACCGACGATGAGCTTGACCAGGTTGGTGAGCAGGCCGGACACCGCGATGGCGAGAAACACGAAACCGGCCTGGCCCGAGAGCTTCGCCCAGACCGGCTTCCATTTCCGCTCGGCCCGGCGCCAGTCCACCACGCCGGCCAGCAGGAACACGGCCAGCGCGGTGACGAGATAGACCGTCGACTTGGCGACGTCGGTGAACCTGGTGCTGAGGTCGACGAAGGCCGGGCTGGTGCTGCGCACATAGCCGATCAGGGCGGAATCCTGGAAATGCAGCAGGAAGATCGCGTAGACACCGAGGAGCGCGACGAGCGTCATGCGGTTAGACCAGGCCGACGCGCCGTCCTGCCTGAGCGGCGGCGCCCAGAACCGGTCATGCGCCTCGCGCAGATAGGCCCAATAGCCGCCAACGCCTCGTGCCATACGTTTACTTTCCCGCTTTGCCAGTGCGCGCCAGACGGTCGCCGCCCGCGCCCGGCCTGCAATGCACCAATCGGCGCGGATCTGACAAGCTTTGACGGTTTCGGGCCGGCCAGGCGGCAACAATCCTTGGCCCAGCCGGTCTGCGATATTGCCTCGCGCGGGTGCCACGATTATGGCTTTGTCCGCCGCAAACGATGCGAGGACCGATGAGCAGCAAGACGCCGACACCCAAGACGCCGACACCGGGCATCAACACGCTGCTGACCCGTTGCGGGTACGATCCGCGCGACTATTTCGGCTTCGTCAACCCGCCCGTCGTGCACGCCTCGACCGTGCTTTTTCCCGACTCGGCGACGATGGCAGCGCGCGATCAGAAATACACCTATGCCACGCGCGGTACGCCGACCAGCGACGCGCTGGCCGCGGCGGTCGACGCGCTCGAGGGCTCGGCCGGCACGATCGTCGTACCCTCCGGCCTGGCGGCGGTGACGGTGCCGCTGCTCGCCTTCCTGTCGGCCGGCGACCATGTGCTGATCGTTGATTCGGTCTACCATCCGACCCGCAATTTCGCCGATACGATGCTGACTAGGCTCGGCGTCGAGGTGCAATATTACGCGCCGGAGATCGGCGCGGGCATCGCCTCGTTGATGAAGTCCAACACCCGTGTGGTGTTCACCGAGGCGCCGGGATCCAACACGTTCGAGATGCAGGACATTCCCGCGATCGCCAAGGCAGCCAGGCAATGGGGCGCGGTGGTGATGATGGACAACACCTGGGCGACGCCGGTTTATTTCCGCCCGCTCGAGCACGGCGTCGACATCTCCATCCATGCCGCGACCAAATATCCCGCCGGCCATTCCGACCTGCTCCTTGGCACCGTGTCGGCCAATGAGGAACACTGGCCCAGACTGCTTGCGACCCACCACACACTCGGCGCCTGCGCCGGCCCCGACGACGTCTACCAGGTGCTGCGCGGCCTGCGCACGATGGGCGTGCGGCTCGAACGCCACCAGCAGAGCGCGCTTGACCTGGCGCGCTGGCTCGAAGGCCGGGAAGGCGTGGCGCAGGTGCTGCATCCCGGTCTTGAAAGCCATCCCGGCCACGCGATCTGGAAACGCGACTTTTCCGGTGCGAGCGGAATTTTCTCGATCGTGCTCGACGGCGGCGGCACGGAAAAGGCGCATGCCTTTCTCGACGCGCTGACCCTGTTCGGGCTTGGCTATTCCTGGGGCGGGTATGAAAGCCTTGCCGTGCATGTCTGGCTCGGCGACCGCACGGTGGCGAAGAAAGACTATGGCGGCCCGCTGATCCGGCTGCAGATCGGGCTCGAGGACGTCGCCGACATCAGGGCCGACCTCAAACGCGGGCTGGCGGCGGCGGCCGGATCGGGCTGAGGGCTGAAACGGCGGGCGTTTGCAGATAATCGGCAACCGTTCGCCACGAGGTTGTCACCCATGTCTTAGGTACAATCTGTTACCGATGTCCTCGGAATGGACACCCTGAAATAACTGGCGATCCCGGCAGGACTCGAACCTGCGACCATCGGCTTAGAAGGCCGGTGCTCTATCCAGCTGAGCTACGGGACCACTCGATTTAAGCGATATCAAATAGCTCTTTGTTGTAAAGCGGGTTTTCGCGAAGCAAGAGAGGGGTTTTTATTAAATATATACGAAAAACAGTATATTAAGCGGTTTTCTTCTGTTGTGGATTTATCGAATCTTGACGTGTTCAATGGGAAACGCGCCTGTGAGTTTCACGTTTCCAAAGTCTAATTGTTTCGCGTTCTTCGCGCGCATGTGACTGTGTTTGAAGAATTTTCCCCTTATTGTTTGTGTGTGTCTTCCTACATTTGACTTACCGAACGTGATCTACTGCGTTGCGGGAAAGGATAGGAAAAACGATGCACTCATTTGTTAAAAAGGTGGCGTTGGTGGCCCTGGTTATCACAATTGCCGGGGTGGCGAGCGCGTCGCAATCCCACGCACAAAGCTTGGTTTTTTTGCAAGATAAGTGGTACAAAAACTATGCGGCTGCTCCCAGCATTGGCGTTGCAATCGACCACAACACATCCACGAATAGTTTGAAAAAATCAAAACGGTTTGTCACCAAGAAAGGTTCTTTTAAAAAGTTCAAGAAAAGCAGACGTGTGAAAATCTATAAACAAGCGAGACAAAATAGAAAAAGCAGGCATGCCTCAGGGTACAGTTGGTAGGCGCCTGTACTGACAACCTCGGGCGCGGGCGGGTAATTACTTTTTTGAAGCAGCTCGTTTAGATCTGCGCCATTTTTTGTCAGGGGAGAGCAGCGAAGATACCCGTGGTGACGTACCTGTTTCGGCACGTGATCTGGTCCGAAGAACCGGGCGTTCAGAACCAGGTGCTTTGCTTTCGCGCAACACAATAAACAAGCCGCTGCTGATAATAACAGCAGACCCGATGATCGTTGCCGTGTCAGGGGTCTCTTCGAAAAACATCAACCCATAGAAGGTTGCCCACAATATCTGCGAATATTGCATAGGGGCAACAATAACGGCCTCTCCTGTGTTGTAAGCCACAATCAGAAAGCGCCCAGCAACCCAAGCGAGCAGTGCAATCACACCAAGTTTGCCCAAATCTTCCAAGGGCATCGGTTGATAAACGAGCGGTAGCAGGGCAGCCATCAAAACGAAGTTCGCCATCATCGGATAAAGCATAATCACGACGGTGCGCTCTTCGCGGCCAATTTTGCGCACGATAATGGATGCAAAAGAACCGCAAATCGCTGAAATTAACGCAGCGAGGTGCCCCAACGCCAGCTCCTGTTGACCTGGACGCAATACAATCAAAACGCCGCAGAGTCCGACAATGACGGCGATCCAACGGGGCAATCGAACTTGTTCGCCAAGGATCGGGATAGAGAGGATCGTGATGAGCAGCGGTGCTGCGAACAAAATTGCGTAAACCTGCGCCAAAGGCAGCACTGAAAAGGCATAAAATGCGCAAAAACCAGTAATGACTGCGGCCACTGTTCGGGCGGTCATCCACCAAGGGTGCACGGGAATCAAGGTGCCGGCTGTTGTGTCTCTTAAGAGGTACAACATTGCCAGCGGGAAACTGAAAACCACACCGAAAAATACAATCTGGATCGGGGAATAACCGCCACCGAGGATTTTGATAATGACATCATGTGCCGCGAAGATTGCGAAGGCGGCCAGCGCAAAAACTGCACCCTTTAGATTTGGATTTAGTGGTGTGCGCGGCATAAACCTAAGACCTTTGCCCAAAAAAAGACCCAGCCCGCACATGGCGGGCTGGTGACCTCAGGATATGATCACGTCAAGTACAACGCAAGTACGCAGGACGCACATAGGGTTTGATTATAGACTCGCGTCGAGAGCCGCCAAAATGACATCGCCCATTTCAGTTGTGCTGATTGGCGTACCACCTTCGGCACCCATCAGGTCCGCAGTGCGCGCCCCTTCGGAGAGAACTTTTTCGATGGCCGCTTCCAACCGTTCGGCTTCGTTGCCTTGATCAAAGGAATAACGCAGCGCCATTGCAAAGCTTAGAATGCAGGCGATGGGGTTGGCTTTGCCTTGGCCGGTGATGTCAGGCGCGGACCCATGAACGGGTTCATACATTGCCTTTGGGCGACCATTGGCAGCCGGAGCGCCGAGGCTGGCAGAGGGCAACATTCCAAGTGATCCGGTCAACATAGCAGCGCAATCGGACAGAACATCACCAAACAGGTTGTCCGTGACGATGACGTCGAATTGTTTCGGTGCGCGCACCAACTGCATTGCGCCATTGTCGGCATACATGTGGCTGAGTTCGACATCCGGGTAGTCTTCGTCGTGCACCTTTTGCACAACTTCGCGCCACAGGATGCCGCTCTCCATCACGTTGGCTTTTTCCATCGAGCAGACTTTGTTGTTGCGTCGACGTGCCAGTTCAAACGCGGAGCGCGCCACACGGTCGATTTCGCTCTCTGTGTAGCGCTGGGTGTTGATGCCGACCCGTTCGTTGCCTTCGTTAAAGATGCCACGTGGTTCGCCGAAATAAACGCCAGATGTCAGTTCACGCACGATCATGATATCCAGACCTGCGACAATGTCTTTTTTGAGCGAGGAGAAATCGGCCAGCGCATCAAAGCACTGTGCAGGGCGCAGATTTGAAAAAAGGTCCATTTCTTTGCGCAAACGCAGCAGTCCGCGTTCTGGTTTCAGGCTGAAATCAAGGGTATCATATTTTGGGCCGCCGACCGCGCCCAACAGGACCGCATCGACTTCCAACGCTTTTGCCATTGTGTCGTCATGCAGCGGGGTTCCATGTGCGTCATAAGCGGCCCCGCCGACGAGATCTTCGCTCACGTCAAACGTCAGGTCGCGTTTGTCACCAAACCACGCAATGACACGCTTGACCTCTTCCATGACTTCAGGGCCGATCCCGTCGCCGGGAAGGATCAAGAGGGAAGGGTTAGCCATAGCGTTTCTCCTGCAATAAAATGTTTGCTGGGGCCTATCGCGCAGGCCGCGCGGGGTCAAGAACGCCTGCGTCTTTTGCAGGCTTAGTTTGCGGCTTCTCGCGCCAGATCAACCCAAACCAGACGGTGGCGACTGGCCGTGGCGGCAATGTCCCCCGCCGCGCCAGTTGGCCAGTGAACGCCAGCATCGAGTACCTGCCAATCCGCAGAGGGCAGCACATAATCCACCCGCATGTTTCCCGGCACCGGATCGTCCCAATCCGCAGTGTCGTCAGGATCACCGGTGATTTCGGCGCTGCCTTTGCTGGTGGGGAGCGGATCCTGCAAACGTGGATCTGTGAGCACCGTGTTAATGGCGTCTTTCAATCCTTCGCCCTCGTTTGGATCATGGTTGAAGTCACCCAACAATACGAACCTTTGATCTGGAACAGACCCGAAAGTTCCATCAAGGTATGCGCGCCAAAAAACGATTTCGTCGTGATTGCGTCGGCCATTTCGGTCCTCGGGACCGTCAAATACAGGCGGGCTGGCATGAAAGGTGAGCAGGTCGACACGCCCCAATTCAGGCACATCAATCGGGACCACCCAATGCGCTGTACTCGACAATCGCTGAATTTCTTGAGCTTCTTCAGAGGGAAAGGCTTTGCCCTCCCATTCTGGCAATAAAGCGTTTGGAAAGTCGCGCCACAGCAATGTGGTGAAGTCCTGAACCTCGTCTTTGAGGATAGGGTAACGTGACAGGATGGCCATGCCGCCTTGCCCAGAAAAACGACCGTAGCTTTGCCCGTCCCGTGGTTCGGCCCGCCGCCCATCGCCATCCATATCCAGACCAGTGTGCATGCCAGTGTTGGGGCGTGCGGAAAACTGATGGGGATAGTCCAGGCCAGCCAGATCCAAGGCTTGCACAAAGGCCTCCAGCGCCTGGCCGGTCAGGTCATAATCAAACCCTTGCAGCGCTAGAATATCCGGCTTGGTTGTCGCCAATACAGAGATGACTGCGGTGATCTGCGGGTCTTTGGCGCGGACAATGTCCCGCAAGAGCAGGCCGGGGCCATCCCGTTTGAGCTCCGTATTATAAGTGGCCACGCGCAAAGGTTCAGAGAGGGAAGGCCGCGCGTAAAAGACGATAACGGCACATAAGAGCATCAAAATCTGGGGCAACGACCCTTGGTGCAGCTTTGGCATCACGCGACATTCGGCATCATTGGACGGGCAGCCTGTGGCTGCAGGGGTGTCTTTCAGACAAAATTCGGAAAGACACCCGTTCTTTGCATCGGCAAAAATTGCCATGCCGTTTTGACGCATTATACCCAGGGGCGCGCCATGTTTGCTTGGGCTTCAAAGCTGTCTATCGAAGCGGCTTTTTCCATCGTCAGCCCGATATCGTCGAGCCCTTCGATCAGGCAGCGTTTCTTGAATGCGTCGACTTCGAACGAGAAGATGTCGCCGTCAGATGTGGTGACTGTCTGGGCCTCAAGATCGATGGTCATCCGGGCATTTGACCCTTTTTCCGCATCTTTCATCAATACATCAATCTGCTCTTGGGGCAGGGTGATGGGCAGGATGCCATTTTTAAAGCAGTTGTTGTAAAAGATGTCGGCAAAAGATGGCGCAAGAACGCAGCGGATGCCAAAATCTTTGATTGCCCAAGGGGCGTGTTCGCGTGAAGAACCACATCCGAAGTTATTCCCGCCAACCAGAATTTCCGTGTTGCGATACGCATCTTTGTTCAGAATGAAATCTGGGATTTCGTTACCATCATCATCGTAGCGCATCTCGTCAAAGAGATTTACGCCCAGACCAGAACGCTTGATCGTTTTCAGGAACTGCTTTGGGATGATCATGTCAGTGTCTACATTGATCAGCGGCATCGGCGCCGCAATTCCTGTGAGGGTTGTGAATTTGTCCATTGTCGTCTCCTGTCAGGGCATACGCCCCGTTGAGGGTTATGAGTGTCGCGCGCCATCCAGATCGGTCTTGAGCCCGTTTGCCATTTTCATGAACAACGCAAAGACGACCAGTCCTGCGCCGTTGAACAGCAATTCGATGCCCAGAAGAATACCGAGGACGGAAGGCGCGACTTGAAAGAAGTTCGCAGTGATGTAAGCGGCCAAAAGAACCGAGAATGCACCAGACAATAGCATTGGCCAGAACAACGACGTTTCCTTCATGCGAAAGGCAGTCATCAGGCGCAGGCCGCCGGTAATGGCGATCAGGATCGTGGCTAAGGTCACCAAAGACACGATTCCGCTCAGGGGTTCGAACATCAGAGACAGGCCGAGAAAGCTCATCACGACGCCAAGGCCAATGCCCATGAATTTGCTTGACCCGTTTTCTGCGCCGACGCCTGCCAGAACCTGAATGCCACCAATCAATAGAAAGGTAAGCCCGGCAACAACCGTAACAGCAAAGGAAGCCGCAACCGGATTAACCAAGACAAATACGCCGCACACAAGGGACACAACCCCTGCAAGCAGCCATTTTATCCATAGTTTCATCGCGTCTTCCTTTTTTGCAAACGTTGTTGCGTGTTACATCAATTCGCGAACATCGGTCAGACGTCCGGTAATTGCGGCAGCGGCAGCCATGGCGGGTGACATCAGATGCGTGCGTCCGCCGCGACCTTGACGGCCTTCAAAGTTCCGATTTGACGTCGCCGCGCAGCGTTCTTCTGGCGACAGCTGATCGGGGTTCATGGCCAGACACATGGAACACCCTGCAAGGCGCCATTCAAAACCGGCTTCCTTGAAGATGTCCGCCAATCCCTCTTCTTCGGCCTGGGCGCGCACAAGACCAGAACCGGGTACGATCATCGCGCGCAGCCCGTCTTTCTTTTTCTTGCCCTTAAGGATTTCAGCTGCAGCGCGTAAATCTTCGATCCGACCGTTGGTGCAAGACCCGATAAAGACTGTGTCAATTTCCACGTCGGCCAAAGGCGTGCCTGGCGTCAGTCCCATATAGTCCAGGGAACGTTGGGCCGCGCCTATCTTGCCACCCTCAAAATCTTCGGCAGAGGGAACTAAGGCCGTGATCGGTAAAACATCTTCAGGAGATGTTCCCCATGTCACAACCGGGGCGATGTCTTCACCTTTGAGGGTGATGATCTCATCCCAATGGGCGTCGTCGTCAGAATACAGCGTCTTCCACCACGCCAATGCAGCTTCCCACTGGGCGCCTTTGGGCGCGTGGGGGCGACCCATGCAATATTCATAGGTCTTTTCATCAGGGGCGATCAGACCAGCACGCGCGCCGCCTTCAATGGCCATGTTGCAGACGGTCATGCGACCTTCCATCGACAAATCACGGATCGCTTCACCGCAATATTCGATCACATATCCTGTGCCGCCGGCAGTTCCTGTCACACCAATGACAGACAGGGTGATGTCTTTGGCCGTCACGCCGGGGCGCAATTTGCCAGTGATCTCAACCTTCATGTTCTTGGATTTTTTTTGGATCAGCGTTTGCGTGGCCAGAACATGTTCGACTTCGGATGTTCCAATTCCATGTGCCAAAGCGCCGAATGCGCCGTGGGTGGCGGTGTGGCTATCGCCGCAGACGACAGTCATGCCCGGCAATGTCCAGCCTTGCTCTGGCCCAACAATATGCACGATGCCCTGACGCACGTCAGACACTGGATAGTAATGAATACCAAAATCCTTGGCGTTTTTGTCCAGTGCCGCAACTTGAATACGGCTGTCTTCGGTCATGTTGTCGGCGTTTTCGCGACCCGGCGTGGTGGGGACGTTGTGATCGGGCACCGCGATGGTTTTGTCGGGCGCACGCACCGGACGATTGGTCATTCGCAGACCCTCGAAAGCCTGAGGCGAGGTCACCTCATGCACAAGGTGGCGATCAATATAGAGCAGGCAGGTGCCGTCTTCGGCCTCATGGGCGACGTGGGCATCCCAGATTTTATCGTAAAGTGTTTTGGGGGACATGGGTCCTCTCCCGTATGAAATGAAGTGTCAGGGTTTGGTATGTGCAGGGCCACATTATAGGCTGGCGCGCACCGTAAGTGATGCGCCAAAAAAGCGTTCACCCAAGCGGGCGCGATCATCTAGATCGATTCTAATTTGTGCACAGTGTGACATGACGCACGTCTTACCGGGTCTGAGGAAACGAGGCAAGCCGCACGTGGGCGATCACATTGGTTGTGACTTTGGTGAGGCTGTGACACTTTGAACGCATGGAAAAGCAGGCTCAAGATTTCGAACGCGTTCTTATGTCTGTGGACGAGATATCGCATCTCGTTTTGGGGTTTGTAGAAGGCATTCTGTCACCGGGGTGGCGACAGAACCAAGTCATCATTTTGCTGATCATTGCGCTGATGGCGTGGTGTTTGCATAGCTTTCTGTGTCGATCCATCGACAGGCGCGTGCGCGCCCGCGAAGGATGGGCCAAATGGCAGCTTCGCGCCATTATACAAGTCAAAAGACGTATGGGGCTGATCTGTTTTGCATTGATTGCCGGGTTTGTGTTTCAGGTGATGCAACAGGTTACATGGCCGTCGCGCTCTTATTTGATCGGCCTTGCCGCGACCCTCGCTGCTGTTTGGACCGGGATCGGTTTTTTAGGCAGATTGATCCGAAACCGGACGCTGCGCCGGGTCATCTTATGGGGGGTGTGGATTTATGCGACCCTGACGTTGATCGGTCTGGGCGATGAAGCTTCTTCGTTTTTAGAAGACGTTGGGCTGAGTATTGGAGATTACCGGATTTCCCTTCTGACGCTTCTGTCAGCCGCAGTGATCATTGGTGTCTTTTTCTCAGGCGCGCGCTTTATCAGCCAGATTACCGCTGCGCGCATAGGTAAAAACGAAGACATTAGCCCATCGATGCAGGTTCTGGTCGTCAAAGCGGTGCAGGTTGTTTTTTACGGTCTAGCCTTCTTTGCTGGGATTAACGCGCTGGGACTGGATTTGACCGGGCTTGCGGTTCTGTCCGGTGCGATCGGCGTCGGGCTTGGGTTCGGGCTGCAAAAAGTCGTCTCTAATCTCGTGTCCGGCGTGATCATTCTGCTGGATAAATCGGTCAAGCCGGGGGATGTGATTTCGCTTGGGGAAACCTTTGGGTGGATCAACAGCCTTGGTGCGCGCTATGTCAGTGTCGTCACGCGAGATGGGCGTGAATACCTCATTCCAAACGAAGACCTGATTACAGGACAGGTTGTGAATTGGTCCCATTCGGATGAATTCGTCCGATTAGATATCTTTTTTGGAACATCCTACGGGTGTGATCCGCATGTTGTACGCGAGATCGCCGTTGAGGCCGCTGTTCGTGTCGGTCGTGTGCTGGGGCCGCCCAAAAAGCCAGTCTGCCATATCGTTGGTTTTGGAGATAGCTCGGTGGATTATATTTTGCGGTTTTGGATCCGCGATCCCACGAGCGGCCTGACCAACATACGTGGCAATGTATATTTAGCGCTGTGGGATGCCTTTAAGGCGAACGATATTTCGATTCCGTTCCCGCAACGCGAAGTGCGTCTGTTGGATGAAGAAGCCTCATAGCTCTTGCCTATGGCACATGACGGCCTAGGTGCCGGTTGGTTAAGAACCGAAAGTACCCTCATGCCAGCTTCGTCCGATATCGTTATTGTTTTAGGTAGTGGACCTAACGCCATAGACTTGCAGAGACGTGATCGCGAACTGTTTGATCGTCTGGTTGTCATCAACAATGCTTGGCAGGTGCGTTCAGACTGGGATGATTTGGTTTTCCCTGAAGACTTCCCGCGCGACAGGCTTCCCGCAGGTTTGAACACCGGGCAACGGTTGATCGAGGCCAATCAATTTGTCCCGACCCAGAATGCCTATGGAGGGTTTATTTATGCGGGTGGCACCATGGCATTTACCGCGTCTTACTGGGCCCTACACGCCTTGCGTCCAAAAATCTTGGCCTTTCTAGGCTGCGACATGGTTTACCCCAAGACCGGAAATACACATTTTTATGGCACCGGCGCGCCGGACCCTCTGCGCCAAGATGTGACCTTGCAGGATCTTGGGGCAAAATCCGCACGCCTGTCACTGTTGGCCGCGACACAGGGGTGTCGCTGTGTGAATCTTTCGCGTGATGAAAGTGAGCTGCTTTTTGAACGTGCAGACATTGAAACATTGCGCAGCCTTAGTCGTCAGCCGCCTCGGGTTTTAGCCATAGACGACATTTTGCAGCAGGAAAATGCCTTGGGGTATTTTGTCCCAACCGGACGGTACTGGTCTGAACAACATCGGTGTGATGGTGCCGAATTAGCTTCCTTGGATGCGGCTTGGCGGCGCGCTTGGCAGGGTACCTCGCGCGCTCAAAAACTTGCTTGAAAACGCCAGCAAATCCCGCGCACAGTTTGTTTCTCAAGCTGTCATTGAATTGTTGCAAGCTTATTGTTAAATTTAGGAAGCCCCAGCGCCGGGGGTCCGGCGGCGCGCTACAAGGAGGACGATGTCCTGTCAACGCATGCAAACGCAGCGGATGCTGTGTATAATGAGGCCGCAGTAATGTCTGCCGTCTCTGATACTGCCACAAGTGACCAATTGTTGGCGACGATTCTCAAATCCCTAAGTGACGACAAAGCTGAAGACATCGTGCAAATCGATCTGCGCGGTAAATCAGAAATTGGCGACTATATGGTGATCTGCTCTGGGCGTTCGACGCGTCAGGTGGCAGCGATTTCTGAAAAGTTGGCCCAAACGGTCAAGGATGACTACGGGCGTGTTGCCAAAATCGAAGGTAAGGACACAGGTGACTGGGTTCTGATCGATACTGGTGATGTCATCGTGCATGTCTTCCGCCCCGAAGTGCGCGAGTTCTATCAACTGGAAAAAATGTGGCAGCCAATTGGGGCAGAAGCGACCTCCCACTAATTTTTACCAGAGGGTAGCAGGATGCGAGTCCATATTGTTGCGGTCGGGCGCATGCGCGCCGGGCCGGAGAAAACCCTTTTTGACGACTATGTGAAACGTTTCGACCGAACGGGGCGCGGCCTCGGGCTTGGTCCGCTGCGGTTGATCGAAGTGGATGACCGTAAAGGCGGCGGGATGAAAGTCGAAGCCGAGCTGCTGCGCAAGGCTCTGCCAACAGGCGCATTGGTAAGCATTCTAGATGAACGCGGGCGTGTCGAGTCATCGCCTGATTTTGCCACCCGGCTTTCAGCATGGCGGGATCAAGGGCGCGGTGATCTGGCGATTGTCATTGGTGGTGCTGACGGCATTGACCCGGCGTTACGGGCGGAGGCTGATTTTGCTCTGTCTTTTGGGAAAATGGTATGGCCGCATATGTTGGTGCGCGTCATGCTGTCTGAACAACTGTATCGGGCGGCGTCTATTCTAGCCGGGGCGCCATATCATCGTGTTTGACATCAGGTGAGCTTGGGCCGGTTGTTGTACCGGGTGCGTCCCTGACAGACATTGCCAATGAACCGCGCCCAAATACCCGCATCAATTTTACAGCTTGATAGGTCGGCACATTCAGAGCATGTACCCTTACTTCATCTACGATGACTGATGATCCAGCCCATGCTGATGGCGCGCCGGGTAGAAACAGAACAACTCTGCCAGCATTACGTTCCATTTCAAAAGCAATCTGCTCATAATCGTCAAATTGCACGGACACAGGTTTCATTATTTTGGTAATGTCTTCTTTCTGCGCCATGCTCCCAACAACGCCCTTGAAAACGGCATAGGTTGGGATGACGTCCATTAAAAGGCCGTCTACTTTATGAAGGCGATTGCCCAAAAACTGACTGCGCGCAAGTAATCCGGCCAGATAGCAGATCAAAACAATTACCGCGATGGCAATCATGTTGACCAATGCGATGCCGCCAACGTGTGAAACCGGAATGAGTTTATCAACTGGAGCTGCGACCAGCAGGCTCAACTGAAACGCTTTGCCAAGGATAAAGGTGATGATCGCAATCGGCGCTAAAAAAATCAGCCCGCCCAAAATCGTCGTTTTCATACCTATTCCCACCGTTTCATTGCAGTCATTTGAATCCTATCAATCGACTAAACAGAGTCCACCGAAAATAGGCAGGCGGTTTTAAACCTCTCCTGCATGGTGCAGTGAAACGATCGTTTCTAACGAAGCGAAATGGTTTTTGTTTTGGGATTCCAGCCGCCAGGTTTGTCACGAGCCTGTATTTGTACGCGATCCACACCGGCCGGGATCCGCACGCCAGACAGCGATCTGGTAAAGGGCTGTTCGTTCACATGTGGATGCGCCAGTTCCCGGATGCCCAACTGGGTGCCATCCATATCCAGAATGCGCCAGCCATCTGCGTAATGATCCCAACCGGTGTCTGGATGAGATATCGTCACATCAAAGCGCCATGTCCCGTTCCCGGATTGCCGGGCAGAAACATGATCCACCTTGGGTGGTTCGGCTAATGACTGGGTCGCCATGACAGCGAGCGTGAAACAGATTTTTTTAAACATGATAACTTCAGTTGTGGCAAAGATCTGCTCTTTAACTTAGTCATCCAGCAGAATTTTGCGAGAGCAAGATGCAAATTCTCTGCGCCAGATCACGATGGCTGTGAGCACGGAGGCTGCGCCAAGCGCAATTGGGCCAGCCAACCACGCGGCTGCCGCGAGGGCAAAGTAGATGGAGCGCAAACCGCGATTAAAGCCTCGGGCCGCAGTGATATTGATCTCGGCAGCCTGTGTCGCGCGGTGATATGCTTTTGGGTGTTTGATGTCGTTTGGAACGGCAGCAATCAACACGGCGCAGTACCCAAAAAGTCGATTGGACCAGACAAATTTGAGAAACGCGTTGGTCAAGAACAGCGCCAGAACCATCAATTTTAGCTCCCAAACGATTTCTGGTTGTTCGGATTTGGTTATATCATGTGCCACATTGGCAATTTGTTCAGAATTTCCAATCAACGCTAATGTGCCCCCAAGGGCGATCATGCAAGTGGAGGCAAAAAAGGCTGTTCCCTGCCGCAATGTCCCGAGAATTTGGGCATCAAAAATGCGCGGATCACGCGTTACGAGCTCGTGCATCCAGATTTTGCGATAACGCGCCATTAAAAATGAGGTTGAAGGAAAGCGTGCCCAAGGGTGCTCTACACACCACCCTAAAATGAGCCATAAGGTAAAAAGCAGTGCCAGCGCTGCGGCATCGACATTAGAAAAGAGGGTGAGTTGATCTAAAATTTTCATACGTAGACGCATCGCAGGTCCGATTATTCTTGCCAATGGGCAAAATTGGTCATATTAAATTACCAAAAAGGGAATTAAACATGGAAATGCCGCTTCCTGATGCTCAGGTTATCGCCCGCAAGTCGGTCTTAATCGAGCGGTTGCACGCTGTTCTCCCTGGAAATGCAGTGATTCATGACGAGCGTGAAACCCACGCTTATGAATGCGATGCACTGACGGCCTATAAATGTCCGCCAATGGCGGCGGTCTTGCCGAGCACCACGCAAGAGGTCTCTGACGTTTTGCGGATTTGTTACGAAGAGGGTGTTCCAGTTGTGCCACGGGGGTCTGGTACATCTCTTGCCGGGGGGGCATTGCCCACGGCGGATTGCGTAATTTTGGGTGTCGCGCGCATGAATGATGTGATCGAGACAAATTATGATGACCGCTATATCCGAGTGCAGACGGGCCGTACTAATTTGAGTGTGACCGGCGCCGTTGAAGAGAACGGATTTTTCTACGCGCCTGACCCGTCCAGTCAATTGGCCTGCGCGATTGCTGGAAATATTGCGATGAATTCCGGCGGGGCGCATTGCCTGAAATATGGCGTCACGACGAACAATCTCATGGGCGTTACGATGGTCATGATGGATGGTGAGGTGATTGAAATCGGCGGCGCGCATATGGATGCCGGTGGTTTGGATTTGCTTGGTTTGGTTTGCGGATCCGAAGGGCAATTAGGCGTTGTGACCGAAGCGACTTTGCGGATTTTACCTAAACCTGAAGGCGCGCGGCCAGTGCTGATGGGATTTGATGACAGCGAAGTGGCAGGGGCCTGTGTCAGCGATATCATCAAGGCAGGCGTGCTGCCCGTCGCAATAGAATTCATGGACCGTCTGTGCATTGAAACCTGCGAGAATTTCGCGCATGCGGGTTACCCAATGTGCGAAGCGCTGTTGATCGTGGAGGTCGAAGGGTCGGACGCTGAGATTGATCATCAGTTGTCGTTGATCATGGATATTGCCAGACGGCACAACCCTGTCGAGCTGCGTGAAAGCAAATCTGCCGAGGAAAGTGCGTTGATATGGCTGGGCCGGAAATCGGCCTTTGGGGCGGTCGGTCAAATCAATGATTATATGTGCTTGGATGGCACTATTCCTGTGTCATCGCTACCGTTTGTGTTGCGGCGCATCGCGGAACTTTCTGAAAAATTCGGGCTGCAGGTAGGCAACGTCTTTCATGCAGGGGATGGCAATATGCACCCGCTCATTTTGTTTGACGCGAATAAACCGGGTGATTTGGAGCTATGCGAGGAATTTGGGGCTGAAATTCTTAAGCTCTGTGTCGAAGCAGGTGGGTGCCTGACAGGAGAGCACGGTGTGGGTGTCGAAAAGCGCGATTTGATGGAGTTTCAGTACGCTCCGGCGGATCTTGAGATGCAAATGGCCGTAAAAGATGTGTTTGATCACCAGTGGCTGTTAAATCCTGCTAAGGTGTTCCCACTGTCTGTTTCCGAAAGCCGCCGTGCTTCGAAATTGGCGGCTGAGTAACTTCTCGGCATTTCGCCGTTCCATAGAGAAATTGAGTTCGATACCATGATGACACCTGATACTGAAAAGGCTGTGGCCGAGGCAATCAAGTCAGCAAAATCTCCTTTGTGCATTCAAGGAGGAGGAACGCGCGGGTGCGGGATCGAAGGAGAGCTCCTCTCTACCTCCGCTCTTTCTGGTATTACGCTCTATGATCCTGGCGCGCTAACGATTGTCGCCAAATCTGGCACGCCTGTGTCCGACATAGAGGCAGTACTCGCGGCCGAAGGCCAGCGGCTGGCGTTTGAACCCAATGACATGCGTAGTCTATTGAAGACATCAGGAACGCCTACGATTGGGGGGGCTCTTGCGGCAAATGCCAGCGGTCCCCGCCGTATTCAGGGCGGTGCTGCAAGAGACTACGCCCTAGGGGTGAGATTTGTGGATGGCGCGGGCAACATCGTCAAAAACGGTGGGCGTGTGATGAAAAACGTGACCGGCTACGATCTGGTCAAGCTGATGTGTGGAGCCTACGGCACGCTTGGTGTGTTGACGGAGGTTTCATTAAAAGTGCTGCCAGTGCCGGAAACGCAAGGCACCCTGATGATCCGCCATTTGGATGGCCAAGGCGCGATAAAGGCGATGTCCCGGGCTCTTGGTTCGCCCTATGAGGTCACGGGTGCGGCTCATTGCGCTAATATTCTCGAAGACGGACCCGTTACAGCCTTCAGGGTCGAAGGCTTTTCGCAATCTGTTTCATACCGGTTAGATCACCTAAAGAAACTGTTGGCCGATTTAAGCCCTGAAATGCAGGTTGCCACGCAAGATATGTCTGACTGGTTCTGGGAGGGCGCTCGGAATGTGCTCCGCTTTGCGGACAATAAGAACGATGTTTGGCGGGTTTCTTGCAAGCCGAGCGATGCGCCAGCCTTGGCGGCGGCAGCGCAACCGATCGAATGTTTCTACGACTGGGGTGGTGGGTTGATTAACATGCTTGTACCGCAAGGGCTCGACTTGCGGGCACGTCTGGGGCTGTACGATGGGCATGCGACGCGCATACGTGGTAAGGCAAGTGTTGCTGTTCCCAAATTTGAGCCTGAACCCAAAGGCGTTGCGCAACTGACCTCTGGCCTGCGTTATCGCTTTGACCCACGTGGCATTTTAAATACAGGTTTGATGGGCCCTGTTCAGATAGAGGCGGTCTGAATATGCAAACCACCTTTACCGACGCGCAGTTAAAAACGCCTGCAATCAAACGCAGCAATGATATTTTGCGCACTTGCGTACACTGTGGATTTTGCACCGCAACCTGCCCAACCTATCAGGTTTTGGGCGACGAATTGGACAGCCCACGTGGCCGAATTTATCTGATTAAGGATATGCTGGAAAACGACCGGGACCCTGACGTCAAAACGGTCAAACATATAGACCGCTGCCTGTCCTGCCTTGCCTGTATGACGACATGCCCCTCAGGGGTTCACTACATGCATTTGGTGGATCATGCGCGTGAGTATATCGAGCAACGCTACAAACGTCCTTTCAGTGATCGGGCCTTGCGCTGGGTATTGGCGCGTATTTTGCCGCATCCAATGCGGTTCAGGATAGCGCTGTTGGGGGCAAAGATTGGCCGCCCCTTCGCAGGCTTAATGCCGGATGAACGGCTGCGGGCGATGTTGGAAATGGCACCTAGGCATATTCCTCCTGTCAGCCCGAATGACGACCCGCAAACGTTTCAGCCCAAAGCAGTGCAAAAAATGCGTGTGGCTTTGATGACGGGCTGCGCGCAAAAGGCGCTTAACACCGATATCAACGACGCCACGATCCGGATTCTGACCCGTTTGGGGTGCGAAGTTGTTGTGGCGGAGGGGGCGGGCTGTTGTGGCGCGCTGACCCACCACATGGGAAAAGCAGATGAAAGCCATGCTGCGGCCGCCAAGAACATTGTTGCCTGGTCACGAGAAATGGATGCCAAAGGGCTGGATGCAATTGTCATCAACACATCTGGCTGCGGAACGACGGTCAAGGACTATGGCCACATGTTCCGCAATGACCCGGATTTGGCTGAGAATGCCGCGCGGGTTTCCAACGCAGCGATGGACATCTCCGAAGTTTTGATGAAGCTCACCATCCCAGAGGGGGATGACAAAAATCTGGTTGTTGCCTATCACGCCGCCTGTTCATTGCAGCATGGTCAGCAGATTAAAACCTATCCCAAGGATCTGCTGCGACGTGTTGGGTTCACCATTGTTGAACCAAGCGACCCCCATCTTTGTTGTGGGTCTGCTGGTACTTATAACCTGATGCAGCCAGAAATTTCCAAACAGTTAAAAGCCCGAAAAATTCAAACCTTGGAGGCAAAGAACCCTCAAGTCATCGCTGCGGGTAACATCGGATGCATGATGCAGATCGGATCAGGAACAGGTATTCCGATCGTGCACAGTGTTGAATTACTCGATTGGGCCACTGGGGGGCCAAAACCACCCGCCCTAGATGCAAAATCTATTCGTGAACCGGCAATTCCAATGTTGCGGTGATGGCAGGGGCGTCTTTTTTGTCACGCGGGCAGATGTTTGCAAAATACCGCCTCAATTTCGCCTAAAGGGTCGCGTAAACTTCCGCGAGCTGGAGGGTTCCTACACGTGCGGATGTTCATTGTTATCGCGGTGCTACTTGGTGTTTTGCCTCAATTGGTGAACGCTCAGGCAAATGGGCTGCAATCCTTGCAAACGGGCGTACAAGCTGATGCGTGGGACGGCGTTGGCCGTTTGAATATCGATGGCAAAGGTTTTTGCACGGGTGCCTTGGTCGCCCCGGATTTGGTGTTGACCGCCGCACATTGTCTCTATGATAAACCAACTGGCTCTCGCATTGACCCTGCGAGAATTGAATTTCTCGCAGGATGGCGAAATGGGCGCGCGTCTGCCTATCGTGATGTACGCCGGGCGGTTGTCTTGCCTGACTATGTTTTTGGTGCTCAGATGTCGTCCGAGCGCGTAAAGCGGGACATTGCGCTTTTGGAATTGGTGCGGCCAATAAAAAATACAACTGTCCTGCCCTTTACCACCGCGCCACGTCCCAAGCGAGGCGACACCGTTGGAGTTGTTAGCTATGCCCGAGACCGATCAGAAGCACCTTCCTTACAGGATGTATGTGACGTTCTGAGCACGCAAAACGGCATGCTGGTGACGTCCTGTAGTGTAGATTTTGGATCGTCTGGTGCACCGATTTTCACCTTTTCAGATGGGCTTGCGCAGATTGTTTCCGTCGTCTCTGCCAAGGCAGAGATCGAAGGAACGCTTGTTTCCTTGGGGACGGATCTCGACGCCCCTTTGCAAGGCTTGCACGCTGAACTCGCCAAGGGCAATGGGTTCTTTCAGGATCCATCCCCGACGACCAAGCGCATTGTTGTCGGACAGGACCGCCGTGACACCGGCGCAAAGTTCGTGCGCCCCTAAAGGGCTTGATCGCCGAAAAATCATTCCCATATCGTTAGTGTCAGGGTGCCTTGTGAGGGTTCTGACACACATAATCTGGGTGCGTCCATTCTCGGAGCGCCCGCTAAAATATCGCTCAAACCAGAGGATACGACGATGCGTACATATGATTTTACACCGCTTTACCGGGCCACAGTTGGCTTTGATCAGATTGCTGACTTGATGGATCGGGTGCTGACGACTGAAGGACCCCAACCTTCTTATCCGCCTTACAACATCGAAAAACTCGACGGTGAGGCCTATCGCATTTCCATTGCGGTTGCAGGCTTTTCCGATCAGGACCTCACTGTTGAGGTTCGCCAGAATGCGTTAATCGTTTCTGCCAGCAAGGCCGATGAAGACGAAACGCGCAGCTATCTGCACCGTGGGATCGCTGCGCGTGCGTTTGAGCGACGTTTCCATCTGGCAGATCATGTGAAAATTACCGGAGCCTCACATGAAGACGGTATGTTGCATATCGAATTGGAGCGCGAAATCCCCGAGGCGCTTAAGCCGCGTCACATTGCAATTAACGCGGCCAAAAAGATTGAGCAGCACGCAGTAAATACGAGTTCAGTTAACTGATCCCTGATCATTAGAAGAACACAGGCGTGGCCATTCGGCCGCGCCTTTTGCATTTCCCCAAGGATGGTGCCGAAGTTTGAAACATTCCTCGGATAAGCCTGTGGTCGGTTTTCTATCCATTTGAAACGGCCGCTGGGAAATTTTGAAATGCAGCGTCAATCAAATCATGCATGTAGCGGCGTGTAGCTTCCGGCTGAATCATAATGATGCTGGGGCGGCAGGATAGCGAAACCAAACCGTGTACTGAGGCCCATAACAAAAGAAAAAAATGGCGATGTTGATCATCGGTTGGATCTCCATCGCCGGCGCGGATTAACATCTCTAACAGACGCTCTTGCAACTCGGCAGTCTTTAAATCCAGTTGCAAATCGCTGCTGCGTTCAAAGAGCATGTACCAGCGTCGCGGTTCTGAGGTGGCAAAGTCTAGGTATGCCTCACCAATCGCAATAACGCGTGCACGCGGCGATTCTGGAGCAGTTTCTAGAGCAGTTCGAAGCGCATGGGCTAGGCGGTCCGAACAGCGGGTATTGACCGCACGAATGACCCCTTCCAAATCACCGAAAGCGTTATACAAAGAGCCAACAGAGATTTCTAACTCTTTGGCTAATCCGCGTGCGTTTAGCGCATCGCCTCCTTTTTCAAAGACGATACGCTCTGCCACTTTGATGGCGCGCTTGCGAATGTCGGCGAGGTTACGATCTCGTCGGGAAAGCGTTTGCTTGGTGTTCATGCGGCATTTACTGTGCCACTGAAAGCAATTTGTCAAACTCCGAACGGTGTGGGACCTGTCGCCGTAAAGCGGTAGATTTGGTCTGATATTTCATGTGTTGCCATGAAACGCGCGATTGAGCCGAACGTTGCAGTGGCAATTTTCCCCTTGTGATCCGCTGTGGTCAGGGCGCCGGATGCGGCAGGAGCAAGAAGGCGCTTTAAGCCGCCAATTTTGATTGGTTGTGGGTCAAAATGTGCAGCGATGTTCGCCTTGATCTGGCTTTGGTCGTTCGTGTCGTAGAGGCTTGCCATTAAAACATCCAACGTGTGTTCGGTGCAATTCTGGAAGCGGGTCGACTTTGGGTTTGCTAGAACCGAATAACTATCGTTGTGAAGGTCGGCGTAGGTCGGGCTCGCAATGGTCTTCAATAGCTTCTTTTGCAATCGTCGATCGGGAATAATGACGCCCGCATCCAGGGAATGCGCGCCCGCAAAAAACTGCGCGGGGCTGTCTTGGACCAACCGGCTGATCGTGTCGTCATCTGGGGTTTGGTATAGATTATAGACTCGGTATCCCTTGAAAGTAGAGCCATCTTTTCGCGTCATTTCTGAATAAACCCAATAGGCGACATGGGTGTATTGTATTCCGTCGGGCAATGTGTCCCGGTCTCGTCCAACCCGTGCCACAATCGCTACATTTGCGCCGCGTGCGGCGAGATCTTTTTGCAGCTCAGATGCGTAGGCTGCGACTTTCGCAGGTGCGAATTTCGCCTCAGAGCTCTCCGCGCTGCCGCCCCAGGAAAGGGACGGCATTAACATCGTCATTACGACTGTGAGTAAAGTGAAAATACGTTTCATAAGCTTCCTCCATATTTTTGTGGGATTAATCGAGTGTTGGTGCCGCGTTGGGCATTGCAATGACAGTTTTTGTGCCAGCCGGGTGGATGGAATGACTTAGATCCGCACCCACATTTAGCGCATTGTTTCCGACCTCATCCAAGGCGGCTCCCGTGATGACAAGCGCTGATCCAACCGCGACGATTGGCACCGCTGCGACAGTCACTGCGCCAGAAACAACCGCATTTCCTGCATGGCTCGCAGCGGCACCGGAGTGGTAGGTTGCCTCAGCGGAATGTTGACCTGAGGGCCCGGCCAGTGCTGCCGTTGCTGTTGTTGCGAGTGTAAGGCCGATAAGTGCTGAACGAAGAAACATGTAATTTATCCTTTTGTGAACATTGTTCATATTAAATGGAGAATTGATTGCGACATGTCAACCAAAAAATGAACAACGTTCACAAAAATACCTACAGCATTTTTATGTATCTGTAAAAACGTGGAAAAATAGGGTGGACAAAAAAAGAGAGCCGCTCAAAAGCGGCTCTCTATCACTGCAACTACCGTTGTATGTTAGATAGACATGCAGATGTATTTCATTTCGAGGTAATCCTCTATTCCGTGATGTGATCCTTCACGCCCGAGTCCGGATTGTTTGACGCCGCCAAACGGTCCTAACTCGGTTGAGATGATACCTGTGTTCACGCCCACGATTCCGTATTCCAAAGCTTCGGCGACTTTGTATACGCGGTTTAGATCCTTGGCATAAAAATACGAAGCCAAACCAAAAATCGTGTCATTCGCCATTTCAATAACTTCGTCTTCGTCTTGAAATTTGAACAATGGTGCAAGCGGACCAAAGGTTTCTTCTTGCGCGACTTTCATGTCTTGCGTGACACCTGTGACAATCGTCGGTTCGAAAAATGTGCCGCCGTGTGCATGTCGATTTCCGCCAGATAGAATCTCGCCGCCATGACCAACAACATCGTTCATGTGTTCGATTACTTTTTCAACCGCTTCCTCATTAATGAGAGGGCCAGTCGTTGTGCCCTCGGTTAACCCGTCACCAACATGCAGGTTTTCCACTGCGGCTTTGAGCTTCTGAGCGAAAGCATCGTAAACGCCGGCTTGAACGTAAATCCGGTTTGCACACACGCAGGTCTGACCGTTGTTGCGGAATTTGCAAAGCATCGCACCTTCAACCGCTGCATCAAGATCGGCGTCATCAAAGACGATGAAAGGTGCATTTCCCCCAAGCTCCATCGAGCATTTCATCACGTTGTCGGCCGCTTGTTTCATCAAAATCCGCCCAACCTCGGTCGACCCGGTAAAGGTAAGTTTGCGCACGCTCGGGTTTTCGCAGAACTCCTTGCCAATCTCTGACGCCGACGACGACGGCAGCACATTGAAAACACCAGCCGGGATCCCGGCGCGTTCGGCGAGAACAGCGAGGGCTGTGGCAGACAGTGGCGTTTCGGTTGCCGGGCGTGCGACAAACGCGCACCCTACAGCCAGAGCGGGTGCCACCTTGCGCGTGATCATGGCGTTCGGAAAATTCCAAGGCGTGATGGACGCTGCCACACCAATCGGTTGCTTTAGGACAGTAATGCGTTTGTCGCGCTGATGCCCGGGGATTGTTTCGCCGTAAACGCGTTTGGCTTGCTCTCCCATGAATTCGATGAACGACGCACCATAGACGATTTCGCCTTTTGCTTCGGCGTGTGGTTTGCCCTGTTCTGCGGTCAGGATTGTCGCCAGATCGTCGGCGTTTTGCATGATCAGATCAAACCAATCCCGCAGAACTGCTGCGCGTTCTTTACCTGTCCAGCTGGCCCATTCTTTTTGCGCGCTTCGCGCTTGGGAAATGGCGCCCGCGACCTGTGCTCGGCTTAGGTCAGCGACTTTTGCGATGACATCGCCGCGCGCGGGATTGACGACGTCAAAGGTGCCGTTGTCTCCTTGCACCCACTGTCCGGCGACATAGGCTCGGGTTTCCAACAGGCTCGGGTCCTTGAGCAATGACTTCAGGTTTGTTTCCGGAAAATCTCTCACGTCATATCCTTTCGAAATGGCTGTTACCTGCATCTCAATTCTGTCATTCTTTGTCCAGTTACATTGCGTTGGGGATAAAATGATGCAGCTTGATGACGCTTATGCAAACGGCAAATATATTGCGGATGCAGATCAATACCCGGCGCGTTGGGCGGCGGAAGCAGCTGTTTTTTGCAAAAACTTAGGGGCGCGGGCCAGCCTTGGTGACTCCTATGGGCCAAGCGCGCGACAGGTGTTCGACTTTTTCGCCAGTGAAGCCGATGCCGCAGGGACGATGATTTTCGTGCATGGGGGCTATTGGTTAAAGTTTGATCGCACCTATTGGTCTGCTCTGGCGCAGGGTGCATTAGCGCGCGGCTGGAATGTTGCGATGGTTGAATATGACCTGTGCCCGGCGGTTCGCATCGACGAGATTACGGATCAAATCTCTCGGGTTGTGACGCAGATTGCAGAGCGCAGCGACCTTCCTATCAGCTTGAGCGGGCATTCGGCAGGGGGGCATCTGGTTGCGCGCATGCTGGCGCCCGGTGTGTTGCATCCAGATGTGTTGAAACGGGTGGTGGGGGTTGCGCCGATCTCGCCAGTGGCAGATTTGCGACCTCTTTTGCAAACCTCGATGAACGATTCGTTCCAAATGGCCATCTCCGAAAGCCCGGTGTTGCAACCGCCCCCAGACACACCGGTGAAAATATGGGTTGGCGCAGGCGAACGTCCGGTATTTCTTGAACAAGCCGACAGCTTGGCCAAGGCGTGGGATGTGGCGCAGATCGTAGTGCCCGAAAAACACCACTTTGATATCATTGACATGATGAAAGAGGCCGAAAGTGACGTGATCCGCTTTCTTACGCCGTAATTGAACTTGAAAACCCAGCGCCTTTAGGCGATTTCTAGCGTGGGCAGCGGCCGATGGCGTCGGACCTGCAATGCGCCCAGATTGTCCTGAACGCCGGGACCTTTCTGCAAAGGAGGGTCTGACATGACCACCGCTTCGAAAACTGATCGCCCAGAAATGTACCGTTACCACAACGGTGAAAAATCTATCCTGCCGTTTGAGGCTACCGAATACGAGGCCCGTTTGGCGGAATTACGCGAACGTATGGATGCTGCGGGCGTCCATGCGGCTGTGTTCACGTCGATGCACAACATCGCCTATTATTCCGGGTTCCTGTATTGTGCATTCGGTCGCCCCTACGGGTTGGTCGTCACCGAGACAGATTGTGTGACCATTAGCGCCGGGATTGACGCAGGTCAGCCTTGGCGTCGCAGTTTTGCCGACAATATTACGTATACCGACTGGCAGCGCGATAATTTTTGGCGCGCAATCGTCAGTGTTACCGGCAAAAACCGCATTATCGGCTATGAGGGTGATCATCTGACCCTGATGCAACGCGATAAAATGGAGGACTTTCTGTCGCCGCTGATCATGATTGATCTCTACGAAACAACGATGCGTCAACGGATGCACAAATCAGATGCCGAAATCAAACTCATCTGCCATGGGGCGCAGGTTGCCGACATCGGCGGTTATGCAATCCGCGATGCCATCAAACCAGGAGTGCGCGAGATTGACGTTGCCATGGCAGGGCGTGATGCAATGGAATTGGAAATTGCCAAACGTTTTCCAGACGCAGAATACCGCGACACATGGGTGTGGTTCCAGTCTGGTTTGAATACGGATGGTGCGCATAATCCGGTAACCGCGCGTGCTCTGGAACGTGGCGACATCCTGAGCTTGAATGCTTTTCCGATGATCTCAGGATATTACACGGCGTTGGAACGTACGCTTTTTGTTGGTGAAGTTGACGAGGCCAGTTTGAAAATCTGGCAGGCAAATGTCGCGGCCCATGAATACGGCATTAGTTTGCTGAAACCCGGCGTTTCCTGTGCTCAGATCACGCTTAAAATAAACGAATTCTTCGAGCAGCGGGATTTGTTGCAATACCGCACTTTTGGGTATGGTCACTCCTTTGGCGTGCTGAGCCATTTTTATGGTCGTGAGGCCGGGTTAGAGCTGCGCGAGGATGTCGACACGGTGCTCGAACCGGGCATGGTGATCTCAATGGAGCCCATGTTGACGATTGCTCAGGGGCAAGCGGGTGCTGGCGGATATCGCGAGCATGATATTCTGGTCATCACCGAGGCGGGGAACGAAAATATCACGGGCTACCCATACGGCCCTGATTTTAATATCGTCGGTTAATGGGTCTGAGCGTCTGTGATGGGCGGTGGCATCTGCGGCCGCCCTTGAAGTATTTTGTCGCAGGGAGGGTGCAGACTGACAAAATCGTTTATATTAAAAGGATGATGGTAAAGGAAAGGCATCTCTGATGGCACTTGTTCGGTTGATGGGGATCGCATTAATTATAATGACAGTTGTCTTTGCAAGCCTGTGGTTTTATGCCCGCGCAGCACGCCGGGAAAAACTGGAAGCGACGTGGGATATGCAACAGGGGCCCGGAACACGCGAGAGTTTCATTCAAGCCGAGTTGATGGGGTATGAGAAATCTCTGCGACAACGTTTGATCTGGGGTGTCTATATCGTGCCAAGCTGTTTATTGGCGGTTCTAATTTACCTGACGAACGCCGCCTGAAAGGACCATTTGAATGTTGTACGCAAAGTGGATTTTTATTCTGCTGTTTTGGGGGCTGGTTGGGTCCGTTTTCCATTATACCCTTCCTCAAGTTGATATTGCGCGTATCACGGACACCTATGAGAAACGCGAAAACCCAGGGGCGAATAGTTTATTCTGGGCACGTGGGGATGCTGGCAGCGCGTCGGATTCCACGGGACGCGACGTGTTCTTTATTCAATCCCGTCTCGTCAATAACAAGGTGATGGTCTACCGCAATGAGGACACTGGCTGGAGCTGGCCGCCCTATTTCAAATTCGACACCTCGAATTTACAAGCCGAGGCCGTCGACCTCAAATCGACGTCTGCCGATCCGCAATATGTCGCGATCAAACATTACGGCTGGCGGATGGAGTATCTGTCTATTTTCCCGAATGCGGTCAAGGTCTGGGCTGTGGAAGGCCCTGAAGCCAGCAAACCAATTCCTTGGTTAAACGGGATCATTCTGGCGGTATTCGCCGCGCTGATCTACGCGATTTGGGTGCGGTGGCGGCGGTTTCGTATCGCTCGAATTGACCCTAAGCTCGAAGAGCTTCAAGACAGTTGGGAGGCCACAGAAGACGCAGTCGCGGAAAAACGTGGCAAACTGCGCCGTTGGTGGGCAAACCGTGCAAACCGCTAAAAGGCGCGATCTTTAGCCTTCTCGACCATCCGCCCCATGTAACGCGCGCCCAGAATATGGACGTGCAGATGGGGCACCTCTTGAACGCCATTTTCGCCAGCGTTTGAAATGAGGCGGAAACCATCCCCGCCGACAATGTCTACGCCTTCCATCTGGCATACTTTGCCAACTGCGCGGGTATAGTCGATGATTTCATCATCTGAGGCTTCTGCTGCAAAATGATCGTAGCTGACATAAGGGCCTTTGGGAATGACCAGCACATGGGTCGGCGCCTGAGGGTACAGATCCCTAAAGGCAAGACTATGTTCCGTTTCTAGCACCGTCGAATTGGGAATTTCACCCCGCAGAATTTTGGCAAAGATGTTCTGATCGTCGTATGTATAGCCCATGTGTCCCTCTTAGTCGGAAAATAGATTTTGGCTGCTTACAATGTCTAGTGCAGTAGCCTGCGGTATCGCCAGAAATTTTGCCAGCGCTTTCGCGTTTTCATTTAGACGGGCATTTTCACCAATGCGGGAGTAATGCTCAAAGTCAGCGTCTCTAATGCGATCACTTTCAAAAACCATATCATTGCGAATAGAAGGAAGTAACCGGTCCATCGTATCTGCCACCGTATTTTCACCCGCAAGCCCGACACGCAAGGCGTGCCCTTTGAGATCGGTGTCGGAAAAATGGCAATCGACCTCCAGAATACGCGTGATGGAGCGGTCGTTCGAAAAATCCCGCAAAAGGTCGATATCTGCGGGATCCATGCACAGAATTAGCCGATCTGTCTGGAAAAAATCGAAGAGCATCCGCACCAGCGCACGCCGATGTCTAGTCCGTTTCACCAAAGACGATTGCAGCCCGCCCAGATCGGGTAATGGGGTGTCTTCTTCGTTAAAAAGGTACTGCAAGGATGGCACATTGCACTCTTGCTCCACACGGTCCAGCAGACGTTTCGCGACATGCCATTTTTTGCAAACAACGATCAATAGTTCGCGCTCGCGCCCCAATGTCGTTTCGGAATCCCAGAAACGAGATGCAAATCGATGACCGACGCGGCCACGTCCCGTCAAAAATTTAAATAGGTTTGGGCCTTCATTAGATAAAGTAAACGGTACGTTGGTTGCCGAATATAGAACACCCAGACGTCGTTTCAGATCAGCCGCCTCGGGGCTGATTTTGCGGGCAAAAAGGAAATCTTGCCCGATCAGCATATCGTAGTGATCGTTGTAAAACGTCACGGGCATGCCGTAGTCGCTGAACATCAGGAACGTAAGGGTGCGGCTGTGGATCTCATTTGCGGGGATCACATGAGGGACGATCGTTTGGAAAAACGTCTCATCGGGAATCCAGGTGGTGGAGAAAAACCGTCGGACATCTGCACGCTTTGCGATGAACCCGAGCATTTTTTCGACGGTGTTACGGCGCAAACACCACCACTGACTGCCAATGCGAATCTCCAGATCACGAGGAATGTCACGTTTCCAACCTAACCTTTGCTGTAGCTTTAAGGCGCCATAAAACAGCTTTTTGTGCGAGCGTTCATTGAAATAATGGCGGTATATTAACCGCTCTTCTTTCATGCCAGTCTTGATCCAGTCGCTTTTAAAATAATCGAAATTTTCGATAAAGTCAGCGTTGTTTTGGTTTAGAAACTGATGGGTGTATTCGGCGGTTTTGATCGGCATGCAATCCCCAGAAAGCATATAGAAATGCGTCGCATCCCGGTACGCATCTAGGGCGGTTTCAATCGTTTCGAGGGTGGCCTTGACCAGCGACCATTCTCCCCAACCGCATTTGGTTCGAGTCTTGGCAAAGGAAACATGTGCATTGTCAGACAGTGCGTTGTGAATTCTGGAAAAATCGTCCGGGTCAGCGCTGGCATCAAAATGAATTACCAAATAATCACCGGTCGCAGTCAACCGTTCCGCTTGCCCGATAATGGCGTCGGGGTCTTTGTGGCACAACAGGATGTAGGCAATTCTGGCCAAGGGTGTGTTTTCTGAGATTTTTCTAAGGATTGTTCATACGTTGATAAGACCGATGTACGATTGAATAAACAGTATTTGTTTGCTTTTTTGATTTATACTGGCAGTTGTGCGGCAAAATCGGCCCAATATCAGGAGTATGCCCGAATGGGGTTCCCGGGAACATGGATGACCGAAAGTGAAAGTCTGGTGTATCGGGTCGTGCCCAAATGCGCCTGCTCGAGCATCGGACAAATCATGTATTTTTCAGACCACGGGCGGTTTTTTGACGGTGATATCCATGATGCGCAACGTGGATTGCACAAATGGGCGATGGAAGACAGCAAAGACGCGATCACACAGAACGTTCGCCAGCATAAATCCTATGCCTTTACCTGTGTGCGCAATCCGTACACGCGAATACTCAGTTCCTTCTTTGACAAAATCTGCGGGATTCAGCGGAACGGAAATCGATATCGTGGCAATTTAGTCCCGCGTCTGGCGCAGCAATATGGCATCGTTGTGGGCGGCGATGATGGCACCGGTGACTTTGATCAGATCGCATCTTTTCGTCGGTTCTTACTTTTTGCCCGCGACACGATCAAATTTCGCAAACCAATGGACCCCGATATCCACTGGTCGGGTGTATCGGGCCATGTCAGCACGTTTGTTGCGAATGGTGGCCGATATGACAGGATCCTCTGGACCGAATGTTTTAACCAAGGCATGCAAGATGTTTTGAGCGCCGTTCAAACGCCCCATACCGTGGTGCCGGCCGACATTCCGCGTTTCAACGAAAGTGAAGGGCACGGCCCCAAACGCACGCATCCGGTGGGGGATTATTTCGACGACCTGTCCATGCATCTTGTCTATGAAATCTACAAACGCGATTTTGACCTGTTCAAATATGATTTTGAGAACCCGGCGAACAAGATGCCTGTGGGCGAGATTGATCTTGATGAGGTGCACGCAAAACTGGGTGACTAGCGCCCCGGCTTGCGTCGACAAAGGAATCTGCCTACATCAGCGTCATGGCACAGGTTAAATCATCTTCTAAATCAGATCCCAATTATAAAGTCGTCGCTGAGAACCGCCGAGCGCGGTTTGACTATGCGATCGAGGAGGACGTGGAATGCGGTATTATCCTCGAGGGATCAGAAGTAAAATCGCTGCGTTCGGGGGGGGCTAATATCGCGGAAAGCTATGCTGCGGTCGAAGATGGCGAGCTATGGCTCGTGAACAGCTACATCGCACCCTATAAGCAGGCTAAAACCTTTCAACACGAGGAACGCCGTCGCCGAAAGCTTCTCTTGAGCCGTAAACAATTGGCAGATTTTTGGAATGCCACGCAACGCAAGGGTATGACATTGGTGCCGCTGGTACTGTATTTCAATCACCGTGGAATGGCGAAAATCAAAATCGGTGTTGCCAAAGGTAAAAAGCTGCATGACAAACGCGAAACCGCTGCCAAGCGAGATTGGACACGTCAAAAGTCCCGGCTGATGAAAGATCATGGCTAGAGCGTGATCGAACTCGATCAGAAGGGCATACTGCGCTCGTATCACGGATATTTCGGCACGGGTGTTTACGTAACACCAACGTCTGGTATTGCCAGTTGGAACCCTTAGCGTTACCCAGATGCGATTCCACGATGCGGGGGGGTATTTTGATGGCAGACGATCCGAAAACGCTTGTTTCTACTGAATGGCTGGGCAAGCATCAGAAAGATCCTGATTTGCGGATTTTTGATGCTTCTTGGTACCTGCAAGAGGCAGGGCGGAACGCCAAAGAAGAGTACAACGAAGCCCATATACCAGGCGCGCGCTTTTTTGATATCGATGATGTTAGCGACAATCGTTCCGACTTGCCGCATATGGCCCCTCCGATTGAAAAGTTTATGTCCCGGATGCGGGCAATGGGCGTGGGAGATGGCCATCAAGTCGTAGTTTATGACGGCGCTGGGCTGATGTCAGCTGCGCGCGTATGGTGGCTTTTCAAATTAATGGGGCAGGAAAACGTTGCCGTTCTAGATGGAGGTTTTCCGAAATGGTGTGCCGAAGGGCGTGCCATAGAAGATATGCCGCCCTTGGTGCGCGACAGGCATATGACCGTCCGTTTCCAAAACCAGCTTGTGCGTGATGTGACGCAGGTTTCAGCCGCATCCAAACTACGCGATCATGAGATTGTCGATGCGCGGGCTGCTAACCGATTCCGTGGAGAGGCTCCAGAGCCACGCGAGGGATTGCGCTCTGGGCATATTCCTGGTGCGCGTTCCGTGCCATTTACGACGCTTTTGAAAAATGACAAGACGATGAAGTCGCCTAAGGATTGCCGTGAGGTGTTTGAAGCGGCCGGGGTTGATTTGTCCAAACCTGTCATCACATCCTGTGGCTCTGGGGTAACTGCGGCGATTTTGGCGCTGGCGCTGGAACGTATGGGGCACACGAAATGGTCTTTATATGATGGCTCTTGGGCGGAATGGGGAATGTTCCCAACCGTACCAGTCGCAACCGGAGAAGAATAATGTTCGAAAACCTAAAAGCCCGCCCTGCAGATGGTATTCTGGCGCTGATGCAAATGTACCGCGAGGATCCGCGTGATGGCAAAATCGATCTTGGTGTTGGCGTTTACAAAGATGCCAATGGCCTGACGCCTGTTATGCGTGCGATCAAGGCGGCAGAACATAAGCTGTGGGAAACTCAAGATTCAAAGGTCTATACGGGTCTCGCGGGTGATCCAGCATTTTCGGATGCAATGATCTCGCTGATCTTGGGGCAATCGGTTGCGCGCGAAAACGTGGCGGCTGTCGCGACCCCGGGTGGTACAGGGGCGGTGCGCCAGGCTTTTGAGTTGGCGCGTATCGCCAAGCCAGACGTATCCGTTTTTGTTTCGGACCCGACCTGGCCTAACCATCTGTCCATCCTTGGATACCTCGAGATGAATGTGGTGAAGTATCGTTACTTTGACGAGGCGACACGCGGTGTCGATTTTGAAGGTATGCTTGCCGATCTGAAAAAAGCGCAAAAGGGCGACATTGTTCTGTTGCATGGCTGCTGCCATAATCCGACGGGGGCTAACCTCAATCTGACCGAATGGCAGGCCGTCGTTGATGTTTTGCTAGAAACCGGTGCCGTGCCTATGATCGATATTGCCTATCAGGGCTTTGGCGATGGGTTGGAAGAAGATGCGGCGGCAACACGGCTGGTGGCATCTTCTGTGCCGGAGTGTTTGATTGCGGCCAGTTGTTCAAAGAACTTTGGCATTTACCGCGAGCGGACAGGTCTATTGATGGCGATCAGCCAAGACGGCGCGGCACGCAAACTGAACCAAGAAACTCTGGCGTTTTTAAACCGGCAAAATTACAGTTTTCCACCAGATCATGGGGCGCGTTTGGTGACAATGATCCTGAATGATGACACTCTTAAGGCTGATTGGATGGCTGAACTGGAAGAGGTGCGCAACAGCATGCTTGGCTTGCGTCAACAATTGGCCAGCGAGTTGCAGCGGCTGTCAGGATCTGATCGCTTTGGCTTTTTGGCGCAACACCGGGGTATGTTTTCCCGATTGGGTACGACTGGTGAAAAAGTCGAAATTATGCGGGAAAAGAACGGCATCTATATGGTCAGCGACAGCCGGATGAACATCGCGGGCTTGAACGCGCAAACAATCCCGATTTTAGCGAAAGCGATTATTGAGGCTGGGGTTTAACACCCCGCCTTGTGCCTTTCGTTGATGCGCGCGCCGATGTCTATCGGAATTCTGAATTGAAAATAGCAACCTCACCGAGGTTGGACAAAACACCGACTGGTGCCGCTCCCTTGTTTCAGCTCAGAAAATGTTGCGAGGGCTGTACGCCCGTCTGACATCGACGCTTCGGCGTGTATAGGGACAACAAAACCACCGGCTGGAACGCGGTCCGTGACGAAATCGCCGGTTAAGCCGTCGTTGCATATGAAACGACCCGAAATACGCCGGGCAATGCTGGCTTTATATTGTCCGGAGCAGACCGTTTCATCTGCTTGCAAACAGAAGTTTCCGTTGTGGTCGCCCTTGAACCAAGCAGCGCCGTTGACTGGCGTTCCATCCGACAGCTCCCCTGATATTTCATTGTAAAACCCGGAAAATTGAACTTCGCGGATCTCTCGGTCGTGCGTGTTGGGTACAGCGCAGGCAGTAATGCTTAAGGTGATAAAAACATAAAATTTGAATAGGCTGAATTTGAAATTCAATGAGCTGCTCCGGTATTTGATTAGTGGCAACATCCTTGACCGCATATTGTGGCGTGTCAATTGGGTCTCAGACTCTCCTCCTGTCAGAGCGAAGTCGAACCCGTTTGTGGTGTTTTTCGTTACCGACTTTCTAGGCAAAAAAAGAAAAACCCGGGCACTTTCATGCCCGGGCCAGTCGTTTCCCTAAGGGAGGAAAGGGTTAACCTTTTGCGAACTCGGGATAGGCTTCCATGCCGAGCTCAGAGATATCCAAACCGTTGATTTCATCTTCTTCGCTGACACGAATGCCCATGGTTGCCTTGAGGATGAACCAAACCACCAACGATGCGATGAAGGTGAAAGCGCCGTAAGCAAGGATACCAGTAATTTGGGCACCAAGTGTCGCACTGCCGCTAAAGACCACGGCCAGTGTGCCCCAGATACCTGCAAAGAGGTGTACAGGGATTGCACCAACGACGTCATCGATCTTGAATTTGTCGAGCAATGGAACCGTGAAGACAACAATCACGCCACCGACGCCACCGATCAATAGCGACCCGAACAGAGATGGTGCCAATGGTTCAGCTGTAATGGAGACCAAGCCAGCAAGTGCGCCGTTCAAAACCATCGTCAGGTCAGGTTTTTTGTACAGGATTTGTGTTAGGATAAGCGCAACAACTGACCCCGCCGCCGCAGCCATATTGGTGTTGGCGAAAATGCGCGAGACGTCAGATACATCACCGACAGTACCCATTGCCAGTTGTGATCCGCCGTTAAAGCCAAACCAACCCAGCCACAGGATGAACGTACCCAGAGTTGCCAGTGCAAGATTGGATCCGGGCATTGGTGTTACTTTGCCGTCTTTGCCATATTTTCCTAAACGTGGTCCGAGAACGATCGCACCGGCAAGCGCTGCCCATCCGCCGACGGAGTGCACAACCGTGGAACCCGCAAAGTCAGAGAAGCCTGCTTCGGAGAGCCAGCCGCCGCCCCACTGCCATGACCCTGAGATCGGGTACATAAAGCCTGTCAGAACAATGACGAAGATCAGGAAGGGCCACAGTTTTATCCGCTCAGCCAAGGCACCTGATACGATTGACGCTGTGGCTGCAACAAACACCAGTTGGAAGAAGAAATCCGAGCCGATAGAGGCGTAATCGAGTGCTGCGTCTGCGGCAGCAACACCAACCGGATCGAGCTCTGTAACGACGAAGAAGCTACCGATGTAGCCGTTGAAATCACCTGGGTACATCAGGTTAAAGCCGACAAGCCAGTACATGATTGCGGCAATAGAAAAGAGTGCGATGTTCTTGGTCATCTGCATGGTCACGTTCTTTGAGCGCACCAATCCGCCTTCGAGCATGGCAAATCCTGCGGCCATGAAGAAAACCAAAAAGCCTGCCATACAAAAGAGCAGTGTCGTCATGATGTAAGGGCCGATTTCATCAAACCCGGGCGCTGCGTCTTGCGCAAGCGCAAGTGAGGGCAGCGCGGTTAGCGCAGCTGCGGCAGCGAGTGTCTTAAAGTGTTTCATAGTACTTGTCCCTAGATTGTCGCAGCTTCAGAGCGCGTCTTCGTTTGTTTCACCTGTACGCACGCGGACCGCTTGATCGACGCTGAGTACAAAGATCTTGCCGTCACCGATTTTACCGGTTTGAGCAGTCTTGGTGATGGTTTCGACGATCTGGTCAACGGCCGCTTCTGGCACGACGATCTCGATCTTTACTTTTGGTACAAAGTTCACGGCGTATTCTGCGCCGCGATAAATTTCTGTGTGGCCGGATTGGGAGCCGAAGCCCTTAATCTCGGTGACCATCATACCACGCACGCCAGCTTCGGTTAGCGCTTCGCGCACCTCTTCCAACTTGAACGGCTTTATTGTTGCAATGATGAGTTTCACCTCGTGTCCCCTTAACTTTAGCAGTTTTCACTTTGGCAGTTATCGCTGCGGTGGATGCGGAGGCAGATAACGACAGAGGGATTGTTGGATGGAAGTTCTGGCGCTCATTGGATGTGCGTTAATAGATCGATAAGGTTATAAATTGTGCATAAATTGAAAAATGCATAAAAAATAGGCAAAAAATAGATTGATGACACCGTCCGCTGCGGCTCAACAATCCGAAAGAAACGCGCTAGACTATAGAAAACAACAATGGGCCGGGCAGGTTCTTTTATGAGTGATTCACCCAAGGGCAGAAAGCCATTGGTCGCGGACAAACGTTACGCGCCCAAAAAGGCTAAGCCAACCAAACGAAAGCCGGTGAAAGCAAAGCCGGCAAAAACAAAACCCAAGGCACGTAAAAAGGTTGCCCGCAAACCGGTCAAGCGGCGCGGCGGGATTGTTGGATTTTTCCAAGGCGTTGTACGCTGGATATTCCGACTGATCTGGCGGATCACATGGCGTTTAGGTCTCTTTGCTTGCATCGTTTTAGGGCTGTTTGTTGGATACTATTATACGACACTGCCCCCGGTGACTGACCTACTGGACGCGCGCGCGCGTGGGTCGGTCACTTTGCTTGATAAAGACGGGCAGGTGTTCGCTTGGCGTGGGGATCAATTTGGGGGTGTTGTTACGGCACAAACGGTGTCACCACATTTGAAAAATGCAATCATTGCGACGGAAGATCGCCGGTTTTACCGCCATCTTGGGGTTAGTCCCCGTGGCGTTGCCAGCGCGGTCCGGATCAATTTGACTGAGGGGCGTGGGCCTCTGCAGGGCCATGGCGGGTCGACCATCACACAGCAGGTGGCAAAGTTGCTCTGCCTTGGGGTGCCTTATGATCCAACAACTCAAACCGAAGAAGAATACGAAAGAGAGTGTCGACGGGGCACCATTCAACGCAAAGCTAAGGAAGCGATTTATGCGTTGGCGATGGAGGCAAAATACACCAAGGATGAGATACTGACGATCTATATGAACCGCACATTCCTTGGTGCGGGTGCGCGCGGCTTTGAGGCTGCCAGCCAACGGTATTTCGGAAAAACAGCGTCTCGGGTTAGCCCGGCTGAGGCGGCAATGTTGGCCGGCCTCTTGGTCGCTCCGACACGGTTTGCTCCGACAAATGATCTGACCCGTTCGCAAGGCCGCGCTGCGACGATTGTTCGGTTGATGCACGAGCAGGACTATCTGACGGACGCGCAGGCACGTGAGGCGCAGGCTAACCCAGCTGAGTTGTCACAGGCCGCAGAAGCACGTGCTGGTGGGTATTTTGCCGATTGGGTCATGTCCTCAGGTCCAGAGTTTTTCACCCGCAAAACCACCGAAGATGTCGTGATCAAGACCACCCTAGACCCCCGTATTCAGCGCGGCGCCGAAGAGGCCTTGTCTTGGGTCTTTGAAAACAAAGTACGTGAGGGAAGCAAGGCGCAAGCCGCAATTGTCATCATGTCTGCGGATGGCGCTGTGCGCGGAATGGTCGGCGGGCGAAATGCCAAAGTATCTGGGGCCTTTAATCGTGCGGTACAAGCCAAACGCCAAACGGGTTCGGCGTTCAAACCGTTTGTTTATGCGGCGGCTTTGGATTTGGGATATTCGCCAAATGACACCGTGACAGATGAGCCCTTGACCATTGACATACCCGGATCGGGGCCATGGTCGCCACGCAATTATACGAACAAATACTATGGTAAAGTGTCCTTGACACAAGCCTTGCGTGACAGTCTGAACATTCCGGCAGTCAAAGTGTCTGAATTTGTTGGTCGAGAGTTGGTGCGCCAGGTCGCCAATGATTTTGGTCTCGAGAGTGATTTGGCGACAGGGCCAGCTCTGGCCCTAGGGGCATCCGAAAGTACGTTGATTGAAATGACGGGCGCCTACGCGGGGATTCTGAACGGAGGATCCTCTGTGAAACCATATGGATTGGTTGAATTGAGCCTGCTCGGGGATCGTGAACCTTTGATGGACACGGCAGGTGGGATCGGCGAACGGGTTATTCAGGAACCGGCAGCGCGTCAGCTTATTTACATGATGGAAAAAGTGGTTTCGGAAGGGACTGGGCAACGTGCACAATTTGGCGGTCGCGAACTAGCCGGTAAAACGGGGACAACGCAGGCGGCACGAGATGCCTGGTTTGTTGGCTTTTCGGCCAATTACGTCGCAGGCGTTTGGATGGGGTATGACGATAACACGCCCCTGACTGGTGTTACCGGCGGCGGTCTACCCGCCGAGATTTGGCGCGAAACGATGACGCGTGTTCATGAAGGTGTTCCGATTACACCTTTGCCAGCAATGGAGCCGGGCAATGCCGGACAGGCGCGTGAAGACGACAGTCAAAGATCGAATGGCAGCGGAGCTATCAGTCTGTTGGAAGGTCTGTTGCGAGACATCCTTGGCGGCGGAAGCGGGACCGGTCAGGTGCCAGCGCCGGATCGCGGTTCTGACAGGTGATCTAGAATCAGCCGATTTTTTTAAGATCTGCGACAACTGCGCCAATATCGCCGCCACGACGATCCAACATCGACCCGATTTCAGTACGCTCGGTGAGCAGCAGGTTCACACCTTCAATATAGATGTTGAAGAACTTGTCACGTCCGGATCGATCTGACACGTGGAAGGTCACGTCATAGGGGGACTGTCCGGACAAAAAGGCTTTGGTTCTAATTTCAAAGCCCGACCGAATTTCGCGTGTAGATTGGATTTCGATTCTGCCGCCGATAAATTCGCGAAATTGTTTGCCGTATTTGCGCGCGATATAGCCTTTGAAGGCGTCGGCGAAGGCTCGTTTTTGCGATGCCGAGGCGCTCCGTCCATCATTGCCCAAGGCATATTGCGCCATGATGTTGACGTCTGCGTAACGCACAAATAGTTTTTCGAATTCCCGCAAGACCGCGGCATCTGATTTGCCTGATTTAATGACTTTTTGAATTTCTGCGACAACTTCGTCAACGAGCTGACGCGCATCGTTTTCTGTAATCGCCAGTGCAGGCAAACCAGTGCTCCCAAGAGCAACCGCAGACAGTGCGGCAAGAGTAAAAAGACGACGGGAGTACACTACAGGCATAAGGCTCTTCTCTTACTGTTCGTATGGATCGTAGGGGTCAAAATAAGGATCATCTTGCTCAGTTCCAGTGTCCCCAAGTTCAAATCGGCGGTTTTGGAGGTAAATTGAGCGAGACTGCGCATAACTATCAGCACTGTCATACAGGACGGAATCAACCGTCTCACTGAACTTATCCCGATCATTCAGCACAGATCCGGCGAGCGCTGTTGGCGGGATGTATTTTTCTGGGCTCGTATCGATTGTAAACAATGTCAAAGGATTGGTGAAAAAATCTGTCACAAAGCCTGCCGTGTCACGTTGCGTGGAGGGGCCGAAAAAAGGCAACTCGATATATGCACCTTCACCAACACCCCAAACTGCGAGTGTTTCTCCGAAGTCTGTCTCGTGTTCTGGAATATTGAATTCGCTTGCTGCGTCCACGATTCCACCAATGCCGATCGTAGAGTTCATTAGGAATCGCGTGGTTGCCAGTCCTGCCCCTCTAAAATCAGCTTGCAAGAGGCTATTGATAACAACGCCAGGCATGGACAGGTTCTCCGAGAAATCGTTTACGCGGTCTCGGATTTCAACAGGAATTGCGGCAGCATAGCCTTTGGACACAGGACGTACTAAATTTTTATCAAGACCTTTGTTAAAGCCATGAACCGCGCGGTTTTGCGCTTCGTAGGGGTCATTTATCCCGTCAGTGCGCGCTGCGACATCTTGGGATGTTGTACATGCTGCTAATGATCCCGCGACCAATACGGACAATAGCAAAACTTTTGATCGGCGGAAGAAGTGAAGCGGGGTCAATTTAATATTCCTGATAGAGCGACTTGAATGAAAGCAAAATATCCGGAGACAAGACCCAGAGAAAATTTGCGGTAGAAAGCAGCAACCTGCCACAATAATCGAGAACAATAAACGCAAACCTTTGTGAAAACCTTTACTGGCTTGTCCTCCATCCGATGTCGACTAGCAGATATCTGGAGAAAACGTTAACGGTCAATCTGCATGCCCGCATTCGCATCGTCAAGAAGGGCCGTCGAGTCAAGGGCAATCAGGCGGATTTCCCACGGTTAACGCCAATGTGTTTTTATGCGAGTGTTCCCATGGGCATTCTCGCAAGAATTGTCTGATATTTTGGCATTCTGGCCGCAAGGTCGATTGCGTCTCCTGACCTTGAAGTGGCAGTATGTTGAAATGGACATCTGCTGCGCTCACTACCGCGCCAACAAAGGAATAATGAAATGAGCTTTACCGCAGGCCTTGCTGCTCTTGGGGTCACCTTGCCGGATGCGTCCGCGCCCGCTGCCAATTATGTTTCCTACGTGAAAACCGGCAGCACCTTGTATGTTTCTGGCCAGATTTCCACAGGAGCCGACGGTATGATTGTTGGCAAGCTGGGGGACACGATGGACGTGCCAGCCGGGGCAGAAGCAGCTAAAAGCTGCGCGATTAATCTGTTGTCGCAGGTAAAAGCTGCGTGTGACGGGGACATCGAGCGTTTGGTGCGCGTCGTAAAATTAACCGGTTTTGTCAATTCCACTGCAGATTTTGGCGATCAACCCAAAGTCATCAATGGCGCCTCTGACTTTCTGGTCGAAGCACTGGGGGATGCTGGACGACATTCTAGGTCTGCTGTATCTGCGGCATCCTTGCCATTTGGCGTGGCAGTAGAAATCGAAGGCATTTTCGAAATTCGATGACACCCGAACTACACCCTGATTTTTTGCGAATCCCGCTGGCACATCGGGCTTTGCATGACGTTTCTGACGGCCGACCTGAAAACAGTCGCTCGGCCGTGAGGGCCGCCATCAAAGCCGGATATGGGATCGAAATTGACATCCAACGCAGCGCGGATGATTGCGCGATGGTGTTTCATGACTACACCCTCGAGCGTCTTGCCAAGGCAGAGGGCGTTATCCGGGATCGAACGGCCGCAGATCTGGCGAAGATAGAATTGCGCGGTTCTCAAGAGGGCGTTCCAACCCTGCCAGACGTGCTGGCTCTGGTTCAGGGGCAGGTGCCGGTTCTTATTGAGATCAAAGACCAGGATGGCAGTATGGGGCCTTCGATTGGCCCGCTGGAGAAAAGCGTCGCCGAGGCGATCTCAACCTACAAAGGTCCTGTCGCGGTGATGTCATTTAATCCGCATTCGGTGGCGGAAATGGCCAGACGCGCCCCTTCTGTTGCACGGGGTATTGTCACCAGTGCCTATGAGGTGTCGGACGAAAGTCTGTCAGAAGACGTGCGGGCCAGGCTGCGCGAGATACCGGATTATGAGCGGACGAGAAGTTGCTTTATCAGTCATGATCGCGCCGATTTACCTCGTGCGCGAGTTCTGGCCTTAAAAAAACAGGGCGCCCGCATTCTATGCTGGACCATAAAATCGCCAAAAGAAGAAGCGGCAGCACGCGAGATTGCCGAGAATATTACCTTCGAACAATACCTTGCACCATTTCCTGCTTGAATAGGCACGGGCGGGTTACACATAAGGTTGTAGGCAAGGGAGCGCAGTCATGCACGAACACGAGGTAGAGATTCGCGTTGTTTCCTCATTAGATGAGGTTGACAGCGCCGAGTGGGATGCCTGCGCATGTCCCGAGGCCCAATCGGGTGGTCGGGCGCTTGATCCCTTCACAACACACCGGTTTCTGCACGCACTAGAGACAAGTGGATCCGTGGGGGCGGGCACAGGCTGGCAGCCGCAATATCTGACCGCGTGGATTGATGGCACCTTGATTGGCGTTGCGCCTATGTATGTTAAATCCCATTCTCAGGGCGAATACATATTTGATCACAACTGGGCGCACGCCTACGAACGTGCGGGTGGACGCTATTATCCAAAATTACAAATTGCCGTACCGCATACGCCCGCGACCGGACGCCGGTTTTTGGTGCGCCCGGGGTTTGAAGAAAGCGGAACTGCGGCGCTGGTCCAAGGCGCTGTGGAACTTGCAGCACGCAATCAGGTGTCTTCGGTGCATATCACGTTCTGCACTGAATCCGAGGCCGATCGAGGCGAAACCCTTGGTCTTTTGCGGCGTAAATCCCAGCAATTTCATTGGCATAATGCGCAATATGCGTCTTTTGAGGATTTCCTGACCAGCCTCAGTTCGCGAAAACGTAAGAACATGCGCAAAGAACGTGCAGGCGCTCAGGGGTTTGGCGGAACAATTCATGTGTTTTCCGGCGATGCGTTACAGCCCGAACATTGGGACGCCTTCTGGGAGTTTTATCAGGATACGGGCGCGCGCAAGTGGGGTTCTCCCTATCTAACACGGGCCTTTTTCGACATTGCACAGGAAACCTTACGCGATGATTTGGCCTTGGTTTTGGCCAAGAGAGAAGGGCGCTGGGTCGCCGGAGCGTTAAACTTTATTGGCGCAGAGACGCTTTTTGGACGATATTGGGGATGCAATGAACATCACCCCTTCCTGCACTTTGAATTGTGTTATTATCAGGCGATAGACATCGCGATAGAGCGCGGCCTTAAAAGAGTGGAAGCAGGAGCGCAGGGGCAACATAAGCTTGCGCGCGGATACCTGCCGACGCCAACTTGGTCACTGCATTGGGTCGCGGACGCAGGTTTCAAAGATGCCATTGCGCATTATCTTGAAGCAGAACGCGAAGCCGTCGACGAAGAGATTAGCGTTCTGACGGAATATGGACCATTCAAGCGTATTGAAGTCGAGGAACAGGAATGACAGAGAAACTAAGCTCAGAAACCCGTGGCCCCTTACTCGAGCCACTCTTCGCAACTGGTTGGGAAATTGTCGACGATCGGGACGCATTGAAAAAGACATTTATATTTTCGAACTTTGTGGATGCTTTTGGGTGGATGACGCGTGTTGCCATTTGGGCGGAAAAATGGAACCACCACCCCGAGTGGGACAATGTGTACAAAACCGTGAATGTGATTCTTACCACACATGATGTGGATGGACTAAGCTCGTTGGACGCAAAGTTGGCCCGAAAGATGGATAGCTTAGCAGGGTAAAGATGCAGCAATTATTGAATATTGAAATTTGGCAGGGGCAAACGGTGTCTGACCTGCTTTCATTAGAATTTCTGATGTCCGCCGTGGGATCGGTTTTCGCAGCGATCTCTATACTGGTCATCGGCTGGATTATTTCGTCCTGGTTACAAGGTCGCGTACGCGCTTTGGGGCGTAAACACGCCCAGCTCGACGACATGTTGTTCGATTTCCTGTCTGCAATCGTGCGCTATTTGGTGCTGGGTTTTGCCTTTCTGTTTGTGTTGAATACTTTTGGTGTTCAAACGACATCTGTCGTTGCCGTTATCGGTGCTGCGGGTTTGGCTGTTGGTCTGGCCTTGCAGGGCACACTTTCAAACATTGCAGCAGGCGTGATGTTGATCTTGTTCCGCCCCTTCAAATTAGACGATTTCGTCGATGTTGGCGGGACGATGGGCACAGTCAAATCCCTAACGTTGAATTTTACCGAATTGGCGGATCTCAGCAACGCACAGGTGATTATTCCAAATGCGCAGGTTTGGGGAAATGTGATTACCAATTATTCCGCCAATTCGACACGCCGCGCGGAATGGGTTTTTGGCGTTGGCTACGGGGTAAATCTGGCGGATGCGGAACGTATCATTCAGGAAACGATTATGTCAGATCCACGTGCTAAAACTGATCCAGCACCGTTTATTCAGGTGAATAACCTGGGCGATAGTTCCGTTGATTTTCTTGTTCGGGTTTGGGTCGATGCAAGCGATCTGTTCGGTTTTCAAGCCGATATGAAGCGCAAAGTAAAAGAAGCGCTGGATGCGGGCGGGATCGATATTCCGTTCCCAACGACAACGATCGTTCAGGCGACACAATAATCAATTTGAACAAACCCGGGCAGATAAAACTGCCCGGGCTTTTTTGCGCCTGATTACATATTGGCGAGCAATGCTTCGCCTGCTGACACTTCGCAGGTGCCAGGGCTTTCTTCCTGCTGCAACAGCGAGACCTTGCCGTCTTCAACCAACATTGCATATCGTTTTGAGCGATCGGTAAGCCCGGCGGGCGGTGCGCTGAAATCCATGCCCAGTGCTTTGGTGAAAGAGCTGTCAGCGTCGCCCAGCATTGTGATACCGGCAGCTGTTGCACCGGTTGATTCACCCCATGCCTTCATCACAAAGGGATCGTTTACGGACACACAGATTATTTCATCGACACCTTTCGCATCGAATTGGTCTTTTGTGCGCACAAAGCTTGGGACATGCGCCGAATGGCATGTTGGTGTGAAAGCGCCAGGTACGGCGAAGACAACCACTTTGCGGCCTTTAACCTTGTCAGCCATAGACACTGGCGATGGGCCTTCAGCACCCAATTCTACCAATGTTGCGTCGGGAAGTTGGTCGCCTTGCGAGATCGTCATGTGATACGCCTTTCTTGTGTTTGCGTTTGGTCTTGCCACAGATATAGGGTGCAGCCGCAGATGCGACCAGTATTTTCAAAAGGAGCACATAGGAATGGGCCAAGTAATTGTCGTGGGGGCCGGTCAGGCGGGTTCGGCCTGTGTGGCAAAGCTGCGCAACAGTGGATTTGATGGGGCCATTACGCTGATCGGCGCGGAACCATTTGCGCCTTACCAACGTCCACCCTTGTCCAAGGCCTACCTGATGGGAGAGATGTCGCTCGAGCGTTTGTTTCTGCGTCCAGAACGTTTCTATCTTGAGAATGATATTGAACTGCGCACGGACCAAAAAGTCAGCAGTATAAATGCCAAGGCCAAGACCGTCGCATTGGGTGATGAAACACTGGCCTATGACGAATTGGTCCTAAGCACAGGGTCAGAACCACGCCGTTTACCAGCATCAATCGGAGGCGCCCTGAAAAACGTATTTCTAGTGCGCGATCTTGCGGACGCAGATGCCATGGCACCTCATTTTAAAAAGGGTGCTCGGGTTTTGATCGTTGGGGGCGGATACATCGGGCTCGAAGCCGCGGCCGTCGCGACAAAGCTGGGCGTCAAGGTGACGCTTGTCGAAATGGCCGATCGTATCTTGCAACGTGTCGCAGCCCCCCAGACCAGTGACTATTTCCGCGATTTGCATTGCAGCCACGGCGTTGATCTGCGTGAAGGTGTCGGTTTGGAGCGTTTGTTGGGCGATGGAGCGGTAACAGGCGCCAAATTAAGTGATGGATCCGAGCTTGATCTGGATTTTGCGATTATTGGCGTCGGAATTACCCCGGCAACCGGTTTAGCTGAACATGCAGGTCTGACGCTGGAAAACGGGATCGCCACAGACGCAAAAGGACGTACGTCTGATCCTCGGATTTGGGCGGCAGGTGATTGCGCGTCCTTCCCGCATAACGGTGGGCGCATCCGTCTTGAGAGCGTTCCAAATGCCATTGATCAAGCAGAGATTATCGCGGAGAACATTATGGGCGCTGACAAAGAATATGTCGCCAAACCCTGGTTCTGGTCGGACCAGTATGATGTCAAACTGCAAATTGCCGGGTTGAACACTGGGTACAATCATGTCGTCAGTCGGATTGGACAAGGCCAGACAGCTTCTTTCTGGTATTATCAAAACGATACGTTGCTGGCTGTTGATGCTATGAATGACCCTCGCGCCTATATGATCGGGAAACGCTTGATCGAGGCGGGTAAAACGGCCGATCCACAGATCATCGCGGATGCTCAGGCTGACCTGAAACCTTTGTTAAGAGCATGAGGATCATTGCGGGACAATTCCGCAGCGTTGCCTTGGCGAGCGTGGGCAAGGGGGATGCTGGGGCGCATCTGCGTCCAACGACAGATCGGGTGCGTGAAAGCCTGTTCAACGTTTTGATGCAGCATGACGTTGTGCACGGCGCACGGGTGTTGGACCTTTTTGCCGGTACGGGTGCCTTGGGGCTCGAGGCATTGTCGCGTGGCGCAGACCACGTTGCTTTTGTTGATGACGGGCGCGCGGCACAGCGGTTGATTGGTCAGAACATTGCCAAGCTGCGTGTCCAAGACAGCACGGACATCATCCGGCGGGACGCGCGTCATTTACCCGGGCGCACCGGCGCGCCTTTTGACCTGATTTTTATGGATCCGCCCTATCACAAAGACCTTGGCGCGGTGGCTCTGTCTGTGGCCGAGGCCGGCGGTTGGTTAACCCGGAATGCCTTTGTTGTTTGGGAAGAAGCCTATCCTATGGACCCGCCAGATGGCTTTCACCTGATAGATCGCCGCAAATACGGCGATACCCATGTGACGTTATTGTCGAAATCCGCGCCCTGACGGGATATGCGGGGCGCGTTTTGCTATCGTCTCGCCCAGTTTTTAGACAACCAAAGCCCCCGATCCGGGTCACTGTTGCAGTGCCACGAGTCTGTATTTTGGTGATGTTAAGCTGCCTTGGGGCGCTGAAATGATATCTTTGTTGATGTTGCGCAAAGATATAACGCAATCAGCCGATCAATCCCGCGCCTGAGTTGGGTGAAACAAACCGCCGGGTGACAAAGTGAATATGTCTGCCCCGTCTGCCGTGACGCCGATGGAATGTTCAAACTGCGCGGAGAGAGCTTTGTCCCGGGTCACCGCAGTCCAGTCATCTGATAGCGTCACTGTTTCAGGACGTCCCAAATTCACCATCGGTTCAATGGTAAAGAACATGCCCTCTTCTAAAATGGCCCCCGTACCGCGACGCCCATAATGCAAAACATTCGGTGGCGCGTGAAAAACCAACCCCAGCCCATGACCACAGAAATCCCGCACAACGGACATGCCACAGGATTCCACATAGGATTGGATTGCAAACCCAATGTCCCCAAACGTATTGCCGGGCTTAACCGCATCGATCCCGCGCATTAACGCATCATGGGTCACCTGAATAAGCTTATGCGCTTTCTTTGGCGCGACGCCAGCCACATACATACGGCTTGAATCCCCAAACCACCCATCAACGATTACTGTCACATCGATGTTGAGAATATCGCCGTTTTGCAATGCATCGTTTGAACGACGCTTTTCCGGGCTTTTGGAAATGGTTTCAGTGGCATTTTTGGGAATGGGTTCACCTGGAATACCATGACAAACAACGTGATTCACCGAAATACAGCTGGCGTGCCGGTAGCCCTTATAGCCGATCGTGGCCGATGTGGCTCCGGCTTCCACGACCATTTGGGTGATGCGTGCGTCTATTGCGCCGGTCGTCTGTCCCACAACAACCAGTGGCGCGATGTCATCAAGAATTTGCGCCGCCAACGCGCCAGCTTTATGCATGCCAGCAAAATCTGCAGGGTCGTAAAGTCGGATGCCGTCTTTGGTTTGGCGGCCTTTGTGGTCTTGGTTCACGTGGCTCTCCATCGCGCGTGTTTTCGGCCTTCTATCTCGCAATTGACGCGAGGGCTAGTGGGTGTCAAATGTCGATCTTCAACGCATCGGTAATATCGATACCGTTTGGCGTGACATTGGTGCCAAAACAGAAGGTTTCAACACCAGCTGTCCGTGCGGCGCGATATGCCGCAGCATAGGCAGGGTCTATATCCTGTGCCAGTGACAAAGTTGTGCAATCAGTGCGCTGCACCAGATAAAACATGGCGGCGCGGTGTCCTGCCGCGACGACGCTTGTCAGTTCATCCAAATGTTTTGCGCCGCGCGCGGTAACGCTGTCTGGAAACTCTGCCAAGCCAGCAGTGCGGTTCAGTGTGACACTTTTCACTTCGACATACATGTCCGCGACCCCGTCTTGACGAAGTAAAAAGTCGACGCGGCTTTTTTCACCGTATTTCACTTCTGGTCGGATGTCGGAAAATTCAACAAACGGAGGCAGCGTGCGTGCCAACAGTGCTTCTTTGACGAGACGGTTTGGTAAGGCCGTATCGACCCCGGTAAAATGCCCATTCTCGTGGTCGACCAACCGCCAACCGTACTTAAGCTTCTTTTTTGGATCGTCATTCGGTTCCAGCCAAACCCGGGTTCCAGGTTCAGCAAGCCCCATCATCGACCCGGGATTGGCACAATGAGCGGTGATTTCCGCGCCTGTGCCTTCCAAAACGCAGTCTGCCAAAAACCGTTTGTAACGACGGGTGAGGCGGGCAGGAATAAGTTCGGTTTGAAAGCGCATGATCCCACGTCTATACCTCGCCTCAGCACAGACGCAAGGAGCTCTCAAAATGCCCAATCCCACGGCTGCAATGTTGGTCATCGGTGACGAGATACTCTCGGGACGCACCCGGGACGCGAATATGTATCACCTCGCGGGCGAATTGACCGAGGCAGGAATCGATATGGCCGAGGTTCGCGTGGTAAGCGATAAACCAGACGCCATTGTCGCAGCGACCCGGGCGTTATCGCAAACATATGACCATGTCTTCACCAGTGGTGGAATTGGCCCAACCCACGACGACATTACAGCGGATTGTATCGCCGTTGCCTTTGGGCGCAGCATTGATGTGCGCGAGGATGCGCGCGCGTTGCTCGCGGCCCATTATGAAAAATCTGGTACAGAGTTGAACACAGCACGCCTGCGGATGGCCCGGATACCAGAGGGCGCAACCCTGATTGACAACCCGGTTTCGGTGGCACCCGGTTTTGCACTTGAAAATGTCTATGTGATGGCTGGAGTGCCTTCTGTGTTTAAGGCGATGGTGGCGTCTTTGTTGCCGACACTGACGGGCGGCGCACCCTTGATCTCGCAAACACTGCGGATAGATCGGGGGGAGGGCGACATTGCAGGTCCATTGGGCGCGTTGGCGGATGAATTCCCAGAACTGAGCATGGGATCGTATCCTTTCAACAAAAAGGACGGGAAATACGGGGCAAACGTTGTCATCCGCGGCACGGACGAGGCGATGGTGCAAGACGCGATCAAGCGTTTGGCAGCGATCTTTGACGCGTGACAGATCCGCGAGATCCATTGTTCGCGGCGTTGGACGCAACATGGCCACCTGCGCGCGTGTTTTCCAAGGGGCCATGGACCCTTAGAGAAGGGGCGGGGGGTGGCAAACGCGTCTCAGCTGCAACGGCTTCAGGGCCCGTTTCTGATGATGAAATAGTAGACGCCGAAAATCAAATGGCAGCATTAGGGCAATCCGCACTGTTCATGATCACGCCGCAAGATGACACATTAGATGCGATGTTGGATGCGCGCGGATACGACATTGTCGATCCGGTCGTGATTCTAACAATACCGATTGCCCGTCTGACAGATAAACCGATGCCACGTCTGGTGGCGTTTGAAATTTGGCGACCGCTGGCCATAATGGAAGAAATCTGGGCCGCTGGCGGTATTGGGTCTGCGCGGTTGAATGTGATGGCACGTGCTGATGTAAAAACAGCGATCTTCACGCGCTGGGATCAGAAACCTGCAGGTGTTGGTTTTGTTGCAGCGCAGGGCTCTATTGCGATGGTGCACGCCGTCGAAGTTCTTTCGCATCAACGTCGAAAGGGTGTCGCGCAATGGATCATGCGTCAGGCAGCGGATTGGGCGGCAAGACAAGGAGCGCGAACCATTGCAGTATTATGTGTGAAATCAAATGCTGCAGCGCTTGCGTTGTATTCCAACCTAGGGTTTGAAGTCGAAACCGCCTACCATTACCGTCAAGAAACAAATGTAGGAGCAATTTCGAATGGCAAAAACTGATCTGCCGACTGCTTTGGATTTGCCGATGGTCGATCCATTGCCGGCATCAACGCAAAAATACTTTGATGTTTGCATCGAAAAATTGGGGATGGTGCCGAATGTGTTGCGTGCCTATGCATTTGACATTGAAAAATTAGACGCGTTTACGGGCGTTTATAACAATCTGATGCTTGCACCCTCGGGGGTGAGTAAGCTTGAACGCGAAATGATCGCGGTGGTCGTTTCCTCGATCAATAAGTGTTTTTATTGTCTGGTTGCACATGGTGCAGCGGTACGTGCGATGTCCGGCTCTGCCGCATTGGGCGAAGCGCTTGTAATGAATTACCGAGTGGCCGATCTGGATACGCGTCAACGCGCAATGTTGGATTTCGCGGCCAAGATGACAGAAGGCAGTGCGCGCATAGAAGAGGCCGATAGGCAAACGTTACGGGACGTGGGTTTCAGCGATGCTGACATCTGGGATATCGCCAATGTTGCAGGTTTTTTCAACATGACCAACCGCGTGGCGAGCGCGACGGACATGCGCCCGAATGATGATTATCACGCGCAGGCCAGATGAAGTACTTTTGCGGCCTTCTCTTTGCTATCAGCTTTGGCATGATCTCTGCAGGGGGACCAGCGCAGGCGGTGAACCTGGAGTTGCCAGCGGGTGCAAAAATGACGGCCCAACGCGATTCCGTCTTGGATAGTTTTGCCGCGCCGATAGCGTCTTTTGATGGTGTTGGTGTGGCGGCGCTGACGACCGAAGGCAAGGTGATCCGTCGGGCATGGCGTGTTAGCCTGCCCGGTTTAACGACCCTGCAGGTCAGTGCACCCTTGCGTGATCAAGCGGTATCGCAGGGGTTTGAGGTGATTTTTGAATGTGAAGCTGCACAATGTGGTGGCTTCGATTTTCGATTTAACACCGAAGTTTTGCCCGGCCCGAACATGTACGTTAATATTTCGCAGTTTCGGTATTTGACGCTGAGACGCGGCGGCGCTGAGGACCCGGATGAAATCGCGGGGCTTTTGGTCAGTGTGACAGCCGACTCCGCCTATGTTCAAGTCATTTCAGTATTGCCCGGACTCGTGCCACCAGTGCGGCCGACAGTCATAACTCCCGCGCCTAGTGTAGCGCAGTCCAGGGAAACTCAATCGGACATGGTGGCTGAATTGTCCAACGTCGGTCACGCCGTTTTAGACGATTTGGACTTTGCAACCGGTACGACAGATTTGGGTGCCGGGCCATACAAATCGCTGGCGGATCTGGCTGATTTCCTAAATGCCCAAGTCGACAGACGGGTCGCGTTGGTCGTGCATACTGATGCGGTGGGTCGCCTTGAGACAAACATCACCTTGTCTCGGGCCCGTGCGCAATCAGTTCGTGCGCGCCTGATTGATGTCTATGGTGCAGATCCATCGCGGATTTCGGCAGAAGGCATGGGGTATCTGGCCCCTCTTGCATCAAACCTCACAGACAGTGGGCGAACCCGGAACCGCCGCGTCGAAGCCATCCTCTTGAATACAGAATGAAAATACCCCAGCGCCATTGAGCGCCGAGGTATGATCACCGAGGGAACCGTCCTTACTTTACCAAACTGAGGGACCTTTTTCGGCAAAGGAATGGACCAGAAAGTCGATGAATGCGCGCACCTTAGGCTGCGTAAAGCGGCCGGGCGGGTAGACGGCGTAAATACCTTGCGTCTCTATTGGAAGATCCGGAATTGCATCCTCCACCAGACCTTGGTCCATCGCATCGGCGTACAAATAGCTTGGCAGATACGCGATGCCCAAACCAGAAATCGCTGCATTAAGCAAAGATTGCCCATCATTGACACTGAGCCAACCTGCTGTGCGGACTTGGCGTTTTTCGCCTGACGGAGCCGTCAATTTCCACACATTGCCAGAAGACTGGTTCGAATAGTGTAATAGTTTGTGGTTATTGAGATCATCTATCTTTTCAGGCCGACCATATTTTTCGAAATACTCCGGGGATGCAATCATCCGTTTGGATGTCTCCGTTAATTTGCGTGCGCGCAGCGTGCTATCTTCCAGCTCACCAATCCGCACAGCCATATCAAACCCTTCGGAAATCAGCTCAACATATCTGTTGTTCAAGACCATATTGACAGTGATGTCGGGGAAATCTGATAGGAAATCGCTCAGAACAGGTGATAAATGGTTGACCCCAAAATCGGTCGCGACTGATATACGCAGTAATCCGGAGGGCGCGCTTTGCATTGACGTCACAAGCGCATCTGCCTCACCAGCGTCATTCAAAACGCGCCGCGCACGATCATAATAAGCCAGACCAATTTCTGTCGGGCTCACACGGCGCGTTGTTCTGTTGAGAAGTCGTGCCCCAAGTCGTGCTTCTAAGGATGACACGTGTTTAGAGACAGCTGATTTAGAAATTCCGAGTTTCTTTGCCGCATCCGTAAAGCCACCTTGGTCTACGACTGTTGCAAAAGCTTCCATTTCCGTAAGGCGATCCATTGCCACATCCTTGTATTCCGTTTGATGATCTTTCTGACAGGCAATTCGGGCAGGAACGGGGCATGTCTTGGACAGTATCGCGGTTTTTGCATGGATCGTTCAGGGCACGGAAACGCTGAAACGGATATTTCCTCCAAAATCACACCTTATAAGTGATTTCTAACCCGTTTTTCTCGAAAAGAGATGTTGATAATTGTTTCCATTTTCGGGAAATTGAACTGTAAATTATAAAATTCATCATCAAATTTAGACAAATTGGGCACAATCGACATGGTTTTGCCACAATTGAAACCGCGGAATCTGTCGTCACGCTACCATTCGAAATGGCGCAGATTCGGCAGGGCAGGCAGTGTTACATATTGGGATGATGTTTGGGGTGACGATCTCGCCCTTTCGTGATTGGGTGGGCATTGCTGCGAACAGAGTGGTGGACGTTTTGCTATTTCAGGCTAACCTTTTGTCATTGAAAGGGAGAAAAGTATGGTCAAAATTTTGACAGGCGCATTCGCAGCCATAGCGATTTCTGCCAGCTCGGCACTGGCCGGCGGCGAGACAGAGTCAAACCCGGATGCAAAGGTTTACTTCATTGGGTTAACGGACGGTCAGACTGTGTCGTCGCCGCTTGTGGTTCGGTTTGGCTTGATCGGCATGGGGGTTGCGCCAGCGGGAACTGAAAAGGAATTGACTGGGCATCACCATCTCTTCGTCAATCGTCCCCCTTTGGGAGAAGGAGAAGACGGTGCAGATGAGCTGTCCAACGGGATACCGGCGGATGAAAACCATATCCACTTTGGCGGAGGTCAAACCGAAACGGAAATCGATTTGCCATCGGGTCAACACACCTTGCAATTGGTGCTCGGTGACGCAGGGCATGTGCCCCATAGCTCCCCCATCGTTTCTGACGTTATTTCGATAACAGTCGAATAGGAGCGTCTAGAGTACTGCCGCCAAACGCGTACCCTGATTGATCGCGCGTTTGGCATCAAGTTCCGAGGCAACGTCAGCACCACCAATGATGTGACAAGATTGGCCGGACGTCTCTAATGTGGCGGCAAGCGCGCGTTCTGGCTGCTGTCCTGAACACAACACAATGGTATCTGCTGGAATCAAAGTTGGCCGTTCGCGGGCGACGCCAAAGGAGATGTGAAGCCCTTCGTCACTGATCCGTTCGTAATTTACACCGCCAATCATTTTGACGTCCTTCATGTTTAACGCCGCGCGGTGAATCCACCCAGTTGTTTTGCCCAATCGTTTTCCCGGTTTTTCCGCTTTGCGTTGGAGCAACGTGATCTGACGTGCAGGGGCGTGCGGTTGGGGGCCATTGGGCGCAAGCCCGGCGCGGTAGATCTCAGGATCTGCAACGCCCCATTCTCGCATCCAATCTGGCAGGCTCTCGGTCGGGCTGACCCCTGCGTGGACAAGGTATTCTGCAACGTCAAAACCTATGCCGCCTGCACCAATAATCGCAACGCGCGCGCCGACCTTTGCTTTGCCGCGTAGAACGTCAATATAATTCAGAACATGTGGCGCATCCTGCCCTTCGATCTCTGGATCACGCGGCGCAACGCCGGTGGCAATCACCACGTCGTCAAAGCCGGACAAATCGCGCGCTGAAACCACTGTATTTAACGTAACAGTGACGCCTGTTTTCGTTAGCATCGTAGTGTACCAATCCACGAGACCCCAGAATTCTTCTTTCCCCGGGATTTGTTTGGCCATGTTGAGTTGTCCGCCAATTTCATCGGACTGATCAAACAAAGTTACCTGATGGCCGCGCTCGGCTGCAGTTATTGCCGTCGATAGACCTGCGGGCCCGGCGCCGACAACTGCGATACTTTTGCGTACCGCTGCCCGATCAAGGGGCAATTCAGTTTCGTGACAAGCCCTCGGATTGACGAGGCAGGTGGAAATCTTGCCGCTGAATGTATGATCCAGGCAGGCCTGATTGCAGGCGATACAAGGCGCTATCTGGTCAGCGGTTCCCGCGGCAGCCTTTGCCACAAACTCTGCATCCGCCAGCATCGGGCGCGCCATAGAAACCATATCCGCGCACCCGGAGGAAAGCACCTCTTCGGCAACGTCCGGCATATTGATGCGGTTGGACGTGATCACCGGAATGTTAACTTTACCCATTAGCTTTTTCGTCACCCAGGCAAAAGCTGCGCGCGGAACGGAGGTCGCAATCGTCGGAATGCGGGCTTCGTGCCAACCAATGCCAGTGTTTATAAGCGTCGCGCCCGCAGTTTCCATGGCCCGCGCCAGTTGCACAACTTCGTCATGGGTTGACCCATTTGGGACCAGATCGATCATAGACAGGCGATAAATGATGATGAATTCTGCGCCAACTTTTTCACGCACGCGGCGCACGACATCGACTGGCAAACGCATACGATTTTCATAGGAACCGCCCCAGTCATCTGTGCGCTTATTGGTATGGGTGACCAGAAACTGGTTTAGAAAATACCCTTCTGACCCCATGATTTCGACCCCGTCATAGCCTGCGTCTTGGGCGCGTTGGGCGCAGGACACGATATCGCTGACCTGTTTTTCGATACCTTCTGCGTTCAACTCGGTTGGCGGAAAGGGTGAAATTGGCGATTTAATCGCGGATGGAGCCACACATTTAGGGCCATAGGCATAACGGCCTGCGTGCAGAATTTGCATTGCAATTTTGCCACCTGCCTGATGAACGCGGTCAGTGACGATGCGATGATTGGCGACATCCTCATCGTTGGCCATCATCGCAGCACCGGGCAAAACGGAGCCTTCCAGATTTGGTCCGATACCACCCGTGACCATCAGCGCAACCTGTCCACGCGCCCGTTCGGCGTAAAACTCCGCCACCCGGTTCCAGTCTTTGGTTTCTTCCAGCCCTGTGTGCATAGAGCCCATCAAAACGCGGTTTTTCAGAGTGGTGAACCCTAAATCAAGCGGTGCAAGAAGATGCGGATAATTGGCCATTCTAAACTCTCCCTCAAGGCAGTTGCGCAGATATCGCACTTTCCTCTAAAGCCTGTCACGCACAACGCCGCGTCACAATCGGAAACACACTCATGCAGATCAGAAGAGCAACCAAAGAAGATACAGATGCTCTGGCACAGATATTTTACAAATCAGTGCGCGAGGGGCCAAGCCTGTACACGCAGGCACAGCGCGTTGCCTGGATGCCGGCTGTGCCGCAGCACGCAAGATTTGCCACACGCCTTGCGCCGATGTGGGTTTATGTTGCAGCGGAAAATGGCCGAGTTTTTGGTTTTATGGGCACTGAGCCTTCCGGATACATCGATCTGGCGTTTATCCTGCCCCAATATCGTGGAAAAGGCGCGTTTCGTCTGCTGTTTGAAGCGACCCGAACACAAGCGATCGCATGTGCCCTTGGCCGCCTTTGGACACATGCAAGTTTGACTGCGCAGCCTGCCTTTAAGGCCATGGGTTTTTCGGTTATTCAACACGAAACGGTTGAGCGCACCGGCGAGATGTTACAACGCGCCGAAATGGAGACATATTTGTCATGACACCCGAAGAGATTGCAAAGTTGCCTTACCGTCCTTGCGTCGGTGTGATGTTGTTAAACGCGCAAGACGAAGTTTTTGTTGGACAGCGGCTAGACAGCGCTGCGAGCGCTTGGCAAATGCCACAAGGGGGCGTCGAAAAAGACGAAGCGCCAAAAGAGGCGGCTCTGAGGGAGTTATGGGAAGAAACCGGTGTCGATCCCGGTCTGGTCAGCGTGATTGCTGAAACGCAGGATTGGTTGCCCTATGACCTCCCAGTTGCCTTGGTTCCAAAGCTGTGGAAAGGGCGCTATCGCGGACAAAAACAAAAATGGTTTTTGTTGCAATTTTCCGGTTCTGATTCAGACGTCAATATTGAAACAGCGCATCCAGAGTTTTCGCATTGGCGCTGGTTGCCTGTGTCTCAGTTGGTGGACAACATCGTCCCGTTTAAACGCGACGTTTACGTCGCGGTTCTAGAGGCCTTTAAAAAACACCTCTAACCTTCGAAAATCGGAACGTTCGGTGCCGCTTCTGGGGGGAGAATACCCAATAAACGCGGGTCGTCGGATATTTCGACTTGTTGACGTATGGGCGTGAAGCCGCTGCGTCTGTAAAACGAAAACGCTTGTGGACTGTCTATCGTGCAGGTGTGCAGGTGAAACCGTTCGATGCCAGCGTCAAAGGCCTGCGTGATGGCCTGATCCATGAGGTAGCTGCCTGCGCCACTGCCGATAAGCGCTGCACTAAGGCCAAAGTAGCTGAGTTCGCAAGAATTTTCGACCCGGAAGTCCAATTCTAAGAGTGCTTCGGGTATGCCGTCCTTGCGCAAGGTAAAGAGTTTGACCCGAGGGTCTTGGATGATTTGGCGCAGAGCCGCGTCATCAAGCTGTGCCCGAGCGTACCAAAGCCATTCTTGACCGACGCGATTAAAGATGCCTCGGTAAACATCCAAGTCCCGCGGTAACGGCGTAAACTCTAAACCACTGGGCAGCGGCGCATTTCGCAATTGCGCCGCGCGCATTTCCAGATGGGTTACAATCATCGCCACCTTGCACGGCGGGATACCGTGAAACCCATCTGACAGCATTGTCAGACAAACCCGAGTTTGACAAATTCCTTCATCATGTCCTTGTGCGGACGTGGGCCAACATGGCTGATCACTTCCGCCGCACAGAGGTTCCCCATTTTAGCGCAAATTTCCATTTCTCGGTTGGTTGCAACGCCATATAAAAACCCTGCAGCAAATTGATCACCTGCACCGGTCGCATCAACGGGATCGATGTGATCGACCGGAACGTCAATGCGCTTACCCTGTGCAAGAATGCTCACCCCGTCGCCTGATCGCGTGGCGACAACCATTGGGCAAATTTCTGCAGTTTTTGACAAGGCCGTTTCAAAATCCGTCTCGAAAAGGCACTCGATTTCTTGTTGATTGCCAATCACATAGTCCAGATCATTTTCAATCAAGGACAAGAAATCTGCGCGGTGACGTTCAACGCAGAACGGATCCGAAATTGCGATCCCTGCCAACCCGCCTCCGGCCTTTGTTGATCGTGCAGCTTCCCGGAATGCGGTTTTACCGGCGTCGTGATCAAATAGATATCCTTCTAGGAACATGATCTTTGCATTTCCGGCGACCTCTGGCGAGACGTCGTCAGAGGTCAATCCCGTCGAAATTCCCAAGAAGGTATTCATCGACCGTTCACCATCGGGGGCAACAAAAATCATGCTGCGCGATGTTGGAACATCACTGTTTTCAACCGGGGGATTCACGAAATCTATCCCGTTGTCCGTCATTGCGCTGGCGTAGAAATGTCCAAGCGCATCATCCCTGACCCGCCCGATGAAGCCGGTGGTCAATCCCAGAGATCCGACCCCAGCGACAGTATTGGCAACTGATCCACCTGGTGTCTGAAGGCGATCTTTCATCGAGGAAAACAGTTTTTCTGAGCGATCTTGATCGACCAGTTGCATGATGCCTTTTTCAATTCCCATCAAATCGAGAAAGCTGTCGTCAGCATGGGTAATCACATCAACAACGGCGTTGCCAATTCCAACTACGTCATATGTTTTCATGGGGTTTTTTCCTCATAGGGGCATAAATCATGAATAATGCACGTTCGACACAGCGGTTTGCGTGCTTTGCAGTGATATCGACCATGCAGGATCATCCAGTGATGTGCATGCAATTGAAAATCAGCGGGTATATTGTCTTCGATTGCCCGCTCGACCGCTTCAACGGTTTTTCCCGGGGCGACACCGGTGCGGTTGCCAAAGCGGAAAATATGTGTGTCCACAGCTTGGGCGGGTTGTTGCCACCACATGTTCAAAACCACGTTGGCAGTCTTGCGCCCCACGCCGGGCAGGCTTTGAAGTGCCGCGCGGCTGTTGGGAACTTGACCTTCATAGTCGTCAACGAGGATTTGGCTCAGCTTAATTACGTTTTTCGCCTTTTGCCGAAAGAGGCCGATGGTTTTGATGTGTTCTGTGACGCCATCGAGCCCAAGGTCGAGCATTTTCTGCGGTGTGTCTGCAATTTTGAACAGGGCGCGCGTTGCCTTGTTCACGCCCGCATCCGTTGCTTGCGCGCTCAGCGCGACGGCCACAACAAGAGTATAGACGTTCACATGTTCCAACTCCCCTTTGGGTGTCGGTTCGGCTTCTTCAAAACGCGCGAAAATGCTGCGAATGGTGTGATAATCTAATTGCTTTACCATGAACGCCTATATGCGGTCTTTCATTGATCGGAGCAAGCCTGTTTGACCCGGAATAAGAGGAACACGTTGAACGTTATTTTACACTTTTGTGTAAAAATAACCTTAGTGTTTTAAAGGGTAACATATGTCGGGATATCTGTTTTCTGGGAACGTGCCGGACGACTTGAAATACGTGCAAGCATTGCGGCCATTCATCCTGGCCTGTGATTTTTTGTCTCAAAACCAGATCGGATCCCATGGCACAGAGATCGACCAAGGCCAGATTGTTTTCGAAGGTCACGATTGTTTAAGTTCGTTGGACGGGTCGCACGTTTCGATTTCCCGATGGAAACCAGACAGGGTTCTTGGGGCGTATTTGCCGGCCGACCCGCTGCAATCTTTCAAAGCAGGCAGCCGTTCAGGGCCGGACAGGATCGGTGCAGTTCAGACGCCGCATCCGAAAGAAGGCTATGCAAAACAGATAGGCAAAATCAGAAACACCGGCCTGTCCCGGTTTGGTCCGGGAACAATGATAGTGACGGAAAACGGGGAAATACCTGTTGAATGGCTCGCTGTTGGTGATCGGGTTCTCACCAGGGACCATGGTTTCCAGCCCGTGCAAGAGGTTGTTCGAACCAAGCTGGCGCAGGTTCATTTTAACAACCATCCCAATGAATGCCCGATTTGCATTCCCGCGGGTACACTTGGGGCGGGATGTCCAACGCATGATCTTTTTCTCGCAGCACAACACGGGGTGCTGGTTCGATCATCTGTCACAGAAAAGAGGATCGCTTCGCGGGAAGTTTTCGCGCCCGCCAATGCCTGGTCAGATATAGGTGTTGCAAAAACGATCACGCCGGACGGTGACTTTATGATGACAGATGTCATATTCTCATCCCACGAAGTCATATTGGCCCATGGCGCATGGGTTGAAAGCACGATTGTGGATGGAAAACGTGCAGCCCTAAGGTCGATAAAAAGCGGCGTTCTGATCGCAGATTCTACAGGTATCGACAAAAACAGAATGCAATCGGCAAGGCTGCGGTTAAGTCGGAAACAAACCGTCACCTTGCTGGCCAATGAAATGCGATTTGCAGCGGGCGTTGATCAGGAGAATGCGATCATACGCTCCGCTTGATTGAGCAGGAATCGGATCGCGCGGAAGCTTGCAATACCTTACAAACGGGGCATGACACATCTAAAAATCGCACCAAATGATTCAGAGGGCACGTATCATTATCAGGTGATCCAACGTGCCATAGAACGGCTAGACCTCGCGCAAGAGCCACTGTCGCTAGAGGAAATTGCCGTTGAAATGGGTATGAGCCCGGCACATTTTCAAAGGCTCTTTTCGCGTTGGGTTGGGGTCTCTCCAAAACGTTACCAGCAATATCTGGCTTTGGGGCATGCCAAGACCTTGCTGCGCGACAGATTTACAACGCTGGAAGCTTCACATGCTGTCGGATTGTCTGGCGGGGGCCGGTTGCACGATCTTTTTATCCGTTGGGAAGCCATGAGCCCGGGTGATTTTGCGCGCAAAGGTCAAGGGTTGAAAATCTATTGGGGCTGGTTTGAAAGCCCCTTTGGGCCAGCCATCGTCATGGGAACCGAGAAAGGCATTTGTGGTATCGGGTTTGCCGGAGAGATGGGCGCTGAGGCCGCCTTGACGGACCTAACCTCTCGGTGGCCTTCAGCCGAATACGTCGAAAATGAAGCGTTTTTAAGTGCTTGGGTGCAACATGCATTTGGTGCTGGGGATGGTTCTGTCGATGTGACGTCACTGTTTTTGATCGGCGCGCCCTTTCAGATTAAGGTGTGGGAGGCCTTATTGAGTATTCCTGCGGGGCGTGTGACGACCTATTCAGAAATTGCTCAGTCGATAGGAACTCCGCGTGCTGTTCGCGCTGTCGGTACTGCTGTGGGGCGAAATCCAATTAGTTGGTTGATCCCATGTCATCGGGCTTTGCGTAAATCAGGTGGGTTGGGTGGTTATCACTGGGGCTTGCCAATGAAACGGGCAATGCTGGCGATGGAAACGGCGCAAACAGAATAGATCCTTGGATTGGCGGGTTCGCGCCGATCTATTTTCCCCTTTGATTGCCCTGCCTTCATGCACATATATGATGTCATCACATTAACGACGCCTCGCCCGAACGAGGCCGCAATGCATAAGGCAGTAAACAATGGTACTTTTTAAACAACCGATGATTTTGGCGATCGCGGGCGCGCTCACACTTGCAGCTTGTGTCGATCCAAATCAACAAGGTGGCAATTCAAGTCTCAATAAAACGCAGCAAGGCGCATTGATCGGCGCAGGTGCGGGCGCATTGGCGGGTCAGCTCCTTGGCAAAGATACAAAAGCCACGGTAATTGGCGCGGCTCTCGGTACTGCTCTGGGGGCTGGCATCGGCTATGATCTTGATCAACAAGAAGCAGATCTCCGTCGAGACCTGGGCAACGATGATGTTAAAATTACCAACACTGGAGATCGTTTAATCGTCAGTTTGCCGCAAGATTTGTTGTTTGCAACCGACAGTTTTGCCGTACGACCTGATCTTCAAAATGATCTGGTTTCGGTCGCAACAAATTTGCGGCAGTATCCGGACTCAACCATTCAGGTGATTGGCCACACAGACAGTGATGGCGACGCGGAATACAATCAAAACCTCTCTGACCGGCGCGCCAGTGCTGTCACTGGAATACTGGCGGATGCGGGTGTACCGCTCGCGCGGATGCGAGCCTTCGGGCGCGGCGAAAGCCAACCCATCGCGAGCAATTTGAATGCTGCTGGCAAGGCACAAAACAGGCGGGTTGAGATTATTATCCTGCCGAATGTATAATGTTTTGCGCGGCTCCACAGGAAGCGATTTTCTGGTGGAGCCCGTTTTCCAGGTGCCTTGGTGACCGAGGCACCAGTCGTATCTAGGGGAAGATCATCATGAAAACGTATCAAATTCTGGGTCTTTCTGGCGCATTGCGAAAAGGGTCCACCAACTCTAAATTGATGCGAGAGGCCGCACGGCTATTTGGCAACCACAACTATACCGAGGCTGATTTGAATTTGCCGCTGTATGATGGCGATGCAGAAGCAGCGCATGGTGTGCCGCCAGAGGTGACGAAATTGGCGGAACAAATCGCGGGAGCGGATGCCGTTCTGATTTCGACGCCCGAATACAATAAGGGTCCATCTGGTGTTTTGAAAAACGCGTTGGATTGGGTGTCACGTACGTCAATAGCGCCGTGGAAAAACAAACCTGTTGCGGTGATGTCCGCCGCGGCTGGCCGTGCCGGGGGCGAGCGCGCGCAAATGGTCCTTCGTGGCTTCATGGTGCCGTTTCAAACGCGTTTGCTACAAGGTCCGGAAGTGCATTTGGCGAACGCCGCCAACCAGTTTGATGCGGACGGCAGGCTTGTTTCAGAGCAATATATTAAAACGCTTACCGAGCTCATGGAAAACTTGCGCGATGAAGTTGATCGCTAAGGCGTCGGGACAGATACCTCGATAAGGTTTTTGTCGGGATCGCGAATATAGAGCGAAGTAATTGGTCCCTTTGCGCCGCTGCGTTGCACGGGCCCTTCTTCGATATCGATGTCATGGACCGCCAGATGTGTCATCCAATCATCGATGCCTGCATCTGTCAGGAAACATAAATCAGCGGCACCTTCGGTGGGATGTGCCGCTTTTGGATCAAACCCGCGTCCTGCTTGATGCAGGTTAATCTTGCTTTGCCCAAAATGAAGCGCCCAACGACGACTGCCGTCTTTAACCGAGAACTGAGCGCCGCGCATACCTAAAACCTGAGTGTAAAACCGCACTGTTTCAGGTATGTTTTTGACCGTTAATACCAAATGATCGAGTGCGCGCACCCGGCATTGGATTTCTGATTGCAGCATGTGGGGTATCCCTGTTAGGCATTTGTTCCATGCAGCATGCATCGCCTGATCTTTTGTGTCAAAGGGACAGCCTGGACCCGGCTCGGGCAACGGCTCTTAACGTTTCTCTTGGGCGCGAGGAACCGATCCATGCGGGGGATCCCCTACCGCCCTTTTTTCATCAGGTGTACTTTTGGGATCCAAAGGTCGCCAGTGATTTGGGGCGGGACGGACACCCAAAAGTCGGTGGTTTGATTCCCGATATGCAGTTGCCGAGGCGCATGTGGGCGGGTGGCCGCCTGCAATTTCATCGCGCCCTTGTTGCAGGACAGACGGCGCAAAAACAAAGCCGTTGTGTCGCACATGAGCGCAAAATCGGCCGTAGCGGCCCCCTAGGGCTCGTCACTTTACGACATGATTTTCATCAATCGAGCGATCTTTGCGTTACGGAATGGCAAAATCTAGTGTATCGCGCCGAACAGAACGCGCAATTGAATGTGCCAGTTCCACCGATTGCGAGAGCGGATGAGACGGTTGCGCATTGTGTCGATTTCACCTCTACCGCGCTGTTTCGATATTCTGCGTTAACGTTTAATGGGCATCGAATCCACTATGAGCTCCCGTATGCGCAAGACGTCGAAGGGTATGATGGTCTGGTGGTCCATGGCCCATTGTTGGCGCAATTACTTATCTTGTTTGCCGAGAAAGAGCTGGGCATCTTGTCGGGATTTTCATTTCGTGCAACCGCGCCCTTGATGCATTTTGAAATTGCGGAGCTGTGTTGTTCGGGTACGGATCTGTGGGTGCGTGGACCGGATGGGCGACAATGTATGACCGCCAAAGCCGAACTGACGTCATCGTGACGCGTTGACCCTGAACCCTTCGGGGATCTCATCTTTGCCGTTCAGCATTAAATCTGCCATGACATGTGCGATTTTTGGTGCCATCCCGAACCCAATTTTGAAACCACCGTTTGCGATGAAGTGACCGTCCTGACCGCTCCACTGGCCCAACATCGGTGCACGGCTGCGTGTGCGAGGCCGTATGCCTGCCCACCGTTCAAGCACAGCAGCATCGCTTAAGATGGGCAATACCGAACGTGCTTTTTTGATGACATCGTCAAGCTGCGAATCTGTACTGGTCGGTGATGTGTAGTCGCGTTCAGATGTTGATCCGATGGCGACGGTTCCGTTTAAGTGGGGGATAATATGGACGCCATCGACGAACAATTGTGCTGCGCCTCTGGCGTCAAATTTCAAAACGGCGGCCTGACCTTTTACACCTGTTCCCATCATTCGGTGATGTGTTGTATTCAGCATTTCTAAACCGGCGATCCCTGTCGCCCAAAGTACTTTGCCTTGGTCTGGCGCGCGTTCGACAATGGACACGTTGCGCGCCAACAAAGCCGCGCACAATGCGTGAATAGCCTGACGGGGATGCAACAACGCACTCAGCGTATCCCGGATAAACCAGCCTGTTGGTGAAGCCGGGCACCATCCGGCCCCTGAAATTTTTTCGACATGCCAAGACGCTTTTCCTTGCCAAAGAACATTGGCAGTTTCTGAGCGTTTCTGAGCCAACGACAACCCGTTCTCGTCCAAAATTGGTTGTATGCGTCCAGTGTTCTTGTAACCGGATGAACGTTGTCCAGTTTTTTCTACATCGCCCCAAAATTCGGGTGCCATCAAAAGGCTCTCGAGTTGAAACGCTTTTTTCTCATTCCAGTTTTCAGGAACATGTGGGGCAAGGGCGCCGACAACGCCGCCACTGCTGCCCGCGCCGGGTCCGTGAGGATCGACAATTTGAACTTTTGCGCCGCGCTGTACGCAGACCCAAGCGACCGACAGCCCAAAAATGCCCGCTCCCCTAATCGTTACATCAACCATTGCCAAAGCCTGCCTTCTGTCCCAGTGTCGCGCCAGTTTCAAAGTCACATTACAAGGCGCGGACGTGCAGAACCAGACAGCAGATGTGACTTGGCGGCAGGGTGAAATCCCGGTTTCCACACGTTTTGATGATCCATATTTTAGTCTAGAAAATGGATTGGCCGAAACGCAGCATGTTTTTCTGCAGGGCAACGATCTCCCGAATCGATTTTGTGATGGCTTCCATGTGGCGGAGCTCGGGTTTGGCACGGGCTTAAATGCATTGGCGACACTAAAGGCTTGGGAAAAAAATGGGTGCGCGGGGCAATTGAAGATCACCAGTTTCGAAGCCTTCCCTTTGGCGCACAGTGATATGGCAAAAGCCCTTTCTGCCTTTGATAACGCGGGGCTTTCGACAACCAACCTGTTATCCGAATGGCGTCCTGAGGGGGGTGAATTTTCGCTTAGCTCGACGGTCACGCTTGAGGTTGTCGTTGGGGATGCGAATGAAACACTACGCAAGTGGTCCGGTCATGCAGATGCTTGGTTTCTGGATGGGTTTTCCCCGGCTAAAAATCCCGAACTTTGGACAGAAGAACTCATGCAATGTGTTGGCCAACATACGGCATTTGGTGGCACTTTTGCGACTTACACAGCCGCTGGGTTTGTGCGCAGGGCTCTTGAAGACGCCGGTTTTGATGTGGAAAGACGCCCGGGTTTTGGGCGTAAAAGACATATGACCGTCGGAATTTTGCGGTTGTGACGCAGCCAAACAACGTGAAGTTGGGTGTCGTCTTGATGCTCATGGCCGCGATAATTTTCGCTTTGCAAGACGGCATTTCCCGACATCTTGCCGATCAATACAACGTCTACATGATTGTGATGATACGGTATTGGTTTTTTGCTGCCTTCGTGATCACGATTGCGCGCCGGAAGGGCGGTGGGATACGCGCGACGGCGCGGACAAAACAGCCAATCGTTCAAATGTTCAGGGCGCTGTTATTAGCGGTTGAAGTTTGTGTGATGATAGCAGGTTTTACTTTACTCGGATTGGTCGAGAGCCATGCTGTGTTCGCCTGCTATCCGTTGATCGTGGCCGCTTTGTCCGGCCCTGTGTTAGGAGAAAAAGTCGGCTGGCGACGCTGGGTGGCGATCGGGTTCGGGTTTATTGGAATTGTTATCATTTTGAAGCCAGGGTTTGGCGTATTTGATCCGTTGGCGTTAGTGCCATTGGCCGCGGCCACAATGTTTGCCGTTTACGCATTAATGACGCGTTATGTTGGACGCAAAGACAGCTCGGCGACCAGTTTCTTCTGGACAGGAGTGATCGGCGCGGTTGCGCTGAGCTCGGTCGGTGTTTGGTTTTGGCAGCCCATGTCGTTGCCAGATTGGTGTTGGATGGGATTGCTTTGTTTGACGGGCGTGACAGGTCATTGGCTGCTCATCAGATGTTATGAGGTCGCTGAAGCAAGTGCCGTCCAGCCGTTTGCCTATTTTCAACTGGTTTTTGGAGCAAGTCTGGGGATTCTAGTGTTTGGAGAAACGCTTCGTTTGAATGTTGTTATCGGCGTTCTGATTATTGTTGGTGCCGGGCTATTCACTCTGTGGCGCGAACGCCAACAGGCTTGATCCAATCAGTTCTTCGCTGAAAGGAATAGGCAACGGCTCTTTACCCAACTGGGCGCGATAGATCGGCAGGCTTTCAGAGACACGCATTACGTAATTTCGCGTCTCTCTGAAAGGAATGTGTTCGATCCAGTCGGTAATTTCTATGTCGCCGCGACGTGGGTCGCCGTAAACTTGCATCCATTTATCTGAACGGCTGGGACCGGCATTGTACCCAGCAGACATCATTATAACGTTCCCAGAAAAACGACGCGATAGAGTGGAAAGGTATGCGGCACCAAGCTGTGCGTTATAGACCGGATCTGTCGTCATGCGCTCCGTTGTATGGTTCGCACTGCGGCCCAATCTGCGCGCGATTTCGCTCCCAGTTCGTGGCATGATTTGCATTAATCCACGTGCTCCGACACCGCTTTGGACACCAGGATCGAATTCACTTTCGCGGCGCGCAATGGCGAGCGTCATTTCGGGTGCCATAGGTAATTCCCGTTCAGCAAGCGGGTGAAGAGCATAGTAGGCATATGGAACCACGACGGCTCTGCGTGCTAACCTTTTCCCGATCATAACGGCCAGATGAGGTTGCTCGGCATCAACGGCAGCTTGTCCAAGAAGTGCAGCATCTGTGTCATTCAGCTGTTCGGCCAGATGTGCCCAAAAAAGCTCGGCCAAGTTTATTTCATTTGAAGCTTGAAGAAGTAGGCCAGCTTGGAACAGTGGTTTGTCGGAGATGGGTGCTTGCGTCCAATCAGTGGGTGGAGCTGATGTTGCCAGTTCAACGTCGAAAGGTAATCCTGCCCGTTCGGCAGCCAGCAAGCCGTAAAATGAACTTTGGAACTGGGCAGCATGTGCGTAAGCTTGATCTGCCGCAGCGACGTCTCCCATCGCCTCGTAAGCTCTGCCACGCCAGTAGCCTGCGCGTCCCTTGGAAATTGGAGAGCGAACAGCGGCGTCGTGGTTGTCAAAGTGCTTTAGCGCCGTTTCAGGTTCATTGAGTTTTCGCAATGCGATGTAGCCTGCCAGCCATTCAAGATCAGAATAGGCTGATCCTGCCGTCAGAAAATGTCTTGCGGCAAGTTCATAGGCTCTTTCAGGGCTACCATTTCGCATTTCATCGCGCGCTAGAGTTCGTCGCCGATTGGCCCAGGCTTCGGGTCGCCCCAAGCGGGCTTCGCTGACGGACGTCGATAGGAGCAGCTCTTTTTCGTCCTCGGTTCGCCCCTTTCGTGTGCGCCACAAAAACCGTTCGTATTGTAGCCCGCCATCTATTGCGTTGCTGGCCGGAATTGCGGCAATCAACCCGTCGACGCCGGGCTCCGCCTCGCGCAACGCGATGCGGGCCTTAGCTGCTGCGACAGCACCTTTAGAGGCAAGTGAAAAAACGCGTCGGGCGTTGCCAAATGATCCTCGCCATAACATAGCGTCTAATCGGGCGTCGTGATGTGGCGCGAGAAGCTTTTCGTACCGTCCAAGAAACAACGCTTGTGACTGTGCTGACAGCGGGAAGTTTCGCCAAGCCCCAATCACCGTGACATTTGCTTCTTGCGTGCGTCCTGCGTTTTCCAAGGCCTTGGCATATCGCAATATAGCTTCAGCTGTTTGCGGCGGTGTTTCTTCGAAAAACCATAGAACGTTTGTGTCATTCTGAGCGATGACCACAGGTTCAGACTGACGCCTTAGGTAACGTTCTCCGGGCCAATCTGGCCGTCTTTGAAGGAAAGCCCGGATGTCGCTGAAATTCCCAAGGCCCGCACGAAGTCGTGACCATTCTATGACGTCCGCTGCGACAGGGCCATCCCGCTGTGCGATCCGTTTGGCGCTGTCCCAATTTCCTTGTCGCGATGCATCCAATGCCCACCCTAACGGGCGAGGCCGTTCTGCCGACGCGGGTAAAACAGTCAGTAAAACCATCACAACAGTAATGAATAAGCGTTGGGTCACTTGCATTTCCTAGGGTTTGGAGGCTAGAGCCTCTTACGTATAGCGTCTCAGACTAGGATCAAATCACGATCCTACTGATAACGTGTTAATCTGGGCCTTTTGCCGGCCACAATAAATAAAAGGAGCGTGAAAATGTTTAAAGGTTCTATGCCTGCCCTCGTCACGCCGTTTCGGAACGGCGAACTGGATCTGGATACACTAAAGAAACTTGTGGAATGGCACATTGGTGAAGGTAGCAAGGGGCTGGTGCCCGTTGGGACCACCGGTGAAAGCCCAACACTCACCCATCGCGAACACGAAATTGTGGTCGAAGAGGTTGTCAAAGCATCGGCGGGACGGGTTCCTGTCATTGCAGGTGCCGGGTCAAACAACACCTTAGAAGCTATTCGTTTGGTGCGCCACGCAGAATCAGTTGGCGCGGATGCGGCGCTGGTCGTGACACCTTATTACAACAAACCGACGCAATCCGGATTGATCGCACATTTTACCGCCTTGCATGATTGCGCCAACCTGCCGATCATCATTTACAATATTCCCGGTCGTTCTGTCGTTGATATGACGCCAGAAACGATGGGGAAATTGGCTGAGCTGCCACGTATTGTTGGAGTGAAGGATGCGACCGGTGATCTGGCGCGTGTTTGTGATCAACGTATGACCTGTGGAGCGGATTTTGTTCAGTTGTCGGGCGAAGATGCGACAGCGCATGGGTTTAACGCTCAGGGCGGTGTGGGTTGTATTTCTGTAACGGCCAATGTTGCACCAAAATTAGTGGCGCAGACGCAAGAGGCCTGCCTGTCAGGAGACTATGGGACAGCGTTGGAGATTCAGGACCGTTTGATGCCCCTGCACAAAGCGATCTTTACAGAGCCCGGCCTCGTTGGCGTTAAATATGCGATGTCTCGCCTTGACCTGTGCTCTGAAGAGGTGCGCCTGCCCCTCACAGCACTGACAGATCAAACACGCGCTTTGGTCGATGCAGGTCTACAGCACGCGGGTCTACTCAGCTAAACCAAAAGGGCAGGACGTGTTCCTGCCCAATTTTTCCTGGTAATTTTTTTGCCTCGATGAAGCCGATTATTGGCGTCATCGTTTTCCATAATACAGCCCAACAACATGTTCGGCCTCGGCAAAGAACAACCAGCGCGCGGTGAGAACGCCAGCGATATGGCACACTACTGCGATGACAGCCAAAAAATGTGAAAACGACAGCAATAACAGAACAATTGGCAAGACAACCATCAGGGTTAAAGAAATCATTCGCAGCTTTGAAGAGTGTTTGCGCCCGACGACATGGACGAGCTCTTTGAGCAGGTAGTTGGTGCCTGTGTGCGGTGGCTCAAACGCCCTTACAGAGCCGATGTTGCCCAATCCTGTGGCCGTAGACATATCCGTGCCTGACGCCTTGAGAGCCTTGTCGCCGTGCACCCATGTGAAAATCTGGACACAGCCAGCAACCAATAGCCAAAAGACGGCGACTTGGATTTGTCCGGACAACAATGCGCCGCCCGCAATCGAAAAGGCCAAGAATTTGATTGGCGTAACAGGCATGTTCCAACGCGGAATGGTTTTTAACTGCGCATAGATCATAGACGTCGTAAAGACGGTGCACATCGCCAGTGCCGCGCCTAAAACGCCCAAAACCACCAGTCTGGTTCCAAAAAAAACCAATCCCGCACCATATATCGCCATGACGATCAAAGTAGCGACGGCACACCAGGCTTCTCTGCTCAGCCAGCTGGAACGCCATTGGCTAAAGGATTTGATTGCCCGTTCCGGGTGCCCAAGGTGGGCGGTTGATGCCAGCAGACCCCCAACGGACATAATGTAGGCGATCGCGAAAAAAGCGAAGGCTGTCCAGCCGGTGACGTTTGGCGCGCCCAATCCGAGCCATGCCAACAGGCCAAAACCCAATCCGCTGAAGGTCGTAAAGCAAATGATAGATGGAGCGGGATGCATCAGATTTTCTCCAGCGCTTTGTCGAGCCAGCCGAGAAACCCCTTGGGCTCTTCGGCGATAGGGGCAAGAAACGGGGCCAATATGTCGAATTCTTCGCCAGTGTCTGGCAACGTGTCTTTTGGGCGTGGCGGCAGATATTTGTTAACTGGCTTTGTGTTTTGTTCGGGCATCAAATCCATACCGCCGCGATCAGCAACCAATTTGCTTACATCGCTATCCGGGTCAGCCAAATCGCCAAAGTGACGTGCATTTGAAGGGCAGGTGCGCACACAGGCCGGTTGACGGTCTTCTTCGGGCAGGTTTTCATTATAGATACGGTCAACGCAGAGGGTGCATTTCTTCATGACCCCCTCGGCTTGATCCAGCTCGCGCGCGCCATAAGGACAAGCCCACGCGCATAAACCGCAGCCAATGCAATCGCTTTCGTTCACCAAGACAATGCCATCTTCCACCCGTTTGTAACTGGCCCCGGTAGGGCAAACCGTTACGCAGGGCGCATCTTCGCAATGCAGGCAGGATTTGGGAAAGTGGATCAGTTGTGCGTCACCGGTTGCCGGCTGCACCTCGTATGAGTGGACGCGGTTCAAGAAGGTCCCATTGTTGTCCGCCCCATAGGCATTTTGATCTGAAAGCGGTGCTCCATAATTTTCGGTGTTCCACCCTTTGCAGGAAATCACACAGGCGTGACAGCCGACACATGTGTCCAGATCAATGACCAGACCAAGTTTTTTATCCGTTTGCGTTGGGAGCGTTGTCATTTGCCAACCTTCCATGTCAGGTTTTTGGGACCGCGACCAACAGGCGATTTGATCGCTGCAAATCCCGGCTGGCTCTCATCGGGCGGCGCTGCTTTTTCCAGTCGCACTTTGAGATCGAACCATGCGGCTTGCCCCGTGATCGGATCAGAATTCGCCCATCGCAACCCATCGCCTTTGGGCGGCAATAATTCGTGGATCAAATGGTTGAGAAGAAACCCACGTGTTGCTTCGGGTGCATTGTCTTCCAGGGCCCAAGCGCCCTTGCGTTTACCGATCGCGTTCCAGGTCCAAACGGTGTTTTTATTTAACGCCGCCATTTCCAATACCGGGACTGTGATTTCGCCATGTGGCGAGATGACCTTCGCCCAATCCCCGTCAATCAGGCCATTCTCTTTCATTAGGTTTGTTGGCAAATACAATGGGTTGTGCCCATGCAGCTGGCGCAACCAAGCGTTTTGTGATCCCCAGGAATGATACATTGCCATTGGTCGTTGCGTCAGCGCCGTGATCGGAAATTCGTTGGCGCGATTATCGACGTCCGAGGAATACCAGATCGGTAAGGGAGACATCGTTGATCTAACCCGTTCGCGCAGATGTTCAGGGGGCTGGCGGTCACCGTGCCCTTCGGCGGCAAGTTGGAACTTGCGCATTGGTTCTACATAGAGTGAGAAAAGATAGGGTTGCGGGCTGTCAAAAAGCCCCATACCGACGGCCCAGTCCTGATAGTCTGCATTCCATGGTTTATAGTAGTTCGCCCCGGTTGGAATATGCTCTACGAAAAAACCGCCGTTTTCAATATAGCGGTCTAGCTGATCCGGGTTCACCTCGCCGCGCCCTGCCTGATCCCCGTCTTTTCCGCGAAACCCTGCAAGCGGACCAATGCCCGGCTTGCGTTGGTGGTTGACGATGTAATCGCCATAATCGGCGTATTTTTGGCTGCCATCTTCGTTCACAAACCCGGGGAGGCCAAGTTTTGCCCCCAAAGTGCACAACATGGACTGGAAACCGATAACATCGCGATCAGGTTCTATGACAGGCCAGCGGATGGCATCTGCCGCAGCGTCTGCCTCGCAAATCGGGCGATCCAGCAGCGAAATGCAATCATGACGTTCCAGATACGTGGTATCGGGCAGGATCAAATCAGCATAGGCAACCATTTCAGAGCTATAGGCGTCAGAGTAGATGATCTTGGGAATAACATAATTACCGTCTTCATCTTTATCCGTGAGCATATCGATGACGCCCCGCGTGTTCATGGAAGAGTTCCACGACATATTGGCCATGTACATAAACAAGACGTCGATTTTATAGGGATCCCCGGCATAGGCGTTTGAAATGACCATATGCATCAGGCCGTGGCTCGACATTGGGTTGTCCCAGGTAAAAGCCTTGTCGATGCGTGCTGGCGTGCCGTCTTCTTTGAGGGCGAGATCATCCGGGCCCTGCACAAAGCCAAGATGGGGGCCATCAAGCGGCGTATCGGGTGTGACCTTGCAATGCGGTTTTGGGTGCGCGGTGGCGGGTTTGGGATAGGGCGGTTTGAAACGAAACCCTCCTGGCACTTCGACGGTGCCTAATATGATTTGCAACATGTGCAATGCTCGGCATGTTTGAAAGCCATTCGCATGCGCAGAAATGCCGCGCATCGAGTGGAACGACACCGGGCGTCCGATCATTTTGTCATGTTTTTCGCCGCGAAAATCTGTCCAAGATTGATCGAGCTCAAAAGCTTCCTCAAAGGCGACCCGCGCGATTTCTGCGGCGATCCCGCGAATGCGTCCAGCTGAAATACCACAACGTTCTGCGACGGCCTCGGGCGCGTATTCTGGGTCAAGATACATTTCCGCCATCTTATGAAACACAGGTCGGTGCGTTTGTCCGCCTGCTTCATAGGTCGCGGCCAGATCAGGCTTAACTCCGGGTTGATCAAAGGGCGTGAGCTTGCCGGTCGTGCGGTCAATCACCAACTCTTTGTCGTTCTCGTCGCGCATCAAGAGACCATGGTCTGCGCCGCCCGGATTGTTGATTATCAAAACTGGCGCATTTGTATATTGCGCGAGATAGTTCAGATCCATTTTGCCGGCCTTCATCAAGCAATGGACCATCGCCAGTATGAACAGCCCGTCCGTGCCCGGTGTGATGCCCACCCAATCGTCGGCCACGGCGTTGTAACCTGTCCGAATGGGGTTAACGCCAATCACGCGCGCGCCGCGTTTCTTGATTTTGCCGATACCCATTTTGATCGGGTTACTGTCGTGATCTTCCGCAACGCCAAATAACATGAATAGCTTGGTGTGATCCCAATCCGGCTGCCCGAATTCCCAGAACGCCCCGCCCATTGTGTAAATCCCTGCAGCCGCCATATTGACGGAACAGAAACCACCATGGGCCGCGTAATTTGGCGTGCCAAAACTTTGCGCCCACAGGGAGGTGAATGATTGCGATTGATCGCGACCGGTAAAAAACGCGAGCTTCTCGGGGTTGTCTTTGCGGACCGGATCCAGCCAACCCGTTGCGATTTCCAGCGCCTCGTCCCACGAGATTTCTTCAAATTCGCCTGAGCCGCGTTCCCCAACCCGTTTCAAAGGTGCCCGCAAACGTGAGGGCGCGTTGACCTGCATGATCCCGGCAGATCCCTTGGCACATAAAACGCCCTGATTGACGGGGTGATCCTTGTTGCCTTCAATATAGGCAACTTTCCCATCCTTCATGTGTACATTGATACCGCAGCGGCAGGCACACATATAGCACGTCGTCTTGCGCACCTCATCGGACACCTTCGGGCTCAGATCAATCTTGGGCTGGTTCATGATGGGTGGCTCCTTTGGGGTATTACGATGGCCTATAGGGCTGCCTGAAGGGTGGTAACGGCGATCATATTGGTGACATCTTCCGCGATGCAACCGCGTGAAAGATCATTGGCGGGCTTTGAGAGGCCCTGCAAAACAGGCCCGATAGCCTGACAGCCACCGATCCGCTGTGCAATTTTGTATCCGATGTTGCCGGCGTCTAGATTTGGAAAAATCATAACATTTGCTTGCCCTGCAACAGTTGATTCTTTGGCTTTGGAGGCTGCAACTTCCGGGACAAAAGCTGCGTCAAACTGCAACTCGCCTTCGGTGTGCAGTTCAGGGTGCTGCGCTTTCAAAAGTTTGGCGGCCTCCGCAACCTTTGTCACTGCGGCATGGCGCGCACTGCCCATTGTTGAAAATGAGAGGAGGGCAATTTTAGGCACAACACCCAAAAGCTGATGGCACGACCCGGCCGAGGCGACTGCAATTGCTGTCATTTCTTCAGACGTTGGTTCGATAACCAATCCACAATCGCTAAAGATCATGGCCTCGCGTCCAGCCGGGTGTTCCTGCGGTAAGACCATCAGGAAAAAACTAGAAACAAGCGGCGCGTCTTGAGCTTTGCCAATGACTTGCAAGGCCGCGCGCACCGTGTCGGAGGTCGTCGTCACCGCACCGCCGACGGTACCGTCGGCAAGCCCCAAACGCACCATCATTGCAGCAAAAACCAATGGATCGTGCGCTTGTGTTTTAGCAACGTCTTTGGAAATGCCCTTGTGCTGGCGCAGATCAAAATAGGTCGCCGCGACGTGTTCCGTTAGCGAAGATGTCAGGGGATCTTGAATGTCGATGGCGGGATTGTTGGCGGCTCCCGAATTTTGCAATGCGGCTTTGATTGCGTCCTGGGGCCCGACCAGCGTGATACGGGCAATGCCTTCTTTCACGGCGGCAAGGGAGCCAGCGACAATGCGAGGATCAGCTCCCTCACTCATAACAATATGGGCAGGCCGGGCGGCGGCGCGATTCTTTAAATCGCGCAACACGGTCACGGCCAACACCTTTTTATGAGGGTTCTTAAGACCACCCTGCCTTAAACAGCTTGCTGACGCATGTCGTCTTTGTCGATCCCAGCGACAGAAACGGGCTTTTTCATTGCGTCGCGGCGGAAAGGATCGCCCAGTTCTTGGTTGATCATGGCCTCGATCAAGGTGGTCACACCATTTTCCATCTGGTCTTTGATGGCTTGAGCCAGTGCATTTGTCAGCTCTTCCTGCGTCCGGGCAACGACACCCTTGAGGCCACAGGCGTTTGCGATGCCAGCATAAGAGACGCCTTCGTCCAGTTCCGTACCAACGAAGTTGTCGTCAAACCAAAGGGTCGAGTTACGCTTCTCTGCGCCCCACTGGTAGTTGCGGAAGACGATCTGCGTGATCGCAGGCCATTCGCCGCGGCCGATCGCCGTGAGCTCGTTGACCGAGATGCCGAAGGCGCCGTCACCTGCAAAACCAACAACGGGCACATTCGGTTGGCCGATTTTTGCACCAACAATGGATGGCAGCCCATATCCACAAGGGCCAAACAGGCCCGGTGCCAAATACTTGCGGCTTTCATTGAACGACGGATAGGCATTGCCGATCGCGCAGTTGTTGCCAATATCCGACGAAATAATCGCTTCGACGGGGAGCGCGCTTTGAATGGCGCGCCACGCCATGCGTGGTGACATCCAATCTGGCTTGGCTGCACGCGCACGTACGTTCCAATCGGTACCGGGATCGTCTTGCTCCTCATTCAAAGAGGTTAATTCCTGTGCCCATGCTGATTTTGTTGTGGCGATGGTATTTTTGCGCTCGGCTCGGTCGGTGTCACCGGCATCATCGGCAAGCTTGGCGGTGATGCCTTGCGCGACTTTTGCAGCGTCGCCAACAATACCGACGGTGACCTTTTTGGTCAGGCCGATGCGATCCGGATTGATATCAATCTGGATGACTTTGGCGTCTGTTGGCCAGTATTCGATGCCATAGCCAGGCAAGGTCGAAAACGGATTGAGACGGGTCCCCAGACACAGCACCACATCCGCCTTGCTGATGAGCTGCATGCCCGCTTTGGAACCGTTATAGCCAAGAGGTCCTGCAAAAAGCGGATGATTACCTGGGAAAGCATCATTGTGTTGATACCCAACGCAAACGGGCGCATCCAGTCGTTCTGCCAGAACTCGAGAAGCTTCAATCCCACCTTTTGACAGAACCGCGCCAGCACCATTCAAAATGACAGGGAACTTGGCATTGCTCAGCATTTCAGCGGCATCTGCAACAGCGGTCTCGCCACCCTGGGGCAGTTCGAAATCGACGATGACAGGTAATTCGACGTCGATCACCTGCGTCCAGAAATCGCGTGGGACGTTGATCTGCGCCGGAGCGGAGGCACGTTTCGCCTGCATGATGACCCGGTTCAAGGTCTCTGCGATCCGGGAAGGGTCACGCACCTCTTCTTGATAGGCGACACAATCAGCAAACAGGTTCATCTGTTCCATTTCCTGGAAACCGCCCTGACCGATTGTCTTGTTCGCAGCTTGCGGTGTGACCAAAAGAACCGGCGTGTGGTTCCAGTAAGCTGTTTTGACGGCCGTGACAAAATTCGTAATGCCCGGGCCGTTCTGCGCAATCATCATGCACATCTTGCCCGTTGCGCGGGTGAACCCGTCCGCCATCATGCCGCCGGATGTTTCATGCGCGCAGTCCCAGAATTTTATGCCCGCATCGGGGAAAATGTCCGAAATCGGCATCATGGCAGAACCAATAATACCAAACGCATTGTCGATGCCGTGCATCTGCAGCGTTTTTACGAAAGCTTCTTCTGTGGTCATCTTCATGGGCGGGAGCTCCTTCGAGGCTTAAAATCCAAGTGCGAATCTTGCTTGAGTTGTTAGGTATTGTATGCGCTTACATTTCGTTAGGTCCAATTATTATCTGTGGATAAGTCCAGCTGCGAAAGCTCTCGAATTTCGGAGGAAACCAAAGAGATGCCCTTGGATATTCGCGAAGCAGAGATCGATGAATACGCCAATCGATAGTAATTGCGCGGCTGGGCAGGGCCCGCGAAGAACGAATGGCCAGGCTCGATTAACACACCGCGGGCCTGCAGACGCCGCGATAGATCCAACGTGTCGATATTATCTGGGGCCCGCATCCAGAATGAAGACCCGCCATGCGCCCCTTGGCCAGCAATTTCTAAGTTGTTTTCAAGGATCGCTGCGGACATGATCTCACGTCGCTCGTGTAATGTCGCGCCCATGCGGCGGATCAACGCGTCGTGATGGCCCAAAGACAGAAAATATGCAGTCGTCCGCTGGACGTGCCCGGGAGGGTGTCGCAAGACTGATGCTCTTAGAGCTCGAGCTTCGCGAATGAATGGCTCTGAGCCGACAAGATACCCAAGGCGCAGGCCGGGAAAAAGCGATTTGGAAAAGCTGCCGACATAAATCACCCGGCCATCGGTATCCAAACTTTTGAGCGCAGGGGATGGGCTCTTGAGGAATGACATTTCAAACTCATAGTCATCCTCGACAATCAGGGCATCCATTTCAGCAGCGCGTTTTAAGAGTTGCGTTCGCCTGTTCATTGGCATCGTGCCGGTGGTGGGACATTGATGGCTGGGCGTTGTGAAAATGACATCTGTGTCGGGTGGAATTGCATCCGGAGGAAGACCATCCGTATCCACGCGGACAGGTGTGACATGGCATCTTGATTGGGAAAGAATGTCCCTAAGTGCATGATAACAAGGATCTTCCAGGGCTGCCTTTCGGCGTTGAGTAAGCAAAACCTGAGTGGTCAGCCAAAGAGCGTTCTGGGCACCAAGGGTTATCAAAATCTGTTCTGGTCGGGCTGTAATGCCACGTCTGGGCAGCGTATGGCGTGCGATGAATTCGATTAACTGGGGGTCATCTTGGTCGTAGTAATCCGTGGTAAGCGCTGTAAAGTCTTTTTGCCCTAGCGCTTTCAGCGCACACAAGCGCCAGTTTGCGTGATCAAATAGCTCTGGATCGGCTTGCCCGTAAATAAACGGGTGCCGGTAATCGCCCCAATCGGGGGGCTTGCGTACCGTATCGCCCCCGGTAAATTTTTGCCCAATCGCCCGCGTCCAATCTACTGCGTCTGTGTGGGCTGGTAACGGCGTGAAGGTGGGCGGAGCCGGGGCGTTTTCCGAAACATAATACCCTGACCGCCCCCGCGATGTTAGGTAATCATTGGCTTGCAGTTCGGTGTAGGCGATAGTGACGGTAATTCTGCTAACGCCCAAATGCAGGGCCAGCTTGCGCGTGGAAGGCAGTTTTTCGCCGCGTTGGAATCTACCCGATAGGATACCCTGAGCAATCATCTGCTGAATTTGAGATTGCAAAGTTCCTTGCGCATCTGGTGCTAGGAAGAATGTTTCGACGTGAAGTGCCATGATTTCAGGCTACACTGGACTTAATCTTCAATCAATCTGGTATTAAACTGATTGGATAAAGTAAACTGGACCTGTTCTCCCTGATGAAATTTTCTAAGGGCTGTGGATTTATGAGACATTTGGTACCAAAAATTTAACTATCCGCAAGCGAAAAGTGAGTAAAATCTCGACTGCGGCGAAGAGTTTTTGATCTGCGCCAAAATTTTGGATAGGCGGGTCAATGCCCTTGGAGATCTGAAGGGCCATTCAAAGGTAAGCCAAGTACCTTTTTGCTAAGTCTTCGGACCTGATAAAGCTATGTGCACTGGCGAGAAAAGATCAAAGCAGAAGGAAAATCTAATGTGATCTGCGGCTTTGGGGTGGTCACGCGCGCTGGTTAAGTGGTCCCAATAAAAAATTGGAACCACGTTGGCATTCAAAAGATGGTCACTTACCCAAAGACGCGTCCGAGCGCGCCATCTACGGCATCACAAATGTGATCAATGTTATCTTTTGTCGCGATGAGCGCTGGCGAGAAGCAAAGGGTATTGTTTTTCCCCGGCAAAGATCGATTGGTCACGCCAATAATAACACCTTGTTGCATACAATCTGCAACGACGGCTTGTGCCAGTTTTTCATCTACAGGGTCACGCAGTTCGCGATCTGATACCAGCTCAGCCCCGATGAACAGGCCTTTACCGCGAACGTTGCCGATAATGCTGTGCTTGTCCGCGAGCTCCTGGAGTTTGCCGACCATGTATTCACCCTGTGTCAGCGTATTCTCGAGCAACCCTTCTTTTTCGATGATGTTCAAGTTTTCCAAGGCAGCAGCAGGACCAGCCGTGCATCCGCCAAACGTGGAAATGTCTCGGAAGTAATTCAGAGGGTCAGAGGCATCATCTTTGAATAGATCAAAGACCTTTTCGTTGGTCACAAGACACGCAATCGCAGCATAGCCAGATGCAACACCCTTGGCCATGCTGACGAAGTCGGGCTCAATACCATAGTGCTGATAGCCAAACCACTTTCCGGTTCGCCCAACTCCACAGACCACCTCATCGATGTGCAACAGAATATCATATTTGTTGCAAATCTCTTGAACCCGAGGCCAGTAGCCTTCGGGTGGTGTTATGACGCCGCCGCCTGCAGTAACGGGTTCAAGGCACAGTCCGCCAACGGTATCGGGTCCTTCCGCGAGGATGATCTTTTCGATTTGGTCCGCAGCCCATACACCGTAGTTTTCCTGTGGGGCACCATCTTGTTCAAAGGAGCGGTATTCAAGACAATGAGGCACGCGGACGAAACCCGGGGTGAAGGGGCCGTACTGAGCATTGCGTTCTTCTTGTCCACCAGCAGAGAGTGCCGCGATCGTAGTGCCATGGTAGTCGCGATCGCGGTAAAGAATTTTGTGTTTCTTGCCCCCATAGCGCTTGTGCGCAATTTGGCGGATCATCTTGAAAGCTTTTTCGTTCGCTTCCGAGCCTGAGTTGCAATAGTAAACCCGGCTCATCCCCGGCATTTTTTCGATAAGCCGTTCGGCAAACATCACGCCCGGGATAGACCCTGCTGTGCCTGCAAAATAGTTCAGCTTTATGAGCTGGTCGCGCACAGCATTTGCAATGCTTTCGCGGCCGTAGCCTACGTTAACGGTCCAAACACCACCAGAGACGGCATCAAGATGCTCTTTCCCTTTCTGATCCCAGACTTTCATTCCTTTTCCTTCCACGATGATGCGTGGATCGGTCGTTTCGTATGCTTTGTGTTGGCTTAAGTGGTGCCAAATATGTGCGCGGTCGGCTTCGACGATGCGCGAGATGTCGTTTTCGTTGAAATTGCCGTCCATAGGTCAGACCTTTCTTGAGAGCCGATAGCTTTTGGAATCGCAGACAAACGTGTCGCGTTGGCAAGAACTGACTATTATTTCATCTATATCAGTAGGTCCAGATTTGAGGGATGAGTATATCCAGAAATGCATCGTGGTGCGAAATGTTGTGCAAAACGTCCTAGAGGCCGGCGAGGTCGCGTCATATTGAGAAGATCGCGCATTGTATTTAGGGTGATTTTTTGGAAAAGCTGCATGCTTTTTAAGCGAATGGCCTGGTTTGGTGTTCAAGACCGCACTTTTACTACTGTCAAAAGGGGTCAGTTTGCTGCGAGTAAGGTGATTTGAAGGGCAAAAGCACTGCCTTCACGTGTTTGTGTCACACAGAAGATATAGTTTAATTTCAAGTATTTTGCCGTGTAACAGGTTTTCTAACGAGCCTCATTCCCGCGTTTTCTAGCTTTGCAGGTGCCACAAGTTGGCTGGGTCGTGGTGCACGGGGTGAGCGCTTTGTAAAACTGGACTCATATTCAGTTTTAAAGTGGATATTTAACCTGCGAATTTTGCACCACAAACATACGCTCGTCAATTTGATTGTAGGGCTTGGCGAAGGGCTTGCGGTCAGAGAGGCACTCCGAAGCAGCGGCGGTTAAAACACATTCCTTTTCTGTGCAAACAAGCCGTTGCTATTATAATTGACTTGCAGGATCGGATAAACTGACATTGGGTGGTCTTGCAAACATTCAGATCTGGTGCACGCAAAGATGTACCATGAAAAAATCGGCCAAATCAGGTCGAACAACAACAAACGGGAGAAATTTAATGATCAAAAAAACAGCATGCGCTTTTGTCGCGGGCGCCGTCATGGCTATGTCCGCGCAGGCTGCCGCCGCTGATGGGCACGGTGAAATCACTGTTGGCTATTTCCTTGAGTGGCCAATGCCATTCCTGGCATCCAAAGCTTCCGGTGCGTACGATGAAGCTCTGGGGATGAAAGTGAACTGGGTTTCATTCGAAACCGGTACTGCGATGTCTGCGGCGATGGCCTCAGGTGATGTTCAAATTTCAGTATCTCAGGGTGTGCCGCCGTTTGTTGTGGCTTCTTCGGGTGGTCAAGACATTCAGGTCGTAGATGTTGCTGTGTCCTATTCCGAAAATGACAACTGTGTTGTTGCAGAAGCACTCGAAATCGACAAAGACAGCGCAGGCGAATTGGCTGGCAAGAAAGTCGCCGTTCCGCTTGGAACAGCTGCACATTATGGTTTCCTGCGTCAGATGGACCATTTTGGCGTCGATTTGTCGTCGTTGCAGGTTGTCGACATGGCACCGCCAGAAGGTGCTGCAGCGCTTAGCCAAGGCGCTGTTGATTTTGCCTGTGGCTGGGGGGGTGGCCTTGCGCGCATGAAGGAATATGGCAATGTGTTGCTGACTGGTGCTGAGAAGCAAGAATTGGGTATTTTGGTGTTCGATGTGACATCAGCACCTGCGTCCTATGTTGCTGAAAACGGCGATACAGTGGCGACTTTCCTCAAGGTGACCGCCGATGCCAACGCCGAATGGGCTGCAACCAAGAGCGATGCAATGCTTGCAGTTATCGCTGAGCAGTCCGGTATGGACGCTGAATCCGCAGGTGCCTCCATGGCGACTTTTGAATTCCCGACAGTTGAAGAGCAGCTGTCTGGCGCATGGCTTGGTGAGAATGCAGCATCCTTTATGAAGGGCGTCGCTGATGTTTTTGTAGAAGCGGGTTCAATTGATGGCGCGCTCGACAGCTATGAAGATGCGGTGAACACAGGCCCATTGCAGGCTGCCAGCGAAAAGTAAAATGACCAGAGCGGCGCAGTTCTGAATTGCGCCGCTTCTCTTAAAAGACCCGTGGCAGAATCTGTCCTGCCAGGAAAGCCGCCCTGAGATGGGCAATAGGTGGGAAAAAAATGACTGGTCTATCCATAGAAAATTTATCCATGCGCTTTGATCTGCCAAACGGCGATCATGTACAAGCGTTGCAAGACGTTTCGCTTGACCTGAAAGCGGGCGAGTTATTGAGCGTATTGGGGCCGTCTGGATGCGGGAAAACCACGCTTCTGAATATCGTAGCGGGCTTTTTGGCACCAACGTCTGGGGAGCTTGTACTCAACGGAAACGTGATCAAAGGTCCAGATGCTGAACGTGGAATGGTCTTTCAGCAAGGTGCCTTGTTCGAATGGATGTCTGTGCGCGAGAACGTGGGCTTCGGTCCGTCGATGAAAGGCACGCCTAAAAGTGAAAAAGACGAAGTCGTCGACCACCTCTTGGATGTTGTTGGCTTGCAGGATTTCAAAGAAAAAGCGGTTTATGAGTTGTCGGGCGGGATGCAGCAGCGTGTGGCTCTGGCCCGGTGTTTGGCCAATGACCCGGATGTGATCTTGATGGACGAACCCTTGGGGGCGCTGGACGCGTTAACACGCGAGAAAATGCAGAGCCTCGTGCTAAAACTTTGGAAAGAAACCGGTAAAACAATTATCTTGATCACGCACTCTGTCGAAGAGGCGCTGCTCTTGGGGGAACGTTTGATTGTGATGGCCCCGCGCCCCGGTCGCATCCATAAAGAATACCGGCTGCCCTTTGCGGATATGGGCGTTGATGCCGACCTGCGGGAGGTTAAAAAACATCCTGAATTTGGTCCGCGCCGCGAAGAAATCCTGAACATGATTTGGGACATGGAAGAAGAAATTATGGGCGGAAAGGAGGATGCAGCATGATCCCCTTACTGATCTATATCATCATTTTTATTGCGGCCTTTTTCATCGTTACCAAGGTCGTTCAAGGGGCCGGGCTGCGGGATTACACATCACTCAAAACAGTGACTTTTGGGGATGAAAGCGCAGTGCGTCCCAATCGCGCTGCTGGGGTGATTTCGATCCTGACGATCTTTGTGATGTGGGGGATTTTTACTGGATCCAGTCTTTTGCCGGGTTTTTTGCACGCGCCGGGACCTTTTGTCGGGACCACGAGCTTTACCTATACAGCCGAGGCCGAAGGTCAGGCACCCGATGATGCAACCGTCACAGTCGTCGTCCATCCACGTGAAATCGATACCGATCCGCCCGAAGTTGAACCCGGCGATGGATTTGCTAAAAACGATTCCGCAGCGATTGCGCAATGGCGCACAGGGTTGATCACGGTCGATCGCAACGACGATATCAAAAAACGAGACGGCGCAAAGGTGATCGCGATCAATGGCGAAAGCATTTCGCCGGGTGAGACGGTCAAAATTGACGGCGGCACAGTGACCTTGAGCGACAAGGGAACGCCCAATTTTGCCCCGAGACGAGGGTGGCAAATGGAGCCACTTTACCTGCCGTCACCAGAGGCCGTCTGGGTACGTTCCATTGAGATCGCCAAAGAGGGGTTCCGAAATTTCACTCTGATTGAACATTTGGGTTTTTCACTGTTCCGCGTTGTTTTGGGTTTCTTGCTGGGCGCTTTGGTTGGCATTCCATTGGGCTATGCAATGGGGCTCAGCGACTGGTTCCGCGGGTGGTTTGATCCGATTGTGGAATTCATGCGCCCCGTGCCGCCGCTGGCGTTGATCCCCTTGGTCATTATTTGGGCTGGTATTGGAGAGGCTGGGAAAATTATCCTGCTCTTTCTTGCAGCGCTCTGGATTATGGCCATCGCGGCACGATCGGGTGTGTCCGGTGTCAAAATTTCCAAAGTTCACGCGGCCTACAGTCTGGGGGCCAGCAAATGGCAGATCATGCGCTATGTCATCGTGCCAAATTCTCTCCCGGAGATATTTACCGGCGCGCGCGTCGCGATGGGTGTGTGTTGGGGAACTGTTGTGGCCGCCGAATTGGTCGCTGCGGAACAAGGTGCCGGGATGATGATCATGACCGCGTCTAAATTCCAAAACACCGATATTGTAATTATGGGTATCATCTTGATCGGTGTGATCGGATTTGGGATCGACATGCTGATGAGATGGGCCGAACGCCTGCTGGTGCCATGGAAGGGCAAGGGTTGATCTGCCCTGAGCTATAAAGAACAAAAAAACGGGGCCCATGTGGCCCCGTTTTTCATTGTAATTGGCTCTGTTTTGCCGTCCCATCCGTCCTGCGGAACACTCGGCTGCGGCTACTTTACAGGTTGTATTATGAGGGCTTTCTACGCGGTTTCGCGTTCGGCCCTTTGGCGTTTTTTTGGCCGCGTTTATGTGGAGGCACAAAGCGTTTTGATGTATCAGACGCACGTTTTTTCGAGGCGGCATTGTCTTTCTTGGGTTCGGATTTTGATTTAGACGCTGGTTTCCCGCGTCCAGCCTCGGATGAAGCGCCCTTGTTTTCCTGATCCCGAGCCTTGCGATCTGTCTTGGCGACATCACGGGCTTCTTTGGTCCAAACTGATTTTGGTTTGGAACTTTTGCTGGGCGGGGCGCTGTTAGCCTCCGGCGCAGGTTTGGTTTTGGACCAATGATCTGACGTGCGTTTTTTGGCTGGTTTTGCGGGCGTACCGCGCGGTTTGTCGAGCCTGGAGTCCTTGCGTGGCGCTCGACTTTTTGGGGCAGGGCGTCCGAGGTCAGGGGCTTTTTCCAGACGATTGAGAGTGATGCCTTGTTCCAGTTCTCCGCCATTTCCGACAGTGGCGACAAGCGCATCCGCACTGCTCGCCAGAACTTCGACATAACTCTGATCGTCTTGAACACGGATTGCGCCGATGTCGTCGCGCGTTAGGTTGCCCTTTTTGCACATGATCGGCAGTATCATGCGTGGGTCTGCGCCTTTATCTCGTCCGAGCGACAAAGAGAACCAAACCGACGGCCCAAAGCTGCGCCCGCGTGGCGCTTCGGGAACACTCGCATCGCTGAGTTCTTCCGGTGCGGATTGTCGCGCGCGATACAAATTCACGAAAGCCTGAGCAAGCTGTTCTGCCGAAAAGCGCGTGGTGAGTTCGGACACAAAGCTTTGCGCATCCTCTGGGATGGGGCTGGTCCATGCAGGATCACTCAAGAGACGCGCTTCGTCCTGCGCATTAACGTCCTCTGAGGATGGTGGATCTGCCCAATCAGCCTTTAACTTGGCCCAGCCCAACAAACGGTTGGCTTTGGTTTTCAACTTTGGTGGTACGATTAAGGCTGACACACCCTTGCGACCGGCACGCCCTGTCCGGCCAGAGCGGTGCAACAATGTGTCCGCATTCGTGGGAAGATCAGCGTGGATGACCAGCTCAAGGTTGGGCAAATCGATACCGCGGGCCGCGACATCAGTTGCAACGCATACTCTCGCCCGTCCGTCGCGCAAAGCCTGAAGCGCGTTCGTGCGTTCTGACTGGGTCAATTCACCAGAGAGCGCGACCACAGAAAAACCCCGGTTGGTAAAGCGCGTGGTCAATCGAGAAACGGCTGCCCGGGTGTTGCAAAATACAATCGCGTTTTTGGCTTCGTAAAAGCGCAAAACATTGATGATCGCGTTTTCGACGTCGCGCGGATGTGTATTGAGTGCGCGATACTCGATATCGGCGTGCTGTGGTGTCTCGCCAACGGTTGTAATCCGTTGTGCATCGCGCTGGTAGTTCTCGGCCATTTTGGCAATGGCTTTTGGAACGGTGGCAGAGAAGAGCAACGTGCGGCGATCTTCCGGCGCTTCATCAAGAATGAATTCCAGCTCCTCGCGAAACCCCATGTCCAACATTTCATCGGCTTCATCCAAGACGACAGCGCGCAATGTCGAAAGATCGATGTTTTCGCGTTTGATGTGATCACAAAGCCGACCCGGTGTTGCAACGACGATATGCGCGCCGCGTTCCAGGGCACGGCGTTCCGTGCGGCTGTCCATGCCACCGACGCAGGTCGTGACGACGGCTCCGGTCTTGGCGTAGAGCCAGGTCAATTCGCGTGCGACCTGCATTGCCAATTCTCGTGTTGGGGCAATGACCAATGCCAACGGTGCACCGGCAGAGGCAAAACGTTCAGCACCGGATAAAAGTGTCGGAGCGATTGCAAGGCCGAAGCCAACAGTTTTGCCAGACCCAGTTTGCGCAGAAACCAAGAGATCAGCCTCTGACAATGTCGGGTCGGAAACAGCCGTTTGCACGGGTGTCAGGGTGTTATAGCCTTGTTCGGCCAGCGCGTCTGAGAGGGTCTGTATCACGGGGTGTCCTATAACGTTTTGGCAAAACATGCGTTGCCTGCGCATCACAGCGCCTTTGCTGAGCGTCGTTATGCCCTTCGCGCACAAGAGTCGATGGTCTTTTCTATTCCCATTTACGGCAAATGGCGAAAACTGAGCATGCGCGTTGCAATTTGCTTGGCGAGGGCCCCACCAGAGGCCAAACTGCGTGTACAGATGCAATTAGAAGGATTACTTATCAATGCGGCCATTCGATCTGGATCCTGCAACGTGTTTTATCGGCGGCAAGTGGGTTTCGCCAACAAGTGGTGACACAATAGAGTTGTTGAACCCCTCTGATGGAAAGCCGTTGGCGGTCATTGCGCGCGGCGCCCCTGCGGATGTCGATCACGCTGTTGAGGCTGCCCAACAGGCGATGAGGGGCGAATGGGGGCACTCCACGGGTGTCCAGCGGGGACGGGTTTTGCAGCGGATTGGTGCGCTGGTCCTCCAAAATGCCGATGAATTGGCGCACACAGAAGCGCTTGATGTGGGTAAACCGCTTAAACAGGCGCACGCCGATGTGATCGCCTTGGCACGTTATATGGAGTTTTACGCCGGGGCAGCTGACAAAGTGCACGGAGCAACGCTGCCATACCTGAATGGGTACACCGTTTATACATTGCGCGAGCCGCACGGCGTCACAGGGCATATTGTGCCGTGGAATTATCCGATGCAAATCATCGGGCGTTCCGTTGGGGCCGCGCTGGCCATGGGCAATTGTTGCGTGCTCAAACCGGCAGAAGAGGCTTGTCTGACGGCGTTGGCCTTTGGTGAATTGGCACGTCGGGCCGGGGTGCCGGATGGGGTTTTGAATATCGTTCCCGGTCTCGGTGTCGAGGCAGGCGCGGCGCTGAGCGCGCACCCTGGAATTCGTCATCTATCGTTCACAGGGTCTGTCGGGGTCGGCAAGCTGATCCAACAGGCTGCCGGGCAAAACGTTGTTCCGGTGACGTTGGAACTGGGGGGGAAATCGCCGCAGCTCGTCTTTGACGACGCAGATATTGATGCGGCGCTGCCGTTTTTGGTGAATGCGGGCATTCAGAACGCAGGTCAGACGTGTTCAGCTGCGTCACGTATTCTGGTGCAGCGCGGGGTCTATGACCAAGTTGTCTCGAAAATGGCTGAACGTTACAATGATTTGCAAGTTGGCACCGCGTTGAGCGATCTGGATGTCGGGCCGCTGATTTCGGCTAGGCAAAAGAGTATCGTGGAAAATTATTTGTCCAAAGGAAGCGATCTGGAGATTGTGGGTCAGGGCGAGATTACATCACAAACGCCGCCCTCGGGGTCTTATGTACGCCCGACGTTGTTTGCGAATGTCCCACCTGATCATATTTTAGCTCAGCAGGAAATTTTCGGCCCCGTTCAGGTGGTGATCCCGTTTGAGGATGAAGCCGACGCGCTGGCGATTGCAAATGGCACGGATTATGGCCTCGTTGCTTCGGTCTGGACGCGTGGTGGCGCGCGCCAAATGCGGTTGGCCAAGGCGCTTCGGGCAGGGCAGGTGTTTCTTAACAACTATGGTGCGGGCGGTGGGGTTGAATTGCCCTTCGGTGGCAGTGGGTTGTCAGGGCACGGGCGAGAGAAAGGATTTGAAGCGCTTTATGGTTTTTCCAGTCTCAAAACGGTTGCTGCATTGCATGGTTAGGATCGGCCTGCCCATTTCATTTGCTGCGGCTCGCATGTTCCCATCAAACGTTCCCTGCGCATCCTCTCAGTTTAGAGCAAACAAGACCTTCTGAAAGAATTGCCGCGATCTGTGGTGCGCGAGGTGAGGCGGTTGAAACAAGTGAGCTCTATGGCGCTTCGGATGCCTCTTTTGTGTCACACTCATGATCAAAGGTAAGATCATTCACCTTCTTACTCAAAAGCCATCAACTACATAGGAAGCATCGCGACAAACCCCAGAACTTTGATTGTTCTAATTTGTTTGACGACCAACCAATAATTGCAGAGAGGGGGGATGTTTTGGGTGTCCGGGTTCCTTTGTCACCCAAGCTTAGCTGGAATAAAGCTCCCGCTGAATGATCCATCCAGCGTTCCAAGCCGTAACATCTTTAAATCATTATGGATTACAGAGAATGAAAAAAATCACCGTAGCTTTTAGTACCGCAGCGGTATTGATCACGTCGTCGCCATCATTTGCAGAGCTTCAAGTGCGATTTGTCGAAGGCGCTCCCAAAGACCGCTTTGTCATTACAAATATCGGCGAGTGTGATCTAAGCGCTGGGCAGGTTAAAATTGATTTCGCCCGTTCGAGCGGTAATTTGATTTTTGATGTCACGGGCTCAGGGGCTGGTGTTGAAGTCTTCCAGCCTTTCGAAGTGACAACTGGCGCGCAACTCTTGATGACACAGCCATCGATCTCAGATGGCGATCAGGTTGCTATGCTAGATATCTCGGGTCTGGGTGTGGAAGAAACCATCGCCTTTACCATTGATGTCGATGATACAAAAGGAATGCGGGAAATTACTGTTTCCAATGGAGAAATCAGTGGAACAATTGTGTCTCTTATCTCAGGCAGTAACACGTATTCTGCTGTGATGACTGCGCAGGCTCAAGCCGTTCTCAGCACTCCGAGCTGCGGCATTTAAGATTTAGCACCGTGATAAAACGCAATCCTTCTGGAACGAGTATTGCAAAACCGTGCTGAGAGCAGATCTCAATCCATGGTTGCGTTTACTTCAATCAACTTGGCCCAGAATAAATCAAGCGCGGCAGAACTGTCGGTTTCTTTTCGGGAGGCACAGATGTTCCAAGAAATGGGTGTTCTAAGAGGTATCTCACTTATGGCGCCCGTAGAGAGGAGTTCATTGAAGCTGGATCGCATGCCGCCCACGATGAAATCGGGTTCGGACAGAAGCCCGGTCAGGCACCCATAGTCATCGCTTTCGATTTTTGGCAGGGCGTTTACAATGTTAGCGGCCTGCGCATCACCGCCCAAGGCTTTCATCAGTGTAGTTCTCCAGTGTTTGTGCAAATGGGCGGATGCAAACGGGTAGCTGAAAATATCCTTTAACGAGCACGGTCCCAACTGGTGAATCTCGTGATCGATATGAGCCATGAAAGCGATGGGCCGCTTTTCCAGAACCATGATTTCGACACCTTCAGCGTTTGGCGTGTAGGTCAAATCCCCGATGAAGATATCAAATTCTCCGTTTTGCAAAAGATCCAGAGGTCTCCCATACGCGCTGACTAAAATCCTGAAACGCATTTCTGGCATAGCCAACAGTACCTGTTTGATAACAGGCAAAACGATTTCCCGGGTGGTCAAAGGCCCGCACCCTATAAGAAGCGTGCTGCGGCCCTTATCCTGCAAGTTTACAACTTGCTTTGCATACTGCTCCAAATCTGCTTTGAGTTTGATCGCGATAGGCAGAAATTCTTGGCCCTCTCGCGTCAATTTACTGTTGTTCCTGTTGCGATGAAAAAGCGCGAAACCCGTGTGCTCTTCTGCCTGTGCGATATAGCGTGATAAGGAAGCGTTAGACACGTCTATATCCCGCGCTGCTTGTTGAAAACTACCCGTCTCAGCGAGTTTCAAAAAGGCGTTTAGGGCATTTTCGTTCAATTTTGAACTCCGTCGGTTTCACCTATCAGTCTTTAGATTTCACAAGCTGGAACTCAAGTAAACGACTATTGCCGTGGGCCAGTTGCACCCGCTACCAATAACAAAAGCGTGTTCTATGGCGTTTTTTCATTCTAACCTTGAGGAGCTTAGAACATGTTCAAGTTGCAATCCATTTTATTGACGGCATCTACGGCGATTTCCGCCGTCGGCTTGACGTCAGGAATTGCGAGAGCCGACACCGATCAACCCAACATTATTGTCATCATGGCCGATGATGTCGGGTGGGCTAGCCTCGGCAGTTATCATCAAGGCGTAAAAAGCATAAAAACACCCAATCTTGACCAACTGGCGGCTGAGGGCATGCGGCTGACCGACTACTATGCGCAACCAAGCTGTACAGCCGGCCGGTCTGCATTCATTACAGGGCAACTTCCAGTACGCACGGGCATGCATACCGTTGGCCTTCCAGGAGACCCTGACAAAGGCTTGAACGACCAAGATCCGACTCTGGCAAACATGTTGAAATTGCTGGGCTATACGACAGGTCAGTTTGGCAAGAACCACCTAGGTGACCTCAATAAATTCCTGCCAACGGTTAAAGGCTTTGATGAGTACTGGGGGTGGCTGTATCACCTGAATGCGATGGAATATACGGTCGATCCCGATTGGCCGAAAGATCCTGAATTTACTGAAATTTTTGGCCCTCGCAACATTATTAATTCTTTCGCGACAGATACCGTGGATGAGACCGTGGAACCGCGATGGGGTGTGGTTGGCAAGCAGCGCATTATAGACGATGGACCTGCGCCACCTGAGCGGCAAAAGACGCTGGATGATGAAGTGACCGCCCGCACGCTTGATTTCATTGATGGTGCAGTGGAAGACGACACACCGTTTTTCGTTTGGATGGCACCGGCCCGGGCCCATGTTTGGACACATCTTAGCCCTGAATATGAGGCGATGCTTGGTGATGGTCGCGGCCTGCAAGACGTTGTCATGAAAGAGCTGGATGACAACGTCGGTAAGGTCATGGCGCATCTGGACACGCTTGGCATAAGCGACAATACGATCGTTGTATTTACGTCTGACAATGGCCCAGAAACGATGACGTGGCCTGATGGTGGAACCACACCGTTCCATGGCGAAAAAGGTACAACCTGGGAAGGTGGTTTTCGTGTACCAGCCATCATTCGTTGGCCTGGCCAAGTTCCTGCGGGACAAGTCAACAATGGTATCTTTGATGGCATGGATTGGATGCCAACGCTGGTGGCTGCAGCCGGGGGACCAGATAACCTGCCCGAGGCTTTGTTAGGTGGGTATGAGGGCTATCAAGTGCACCTAGATGGCTACAACCAACTGTCATTCCTAACTGGAGAAACAGAAAGCAATCGTAAGGAAATCGTCTACTATGAAGGTCCTGATCTCCAGGCTGTACGGTATGGCGATTGGAAGGCTCATTTCACGGTACAAACCCACGGATGGGCAGGTCCTAAAGACGAGTTGAATGCTCCGCTTCTCTTTAACTTGCGGCGCGATCCGTACGAAAAGGCTGCGGATGAGTCTGGGATGTATACTCGTTGGATGGGCAACAAAATGTGGGCGTTTGGCCCAGCGGCCGGCCTCGTTAAGAAACATCTGTCTACCTTTACTGAATACCCGCCGCGTGGATCTCAGGTTACAAATCAAGCCCATGTAGAAGAGCAGATTTCGAGTGAAGGCGGAATGTCACAATAGCAAAATGACAGCTGGGAGTGACGTATTTTGCTCTCGGCTGTCTGTGCGATAGGCTCCAGGGCGTCTGGTGCTTATCGCTTAAAGGCATGACGGAGGAATCGAAACCATAGTGGACTGTCGCTAAACTCCGACGCGTTACCGCCCAGGTTGAGTGGCATCCCAACGAGGTATTCCTTTGCGTCGGTTTCACCGTCACCAATTTGACCGTTGGAACCGGACTGGATTGTTAGGTTCTACAATCAGCACGGCACGGCAGCACGGCATATCAAGGGCGGCAAGCAGGCGATTAACTGGGTGTTTTCCGGAAAGGGGCTGGTTTGCCTGAGGAGATGGTTAGTGGGTCGTTGAATAGCCTGAAAACCCGGCTGGCCCAAACCGCTGCAGGGATCTGTTCTAATTAAGGTCTCAAAGACCAGTAAAAGCGGTTTACCAACCATCCGACCTAAAAAACCCGCGCAAACTAAGCGCCAGATGCGCTGGCATTGGCTCAACGCGGTCAAATTTCTTGACCGGTGCGTAGAGGAACGTTGCTTTTTTTGCAGAATGAAGTTCTACTTAGGGATGTAGGTTGCACTATTTGCCATATTTTGACGGCAATTCCTTCCACCAACGAAGATCACGTGCAAATTTTTAATAAAAAAATCAATTTTTTGAAAGGTTTAACGCGATGTTCAGTGAAACCAATGCGGCCGTTGCATATCTTGCGGGTGAAGCAGGCCCATGCTCTTCTAACGGGTCACCCGTTTGCCTTTGTAAGGCTTTGGAACACGCGTCAGAGGTTGGCGAGACAGCCGATACCGATGGTGACGGGTTTGCGCTTCAGATTAACCTTGTCGATGTGCACACGGGCGATGTTCTGGGACAGTTGTCGGATTTCGGAACGATCGGCCTCGGGGCGTTTGGGGAGCGCGGCTTTGAGTTGCAAATCCAGACGGTGGGTCCACGCGCGGCTTTTGCCGAGAATATTCAAGTCCGTGTCGCGCAGTTAATGGCAAATGGGGAACCGGCTGAGCCGAGCCAATTTGAAATTGGGGACACGATCCCGTTTTCGACTTTTCAGGACGGAAGTGATCTCGATGAAAGCGTTTACCGGATCAGCGCAGAAGGTACGGCGCGTGGTGGGAAAGAGGCGTGGTTGGAAGAGGTTCACTTTAACGTTGTTGCAGACCTTACACCTTATCTGGAAGGGGGTGCGGAACCCTCTGAGAATGACGCCATCGATCGGTTGGCTACTTTACGCAATGAGGAAATCGCGGATTACGGTCCCGCCGACGCCCGCCCAGAGACGTTGGATCTCGATGGTGATGGTGTCGCGATAGAAATCCGTGTGCTCGACGCGGTCACGGGTGAGCAGGTCACGACCGTCAGCGATTTTTCCGTCATCGACGCCAGCATGTTTGAAAGCGGGCGTTTTACGCTTGAAGTAACAGAAGCCGGGCGTGATGCGAACGAGGTTGAGTTTGACCGCTTTGTCTTTGAACGGATCAACAAGAACGAGGTTGTTACAGAGACTGAGTTTAAAAGATTTCGTTTCCGCGACGAAGTGACGACGGAATTTTTCGAAGATGATGGTGCCCTTGACGAAGGGCTTTACCGGATCCGATATGAAGGGCTGGCGGACAATGAAATTATTGGCCGCGAAATCATTACTTTTGCGGTGGTTGCAGATCTGGCAGAACACGTTCCCCAAGTGGGTCCACAAAGTGCGCTGATCGCGCAATTGCAGGAGCTGCGTCATGAAGCGTTGCATGGGGCTGACGACCACGGTGGACAGGGTGGCCACGCCCATGACAGTGCTGATTTTGTCATTGAGAATAACAACGCTTTTCTGATGGCGATGGGCGAAGGGAGCCGCATCGAAATCCATGCAGCCGATGCGGCAAAAGACAGCTGGACCAATCTTGCGCTCACCGCTGAGGCTGGATCGAACAGCTTGACGGTGGAAGAGCAAACCGGGTGGGGAATCGGCGATCAAATCGCCATCACATCATCAGATTATGAATATGAGCAGGACGAGACGTTTACCATTACGGATGTATCGGCCAACGGGTTGACCTTCACGCTCGATAAGCCATTGGCGTACATGCACTATGGTGAGACAGAGAGTGAAGACAACGGTCTGATTGGTGAGGATTTTCAGGAATGGCAGATCGACGAACGCGCGCAGGTCGCGCTGCTCAGTCGCAACGTCAAAATTCAAGGCGACGAGGATGCACATGAGGATGGTTATGGGGGGCACACCATGGTCATGCGCGGGGCCGAGATGCATATTTCTGGTGCTGAATTCGCCAACATGGGGCAGGAGGGGATACTCGGGAAGTACCCCGTTCACTGGCATCTGTTGGGGGACACAGGTGCCGGGCAATACATCGCGAACAGCTCGATCCATCATTCCTTTAATAAGGGTCTCACTGTGCACGGGACCAGTCATACTGTTGTATCTGACAACGTCGTTTTCGACACGATTGGTCACGGGTATTTTCTAGAGGACGGTTCGGAAACCGGTACCCGGTTCGAAGGCAACATCGCGTTTGGCCAGCATATGGCCTCCGAGGACGAAGCGATTATCTCATCGGATATTCTGAATGTGTCCAGCTTTTGGATCACGAATCCGAACAATGATTTTGTCGGGAACATTGCAGGTGGCAGTGCAGACGGCGGGTTTTGGTATGCCGTAGGCAGTGATTTCACAGGTGCCTCGACAGGCAATGCGTTGTTCGACGATCTCACAAAGCCGAATGTTTCTGAAGCCGGGTTGTTTGTGGATAATGCCGCCCACTCAAGTTTCTCTGCTCTGTTTCGAACGAAGAACCCAGACCAGGAATTCTATGGATTCCACAATAGCACCTATGAACTTGAGATTGACGGCTTCAACGCATTCCGTAATTTCAATTGGACTGCAGATCTGGGCAAATCGGAAGGTTATACCCAATTTTTCAACTCGACGTTTGGTGCAGCGATCGAGGGGCTGAACTTTCAGGAAAACACGTCGATCCACGGGTCGTTATCTTATGGAAGTAGCGGTAATATTGGCAACCCAAACAGTGCTGCTGAAATCGCAGCCGGCCGGTCTTTTGCTGATGATGATGCCAATCCGACTGACGCGCTCCAAGGATTGGCGTTCTACTCCGGCACCACTCACCTGACCGATATCCATTTTGCAAATTTCGAGGGTGACGCGCACATCGCCCTCAGTTCTAGCCGTGGCACCGGGATTACAAACTATATCAAGGGCATCACAAAAGACGCTGGTTTTGTTGCGGCCGAAGACATCTTTTTCCCGCTCACTGGCGGTCGATTTTCACGCGGGATCTACGATGAAGATGGGAGCCTTTCCGGGTTTGAGAGCGCTTGGCTGACCGATGGCGCCTTGGCCTCAAATGCGAGTGCCAATTCCTTTCTTCATCCTGATTTTGATGCCTATGTTATCGTGGATGCCCGGCTGGCCTTTCTGGCTGAGGCAGGGCCAGAAGGCAATGACGGCCCCGCTCGCATCGTGCGTTTTGACGTGGTTGATGGTCCACGCACCGACGGCGATGCTGGGAATGGCACTCGCAACCAAATTGCGTTGATGGGCGATGGCAATGACTACGTTTATGTCTATGATTTTGGCGACCGCGCGATTGAAGACGATCAGAACCAGATTTCGTTCGATGAAGCGATTGAGGGCGAATACGTCTTTATAGAAAGTCCGAACGCCAGCGAAAACCACGCTGTGCAAGGCGCGATCCGCGTTGGCTCTTTTGACCAACTAAAAGTGTCGCCGGTCAAGGCCTACTACTATGAAGATGGGCGTATCTTTACCAAACTTCACGTCGGTGATGGTACACAGTCCAACGATGCTCCGAACCGATTAAACTACGTATTGCGTGACGCACCTGAAGATATCACGCGCGTGCCCAACATACCTTATGCTCCGTTAAAATACAGTGACGCTGAGTTGCAAAGTTTCTTACCTGACACAACACCGCCTGAGCTGAGCGATGAGCAAGATCGAACGGCCCATGATCTTGAGGGCAAAGACCTTGCGACCTCGGATACCGTCACGATACGCGCCAGCGATCCCCGCTGGTCAGATGACAACACCTGGGGCGGTGGCGTTCCGGATGCCGGTAGCATCATCGTCATTGGCGAAGGTGAACGGGTCGTTCTTGATCAGGATGTTACCGTCAAGGCAATCCTCATCCAGGGGGGCGAACTGATAGTTGAAGACGTGCAAGATTTGTCGCTGTCAGCCGATTGGATTCTTGTCAACAATGGCGGTCTTTTTCAGGTTGGCACCGAGGAACATCCCCACGCCCATGCTTTTGATCTAACGCTTGAGGGGGACGACCCCGGTAATGATATTAATGTTGACGCACTCCTGCGTGGCGATGTTGCTGAAGTTGTGTTTATGGCCTCCGAAGTTCTTGAGGGCACCAACGCATCCGATACCATCAGTGGTGGTTCAGGTGATGACGAGATCAACGCGCTGGGCGGAGACGATCGAGGTAACGGTGGCGCCGGTGATGATACGATCTTTGCGGGTTGGGGGGATGACAGCTTCTGGGGTGGCGACGGCGATGACCGGTTTTTTGGCAATACCGGCAATGATTTTTTCTCGGGCCAAGACGGCGCGGACCGGATTTTCGGGGGGCCGGGCAATGACGAGCTGCTCGGTGGCTCCGGGAAAGATCATCTTATCGGCAACGCGGGTGACGATGTCATTCAGGGTGGTGCGGGCAATGTCGAGGTGCGCGGTGATGCTGGAAACGACCTGCTTATCGGCGGTGTGGGTGACGATGACATTGATGGTGGTTCAGGACAGGACACCATCCGTGGTCAGGATGGGAGCGATCATTTGAGCGGCGACCAGGGCGAGGATATTATTTTTGGCGGGAGTGGCAACGATTTCATTGCTGGAGGTGCTCAGGATGATTACGCAGACGGCGGTGACGGTAATGATTTTATGACAGGTGCCAGCGGCGCAGATATCTTGGTAGGCGGCGCGGGCGACGATTGGATTGAAGCTGGAAACGGGCACGACATACTGCGGGGCGGTATCGACAATGACCGGCTTTACGGACAATTTGGCGACGACAGGCTGTTTGGCGGCGATGGCGACGATATTTTGCGGGGGGGGCTTGGACGTGACTATCTGAACGGTGGTGACGGAGATGATGAGTTTGTTTTCGATTTTGAGAATTCGTCAATCGCGGGTGCTGCCGATGTGATCGATGGAATGGACGGTGTTGGCGTGGTCGGAGGCGACCGGATCAAACTGTTTGGGATCGATACGGATGCCAGCGTATCAAACACCCAGTCCTTCACATTTATGGGTGAGCAAACCTATGAGGATGGACTGGCCTTTGGCACCGGTGGGCTCTGGTTGATGGATTTTGGCGATCAAACCCGTTTGTTTGGGAGCATCCAAGATTTTGGACCGGACGGATATTTTGATCTGGTGTTTTCCGTGCGCATAAATGACGGCGTGTCGGTGCGTGCGGCTGATTACACTATCGATGAATTCATTTTTTAAGATTTGCGCGAGGATTGCTGCCAACAAAATCAACAACCAATTTGCGGAGCGGATGTATTGCCGAAAAAGCATCAGTGAACAATATACGGACTTGGGCGAAGCTGCTGCAATAGCGTGTGTTGCAGATGTCGTGCGCAAACTTTGGCCGGGTGCATATTGAGATATCATAAACCTGTCCGATGATTGAGCCTTCTTAATCTATGGACAGGAATGTCCCATGACACATGAAAAACGAGCCAGCTTCGTTAGCGGATGTTAGAATAGATGCGAAGCCACGAGGTGGGTGGCAAAGTTGGGAAAATCCATATTCAAGGGATCAAGCGGATCACTGGTTTTCACGAGTGTTCGCCTAGTACTGGCATGCCAAGCTGAGGTGAGCACGACGGTGCGCTATATGCGCGTCGCGACCAAAAAAATTCGGGAGACACGCGCGGGTTTGAAGCGCTTAAGACTGAACATAGAACGCCTGCATGAGCGCGCGGGATAGGCCTCGGTCAATGGGCCATAGCACAGCTAGCGATTGCTGATGTTTGGCCTCGCATGGCGACAGGCCAACAAGGGTCTTGCCAGCTTGTTCCCGCCTAAATTGATGTCCATTGCCCAGTAGTTGAACGCAGTTTCGTTGTGAGTGAGCCATTGAAGTCTACAAAACCGAAGCGCTCGGCGGGTATTTGGCCACGTGTACAAAGCGCCGCGGGACGCACATCGCGTACAATTCATCCAAGCACAGGCACCGTCCCATATGCCATGGGTCAGCGGCGCGCGACTGGATGGCCACGCCCGCAATGGAGATGGTGCCTGCGGAATTTTTCCATGTCGTCTTGGCGTTACCTTTGCGGATTGCCCGGATCCCGTGCACCTCGGTGCAGGGGCTGGCATGTGCGGTGTGCATCACATGTGGGGGGCGGCTGGTCCATCACACTCGTATCCCACAAGATCGTGCTGGGTTGTGGTCTATCGTCAAATCGCAATCGCTGGGTCGCGTGCAAGCCGGGAGTCTTCCTGAACGTCTGGGTTCGATTACGGTTGTTTCGGCTCCCGTTTATCGAAGGCCTGCTGACTCTGCAAAGCGCGGGTGAACTGCCCTTCTTCGGTAATCTGATCGGCCGTCGGAACCATAGGCCTTCGCCGCAGATTTCGCCTCGTTGCGCTAAACCGGGTGGCTGGCCTATGCTAACTGCTCTTGGGTGGATCCGGCCGATGTCACCGCCTTCACATTGCGCGAAACATACCTTAACTGCGAAGGTCATATTCGCGTCATCACGATTTTTTAGCGGGGCCAGCGACTACATTCCTGCGGACCGCTTAGAAAACCCGCCGCATGATGGCACGTATGTCAATATTCAACGACTTACCTCTGAACGGCATCGTGTTCTGAGCCTGTATCGGTTCGAATTTCCAAAAAGATGATGCCTCATGCACCCGCGTTGCTGCGACGGCCCACCAAAAAACACGCTCAAAGGCCACAAATCGTGGGAAGTTATGCTAAGCACAACCATCTCGTAGTATCATCGGCTGAACCTAATTTGCGTTTTCCCCATAGCGCTTACGTCTGCCTGCTAATAATGTTTCCCAACATGGATCTGCCTCAAACCAAGCACGAAACCCGCGCTCACCTAAATATTGCGCTCGATTGGATTGCGTAAGAAAGTCCAATGTTCAAACTTTAAGTCATACTGACGCCAGATTTTCCAATTTACGGGCATCTTCGGCTGTTCCGGTATTGATGGTTGTCGCGGGTTCCAACAGAATCACTTCACAGGTCGCCGTCAGGGCGACAGGGCAGTGCTCCACCCCGTGCGGGACAACTATAAATTCCCCTTCTTCAACAACTTCCTCACGATCACGAAAGCGCATCAGCAGACGTCCGCGATGAACGAGGAACAATTCGTCTTCGCGTTCGTGAAAGTGCCATGTGAAACCACCCTCGAATTTGGCGAGCTTGATCTGCATGTCGTTCACCTGACCCGCGATACGCGGTGACCATGTTGCCGAGAAACTTGCAAAGGCGGTATCGAGACCCTTTTTTCCGAAAGGGGACAGGTGCCCATTCAGATTGGCAACATCGCGAACGATGGCGGCGAGTTGGGTGTCCAACTCAGTACCACTTGCAGGATACTCGCCGTCCAGCGCAGCGGTTCCAATGGTAAATCCACTTGCTCCGGCCTGTCGTACCAATGCGATGCGTTCCTGATCCGCAATAGAACCTGCGACGATCACCGGCTTGCCAGCCGCTTTGCAGACAGCCGCGATTAAGCCGGGAATATCCGGCAGCGGCGAGCGATAAGCAAGTAGGTCAAGGCCATGCACGCCGTCCCGTGACGCGAGCTCCCGTGCGCTGGCGGCTATTTCCTCAACCGACCCTTCTAGAACGCTCGGATGCCCAACGATGCGGCCCGGAAATGGGTAGTATTCGATGCCTGTGCCTTGTAGCACAGGCAACACGTCATCAACGCGCGTCCCGCCAAGCAAAATATTGACCCCAATATCAACAGCGGCATTAGCAGATACGACTTCGCTGTCTCGGTCAAGCGACACCACTTCCAGATACGATGTGGCCCCGCTGGCTTGTATTGTCTCATTCAGAGCCTTCAGATCATCGACGGGCAGGCCGATATCTTTGAACCCGATATGACGCACACCGAGAGACAGCGCGGTCTCAAGATGTTTTGCGGCATCCTCAACAGTACGGTCATTGCGGGTGAGCATAAATATAAAGCGTAGACCCATCAGGCGGCTTCCTTCTTTTTAGTGTTGGTCGCAATAAGGCGGCGGGCATAGTCGATTGCGGTGGACAGACTGGTGGCATCGGCGATGCCTTTGCCAGCAATGTCAAAGGCGGTGCCGTGATCTGGTGATGTACGCACGAAGGGCAGGCCAAGTGTGATGTTGACGCCTTTCTCGACACCGAGATATTTTACGGGAATGAGGCCCTGATCGTGGTATTGCGCCACGACGACATCAAAGTGATCACGCCGCGCTTGCATAAAGACCGTATCGCCGGGCCAAGGGCCGCTCGCATCAATGCCTTCGCCGCGTGCAGCCGTGATGGCAGGCGCGATAATTTCAATTTCTTCGCGCCCGAATAACCCGCCCTCTCCAGCGTGCGGGTTCAGCCCAGCAACGGCCACACGCGGTTTTTCAATACCAAGTGCGAGACATCCTTCATGGGCCAACCTAATCGCGGATATCTGTGCTGCATGATCTGCCTGATCAATGGCATCACGAAGCGCGCAATGAATCGTCACAAGGACGGTACGGACTTCTTCATTGGCAAGCATCATCGCCACGCGGTCAGCGCCGCCAAATTTGGCGAGCATTTCTGTGTGGCCGGGAAATTTAAGACCTGCAGCAGACAGCGCTTCTTTGTGAATTGGCGCGGTTACGATACCAGCAGCGCGTCCGTCCTTGGCAAGCTTGATTCCTGCCACAATCGCATCATATGCAGCCCGCCCGCTGGCTCGGGATATTTCGCCGACAGGAAAAGGACCATCATCACCGGTCTCCAAGACCTCAATGCGGTCGTTGCAACCCGTCGCTTGCTCAATCTCTGATAACTTCTCAATCTCGAGATCAAGACCAAGAGAGGAAACCGCGTCTCGCATCACGGCCGATGATCCGGCCACAACGCAAGCAGCTGCGTTTCCCTTTGAGAGGGCCTTCGCAACAATCTCTGGCCCAATACCGGATGGGTCACCCATTGTGACAACGAGAGGGGAATTGCTCATGCAGTGCGTTCCTTAAGTTTGGTAAGATGATTGATAGCATTGGCAAGCGTATCGGCTGTTCCGAACCCGCCTGCCTTCATGCCAAGAATGAGAGGTTGCCCGCCGTGTTCCGACAATCCCACAGGGAATCCGGCCTCAACTTCGCCACTCAGCTCAAAGGAGTGGATGCCAAGGCCATCAAGAATGGCCTCCATAGTGTCGCCGCCGGTTGCAATAACCGACCCGTAGTCCCCGGTTTCCAATGCGCGAGCAGCGTCCTGCACCAGATTATGCAACGTGCCTGAGCTATCCTGCGTTCGAGCAATAGGCGCACGTAGAACTGTGACGCCTGCAATGCCTTCTACCAAATCGCACTGTTCATGGCTGACAGCGTTTGCACTTCCCACAACGACCAAAACTTTGCGCGCTGTTGTCGGAACCCCTAAAGGGCGCTCTTTGGAAATGCGCATTGCCAAGGCTTGCGCCATCCCCGGCGACCCAACCCAAAGAACGCCGTGCGCATCGGGGACCGCCGCGATCTGCGCATTTAAATCGTCTTGTGTCTCTGTATCCAGAAAAATGACTGAGCGTGCATCAGAAGGTACAAGATCAGCCAAGACCGAAGTTGTCGAAGGGTGAACCGGATCTCGCGCACAGGCACTTTGATCAACTGGAACACCATCGACCAACTGAATACCGTTCCGCGTTACACGTCCCGCGTCGGGAAAGGCCGGTGCAAACACCAGTTTCTTCCTCCCACTTGCCTTAAAGGCCGCGGCTATTTCAGCCCGAACATGACCGCGAAGTGTGGAGTCCACAGTTTTGTACAGTATCTCAGCGCTCTTCAGCGGTGCGGTGAACCTTTGGGTCGCTTCAACGGCTGTCCTTACGCCTAGTGATCGGGAATGCGTGTCGATTGCAAAAACATCAGCGTTCGTTGTTGGAAGGCAGGCCCGTCCGACAAGCGCGGACAACCCCCGACCAACGAAAGGGCCAGCACCGTCAGCGGCACTGGTCAGATCATCGGCCAAGATGCCGACGCGTGGAGGGTAATGCATAATCATATTAGTGACTATGACGATTATAAAGAATATGAATAGCAATGGTTTTGCACCAATATTGGTGATAATAAGTTACCGATGAAACGATCTGATATTCCCTATCTTGATGATCTACGTGCGTTCGAGACAACGGCTCGCTGCGGAACTGTCCGTGCCGCTGCTGATGAGTTGTCCCTGACCCACGCGGCAATCAGCCGTCGCATTAGCCGGCTTGCCGACATGGTTGGAACACCATTATTCGAGCGGGAGGGGCGTGGGCTACGTTTGACCACCGCTGGAGATCAACTTGCGGACGTTTGCCGCCGGAGTTTTGATGATTTGTCGCGCACAATCGCAACGATAAGGGAGGCACAGGTGACAGAGTCAGCCGCCATTCTACTTTCTTGCGAACGCTCTGTAGCTATGCGTTGGCTCATACCGCGCCTCAGTCAGTTTCAGGATGTTCACCCAGAGATTGCCGTTCACCTTTCTGTCGGCGGCGGGCCAGTTGATTCAAAACACAACCGGGCAGCATTGGCATTGCGGCGTCTTGATTTTGACATCGCCAGTGGATGGTCTGTCGTACCGCTTTTTGATGAAACCATTGGGCCTGTAATGTCGCCTGATATGGGTTCAAGCTTTGATCAAGGCGACTACATCGCTCTCGGATCAAACACACGGCCAGACGCTTGGGATGATTGGCTTGGCCAACATCCTGACGCGCCACGCCCGCGTGAGCGCCGCATGTTTGACCACCATTTTCTGATGGTAGAAGCCGCGTCCAGCGGACTCGGGGTTGGTCTTGTTCCGAATATCGTTGCACTAGATGATATCAATCGCGAACGTTTGATCGCCCCATTCGGTTTCGACCCAGACGGATCTAAGTACGGCGTCCTACACCCGTCGCAAGTACCAATCGGCAAGGACGCAAAGCTACTGCTGGACTGGCTGCGCGATAGGTCGGTAGATATCTGACGAAACTTCACCGGAATAACGATGGTTCCGAGAAGTCGACATTCGCTGCAATACAGAAAATATGAAAAGTGAGTTCTCACCTGCCGTTGGCTGCGGAATGGACCAACTTCTGCTTAGCGGGACGAAGTGTGAATTCGCTGCGCCCGTTCCGAGCGACCGCAGTCAGCCCGAAGCGGACACGATTCGCATTACCGTTCAGCCCTAACTGTTCCTACAAATGGGCGGAAAGTGTGCATTCGCTGCACCTGCAAGATCACATGCTCAGACAGGCGATAGCGGACGTTCACAAGCTTAAATGCGGTTTCACTCATGCTGCAGTCTGCATCAAAGGCAGCACAGCGCAGAAAGCCGACTTTGCAAAGTTCGGGCTGGGTTCCGACAGCGGACCTTCAAGCCGAGTGCGACGCGCGACAAGCCAGAGGCCCTTCAGACATTTGGCATAACTGCAAGCATTGGCTCTTCTCTGCGTTTGATGAGCATGGTATTGACTGCCAACGCCGAAAGTGAGAAAGTGGCTCATGATCTTTCTCAGGTTCATTTGGGGCCTTTTGGTAGCCTTGGTTCCAACGTTTGTTTTCTCTGAATGCTTCAGCACCCCCTCTTGGCATGGAAGCGCGATTACTCAAGAATATCTTGATGGGCAAAACAACGACACGAATGCATATGTGCGAAAAGCGCACCTGCAGATGCTATTCAATGCGGGGCAGTCAATCACAGCTCGGCGCGAAGCGCTTAAGGGTAGCTTACTGACGTCTGCGTTGATGTTTCACTCTGGTGACAGAGGCGCTCTGAGAAAACAGCTATCAAGTGCAAGTTTAGTAGAATTGTTTAATGCCGTTGATGTGGAGAACTTGAAACCGGTTAACACCGGGCACAAAGCACTCGCATGGGCGCAACTTATTGAAGCGTATTGGCTGAATGGGTGCACAGTGGAGGTTGTCGGAATGCTGGATGAGTTTTCTGTTGACGTCAGCCAGTCGTTTTACTTGATAGCCGTCGGACGGACGCCACAGTGGCCAGAGCGAATTTGGCGAAACGTTGGCAGCCCCAATGACCTAAGGTACAAGGTCGTCCAAAGTCTTATTGAAACACCGGAAAACGCCGAGCTCATTTTGTCCAAAACCCTAGCGCGTTACGAATCGGAGGCAGAAGCGTTGGGTTCAGGGCCTTATTGGGATGCGACGGGTGTAGGTGTAGCTCTTGATTTAGTGCGTGGTGTCGAACCGAGTTTTGTAGCGCCTCAATTGCCGGATGCGCCTTCTAAATCAGATTATTTGCTTTATTATCTGGAATGGGCTTCCATTGCGACTTGGCCAAGTCTGTCAGGAAATTGTGAAGCGGTAAGCGATCTGTCAGACGATTTAGTGAAAACCCCGAACGATTTAACCTATAGTTTTATGCGATCTCTTCATGAAGCTTCATACATCAGGTGCATGAATCCGCAACAATAGTTAATGGCGCTTACTTGTTCCGAAGGAAAGTCTCGCACCCACCTCCGCCTCCCCAACCGACGCCAAATAATGGGCGTGCCGCAGAAAGACATAATTGGATGCGGATGCTAAGTGGCTGGTTTGTTCGCCTTGTGTTAGTTCGCTGATCATTCAGAAAAGGTCGGCTTTCCCAATTTCGACGCGGCGGCGACGTGTCTGCTTTGGGCTGGCTGCAGCCATCTGCTCGCGCACAGTAAGGGCGTGAATAGTGCTCGCAGTTCACAATCCGGGCGCGGCGATGCCGCTAACGGCAGCAAGGAGCCCATTTCGACCAATGCTGCGCGATGTACGAATGGCAGCTCTTCACTGTGGCAGGGACTGATGCGCCTCTCTGATCGCGGCGATCATTGCGGTTGTCAGATCACCCGGAGCGTCCTTTGATACCAAGAACGATCTGCGGGATCGGGGTAAACGAGGAAAACCCTCTTTTGGCGTGAGCGCTTGCAGATCGCTGCCCATGCAAGACGCGGGCAGGATTCCGACAGCAAGGCCTGCATTGATTGCGGCTTGCAGCGCGGAAAAGCTACTGCTGCGAAAGACAATCGAATACTCTCTTCCTGCGGATCTGAGGGCACTGGTGGGCAGGTCCTTCCACCAGCAACTGCGCTCCAGTATGGCCAGTTGTACAGGTCCGGCGGGATCAAACAACGGTTTCGACACCGAGGCCCAGACTGTATCCTCAACGCATAGTGTTTCGCCCTCCTCATTATCGGGGTCGGAATAGACGGCAAGGTCCATCGACCTGTTGCGAACGGCCTCTGGAAACCCGGATGTGCAGCCAGAGACGGCCCTGACCCGCACACCCGGATGCGCACGCGCAAATCCTGCAAGCACACTTTCCAAAACGAGACCGTCAAAGTCATCCGGCAAACCCACTGTGATCTGACCTGTCAAAGGCTCGGCAAACAGCGCACTCGCCTGAGCAAGCTCATCAACAATCAATTGGGCTTTGGGCAGCAGCGTCTCACCCGCCGGTGTAAGGTCCATACCTCTGGGCGTCCGAATGAACAAGGCAACACCCAACCCGGTTTCCAACTTGCGCAGTTGCACGCTGATTGCGGACTGGGTGCGCCCAAGCCTGCCCGACGCCGTCGTGAGATTGCCACTGTCCGCAATGGTCAGGAAGCTGCGCAGAAGGTCGCTATCGATAGATGGGCGTTCGATATGGTTCATGGGCTTGATCGTAATTATTCGTTTTTGCTAATGCAATCCTTTCCCTAGGTTCGGCGGGGCATAGGCGAAGGAAGCGGAAATGGACACGACACAGATCATCATGTTGAGCGGGATTGGTTTGATCGGAGGGGCCTGGAACGCGATTGCGGGCGGGGCGACCCTGTTCACCTTCCCGGCGTTGATGGCGGTGGGGCTGCCGCCGGTCGTGGCGAATGCGACGAACTATCTGGCGCTGTTGCCGTCGAATGCGGCGGCGCTGCCTGCCTACAGACGAGAGTTGCGCGATCTCGGGTCCGCGTTAGTACCACTTTTGCTTGTCTCGGGATTGGGCGCCATTGCCGGTTCGCTTCTGTTGTTGGTGTCCGATCCTGACCTTTTCCTCCGCCTCATCCCGTTCCTCATTCTGCTGGCAACGGGATTGTTTGCTTTTGGGGACGTGCTTCGCGCGCGACTGCTGGCCATGGCGGGCACCACGGGCAGCACCACGGCCCTCTACGCAGGGCTGTTCGTGGCATCGATCTATGGCGGTTATTTCGGGGCCGGGCTGGGGATCATCCTTTTGGCTATCGCGCAGATCATGGGCTATTCAGACTTTCATGTGGCCAACAGCATCAAGAACCTCTTGGCGACCAGTTTTACGGTTCTGAGCATTCTGGTTTTCGGACTGGGTGGGTTGATTGCCTGGCCTGAGGCCATGGTCATGATGATCGGCAGCACCTGTGGTGGGTTTTGGGGCGGGCGTTATGCCAAAACCGTGTCTCCTACCCTTCTGCGCGGGGCAGTGGTTGCTTTCGGGTTGCTCTTGTCGGTGGTTTACTTTGTCAGAACCTTTGGTGGCTGACATGCAAAAGGACGCGGTTGGCGATCAAACCGGGGTCGGACTTGGCATAGCCCTTATGGCCTTGGCGATGCTGTTGATCCCGGTGGTTGATGCCACGGCAAAATGGTTGAGCGCCGAGCACTCACCGTGGTTTTTGGGTTGGGTCCGCTATGCCATGGCAAGCACACTTGTCGTGCCGATAGCGGGATGGGTCCATGGAAGAGCATTGTTTCCCACGCGTGATCTGGTTTCGCACGGGCTGCGCACCGTCTTTCTGGTCATAGCGATGACGCTCTATTTCTTCGCAATCGCCCGCGTGCCCCTGTCTACTGCGGTGACCGCCTACTTTGTCGGACCGATACTTTCAGTCGGTTTCGCCGTCATCTTTTTGGGCGAGCGGCTGACCCTGACCAAAGCGGTAAGCCTTGCCATGGGGTTTGGCGGTGCAGTCATCGTGCTTGACCCCAAAGGGCAGGTCGACTTGGGCATCCTGCTGGCACTTGGGTCAGGCATGTTTTTTGCGCTCTATCTGGTTGCGACTCGGAAAACCGCACAATGTGATCCGCCCCTCAAAACCCTCGCCTTTCAATGCGTCCTTGGGACAGCACTTCTTGCGCCTCAGGCTGCCTTGAACTGGTCCACCCCCAGTATGTCAGAGATGCTGCTCTTCGTCGTCTTGGGGCTGGTTTCGGCCATCAGCCACGTGTTGGCCATCTCGGCCTTTGCGCGTGCCGAAGCGTCAATACTCGCCCCCTTGGTCTACTTGGAACTTATCAGCGCGCTCGGCTTAGGCTGGTATGTTTTTGGAGAGGCTCCCGCCGCTTCCGTCTGGATCGGAGGAGGCATGATTGCGCTTGGCGGCATTTTGCTGATCCGTGCGCGCAAACCCTAATGGTCGGAGTCTATGCAATCGTTCGGCGCTGTACAGAAAGGTCGGCTGTCAGATGACCAACGACCTGAGCCTCGTCCCCTTCGACCATTTGGCCCACGCCCAAATGCGACTGCTGCATGGTCTCGATATCCCTGATAAGCAGCGAGAATTCGGCGGGTCCTTTGCAGCAACTCTACAGAAATACCTGTCCAGTTCATGCTCCACTCACAATGGCTTATGCATACTGAAAGACATGGAACCGATAGGCATGGTGGTCCTCAAACGCCCCCCGTCTTCGCCGGATTGGGTGCCGGAAGATGCTGCATCCCTGCATGAACTCAAAATCGACCAAAACTGGCAGGGACAAGGCCTGGGCAAACATGTGCTATTGCTGACACTCGACCAAGTCGTCACTATTTGGCCCGGGGTCAGACAGCTCGTCCTTGCCGTAGACTCGGGCAATTCAGCCGCCCTTGCGCTCTATCGCGGCTTTGGAATGGACGACAGCGGTCCGGTTCATTTGGGTCGACTGGGGTATGAGCATCGAATGACCAAGAAACTCGGTTAGCGGAACGTCCATTGCGGTCATTCGATTTCACTTCATCAACGTCCGAAGAGTCCCGCACTGTGTGAATTCAGGCATCACTCGATTTCGCGGGTGCAGCGAAAGTCCGCAATGACGGGCCGCACTGCAGCATCTTGAAGGAGCGGGTGAGTGACCGCTCTGGGCCGTCCTAACTACGAGAAAAGAAAACAGTTGGCGACTTTGTAAAGTCCGTTTTCTGCGCTCTGCTGTCTTTGATGCAGACCGCAGCATCTGGTAAAGTGGGCTCCACCCGCCATTCGTTGCAGGTTGCACCTATGGCCGCTTCGCCTGATAAGACAGACCTTAGCCCAAATTTCGCCGATGTCTGCTGCTTAGCTTAGCGTAAGTGGCATTCAATTATCACGGCACGCACGAGTTAACCATTGTCCGTGCTATGTTGCTCGCTCAGACCTGTGATGGGCAAGCAATGATCCAAAACCCGACAGAGTTATAATTACGAGGCCAAACAAGGAAAGTGCGTCAGGCCAATCATTGAAAATTACGAGCCCAGCAAGAGCAGCTGAAACAAGCTGACTATAGACTAAAGGTGCGATCAAGCTTGCTTCGGCGGCTCTATTGGCCACGACCAGAAGGTAGTTTCCAAGAGCTGATCCACACGCGCTCACCAAAAGCAGCATTCCAATGGGTAGGTCCAAAATGGGGAATTCTGCGCTTAGGCCTAACGGTGTTAAAACAATTGACCCAATTAAAAGTTGGGAAATTAATAGGAATCTCGGCCGGTATTTGTTCGCAACCGTGCGCGTCATTGCTAAGTATGCACCGTAGCATGTGCCGGCTGCTAGCGCGCAAGCCATGCCAACAGATGCGCTAAGGACCGCTTTGCCAGCAACGGCACCAGACTTCAACTTAGATTAAAAACACTTCGTTGGAGCAGTTCCAAGCCTATCGCAAAAACGAATACGGTGAAGTAGCCTACTGGGATGGCAACCCAGTGAAGGAAGCCGATCTTTGCCAGCTTTACATGGCTGGCGCGCAAGGGATCTTCGGTCTTGCGTCGATACGCTGAGCGAAGATTGTGCATGTTCAGATTGAGTTTTTGTCCGCTGAGGCGCAGAGACGTATACTCATCCCGCGCAACATATCGTGAAAACGAGAACATGACTGCGGGAAGGACCAAGACTGCCGCAAAGTTTACTGTGAAATCCACGCTACCTGTCCTCTAAGACGCAGTCTGGTAGACCTGAGGATAAGCGAGTGATCTACCCGCTCAACCTCCCATAAAGCTGGCGTTCGTGCAAGCTACAGCATTCGGCAAACTGGGCTGATACTGTTGAAAAACTCCGTTTTTAACAAAATTGGTGAAATTTTTGTCCGTAGAACGCAACCAGCTTTTCGAGGCGAGGGGTTCGACCAAATCAGGTTTCTGCCGCTCATGTGGCAGCTCACTGCGCTTCATGGAAGATCTCATCGGGCTTTTCCTTATCACGGGTTCTTTCCGAAAAATCATAACATCCGAAATTCGGAGTTTTTCAACAGCACCGGCTCGGAGGAGATGCCCAACATTACGCAAACTCTGAGCGAAGCAACGATAGGGTCAAAGCGACACAACGGTGGGTGCTCGACGCTCTAGTGGTAAGGTCCGAAGTTTGGCCGAGAAGCCCGCCAAAAGGTTCAGATTCAACAACGCTATTGGCGCGTGCTCGGATGACATATGCATGCAACAGTCCCTGCTGTCTGGAATTACTGAACCACTTCAGACACGTTCAACGACAGAAATCCCCGATCATCAGTTCTCCATCGTTGGTGACGGTCCGTGTTGTGAACGAAAAGCAGCCGTCCATTTTCACTGGTTCGTAGCGGATAAAATACGCCTCGCCTAGATAAGAATATTCCATACTGCGTTTGCCGTCACTGTTTTGGATGAAAATGAGATCCTCAACGCCGCCTCTCGGTGGACGGCCAGGCGCCGCACCGCCACCCGTCGCGGCTGAAAGCGGGCGTACTCTGGGCAGTGCTTCGTGGTCAGGCACTTCGCCCATTAGGCATTGCACAATGTAAGGGGCATCAGGGGATGTGTGGTAGCGGTAGCCGAAAGTGGCGTCGGGTTGGCCGTTGCAAAGGTCTAGTTCACCATCCGCAATTGTTGACCCATCCGGGTTCGCATCACCGTAAATTGGGAAACCATCGAAGGCCCACCCGATGATTGCGGCATCGTCGGCGTTGGCCATCTGCGCGATCATACAGGTTGGTGCCGCATGATAATGATAGTCGTCGCCGCGCCCCGCATGACCCCCGCAAACATCAAGCTGACCGGTTTGAATGGTGTCATGTCGGGCTTGATGATGGGCGAGATCGGCTTGGCTCATCTCTCCCCCGCCGGTGTAGTCATAAATTGGCACACCATTCACCGCGACACCCAATGCCGCATCACGGGTCAATGGTGTCGTTCCGAGGGTGGGTGAAAGGATGATAGGGGCGCTATATTCCGCAGGTACCGGGACCTGTTCGTTCGTAGCTGCAATCCCCGTCATCATGTCATGGTCCGGATAGGTGTCAGATGTCAGTGTCACATGCGCGTCGGTGCATTCCACCGTAACGTCATGCGCAAAGCCCGCATCCGCAACAGACGCCATAACAGCCTTGCAATGATCCTCGTGGGCGGGGGCAAGCGTTGGGAAAAAGATCATTGATAGGACCGCGATGGCGATAGAGTCTGAGAGCGACATGATTTGGGCTTTCCACGCAGAGGTTATTCGACGGTCAAACGACAGAGCACGGTGTTGCTCTGTTCAAGGTCTGGCCCCCAAATTAGCTTGGCGTCATCGACCCAGTCGATTTCATTGTAACCGTCTTTTGGCCCGACTTCCCGCGCGGAAAAGATATCTGCTTGTGGCCAATCATTTGCATTAAAGTCAGCCCTATCCCACCCCTTTGGTTCGCCTGATGCCTCGAAAGTGCATGCGCCTTTGCCCGCTACGGGATCTTTTTCGCTTTCACAGGATTTGTCCAATGGTGCGGAATGGATCACGATGCACTGCCAGTCGCCATTACTTGCCGCAACAAGGCCGTTTGTTGCATCCTTGATCTGCACAATTACACCACCATCACCCATCTGTTGGCGACGCGAACCAATGTATTCCAAGCCAGTATCGTTTTCTTTGAAGTCTTTGGCCACCAACCCGAGGACAAATGGACGACCAGCCTGAAAGGTGAAACTCTCTGCGTTAAAGGAGCGCTCGGTTGTGATGGGTACACTGTCTTTGGCAACTTGCACGCCGTTGACGCGCATTTCGAACCAGTTATCCGCCCAGACATCCGCAAACAGGGTTTCTGCGGAGAGCGGGAGCGCCGTTGTGCTCAGCAGAGCGAGTGACGTGAGAATGGGCTTCATTTTAAGGTCCTTTGACAGAATCGTGCACATTATACGCCTCAGCTGCTGGGTTCCGTCGCAAAGAGTGCTCATTTTTCGAACCGATGCAATCAAGTGGCTTCCTGTGTTTCCCAACACAGTTGGGTTTTGGGCGGTGACATCAACACGCATATTTTGGGAGCGCGCAGCGCTCGGTGGTTAATCTCCGCAGTTCGCCAATGAGCGGTAAAATTACTGCGCTGTCTTTTAAAGAAAGCGACCGATGAGCACGTATTACAAGCACTGCTCACCGACCACTGTGCCACAAGCCACAAGAGGAATTTCAACTCGTGGGGCAGGGAAAGTATCATCTGGAGATCAAATTCCACCCAGACAAATGTATTTGATTTCAAGATAGTCATCGCAGCCATATTTAGACCCCTCACGCCCTTGGCCGGATTGCTTCATGCCGCCAAATGGTGCGACCTCTGTAGAGATTAGCCCTGTGTTAACGCCGACCATGCCGTACTCGAGCGCTTCAGCGACGCGCCAGACTTTGGATAGGTCGTTGGCGTAAAAATAGGAGGCTAGGCCAAATACCGTGTCGTTGGCTTGCGTGATGACATCTTCGACGGTTTCAAACCGGAACAGTGGCGCGACGGGCCCGAATGTTTCTTCATCCGCGATCTGCATGTCTCGGGTCACATTGGTCAGAACTGTGGGCTCAAAGAAAGTCCTGCCAAGGGCGTGAGGCTTGCCACCGGTCGCGATTGCCGCGCCTTTTGTCGTTGCATCCGCGATGTGTGACTGCACCTTGGCGACGGCCTTTTCGCTAATCAGTGGGCCTGCCGTGGTGCCAGTTTCAAAGCCATCGCCAACTTTCATTGCCTCTACGGCAGCCACCAGTTTAGTGGTGAAAGCATCATAAACCCCAGCCTGCACGTAAATGCGGTTTGCGCACACGCAGGTCTGACCATTGTTTCGGAATTTTGAGATCATTGCACCTTCAACAGCGGCATCCAGATCAGCATCGTCAAACACGATGAAGGGTGCATTCCCGCCCAACTCCATCGAGGTTTTCATGATCTGATCCGCAGATTGGCGCATCAATTGACGCCCAACTTCGGTTGAACCTGTGAAGGTCAGCTTGCGGACTTTTGGGTTGTTGCAGAATTCCTCGCCAATTTCCGCGCTTGCTGTTGACGTGATGACACTGAACAACCCCTTGGGCAGGCCAGCATCAAGCGCCAGCTTTGCCATAGCAAGCGCCGAAAGCGGTGTTTCAGCGGCGGGTTTGGCCACGAAGGCGCAGCCGACAGCAAGGGCGGGTCCGACTTTGCGGGCAATCATGGCGTTGGGGAAGTTCCACGGTGTGATAGAAGCAACCACGCCAACAGGCTGTTTAAGAACCATAATCCGTTTGTCCGGCTGATGACCGGGAATGACGTCACCGTAAACGCGTTTGGCCTCTTCCGCGAACCATTCAATAAAGCTGGCACCGTACAGAATTTCACCTTTGGCTTCGGCCAAAGGCTTGCCCATTTCTGCGGTGAGTATCATTGCCAAATCATCAGCATTGGCGACCATCAGGTCGTACCATGTGCGCAAGACAGCAGCGCGATCTTTGCCAGTCTTGGCCGCCCAATCCGTTCGCGCTGCATAGGCTGCATCAATTGCTACCTTCGTTTCTGGCGCACCCATGTCTGGAAGATTTGCAAGAACCGCGCCTGTAGATGGATTGGTCACATTGAATGTCTTGCCGCTGGCTGCTGTGTCGATCCAGCTATCCCCGACCAAGCTTGCTTTGATCAGTAGGTCGGGATTCGTGAGTTGTAACGGCGCATTTGAAGTGTTCATTTCAGTTTCCTCCCTCAGCTACCGCGGTGCGAACCGAGTCTTCGAGAATATCTAGTGCTTCTGCGAAAACCTCGTCTTGAATGGTGAGCGGAGCGAGGAATCGGATGACGTTCCCGTAGACGCCGCAGGTCAACAGAATGAGATTGCGCTTCAACGCATGTGCCTTGATTGCGTTGGTAAGTTCTGCATTTGGGGTGTTGGTACCGGCGATGTTTAATTCAACCGCCGTCATAAAACCGGGGCCGCGGATATCGACGATCTCGGGAATGTCGTTGCGTAAACTTTCAAGGCGTTGGCGCAAGCGAGAGCCAAGCTCGTTCGCTCGTGCGCAAAGATCTTCTTCTTCGATGACATCAAGGACGGCGTGGGCCGCCGCGATGCCAATGGGATTGCCCCCATATGTGCCGCCCAAACCGCCAGGGTTTGCGGCGTCCATAATCTTTGCTCGCCCGGTAACAGCAGCCAGTGGGAAACCGCCTGCAAGACCTTTGGCCATGCAGGTCAAATCTGGCGCGACGTCGTGATGCTCCATCGCAAAAAGCTTGCCGGTACGGGCAAAGCCGGTTTGCACTTCATCAGCAATGAGCAAGATGCCATGGTCATCGCAGAGCCTTCGTAAGTGACGCATGAGTTCTACAGGAGCTTCATAAAATCCGCCTTCTCCTTGAACAGGTTCAAGCGCGATTGCCGCAACGCGATCAGGGTCGACATCTGCTTTGAAGAGCTTATCGAGCGCTGCGATGCTGTCATCGACAGTGATGCCGTGAAGAGTAATCGGAAAAGGAACGTGAAAAACGTCACCGGGCATTGCCCCAAAGCCCTTTTTGTAGGGATCCACTTTGCCAGTTAGGGCCATGCCCATGAAGGTCCTGCCATGAAAGCCGCCACTGAATGCAATTACAGCAGATCGGCCAGTGGCTGCACGGGCGATCTTCACTGCGTTTTCCGCGGCCTCTGCTCCAGTCGTTACAAAAACGGTCTTTTTGTCAAAGTCACCGGGGACAGCGTCATTCAGACGCTCGGCAAGTGCCACGTAATTCTCATATGGCACGACTTGGTGGCAGGTGTGCGTAAAGCGGTCGAGCTGGGCTTTGACAGCTTCGATGACCTTGGGGTGACGATGGCCTGTGTTCACCACGGCGATCCCGGCCGAAAAATCGATGTAGCGGGTGCCCTCAACATCCCAGATTTCAGCGTTTTCCGCACGCTCAGCATAGACTTGTGTCATCATGCCCACACCACGCGCGATGGAATCCGTTTTTCGGAGTGATAGTGCTGAGTTAGACATGACGGACCTTCCATTGAATGTGTTTTGTTTATCCAATAGTGTTTTTTTATTCCCGAACAGTCTGTTATTTGTTTCAGGTAACATATTGATTTTATTTGATGTGATATGTTAAATGTTCATTATGTTAAACAATGCAAACATTGCGGATCCAGTTGAACTGGAGCTTGGGATCCGCCTGAAAACGGTGCGAATGCAGGCGGGCTTGTCTCAAAGAGCGCTTGCCAGAAAAGTACATGTTCCGAATTCAACAATCTCGTTAATTGAGTCAGGTAAAACAAACCCTTCGGTGAGTGCACTGCGCAAAATTCTGGATGGTATCCCGATCAGCCTTTCTGAATTTTTTGCTTTCGAACCAGAGGGTGAGGGCGCGGTTTTTTATGCCAGCGAAGATCTGACAGAGATCGGAAAAGGCGGAGTATCGTTACGACAGGTCGGATCTAACCTGGTCGGGCGCGCAATCATGATGCTGGAGGAGACTTACGATATCGGCGCGGATACCGGTCGCACGATGTATCAACATGATGCTGAAGAGACTGGAATTGTCATTTCAGGGCACATTGAAATAACAGTAGGAGAGCTGCGAAAAATTCTTGGGCCAGGGGATGCTTATTATTTTGACAGCCGTCAACCACATCGATTTCGACAGGTTGGGCCTGAAAAATGTCAAGTGATCAGTGCTTGTACGCCACCAACATTCTAGCGTGATACTGTCAGATTAGCTTTTCTAGAATATATCACGACCGAACGCATCGCGTAGTCATTCGCCACTGAAACAGAGTTACCGAAATAGACACGGTTTAAGGTGCCGGGTGCGAAAGCCGCCAGTTTTTTGGACAGGGCCGCTGCAGCTCGGTGCGTAAAGTTTTAAAACGTCGAATAACAATCAAGTTGCGACCTTCGTGGTGCGAATTTGCGACTGTTTCAACCCGTCCAGATCGATGAAAGCCTGTATTGAGTGCGCGTCATCACCGAGGGTTTGGGTCGAAGGGGCTATATTTTCAATTTGCACCTGTCTGTGCGTCTCCAACCTGAAACGTCGATTTTTCGACTGGTCTGAAGAATTGGAGTTTTTTGTAGGGCATTGCCTTTTTGCCATTGTGATCAATACAGCTGACCGCGTCATGGATGGCTTTTTCATCGCGTTCAGCCCATCCCATTGTGATCCCACAGCGGTGTGTCTTCGCCATTGCATCGGAATGCACCAAACCCGGCCACATAAAAACAACCGTTCAGTAGGCAAACAATGACAAGTTTTCTCTGAACTGCCTTTGTCTGCCTTCGTCTTCAACATTCAGTAGCTATGCGTCGTTGCGACAGTGCCTTTCAACGAACAAGGCGTAACCTTTTTTCAATGAAAATGACGATCCAAAAAGTCAGAAACATAGAAACGCCTATTGCCAAAGATATGTAGCACAAAGGCACTCCGTCATCTGACAGTGGACATGTCGGTGTCCCGATGAGTTCTAAGGTTGTACCTAGACTGGCCAATAAAATGACAGGTGCAGCACCGGCGATGAACAACCATGTCAAGCTGCGCCACCAAACCAATGCTGCTAATGTCATAGCTGCATAGCAAATTGAAACCAAATAGCAGGCCGGGATTGGTCCCAGATTTGGGCATGCGTTCCCTGTTCGAAAATGGGTGAGCGAGATCGGAACGATCCCGCTCAGAACCACCAAGCACGTGAGCACAATACCCGCGCGCAACAGGCGGCTCACCCAGATCACTGACCTGAACCTTCGAAGGTCACGATTTCATCGCGGAAGCTTCCATCTTGTGTGGCGGAGGTTCCGTCGATGAACTTAACGGTGACAGAGCTTGCGCTTTGCGCTCCCAAGCCAGCGATGATCATGCGGCTGCTGTCAGATGCCAGACCTTCGCCTGATACATATGGTTTAGACAACGTGGAGCCATCTTCTAACGTGATTTGAACCATGGCGCCGATGCTGGCTAGATTTTCGGGGAGCTTGATTTTCAAGAAGCCGTTTGGATTGTCGCCAGAACTGATAAATGCTTGCGAATTGCCTGCGATATTGATGTGCACAACATCCGAACGACCGTCGCCGTTGAAATCGGCGGTCAACGGCGCGATAGAATATTGGCGGTTAACGACGCCATTCTTTGAGCCGACCTCAGACATTTCACCGCTGGCCGTCTGGACCAGCATACGACCCGGAAGACGCAATGCGGGAATTTTATGGAAAGGTGCCGTTACGAAGTTTTCCGATACGATGAGATCTTCACGGCCATCAAGGTTGAGATCTTCGTTGCTCAAGCCCCAAGAGAATTCGTAGTTGGCGATTTTCATCTCTTCGCCTTTATCGGAAAAGCCGCCGTTCCCATCAGATACAAAGGCCATCCATTTGCGATTCAAGGGCTGATCGTCGCGCAAATCGCCACGCACCATAAATGTTGGCGGCGTCGTCCCGATGTTAGAGAAGCTATAGTCGGTCACCCCATCATTGTTGAGATCTGCAACTGCGATGCCCATTGGATAGGAGGGAATATCGGTGTTTGGGTTCGCGATGTTCGTAAAATGTCCGGTGCCATCGTTTTCATAAGTGCGCACGTTGCCAGTGTCGTGGGCAACGATCAGATCGAGATCACCATCACCTTCAAAGTCGCCAAAGACCGCCTGGAATGTGTTGTGCAAAAAATACAGGCCACGGGCACGGGTTTCGTTGGTAAACGTGTTGTCACCGTTGTTGATGAACAATTCCGACGTCCCGCCATAATCCTCACGATTAAAGATGTTCAGGCCTTCGATTTTATCATTTTGGATATATCCGGCCACGAACATATCGAAATGACCATCACTGTTTATGTCAGCAACTGCGATCGATAGACCGGTGGTATTTTCGTTCATCTGTGTGTTGAGCTGTTCGCTGGTGAAGGTGCCGCCGTTATTTGTGTACAGCCAAATGCCTTCTGGGTGCGTGACAAGCATATCGGCTTGCCCGTCTTTGTTGTAGTCTAGAACCAAGGCACCAAAAGCTGTGCCGTCCGCTGGTTTGTTCAAACCTGCTTGCCCGACTACAGGAACAAATTTGCCGTTTTCAAATTTGAAAACTCCGTTTTCTTGTTGGAAGCTTCCACCAATGAAAAGCTCTTCGGTGCCATCACCGTCAATATCGATTGCGGCGCTTCCGGTTATTGGCAATGAGGTTTCATCTTTGTGTGACTGGAGGAAAGGCACTTCAACATGGTCAAATTCAGGGAGTATTGTATCGCCAAGAGCGACGTCATAATCGACGCGCCGATCGTTCAAAGTATAGGCGGACATAACAACGGCCATTGTCCCAACAAGGGCCATCATGACCATGGGAATATATTTCAATTTTCTGAGCATGATTTAGCCCTCCAGATTTAGTTTTGAGGCGACGCGAAGCGATACCGAAAATAGGATGAGGTAGGACACGTTCAAAGCAATAGGCATGATGTATTTGCCAATCGCAGGAACCGTGAAGAAGATGATAAACGCGACGATTATTAGGAAGATCGGGTTCAGAACCGCCATTGCACGCGGATAGAAAGATCTACCTGTCAAGCAGAGCCAGATGAAGATGATGGACAGTGCCAGTACGCCGGCGCGCACGACTTGCAGCAGGCTCTCGTATCGAAGCTCGTACAAATCAAGTTGTTCCTTGATCGACCCCGCAGCGACCAACTCAACCGCGCTTGCACGTGATCCAATCCAAACAGCACCGACAATACAGGCATATGCCATTACAAGACCGGCGAAACGTGCTGCGACTTCATGAGCTGGGCGTAACATAAGGTAGATGTGAAAGGCGCCAACAACATAAAGTGGAGCGCCAAAAACGCCAAAAAAGTGACCTATCGTGGCCCGTTCGCGGGTGACACCTTCGAAAAACGCAAACGTATCTGTATAGCGCGCCAATTTGTCATAGTGGAGTAGAAATTCACCGATCCCAACCAAGATCGCTGCAGCGAGCCCGACCTGTCCTGTGATCATTATCAGTCGTTTATGTGTCATTTAGAGTGTTCTTTCATCATCCGTTATTGGTTTTTCTGAGGATCAGTCTCGGCCTGAGAGGCGACGACACTTTTTACGCAAGGAAATTTGTTGATTTCCAACGGTCATGTTTCACAGAGCCGTTCATTGGTGTTGTTAGCAACATTCTCCGGAGCAGAGAGCAACCACTCACAAGTCAGTGTGATTAAATGTTACCGGCTTGAGAGTGGGTCGATAACGCGGATCATATTTGCCGAGATCTGTTTATATTTTTCCTTCGTCCGCTGGTTTGGGACCTTCACTGGTTCAGATGCACAACAACGGGAGAACGTTACAAAAAAAAGAAAAAAATCTGATTTTGCACTGTTGTACGGACCAAAGGTGGGGGACAATGCGGGATGGCTTATCAAGACGACGATCGCACAGTTGAGGATTTGGACCCTGTTGAAGTGGTTTTGACTTCAGGCGAGATCTCCAAGCTCGTTCGCGAACATTCAGACTGGATGCTTGGGGCTGCTCTTCGGATTTTAAAGGATAGAGCCCACGCAGAGGATGCCGTGCAGGTCGCGTTTACTAGGATTTGGTCCAAATTTCATGCGTTCGAGGGACGATCAGCGTTACAAACATGGATGCACCGTGTTGTGGTAAACGAGGCATTGATGACTTTACGCAAAATCAAGCGGCGGAAGGAACGTTCAATTGACGATCTGCTTCCCGTTTTTGATGAAAGCGGTTGTCGGGTCGAGCTGGAAGACAACACCACCTCGACGCCAGAAGCCCTACTGTCTCGCCGGCAAACATATGACCATGTCCGAGCAGCGATCATGAGCTTACCGGATAAATATCGCCTCGTTTTGTGTCTCCGTGACATCGAAGGATTTAGCACGGCTGAAACCAGCGAAGCATTGGAGCTGAGTGAAGCAAATGTTAAAGTGAGGCTGCATCGTGCGCGTGCCGCCCTGAAGACACTCCTTGAACCTCACATGAAAGGGCAAAAGCTATGAGCCAAACTCAAAACCGCAAAACCGCCCGCCCGATTGCGGCAATGATGTTTCGACTGCCGCTCATGATTGATTGCAGGGAGTTTGAGGCATTTATTGTCGACTATCTCGAAGGTAACCTCTCAACAGGCCAACGGATCAAATTTAACATGCACTTGAGATTGTGCCGTAAATGTCGCGCGTACTTGCAATCGTATAAGGCCGCAATGGAGTTGGTTAAGGCTCAAACTGACATCCCGTTTTCCAAAATGGGAATGGGCGATGTTCCCGAAGACCTGATCAAAGCTGTGTTGTCGGCTCGTAAAAAACACGAAAAATAACACACTGTGTGTCCAAGATGCGAAGGTTGGGATTTTCAATCTTTAGCGATGGTTTTGCCGATGTTGCCATGTGTTGTAATTTCGGGGCTATTTTAACATCTTACAGAAATTGTTCCTGTCGTGTTTTGCAGCTGTTCCTTTGATAGGATGTACTGGCCCAAAGGAGATTGGCTATCGGGCTGATAGGGATGGATAGGGTGCGTATCGCGTTGACCAGCGGATGGGTTAGTACAGCATATCCGTGGTGTGAACAGGGGAACACGACCCAATGACGGAGCGGAATCACAAATTCAATATCGCGCCCAATTTTCTGGATCGCGATTTTGCGACTGACCAAGCGAGAAAGAAATAGCTGGTGACATCAGCTATGTATGGACATGTGCATGGGGGGCTTTGGCTGTGATCCTGAGCCTTCCTCGCGTCTTGTCGGTTAGGCCGTTCGAAATCGGATGAAACACGACAGGGTCAGTGTGATTGCTTTTGGTCTCGCAATTGCAGCATCTAGCGCTCAGCACAATAGCCTGCGTTCATCGAAGGGGATTTTTTGCGGCTTTTGTGCATGCAAAACACGATCAACCTCGCTGTATCTGGCAGAACATAAGGGTCCACTTCGTCAGCTATTCAAAGAGGCTATTCCGCCAAACCTAGAAACTTTACCTTCTTTAGGTTGCCATTTGGATGGGAAGCCTCCGGCATGGTAGGCTGTCAACGTGTGGCCTAAGAAGGCACAAAAAAATGCGCCGCAGGAGGCTGCAGCGCATTTGATCTTGTTGCTTTCGACCAAATTATTTTAAGGTAATACGACCGTCTGTGTAAGGGGCGTATTTGCCCTTTTTGGCCAGATATTCAGCCACGACATCAGCAAGATCTGGGCCAAAATCATAGGCGTTCGCCGCGTCTTCAAACATTGCGTACCCATCGCCGCCATTGCGGACATAGTTGTTTGAAACGGCCAGATAGGTGGCGGACAGATCGATCGGATTTTTCCCAACCATTACGTCCGAAACCCGTGAACCAGGCTCGGCAGCCGCATCGACCGTGTAGGACAGTCCGGCGACCTGTGGGAAGCGCCCTGCGCCTTCCTCAAGCTGGCTGACACCGTTCTCCAATGCCGCCAAGACCTTCTCGCCTGTGACGTCAAAGGTTGAGAGCGTGTTCTGGAACGGCAGTACTGTCAGAACTTCGCCCATGGTGACTTCGCCGCCGTCGATTGACGCCCGCAAACCTCCGCCATTTTGGATCGCGATCTGCACGCCTTGGTCCGCGACACGGTCAAGCATCGCGTCAGCGACCAGATTTCCCATCGGACATTCCGCCGCACGACATACATCACGCGAGCCTTCGATTACGTCGGCAGATGCGCCAATCACACGGGTCTTCATTTCCTCGATGGGACCGGCCAGTTCAGCAATCCGTGCCACGGCAGCGGGGTCTTCGGATACGCTTGCATCCAGCAGGATCGTGTCGCCGGTTGCAGACACAACATTGCCACCGTCGTCAAATGTCAGTTCCAGATGACCCACGTATTTCGAATAGGCGTAGGCCTGAACCACAGGCACATTGCCAACCATTGTCGGATAGCTCATCGCGCCTTCTTCGGTGTTGGAAAACAACGTATGCGAATGCCCGCCAACAACGGCATCAATACCATCCACAGCGCCTGCGATCGCCATGTCTTTTGTAACGCCAACATGGTTCAAAGCGATGATCATGTTCACGCCTTCAGCTTCAAGCGCGGCGACATCAGCCTGCAAACTTTCGATCTCGTTGGTGAAAATCACCGCATCTGATGGGCTGGATGTCTCAACGGTATCCGTAGCAAGGGCCGAGATGATCCCGATCTTTTGACCACCGACCTCAAGAATTGTGTGTTTGTCGACCTGACCGGCTAGGATAGTCGACTTGGACACATCAATATTGCCGGACACGATCGGGAAGGACACACGGTCAGTCAAATCGCGCAGGCCCTGATCACCATCATCAAACTCATGGTTGCCCACGGCCATCGCGTCAAAGCCGACGATCTCGGCAAATTCAGCCTCAACTTCTCCCTTGTAGGTCGTGTACATCAGGCTGCCCTGATATTGGTCGCCTGCGTCCAACACGATTACATTTTGGTCAGCCAATTCCGTGCGTAGCTCGTTGATCTTGGTGATGACACGCGCGTAGCCCCCAAAGCACTTCCCTTCGGCGTTGTCTTCGGCGTTACAGGTCGAATCAAATCTGTTGATAGGTTCAATCCGGCTGTGTAAGTCGTTGATATGGATAACGTGCAGCGTGTAATCTGCCTGTGCGGCCCCTGCGGACAGTGCCAATGCGCAAGTCGTCGTCAAAATACGTGGAATCATCTCTAGGCATCCTTTTTTAAGTCTATCCCAACTTGCTTATGACCACGGGCAGAGTCAAACGCATCACACCACCGATACAGACCTGCTGGGCCGGACGCCAATACTGCGTCTACATGACGGGCAGTTTTTCTCGCTGTGGGTCGACGTGACATGACAACTGGATTTACGCTTTGGGCCGGTGATGTGCCGTTGTGAAGGGCACATCAGAGACATCCATAGTGGGCGCCGGGGCTGCGTTGGATCCTTCCAAAGTCAGCCGCTTACTTTGCGCAGCGCTAAAATTGAATCCAAAACTCTTTCTACCTCAGGGGCTATCTCGAATGGAGCACCACACATGGCATCACTTGAAGATATTCGTTCAATATCGGGGAAGTGAATCTCCAATAGTCTTGGCTTTTGCAAACAGGCGGTTCCCGATACTGGTCAAATTGTTGGGCGGTCAAATTTAAAACTAAATTGGCCATTTCAATCCAGTAATGCCACCTTATAAAAATCAGCGCACCTGACAGAAGTACATGGTTAGAGGAACTGGCCGCGCAGGTCGGGTTGCCTCAGACCCGTTTAAGCAGGGTCACCCATCTATGATCAGGCGACCAAAAGGCCAGTGTTGGGATCGCTCGGGCGCTTGCTGTTCGTCCAAAATTCCTGACCTTGGATGAGCCAACTGCCCGGCTGGATGTTTCCATTCCAGCGCTTGGTCTGATCCTATTTGCAGACTTGCGGTATCTGTTGAACTTGACGGGCCTCTTTGTCATCCGCGACCACGTAGTTGTTTAGATGCTGTGTGACACGGTCCTGTGATGCGCTCTGGTGCGTGCTTGGATTTGGTATGACAGACGCCGCCTTGTCTTTCCCGCTAAGACGTCGCACTCATGTGCTGATGACAGGGATGCCCCAACTGGCGACCTGTTGGTTAGGTCGTTTCCCAATGCACAACACGCTTGCTCAAAAAGGCGAAAAAGGTGTCCAAGGCTGCACCAAGCAGGCCAAGTTGGATCAACCCGACAAACATGCGATCCACTTGGAAATACTGTCGAGCCTCTTCTAGTCGATACCCGATGCCTGCTGATGACCCGGTAAGCTCGGCTGCAACCAGGCTCAGGAAGGCAAGTGCCGCCCCAAAACGCAGCCCCGCGAAGATATGTGGTGCAGCAGCAGGGACCACAACCTCAAAGAATTCGCGCCACCAGGGCGCCCCCAGCGAGCGGGACGCGCGGATGTAAGTCTCTGGAACATGTTCCATCCCGTGGTGCGTGGCAAGCCAGACAGCTAGGAACACCGTGTAGGCGATGACGAAATACTTTGATTCTTCGCCGATGCCAAACCAAACAATTGCAATGGGGACCAAGGCAATCGCGGGAATCGGGCGCAAGATGTTGAAAAACGGGTAAACTGCGAGCCGCACAATAGCGACGCGGGCGGTCAAGATACCTGCAAGCACTCCAAGGGTCGCTCCAATGGAGAAGCCAACGGCAGCACGTGACACTGACGTCTTAAGATCTTTCATCATCACGCCGTCATTGAACAGCTTCACAAAGGCTTTGGCGACGTCCCAAGGCCCGGGGAACAAATTTCGATTGGTCAGCCCAAAGCTATGCGCAAGTTGCCAAATGGCGATAACGAATAGAATCGATAAAAGCGGCTTTAGGTGGGAGAGCTGTTTTGCAAACATGTTGTTAGTCCAAGAGTCAGTTTTCTTTGTGTGCACTGCGACGTGAGCTGGCAAAAAACCGTCTGTCAATTAGTTGTCGTTTGGGGGGGTGGCTGCCTAAAAATGCTCATGATTGACGCGCTTGTTTTCGTCACCGCCCACTTTTTAGACGGGAGCAATGCGGATCGTTGCTGGCGTTCATGCCGGTGCAAAAAATGCATCGCACTGTGAAGTTTATAGCACTTTGATGCAGTGGTTTTTAGTGGAACAGTTTCGTTCGTCTCACAGGGTCGCCGTAAAGAATGAACCAAATAGCCACCACACCACACCACTCATCTGTGTCCAAGAAAACTGGCAGGGGCTGGGTCCGTATTGCCGGACTTTCGGTGGTGTTTGGTGAAGGCACAACGCAAACCATTGCACTGACCCCGACAGATCTGGAACTTGAGCCAGGCACATTTACCGCCTTGATTGGCCCGTCGGGCTGCGGCAAGTCCACGCTATTGAATGCCGTCGCTGGTTTCACCGTCCCGACTGAAGGGGGCGTTCAGGTTGACGGCCGTTATGTGAATGGCCCCCACCCAAGTGTTGGTGTGATTTTCCAGAACTTTGCACTTTTCCCTTGGTTCACGGCACGGGGGAATGTTGAATTTGCACTTAAGCGGTTTGGTTTGTCCAAAAATGAGCGCCGCACCCGGGCCATGGAAGCCCTCGGCGAGGTTGGTCTCACCGACCATGCGACCAAATTTCCCGGCCAATTGTCCGGTGGGATGAAGCAGCGTGTTGCGATTGCGCGCACCCTTGCTGCCGACCCGGACGTCTTGCTGATGGATGAACCTTTTGGCGCATTGGACGCCCAAACACGGTTGCGGATGCATGAGCTGTTGACGGGCATCTGGATGCGCCGACGCAAGACAGTTTTATTTGTCACCCACGACGTGGATGAAGCCCTGCGCCTTGCAGATGTTGTATATGTGATGGCCGCCGCCCCGGGGCGGATCATCGAAAGCGTACCCGTTGACCTCGAAAGACCCCGCCCAGTCGACCGGATGAGCGATGGGTTCTTAAGCCTGCGCAGCATGCTGTTGGGGCTGCTGCGTCATGAAGACTGAAACCTCAAATAGGAGAGTACAATTGTTTACAAAATTCCTTAGCGCTGCCACTGCGCTCGCATTCTCGGCTACCAGCGCATTAGCCGACGATATTACAATCGGATTTGCGCCGAACTTGCAGACTTTACCAATCGTCGTCGCCCAATCTGAGGGCTACTTTGCAGAAGAGGATATCACGCTTGAGGCTGTCAAATTCACCTCTGGGCGTCGCGCGTTAGAGGCATTGATCGGTGGTCAGCTTGATGTGGCCTTTATGGCCGAATACCCCGTGTCCATCGCGGCCCTACGTGACCAACCCTTCGGTACGTTCACAACACTATCGCGCTACACAGCCAATCGCATGATCTCTAAGGAGTCAATCGGGTTCGAAGATCCGACAAGCCTTGAAGGCAAGAAGATCGGTACGACGATGGGGTCAAACACGCAGTTCTTCACCGAAGCTCTGCTGACAGAGTTTGGTGTAAATGCCGAAGTCATCAATGTATCGCCTCCTGACATCGTGCCAGCCCTTGCCCGTGGTGACATCGATGCAGGTATCATGTTTCCTGACTTCTACCCAGCCGCTGAAAAGGCACTTGGCGATGATTACCGCGAATTTCGCAGCGACGCATATATCGCGTGGTTTGTTCTGTCCGCTACGCCAGAAATGCTAAACGACCGCCCAGACGAGTTGGCTGCGTTTGTGCGCGCATTGGTAAAGGCAGAAGAATACATCGAAACCAATCCCGAAGGCGCCATGGCCGCCCTTGAAACAGCGACAGAAGGCCTGCTTTCACTGGAGGTCATTAAGGCAAAGTTCTCGGAAGCGGAATATGAGATCGGTTTGGGCAACGGCCTGCTGGACATCCTCGAAACCCAAGCCGAATGGGTCGTAGAGCAAGGCATGGTCGAAGCTGTGCCGTCACGCGACCTGATAAAAGGCTTTCTGGCCACCGGTCCGGTTGAAGCAGTTGATGCGTCGCGGATCACTTTAAAGTAACTCGAAAAGGCGGGCGGCCCGGATCTGGGTCGCCCGATATGACTGATGGATTTTGAAAAACTGCTTTCATCTTCTGCGACGCTTGCGCCAGAGGTTCTGCTCACACCAGATGGTGTCAAACGGGACTGGGCCATTCGGTTTGAAGGTACGAAGATCACTGGAATTGGGCCCGCTTCTGCGTTTCCAGACGCCATATCATTGCCGGGCCGCGCCATCATACCCGGCATGGTTGATGCGCACACACATGTCGGCCAGATCTTTGGCAAAGCCCTGATTGGCGGAGAACCGGCACAAATCTGGCGGCGCATTTGGCACCCGATGGAACGGGATATGGATGAAGAGCAATCATATCTCTCTGCCAAGTGGGCGTTTTGGGAGGCGATGCGCGGCGGATTCACCAAGGTTGTGAACTATGGGCTGAACAGCATTGAAAAGAATAAAGGCGTGCATCGCGCAGCGCTTGAAACAGGGGTGAGGCTGGTCTCTGCCTGTGGATTAGATGAGTTTTCGGGTGATATCGGCACCGGTCATGGCAATTACGAGTGGTCGCAAATCGAAGACGTTGTCCTGGCCCATATTGACCACTGCGCGCCCCATGAGTTGATTGCGCCATCCGTGTGCTGCAGCTCCTTCATGGGCAACACGCCGGACATATTGACCAAGCTATCAGCGCTTTGCGCGGAAAAAGGTATCCTGCTTCAGATTCATTCTAATGAACACTTCCCAGAGGTGCATGAATGTATCCTGCGCCACGGTATGCGCCCCACAGAATTGCTTCATAAACACGATGTTCTTGGGCCGCATGTGATCCTGCATCATACGACCATCGTGTCAGAACCAGAGATCGAAATGATCGTCGAAACCGATACGGCGACGAGCTACAACCCATTGGCCAGCATCTGGAAAGGGAATGCCGTCGCGCCAGCGTTGCGCATGGCCCAAAGGGGCGTCCGTTTTGGGGTTGGCTCAGATACAACCTCAGCGGATGGGTTCAAAAACCTGATGGCTGCAGAAGCGTGCCAGCGGATTGAACACGCCTTGCCCGTGGCTGATTTCTCTTGTGGCGCGGCGTGGACATGGGTTGATGCGGCGACCACCCAAGGCGCGCGCGCGACTGGTGGCGCTGGCGATCACGGTCCGTTGGAAACAGGCATGGCGGCGGATTTTGTGATCCTCGACATGATGCACCCTGAATGCCTACCTAGCCATGATTTCGAATGGGAACTGGTCCGCTATTACAATCGAGATCAGGTCGATGCCCTTGTCGTAAATGGCAAGGTTACCATGGCACAGGGCAAACCGGTCGGTTGGGATGTGGAAGAGCTCCGTACAGCCGGGCTAGAGGCCGCCAAAACGATCACCAGCGCACCAGACATTAAACGGTGCCATGGTCCTTCAAATCTTTACCGACCCAAGGCTTGATCAATGCCACGCGCTTACACTCACCGGATGCTATCATCTGGACCAGATGACAAATGGACGTGTTCATTGTTGGGTGCGATTTGGATTCCGGCAAACGGATCGCAGTCGTTGGTAAGACCGAGGGCAATGGATACGTTAACGGCTGCACGCGTGTATTTGCCGTGTCGGCCCTGAAGCACGAACTTGGCGAAACCGCAGGCGGGTGGCCCGCTCCTATTGCGACTACAGATGCGCCGAAATCCCTGAGGTTTTCGCACGGTGCTTTTTCATTTGGTGTCGTTTTGGCGTTAGGTGAGATCGATGTTGCAACCGCCAAGGCTGCAAAGATCGGATCGGACCGCTATATCTGTTCTGGCAGGATAAATACGTCAGCAGGTATTGAATTGATGGCATGCGAGATTGTCGTCCTTGGAGGGAGTGGCAATTGGACCGACTTATTGACGGTGGACGGCCAGTAGCCTTAATCGCGGCGCAAATCTGAGTGGGTTTCCTCGAGCAACGTCAACGGTTTCCCCAGCATTTACAGTATTTGGCTTGAATAGAGCTTTTGTTGGAAAAACGGGACGTTTTAAGTCGAATGAGGCGTGGTTCTAAGCATGGGGTGTCCGAGAGAGTGTTCCTACAAAAATCAAGTGACAGGTGTGAAAGACGCCCCATACTTTTCCCGCTTGCGTACAGCTAAGTTCGAATTGCAGGGAGGTCTCGTGGCCATCGCTGCGCAAACAGGCCCCTCTGATGGGTTGCAGACAAACCACTACCGGGCCTTAGGAGTAAGCCAACTTTACAAAAGTGTGCGCATTATTTGGCGCACAAACCGCCGAACAGAATGACCCGTAAGCCGTCGAGGGCAAAGGCTCTTAATCTTGACGTGGCGCGATCCAGTCATGTGCGCCTGATCAGTGCTGAGAAAGTTGACTGCGACGAAGTACCCAAGTTGGAATGCGAACTCGCACGCGTGGACGAAGCTATTGAGACGCAGTCTGAAGGCGCTGTCAAAGAAAAACTTGCAGAAGTCATGGATCGGCTTGAGAAGGCAATGTGGACTTGTCGCGCTTAAGTTCCGGTCTCTCAACTCATTTATGCAGCCTTTCGCTCGAAGGCCAAGGGGCTTTTGCCACCCAGCGACGAGTGCCTGCGCTTTGGATTATAAAATCCGTTGATATACTGGAATATAGCTCCCTCTGCTTGGCGTCTTGTTTCCCATCGGTTGCGCCAGATCAGCTCAGCCTTGATGGATTTGAAGAACGTTTCAACCATGCATTGCCTGACAGGCGATTTACAAAGTAAATCTGCCGAGAAGGGAATTGTCGTAGCAATTGCCTTTGCCGCTCATTGACACCTTGAAGTCGTGCTTTTTCAGACGCTTTTGGTACGCGTTTGAACAACATTGCGAGCCACGATCCGTATGATGAATGCAGTCCTTCGGCGGCTGTCGCAGGGCCACCGCCATGTCCAACGCCCGGATCGCCAGATCCCGCTTCATGCGGTTACTAACGGCCCAACCGATGACGCGACGAGAATACAAATCAAGGATAACGGCTAAATACAGCCAACCTTCGCCAGTCCAGATGTAGCTGATGTCTCCTGCCCATTTCTGGTTGGGACCATCAGCAGAGAAGTCTTGATCCAACAAATTTGGCGCGATGTTGAACGTATGATTGCTGTCTGTTGTCACTTTGTATTTCTGGGTTCTAATGATCTTGATGTCATTTTCACGCATCAAGCGACCAACGCGACGGTGCCCGACGTTCAAGTTCAATTCTTGCAACTCTTCGGTCATACGCAGCCGCCCATAGCTTTCCAAGCTGAGGCGGTGCTGCTCACGGATATGGGCTAGAAGCACCATATCATCCATTGCCCGGCAGGCGATTGCAAAGCAATCTGCCGAGAGGGGCGCTGTCGCTGGCTCATAGGCCGCACCCGCCAAGCACGGAACCCCCGCGATGTGACCTTCATGATCCGGCAGAGAAACTCCGCAGACCATTCGTCTTTCCAGGCATCAATGAAGGCAAATCTCACCGACTTTGGCCTGCAAAGAAGATTGCCGCCTTTTTTAAAACTTCCCTCTCCTCGCGCAGCAGACGAACTTCTTTGCGAAGCCGCGTGTTCTCCTTTTCCACGTCTTCATGCGGTCCTGACATCAGGTCATCGTGTTGATGCTGCTGAACCCATTTGTTCAGCGTCGAAAGCCCAACCCCTAAATCTGATGAAAGTTGGGGTCGCGTTAATCCACTCGTCGTGGCCATCCGCACCGCATCACGGCGGAACTCGTCGGTGTATCTCTTTGCCATTCCATATCTCCTTCATCGCAAACATTGCTCGAAAGAGACCGGAACTAAACCGCGACAAGACCAATGGAGCGAGCGAAGCGATATGAGATTCAGGCAAAGATCTTGAACATGCTCATCGCGCATCTTGACGACGCACGCTAAGTTGTCGTTCGCTGGGCTCGCAAACTAACTTGTGCAACTTGAAGAAAGTGGACATTCAAAGCTGTGGTCCAGTTTTTTCGATTTGCAACACGCATGCAGGTGCCTTCCACACAAGACATTCGCTAGAAATGGCCGATCTCATTACTTAACCGGCGAAATCAATGCGGTGCCACTTATAGGATCTGCGAAAAGTTTGGTTTTGATACCATAAACATCATATACCATTGTTTCGTCTATCACATCATCGGGCTTGCCCACCGCGTGAATTCTACCGCCCTTCATGACGATAAGTTGGGAAGCGTATCGCGCGGCTTGAGCGAGGTCGTGGAGCACCGCAACAATGGTCTTACCGGCGTTATTTAGGTCGGCCATTAGGTCTAGAACTTCATATTGATAGCGGATGTCTAGAAAGCTGGTTGGTTCATCAAATAGGACGTATGGCGTATCTTGTGCCAAACACATGGCTACGAAAACACGTTGCCGCTGACCGCCGGACAGATCGCTTACAAGGTGATCCCGTCGGTCAATCATCGATACGGTTTCAAGTGCGGTTTCGATGCTCTCTTGGTCTTTGGCTGTACGGATCCCGAACATATTCTGATGCGGCGCACGACCGTATCCGACCAATTGCTCCACGGAGATGCCTGGCGGTACGATAGGATGTTGGGGAAGAACTGAAACAAATTTTGCAACCGCGCGCGTTCGTAGTCGTGACATGTCCGACCCAGCTATAGAGAGGTTTCCATTTGATGGTTTCAACTGCCCTGAAATTGTCTTGAAGAGCGTACTTTTTCCGCACCCATTCGGACCGATCAATACTGTTAAACTACCTTCGGTTATTTCTAATGATACTGACGCCAATCGGAAGGTGTCATATCCAGAGATAACGTTTTCTAAAACTATACTCATGTCGTGTCCTCGGAGCCGTTCGTCAGCATGATGAATATAAAGAATGGGGCACCCAGGAGAGCCGTTAGAATACCGGCAGAAATTTCAATTGGTGGTGCCAGAGACCGCCCGATTGCATCGGCAACCAAAACAAGAAGTGCGCCAACGAGCATCGAAACAGGAAGTAAATGCCGATGCTGTCCACCAACCAGCCTTCTTGCGATATGCGGGGCCATTAACCCCACAAACCCAAGGACGCCAACCGCACTTACCGATATCGCGGCCAATAAAGTCGCTATCAGAAGTAGGACCGCACGCATTGATCTAACGTGTTGGCCCAGACTGGTCGCCTGTGCCGCGCCAAGACGAATGAGGTCCAATTGATGCACCATGAACAGAGCGAAAACCGACATTGGAATTAAGAATGGCGTAACTTGGGCAACATGTGTCCATCCGCGAGCCCACAAAGACCCTGTCAGCCAAACGAGTGGCGCAGAGACCACATAAGTGTCTGCCGTGGCCAAAATGAAATCGACCCCCGCATCACAAGCAAACCCAACAGCAACCCCGATCAAAGCAAGCCGCGCTGGAGATACGGGGCCAAGTTCTGCCATAACATACACCAATCCCGCCGCCGCTAACCCGCCAAATGCTGCGATTACTGGAAACCACTTATGTCCCACGTCCGGGGCCAACAAAGTAACAATCAGAACAGCGAGAGCGGCACCTGAATTGATGCCGATGATCTTTGGGCTCGCTAACGGATTACGGAGCAGCGCTTGAATTATCGCGCCTGATAACGCTAGGGCACCGCCCGTCATGAGAGCCAGAAAACTTCTTGGGAGACGGGATCGATTGATAATGAAATCCTGTCTCGGGCCGTCAAGTTGCAACAGACTGTTCAAGACAACACGAGGAGAGATTGAAACGGCTCCAACCATTATGCTCCAAATGAACACCAAAACGATTAGCGCAACTAGTCCTGCGATTGAGATTTGAAACCGCATCGTTAAAACTCACTCGCACGTAGTGTGTACCACAAAAACCAGGGTGCACCAATAAGAGCCACGACCACACCAATCGGAGCTTCTGATGGCGCGGTGACCCATTTGGAAAGACCATCGGCAATGAGCATAATGCCCGCACCCAGCACAGCTGTTGTTGGAACCAACTGGCGGTAATCCGTACCAACCACCATTCGAGCGAGGTGCGGCAGAACCAATCCAGCAAATGCAATCGGTCCAGCGACCGAAACCGAAATGCCAGCCAGGCTGGCCGCGAGCAGTGTCCCAAACAACAGCGTTAGCCGTGGATCGACACCAACGCCTTGCGCGGCGCCTTGCCCAAGCGCCATGAGGTTGAATTGCTGCGCCAACATCAATGTGGCAATGAAGCTAGGGGCGATGAACCATGCCAATCGCTTTGCGTCGGACCAGCGGGCACCGCTGATATCGCCAACAGTCCACCGCACGACAGCGCGGGTCAGGTCATCATCGAGTGTATACGTGAAGCGGACCATAGCGAAGGAAAACGCTGCGACTGCCACACCACCTAAAATTAGACGCATAGGGTTAATTTGACCGCGAAACGCGCCCGCAATTGTCAACGTTAGAGCACCGGCTGTGAGCCCGCCAACCATTGCCATGATGCCTGGTGAGATGGGAAATAAGTCTGGCCAGACCAACGTTACACACAAACCAAACGCGGCACCTTGATTGATACCAAGTATGGAGGGAGATGCTAAACTGTTGCGCGTTACTGCTTGTAAGGAAAGACCCGCAAGGCCAAGGCTACAGCCCAGCAACGCAGCAACCGCCAAACGCGGTGCGCGGATATCCCACAAGACGGTTCGGGCAACTTCGCTTGGATTGAAAAGGTCGGACAGACCGACATCACTTCGGCCCCCTGTGGCCAGTGAGAACAGTGTTCCGCCAATCAATGTGATTATTATAACGGCCCCGGACAATGAAACGGCCCTCCAATTGGAGAACCGTTCACCGGTCATTTTAGTCAAGCTGGTCAAGAATTTCACTCAAGTCAGCAGCCGTCAGTTCCGCCGCAAGTATCCCGCGCAAACGCGACCAATTATGCGCCGTCACTTGAAAGACGTGCCCGTGTTGAACGGCTGTCATACCCTGATACAAAGCTTCAGAGTTCCATGTCTGTTCGATGTTTGGATCTGTGTAAGCGCCAAAAATCAGGATGTCGGGGTTAATCTCAGAGAGTTGTTCCAGCGATGTCGAGACATAGTTCGTCTCGCGAACGCCTCCTGTTTCAGGTATCTCCATCGCGGCTTCAAAACCCAACCTTTCAAGCAGAGAACCGTTGTAAGAGATAGGGCTATGAAGGGACAAAGCATCTGTGCGGGTGACGCCGAATTGGGCTGTTAAACCTTCTGCACGTGAAGCCACCTCTTTCGCAAAGGTTGCCATCGTGGCTTGGTGCTCAGCAATACGGGCCTGCATTTCGTCTGATTTACCGATGGCTTCACCAATAACGCTCATCTGCTCAACCGCATCATGATAATTGCCGCCAAGGCTGTTCAGAACGATTGTTGGGGCAATCTCTGACAACGTTTCATAGGCTTCTGCGTGGCGACTTAAATCCGCAATAATCAAATCAGGAGACAAAGACGCAATGATCTCGAGACTTGGCGTCGCGCGTGTTCCGACAGACGTCCAGTCGTCGCCGATAATCTCGATGTATTCAGGAACAACGCGTTCGCGTTTATTGTCGTCTGCGATGCCCACAGGCGCGACACCCACAGACGCTAATCCATCAATGAAGCTGAACTCAAGCACCACAATGCGTTCTGGCGCATCTGGAACATTGGTTTTTCCAAGTTCATGTTCGACGTCCCGAGCAATCGCATGTGATGCAACGAAAATTGCAATTGTTGCGACTGCAACCAGTTTCAGTAATTCCATGGGATAATCCTACAACTTTGGACGGATTGGCTATCACATGGCTGCGAATGGCTATTTTTATGGTTTTAATCAGGTATTCACACTCTCCACTAGTGTCAATACATCATCAGGCGTGGCCGTATCCGGAGATCTCTTCAGAAACCCGGCAAAGTCCTTGATCGCCCGGATATGAGCCTTTTGTGCTTTATCGCCCATCCCATGGATGCGCATATCTTCCACTGCCCGGCAGGCGATGCTTGCATCGCTGAGAGGAGATCATCCGCTCACGCAG
>JBDWVP010000055.1:0-80222 GCA_039983935.1 Roseobacter sp. | reverse complement strand
GGTCCGGTTGGTCTTGTGGCCCCCGTGCTCAGGACGCTGACAACAGCAGAGGCTGGCGCGGTTCTGGCGGTGACGCCGGCGTTGTTTGCCTATGATCCAGCGCATGGTCCGGTGACGATCAGCTATACAAGCAACGGCACGAATGCGGTCGATGCGACAAACCCAGAGGCCCCGAGCCTTTTGATCGATGTTGCGGATGCAGGAAATACGCTGACATTGACAGCCACAGCCAGTCAGGGCGGGGTGCCCGTCGGGCAGGTTTCGAACACGATTGCAATTATTGCCCTGCCAAATTCTTTTGAGGTTATGTTGGAGAGCAACGGCACACTTCAGATTAACGGAAATGACGGTCGCAGTTTTGACGTGGATGACTCGACCGACACATATGACGGCACATATAGTGTGGACCCAGCCGCGCTAGCCGCGGGACCCGTGACACTTATGGCTCCACAGTTGAATGGCACAGGAGAAGCAGGCACTATACTGACAATTACACCCGCACTTTTTGCCTATGACATCAATCAGACTGGCATCTCGATCAGTTATTCGACCAATGCTACCAATGCTGTTGACACCACAAATCCAGACGCGCCGACATTGCTGCTTGATGCTGCCGATACGACCACGACGGTTATCGTCACTGCGACAGCGACCCAAGGGGGAAGTACCACGGCGAGCCAATCTAATAGTGTGACTGTGTCCCCAGCCGGCATCTCGGCGATGCCCATCGGTTTGCTGGGTGTTCAGGATTCCACGTCCACACCTTCTTTCTCGCTTGATCTGTCTGGCGCAGTTAACGGTGATAAACTGGTGCTTGTCTATGGAACCGATACGCCGGACGAACCTGCCATGACCGTGGGCGGTGTTTCTGCGGGTGCATCGCTTGCCAATACAGGCAGTAATAGTTTTGGGGCAAGAATTTGGGTTTTCGAGTATACGCTAACAGGGCCGGGCTCGGCTGATACCTCTGTGAACCTGACCTTGGCCAATGCGCCCGCGCGCCATATGCTGACGGCGGTTTTGGTTAAGGGAGCCGCGCGAGATGCCGTGGGTGTTGTTTTCCAGTTTGGAATTGGTACGGCCTCCGCCTCTGTTACACCCACTGATACCGCCAATGCCATCATCGCCATTGCAATGGGGCGCGGTAGTTTCTTTGGTGCTCATACTTGGACAAATGCAGCGCAAGATGGCCCCGTCTTTTCAAATATACCTGGCGATCGAGCCTCTGCTTTGGCTTTCACTAGCAATGTTCCAGCTGCACCTTACAGTGTTTCTTTCAACCCCGACCCTAGTGGTGCAAGCAATGACGAAGTTGCTCTCGCCGTTTTAGCCTATTCGTGAGAAAGAGGTGAACAATGCCAACGATTGCTTTTCAAGGCTTTACTATCGGTTCAACCGTCACCATCGGTGGTGTCACTGTCAATGCGTGGGGACAGATTGAGGGGGGAGGAAGCGTCTGGGATCAGACACCCACCCCGGGTGTTTCAGTCTCTGTCGATATGAACCGCAGTGACCATCGTGTCGCACCAGAGGGTGTTTTCTTTTCGCCAACACTGACGGGGTTTGCCACCAATACAGCCACAAATATTGCGAACTATGATCCCAGTTATCATGACAAGGTGTATTTCTGGGACTATGGTGAAAGCTACGATTACGTCGCGCCAACACAGGTTGTTGCGATGGATGCAGCTGACGGCGGAAATCGCTCGGATAGCCGATATAGTCTAGGCCCCCTTGGCTCACATGTCTTTAGAACCCACGGCATCCACACGGTACGCTTGGCAGTGCTGGAACCTTCTACGGGAAGATGGGGGCAGGCGGTTTTGCCGGTCTCGATAGCCGATCCGAATGATTTTTATTCTGGGTCAACAACGATCTTCGTGGATCAGACGGGTAATTATGGCAATGCACCGTCTGGTGCACAGAGGTTCACCAGCCTGACAGCGGCTTTTTCCGTTCTTGATGCAGCTTTGACGCCCCACCGTATTCTTTTGGAGCGAGGCCAGACGCATGTAATAGACAGCCCTCTTGGATACCGTCCTCCTACGAATGCCAGCGGGATAAGCCTCCGTATAGAAGCACTTGCCGGCACCAGTGCGCGCCCTGTGCTTCAGGCAAGCAGTAGTTTTACATCTGGGCGCCGCGCCTTGATCGAAGATGCCTCACTGCAAGATGCGAATGGGATCGATAACGGGGCCGTCATCAGTGGAATCGAACTGCACGGTACATGGGATGTCACGAGCGAGACGGGGAATTGGGGGACTGACGCGATAAACTTTAGCGATAACAGGTCTGAACACTGTGTGGTGGACGACTGTGTTATTGCGAATGTGAATGTTGCAATCAGGACGACAAACCTAAGTGCGTCCGGGCGTAGCAACAGGGCATATTTTGTAAACGATACCATTGTTTCGGATTGGTCAAATTACGGAATTTTTGACGGGGATAGTGGTCAGACGTCTATCCTGGGTAGCCGGATTGCACAGAATGTGGACGCTATTACAGGCGGGCCAAAAGACGATACGCACAATAACCATGGACCGTATCGTGCCGCAGCGCCAAACAAAACGGTCTTTTTATCGACGGACTTCTTTTCTTCAACAGGATGGAGCCCGATTAACTCCGTTTTGGCCGTCCAACCTGCTATCCGGTGGAATACTTCTGCGGGTGTTGGGTCTGGTGCACAATTGAATATGCAATCCTGTGCGATAGAAAGCGCGGGTGATCCGATTGTTCTTTCTGCTGCGAACAACAGCTCGAACAGCCGTGCGACGAATTCGATTATCGAAGGGTCTATCGTTGTCGGCGGGTTCCAGGCCACCCGGCTTATTGGATTGACGCACGGTGGTGTGACCTTGCGCAACAACGTTTTGATTTTCCCGGATACCCAATACAATGCGACTCCGATCGGCGGATTAGCACGCGGTCTAGACGCATTTGTGGCTTCGGCGACGAATGGCGATGGGAATGGAACTGACGCGACCAACCTCGCAGCACCCATCCGAATTTACAATAATACCCTTGTGAACCTATCTAACATGAGCACGCCTCACGTGTGGCAGGATGCAATCATGGGGTTCTCAAATGTGAATACGAACCTTGAGAACAATCTTATACACGCGCCAAACATCGGCGCCGCGTATCAAGGTGTTCGCAACTCCGTGGCATTTATCCCCCGCTACAAAGGGTATCGAGCGGATGCCTCAACGCTTTATACCGATTACGCACCTACGTCAGACAGCGCCTCTATTTGGGTGCCTGAAATCGGATCACCGGCTTTGGGGGCCGCTTTGAGCGAGCCCAACGCAAGCACCGATTTTCGAGGAAACCTGCGACCAGAACCGCCATCCATCGGGGCCTTCGAAACAGATTGATCGGAAAAGTGCGGTAAAAAGTTGGAACGGATAATGCAGGCTCGGGCGATTTGTTGACCGTAGGCACTCTTCTTTGGAAGGCCTGCGGTCAATTTGTATTGAAAGTACTGATTGTTTTTCGTTGAGCTTGAACGAGTTACAAACCACATGACAGCGTTACTGTCGAAATAAAGATACAGACCAACTGTAAATATTATTAACGGTCATGGTCGGGTTGAATCACGGGGCGGTTTGATCCTTCAACCATTGAAAGCCAGTTGCAATGTCGCCGGCGAGTTCTGTGCCGCTGACACCCTGACCCGTCATCCATGTGCCCGGAGCAAAACTTTCGGGATCTGACAGGTAGGAGATAAGCGCTTCCCGTGTCCATGTACCGCCAACCTGTTGTAATTCATCCGAATAACCAGAAAAGGCTGTCCCGGCGATGGCTCTATCTGCCACATTGTGAAGGGATGGTCCGGCGCCATGGATCAGCTCCTGAAAAGAGTGGCATTCATTGCAGCTGACAAAAGTGTCCTGTACTGTGTCAGCACGTGCTTGGCTCATGCCTCCTGCAACCAACCCAGCAACCAACCCTTCGAGGGGGTCTTTGCGCTCTTCAATGGTAAAGATGACGAGCTCGTTGGAATCCAGCATTACAGCCAGCTTTTCTGGTCCAACTTGTAACACATCTCTAATGCGCTCACCGATTGGGATCGGCTCGAGTGTGACAATACGCTCGCCACGAATTCGGGCTCGGAACAAGGTTCTCCCGCGCAGAGATCCAATCAGCAAGTCACCATCCCAAGTTTCATGAAAACCATCAATACGTGCAAGTGAAGACACCGCCGCAGAAGGGGACCATGCAAAGACCGGGGCGGCAAAAACCTCGTGCCTGCCGGGTTCACCTATGGTTGGTGCAGGCAGGCCATTATAGAGGGTGCCGAGATTTTCCAAAGGCCAACCATAATTTTCGCCATCCACGATCAGGTTAAGTTCGTCACCACCGCGCATACCATGTTCGGTCGTCCAAAGCCGCCCAGTCCGATCAATTTCAACCCCTTGCAGGTTTCTGTGACCTTTTGAAAAATGGCGACCACTCCGTGTGGCCAGATCAACTTCGATTGTCTTACCGTAGTCGCTGTCATCATCCTGAATGCCAGCATCTTCGCGATAGAACCCTTCCCGGTGATATTCGCCACTGCCCAAGTAGAGAAGGTTTGGTGCCTTAAAGGCTACGCGTCCTCCTCCCATATACCCAACGATCAATTCACGGCTTGGATTGAATTCAAGGCAGGGTGACGTTTCGAATATAATCTCCCAATCATCTGATCCTGCCTGTACGTCTTTGATGGACGTCACATCGTTTGCAATCTCCAGACCGGAGAGGCGTGTTCGGTAACATTCGTTTTCAACATCTATGAATGTGTAAGATACAATGAGCCCACGATAGGCTTCGCTATCGATGAATTCGACATCCATAAACCGCAGCGAGTCTTCTTTTGGCCACTGATCTGGATATTTTTCGGCTGCAAGGGCAACATATGCAGCCTTGCCTGTTTCGGGTGCGCTGATGTCGCTTTCGAGGAGCCCAAGATCCTCGTCGAGGTAATAGATGGTCCCATGATGGTTGATCATCAGGACGTCTTCGCCCCATTTTGACAATCCGCCCCCATTGAGGAAGTCATTGTCATCTCTGGTATATGTTGTCCCGAGCAGGGTGAGAAAAGTCGTCTCAACACGCTGAACGCGTATCGCCGTTTCGCTTGGAAGTCCTATTTCGCGGCGTACTTTGCGAATTGCTCTTTCCGCCCAACCATACACAGGCGCAATCTGGTCGCGATGGGAAAAATACCCCCAGATACCGCTTCCCGCTGCGACGCCGGCCAAGGCGATGATACTAATGCCAAAAATGGCGATCCAACGTGTCATAAGCGGGCCTCGGTGACATTGTGTGAATTTGCCCGACATATTCGGGAAATAGCGTGGGGTTGCAACCCTTGTAATGGGCCTTGTGCCCCGTTGATTGGGGCCTGAGTGTAAAGCTACCTAAATAAAGATGATGAAAACATTCTTTATCTGACCGGCTTCCTGCGCGTACTAGGGGATTTTGTGCGATTGAACTGTAAGAAACGCGACAATTTGTAACGCCAAAGACCTGCCTAAAGTGACAGCACTATCGAACGGCCTGCGTATCAAAAACAGATGCTGGATACGATAATGCAACCAGATTTAAATCATCATGACACTCTTGTGAACTAGGGTATGCATTTCTTAAGATTGTCTGGTAATACAAGGAGGGGGACGAAGATAGACAGGGTTTATTAGTGCCTTTTTTTGCTCTTATTATGTGGCCGCTATGTGCGTTCTTTATCGCCCGGAAAATGCCGTTTGAAAAAGCGGTCATCTGGAGCATTATTGTTCCCTATTTATTTCTACCCGAAGCTTTTGCGATTAAAATTCCGGCACTGCCTGATCTGGGTAAAATGATGGCCATTTCGGTTGGCCTGCTCATTATCTTTGCCGTCAATCGTTCGTCTCTCAAACCTCCTCCGGAGGAATCTGAGGCACCACTCCTGCGACTGCTGCTCTTGCTGGGTTTCATTATGGTGATGGTTGCACCGTTTTTGACCGTACTGAATAATCAAGAAACTTTGGAGTTTGGTCCTACCGTGGCCCCCGCCTTGAAGTTGAGAGACGGTGTCGCTCAAACTCTCAGCGCAGCGCTCGCGATTATACCTTATTATTTTGCTCGTCGATATCTATCGAGCCCGGAGGCGCATCGTCAGATCCTTGTGGTTTTGGTGGTCATGGGGCTGATCTATTCTGTGCTTATGTTGGTTGAAATTCGATTTAGCCCGCAGTTGCATCGCTTGACCTACGGATTCCATCAGCACTCCTTCCTACAGCACATCCGTGACGGTTTCCGTCCGATGATGTTTCTTGCGCATGGATTGTTCGTCGGTTTCTTCATCTTTACCAGCATCATGGCCGCGTTGGGCCTGTGGAAGGCTGGGATGGGGGCAAAATGGCTAATCGCAGCGGGGTGGCTGCTCCTTGTTCTGCTGATGAGCGAGAATTTGGGCGCGACGGTTGTCGCTCTTCTTGTGATCGCTGTCTATCTGGGGACGGGGCGTTGGCTGCAAATCTTGTTTGCCATGGGCATCGGATTCGTCGTTTTTCTGTTCCCCATCTTTCGGGGTGCGGGCCTCATCCCAGTGGAGGCTATATCCTCGGCGGCCGCAACAATCTCCGAGGACCGTTCCAGATCGCTGAATTATCGCCTGAATAACGAAGATATCTCACTGCAACTCGCCTTGGAAAAGCCCGTGACTGGCTGGGGGCAATGGGGCCGTAATCAAGCTTACAACGAACGCGGAGAAATCATCACAATTCAAGAAGGTGTCTGGATTCAAACCATCACTGAAAACGGATGGTTTGGGTATATCGGCTTGTTTTCCTTGCTAACGTTGCCTGCGATGTTTGCGATTGGTATCTGGCGGCGCAAGAAAATCCCCCCGGAAACATTTGCCCTGATTGGAATCGCCACGGGAAACCTCATCTATATTATTCCAACGACATGCCTCACACCTGTTGGCTGGATGATGTTCGGAGCCTTAGCGGGGTTTGCGTTGACACCGTCCGAGAAAGCCAAGACAAAAACGGATGTCGCTGAGACAAATGCGCCGCTCTCCCGGTACACACGTTTTGCTGGCAAGCAGTCAACAGTGATGCGCGACAAGGCCATTGTCGGTTCGCTCTATCACGGGCGGGCTGAAGGGCAGCACTAAGGCGCTCCTTGGTGACAGAAACGAAGTTGGTGGTGGAGGCCATATGACGCATCAAGGTAGTAAATACCGCCAAGATATTCAGGGCCTGCGCGCGGTTGCGGTGGGTGCGATTGTTATCTTCCATGCCTTTCCCGCAGCGCTGCCGGGTGGTTTTGTCGGCGTTGATATTTTCTTTGTCATTTCTGGCTTTTTGATCACTGGAATTATCTATCGCGATATTGAGCGCGGATCGTTTAGCTTGGCGGAGTTTTATCGCAAACGTGTTCGGCGGATTTTTCCGGCTCTCTTTGTTATGTTGGCAATCACATTGGGGGTGGGTTATCTCCTGCTCTCGCCTGAAGCCTACGGTGAACTCGGGCGAAATACGCTTTCTTCAGTGTTTTTCCTGTCAAATGTCGATTTCTGGCAAACCAGTGGGTATTTTGACCGTGCGGCTGAATTTCGTCCACTGCTGCACACATGGTCACTTGCCGTCGAAGAACAGTTTTACATCGTCTTCCCAATCTTTGTTTTGGTGGTGATGCGCCTGGCACGAAACATGTTGGTCGGGTTACTGGTTCTGGTATTTGTTATCTCTTTGGCACTGTCAGAATGGGCCCTGTCCGAAATCCGGATTGGGATTGGCGCCTATTTCCTCACGCCTTTCCGGGTCTATGAATTGCTGCTTGGGAGTATTGCGGCCATCGCCCCGACGCTTGGCATCTTCAACCGACCTGCTGTGCGCAATGTGAGCGTCGCAATGGGCTTGATTATGATCCTTGTTGCAGTTGCTTTATTTTCACCACAGGTACGCTTCCCCGGGGTGAATGCGCTGCTGCCGACAGTGGGGGCCGCGCTCATCCTTTATGCAGGTCGGGCAGGCGATAGCTTACCGGCTCGGCTTTTAACCCCGGCACCACTCCTGTTTATCGGGGCTATTTCGTATTCGCTCTACCTTTGGCACTGGCCTGTCTATGCCTATTTGCGCATCTTAAGTCAGCCGGGCCATCCGGAGCCGTTCACGATTATAATTGCCACGGCGTTGGTGATTGTACTGGCTGCTTTCAGTTATCGGTTTGTGGAACAACCCATCGCGAATAGAGACACAGCAAAAACGCCTTTTTTGACGCTGGGAGGAGTAGGTATGTGTGCCTCTGCCCTGATCGCCGGTATTATTTGGCAAAGTGGTGGGGTTCCGTCACGATTCACACCGGATACACTGCAAATGTTTGCAGCTGCCAAAGATATCAGCCCAGAGCGACAGCGCTGCCACCGAGGCCCTCGGCGGGACATGCCCTATGAGACAACTTGCGTGCTGGGTGCGCCAAATATTGCGCCGAATACAGTTATTTGGGCTGATAGCCACGGTGTTGAATTAGCCTATGCGCTGGCTGAATTCGTGGCGCCGTCAAAGCGCGCAGTACGTCAAATTACCGGCTCGGCTTGCCCGCCCGTAGTTGATTTAGACTTACCCAGCAGACCCAGCTGTCAGGCCGCAAATGAGCAGATAATACAAGCTCTATCAGGCGACGATACCGTGAACCGGGTGATCCTGATGATGAATGCGGAAGGGTATATGAATGATGAGGGCATTGCTTTTGAAGATCTGCACTCGAGCCTGAATAAGGCCGTGGCACACCTGCGAATGGCGGGCAAAGAAATCGTTCTGATCGCCCAATTACCGAATGCACGGATGGATGCCCCCTCCATTGCAGGGCTGACAGCGTATAAAGGGGGCAATCCTTCGGAAATAGGGGTGCCTCGTTCTGAGATCGATAAGCTCGCTGCAGATTGGAACGCTGCGCTTCAGGCGATGGCAGGCCAGGACGGCATCGATTTTGTCGACCTCACACCACAGCTATGTGGTCCCGCGATCTGTCCGATCGTCAGTAATGGCGATGTTATGTATTTTAATGGGGCCCATATCAGCATGACGGCGGCGCGCCGGATCGCCCCGGCTCTGGTTGATGGGTCATAAAATATCATGCAGCTTCCCGAACCCCTAGAACCAAGGCTCTGATTATGTATGAAAAAAGTTACTTTTGATAGTAATCCCGAAACCAGCGAACGAACTCATCGATACCATTTTGAATGGTTGTATCAGGGCTAAACCCTGTGAGGTCCTGTAACAGAGAGACATCTGCAAAAGTTGCGGGAACTTCGCCTTTTTGCATCGGCAAGTAGTTCCGCAAGGCTTTTTTGCCCAGACTAGTTTCTATTGCTTCGATAAACTCAAGCAGTTTCACCTTGCCCGAATTCCCAATGTTGACCACTCGAAATGGCGCAACCGGAGAGAGACTGTCACCCTCTGGGACAAGACCATTTTCTGGCCGCGCAGGAACGGCATCAATCAAAAGACGAACCGCGCGAACCAGATCGCTCACATAGGTGAAATCGCGGTACATTTCACCGTGATTGTAGACATCGATCGGACGCCCTTCGATGATGGCATCAACGAATTTGAAGAGCGCCATGTCAGGCCGTCCCCATGGCCCATAAACCGTGAAAAACCGGAACATTGTCGTTGGGATATTCCACAGATGGGCATAGGAATGCGCCATGCTTTCATTGGCTTTTTTCGTTGCGGCATAAAGCGTGGTCTGCGTGTCTGCTTTTTCAGTCTCGCGAAACGGCATGTCGTCATTCGCGCCATAAACAGAAGAAGAAGACGCCATAAGAAGATGAGCCACCTCAAAGCGCCGTGCGGCCTCCATCACATTGAATGCACCAACAAGATTGGAGTCGATATAGGCCCGTGGATTTTCCAGGCTGTAACGCACGCCTGCTTGCGCCGCGAGATGCACAATGACATCCGGTTGGAAACTGTCGACAGCCGTATCAAAGGCTTCTTGATCTTCCAGCATACCTTGCGTCGCGGTAAAGTGGGGGGTCTGCAAAAGTATCTTGTGCCGTTGTCGTTTCAAGCCGACGTCATAGTATTCGGTCATCCCATCATAGCCATGAACCACCGCGCCTTCAGCAAGAAGCTGTTGCGCGAGATGGAAGCCGATGAACCCAGCCGTTCCAGTAACAAGGATACGCTTCATATATTCAGAACTGGCATGGAGGTTTCGCTATTTTGGTGATTAGATCAGATGGCAATCGCGCCCTCTAATGCGAGTGTGCCGCCGCCAAAGTCAAGTCCTGCAAAACGCTCTGTCGCAAACCAATGCGTGACATATTATTGGCCAAACCGTACTCGAGGCCAGTAATCATGTTGGAAAACTGGCGCAGTTGGCCTGCCGTTTTTTAATCAAATATTAAACTTCAATTAACCTGCTGGTAATATATGCGCACTGATTACGCATGAAAATAGGGGTAGTGGGCGCAGTATAGATAGCAATGTACAAAAAATGGACGTCGCTCATGAGGGGCAAGATGGTTTTTCGTCCGACAAAGGTGAACGACTTGTCCATCGAGAGGTGGTCAGTACGGCAAAAGGCTTTGGGTTATCCTTCAGTCGAAAAGTAAAGGAAGTTGTGGCTGTCCCTTTTCGCGAGGAAGGGGCTTGCGATGATCGGAAGTGACGTAAAAGCGTGGCGCAAGCGGAATGGTTATACGCAGCGCGAACTCCAAGCCGTTTTAGAAGTTAAATCCAGATCTACGATGAGCAGTATCGAGAACCAATCGAATCCGATCCCTCGCACAATAGAGCTAGCTTTAGCGGCTTTGGAGATCGCACCCGTACTGCGTGGGTCTGAAAAAGACTACCTGCGCCCATACCCGGCAATCGCTGTAGAAGATGTTCACGCGCGGTATGCCTTTAGATACAATCGTTGGCGGTTAGAGGAACTGGCAGGTCACATGTGAATAAGGTTTATTATGTTAAAAATTTAGAAGTTGTACATAAGACATAATAATTAGCCTATTTTCTATGCGGTATGCAGCGCGCCCTGAGATCACGTCATATGTTCTTGTTCGGCCAAGACTATTAGCGCTCTGGGCTGTACTCATTCAGGGATGCGACTCTATGACATCTGGTGACGCAGAGATGAATTTCACGCGTTAACTGGACTTTTACTGAGTGAGAGTTTATCGCGCGAAGCGGACAGCTGGGTCCTCCCGCCTGATGCTGAGTTGTGAAGAAAGCGCTTTAATATGTTGAATAACCTTGCCCCGATCCCCGAACTTTACGTCTCTTACGAGAGTGCTCAAAAATTAAAGGTAGAAGCGGGTGAGCTCGTCTCCCACGATCTTACCCCTCGTCAGATCTGTGATCTGGAGCTGTTGATGAATGGTGGGTTTAACCCGCTCAAAGGTTTCCTCTCCGAAGCCGATTATGATGGCGTTGTAGAGAATATGCGCCTGACCGACGGCGCGCTTTGGCCAATGCCAATTACGCTCGATGTGTCCGAAAAATTCGCCGAAAGCCTCGAGGTTGGGCAAGACATCGCCCTGCGCGACCAAGAAGGTGTAATTTTGGCCACCATGACAGTGACCGATCGCTGGGCGCCGGATAAGGCACGCGAAGCGGAAAAAATCTTTGGTGCCGACGATCTGGCCCACCCGGCCGTGAACTACCTGCACAATGAAGCCGGTAAAATTTATCTTGGCGGACCAATCACCGGCATTCAGCAGCCTGTGCATTATGATTTCCGCGCGCGCCGTGACACGCCTAACGAATTGCGCGCCTATTTCCGCAAACTGGGCTGGCGCAAGGTTGTGGCCTTCCAAACCCGCAACCCGCTGCACCGTGCACACCAGGAACTCACCTTCCGCGCGGCACGTGAAGCACAGGCAAACCTGCTTATTCACCCAATTGTTGGCATGACGAAGCCCGGCGATGTAGATCACTTTACCCGCGTGCGTTGTTACGAGGCGGTGTTGGATAAATACCCAGCAGCGACAACATCCATGAGCCTGCTCAACTTAGCGATGCGTATGGCAGGCCCCCGCGAAGCAGTCTGGCACGGGCTGATCCGTAAAAACCACGGCTGCACACATTTCATCGTTGGTCGCGACCACGCAGGCCCTGGCAAAAATTCTGCCGGCGAAGATTTCTACGGCGCTTATGATGCGCAGGATCTTTTCCGGGCCCACGAAGAAGAAATGGGCATCGAAATGGTCGACTTCAAACATATGGTTTGGGTCGAAGATCGCGCGCAATACGAACCGATGGACGAGATTAAAGACAAGGATGACGTCACCATCCTCAATATCTCGGGCACCGAATTGCGCCGTCGTCTGCAAGAGGGTCTGGAAATTCCCGAATGGTTCTCTTTCCCCGAAGTGGTCACCGAGCTGCGCCGCACACGCCCACCACGCAACCAGCAGGGTTTTACGGTTTTCTTCACCGGGTTCTCAGGCTCCGGAAAATCCACCATCGCAAATGCTTTGATGGTTAAACTAATGGAAATGGGTGGCCGTCCCGTGACGCTGCTTGATGGCGATATCGTGCGCAAAAACCTGTCTTCCGAGCTGGGTTTCTCCAAGGAGCACCGCGATCTCAACATCCGTCGGATCGGCTATGTTGCTTCTGAGATTGCCAAAAACGGCGGCATTGCGATCTGCGCCCCAATCGCGCCTTACGCCACAACCCGCCGCGCTGTGCGTGAAGATGTCGAAGCATTTGGTGCCTTTGTTGAAGTGCATGTTGCGACGTCGATTGACGAATGCGAGCGCCGGGACCGCAAAGGTCTTTATAAGCTGGCGCGCGAAGGAAAGATCAAGGAATTCACAGGTATTTCAGACCCCTATGATGTTCCGGAAAGCCCTGAGCTGAGCGTTGAAACTGAAAACGTTGATGTTGATAACTGTGCCCATCAGGTTCTGCTCAAGCTGGAATCTATGGGATTGATCAACGGATAACGGAGACTGGTGTAATGGATTACGCAAAACTAACTGATGTGATGCGCTCGCTGGCACTGGATGCTGGTGCTGCGATCATGGAAATCTACCAGCGCGAAGATCTTGGTGTTCAAGCCAAGGCCGACGAAAGCCCGGTGACGGCGGCCGATATGGCCGCGGATAAGATCATCTCTGATGGGCTGCGCGCGGCTTTTCCCGATGTGATGCTGGTCACCGAAGAACAGTCAGCCAGCCACGGGCTGTCTGGCGATACGTTCCTGATTGTCGATCCTTTGGACGGCACCAAGGAATTCATCCACCGTCGGGGTGATTTCACCGTGAATATCGCATTGGTGGAAAAAGGGATGCCGACGCGTGGTGTTGTTTATGCCCCAGCCAAGGACCGCATGTTCCTGACCCTTGCGGATGGTTCTTCGGTCGAAGAAGACGGCCCATTCGCGCGCGACACCCTTGGCACAACGCGCCCTATTCGGGTGGCTGACAGCGACAATGCCGCCTTGATGGTGGTGGCGTCGAAATCACACCGGGATCAGGCGACAGATGACTACATTAGTCAATATGACGTCAAAGACATGACCAGTGCCGGATCGTCGTTGAAATTCTGTCTTGTGGCCACGGGAGAGGCGGATTTGTATCCGCGCTTGGGGCGCACCATGGAATGGGACACTGCAGCCGGACATGCAGTCCTGTCAGGTGCCGGGGGTAAAGTTGTTCGTTTTGACGGTCTTGCGCCATTGGAATATGGCAAGGAAGATTTTGCCAATCCCTTCTTTATCGCCACATCACCAGCGGTGACGCTAAAGTCAACGTAATCCATACGATATGAATTTGGCGGTGCCCCTGTTAGGGGGCATCAGCTCTCAAAGGCTTTGCGCAACTGTTCAAGGCCTGCTGATAAAAGATCAGCCGCGGCCTCAGGTGCATTTGCTTCGACATAGAGACGTAATTCAGGCGCATTCCCGGAGGGGCGGATGTGTAGGGTCCGGCTTTGCGTCAGGGGGATGCGCAGCCCATCCGTCAGGTCGATGCCCCCTGCTTGCAGCACGTCCAAAGGGGCCAGAAACGCAGCGCGCGCGTCATCATCCTTAGAAAGCCGTAACACAAATGCTTGGCTGTCCGCTGTTGGCACATCCTGCAGCCGGTCTGCTTGTGTGAAAATCGCAGGTTCCTGCGCAACGCGGGATGAAACGGTCTGTCCTTGTGCCGCCACTAACGTTGCAACCAAGGGCAACATGCAATCCCGTGTCAGCAAAGGCGGTAGCGTTCCGGCGGGCCCTGACGCCTCAAAACCCAATAGAAAGCCACCATTGGCTTCGTATCCGACGACGCCGTCGCACCCTTGCATGCCAGCAATAACGTAAGGCGAGCCAATCCGGGTACGGTGCACTTGGCGAAACCCTTTTTCCGTCACCCCGCTATTGGAGGACACGGGCGTTACCACATGCTGTGCGCCCAGATATTCGGCACTGATCTGTCCCAGAATATCCCCCGGTACGATACATCCGTTTTCATCCGCCATCAGCGGTCGGTCACTGTCGCCATCTGTTGAAACCAGCGCATCCAGTTGATGGTCTGCTACCCAGCTTTCAACCTGCGTCCGCACGGCCGGATCAACCGCTTCGGTATCCACAGGAATGAAATGCGCGGCCCGGCCCAACGGAATGACCTCTGCCCCAAGAGCGGCCAATATCTGTTGTAGGGTATCCCGCCCCACAGCGCTGTGTTCGTAGACGCCAATGCGGTGTCTGCTCAGCGCATTTGAGCCAAAAGCCTGCTCATAACGGGCCACGAAACGCGCACTGACGCCCGTGTCTTGTGTCATTGAGCCACTGACATCGACAGAGGCAGGCGGTTGACCCAAATGCGCCAGAATTGCTTCTTCGTCCGCCTTGGTGATTTCGCCGCCCCCTTGAACGTAGAATTTCAGCCCATTGCGATCCGCAGGAATATGGCTGCCAGTGATCATCACAGCTCCCGCGCCAACCTGACCGGCTGCAAGGGCAAGAGCGGGTGTGGCAACGGCTCCGCAGTCGATCACATCAACTCCGGCTTTTTGCGCGGCGCGGGCCACATCCGCAGCTATTCGGGGTGACGATGGGCGCAGATCGCGACCAATGCAGATTTTGCCCCCTGTGGTGCAGGCCGCCAGAAAGGCCTGAGTATGAGCCGCGATCAAATCCCCGGTCAGATCAGAAACCAGACCACGCAGTCCGCTTGTGCCAAATTTAGGCGCCATGAGCACATCCTCGAAATATTTTACTGCCTCACTCTATGATGTTCGGCGGGCCATCGGGCAAGGTGTCCGCTACAATCCGATCTTTTTCTACTAAAAAGGGTGTTTATTTCAGCACGATACGCATCAAGATATGACTTTTTAACGAATATTCTCGATAGGCACTGCAAAGAGATAAACTCTGTGTTAATGGTCCAGTACCAGCTTTAACTTTTTCGCGTTTTTACGAGTAGGGGATTTCAGATGAACAGACGTGTTACCAAAGCTATTTTTCCAGTTGCCGGCCTTGGCACACGGTTTTTACCCGCAACAAAATCGGTGCCAAAAGAGATTATGACGCTGGTCGACCGGCCACTCATTCAATACGCTATTGATGAAGCGCGCGCTGCCGGGATCGAAGAATTCATTTTTGTGACCTCTCGTGGCAAAGGGGCCTTGGAAGATTACTTTGACTGCGCCCCTCAGCTTGAGGCTGAGTTAGAGGCCAAGGGTAAAACAGCTCTGTTAGAGACCCTGCAAGGCACCAACATGGACAGCGGCGCAATCGCGTATATTCGCCAGCATCGTGCGTTGGGGTTAGGACATGCGGTCTGGTGCGCGCGTCGCCTGATCGGTGATGAACCTTTTGCGGTCATTTTGCCCGACGACGTGATTGCGGCCGAAAAACCCTGTCTGCAGCAGATGGTTGAGGCCTATGCCGAAACTGGCGGCAGCATGGTTGCTGCGATGGAAGTGTCTGCTGACAAGACGTCTTCTTATGGTGTGCTTGATGTGTCTCAGGACCGTGGCAGCATCATGCGCGTCCGTGGCATGGTCGAAAAACCCGCAGCTGGCACAGCCCCATCGAACCTTGCCGTGATTGGACGCTATATCCTGTCGCCAACTGTTCTGGATCGTCTGACCGACATGGAAGCAGGCGCGGGTGGTGAAATTCAGCTCACCGATGCGATTGCCGCAGAAATTGGGACGCTTGACGGCGTGCATGGTTTCCGGTTCCGAGGTCAGCGCTATGATTGTGGTTCGAAATCGGGCTTCCTGCAGGCCACAGTGGCCTTTGGTCTGGAACGTGAAGAACTGCGCGAAGACCTTTACAGCTACCTTCAAAACGTGTTGAACCTCGGAAAAGCGGCCGAATAAAAAACGCAGTTCATTGAGGCAAAACATGACTAAGATTCTTGTCACTGGCGGCGCAGGCTACATTGGAAGCCACGCCTGCAAGGCGCTTGCCGCCGCTGGATTTACACCTGTTACCTTTGATAATCTCGATACCGGGTGGCGAGATGCGGTCAAATTTGGCCCCTTTGAAGAAGGCGACCTGCTGGATCGTGCCCGGCTGGATGAGGTGTTTGCGAAACATAAACCTGCAGCTGTGATGCATTTCGCAGCGCTCAGTCAGGTGGGTGAATCCATGTCTGATCCCGGGCGGTATTGGCGGGTGAATGTCATGGGCAGCCTGAATCTGATCGAAGCGGCTGTGGCCGCAGGGTGCCCGAATTTCGTGTTCTCCTCGACCTGTGCGACCTATGGCGAACAGGATGGGGTCACGCTTGACGAGAATTGCGTGCAAGAACCGATCAATGCCTATGGGGCGTCCAAACGCGCGATCGAGGAAATGTTGATCCAGTTTCAGGCCGCACATGGGCTGCGTCACGTGATTTTCCGCTATTTCAACGTGGCGGGCGCTGATCCTGATGCTGAGGTGGGTGAATTCCACCAACCCGAAACACATCTGGTCCCGCTGATGTTGCAGGCGATTGACGGGCAGCGACCTGCATTGACAATCTATGGTACAGATTACGAGACGCCGGACGGAACATGTATTCGCGACTATGTGCATGTGTGTGATCTGGTGGATGCGCATGTGCTTGGTTTGCAGTGGCTGAACAGCGGCAAAGACAGCCATATCTTTAACCTGGGAACCGGATCTGGGTTTTCTGTGCGCGAAGTCATCGATGCTTCGCGCGAGGTTACCAACCGTGCTGTTCCTTTCGAGGAAGGCGAACGTCGCGCTGGGGATTGCACACGGTTGGTCTCGGGCTCTACCCGAGCCGAAGCGGAACTGGGTTGGACACCGACACGCTCAACAATGCGCCAGATGATTGGCGATGCTTGGCAATGGCATCAAAACGGTCACTACGACCGGTAACTCCAAGGATGGCTTGAGCATCTGCCTTTGAAGCTGCTCCTAAAGTCGGCAGGGCGGGCGAAATAGACACTGGTTCTGGCAAGGTCGGATTGGAAATTGGCTGAAAATCCTTTGAAATAAAGCGAAAAAATTAATTTAATGAATAGGTTAAGTATTTAATGGTACCCTTGGCTCGATTGACGACAATTCTGATTGCAATTGATTTGGCCTTGGTGGCCCTTTACGTCGTACACGTTTTCTTAGGATCATGGCCGGGCCTTTTATCCCTCGATGGCGAAGGGAATTTCGGTGCTTGGTGGGGTGGTGCAAAACTTTTCCTGGCTGCGGCAGCCGTGGCAATTGTACCATTATTCGCACCTGAGCGTATGGCAGTAGGGATTACACTGTATTTGGTTTTGGCTATCGGCCTTGCTTTCTTATCGGCTGATGAGATCCTGATGTTGCATGAGCGGATCACGAGTTGGAACAAGGCAAATGGCATTGGCTTGCCAATGTTTCGTGGAACAAATGGGGCATGGGTTTTTGTCTATTTAACCCTGTTCGCAATATTATTTCTTGCATTGTACCGTTCCATTTTTATCGCTGCGAAAGCCGACATTAAGTCTGCGGCACTCGTTGGCGCTGGATTTGCAGTTTTAATATCAGGCGGTGTTATCGCCGAAGTATTGGGATATTATGGTTTCCTTGGTGGCATGAGTTCTCCCCCACAAGTTCTTGTCGAGGAGGGATTGGAACTTGTCGGGGTAAGTATCTTGCTTCTCGGATGTATTCATCACGCTGGGTTATCTCTGAGATCTTAAATACACCGCAAGTGCTTTTGGTCGCCAGCTTTGGGCCTGAGCCAGACCTTCAGATGGGTAAAGCGCCTTTTTCGTAGGCACAGTAGAAATACGGTCATCTTTCTGTTCTGAACAGCAAGGCGCTGAACAATGTATTAAGATCATCACTCTAGAAAGCAGTATGTGCATCAAGAGTATCGATACGTGTCCCTATTGGAACCACATAGCAAGGTTGACCATTCCATATATCTTGCGAGGCATGATCCTCGGGAGAGGTGTGACCCGACATATCGGTAACAGTTGTCCCCTGCTCGACCGTTTCCCTTGCGACGTCACCGCGGTTTGGGGCACAAGTCAAAGTAGATCCGCAACAGACACGGAAGCGTTCCATTATGCCTGATCCCCAAAGCTATGTGCTCATTTCACCCTGCCGGAACGAGGCGGATTACATGCGTCGCACGCTCGATAGTGTTGTGGCTCAAACCGTGCAGCCAACCCGCTGGATCATCGTCGATGATGGCTCTACCGATGCCACGCCACAAATTCTTGCGGAATATGCCGCACAACACGATTGGATCACAGTCGTTCCAAAACCTGACCGCGGTCACCGGGCTGTAGGTCCCGGCGTGATCGAGGCGTTTTACGCAGGCTATGAAACTCTCACCCCGACGGATTATACCTATTTGTGCAAGCTGGATCTCGATCTTGATCTGCCGCATGGCTACTTTGGCGAACTGATCAAACGGATGGAGGCCGATCCACGTATCGCGTCATGTTCTGGCAAAGCCTATTTCGAAAATGAGACGGGGCAAATGCAATCCGAGAATATCTCTGATGATATGTCACTGGGCATGACCAAATTTTACCGCGTCAGCGCCTTCGAGGCACTCGGAGGATTTGTGCGCGAAGTGATGTGGGACGGGATTGACTGCCACAAGGCCCGCATGATGGGCTGGAAGGCGGTCAGCTGGGATGTGCCGGAACTGCGCTTCAACCATTTACGCCCCATGGGGTCGAGCCAGACCAGTATTTTCACCGGGCGGCGGCGGCACGGGTTTGGTCAGTACTACATGGGGACTGGTCCGGCCTTTCTGCTCGCTTCGGTCGTCAATAAGATGCGCCAGAAACCTTATGTGTTGGGGGGTCTTGCGATTGCGCAGGGGTATTTCGGGGCAATGTTGCGCGGAGCCGAACGCAATGGTGACGCTGAGCTGCGCCGCTTCATTCGCGCCTATCAGCGTCGCGCCCTCCTCGTTGGGAAGGCACGCGCCGTCAGCGAAATTGAAGCCGATCGCGCCGAACTATGGGCTGATTAAGTCGCCGCTTTTTTTCGGGTGCTCCCGCCCAGCTTGGACATCAGTCCAAGTAACAACATCCCCGAGGCCAGAAGCGGCGTTGCTGGGGGTAGTGGAACCGTGGATGGGGCCGAGTGCGCCGTATAGGATGCGCTCCCCCAGACACGGTGAATATAAACCCCCATCCCAAGGGATGAACCCGCATCCATAGCCAAACTATAACTGCCACTAAAGAGTGAATTGCTGCTGGCATCGACGCGGAAATCCCAACCGTCCATTGCTCCGCGCTGATTAGACCCCAAGAAATATTCGAGCCCCAGAAAGGCAGATGCTTGTGCCGATGCATCCCCTGTCAAAGGATCGAAAACCTCTGCCGTTGCGCGTGTCTCCACTTCGAAAGATAACTCCAACATCACCCGATCAATATCAGCGCAATTAACGGTCGAAGATGTTGTGCATGAATGCCCGTAGTAGAAACTCGGCGTTAAATAATCGGCTCTACCGCTGGAACCAAATGTCTCGGTTGGGGTTGCATAACCATTCACAAAACCGGTCTTAGTGTAGCTCGACGCACTCCCTCCCGGCGTTCTTGGGTATCCAAACCCGCCCCCGCCCTGAAATTCTTGCCCAGTGCCAGAAACAGACGACCCAGAATCAGAGATATCCCCCCAATTTCTGTTGCTCAGCGCAGGCAGCGCATCAGCACCAGAATGTTCAAAGGTGGCGGACGTAATGCTCACCGAAATCGAGGCAAAGGCCTCGTATTGGGAAACGATGGTTGAAGCAGTGCTGGCTGAGGCTGTCAGCAGACCCGCCAAAAGGGAAATTTTGAAAAAACGCAATTTAAAGTACTCCATTAAAAATCGAAACATAAATTACATGTTCATTAGTTCGTAAAAATCAGAAATTTAATTATATATTAAAAATTTATGCGGCCGATCTGTCAAGACATCAGCGCATTTGAACAAGTTCAACCCCTTGCTATTCAGCCGATCGCGCCGGACTATGGTCTGATTAAGCCGCTGCTTTTTTTCGGGCGCTCCCGCCCCGCTTGGACATCAGTCCAAGTAACAACACCCCCGAAGCCAGAAGCGGCGTTGCTGGGGGCAGCGGAACTGTGGATGGGGCCGAGTGCGCCGTATAGGATGCGTTCCCCCTGACAGAAGGAAAATAAAGCATCAACCCGAGGGATGAATCCGCCTCCAGGGCCAAACTATAACTGCCGCTAAAGAGTGAATTGCCGCTGGCATCGACGCGAAAATCCCAACCGTCCGCTGTTGAGGACTGATATTGCCCCAAGAAATATTCGAACCCCAGAAAGGCAGATGCATGTGCCGATGCGTCCCCTGTCAAAGGATCGAAAACCTCTGTCGTTACGCGTGTCTCCACTTCGAAAGACAACTCCAACATCACCCGATCAATATCAGCGCAATTAACAGTCGAAGATCTTGAGCATGAATGCCCGTAGTAGAAGGTCGGCAGGATATAATCGCCTATAGCGCTGAGACTAAATGTCTCGGTTGGGCTTGCATGACCACTCACGGACATGGATGCGCTGTAGCTCGACACGCCCTGAACTCCTGGGTTTCCAGACCGCGTACGCAATAGCTGCCCGCTACCAGAAGTAGCCGTCCCAGAATCAACGCCATCATCCCAATGTCTGTTGCTCAGCGCAGGCAGCGCATCAGCACCAGAATGTTCAAAGGTGGCGGACGTAATGCTCACCGAAATCGAGGCAAAGGCATCATATTGGGAAACGATGGTTGAAGCAGTGCTGGCTGAGGCTGTCAACAGACCCGCCAAAAGGGAAATTTTGAAAAAATGCAATTTAAAGTACTCCACTAAAATCTGAAACATAAATGACATGTTTATTAGTTCGAAAAAACCAAAAATTTAATAATATATTAACAATTTATGCGAGCGATCTGTCAAGACTTCAGCGCATTTGAACAGGTTCAGCCTCTTGCTATTCAGCCCATCGCAACGGCATTATCATCTCATGGTGCAACCCGATCTTTCTTCCAAAAAACCCGTGCAAGGTCGATGGCTTCTAATTTTGACGATTGCAGCCTGCGTTGGGGTCGAGGGGTCATTGCAACTGGCAAACCATCTGGAATTGTCGCCTCGGTTACGTGCCACATTCTATGAGTACGGCGGCTTCTGGGTTGGTCTGTTGCATCATTGGCAGCCCAATTATACAGCCCAGCCCTATGCGATGTTTCTCAGCTACGGTTTCCTGCACAGTGGACCCGTCCATTTGGTGGTCAATATGGTCACGTTATGGTCTCTCGGATACGCCGTGTTAGCCCGGGTGGGGGTCGCGGGGTTTTCACTGCTTTATCTTGGCACAATGATTGGTGGCGCGGCAGGATACGCATTGCTGGCCAGCGGACCCAGCCTGATGGTGGGGGCCTCAGGGGCCCTTTTTGGTCTCGCGGGGGGGCTGCTTGCATGGGATTTTATAGACCGGCGCGCCGACAGGGACAGCCTTCGCCCGGTCCTCGCAACATTGGCAATTCTGGTTGGACTAAACGTCGTGTTATGGTGGGTTCTCGCGGGGCAACTGGCTTGGCAGACGCACCTTGGCGGTCTTGTTGCGGGCGGCATCTTAGCACCATTAATTGACCGGCATCCACGCATGCTTTGATACTACGGGAGAGAGATGTGTATTTCTTCTTCTGCCTTTTTGACGATCATGTTATCCGCGCACCGACGCTGAAGAATGGAGACACTCGTGACACATGACCAGACACATCATGATCCGATATCCCGCCCCCGAATTCTGTTAATTGCCGAAGCCGCAAACCCCGAATGGGTAAGCGTTCCGTTGGTTGGCTGGTCGTTGGCACATGCTTTGCGCGAGGTGGCGGATGTGCATCTGGTGACTCAAATCCGCAACAAAGAGGCGATTTTGCGGGCCGGTTACATCGAAGGCACAGATTTTACGGCAATAGATTCAGAAGCCATCTCCAAACCCATGCATAAACTAGCTCAGGTACTGCGCATGGGCAGCGGCAAAGGTTGGACAATGAACACAGCCATTGCGGTCCTTAGTTACCCCTATTTCGAGCGTCTGGTGTGGCAACGTTTTGGCTCGGATATCAAAGCTGGTCACTATGATATCGTACATCGTGTCACACCGCTGACCCCTACAACAGTTTCACCGATCGCCGCGAAATGCGCCGCAGCTGGGGTGCCGTTTATGGTCGGCCCTCTCAACGGCGGTGTCCCTTGGCCAAAAGGGTTTGACACAGAGCGACGACGCGAACGGGAATGGTTGTCCTACGTACGCGATGCCTACAAATTGATGCCCGGTCGGTCGCGAATGTTGAAATCGACGGCGGCCTTTCTGGCCGGTTCACGTCATACTGCGAGCGAAATCCCAGAAGACCTTCAGGATAGGGTCTATTATTGCCCAGAAAATGCGATCGACACTACGCGGTTCTCTCGTATCGCCGAACAGCGCACAGAAGGCCCGTTGCGGGGGGTCTTTATTGGGCGGCTTGTGCCGTACAAGGGGCTCGATATGGGGATCGAAGCTGCGCGACCACATCTGGAAAGCGGCGCAATGCGGCTTGACGTTATCGGCGACGGCCCAATGCGCGGCGCGCTAGAGGCTATGGTTCAGGACGCCGGCTTAGGAGATGCGGTCACCTTCCACGGGCAGATGGCGCATGAGACCGTTCAGGACATTGCAGTACAGTCCAACATCCTGCTTTTCCCCTCCATTCGCGAGTTCGGCGGGGGTGTTGTCTTGGAAGCAATGTCGCTGGGCGTGGTTCCAGTGATTGTAGATTACGCGGGACCCGGAGAGCTCGTCACACCAGAGACCGGTTTTGCCGTCCCAATTGGTTCTCGAGACGAAATTATCGTCGCCCTGCGCCACGTCCTGGATAGTATTCTAGAGAACCGCGATACCCTGCCCTCGATGGCAAAGCACGCCCAAACACGGGTGTTTGACGATTTCACATGGCCCGCAAAAGCGCGCAAAATCGTCGAGATTTACACCAAAGTTCTAGCAAATCGTAGCACGTGAATATCAGGCAAAATCAGATCAGATCGAATAAAGGCAGTGCCTCATGCGGCCAGGCCATCTTTTTCTGGCCAGCGTTCAACACTGCGACCCATGATGCTCACGTCTGGCCACAACAAAACAGAGCATGTTGCGTCAATATGCGTAACTATTTACCTTGAATATACAAATGCCACCACTCAGTAATGTTTCTGTTCTATTTGGGTTGCATTTAGTCGGATGAACAGGAATTGCGGACGTATAGAGCGGTATTGGCAAGCACCGGACACCGTAAAATGCTAAATTTCATGACGAGAGGTTAGAGTAGGATCGTGCAGAAGATAAAAGTTGGCGTTGTAGGGCTGGGCAAAATGGGCCTCAGCCATTTTTCCATGGTCAACGCGCATCCGGATGTCGACACTATCGCCTGCGATGGATCGGGGTTTATGGTGGATGTCTTGAGTAAGAACATCGAGACCCCCGTCCACAAAGATTACAACGAGATGCTCGAGAAAGAGGCGCTTGACGCGGTTGTGATTGCCACGCCGTCCCGCTTGCATGCGCCTATGGTGCAGGCCGCTCTGGATAAAGGTCTGCATGTATTTTGCGAAAAACCCTTTTGCCTTGATTGGGCCGACAGCCAGCGTTTAACCGATCTGGCTGCTGAAAAAGGATTGGTTGCACAGGTTGGCTATCACTATCGTTATGTGGGCGCTTTTGCCGAGATGAGACGCCTGATCGAAGCAGGGGCCATCGGACGGATCACCCATGTTCTGGCCGAAGCTTACGGGCCTGTGGTGCTGCGTCCAAAACGCGCGACGTGGCGCACGGACAAAGCCGAAGGCGGGGGCTGCCTGTATGATTACGCCGCCCATCCGCTGAACCTCTTGAACTGGTTCTTTGGGGCACCAGATCAGGTGATCGGCTCACATCTGGGTCAGGTTTTCTCTGAGGGAACAGACGACGAAGTCTTCTCTACCCTGCGCTGGAACGATGGGCCGACCGCACAGCTGTCCGTCAACTGGTCGGATGAGAGCCACCGCAAGATGTCCACCAAAATCAGCCTCATTGGTACCAATGGTCGCCTTTATGCGGACCGGCAGGAATGCCAGGCCTATCTGCGCAAACCCGTTGATGGCCTTGCTGGTTACGACGAAGGCTGGACCGTAAAATACACCACCGAGTTGACAGAAGACCGCTGGTTCTATCTGCGGGGTGAAGAATATTCTGGCCAGCTTGACGATTTCATCGGCGCGGTCCGCGATGGCAAATCCACGGCCGCCCAGAATGGTTTTGCCAGCGCGACCGAGACGGACAAGACCATGGCAATGATCATCGAAAACGCAGAAACCGGACAGCCTGTCGGCGAGGCGCGTGCCGCAGCCCCGCAAGCTGCCAAAAAACGCGGCTGGTTTGGGCGCTGAGGAGAGAGACATGGACAAGCTTCTATTCGGTGATAACCAATTTTTCGGCATCAACCACATGTCTGAGGAGAAAGCCCGCGCGCAGGCCATGCGGTTTCAGCGCAGTGACGCCATTATGGATGTGCTCGACGTGGCCTATGATGCGGGCATCAACACCTTTATGTGCACCACGCACGACCGCATCGCGGAAATCGCCCGGCGCGTGCAGGCAGATCCTGCGCGCTATCCCGATTTCCAGTTTTACCCCTGCATGCCTTATGCACATAAATACGCCAATGCGGTGACCGAGCATGGCATGGTGGGAGCGCTGCGCGACTTCATGCCGTCTGACGGATTGTTGGCAACCGCACTGACCGGCACCAAGGCGCTGGCAACCAAAGAAGTAGACGGGATCGCCAAAGTCCTCATCGACATGGAAATGAAGATGTTCGAAGGTGCCAAAACACCCGTTGTCTTTATCCAGAACGTTTTTACCGATCTGCTGTTGGGCATGGGCTTCACCCGCGCCTTCAAGATTTTTGACGATCATATCCGTGAAAAACACGGTGCAGAGCCTGCTTATATTACCATGAACATGCCCGCACTTTTGGAAGCTCTGGAAAAAGAAGGTATCGAACGACCGATTATCTGTTCTAATATCAACAAACTTGGGTTTCGGATGTCAGGCGGGTTTGACGCCTATCTTGATGCGCTGAAATCAGGCCGGGTACGGGCTGTCGCAATGTCGGTTTATGCCTCTGGGGCGATCCCGGCGGATGAAGCGATCCACTGGATATCAGAGCTGCCTGGCGTTGAATCGATTGTGTTTGGCGCGTCTTCAGCGGGCAATATCCACGGCACAAAAGCTCTGGTAGACAAATACATGGGGGTATCCGCGTGATGGCCGATGGCAGCAATGTTGAGGTCCCCAAAGGCCTTGGTGATATGAAACGCATGCAGATGCTCAACGCTTGGGTGCATGACGTCTCGATGGACGATATCGTGGAGAACTTCCGCGAGGGCGTGATGCTCACGTTGCATGTGGACATGATCATGAAGCTGCAATCGGATCAGGAATTCTATGATCTGCTAGAGCAGTTTGATGTCATCACCTGTGACAGCCAGATCATGTATTTTGCCACCCATTGGCTGGGTTCACCCGTGCAGGAACGGGTCTCGGGGAGTGATTATTTCCCGAAATTCTATATGCGCTATGCCGATGACCCCTCCATGACCGTGTTTCTGAGCGGTGGCAAACCGGGTGTCGCTGAAAAAGCTGCAGAGAACATCAATGCCAAGGTCGGCCGCGAATTCATTGTGGGCACCGACAGCCCTGCCTTTGATTTCGACAGCAACCCCGCTGAGATCGACCGCATGATCGCAGCCATCAACGACAGCGGGGCCACTGTCTGTCTGGTCGGGCTTGCCGGTGGACGCCAGGAAAAGTTCATCATGAAATACAAAGATCGGATGCCCGGCGTCAAACTCTGGCTGCCGCTCGGCGGGACAATCGATTACGAATCCGGCGGGTTCGAACGGCCACCTGTCTGGATCACTGAATGGGGTTTTGAATGGCTCTACCGGCTTGTCAAAGAGCCGCGCGCACGCTTTCACCGCTATGTGGTCCACGAGCCACCTTTCCTCTGGGCTGTGCTCAAACAAAAGCTCGGGTTCTATAAAAACCCTCTGGGCTAAGTGAGGCCACGCGACGCTCTCCACTGAGACCGTCAAACAGCCCAGCCGCAGACGTACGGCTTTATGTGAAACCTCAGTTGTTGGCCTCCACGTCAATAACAGATCCAAAATTCAGAAATCGGCATAGCTGACCTTCATGCAGATCCCCGCAAAGGTCTCAAAAGAGACTATATTGCCTGGTGCCGCGTAGCGCACGAATTTCAGCTATTCTGGTATCGTTTCTGGCCGCATCGCTAGCACACAAATCAGGATCACTGCTATGACCAGAAAACCCGCACCAAAAACCCATGCAACAGGTATGGAGTAAACCTCGGCCATAGCTCCGACCAAGACCAGTCCTAGCGCAGCTCCGAGCTGTTGTATTAGAGATCGCAGAGACAGCATTGTAGACCTTTGGCGATCTTCCACACATCTGTGCAGAATACTACTGGCAGGCGTCTCGCTCGCTCCAAGAATAATGGAATATACAATAAAAACGCCTACAAATCCGTCGATCTTGCTCTGCATCGCCAGTGCTACCTGAACAGTCGCGAGACAGGTAAGAATTGCCGCAAGAGTGACCGCGTGGCGACGTTTGAAAACCTGACTGATATAGGGAGACAGCGAGGCACCAAACGCGATTGAGAAAAAGTAGCAGGCCGTCAGAGCACCAATAGCGGTATTTGCGTAACCTTGATCTAACATTGGCTTAGCGTATGTCGGCCAGATCACCTCAACCGGATTAGTTGCCATTAGGAAAAATGCGAGAGCCGTTAAAAGTATTGAAAGCGTAGGGTGTTTCAACGCAAGACGGCCGGCCTCTGTGATCACCCATGGGACGTTAGCGAACCCTTGTTTGAGGGCTTTGGGATGAAGGGCGCGCGGTTCTTCGGCAATGGCAAACAGGGTGAAAAGCAACACTCCGACCATCACGGCAAAGCTTGCTGCGTAGGAAACATCATAAATGCTGAATCCATATCTCTGAACGACTGAACCGAATGCATCGGGCAGGATGCCTCCCAAAACGGCACCGACAGCTAGGCCTATAGCATTGGCCCACTGAGCTTTGGCGAGCGCGGGTTGGACATCCACATTTGGCGCATTAGCTTTGAAAGTCTCGACAAACCACGCATCAAGCGTGCCTGACCGCAGAGCACGTCCAAATCCAATGACGACAAACGAAAGAGCCAGAACGTAGAAATCACTAGCTACTAGGAAAAGCGCTAACGAAATCAAACTAGCAATGACCGCTGCAAGAAAAACCGGTTTGCGCCCAATATTATCGGCTAAGCCGCCGAACGGGAGTTCCATCGCCATTGTTGTGATCGCGTAGACCCCGAACAGAAGCGAAATCTGGAAGAGGTCCATGCCTCGATCCGTCAACGCCAGCGCAACCACGGCCACTGTGAGACCCATGGCAAAGCGATCAAGAAATTGGTGTATCTGAAACACTCGAAGATGCCGTCGTGCTGACCCCGGCAGAGCATTGAAAGAGAATTCTACTTCGTTCGTCATGCCCACAGCTTCCGGGTTACTACCTCCGAATACAATACCTTGGCATCACGAGGGTAATCATTCACGCGGCGAAGTGGTCCTTTGAAGAAGAGCGGCGAAGGCTCACAAAATACCGCTCAGCCGGCGCTCGCTTAGGTCATGGGATAGCTCCGGTTTGGGCAATACCGCCCAACGCAACCCATTGATAGGATTTAAAAAACCTCTGTATCGAGGCAATGATGCGCGACGTTCCGCATGTTAAGTTGAGAAATGATCCACCTTTTGGAAATCATTATCCAAACATTCCACGATCTCAACCCGCTTCGGGTTGCGAAGTAGCTTAGCGTATTTGTACTTGAACACGCCGCCAGACAACGAGACGATCTGTTCAGCAACCCAGCCGACTTCAAGCATTGTTTCAGTGTCTTCATCCGTGCCAGACCAGAATGGGGTATCGATCCCGGAAGGGGCCACAACCAGCACTTTTCCAATGCCACGATCAAGGACAAGTGATGCTCCAAGCATTCCAAGACCAGACTTGGTCGCACAATAGGCCGGTTCCAGCTTTCGCGGCGTATATTGAGAACTGGAAGTGATCAACATGACCTTTAGGGCGGTATTGGTGCCCTCCTTCAACCTTTGAGCTAACATTAACGGGGCCAACACCGGAAGACCCTCCGATGATTAGAATACGTTTTTTCATACTCGATGGCCTTACAATGTCTGCGATTTTTATGTCGCTTTATGGCCGCGTCGGACAGGGTATCTAAGATACAAAGGGCATGCATTAAGCGACCAAAGCAGTGGCTCCTCAAAGCAATCCTTCGAGATAGCGCCCGTAGTCATTTTTGGCATAGCGTTGCGCTTGATCGCGCAGGACGTCTGCATCAATCCAGCCCATTTGGTAGGCGACTTCTTCAGGGCTACCGATTTGTAGGCCTTGTCGTTGTTCAATTGTGCGCACGAAATTTGCCGCGTCCAGCAGCGATGCATGGGTGCCCGTATCAAGCCAAGCATAGCCACGCCCCATACGTTGAACGGACAGGCTGCCTTCAGCCAGATACATCTCTAGCAGGGTGGTGATCTCGAGTTCACCACGCTCTGAAGGTTTCACGGCGCGCGCTTTTTCCGGCGCCGTACCATCGACAAAATACAGACCCGTTACTGCAAAATTCGACGGCGGTGTTGTCGGTTTTTCGATAATGCGTCGCACCGTGCCATCAGCAGAGAAATCAACAACCCCATAGCGTTCCGGATCCGCCACCTGATAGCCAAAGACCGTCGCGCCCTGAGGCTTTTCATCTGCGGCGGCCATCAATTTGGGCAGACCATGACCAAAGAAAATATTATCCCCCAAAACCAGCGTTGACGGACACCCAGCCAGAAAATCTTCGGCGAGAATGAACGCCTGTGCCAACCCATCTGGCGCGGGTTGTTCGATATACGTGAGCGAAATACCAAACTGCGATCCATCCCCCAACATGCGCCGAAACTGGTCCTGATCTTGCGGCGTGGTGATCAATGCAATCTCCCGGATGCCGGCAAGCATCAAGGCGGTTAGCGGATAGTAAATCATTGGCTTGTCGTAAATCGGCAGCAGTTGTTTCGAAACGCCCAACGTGATCGGATAGAGCCGCGTACCCGATCCCCCTGCCAGAATGATACCTTTACGTGTGCTCATGTCAGCTCTCCAACGATCTGTGCGACAGCGGTTTTCCAGTCAGGGCGGCTAATGCCAAATTCAGTCTGTAATGTGGCACAATCCAGCCGAGAATTCAGCGGGCGAGCAGCCGGCGTTGGAAATGCCGTGGTGGGGATGTCTTCGACACTAATGTCCCGACCTGCCGCCGCAAAAATGCACCGCGCAAAATCTGCCCAACTTGCATCAGGTGTGCCGCTGAAGTGATAGGTTCCTGACTTGCCGGATTCTGCCTTCAAGGCTTCGACAAGGGCCAAGCAGGCCTGTGCAATTGCCCCAGCCGGGGTTGGACCCCCAATCTGGTCGGCCACAATGCTCAGTTGATCCCGGCTTTCGGACAAGCGCAGCATGGTTTTTACAAAGTTGTTCCCATGGGCTGAAAACACCCAAGATGTCCGCAGGATCGCAAAGATGCCCCCTGCCCCCGTGATCAAAGCCTCGCCCGCCAGCTTACTCTCACCATAAACACCCAATGGGCCTGTTGCCTCGTGCGGCGCACGGGGGCTGGCCCCGGTGCCATCAAAAACATAATCAGTGGAAATATGCACAAATGGAATGCCCTGCGCCGCGGCATGGGCCGCCATGATGCCGACCGAGGTGCCATTAACAGCCTGTGCAACATCCGCTTCGCTCTCAGCTTTGTCCACTGCCGTATAAGCCGCAGCATTGATAATGGCATCCGCTTGGGTTTGGGATAGGATCGCAGCAACTTGCGCAGGGTCGGCCAAATCCACCTGATCCCGGCTCAAAAATGTTGCATCGGGCGCTAATCGGGCCAATTCCGTTGCCACCTGGCCGGTTTTGCCAAAAACAAGCAAGGTCATGCGGTCACGCCAAGACGGTCACCAACACCATGGCGGTTTTGTAATGCGCGCCACCATTCTTCGTTGTCCAGATACCAGGCCACTGTGCGCCGCAGGCCTTCTTCGACATTGACCGACGGGCGCCACCCTAGTTCATCGCGGATGCGTGCAGGATCAATCGCATAGCGTGCATCATGGCCCGGACGATCCGTCACAAATGTAATCTGATCCCCATAGGAACCGGTCTCTTTTGGGCGCATCTCATCCAGGGTCGCGCAAAGCGTTTTCACCAGATCGAGGTTAGAGCGTTCGTTTTCGCCCCCGATATTATAGGAGCGGCCAACCGCACCCTTTTCCAGCACCAAGAGCAGCGCATCCGCGTGATCTTCGACATAAAGCCAATCACGCACATTGGAGCCATCGCCGTAAATCGGCAGTGGTTTTCCGGCCAGTGCGTTCAGGATCACCACAGGGATGAGCTTTTCGGGGAAATGATAAGGCCCGTAGTTATTGGAACAATTGGTCAGAACGATCGGCAACCCATAGGTTTCAAGCCATGCGCGGACCAGATGGTCCGAGGCTGCCTTGGACGCCGAATAGGGGGAGCGGGGGTCATAAGGGGTCTCTTCGGTAAACTGGCCTTCGGCGCCTAAGCTGCCAAAAACCTCATCCGTAGAAATGTGGTGGAACCGAAAGCTCTCTGGCCGCCCCTGCCCTTCCCAATAGCCGCGCGCCGCCTCAAGCATATTGTAGGTGCCAGTGATATTGGTCTCGACGAAATCGCCCGGCCCGTCGATGGAGCGGTCCACATGAGACTCTGCGGCCAGATGCATGACCGCATCCGGCGAATGTTCTGCGAAAATACGATCAAGGGCAGCGCGATCGCGAATGTCGGCCTTTTCAAAGGTATAAAGCGGATTGTCCGCCACAGCTGCCACGTTATCCAGACAGGCCGCATAGGTCAGCGCGTCGAGATTTATCACCTCATGTCCACGCGCCACGGCGAGTCGTACCACAGCTGAGCCAATAAACCCTGCCCCGCCGGTTACCAAAAGCTTCATAAAACATCCCTTTGTTACGAAAATCGAGTTGGCACGGCGGGTTTATCCCAAAGGATCATTAATTTCTTGTCTTATCCCAGACGAAGGGCGTGTCAAAATCATCCAGCGCCGGGGCCGCGGCATCCTTTTGCGACAAAATCGGCTGCGTGTTACCAAATCCCCAATCGATGCCACAACTATCCCAACGTACGGCCCCATCAGCCTCAGGGGAATAATAGTCAGAACATTTGTAAATGATTTCGGTGTCAGGGGCACGGGTCACAAAACCATGCAGAAACCCCTCGGGAACCAAAAGCTGTTGGCCATTCTCAAAGCTCAACTCGATACCGTACCATTGCCCATAAGTGGGTGAGCCACGGCGAATATCCACGACCACATCATAAAAAGCGCCACGACCACATCGCACCAATTTGGCCTGCGCATGTGGTGGTGCCTGGAAATGTAACCCACGGATCGTCCCAACCGCTTCTGAAAGCGAATGGTTGTCCTGAACCCAATCAATGTCAAAGCCTGCCTCTGCCATCCGGCTGCGGTTCCAGCTTTCACAGAAAAACCCTCGGGCATCCCCAAAACGCTGAGGTTTCAATACCACAACACCTTCTAATCCAGTTTGCTCGATTTGCACGGTGCATTCTCCGTCTAATACGTTCGGGCGCTTCCTTAGCAACAACACCTGATACTGTCACGCACCTGCACCAGAATTGAAAGACCATTATCATGCTCGAAATTTAAGTACCTTTTCTAAACAGACACGTGGAATTTCAAAAAAACTGTCCCCCCAAGGAAAAATGAACAAGCATTAAGCATGACTCTCATTTGGTAACCTTGAATCCACGTTCCATTTGCAATTTTGTTAATATTCTCTTAAATGATGACATAAGTTTGAAGATAAGTGGTGGTACCGTCTATTCTGACGGATTAGTGTGAGTGTAACGCGTGACTGTGTTTTGAGTCACTTCGGGAGTTTGAGTGTTTATGACTGTTCATTTTTTAAATTCTTCTACGCATGCAGAATATGTAAAACCTGCTACAAAGCAGCCGTATCGAGTGAGAAGTACTTATAATCGTTTCGTAAAACGCTGGATTGACGTCGCCCTTGTGGTGCTTGCAGTCCTGCCGATCTTACCTTTGATTGTACTCGCTTGTGTGATTGTGGCGCTGGATGGACATAACCCTTTCTATTCCCAAATCCGCATCGGTCGCGGTGGGCGCCAATTCCGCATTTGGAAGATTCGCACAATGGTCCCCGATGCAGACCAAGCGCTGAAAACATACCTCGCAACCAACCCAGCAGCCAAAGCTGAATGGGACGCGAGCCAGAAACTGCGCCATGACCCACGCATCACGCGTATTGGTGTGTTGCTGCGTAAAAGCTCAATGGACGAACTCCCACAGCTGTGGAACGTCCTGACAGGCTCCATGTCACTGGTGGGACCACGCCCAATGATGGTGTCCCAAAAGAGCCTTTACCCTGGCCGCGCTTACTATGCGCTGCGCCCAGGAATTACAGGCCCATGGCAGGTGTCCGAGCGTAACGACAGTGTGTTTGCTGGCCGCGCGGTGTTTGATGATGGCTATGCACGCAACGTGTCTTTCGTCACTGACGTGCGTATCCTGTTTCAAACCGTCGGCGTTGTAGTGCGCGCCACAGGCCTCTAAATCCCCACAATTATAGCTTCTCTATATTTTCCAGACGAATATTCACGCACTCATCACGTTAATGAAAATATAGTATATTTCAGAATATCCCTGCCATATACACCAACAACATGTTTAGCTTGTTGGTCAGTACCCTCAGACGAGCAATACGGGTACAAAGTTTGTGGAGTTCAGCGATGCGCGGTCAAATATTCATTAAAGTTCTAGCAATCAGCGGGCTCTGCCTGACCCTTGCAGCCTGTGAGTCAGCAGAAGACAAAGCTGATGCCTACTTCGAATCTGCGCAAGAATTAATTGCAGCCGGTGACCCGGATCGCGCAATTATCGAATTACGCAATGTTTTTGAATTGATCCCAAACCACGCAGACGCCCGGCGCAGCATGGCCCAGCTGATGATGGAACAAGGAAATCGCGCTGCCGCCTATGGCCAATACTTGCGTCTGGTTGAACAACTCCCAGATGATGCCGAGGGACGCACAGCCCTGGCGGAATTGGCCTTTGAAGGCCGCAACTGGGAAGAATTTGAACGCCACGGCCAGCGCGCTGTTGAATTGGATCCAGATCGCCCCAGCAGCCAAGTAATCGAATTGGCCTTGCAATACCGCCAGGCTGTTTTGGACAGCGATACACCAGCCATCGAAGGCGTATCCATCCGCGCAGAAACAATGATGGATACGTTCGCAGACAGTAGTATTCTAGAACAGATCCTATTTGATACCTATCTACGTGCCGGGGCTCCTGCTGCAGATAAAGCGCTGGCGCAGCTGGAAAAAATGATCTCCCGTGCGCCACAAACACGCCATTATTACGAGCAACGGCTGCTATTGTTGCGAGAAACGGGTGATCGCGAGAAGATCGAAGCGCATTTACGGGATGTCGTCGACACCTTCCCCGAGGATCTCGAAGCAAAGAGCCGGTTGGTCCAATATTTCATTGCAACAGGTGAACAAGAGAAAGCCGAGACTTTCTTGCGCGAAATCAGCGACCCGACCGATGCAGATCCTACGTTGTTTGTCAGCCTTGTGCAGTTCGTTAAACAGACACGTGGCAATGACGCAGCCCGCGCAGAAATTGATGCTGCCCTAGATGTTAACCCGGAACCTGACCGCTTGCGGGTCATCCGAGCCGCGCTTGATTTCGAAGACGGGGAACGTGACGTAGCAATCTCTGCTCTGCAAGAGATCATAGATCGCGCGGAGCCATCCGAGCTACTGAACGAAATCAAAGTTGCCCTATCGCGCATGCTGCAGGCCACAGGCAATGAAGTTGGAGCACAGCGGCTGATCGGTGAGGTTCTAGAAGCTGATGGTGATAATGTCGCTGCATTGAAAATCAACGCAGCCCAACTGATCGAAGCGGATGAAGCAGACTCGGCCATTGCCAACCTACGTCGGGCTCTCGATTCCCAGCCAGAAGATGAGCAAGCATTAAACCTGATGGCTGATGCTTATCTCAGGTCCGGGAGCCGTGATCTGGCGCGTGATTTCATCGCCCAGGCTGTTGATGTGTCAGACCATGCGCCGGCCTCCTCTCTACGCTATGCACGGCTTTTGATGAGCGAAGATAACAGCCGGGCGGCCGAAGAAGTGCTGATTTCAGCTCTGCGCCGGACCCCTCGGAGCCAAGAGATATTGACGCTTTTGGGTGAAATATATTTAAACACAGACGATTTCGGCCGCGCCGAAATGGTTGTCGAACAGCTCCGCCGGGTAGAAACAGAAGCATCCGAGGCCGCCGCAAACCAATTACAAATTCAACTCCTGGCCCGTCAGGACGGCAATACAGAAGCGCTGGCGTTCCTTGAGCAAATGGCACAAGGCGCTGATGCTGGACTAAACGAACAAGTGGCTCTTTTGCGTGCGCGCCTTGCATCCGGACAACTTGATCAAGCCTTGCGTCTCTCTGAAGAACTGGTAGCGGAAGCACCGGATGATCTAAATCGCCGCTTCCTGCTTGCAATGACCCGTGCGGCCACTGGCGATCTGGCAACGGCTCAGGCAAGTATGCGAGAGCTGGCAACCGAAGATCCAACCAATGTTACTGTATGGCAGCAACTTTACCGCATTACTCAGGCTGAAAATGGTGACACCGCCTCAAGCGCCGTATTGGATGAAGCCCTCCAAGCCATACCTGACTCACCAGTCCTGCTCTGGATCAAGGCCGTAGAACTAGAGCAATCCGGACAGATAGATGACGCAATTGCAATCTATGAAGGACTTTATGCGCGCGACACCGGATTGGTTATTTTTGCCAACAACCTGGCCAGCCTATTGGTAACCTACAAGGATGATGAAGCTAGTCTCGACCGAGCGTGGACAATCGCGCGGCGTTTACGCGATACCGAAGTGCCCGCTTTCCAAGATACCTATGGTTGGCTTGCGTTCCGGCGCGGAGATGTAGAAACCGCCCTGCCCTATCTGGAAAACGCTGCAACCGGGTTACCTCAAGATCCAATTGTACAATACCACCTCGCAGAGACCTACGCCGCACTCGAACGCCCACAGGATGCAATCGCCGCCTACCAACGTGTTCTAGAGATGGCCGATACCCAGGATAATCGCTTTCAAGTGGACAGAGCCCGGCAACAGCTCGCGCAGTTGCAACAAGTAAGCCCCGAAACTGAGAAACAGTAGTCCCAATACGTCACCACTGGCAGAGCAAGAATAGAGAACAGCAACCTATCTCATTGCATGAGTAATCTGCGTGATCCAAAAGCTTGAAAAGCGCAATGAACGGACCAGACGAATGAAACTCGCAGTTGTCATCATCGGCCGCAATGAAGGCGACCGGCTCCTGCGCGGGCTTGCCTCTGTAATAGCGGCTGACCGGGTCGTCTATGTGGACAGCGGTTCCACAGATGGCTCACAAGCCGCGGCTGAAGCGGCAGGTGCCGAGGTCATCAACCTCGACATGGAGCAGCCCTTTACTGCCGCCCGCGCCCGTAACGCCGGGTTGGAGCACTTACGCCAAAACGGCGAAAAACCAGAACTTGTGCAGTTCATGGATGGAGATTGCGAGCTGCAGCCCGACTGGTTGCCCGCAGCCCAATCCTTTCTAAATGACCATGTAGCCGTGGGCGTTGTCTTCGGACGCCGCCGGGAACGCTTCCCTGAAGCAACTCTCTACAATCGCCTGTGTGACTGGGAATGGGATAGGCCTCTCGGAGAAGCTCGTGCTTGCGGCGGCGACGCGCTCATGCGTATGGCTGCTTTAGATGCGGTTGGAGGTTATAATCCGACACTCATTGCCGGGGAAGAACCAGAAATGTGTGTACGCTTGCGCGCCGCCGACTGGAAGATTTGGCGAATTGATGCAGAAATGACATTGCACGACGCGGCCATGACCCGGATTGGACAATTCTGGTCGCGCGCTCGCCGTGCAGGGCATGCTTGGGCGGAAGGAGCTACCTTACACGGGGCACCACCAGAACGACATTGCGTGGATCAGGTACGTCGCGCAGTCTTCTGGGGCGCCGCTGTTCCACTGTTCATTCTCGTATTGGTTGTAGCTTTCGGCTTACCCGCCTTAACACTCTTCTTGGTCTATCCATTGCGCGCAATACGCATGGCGCTACGTGAAGGTGCAACGCGCTCAGCCTGGGAGCGTGCTTGGCTGCTCTCAATTGGAAAATTTGCTGAAGTTTTAGGCATATTAGAATTCCACATACGCCGGATTATTGCCCGTCCTCGAGGATTGATCGAATATAAATAATCCTTAGATGACAAGGATTAGCCCGCCAATTGCAACCTCACGTCGCAATTGCAAGAATATCAATGATGTCAGAAAAATTATATTCACCTGCGCGTTAACAAATATCCTTGGCCTTTCTTTAAGCGCTTAAAAGTGGTAGCAAATAATAGTATATTTTTAGTGACCCACTTGAAGGAAAGGCGCCATTTTTTTGGATAAAAGCCTGAAAAATAATTTGTATGTGACGCGGCCATCTCTTCCGCCGAAGGAAGAAGTTTTGCCTCTGCTCGATGAAATATGGAACAGTCGTTTACTGACAAACGGCGGTCCCATTCATCAGCGGTTTTCAGAGGCATTGGCAAAGTATCTTGACGTGCCCTATGTCACCCTGGTTTCCAACGCAACGATTGGCTGTATGGTCGCGATCAAGCACGTTTTGGGGAACCAAGGCGGGGAGGTCATCAGCCCTGCGTTTTCCTTCGTCGCCACAGCCCATGCCGCCAGCTGGGCCGGGGGGGATCTAGTCTTTGCCGACATAGATCCCTTAACCCTGAATATCGACCCAGTAGAGGTCGAACGGAAGATCACTCCACACACCCGCGCCATCCTGGCCGTGCACTGCTATGCAAACCCTTGCGACACGACAGCTCTCGCGGAAATAGCCCGCCGCCACAATATCGCGCTTGTTTACGACAGCGCGCATTGTTTTGGAGCAAAGGATGCTGGGGGGAGCTTATTACGCCATGGCGATCTGTCCGTCGTGAGTTTCCATGCAACAAAAGTCTTCAACACACTTGAAGGCGGCGCCATCATCTCTCATGACGCGGAAACAAAACAGGCGCTTGATCGGCTTTGCAACTATGGCATCGTCGACGAAAACCGCATTGAAACACTGGGGCTCAACGCAAAGATGAGCGAGATACACGCCGCAGTTGGTCTCGCGCAACTCAATCACGTAGACCACGACATCGCCCAACGCGCCAAGATAAGCCATCGTTATTCGGAACGGCTGGAAAACATCCCCGGCCTGCGGTGTGTCTGTCCGCAAGATCGCCCTGGGCACAACTACTACAATTTCCCGATCCTAGTGGGCCCAAATTACCCGATATCTTGCGAGGAACTCTATAACCTTCTGAAATCTCACCACGTTTTTGCGCGACGTTATTTTTACCCATTACTCACACAACTCCCAATGTATCGCGACTTACCCTCAGCAAACCCACAAACACTCCCTTGTTCCTTAGAAGCCGCAGAGCAGGTACTTTGCCTCCCCCTATATCCAGATCTCGCTTTCGAAGATCAGGATCGTATTCTCGATCTGATCTGTTCCATATGATTTTTATTTTTTACGACCGCATATTTCATGACCTGTTTTAGGAGCATTGAATGTTTAACAAGTTTAGGACCGTGGGACGCAGTGGTCTGAAACCAGACCGCTCAGGCCTGTCTGTCAAAGGTATCAATACGGCGGCATTGGCTTGGGGCGCTCACCGGTTGATGGCAGGGAGTGCGCCAGATTTGCGTGATGTTGCCGTGCGCAGCTGGGAACTCCACCCTGCTGAAATCCAGGACTGCCGCCCAGCAATCTTTCTACCCAATGCTCTTGATCGCATCAGCTCCTTGTCACCTTGGCGGGGCTGGGAAACAGAAAAATTATTTATCAACGGCGGTCAGATCGAGCATGCGGCGACAAGTGCACATCTATTGGAAGACATCAGAATATCTGACGCTTTCCTCTATCGCGGTGCTGCAAGAATGCAAGCTGGCTTTGGCGCTCAACAATACATCCGGAATACTAACGCCCCGACCACACATCTCACAGAGGCACATCTTATCTCTAACTGGGCTGGAAGCCATTATTTTGGGATGTTCTTGCGCGCCGCAATACCCATGGAGCTACTCCCCGAAGAAGGCGCTCCAGCAATTTCAGTTAAAACCAAACACTATATGCACGAGAAAGGCTACCGCGACATCCTGTCAATGCCCCGTCCTCGCCTGCTCACGAATGCTCGGATCGATCAGCTAACCATCTATACAGATTTCGGGCAAAACACATCCAAGGCAATGCGCTATGCGAAGCTACGCCGCCGTTTGCGCCAAACGCTTCGACCCAACACGCCACCACCACCCGGGATATACCTCAAACGCGGCAGCACTGGTGAAGATCGTATTGTCCAGAACGAAGCAGAGCTCGAGGCAATGCTGCTCGAACGAAACTTCGATATTGTCGAGCCCTCAAAAATCTCCGCTCAAGAAGTAGCGCAACGTCTGCTCGACACACCCATCGTAGTAAGCGTCGAGGGAAGCCATATGGCCCATGCAATTTATACGCTGGCAGAAGGGGGCACACTTCTCGCCCTACAGCCACCGGACCGTTTTGCAATGGCCTTTAAAGAGCTAACCGATCGGATAGGGTTGCGCTTTGCCTTCACTGTTGGACACATGGCCCCAGTCGGATTTCGGGTGGATATTGATGATCTTAAACGAACATTAGATATTGTCGCCGAAAACCAAGCCCAGAACCCTGTTGAACCCCTTAATACGCTGGACCTTATCTCGTGAAAGTGGCGCCTCCTCGAGAACTCTTGATTCTGGCCAGCCTTAAGGCGCGCCGGGGAGCCTCTGGGCGGCTAATAATGACGCAGAAATATCTGGATGGTGTCACCGAATATGCAAAAACCTGGCCGGGACCCGTTACCTCGCTGGTCGGTATCGAGACACAAGCTGGCGTCGATATGGACCAGGTCGAAACCGAGATGGAACATCCTGATTACGGGTTGGAAATCCGTCCTGATGACCCAAAGGCACTGGCATCTCGCCTAGAACAGGCAGCCGTAGTGCTTATGCAACTTTTGCCCGGTGAGCTCGAAACCGCTGCACTCTGCCACCGATTAGGCAAGCCTGTCATATTCATTAGCGAATACACTCCTCAAACGGAAATGCAGATCATTGACCTGACAACCTCAAACCTGCTGCGGCGCTTCCGGCGATATTTCTACATTCGTGGTGTCGAGCGCAAACGCCGCAAAATGTTACGCACCCATGCCGCAGGCCTGCAGTGCAGCGGCACACCAACTTATGAACTTTACAGTCCATTTTCTCCCAACCCGATGCTGTTTTTTGACAACAGAGTTAAAGCAGAGGATGTCATTAAACTGGCTGATTTAGAGACGAAATGCGCCCGGTTTTCTGAAAACGCTCCCCTACGTTTGGTTTTTGGTGGACGGATCACAGCGATGAAAGGTGTTTTGGATTTGCCAAACGTGGCAAAAGCACTGGATCGACTAGGCGTACCTTACAAGATGGATATCTACGGCAGTGGCGATCAAGAAAGCGCCCTGCGTCACCAAATCACCAAGGCACACCTATCAGATAGAGTAACCCTGAACCCGCCATTGGATTTCAACACAGGATGGATTCCACTGCTCAAGCGGCAGGCAGATCTTTTTGTCTGCTGCCATCCGCAAGGCGATCCTTCAAGCACCTACTCCGAAGTCATGTCTTGTGGTGTACCCATCGTAGGCTATGCCAATGAAGCCTTTGCAGGTGTCGTTCAAGTTTCAGGCGCGGGCTGGAGCGTGCCCTTACGAGATACCGATGCAATGGCCGCCGGAATTGCCCGGCTGCATCATAATCGTGACGCATTGCAAGACATGGCCAAGCGCGGCCGCGATTTCGCCCAAGAACACTGTTTTGAAACAACATTCAATCGACGTGTTCGCCATCTGCGCCACGCCAGCAACATCCCTGAAATCATGGAAGGCCCGCATCCTGACGGAAGGGTAGACCCATAACATGGCGATGTCTGTTCTTGCTTTTATTACGGTGCCCTCAAATTTCTTAATCCTGCTGATTGTTATCGGACTGTGTCTGTTTGTATTGCGGTGGCGCCGTCTGGGCATCTCGGCCATTGGTCTAGGAACCGCCGGGTTTTTAACATTCGGATACACATCCGCAGGCGAATTACTGATGGCGCCACTTGTATCTCGTTTTCCGCCTGTGGTTCTGGAAGACGCCCCTGAACCCTTCGGCATCATACTCGTTGGCAGCGGGATCAACGAAGTACACGCCAATCGCACAGGCGCGCTCATGGAGTTGACTGAGGATGGGGATGGCGTCCCTATCACAGCGTTGCTCGCGCGCCGCTTTCCACAGGCACACATCATCGTTAGCTCTGGCAGTGGAAGCAGCGGCACACCTGCCCCTTTGCGCCCAGCTGACGGCATACGCCGCATCTTGCTAGAACTCGGCATCGCCGAAGACAGGATCACCATTGAACCCAATTCAGGCAGCACCTTCGAAACCGCACGCAATGCCATCGCGCTCATCGGTGAAGACATAGATGAAACATGGTGGGTCATAACCTCGGCACATCGGATGCCTCGTTTAATTGGAGCATTCCGTAAGTTAGGAGGTAGACCTGTTCCCTACCCCGTCGATTTCAGATGGATTCCACCCTTCAGCCCCTTCTACACTTACCAGTTTACAGAAGGCATGGGCATGACGGATACCGCCACCAAAGAATGGTTAGGGTTGATGATGTATTGGTACCAAAACAAGACTACAAATTACTTTCCGGCGCCTTAGCTCCCATAGGGTAGATCATCAATCCCGGTGCTATTTCGAAAATTCCCTAAAGGCCTCTTTACACAGCCAGCGCGACACATAACGCCAGTTTAGCATTTCGCGCGCGAAATGATGATATTTAAGCACTTGTTTTTAAACATTTTTTCATTTTTTTCGCTGGATTTTGGCCTTGCGGTCATCCGTCATTTGCGCGTTTTTTCACCCAGCCCAAAAATGCACGGTCTGGATTTTTCAGGTGCGGCGAACCCGAGGCGGTCCAAACGCCCCGCCAGTGGGCTTCCAGCGCGTAGACATCCGCTCCGGGCATCAGGGTCCGGGCAACTTCCAACGTTTCTGAAGAAAGGGCAGGGGAGGGCGCAGTTTCCACCAACCGATCGGGGGACACGCTAATCATATCGCCGGGGATTTCCGTCAGAACATAATCGGGCAGGCGCGCATCCCGGATAATCTCGCGCAGCATCGCGCGAAAGACACGACGTGGACTGGCAGATCCGGACTTCTTGCACAGCGTATCAACTGACACACGCCACTCGCGCTGCCGCCCGCAATGCTTGCGACAAAGCTGATAGAGCCGGCGTTCCAGCGGACGGCGCAAACTGAAATAATCGCGACTGAGTGTTAGCACAGACTTAGCCAACACCGCATTGTAGAGCCACTCACTCAGGGTCACGGCCACACTGACCATACGCCCTCCGCGCGTCCGGCGCACAATCTCCCAGCTTTCAATCAGACCAAACCCCGTAGTCACCTCAAGCAAGTCACCCTTTGGCCCCGTGGCAATATTGGTAGTGATCCGCGTCCCTGCAAGCCGCTCAAAAGCATCTCTGAGCCGCTTGTAGCCATCCCCTGATGTCTCACGCCCTGTGGCCAGCAACAGATCATGCGCGGTCAGCGTTAATGTGCGCGTCGTCGATTTCCCCTTATTCAAAGCGGCCATCAGCTGACTGATGCAAAAGATCAGAATATCCGCATCAAAAATCGTCGCACGCCCTTTGACCGAGGGGGTCACTGTCACCTCAACGTCGTTATGTTTGTATTCCAAAATACGCCGGTCCGGTCGGGTCGACAGCGAAAACAATGGATGCTCCATCGACGCCAAATCATGCTTGGGAACCGCGGCGAAAAAATCGCAAACGAAAAAATCCCCTGGGGGCACCGCGCGACGGCTCACGGCCATTGCCCAAGGCCCCGATCAAAAAAACTCATGCTCTGCTCGTTCTCATATCCGAAGGGAACCTTGTAAGGACGGTCCTTTTTATCTTCGGTGTTTCAGTGACACCTATCCTAGAAAATCCCATCGATTCTGTCCACAGCCCCCACGTTACCCTCGTGGGATCAGAGTCACCTTGGCGTGGGTTCAGAGTCGCCTTATCGTGGGTTCAGAGTCACTGAGATTCAAAGTAAAACTATTTAGCTATTATAAAACAATACGTTAGAATTTTTAAGCAGTACCCTTAACTATAATATAACACATAAATAACTTAGACATATGAAGCAGATCCCTTAAAAAACCAAAATCAGATCTCTCCAAGCACCTGAAAAGGCGAAGAATTCAAAATAATGATCTGTGTTTTCTTGCATATACCGTGTTTTCAGGTATCTTAATAAAAAGACGTCACATGAGGGCTACATGAATAACGCAACCCGCCCCCCCTATTTCAATATTTCACCCGATGCAGCCATGGCTTCAATGGAGTCTCCTGTTCAGACCGAAGACTTTGCTGAGATAGCAAAAGCGTGTTTACGGGGCCGTACTGATCTCGCCGGGCGTGGAATGAATCCCGATGGGACAAAAACACTCAGGATGTTTTCAACCTGGGAAATCACCAAATATCTAATCCCCGTGGCCCCGGCACACTTCCGGCGTGTCTTGCGCCAAAACACTGAGTTGCCGCAAGGACGCTCAGAAACCGAAGGGGGGGCTAAGTGGTTTACCTTCGATGAGGTCTTGTTACTGCGCGCGCATTTTGGAGCAGAGGGATCAAAGTCTAAGGATTACCTTCCATATCGCCCAAAGGGGCTTCCGGCCAAAATTGTTGCCGTTGCGAACTTCAAAGGCGGCGTGGGTAAAACATCCACCGCAGCGCATCTGGCTATGTCAGCCGCGCTAGACGGCTACAAGGTGCTTGTGGTGGATCTGGACAGCCAAGGATCCATGACATCCATTCTGAACGGGCAGGTCAACGATGAATGGCAAACTGTTTTTCCGATGATTGCCCGGCATTATGCCAAGTATCTGCGCAGTGAAAATCAGCGAAGGCTTGATCGAGGGGAAGCGCCGCTTCCTCTGGATGACACATTAAGCGAGGCTTTGGAGATTAATCCTGAGGATCTCGTGCGTCCAACGCATTGGCCCAATATTGATTTGATCGGCGCGCAGCTCAACCTGTATTGGTCTGAATTTCAAATCCCAGTCTGGCGTATGGCTGCAAGAGGCTGGAAACTGTGGGACGCATTGAGTGAAGCGCTGGAGGATGGCGATCTGCTTGAGCGTTATGACCTTGTGGTTCTCGATACACCGCCCGCACTTGGTTACCTGACGATCAACGGGCTGACAGCCGCAGACATCCTTATTGTGCCGACTGGGGCCTCTTTTGTGGAGTTCGATTCAACGGGTCGCTTCTTTGACATGCTGCACTCTGCCTTTGAATCGATCGAGGAAGGCGAAAATATGGCCGCTCGGGCGCTAGGACGGCCGGAGCTGCGCTTTGAGTGGGATGCCGTGCAAACAGTTATCACGCGTTATGACGGCAGTCAGCAAGCTGAAATGGCCGGTTTGATGCAAGCTTATCTGGGGCGGCAGCTTTCGCCTTACCGTCAAGATTTCACCGCGTTGATCGGGCAGGCAGGCGAGACCGTCAATGGAATATACGAAGCAGATTATCGTGATTTCAATCGAGATACCTATGCACGGGGGCGTGCCACGTTTGACGAAACCTACGCTTCGCTTAAGCGGCTTTTGGTTGGAAGTTGGCGGCGGGATGAATTGGCACGCGCCGCTGAGAATAAAACAGTATAAAATAGGCTCTAAATATACTTTAGAGCCTGAATCGAAAGGAGCAGATCATGGCAAAGCGCAGACGGTTAGGACCTGCTAACCCGGATGGGGCACAGCAAGATCTGGACACAAAGACGACGGTGGATGCGCGGGGAGGGCTACAGCGGCGCGCGGCGCCAATTGCGGATGTTGCAAGCGATGCGGCAGGGCAGGCCGCCTTTGAGGAGGTTGCTGGCGCGTTGCAAGCAGCACGGGTTGAAGGGCGCCTTATCCAACATATCCCCCTGAGCCAGATTAAACAGGATCATCTGCTGCGAGATCGCATGACGCTTGATGAAGAGGAAATGGCAGCGCTTATGGCGAGCCTATCCGCACGCGGGCAACAAACGCCGGTTGAACTCATCGCGCTTTCTGATGGCGGTTACGGATTGATTTCAGGCCTACGTCGTGTTGAAGGGTTGCGCAGGCTTGGAAAAGAAACTGTGCTCGCACTGGTGCGTGCACCTGACAGCTCAGAGGCCGCATATTTGGCAATGGTCGAGGAGAATGAAATCCGGGCCAACTTGTCTTTTTATGAACGTGCTCAAGTCGCAGCGGAAGCCGCACGCATCGGGGTATACTCTTCGCCGCAGGCTGCCGTGCAGGCGCTCTTTGCACATGCCAGCGCTTCGAAACGCTCAAAAATACTAAATTTTGTGACTCTGCACACAGCTTTGGGCAATGTTTTACAATTTCCGGCCGCAATACCTGAGAAGCTTGGACTGGCTTTGGTAAGGGCCATCGATGGAGTGCCGTCTTTTGAGGGGCGGTTGCGTGATAGCTTGCGCAAGAGCCCAGCAAGGGATGCGGCTGCGGAGCGAAGTGCACTAGAGCGCGCCCTCGCGCGGGTGAAGTCCTCTACTGGGAAAGGTGCTGCACAGGCCCGCTCGCGTGGTGAGGAAGTGTCAAAGGACTTGTTTTTCGAGGCCCGACAAGGAAGCGTCGTCTTGCATGGTGCAGGTCTTAATGCTGATTTGTTGACAGACTTGCGTCGCTGGCTGATTGAGCGTGAGGCTTAAATTCCAACTGAGTTTGTAAAAAAATGCGTGATTACAAGGCTTTATTTACACCTTGTTTCGCATGCGAAAACGGGCGCAGCTAGAGAGCAACGCCCGTTTTCACAAATTTGGGTCTGGTGGTTGGGGGTTAACCTGGAAGCAGATCGTCTGCGCCGCCAAAGACGGCACCTGCATTATTCACAATCGTATTCACGCCAACACCTTGGAGCAGGATATAGTTGTCCTCGAAGGTAATAACTGTGCTGCCGTTGTAATCCAGAACATCCACATCGTCGATCGACAGATAACCGCTCTGTTCAGTGCCCAGCAAAAGCGTATCCTGATCAAACTTGAAGTCAGTGATAATGTCATTCCAATCCCCACCATCATTGGCAAAGATGAAGACATCGCTTTCGCTACCGCCAGTCAATATGTCGGACCCGTTACCGCCATTGATCCGGTCGGACCCAGATCCACCGTTGATGTTATCACTGCCGCCGCCGCCAATCAGCCAATCGTCTCCGCCAACACCGTTGATGTAATCATCACCACCGTTGCCTTCGACATAGTCATCATCGCGATCTGCATAGATGATGTCACTGCCTCGGTTGCCGTAAATAACGTCATTGCCAGAACCGCCCCAGACCAGGTCATCCCCGTCGTTTCCAGAAACGACGTCGTCCCCGTCCCCAGCGTAGAATTTATCGTTCTTGCCGGTTCCGGTCAGGATGCTGATAGTTGTCCCGCTGCTGTCTCGGTCATCTATTGTTTGAACATAAGATATCGACGTCGACAAAACACCCGGCGTGTTAAATACGAAAACGTCGCTTGTTGCTTCATCCAGCTCCGCAATCATCCAAGCAGGTAGCACGCTTGTGTCACCATTGGAGTCGTCGCTGCCATCTGACCCGTCGTTGCCACCGCTATTTGAACCACCGCCGTCTGACCCGCTGTCGTCCGAACCGCTGTCATCGTTACTTTCGTCATCTTCTGGTGTGTCTATCACTGGTGGTGTTGTATCGCTGCCCACGGTACGTACGCTCACTCCAGAACCTGAAGCAATGTCGAGCACAACTTCGTCTGTGTTGTAGTTGATCGTCAGGGTGGCGCTACGGTTCCCGAGCCCTTCTATGTCGAAGGAACCGAACGTGCCTGAGATCTCGTCGGCATTCATGAGAACATAGCTCCCGGTGGATAGCCATGTGTCGCTAAGATCCACAGTCAAGTCAGCACCGTTCAGGTGGATGTTTGAATCGACCCTTGGGGCGGCATTGTAGGCGCCGGAATAAAATTCTCCGATACTTCCAAGGCCAGTGGAGTCGCTTGCGATAACGACATCGGAACCTGCATCGAACCGCAGAATCCCTTCACGGTTGAGCGCGCCATCAAAACCTGCTTGAGCATCAGCGCCACGGATTGTCAGAGTTTCGCCCTGACCGAGGACAAAATCGCCACCTTCAGCGCTGAGGAGCGCTTGCCCGTCATCAATGAAGAGATTTACATTGCCCGTGATGACGCCAGTATTGGCAAAGCGACCACCATCCTGAACGACGTTTAATGCGCTCGTGCCCGCAAAACCGCCTTCCATCCAGAATTGTCCGGCTGAGGATAACGTCAGGGTCGCGCCCCCGGCTCCGGCGGTTGTTTGGCCTGTGACGTTAAGGCGTCCATGTGTTGCTTCTAATTCGCCCCCGGCTCCGAAATCGAGCGTTTGGATCGTGTTGGTGCCGCCATAGACGACCCAGTTTCCGCCCAAATCGACACGATCATTGACGTTGGTGCCGGCTATATCTCCTGTGCTCCAATTTTCGCGGTTATCCCAACGAACACCATCTGAAATCTCGGTAGGGACAAAGCGCACGTCGGTCGCGCTGCCGCGCGCGGTTTGCGCCGTATCAAAGGCCTGTTGGAAGAAGTCATTGAGGTCATCGGCGGAGACTTCATTATCGATGACCCAGTCTGCAAGATCTGTTCCATCAGCGCTCGCATCATTCAACAAGATTTTCGCAAGATTGGCGATTGTTGCCGCTTCAACATCCGTGATATCGAGATCTTCTGTGTTTTGGGAGGTTTCGTCGGCAAAGCCGTGTAGGACAGCGTTTGACCCATACCAGTTATAAACAATCGTGTCGTCGTAGAACGCCTCGTATTCGTTGATGAGGCCGCTGTTACTTTGTGGTTGCGATTCCAGATCTCCCGGGAGGTTTGGATCGGTCTGGTGTGCCACGATATTGCCGATGAGCGTTGTGTCTACGGCCCCATTATAGATGCCCTGCGCGAGAGCACCGGGTCCATAAGCTTCTTTGTAGGCGGCAGATGTAACAACGTTACCTGACAATAAAGAGAAATTTCCGACAGGGCCTGAACCGTTCCAGATACCACCGCTGACAACCACGCCTGCATTGTTCTCAAAGAACAGGTTATCCTCGACAAAGCCGCCACTGCGCAGGTTAGCGCCATAGGATGACCCTTCTGCGGAAATGTTATTGCGGAAAGTGAGGTCCCTGACCGTCTGGCTGATGTACACGTTATGAGTGTATAGGCTGGGGGGTTGTGGATCATCCCCATCCGCATCTGCGGAGTAGCCATCACCCCAGCCGATTTGAACAAAAGTTGAGTCCTCAATCAGGAGGCCCGTGGCGCCGGAAGAGTAGATGCCATGGTCTCGGTCCGGGCTTGCTTGCCATTCGATACCGTTTATCGGCGTCTCTTCTTCGATATTTGAGAATGAAGCTTCACGAATTGTGACGCTATTTACATCGATGACAGAGATACCGCCCTGTTCGGTGAAGGTGACGGAATCGAAAATAATGTTTTCGCTGCCGGTTTCATCCGGGGCCACCAGTGAGATTTTTTCAGTGAAATGCACGTCGTGGACTACGATGTTTGCGAAATCATCACGCTGTGCGACCTGAGCGGTTGAGATGACGGGTTGTTCGCCTGTGCCGTAAGAGGTGATCACGGACGGGTGCAGGGGATTATCTCCGCCAACGCCGTTGGGGAAGAGGTCAGAGTTTGCCCCTTCAAAACCATCGTAGGTGTAGCCTTTTTCCAATCGCAGCCAATGCGAACCAGAATCTTCCTGAGCCAATTGAGACCAGAGCAGCGCACCTGCATCCTGGGCCAATGCCATATTCGAATTTGCACCATATTCTGAATTTGCAACCAGCCATTCGCCAGTTACATCGCTGACTGAAATGCGTTCCAGAGCTGCGATATCCGAGAGTGACAGCGCATCTGCATCGCGTGAGACATAGACATCGCGATGGTCTTCGCCTGTTTCTAGAACCAGTTCGCCATCCGCGTCCGTCTCTAGCATATAATGGTCAGAGCCAAGCCCCCAACCTGACTCTTGCGAGGGAGCATCTACGCTTAACTCTATTGTTTCGCGGCTGGTTTGGCCGTTTGCATTTACGATTTCGACTTGAAAGGATATCGTGCCAACATAGTCGGAACCGGTCATGACCAGCGCGAGTGAGTTATCCGGATTGACGGTCAAGCGTCCTTCATCCGGTGCATCCAGAATGGTGATGCTGCGTGCGTTTTCGTAATTGTCTGGTAGTAGGGTTGTAACCCGTCCTCCGTCAACTTGCGGTGTCTGGCCCGCGCTATTAAGACTGTCAATCTCTGAAAAAGAGAGTGGCATATTGTATCCCCTTCAAACTGCCCACAATGTGGCTTCTTCCTATGCCGGATCTATCCGGTCGTTTATTTGCGCATTGTGACGACTGTTCAAAAGTTGACTCATTGTGTTTACGTATCTCAATGCTCCGAGGTTACTTGCTAGAAACAAATTGTGTTGAACAGAGGGCGGTGTTGTGTCGATTAAAAAACTCGCAGGAAACCGCCGATAAGACCTGAGGCCTTGCCGAAAGCCGCTCAAAGTAGGCGTGGTCGTTAACTATTTTTAAGGACATTTGTGAAGTGCTGGGCACTTCGCACAAAAGTAGGTCAGATTGTGAAGGGGCTGGGTCGGATATCTTCTCCGGGGCCTTCAGAAAAAAGGCGTGCTAAGCGTGCTGCCTCGTCGGAAATAACGAAGTCGGCGTTGACCTTTTCACGTCCAATTTTACCCATGCGCGCACGTTGGGCGGGGTCATCAGCCAGTGTTTTTATATGGGTCCGCAAAGCCGCCACATCCCCTGGTGGGACAATGAAACCGCTCTCACCATGTTGCACTAATTCGCCGACACCGGCGACCTGTGTTGCAATAACTGGTAAGCTGGAAGCCATCGCTTCCATAAGAATGACCGGGACACCTTCGGCAAAACTGGGCAACACGCAGATATCATGTTGTGCGAGTGTTTCGGCGACCTGTGCTTGTGTGAGGTAGCCTGTAAAATGGATCCGATCCCCCAAGCGTGCTGCGGCTTGTTCCAGTCGCGCCCGGTCCGGTCCGTCGCCCACCAATGTCAGACGCAGTTGCGGGTTCTGTTCAAAGAGTGTCTCAAGCGCTTCAAAGAGGACACGTATCCCTTTGACCGGGGCCAGGCGGCCTACAAAAATCAATCGGATTTCTTGATCGTCCCGAACAGGTTTTTCGCCGGCATACAGCTCCGGGTTTACGCCGCAATGGATGATACGCAGGCGATTCCAATGTTTAGGATCGGAGAACAGCATGAGTTGACTGCGTGCGTAATGGCTGATCGTAGAGACAAAGCGGGCCTGGGCGGCTTTGTCTCCTAACTTCATCCCTTCGGGGTCGTAAAGATCGGAAGGCCCATGCAGGGTAAAGCTGTAAGGTACCTCGGTGAGGTCTCGGGTCATCATGGCCACTGCTGGACCATTGGTTGCGAAATGGCAGTGAATATGTTCGATGCCTTTCGTTCTTACAAACTGAGCCATCATTGTGGCTTCAACGAAATAAGCCAGATGAGTGAGCAGTGATTTCAGACCCGGTTTGCGCAGTTGTAGGGCACGCAAAAAAGCGGTGGCATAGCGGCGCGGGTGACGCAGTGCTGCAACTTGTGCACGCAATAACGCGGCTGGATTCCGGGCCGCCCGCAGCAAACAATGCGTATTCCGGGCGGCATCTTGCTCCGGTTTTCCATTGAACTGATCGGGGGAAACGTAACGACAAGAGACGGTTTCCACCTCAACTCCCAATGCCCGAAGGGCTGCGACCTCACGTTGTATGAAGGTCAGTGAAACCAACGGGTACACACCGGTTAAATAGGCGATGCGGGGCAGGCGATCATGCGCGTCCATCAGGGCGTCAGTCCTTCTTCTTCAATGAAATCAATTCCAGACGAAGCGTTTTTCCAATCCAACAAAGACCGTACTCGCATCTCGGTTTGAGGTGCCATCCTCTTCGAGGCTGACCAGAGAAATACCACTTGTCAGATCCCAGTCCTGCGCGAGCGCGTACCGGTAGGTAAGATCGAGATCGTAGCGTTTTGTATCCAGGTCCGATGAGGAGCGATCGTTGCTGTCGATGAAGGAAAATTGTACATCGAACCCGCTTCGAACCGTTAGTTCCTGCCTGTACCCAAAGGACATGCGGGTGTTGATCAGGTTTTCGTTGTCACGCCCTGCTGTTGCGCGTTGTTCAAAGTCGAGGGTGATGGCGCCTCTCGGCAATGCTTGGCTCCATCCAAGCCCAAAAAGAGGTTCGGTATCGAAATCTTCTAGGCGCGACAGACCCAGTGAATAGCTGAATTCGTTATTGGGCAGGTCGAGGATTTGACCAACACGGAACTCTCCGCGTCGCCCAGAAGCGACGATATCTGAGCGCAGGTCGAACGTCAGCTCCGAGCGCGGTAAATCTCGTGTCAGTGCAATATCAAAGACAGCACCGTCTTCGACGTTGTTGTTTCGGCCGCTTTCTTCGACTTCTTCCCAGCCGAGTTCGAACCGGCCATTTAAGCGTGAGGAAATCTCGAGATCGAGATAAGTTCCGATGCGGGATGAGGTTGTGTCTAGATCGTCAGGTCCAACCTCGTCAAAGTCACTGTAGCTGGCATCCAAGCCGAGGGTCACACGAGGATGGATAACCGCATATATATCACCATCAAGGGTCAGACGGTCTGCGTCCAGAAGGCTGGGATCAATGGTGTCAGTATAGCGGATCGCGCGCTGTGACAGATCATAGCTGCCACCAAAAGGAGCATCGACACCAAAGGCACCAGACAAAGCAAGTGTTGATGTCTGGCGGTTGCCACTGTCAAAAGTGCCAAAATCGATACTTTGGGTGTCGTTGTTGAAAAAGGTGCCGGTTGTTGTGCCCAGATCCACTTCGCGGAAGTCAAAGGTGATACCAGTGCGCGCGTGGCGGACATCACGCTCCCACCCAAGACCGAGATTGGAGTTTGTAATTTCGTTATCCTGATCGTTGCGCAGCTCGATATCACCGCCCAATGAAAACGACAGCTCATCCGTGCGCGTCCGCTTGAACGCGCCCAGTTGTAATCGGGTACGGCTTGTAAAACGGTCTTCTTTGACGGTCTCAAGATCGGGGTTATCGCTCCATTCTAGACGTTGACTAACGTCCAGAATAACTTGTTGGGCGCTTTCGGGGATTTCCTGCGCCCGCAATACACCAAAACTCAAGGCGACCAAAGCGCCTGCAATGCCAACACGACGCTGCAAGCGTCGTGGTTTATTCAAACAAGCGGCGTTCAGGGACAAGAATGACATCACCGTCCTTTAATACGATATCTCTGCTCAGGGCGGCCCCTTTAGATAGGGCCTTATAATTGATCGTTGTCACGCTTTGCTGGCCGGTTCGCTTATCTGTGCGTCGCAGTTGCAGTCGTTTGGTGGCAGCAAAACGGGATGGCCCACCCGCAACGGCGATGGCCTGTAGAATGGTGCTGCCTGCATCCAATTCGACAAGCCCCGGTGCCGGAATTTCGCCCAGCAGGAATATTTTGATGAGATCGCCTTCTTCTTCTTCGCGCTGAAGAGGCTGAACCGATACAAACACAGTCGGCGTGTTGGCAAAGTTACTGGCGATGGCGTCGCGGATAGAGGTTTCGATTTGCGGAACGGTCTGACCGCCAGCGCGTAATGTCCCCGCAAAGGGAAAGCTGAAGTTCCCATCCGGTAAGACCGCAGTTGACCGGTTCAGGCTGGGGTCCTCAAGAATTTCGATTGTCAGCAGGTCGCCAGCCTGCACGCGGTAGTTGCCCTGTGCCCATGTCACAGAGACCATAGAGATCAGGAAGGCGACGATTAGTCCGAGAAGTTTCAAGTTTTTCATAGCGCAATGGAACTCTTGATGGCGATTGTTGATCTTCTTGTAGAGGCCGTCGCCCCTATCTGAAAACCATCAAAAAGCTCAATGCCGTTATTTACTTGAAGATTGTTCTTTATTTGACACGGGTAGGTGGATGATCACTTGAAATAGCGCTTCATTGCCTCGTCCATCCGCCGCCGTGACGCTCTTCCAAGAGACGGGCACCCTAGGCGGCGTGTGCCCCAATCGATCAATGGGTCGCTTATGCCGAAGCGTTCAAAACGCACTGACCATGCGAAAGAGCGGTGTTTTAATGCAAGGCTCAGTCGTTCAAAGGCATTGGGGACGACCGGTGGATGGCCGCTTGGTGTATATCCCAACGTTTCCAGAAAGTCGCCAAGCTGTGCTTCTACAAGGCCGATCTCGCGTGGGGTTTGTTTGCGGCGCCATTGATATGTCAGAGAGGTGTCCGGTTTTGAATAGGTCGTGTCGCCGTCATAATCGAGCATGCGTGTTTCGAAAGGAACACCAAAGAAATCACATATCTTCTCAAGCGTTTCTTCGGGCTTTTCGATCAGGGTTTCATAATTCACCTGCAATACTTGATCAGGGTTGAGCTTTGGCGCGCAGGCGGCCCATTCTCGTTCAGTCTTGAGCCAATGTCGCACGCCATAATAGGTGGAGGCGGCCCATCCCATGCCGATGCTGGAACGCGCCACGTCCCGGGGGTCGCGTACCAGATGTAATATCTTCAGATCAGGCAGGTGGGCTAGGGCTGTTTCGAGATTGCGGTGCAGCATCAATACCACGGTGGCATCTTGAGTGGCTTTTGGACGCAGCATGGCCGTAATCATACCGGACATTGTTTGGGGCTTGGCAGGATCGAGATCACATTGTTCGCAGAAGGTGCGGTAGATACGGTCGTCGGACATCGCTTCGAGATTGAAATCGGGATCACCTGAGGGACCACCGGTCACGTATTCGAACAGGTAATCGGTTTCACCGGGGCAGGCCAACTGGTCATGTTGATCAAGCATGAGGCGCAGCAAAGTCGTGCCAGAGCGCAGGGCACCGAAAACAGCGACATTTTTCGGCAGAGGGTTGGACATCCGGATATTTCCTTCATGTAAACATGTGCGGCGCGGTGATATATGTCACCAAAGTATAAAAACGACTGCTTTTGGCGTATAATGCCGCGTCTTCTTTTCTGCAATCGCCTTGGCGCATAGTTTGTAACCCGGCGCAAATAGTCACGCAAATGTCGGATAAAAAGCTAAAATTTTTGCTTCTGCCGTTTTTTAACTGTTTTAAGAAAACGTTCAGCTACTATATGCATGAAACCGATGTGCGGTTGTGTAAGAAGCAGATTTGCAAGTGTCTGTGCGAGTTGGTTCGCCCTGTGTAAGTGTGAGAGTGTGTTTTGAGAGAGAACCTATACCTGGAACATTTCGGTTTTTCCGAGCGGCCTTTCACGCTGCTGCCGGATCCTGATTTTATGTTTTGGTCCAAAGTACACAAACGGGCGTATTCGGTGCTGGAATACGGCTTGCGGACCCGTGCGCCTCTCACTGTTGTAACGGGCGAAGTTGGAACTGGGAAAACCACCTTGTTGCAGGCGATGTTGGCTGACATCGACGAGGATGCAGTGGTCGGGCTCATCTCGAACGCACAGGGGGGGCGGGGCGATCTTTTGCGCTGGGTGCTCAATGCCTTTGATCTCACGCCGATCCCCGATGCTGATTATGTGGCGATGTTTCAGCAGTTTGTGGATTTTGTGCTGGATGCATATGCAAACAACAAGATCGTTGTGTTGGTGATTGACGAGGCGCAGAACCTGTCACCAGAGACATTAGAAGAACTGCGCATGCTGACGAATGTCAATTCCAACAAGGATGAGCTTTTGCAGCTGGTCTTGTTGGGGCAGCCGGAGCTGCGCGAGATGATTTCGCGGCCCGAATTGCGTCAGTTCGCACAGCGTGTGAGCGTGAGCTATCATCTTGCACCGATGGACCTGAGCACCACCGAAGAATATATTCGTTTCCGTCTGCGTCGTGTGGAAGGCAGCGGTGAAGAGATAACGAAAGAGGCCATCGATATGACCTATGAAATCAGCGGTGGTGTTCCGCGCCTGATCAACAAGATTTGCGATCTGGCGTTGGTCTACACAGCAAGCGCCGAGGTGGATCGGGTTGAGGCTGATATCATCCGGGAGTTGATGGAGGATGGTGTCCTTATGGTCCCACGTGTTGAGCCGTTAATTCTATCTGCGTCTTATTCGGTGCCCGCATCGGAGGCTGCAGAATAATATGTTGCCTATAGGTTTCTACTGGACGCTTTTACTGCGCCGATTGCCCTTGATGGCAGCTATGGTGATGATTTGTTCGTGTATCGCCCTCTATGCTGCGCTGACGTTGCCACCGTTCTTTACGGCCACAGCACGCCTTCAGGTGGAGGCTCCGCAAATTCCGGACGATATGGTTGCTTCATTGGTGCGCACCGAAGCCGCAGAGCAACTGCAGCTTATTCAGGAACAGCTGATGACGCGGGCAAACCTGCTGGAAGTCGCCCGAAAATACCGGGTGTTCTTGGATATGGAGGAAATGACGCCGGACAGTATTGTGACTGCGATGCAGGAGAATACGAAAATTCGCCGATCCAGTGGACGTGATCAAGCCACGCTGATGTCGATTACGTTCACCGCGCGCAGGGGGCAAATCGCTGCGAATGTGGTCAATGATTATACGACGTTGGTGCTTGAGGAAAACGCCTCATCCCGGCGTGAACGGGCAGAGAATACGCTATCTTTCTTTCAGCAGGAAACGGCGCGTTTGGCCGATGAGATTGATGAGCAAAGTAATCGTATCATCGCCTTTAAAAACGAAAACGTTGATGCCTTGCCCGATGAGCTGGCCTACCGTCAGGCCCGCCAGGCGACCTTACAGGAGCGGCTTGGCCGATTGGAGCAGGAGCGCGCGTCTGTTGTCACGCAGCGCAGTGAGATGCTGGCTCTCTTTGAAGCAACAGGGCGGCTTGATACAGCCGCAGAAAACCTGACCCCAGAGCAACGCCGGTTAGAAGATCTTCAGCAGCAACTAAACGCAGCCCTGACGATCTATTCAGAGACCAACCCAAGAGTCGTTTTGTTACGCAGTCAGATAGATAAGTTGAACAGTAGCTTAGCGACGCTATCAGCGGCGGAAGGGCAGGGAGATGATGCGCCTGTTCAAGGGAATTCAATCATCGACATTACCCTTGCAGAGATGGACCAGCGTGCAGGGCAGATCGATCAGGAAATCATTCGCGTCAATGAAGAACTGGAAAGTCTTGGCCTCGCGATTGCGGCGACCGCGACCAACTCGATTACATTGGAACGTCTTGAGCGCGATTTGGAAAGTATCCGATCACGCTATAACGGCACGCTCGGTAATCTCAATCAGGCGCGTATGGCTGAGCGGGTTGAAGTGAATGCTCAAGGCCAGCGTATTACTCTGATCGAGGGTGCCGTTGTACCTGAGGAACCAGCAGGCCCGTCGCGCAAAAAGATCGTCGTCGCAGGTGTCGGCGGCGGGATAATGCTGGCCGCGGGCATCTTTGTGTTGTTTGAACTTTTGAACCAAAAATTACGTCACCCTAACGAAATCCAGTCCCGTTTTAATATCGTCCCGATTGGGGTTATCCCCTATATGGAAACGCGCCGGGAAAAGATGCGGCGGCGGGCGATCATGCTCGGGGGGCTTTTGGCGGTGATCGTGCTGGTGCCGGTTGGCCTCTATTTTGTTCATACCCAATTTATGCCGCTTGAAGTGCTTGCTAACCAAATTCTGATACGGCTTGGGCTTGTGTGATGCGCTGCTTCTTTAGCGCATAGTAAGGATTGATTTGATATGGAAAAACTTCAGGCAGCCCTTGCCAAAGCCCGTGATCAACGTGCCGGCTTGTCAGATCCTGCGCCGGCGCCTCGCCAGCAGAGTGTCGAGCCGGAAATTCCCCCCTCAACTTGGGAAGCGCTGAAGCGGATTGACCTTTCAACTGACGTGTTGCGTAAGAACCGGATTGTGTCTCAAGAGGCCATTCAGGCGTCGAATAGTTTCGATGTGTTGCGAACCAAAACGCTTATGCTGATGCAAGAAAACGGATGGAACCGTCTGGCAATCACCTCTCCTGGCTCTGGCAGCGGCAAGAGCACGATGGCTTGTAATCTCGCTTTGGGGCTTGGCCGTCAAAGTAATCTGCGCACGATGCTTTTTGATTTTGATTTGGGCGATCCTTCCATTCACACATATTTTGGCATTGAGAGTCCGAATAACTTTTCAGAAGTCTTGTCCGGCAAGGTGCCTTTCGAAGATCACGCTCTGAGGGTCAGCGAAAATGTTGCTGTCGTTGTGTCCCCAACGCCGGAAGCAGATCCAACGCGGCTCATTCTGTCGGACACGATGCCGACGTTTCTGGATTGGGCGCAGGATCTCTATGCGCCAGATGTTATGATCTTCGATTTACCGTCTATCCTCGGTGGAGACCGGGCACGGGCTTTCCTTAAACATACGGATTGCGCGCTGATTGTTGCAATGGCGGATCGGACTGGCTTTGGCCATTTTGATGTCTGCGAACGCGAAGTTGCGGAAAGTACCAATGTGCTTGGTGTTGTGGTGAACGGGTGCCATCCTCGCGGCATGCCACGGGATGATGTATGAGTGATACTCCCGCCTTGCTCCCTTATTTTGGGTGCAATAAACGTGAGAATATCCGGGTGGCGCTGTCTGCAAGGATGCGTCAATTAAAGAGAGGTGATTTTTAATGGCAGTATTGCATCCGGTGCTTTTGTGTGGCGGATCTGGGACCCGGCTTTGGCCTTTGTCGCGGAAATCTTACCCCAAGCAATTCTCCCCTCTGATCGGGGATATGAGCCTCTTTCAAGGCTCGGTTCAGCGGCTATCGGGTGAAAACTTTGCAGCCCCTTTGATCGTCACAGGGGAAGATTTTCGCTTTATCGTGTCCGAGCAACTTGCCGGGATCGAAAAACAAGCACAAACTATTCTGATCGAACCCGAAGGGCGCAACACGGCCCCTGCGGTACTGGCGGCAGCCCTCTGGCTGGCTGAAAACGATCCCGAGGCCGTCATGTTGGTTGCCCCGTCAGACCATGTGATCCCGGACGAGGAAGCATTCCGGACTGCGATTGAGGCTGCGCTGCCCCGTGCACAGGCTGGCGCGCTGGTCACTTTTGGCATTGCCCCGACCCGACCTGAATCCGGCTATGGGTATCTGGAACTGGCGCCAGATGCGGATGCAAGCGCCACGGCACCACAGCCTTTGGCGCGCTTTGTCGAAAAACCAGATGCGACCCGTGCGGCTGAAATGCTCGCAGCGGGGAATTTCCTGTGGAACGCTGGTATTTTTCTGTTCTCTGTCCGCGCCATTCTTGAGGCCTATGCCAATCACACTCCTGAACTGATGGCGGGCGCGCGCGCCGCGGTGACAGGGGCATCCTTGGATTTGGGTTTTACCCGTCTGGCTGCTGAACCGTGGTCTGAATTGGCCGATATTTCAATTGATTACGCGATCATGGAAAAGGCGGATAACCTTGCGGTTATGCCCTATACCGGGGATTGGTCTGATCTGGGGGGCTGGGAAGCTGTATGGCTTGAAAGCGGCCCGGATGATGCGGGGAATGTAACTTCTGATGAGGCGACTGCCATTGATTGTCGCAACACATTGTTACGCAGCGAGGCCAAGGGGCTGGAGCTGGTCGGCATTGGTTTGGAAGATATGATCGCTGTGGCCATGCCGGATGCGGTTTTGGTGGCACATAAATCCGATACACAACGGGTCAAGGAAGCTGTGGCCGCGCTCAAGGAAAAGGGCGCCAAACAAGCCACTGCGTTCCCTATTGATCACCGTCCTTGGGGCTGGTTTGAAAGTCTCGTGATCGGCAACCGCTTTCAGGTAAAACGCATTGTGGTGCACCCTGGCGCTTCTCTCAGCCTTCAAAGCCACCATCACCGCTCTGAACACTGGATCGTGGTGCAGGGAACGGCAAAGGTAACAGTAGATGAAGATGTCACGCTGGTGAGTGAAAATCAGTCGGTTTATATCCCTCTGGGGGCTGTTCATCGGATGGAAAATCCGGGCAAAGTAGACATGGTATTAATCGAGGTGCAGACAGGATCGTATCTGGGTGAGGATGACATCATTCGCTACGAAGACGTCTACGCGCGCAACTAAAGGTAAAACTTCCATGACCGAAGTAACGATTGCGGTGGCAGGCATTGGCTATGTCGGCTTGTCCATGGCTGTGCTGCTGGCGCAGAAGAACAAGGTGACGGCTGTTGATATCGATGCTGAACGTGTCGCCCTGCTCAATGCAGGTCAAAGCCCGATCATTGATCCTGATGTAGAATCCATCCTTACGGATGTTTTGCCCAATCTCACCGCAACCACTTCCCCACAAGAGGCATATCGCGATGCTGACTTTGTGATTGTGGCGACGCCGACCGATTACGATGCACAGACGCATTTCTTTAATACGGCTTCTGTCGAAGCGGTGATTTCTCAGGTGATTGCGGTCAACCCAAAGGCCACGATTGTCATCAAATCGACGATCCCAGTTGGGTTTACGGATAAAATCCGCGCGGAATTAAAAACGGATCAGGTGATCTTTAGCCCAGAGTTTCTGCGCGAAGGGCGCGCGCTTTATGACAACCTGCATCCCTCGCGTATCATCATTGGCGAAGACAGCGACCGCGCCCGTGTCTTTGCAGGGCTTTTGCAAGAGGCCGCGGTCAAGCAGGATATTGATACGCTGTTCACCTCTTCCGCCGAGGCCGAAGCGATCAAGCTATTTGCCAATACCTATCTGGCCATGCGCGTGGCGTTCTTTAATGAGCTCGACAGCTATGCGCTGGTAAACGGCATGGACAGTCGCAACATTATCAATGGCATTGGTTTGGACCCACGGATCGGGGATCACTATAACAATCCATCCTTTGGCTATGGGGGATATTGTCTGCCCAAAGATACCAAACAGCTTTTGTCCAACTATCAGGCGGTGCCGCAAAACCTGATGCAGGCCATTGTAGACGCCAATCGCACGCGCAAAGATTTCATCGCAGATCAAATCTGGGCAAAGAACCCGCGTGTGGTCGGAATTTATCGGTTGGTGATGAAGGCGGGTTCGGACAATTTCCGCCAGTCTTCGGTACAAGGTATTATGAAGCGGCTAAAGGCCAAGGGGATTGAGGTGCTGGTTTATGAGCCGGAATTAGACGCGCCGGACTTTTTCGGCAGCCGGGTCACGCATGATCTTGAGGACCTGAAAGCCAATGCGGAAGTGATCGTTGCCAACCGCCACACACCAGATCTTGAGGACGTCGTGGAGAAAGTCTTCACCCGCGATCTTTTCGGGGCGGATTAAAATGTACCTTCGAACCAGGCGCGCGCTGTGCTGAGCGCTATTCAAGCGAAACTTTCGGGCGACGGAATGGGCGCACGGGTTATCCGTGGCTCGGCCCTGACTTTTGTGGGTTTTGGTCTCAGCCAGCTTATGCGGCTTGGGTCAAACCTCATTCTTACACGCCTTTTGTTCCCTGAGGCCTTCGGTTTAATGACGATCGTCACCGTGCTTATGACGGGCATCCAGATGGTTTCGGATATCGGTTTAGCAACCTGCATCGTGCGGTCAAAACGGGGCGATGAACCGGTATTTCTCAACACAGCCTGGACGTTGCAGATTATCCGCCACACGCTTTTGGCGGTGATTTGTTGTATCGTGGCCGGGCCTGTTGCGCAGTTCTACGGGGAGCCAATCCTGCATGAACTGATGTATGGGATCGGATTTTCGGTATTTCTGATGGGTTTACGTTCAACCCGTATCGCGACGGCGAATAAGAAGATCCTCATGGGACGCCTGACGCTCATGGATATGGGGTCTCAGGTGCTGATGATTATTACGATGATTGTTCTGGCGCTGATATGGGAGTCGGTTTGGGCGTTGATGATCGGGATGATCGTGGCGAACCTGTCCAAGACGGTCTTGTCCCACCTAATCTTACCGGGCCATCCTAACAGATTGCAGTTTGAACGCGCGGCGGTTCATGAACAGTTTCATTTTGGAAAATACCTCTTTGTCAGTTCTGGGCTGACCTTTGTCATCGAGAATGGCGATCGGCTTCTGCTTTCGAAATTTATCAGTCTTGCTTACTTGGGTTTTTACAATATTGCGTTCTTTTTCGCTTCTGTTCCGATGACGCTCATGGGGCAGCTCATGAACCGGGTGATCTTTCCACTTTACAGTGCCCGGCCCCCGGCTCAGTCTGCTCCCAACAGACGTGCGATTTCCAAAACGCGCTTTGCGCTGACGGGGGGAATGTTTGTGCTGCTTTTTGTGTTGGCGCTCATGGGGCAGTGGTTGATCGATTTCCTTTATACGGAGGAGTACCGGGACTCGGGCCCTATTCTTGTACTTTTGGCCGTCTTCCTGATGCCCAGCTTGATTATTCAATCCTATCCCAACCTGTTGCTGGCTGTTGGGAAATCTAATGTATATATGTACTTTCAGATCTGCCGCGCGACCTTGCAGATTACATTGTTAGCTGTCGGCATGATGAAATTCGGTCTGATAGGTGCTATGGGCGCGCAACCGCTCGCAGCGCTTCTGATCTATCCGTTTCTGGTCTGGTTGATCCGCCCTTACCGGGGGGCGGACCCTTTGCATGACATTACTTTTGCCGTACTTGCGGTGCTATGTGCTGCATTTGTTTTCTGGTACAGCGGTGACGCCTTCGAACGGGTGATTGAAATCTCTGTTGAAGGCCGCGCTGAGCTTGCCGCTCAATCGCCTGATACACCGCTTGGTGAATAGTTAGTCACAACGTCCCAAACTGTTTCCTGCATCGCTCGCGCAAGCACTGGTCCAGGGTTTTCTGCAGGGCTGCCATCAGGTTGCAACAGGGCATATGGGAGCCCCACAGGAGAGCGACTATAGAGGACAGCATAGTGTGTCAACGCCATCAGATAAGCTCCAAAGTCGTTGAAATGAATGTGATCCGAAAAAAGATCCTTGTGGCTTGAGAGCGTTCCGATACCGCCTGCGGCATCTATTTTGCGAGCAAAGGCGGCCATCACCTGACCACCTGGGATGACATAAATGGTCTGGTTTATGTCATCATGTGCGAGGGTGCGGCGCAGAATTTCACCTTCCCAGTACTGATCCAAATCGCGATCGAGCCGTGCCAGCCAACCTTCCTCGTCATCAAGTTTATGCCAGGTTTCATAAAGGTAGACCCGTGTTTCAGGGTTGTTTGACCAGGTTTTGCTGGCCCATTTACGCAAATACCCCTGTGAATCGTGATATTTGATGCTGTCCCGAATTTCGACGGTCTCGGTCACGATCAGCGCATCATAAGTTCCGGAGGCGAGCGCCTCATGAGGGTCACGATATTGAGGATGCCTATTTGTCTCCTCGAAGTGTTTGATCGCGATATCTGGTTCCCAGTGGGCCCGCAGATTGGTTCCTGAGCCGAGCTGGCTTGAAAACCTGTGGTCTTCACCGGCAAGCTGTTGCAGCATCACAGGGATGGTGTGTCCAACAAGGCTGTGCCCGAGATGATACGTGTTGAGCCCCTTGTCTGGTGGTGCAAGAGGTGTCGTGTAAAGAGCGTTAAAGGCGGCTTTATCGAGCGGTTCGGGGGGGCCGCCGCAGCGTGTAGTCATGCCACATGCCGACACCAAGAGCAGAAGGATAGCAACGGATTTTCGTTTGAGACGACAGAATGTCATGATCCTAAAGCAGGTCCGGTAAATGTAGAAAAAGTTTGAGTGTCTGCGATTCCATAAGGGCTCTTTTCCATTGCCTTACCGTCTCTGTGAATGATCTTTTCTGCAACTCTTTTTTCAGCCGTCACCTGCCACCCCTGTGGTGTAATTGAACATAGGTGGAAGACGATTTTATGTAAGAGAAGCCTTATATTCGCGCATTGTACCGGCTTGTTGCGCGGGTTTTTGTGTGCCTGTGATGGCCGTTATGAGCAGGTTTTCTGCTCGAAAGATGTGCCCATAGATCATCTCGGGTAAACCGGGCACGCCAATTGGCAGCTGCGTCCAGAAACTATGAGGGGCGAGTGTGATTGTGACGTCGTCAAATCCCAATACCTGTCCGCTTAATGGGTAATGCAGTTTGTGAACCGCTTCTTTGGCGGTAAAGATCGACTTGGCGTGGTGCCCTCTGGATGATGGTACCTGTGCCATCAGCCAATCGTGTTCGCGGGCTGTCAGGATGTCGGGCCATAAATCAGGGGGCAGGTCGGTATCTTCTTCGATGTCGATACCCAGACTGGGCGTGTCTTCACAACGCGCAACGATTGCAACGGCTGCTGTGGCACAATGAGAGAGCGAACCACACAGCCCGTCTGGCCAACGCGGCGCGCGATCCGGGTTCATGGGAATGGCGGCGGGCGACAGGCCCAGATCTGCCATGGCAGCGCGCGCAGCCGCGCGTCCCGCCGCAAATTCGCGGCGGCGCTTATCGATCATTCGTATTGTTGCTGGCTCCTCCGCGGGCCAGAGCGGTGGGGCGGGGTGTTGTGGATCTGTTACGCCCACCCCGACATGGGTCCCCAGTGACTTCCTCAGTGATTGGCGCAAAATCTTTTCCAGCACCAACGGGTCACTCATTTGGCGGTCTGTTGACCACGGCGTGCCCGCATTTCACGACGGCGGGCCATGGCATCTGCCCGGGTATTGGCGGTGGGGGAATTTTGCGGCGCTGGGGGGGAAGTCAGCGTGGCTGGAGCTGGGGCAGATGTGCCTAGTTTCGCACTGACGGCGGCGGACAAATCTGCCAGAACTGGATGGCGGAAAATGTCGATGATCGATAGTTTCGTGGCTCCGAGTTCTGACCTGATTTCGCGATGCGCTTGCACGGCAAGTAGGGAATGCCCCCCCAGATCAAAGAAATTATCCTGTGCAGTGATGCCGGTGACCCCAAGAATGCGTGTCCAGATGGCAGAAATTTGTGCACTTACATCGGCAGGTGCGGCACCATTCTGTGCTGCTGGAACGCCTGTTTGGAGCGTCGGTGCAGTTGTCGTCGGGGCCTTAACTGGCGCGGCGGGGCGCGGCGCAGGTGGTATAGGCAGCGCGTTGCGATCTACTTTTTTGTTGGGCGTCAGCGGGAAAGCGTCAAGCGTTACAAACCGCGCCGGGATCATATGTGTTGGCAAATGTGCGGTGAGCGCCGTTTTCAAATCGCTTTCTTGCACGGGCCCATCGGTGAGCAAGTAGGCCACGAGTTGTTGCACGCCAGGTTGATCTTCGCGCGCGACGACTACGGATTGGCGCACAGCATCAAAACCGTCAATGGCCGTCTCAATCTCGCCCAGCTCGATCCGATAGCCCCGTAATTTGACCTGAAAATCAGCGCGGCCCAGAAATTCCACTGTGCCATCCGGCATCCAGCGTGTCAGATCGCCCGTGCGGTACAGCTTCGCGCCGTCTCGATCAGAGAAAGGATCGTGGATAAAACGTTCGTCGGTCAATTCCGGGCGTTCCCAATACCCTCGGGTCACCCCGTCACCGCCGATGAAGAGTTCACCGGCCACACCAATGGGCAGGGGCTGCAGATTTTCATCCAGCACATAGGTTTGTGTATTTGCGATAGGCGTGCCGATGCTGACCACGCCAACACCAGCCTGTGCGGTTTGGGTGGTGGACCATATTGTGGTTTCGGTCGGCCCGTACATGTTTTCGATATGCGCATCCGTCAGTGCGTTCAAATCTTGCACCAGTGCGCCGGGCAGGGCTTCGCCCCCTACCATCAGGTGTTTGACTGATTTCAGCGCGGCACCTGCTTCGTCGCTCATGACCAGCATCCGGGCCATAGAGGGGGTGCATTGCAGGTGGGTTACACCATGGCGGGTGATTTGCGCCGCGATGGAATAATCGTCCTCTGCCGGTCCGGCCCCTTGATTGGCAAGACGTACGACCTCGGCCAGCGGGCGCAGCCCCTCGAGGATCGTATCCACCTGAATGCCATAATCAATCAGGCAGGCGATTTCGGTCACGCCGATGGCCTTGACCCCTTCAACCCGCGCCATTGCGTCTTCTATGGTGCCAAAGAGCCCGCTGTCGTTGAAATACCGTTCAAAGGCAAAGTCCAAGATGCCTTCCAGTTCTTCTTCCGTGAGGCTTCCAAGATCCAGTTGATAGGCGTTGTCCACGCCTTCGGGTTTCTTGAACGCAGGAAAGGCCCAGGCGTATTGCTTGATGAGACCGGCAGCAGATCGCAGGTAGTCCTTCATCGGTTCACGGGCGATTTCGCGGGCCTGATCGCGGGTCTGTGCCAGGAAACTGTGCAACATCAGCGTGACCTTGAATTGCGCAGGGTCGTGCCCAGCACCGCGCAAAGCCTCATGGTAGAGCTTGATTTTGTCTGCGACCTCGCTGACCGACTGACCCAAGAGATGGGTCAGTACATGACAGCCATTGCGCCCTGCCTCTTTCCACGTCTCGGGATTGCCAGCGGTTGTGACCCATAGATCGGGCGCGGCAGAAATCGGCCGGGGTTGCGTGATCACCGCGTGCATCTGCCCGTCTTTGCGGGGGAATTCCACAGGTTCCCCGGCCCAAAGCTTGCGCAAATCCGCGATCTGGCGGAACATGGCAGGCTTGTTTTCGGGGGGGGTGTTTTCCGGGCGCAAGACAAAATCGTCAGGCTGCCAGCCGGACGCAATAGCAAGGCCTGCGCGTCCGTTTGTCAAATTGTCGATGACAGACCATTCCTCGGCAATGCGCGCGGTATGGTGTAGCGGGGCGACGCAGGACCCTGCGCGCACACCGATATTCTTTGTGAACCCGGCCACGGCCGCCCCTGTGACGGATGGATTGGGATAGGGACCGCCAAAGGCATGGAAATGTCGCTCCGGTGTCCAAACAGCGCAGAAGCCATTTTCGTCTGCGAACTTCGCCCCCTCCAGCAGCGAGCGATATTTATCGCGGCCCACACCGTCATCATTTCCCCAGTAATAGAGACTGAATTCCATGCCGCCCGTGCTACCGCCCCCCTCGCCAGAAACGAGTGTGCGGCTTTCATCCCCGGACAGCACCAGCTTGAAGCCACGTGCGAGTGTCCAGAACAGCTCAAGAACTGAAATGTCAAAGGAAAGCGAGGTTACCGCGAGCCAGACTGACCCGCTGGTATGATCGATCCGATCATCCATACCGGCAAAGAAATTCGCAACATTGCGGTGCTCAACCATGACCCCTTTGGGACGCCCGGTCGAGCCGGAGGTATAGATCATATAGGCCAGATGATGCCCCGCAACGCCACTGTCGATGTTGTCCTCCGGGAGCGCGGAGAGATCCTCGGCGATGTCGAGTATCCGTGCGTTGCCTTGGGGGATGCTGGCGGCAAGCTCGGCATTGGTTACAATCACCGCTGCATGACTGTCCTCAATGTAAAGCGCTGTGCGATCGGCGGGGTAGGCGGGGTCCATCGGGAGGTAAGCGCCGCCCGCTTTGAGAATGGCGAGCGCTGCGACCACCAGTTCGACTGAGCGTGGCAGGTGCAATCCAACAATCGTATCGGGGGAGACCCCGAGTGCTGTGAGCCTGTGTGCCATGCGATTGGCGGCGGCATTCAGTTCCGCATATGTCAGGCTTTGGCCTTCAACGGCGAGAGCCTCAGCCTCAGGGGTGCGGGCCACCTGCGCCTCAAAAGCCTGATGGACACAGAGTTCAGGGTCGTATTCTTTCCCGGTCGCATTCCAGTCGCTGACCACGCGCTGACGCTCTGCATCGGGCAGAATGTCTAGGGCGGCGGGCTCATCGCTTGCCTCCAAATGCGCGAGCAGATGGGACAGCCGGGCCGCATATAGATCAAGGGTTGTGTCACTAACACGGGCCTGATCCGCCAAAAGCGTGGCATTCCCTGCGCTGAGGGCAAAGGTCAGTGCGCTGGGGCCGATGAGCCCCGCTTCTGGGTCTTCTGAGAGTCCCAATTGGGGCAGCGGTGGCGCATCTGCACCAGCCAGGCGCGCGATCAGGTCAGCGGCAAAAGGACCACGTATGCGCACGTCCTGCATGCTGCTTTCTAGTGTTGCTGCCAGTGTCGTAAAACTGTCTTCTGGCTGAGGGATGAGAGGGGCCCAATCCGCGATGTAGGGGGCGACCTTGCCCGGAGAAGCAGGTATATGCAGCGCAATATTCGCATTGCCCGTGGCTGAAAGCCGCATCGCCAAAAGCGCAAAGGCCGCACGGGCGCGGGCGAGATCCATCCCATTTGGCAATGGGATTGGGCGCGCGATAGGATGCGGCGCACCTTCGGAGCTGTTGATCAGCGGCAGATCTGCGGGCTTCATCCCTTCCAGTGTTGCGCGCCACTTGGGATCATTGGCGGCCAGCGGTGCCAATGCTGCGGTCAGTTCTGTCAGATCGGCAGCCTGTGGGCAGGGTAGGATCGCGCCAACCCGTGTAATGTCTTGCGGGCGTGCGGGATGTCCGTTGCAATCGGTGATCTGGGTTATCACCAGATCCCCTGTCCCTGTTGCAACAGTCAGGATCGTTTCATCCGCCGCACAGACAGCACCTGGAGCCGCACCGGAGGCCCCGGTGGCCAAATGTGCGGCGCGCGCGAGCCAGAGTTTCCCCCCGGCTTCAAATTTGGGGACGCTTAAAGGGTTCCAATAATCACCATGATCAAGGGCGCGCACAATCCGTGCGAGATCCGCGGCAGGGCGTTGAAAATCAAGCCGTGCGCCGCCGTCTGGCCGGTCATCGCGGGCGAAATAACTGCGCTGGGATAAATCCTGGGGAGTACGGGCTGGAGAGGGCGACGCCAGTTCCGACATCACCTGCGCAAAGCTGTCGATGGCTGCAGCATAGCATTTGGTATTAAGGGTCAGTGCCGTGTCGCTGTCCGAGACAGAGAACCGCGCGCTGGCGATCACGTCGCCTTCATCAACACCGCCTTCGATGAAATGCCAGCTGATCCCGTGTTCGTTTTCACCGGCCAGCGCCGCCCAGATCGGGGCGTTGAGCCCGGCATAGTCAGGCAGTGGGCCGTCATGGAAATTCACCGCCCCCCGCGTGGGCATCTCCAGTATGGCGCGGGGAATGATATCAAGATTGGCAATCGATAAAAGCCAGTCAAAAGATATCCCCGCCAGCCGATCCGCGAGCCCTGCGCCGGGGGGTTCCACCTGCAAATTCCGCCCGACGGCCCAGGTTTTCACATCATCGTTGCGCGTGACGACGGCGACGATAGCATGCCCACCCTCCAGCAGTATTTCCCCGCATTGGATAGCGAGACTTTCATTGCCGATGATGACTGAACTGAAGTGGGACATACAAAATCCGAACCTATGATACTTACTATTTTTTGTTTATAACACTGTGCTATTAAAAGTTGAAAATATTTACCTTTTTAGGGTGGTAGCCCGCCTTCTGCCGGCCATTTTAGAGATTTTTCGACTGTTTTGAGGCTCTTTTATTATGCATTTTGACTTTGATTAGCTCAACAAACAATAAAACCGCGCTTCGATATGCCGCTTTCCAGATTACTTAAATACTGCTTTGGCTTTCCTTTAAGGGGGAGGACGTAGGGCGCCTAATAAGAGCGCGGAAGTCATGTGTAACCATTGTCTTAAGAAAGCCAGGTGTGACATGGCGGTCGCGTCTTAAGATCAGACAGCGCAATGCGTGTAGGAAACCACCGCAAAGGTGAGCCATAGTTGCCGTCATGGCGTAAAAGGCACCATGGTTCTTGGAGAAATAATGCCAGCGGCTATCATACCAGTAGGAGGGCACGCGCTTCCATTCTTTCATGCCAGTGGAGACAGACCCAATATGCGTGACTTTACTGGCTGGTACGTAATCGGTGCTGTACCCTGCTTGCCCTGCACGGCGGCACAGATCCACTTCTTCAAAGTAAAGAAAGAACGTTTCATCAAATAAGCCAATTTGGTTAAGTACACTTTGCCGCATTAACATGCTGGCGCCTGCGACCCAGTTTACGGGCCCGGTTTGCGTCGGAATCTCCATTGGGACACGGTGGTTTTTTAACAGAGTGGTGAGCACGCCAAGGCGAACTGATCCTTCGAATTCGCTCATAATGGAGGGAAATCGAAAGGCGGATTGTTGTCTATCCCCTTCGGGGCCATGGATATAGCTGCCAGCGAAACCAGATTTTGGGTTTGCTTCCAGGTGCTCCAGCAATTTGCGGATCGCATCTGGTGCGGGAAAGGCGTCTGAGTTCAGGACATAGATGTAATCAGGTATAGACCCATCTGGAAGGCCGGCTTTGATGCCTACATTGTTCCCAGCGCCGAACCCGCCATTGCGTCCGGCTTGAACGACCCGAACGGCATCTTCTTTGTCCCAGCCTTCTTGCGTAACATGTGCCAAGATTGCTTCGTAAGAGCCGTCCTGGCTGTCATTATCCACAACAACGATCCCGCCAGAGATATTCTCCATGGCGGTGCGCGCGGCTTGTACTGATTGTAGCGTCATTTCTGCTGTCTTGTAATTCAGCACGATGGTTAGAACCGTAGGCCCTGAAGGAGAGGAGGAGGGGGAGGTACTCATTCGGTTGCGTCCTTGTAGTGTGATTCTGGCTCTGGTTAGGAGGTTTCCGGAGCCTTCTCTAGTACTCGTCTGATACGGTTGGCTAAAACGCGTACGTTTGGCTCGAGTACCATGGAGTCATGATCGCCCGGGACCTCAAAGATGTCGATGCTGGGCACGTATTTTGTCCAATCATTATCGACAAACATATAATGTTTGTGCTTGTCAACGAGACGGCCGGGAGCCACCTCCCAACGGGCAAGTAATGGCGGACGAAAGAGCGTAAGTGGTCCATCCCATGATTCCACTTGATAATCTGCAACGCTCCGCAGGAAGGCCGCTTCAATTGCTGCATCATGAAACTGCGGGCCGGCATCCTCATCTTCGATGGCACCGCCCCGGCGCTTTTTGAGTTCCCACATGATACGTTTCTTCGCCCATGTTGTGATATAACCAAACCCTTCATCGCGCAGGTTGAGCCAGTTGATCATGACTCTATCCCGGCGTGATAGTGCAGGCCGTTGCGGTAACGGCGTGTCGAGCAGGATGACGGCTGAGATTTCTTCGCCCTCTTCGCGCAGTTGTCGGGCAATTTCAAAGGCGGTGATGCCACCACCAGAAAAACCTCCCACCATATAGGGGCCATGTGGCTGTACCTGTCGCATTTCTGCGATGTAGTCACGTGCTGCTTCTGGGATGTTGTCATGCGGATCTGCGTCGCCGTAAAGCCCACGCGCCTGCAATCCATAAAACGGCCGGTCCGCGCCCAGAAGATGGGCGAGATGGCGCAGGTTGAGGACATTGCCGAACATGCCTGCCACAAGGAAGAACGGTGTGAGGGGTCCCCCTTCACCTGAGTGCATCGGCACCAGATGGGTAAAGCGTTGTTCCGGTTGGCTCCGCGCGGTGTTGCTTTGTTCCCCGGTGTCGTCTGTTTCGGCTGTATTGCCGCCACGTTCAGCGATGAGCGCGGAAACCTTACGGATCGTGGGTGCCTCAAATAGGACTGAAATGGGGAAATCCACAGCGTAGGTTTTGCGGATCTGCGCAAAGAGGCGCACCGCAATCAGCGAATGCCCGCCCAAATCAAAGAAACTATCCTCAGCTCCAATTTGGTCGACACCTAAAAGCTCACTCCAGAACCCGGCAAGCGTTGTTTCAATCGCCCCCTCGGGTTCGACGTAATCGCTGTCCAGCTGGGGACGTTCAAAGGTATGCCCGCCCCCTTCACTTGCGTCGTCGGTTTTACTGGTCTGCGCGATCAAATCCGGGAGAGGTTGGGAGGTGATGATGACCTGTGGCGCCCCAAGTGCGAGGGCCCGCAAGAACAACTCCCCGCCTTCTTCGGCGCGAATGCCCTGTGAAAGATTGTGACGCAACCGCTCTTCGGCGGGCGACAAGGGACGGGGGGTGTCTGTTTCCGTGCCACTCTCTGATGAGGGTGCTGCGGCGATGGCAAAGCCTTCGCTGCTTTCCATGCGCCGGATCGAAAAGCCGGTGACTTCGACGCAAACTTCACCCTCTGGGGTGGCGATCGTGACATCGAAGCTGGCGATCGCGCCCTCAGAACGGTTGTCGCCCGCGTTGCGTACCCAGCTGATGACCCGATCCGGCAGCGCCCGGTAGATGCGCACGGACCGATAAGATACCGGCACCCACAGGTGTTTGGCTGCATAGCCCTCGATCAACTGCATCGCCCAGCCTGTGGCCAGATCCATCAGCCCGGGATGGAGCCGGTAGCCGTTTGTCGCGTCGCCCTGAGCGACTTGCGGTAAAGCCAGTTCAGCAAGGCCTTCGCCCTGACCCAGAGCGGTTTTTTGCAAGACCCGCCAGTGGGGCCCAAACTGCAGATGTACCTCTTGTGGGCTTTGCAGCGCATCCCCTGGAGCGGCCTCGTTAGGTGCTGCACAGCGTGCTGCGATGGCGGCAATATCAAGTGGCGCAGGTTTTGGCATCGGCAGTAGCGCGAGGCTGGCCTGTGCGTTCATTTCACGGGCATCCTCGGGGCCGCTTTCCACCACCATATCATAGCCGGTTGTGCTGCGTGGCAGGCGCAGATGTACGCTGCGCGTTTCGGTTTCACCAACCGCCAGAGGGCGTAAAAAATACAGATCGCGGATTTCAAAGGCGGCCGTCTCGCCCTGTGCGGCCAAGGCTTGGGCCGCAAGTTCCAGATACCCTGTGCCGGGCATCAATGCATCTCCAGCACCTGTGCGGTGATCGTCTAACACCCAGCGGTCTGCCACGTTATAGCTGGCCGTAAAGAGCCGGTTGCCTGCCGCGTCAAATGTCTTTTCATCCAACAAGGGAACGTTTGCCGGCAGGATCGGTGCAAGGGTTTGTGTGCCTGTTCGTTCTGCCATGGCGTCTGCAGCCATGCCGGTATCTGCCCAGATGCCCCATCCTACGGCGAGCACCTTGGTTTGTCCGTCTGAGCGGGATTTGGCATAGGCGTTGAGGTATTCGTTGGCGGCAACGTAATCGACCTGCCCGGCGGGGGCGGTCGCGGTGGAGCTTGAGGAAAACAACACCAGCCAATCGAGCGTGCCATCCGGAAACACCTCTTCGAGAACTTTGACGCCGTGGAGTTTCGGGGCAAAGACATCTTCGATATCAGTCATGCTTTTGGTCTGAATAAGGCCGTCTTCAATGACGCCAGCCGCATGGATCACCCCGTTCACTGGGCCAAATTTCGTTTCAATCTCGGCGCGCATGTCGCGCATATCTTCGACATTGCTCACGTCACCGGCAAGACACAGCACCTCACCACCAGCGGCTTCCAGGTTGCGCACCGCTGTGATGCGCCGCGCTAACGGGTCTCCCGGCGCGGTGTTTTCCAACAGGTTGTCCCATGTTGATCTGGGCGGCAGTGTTGCGCGGGAAACCAGAACGATACGGGCCTGTGTTTTTTCAATGAGCTGGCATGCCAATGTCAGCCCAATGCCACCAAAACCGCCCGTAATCAGATAGACACCACCGGGTTTCAACATCGCTTCAACGGCGTCAACGGGGGCCAGTTGTTGTGCGCGATAATTCAATTCGAAACGCTTAGGGCCGCGCAGCGCTGCCGTGAGGGTCACCGGAGGGGCCAATACTTCTTCCAACACCGGGGCAACAAAACCTGACACATCCACCCGGGCACGTTTGCTGCGGCTTGTGGTTTGCGGCAGGTCGAGATCCAGCGTGGTGACCGTGATATTAGAGAATTCACGTCCAATAACGCGTGCAGGTCCCGCCAGCGTCGCTTTTTCAGGGTGCGGTAAGGGATCACCGGGGGCGACTTGGGCGGCGCCGGAACTCAGCACTGTCATGTGCAGGGGATGGCTCCATCCTTCGTCACCCATTGCCTGGGTCAAGAACAGAAGGCTAAAGAAACCTTGCTCAAGATTGCGGTGGAAAAAGCTCGACCCTGGACGGAAGGTTTCACGCGTGGTGGCCAGCCATCCATGCAGGATGCGCGTGGGTAAAATCTCGCGCGCAACCAGATCAGCCACCAAGGCATCATAACTGTCCCGTCCGCGTTCGGGCGACAGTACATAATCCTCTTTGCCGTCGCGGGTAAACGTATCCCCGGCGCGCACGGTCAAAACCTTGTGCCCGCTGGCGCGCAGTTTGGCGCTAACCTGTTCACACAGCCCGGCCTCATCCGCAAAGACAAGCCATGTTTCGCGCGCGATGCCGGACAGATCGCCGCTGACGTCTATATCGCAGGCGGCATAGGCAGGACGCCACGCCGGTCGCCAACCCCATTGGTCCGTGTCCTCTTCACGCATCAGCCAGCTTTCGGCGGGTTCGGATGCGGTTTTACCGGGTTCGATGAAATAAGGGCTTTTTTGGAATGCATAGGTTGGCAGCGGGATTTTTACGCGGCGGGCATCCCCCCAGTATTGCGCCCAGTCGAATGTGCCCCCCAGCGCCCAGATGCGGCCCAGCATGGCCATAAAATAGGCGTCATCTGCGGCATCAGATGCAGGGTGGCGCAGGGTATCGATGACTTGATTGGCCTCAACCGCTGGATGCTGCCCGGCCAGCGCTGCCATCGCCCGGCCCGGTCCGACCTCGATGAAGATGCGGTTTTTTTCAGCCAATGTGCCGATACATTCCGCGAAATGGACGGTGCCGCGCAAGTGTTCTACCCAATAATCAGGGCTGGTTGCCTGTTCCGGGGTGATCATCTGCCCGGTGCGGTTTGAGGTGAAGGGGATCTGTGGTGGGTTCAGTGTGATTGATTTCAGATAATCGCCAAAATCCTTTAAAATAGGCTCTAACATGCGGGAATGCGCCGCAATGTCGATTTGGATGCGTTGACAGTCGATGTCATCCGCCTTCAGCTTTGCTTCCAGCTGATCCAGAGCCGCCTGAGGTCCGGTTGCAACAGAAAGAGACGGTGCATTCACGGCACCCAAATCCAGATCATCACCCAAATAGGGTGTCAAATCTTCTGCGGACAGGGACACGGACAACATGCCGCCAGCAGGGACCGTATCAAAGAGCTGTCCGCGCAGGTGCACAAGCCCGATACAGTCTTCGAATGACATCACACCCGCCACACAGGCGGCGGTGTTTTCGCCCATGGAGTGGCCCACAAGCGCCGTCGGTTGCACACCCCAGCTCATCCAAAGCTGGGCCAGCGCGTATTCGCAGATCATGATCAGCGGTAGTTGTACCGAGGGTTTTTGTAGTGCGGCATTCGCGGCTTCTTCCTGCCCGGGTTCAGGCAGCCAGAGCGCGCGGATGTCATAATCAAGTTTGGGCGTAAGGATATCGAGCCCGCGCGCCATCCATTCAGCAAAGACCGGCTCCGTCTCGTAGAGATCGCGCGCCATGCCCGCATATTGTGCGCCCCCACCGGGGAACATGAACACCTGATCCGGGCGATCCAGAGCGACATGGCTAAAGACTTTGCGCGGATCGTTTTCGTCGAGAAGGGCGGCGGCCTCAGCAGCGGTTTCACCCACCACAACCCGGCGCCGTTCAAAGGCTTTACGCCCTTCTTTCAAACTCCAGGCAACGTCAGCTAAATTCTGATCCGGATGGGCGCGTAAGTGGGCGGCGAGATTGGCAGCATTCCCGTCAACAGCTGCTTTTGAACGGCCCGAGATGGTCAGCAGCTGGAATGGCCATTCCGGCGCGTCTGAGGCGGCGCGCTCGGGCGCCTCTTCCAGTACGGCATGGGCGTTTGTGCCCCCGACACCCAGCGAGTTGACGCCCGCGCGCCGGGGACCTTTGTGGCTGATCCAATCGCTGAGACTATCATTGACCCGGAAAGGAGAGTGTTCAAAATCGATGGCCGGATTGGGTTTTTCATAGCCCAACGATGGCGGGATTTGTTTGTGATGCAAGGACAGTGCGGTCTTGATGATGCTGGCGACACCCGCGGCCGTGTCCAAATGCCCGATATTTGTTTTGACCGACCCAAGTTTGCAGAACCCGGTTTCTTGGGTTGTTTCGGAAAACGCCTGTGTCAGGGCGGCGACCTCGATCGGATCGCCAAGATAGGTTCCCGTGCCGTGACATTCTATATAATCAACGGTGTCAGCGGTCACATTCGCCATCTGCTGCGCTTCGGTGATGGCGCTGGCCTGCCCGTCGACGGAAGGGGCCAGATAACCGGCCTTGGCAGCACCATCATTGTTGATCGCGGTGCCCTTGATGACGGCCCAGATGTGGTCGCCGTCCCGGATGGCATCCTCCAGCCGACGCAGTACCACAGCCCCCGCACCGGAGCCAAAAACTGTGCCTTGGGCGCGATGATCAAAGGCATGGCAATGCCCATCAGGCGAGAGAACCTCACCCTCGTTATAGATGTACCCACGGTTCTGGGGCAATTCGACCGTGACCCCGCCGGCAATGGCTGTGTCGCATTCCCCGGTCATCAGCGCCTGACAAGCGTAATGTGTGGCAACCAGCGATGTCGAGCAGGCGGTTTGCACATTCACACTAGGTCCGGTCATATCAAAGATGTGACTGACCCGGGTGGCCAGAAAATCCTTGTCATTGCCGGTATGGCGCAGCAGGAACATACCCACATCATCCACCAGATCGCGATTTGAGCAGATGTTGAAATAGAAATAGCTGCCCATGCCGCAACCGGCATAAACCCCGATGGGTCCTGTCGCGTTTCCGGGGGGATGTCCGGCGTTTTCCAGGGCTTCCCAGGCTACTTCCAGAAACTGGCGGTGTTGAGGGTCCATGATTGCGGCTTCTTTGGGGGACAGCCCAAAGAAATCTGCATCGAAGTTTTCAAAGCCATCCAAAGGTGCGGCGGCAGGCACGTAATCTGGGCGTTCCAATAAATGGGGTTCTTCACCCGCAGCGATTAACTCTTCGCGCGCATAATGACGGATAGACTCAATGCCATCCCGCAGATTGCTCCAATATTGCTGGGGCCCGTCTGCACCGGGGAGATGCGCGCCCAAACCTATAATGGCAATATCGGTCATGGGATAAACTCGTTCCTCTGAAAACTATATAATACCTTGTTAAACTGCTGCCCTCTATGCCTGTCGAAAATTAATATATACTAATCGCGGATTCCACTGCTTTTGTCCAGTTTAGCGTCTCTTTTTGCGATGGAAAAACCGGTAGGACGACATCCTGATCTGATTTGATTTGATCTAGGGTGCAGAATGGCAATATTGGAGCGTGCCGTTTTTTCTTTTGTCTAAGCGTTTCTATACATTCCTTTCCCAAGAGGGATCACATTATCGGCGCAATGACGCTCAGCGTTGTGAATGTGGGCATGTTCTCGCTGAGGTGGTGCGTTAAGAAGATTGTCACCTTGAGTGGCGTATCCTGATTTGTATCTTAGGTGATATCAGGAGGCGTTATATGGCTATCATTTGCATTATGTTCGTGAGCTTTTTAAGCGCAATCACGTCAAGCGTTGTGGCCTCGGCTTTCGGCATGAGCATTGTCATGGGCATTGTCATGTTCCATTCAATCTTTTTTGGAACCCTTGGAATGATTTGGGTGCTTGCCTGTTCACAACGGATTCTGCTGGGATGGTCCGCACGTCATATGCGATTTTAATACCTTAGAGGGATCTCGAGAGATCAACGCCCCGAGCGCAACTTTGCTCCGGGCATTCGTTTCAGATGTTTTATGCAGCAGGCAAGAATACCGTTTAGGTTTTTTTACGCAGGCGCTGTGCACCGAGCAAACCGAACGCCGAGGCGAACATCAGCATTGATGCAGGGAGCGGGACAGGGGTGAGATCGCCAGCTACTTCGAGGCTGTCAAGATCTGACCGGAACTGGAAGTCGTCAGATAATAATCCGCCACCTTCTAGGCCACTAAAGTCGATTGACAGAAGAGTATAGGCATCCGTTGCGCGCTCATGACCGGTCAGGGCGAAAGCGTTAGAGTAGGTCACATCGATCACGCCTTCAGGGTCGCCCTCGTAAACAGAGAATGCGTAACCGCCCTTTGTGCCATATGTGTCTATGCCGGCTTGTGTGGACGTGCTGGTGTCAAAGATAGAATTACCAGCGGCTGCATCCAAAGACAGAGCGACAAGCGTTTTTGTCACTGACAATTCGAAGGCTTTCCATCCGAATATAAGACTGAAGTCTGATCCGGTTGACTGACCCCACGCCCCACTTGTGCGATTCCAGATGACGGTTTCCGACGTGCCATCAAGATAAGAAGCCGTAACAACCATGCCAGTCAAATCTCTGCCGCGGGTTACAGTGTCTTCTCTGATCCCATGCAAACTTTGAAGATGCGATCCATTGTAATCATAATCGATGTTGACTGTCGAAGCCATCGAGGTGCAGGGCAAAGCCAAAAAAACTGCAGGTACTAAAAACTTATTAAACACAACTAATTCTCCACTCTAATACCTTCTTGTGCTATTTATATTATATTAACTTGTCAATGTAACAGGAAGGTTTGAGCATCGTTAATATGGGGGTGCTTGGCGTTTTCAACCTTGCATGGAAAAAATTTCAATCCCTAGTAGGGTTCATACTCTAGGCGCCACTCTTACAGGGCGAGTTTCATGTGCTGCCACCCTGGAATCACAGGCATTTATCCCTGTCATTTTTGCCAGAACGGGCCGGGACGTCATCTATTAGGTGTTGATAGGACCTCTGGCGCCCCAAGCCATATAATACAGGAAAACGTTAGAATTACTTTTTCTGCAATGGTTTGGAAAATATGGGGAATATGGCGAGGTCAGGTATGAGATTTCCATCGTTCTTCCATGTATCCTAATAAAAATGGCTAAAAATTATGCTATATGATCACGAAGATGTTTGGTGAATTTCGATAAATGGTGGGGCGGAACGCGGCGGGGCGCTTGATTGGAGGCAAGGAGGTCTGTATCCTGTCGCGTTGATAATTGTAGTTATTTCGTGGGTTAGTAGTATGTCGATGATCGAGCGTGTAACACCTTCACGAGGCAGTTTAAGCCGTCTTGCCACGCCGGGCATGTTCTGGCTGATGGTGACAACGCTCGGCGCATTCTTGTTTTTTCAGGAAGGTATCGGTGCTCTGCTGGAAGCTTGGCAATTGCCAGAATACAGCCACGGGCCGCTCATCCCCATTCTGTCCGCTTTACTGTTCTTACGACAGTTGAAAGCTGTACCGGAAAACCATGGATCAGCTGACAAACGCTGGATCGGCCTAATGGTGGTGATGGTTGCCCTGTTGTTTGGCCTATTGGGCAAGCTCGCCACGATCTCTGATATCGTCGCCTATGCCTTGATCTTGTGGGTCGGTGGCCTCCTCCTCCTCAGCTTTGGTTGGTCAACGGGCAAGCATTTCTGGCCACCTGTTTTACATCTTGTCTACATGCTGCCACTGCCGGGGGTCATCTATTACAAGATGACGACCTGGCTGCAGTTTATCTCCTCCGAACTGGGCGTTTGGTTCCTGAAACTGCTGTCAATCCCGGTCTTTCTGGATGGCAATATTATCGATTTGGGCGTAACGAAACTGCATGTGGCCGAAGCGTGTTCCGGGCTGCGCTATCTCTTTCCGATCCTGAGTTTCTCCTACATCTTTGCGGTGCTCTATCGTGGGCCGGTTTGGCACAAAGCAGTGCTCTTGCTTGCTGCAGCGCCAATTACTGTAGTGATGAACTCGATCCGGATCGCGGTGGCGGGCTATATCGTGAACCATTGGGGCGTCGAATGGGTAGATGGGTTTAGCCATTTCTTTGAGGGTTGGGTCATCTTTGTGATCTGTATTCTTGTTCTGTTTGCGCTGGCACGGATCATGCTCTTCTTTCAGCGCGATAAAATGACACTTGTAGAAGCTCTCGATCTGGACACCGATGGTCTGGGCGCACAGTTCATGCGGTTGCGGCTGGTACAGCCTTCAGCAGCGCTGATTTCAGCGGCCTTGGTTTTTGTCCTTGCGGCGGGTGCCTGGCAGGTAATGCCAGAGCGCGGCGAACAAGCGCCTGCGCGTGACAGTTTTGCAGTCTTTCCACGACAGTTGGGGGATTGGCGACAGCAGGGACCACAGCAATTTCTGACACCTGGTGTTGAGAATGCGCTCGCGGCAGATGATTACCTGCAGATAGATTTGCAGCGTGATGCGCGTACGCCTGACGTGGGCCTGTTTATTGCATGGTATGATGATCAGAGCAAAGACGGTGTGCATTCCCCTGAGATTTGTCTGCCCAGTGCCGGTTGGGAAATCGCTTGGCTTGAGCGTACGGATATTACCGAACAGATGAACAGCGAGCTGCCATTTAACATCAATCGGGCCATCATCCAAAAGGGTGAAGCGCGCATGATGGTCTATTACTGGTTTGAACAGAAGGGCCGTCGTATCGCTTGGGACTTTGCCGCTAAATATCGCTTAATGGTTGATGGCATTCAGACTGGCCGGACAGATGGCGCGCTGGTACGGCTGACAACGATCATTACGCCAGGTGAAAGCGATGTCGCCGCCGAGCAGCGACTTCAGGATGTCTTGGACGATTTACAAGGCGTGTTGCCCCGGTTCCTCCCACTTTGAACCGGGTACTGGAATAGGCACCGTCACGGTGGTCTAAGGTTTTCTATAAATTTTTAAATTATTTCTCTGCGGCGTCGATGCGTGACAGGCCGTATGTTTAACGTCCGGGGCGGATCGTCGCATCAGCTGCGCTGCCCTGTTTCTGTATGGAAAAAGGGTGCGACCTTCAAACCGCTTGAGGATCTCCCGTAATGACCCATACGTTTCCCCTATCTTTCACGATGCCATCTGGCATGGCGGCCACTGACATCGCGGTCGTGTTCCAATGAGCGCGTTTTCAAGTAATCTTGGCAGCAACCAAGAACAGCTCGCCACGCCTGCAGAACTTCAGGCGATTGTCGATATTGCGCAAGGCACGGTTATCCCTGTGCCCGCAAACGCCGGAGATGTGGTGGTTCGCGTCGTCTCCCCCAGTGCCTATAAATGCCTTTACGGGATACAGAGCGATAATCTCCCGGATGGGCCCATCAATATGGTGGCTGCGCAGATTGTGCAGGATCCAGAGAGCGAGATGCTCAGTATTGCATTGCAGGGTCTCTGGGCGCATGACGAACTGGGTACAATGCCTGTCTTTACATATAATTGGCAACGCAATGGGGTCGATATTCCCGGTGCGACTGGAACACGTTACATGCCTGTTGCAGCGGATGCAGGCCAGACGTTGCAAGTTGTGGAGACAACAACAGATTCCAATGGCGCGCGCAGCCAAGTGTCCAACACGCTTGTGATTGCTGGCCAATCAAATCCCTTTTCCGTCACGCTGGAGAGTGCTGGGGTATTGCAGGTCAGCGGCAATGACGGTCGCAGTTTTGTGCTGGATGACCCTGCTGATGTGTATGATGGGACATATACCGTTGACCCCGTAGCACTCGGGGCTGGTCCGGTTGGTCTTGTGGCCCCCGTGCTCAGGACGCTGACAACAGCAGAGGCTGGCGCGGTTCTGGCGGTGACGCCGGCGTTGTTTGCCTATGATCCAGCGCATGGTCCGGTGACGATCAGCTATACAAGCAACGGCACG
>JBDWVP010000054.1:0-13707 GCA_039983935.1 Roseobacter sp. | reverse complement strand
TTGGCATGATTTGCCCTCCAATCCTCCCTCCATTCCCCGACATCAGCACAGCGCTGACGCCAAGACCATAAAGTTGAATGATCGATTTCAGAACGCCCTAGCCGCTGCCATCTCTGAAACTGCATTCGGCGGCTTGGAGCCCGAAGTGGGAGTTCTCATCCGAGCTGCTGTTCCAGTAGTCAATCGAACACGCCAATTCTGCCTCTAACCATTCTTTAAACATCTTTACGCGCTGCTTTCTGGCTGAGTGTTGGCTTGTGGCAAACCAATAGGTCGCCCCGGTCAGCGATCTCTGCTTGAATGGTGACGCAACCTGACCTCGTTCCAGAGCATCGCACGCGAGGGTCTCCCATGCCATGAATACACCTTGGCCAGTCATCGCCGCATCTAAACACAGGGATGCATCCGCATAGGTCGGTCCAGACTGCAAGTTTTGTCCTTCCATGCCTTGATCGGACATCCAATTATTCCATCCATACAGCCGCTCGTTTTCCCGAATAACGGGCAGCTTCAAAATATCTGCGGGTGTATGGATTGTCCGAGCGATCTCTGGTGTGCAAACAGGAAAAACACGCTGGTCCAGCAACTTGACAGCCCTTCTCCCGATTGCAGAACCCACGCCGACACGTATCCCGACATCAACCTCAGAACGGTCCAGATCGACCACTTCCATCGATGGTATGATCCTCAGACTTATGTTTGGATTTTGCTCATTAAACTTATTTAATCTCCAAATAAGCCAACGACTTGCAAAAATTGGTGCTACCGAAACTGTCAGTGCGTTGTCTTTTGGGGCGCGTATGTCCGATACGATAGAGGATAGTTCCGAGATGGCGTGCGTTAGGCGTGGTGCGATCTCTGCACATATTTTGGTAGGCTTGAGACCCGAAGAGGAGCGGATAAACAAGGTTTGTCCTAATGCCGCTTCCGCTTTGGCAAGTCGCTGGCTCAACGCTCCGGCAGTAACACCCAATTCGTCAGCCGCACGTCCAAGCGTGCCGCTGCGGGCAATGGCCTCGACGGCCCTGAGCGCGGAGAGAGGGATCGAGTTAAGATTTTGCATTTAGTTTTTCTAAACCAATTTCCTAGCGAAGTCGATTCCAAGATGCGCATATTTCAGTGAAAATGATTGCATGCGAAACGCTATCGTCACAATTCTCAAGACTATCAACGAGACGTGGCTCCTAGAGGGAGCGACACGCAACACTGAGGCCAATTGGTACAGAGATCCTCTATCACATCCCGACATAGAGAGAATGTCGGAGCGGGAACGTGCAGACCTACAGTTCAAACCCGACTTCATAAAATCTGAATGACGGGTTTGTCCGCTTACCAGTTCGTGCACTACGCAGCGAACGGCAATGTTTCCCGAACCAGCCACTCGCGATCAGCGCAGCGAAGGTGTCTGAAGAGGCCACACCGGACCTCTTGATTTCGCGCTGCGCGCGCTCGCAGCATGAAGTCATCTGCGCATTCATAGTTTGCGACGCTGTAGTGCGGCTGTAAAACAGGCCATTGGTGAAAACGGCTTGTCAAATGGTCTCCAGAGGCCCATGCTTCTTCCCCGTAAAAAGGAGATCTCATGCTGCGTCACATCGTTCTTGTCTCGTTCAAACCAGAGGCGACGGAGCCTCAGCTTCCGCCTGGCGCAATGCCGTAACGAATCTGTGCGATACCAGTTCCGAGGTCCAATCCTTCACGCTTGGCACCAATGTGGGCAGCGGCCCGAACCACCACGATGCCGCGCTTGTCGCTGATTTCGCAGATATGGAAGCGTTTCGCCGCTACGTATCCAGCGACGGTCACAAGGCCTATGTCGAGGACCACGCAAAGCATGTGACAGCCAAACTTTCGGCGATCCAGCATGAGGTGTAGGCGCATCAGGTAGATGGCCCAACCGAACTGGAGCGATTTCCGCATCATTCTTGCGCTGGCCAAGGGCGGGTCAGTGACGGGTGCTGCGAAACTGCTTGGCGTTGACGCATCGACGGTCAGCCGTCGCCTTGCCGCGGCCGAGGAGGTTTTCGGGGCCACACTGATTGTGAGGGGCGGCAGCACCTTCCAGTTCACCACCGAAGGGTGCGCCGTCCTTGAGACCGCCGAGGCGATGGATGCCCAGATCAGCGCAACGACGTCCTCTGTCCGCGCGATGCGCGAAAACCCCGAAGGCACCGTGCGGATCGCCTGCGTCCAGACAGCGGTACATGTGCTGCGTCCGCTGGCCGCGCAGATTTCCAAAACGCATCCCGGTATGCGGGTCGATCTGATGGCATCGATCAACAGCGTGGATCTTGCCAAAGGTGAGGCCGACATCGCTGTCAGAACCATCGCGCCCAAGGATCTCGGTCTCGTCATTGCGCATTCCTTTACTTGGGGCAGCTGTCTTTATGCGTCCAAAGACTATCTTGCAGAACATGGCCGGCTCGAAGCGCCCGAAGACCTTGCGAAACATCAGCTTGTCCGAACCGGCACGCAGTTGCTTGGCACGCCCGCATTCGGCTGGATCGAGCAATTTGCCGATCCGGACGCGCCAGCCATGCGTGTGGAAAACACTGACTCGGCCCGGATCATCATCGAACAGGACGGCGGTATCGGTGCGCTGTTCTGTGTCATAGGCGACGCTTGCGCCACGATCGAGCGGGTGTTCCCCGCACCATTTGACCAGATGGATAGCTGGGTCCTTTATCACGAATCCGCACGTGGCTCTGCCAAGGTGCGGGCGGTTCTGGATGCACTGGTGCCTTTCCTTCGGGCACGACACGCTGTGCTTTCTGGAACCTGAGAAAACCCAACACGACAAATGCTGTCTTCAGTCCACCGGTGCTTGCTCCGCAGACGACAGCCCGGGCCCGTCTGACGTATCCCACCACCGTGGGTCGTTGTCATGCAACGTGATGACGGGTTCCGAGATGACCCCAGCCGACGTCATAGCGTTGCGGATGATCGGATCATTGACATAGGCCAAGGCGGACTCTTCGCTGGTCCATTGGAAAATTGCGAGAACTGTGGCGGGCGGACCATCCATGGCCAGGATCTCATATTGTAATTCGCCAGCACTTTGGCGCGCGGACAACCCGCTGTCGAATACCTCGCGCCATGCGTCAAGATCAGCAACGTCATGCTGGACGATCATCCAAGCGGACTCTGTCGCTGGTTGCGCTGTCGCAGGTTGAAAAGTGGCAAGCGTGAGAACCGCCGCAAGTCGAAATCGGGTCATGGTCAACTCCATCAAAATAAAGGGAGGGTATGGTTCGATGAACGTGCGCGGTCAGTCCGCCGGTTCTTCTTCGAAATTGTCCCAGAACGCGTCCCGACCATTGCTGCGCGGGAACGGTGATGTGGGAACCGGAACGCCCAGAAAGTCGCACAAGGGCCCCCAGCCATCGGATGGAGCAAAAACCAGCAACCGGTCGGCGGGCACCACTTCACGCACAAGCCGGTTGTTGCGCCGGTAAGCTGCCAACGCCATGTCCTTGTCCGGCATCCCGCCGAAGGTGTCGTCGATATAAAACGGGGTCAGCTTTACAAAGATGTCTTTGATATGCTGCGGCATGTTTTGGGTCAGACGTTCATGATTGGCCCAGACCTTCAGCACCGTTTTGCTGAAACTGGTCCACCAGTCCTCTTCTGGCCGTTCGGTGTGCAATACCCTGGCCTCCGGGAAGGCGTGGATCGATTGTTGCCAGACGCGACCGCCGGGGAAATCGACCTGCGATGTATAGCCATCGAAGACAGCGTCCCATTGGGTGGGTTCACAGCGTGCGACTTCTGCCCATTTTTCGACCTGAACGGGGTTGGCGAACAGCTCCATCATGTGATGGCAAGGCCCGAACCCGAGCGCCTCAAGCGCTGTTTTGGTGGACAACGTTCCGGTGCGGCTCATGCCGGTTCCGATGACTTTCAGGGACATTTTGATTTCCTTCCTTGATGCTGTTCAGTTGTTGTCAGAAGGCCGCCAGCGATCGGTCGGTGGCAGGCCATTGGACCGTCACCGTCTGCTGCTGTTGGCTTCTCATTTCAACGATGCGTTGACCCTACCGAACCCGGCATCCCAATGCGCCAGAGAAGATTGCAAACACCGTTTGCAGAAATGCCTGCTGCTGCATCACCTGTCAGGCCGCAGCCGGTTCACCGCCAAAATGCGCCCAGAACTCATCGCGGGCATGGCTGCGCGGGAAATCACCTGCGGGGACGTCCACCCCAAGGAAGCGGCACAGCGGGTCCCAGCCATCTGTTGGCGTAAAGACCAGCAGCCGGTCTGCGGAGATCGTGTCGCGGACCTTCTCGTTGTTGCGGCGATAGGCCTTGATCGCGCTGCCTTTGTCCGTCCCGCCGATCAGATCTTGGACCACGATCTTATCCATTGTTGCAAAAATAGCGGCTATGGTCGGAGGCAGATCAAGCCGGGTCCGGTGTTGCCAGAATTTGTTGATCGTGCCGGAATAACTTGCCCACCAGTCCTCTTCAGGCCGTTCGTTATGCAGGACCTTGGCATCAGGGAAGGCAATTGACAGTTCGTGCCAGACAGCGGCCCCGGGGAAATCGACCTGCGCGCCGTATCCTGCAAAGGCTTCAGCCCAGTCGACCTCAGCGCCGTCGGCATAAGCCTCCCAATGGGCAGGTTGGTCAGAATTGTTCATAACTTCTGTCATGTGGTGGCAAGGGCCAAAGCCCAAGTGTTCAAGAGCGAGCTTGGTGGACATGGTTCCGGTACGGCCAAAGCCCGATCCGATGATCTTAAGAGACATGGTGTTACCCTTTCTGAATGCAGGCCGTGGGGTATACCGGTCTCGGTCGCGGGATGGCGGCCCACGGTCTGCGGTTTGGTTTGTCAGGAGGATCCGGCGTCGCCGCCGGGAGGCTCAGCCTTCGAGGCGGGCGAGCAGATCGATGATGGGCTGGGACAAGTCAGTGTGGTGGTGCACCATGTGCCAGCCATCTTCAGAGCGGACATAGACATTGGTTACGCGGTATTCGAGGACGATTTCCTCGCCCGCAAGCACGCCGCTGCCACGCTCCACCCCCGTCTCGATCGCGGTATCGCCGAAAACAGCGATGGATTGATCGTCGAGACGGATGTCGCCGCTCGCGGCAAGGCTCGCGACACCGTCATAGGGCGGAAGCAGCGCCTCCAAACCGGTATCCCGTCCGCCAATGGGGTGCATGGCTGTGACACCCTCAGCGTCGAGCCAGAGCGGCGCGAGCCGGTCGGCGATGGGTATGCCGGTCATCATTTCATTCAGCAGGCCGTAGAAAGCATCTGAGACAGCTTCGACACCGTCCTCGGAAAGGGCGGGCGTCGCTATCCCCACGGTGAAGACAGCAGCGGTCACGCCACGGCCCAGTGTTCTAAAGCTCTTGTAAAACATCGTTTCGTATCCCTTTTGTTTGCAGTTTCGATGCAACCTGTATTCACTGTGACGCAGCGGAAACCTAACGAAACGATTTCAGCGATCATGAAGAAAATTCAGCTACACAAGATCGACCTGAATTTATTGGTCGTGTTTGAGGCGTTGATGCTGGAAGGCAGCGTCGCAGGTGCGGCGTCGACGCTCAACAAAACGCCATCGGCGGTCAGTCATGCGTTGGCCCGTCTCCGCGAACAGGTCGGTGATCCGCTGATGGTCAAAGTTGGCGGACGCATGCAGGCCAGCCCGTTTGCCTTGCAACTGATCGAAGACGTGCGCCCCATTCTGATGAGCATCGAACGTGTGCTGAAACTCCCTGAGCCGTTTGATCCCGCCTCAAGCCCCCGCGTGTTCCGGGTGGCTTGTCCCATCATAGCAAAGTTCCAAACACGCGTCTTGGACGCCGTTCACAAAATCGCCCCGGGCACGCGGATCGAATGGCTGTCGGCCCCGAGGGAGGTAAATGCGGCGGTCTTAGAAGGCATGATTGACCTCGCTCATATGGGAGGAGAGCGGCAATTGCCCGATGGGTTCAAGGAGGTTGAATTGCCGCCGATGGAATTTGTCAGTTTTGTTCGGGACACGCATCCCTGTATCGAGAATTGGGGCCCGGATGCCTGGACACGTTATCCGCATGTGAAGGTCGCAATCGGCGACGAGGTGCGAAGCCCGGTCGAAGAGGTGGACAAAGATGGTGGTACGCAGCGCCATGTCGGCGCTCTCATTGCTGAATTTGCTGGCGTCGCGCCGCTCCTATCCAGCAGCGACTATATCGCCACGTTACCGCCAGAGATCATGGCTTGGGACATGGAGCGATTTGGGCTTCAGCCGCTGCCGCCCATCAGCCACACGCCGAAACTGCGCGCGCGGTTCCATTGGTCAGCACGCACTGCAAACGATCCGGCCTGCGTGTGGCTTCGCGACCTTGTCATGGATGCTTACCGCGACGCTCACTCTGAGGCAACCGCGCTGGTGGCCGCGCGCTTGAGACGGGAGACAACGCTATGACGCCCCTTCATCGGCTTGACCTCAATCTGCTTGTGACCTTCGAGGCGCTGATGGACGAGGGCTCTGTCGCCAAGGCGGCTGAACGGATGAACAAGACACCCTCGGCAGTGAGTCATGCTTTGGCCCGTCTACGCGAACAGGTGGGCGACCCGCTTATGGTGAAGGTCGGGGGCAAGATGCAGCCGTCTCCCTTTGCCGAGGCCTTGATCGAGGATGTCCGGCCCATCCTGCGTTCAATCCAACGCGTGGTTACGCCCCCCGAACCATTTGACCCGGCAACCAGCACTCGCACCTTCCACATCGCAGTACCTGCGATCACGGCGCTGATCGCAGAGGTCTTTGCGCGGATCAACGAGGCAGCCCCCGACGTGGCGTTGGAATGGATCAACTTAGGCCCACATCTTTACGATGACGTCGCGAACGAGGCGGTCGACCTTGCGCTGCTTGGCGCGGACAAACCTCTGCCGGAAGGTTTGATGGAACAGGTCATGCCAACCCTGCAGCGCTTTACTTATATGCGTGCAGGGCATCCGGCGGCGCAGAACTGGAACAAACAAGCCTGGCTCGATTGGCCACATGTCATGGTAGGAATGTCAAATGCAGCGCGCCAAACTGTGGAAGATCGCGTGGCGCGCGATGGCATGGAACGTCGAATAGGAGCGCATTTGCCCGAGTTCTCAGGCGTCGCGCCCTTGCTTGCACGGACGAATATGCTCGGCACCACGGTGCCTCTGTTTATGGCTGACGATATGAAGACCTATAGACTGATCGCAAAGCACCCACCGATCGATCTGCCGGACATCACCTTTCGCTTCTTCTGGAGCGCGCGCCTGTCGCAGGACCCTGGGGGCAAATGGCTAAGGTCAATCGTGATCGACGCCTATAATCGCATCAATGAACAGGCTTTGGACGCTATGGGTGACGATGCTTCTACAAGGGGACTTCGGTAAACCATGGCAAACCCAAATTGGAGCCATTTCCGCGTCGTCCTCGCCTTAAAAAACGAGGGGTCGATATCCGCGGCAGCGCGCCTTCTCGGCGTGGATGGGTCGACTGTGAGCCGCCGGTTGGCCAGTGCCGAGCAGGCCTTTGGGACACCGATTGTCATAAGGGGCGGTGGCGCGTTTACCTTCACACCCGAGGGCTTGCTCATTGCTGACGCTGCTAAGCAAATGGATGCGGTAGTCAATGACACCCGGATCAACGTCAGCGCAATGCGCCAACAACCGACCGGCACTGTAAAGATCGCCTGTGTCCCCACCGCGGCCCACATCCTTCGGCCTTTGGTTCACCAAATTTCCGAGGCATTTGAGGGACTGTACGTTGATCTTATCAGTTCGATTTCTGCCTTCGACCTCGCGAAAGGTGAGGCAGATATTGCCGTGCGTACGCGTGAACCCAAGGATCCAGCGCTCGTGGTCGCATATTCGTTCACCCGGGGACGCGCCCTTTATGGATCAAAGATTTACTTTCAAAAGCATGGCCGCCCAACCTCGGCCGAGGACTTACGCGACCATACCCTTGTACGGATCGGAACCGGTGCGTCTCCGTCAAAAGCTTCGGTCTTCATTGATCGTTTGGACAATCCCGAGCGCCCGAGCCTCCGCGTGGAGAACACAGACTCAGCTCAGATGATGATTGAGCAAGGCGCTGGCATCGGTTCGCTGTTCTGCGCTTTCGCCGATACAAACTCGAGCATCGAACGGGTCTTTCCGGACCCATTCGATCAAGTCGCGTCCTGGGTGATCTATCACGAATCTGCCCGGGGTTCTCAACGAGTGCGGATTGTCTTGGATGCCTTGGTTGCGTTCCTGAAAGACAACCGCGCTTCGCTGACGGGTTTAACGTAACCGCATTGAACTATCAGATACCATCATAGAACGCGTTAGCCAGTGCGCAAGTGACGCCACCAGCTTCCGTGTGGGCCAAATTTCAATGACCGCTCTGGCGACTTTGGATGCTTCGCAGCTGCAAATGGTGCTGCGAGAGCGAATGGATGCGGCGCCAGCAAAAGGCGGTTTTTCCGCGACATGTGAGTTCGCCTGCCATCTTTTTTCGGCGATGCCGCGAATGGCGGCTATGCGGGCTCCAACCGCAGAAAGCCAGCTGGGTGTTGAGAGTACCGTATGGGCCAAAAACGCCATATTTTGCTGTCCTGGTGGCGCGAAGCGCCGCTGTAGCTCTCTATCGGAGGATCTGGAAGGTTTGCTGGGAAGGGTCAGATGCAACGCTTACGGAATAGCGTATCCCATTCACTGCGATCTTTCTTTGCGGCCTGTCGGATTATCACTGTCATCTTGAACCCACTCTTGCTCCAAAATAGCAGCTTCCGATATTCAGCTGCCAACGACAAGTTGCGGGATTTTGAACGGCAGTAGAGTTTCGCAGACCGACGTTTGAGCGGCAAAAAGTGCTGCGCGGTATATGAAGGGCAGTAATGCGAAAGCTACGCTGCGGCGAAATAGTGAGTGATGAACGGTAGGTCTGGGCCGTGAACGAAGACCAGTTCGAGGCTCGTCCGCCGTGATACTGCGGAACGAAAAATGGCCGCAAAGAACCCTCACTCACCAATGCTGCACGGTGCATGAAGGTACGCTTTCCGAAGTTCGCGATCTGCGTGCGCAGCTGCTGAAATAAGGTCGCTTCTGCAAAAACCAAGAGTAATTTATTTTGCGTGACCGTGTCTTGCTTGTGCAGCTTGAACGTTTTCGAAAAAGCATGTGTTAATTTCCACAAAATCAGTCGAATTGCGCCAAGATTTAACCTCGCGGATTTGCCGCACTAAGTCTGCCTCCACCCTTGCACTTGACCAATAAACATCGTTTGGAATCAAGCTTTCTGCGGGGCTTCGCATGGAAAATGGTCCTGCGGCCAATAAGGCGCTCGCTCCGACTGCTGTGCAGCTTTGTCGGGTTTCCGAACAGTTCGCCTCACAGAAGTTTCTGATTGGTGTCCATGATCTCACCTCATCAGACAAGCGAATGACATTCGCCCGCAAATCAGGGTCTTCGACCAACGCACGAGGGCTTGCTGCAGTCCAAGCAAGTTCGTGCTTTTGGAACGCCTCTTCACCGAGTACGAGTGTTCCAACACGGGCAGACCCGACATAACGTCCGTTTTCTGAGTTTTCGCTCTGGAACAATGCCCACAATAATAGGACGCTGGCCTCTTTCGGTAATTTCCCGTCCAAGCCTTCCAATACTTCCAAAAGTTCCACTGACTCCCCTTGAAACAGCATTGACTGAGCTGCAAGCAGTGCAGCAGTCGGTTCCCCGAACTCAATCAATGCGGCAATTGCCGGTGCTTTTTCTCCAATCTTCGCAGATTGCAGTATTGCCGTCGCCAAGGGTTCACTGTTCTGAGCTGCTGTAAGCCAAGACTTTCCTGACAAACCTTCGGGAATGCGCAAAAGAGAAATTCTTTCTTTGCGAGGAAGGTCGGAGGTCGCGTGGACGTGCATATGACCTCTTGACGCGATTTGGGCCAGTAAAATTTGAGCAGCGGTGTTTCCTGACTTAGCTAAACTCGATAAGGCCTCCAACGCCTCTAAGTCGCTGCCGTCCAACCACAATTGCACCGCTTCATTAAAGGGAGGCTGCTCTTGACCAGAAATGTTCCGAGCCTCCAGATGGTTAGGGTGGACGGCCATCAGCACTAGAGCAATCAAGCAAAAAAACGGTCTAATTAACAATGTCTTTTCCTTTAGCTGGCATTTGAAACTATCCTCAATGACCCGTGACGTAAAAGCAAGGCGTTATTGTGGATCTTAATACTTTCGGTGGCAGGAAAACGGACATTGCTTCGGTGGAACCGCAAGGCCGCTCCGTCCGCGATGTGTGGATTCACCACCCTCTTGATTTCGCGGTTGCAGGTAAGCGTTACAACGCCCCCCCATTTTGGGGTATTCCTACATTAGTCACCAAGGCCTATATTGGCGGTACGCCAATACGCAGAAGCGAATTTACGCACTTCAGGCCAAAGCTGCCGTCCAGCTGTGGTCCTAAAAGTTGCGGTGCGACCCGTCGAAGGAAACGATTCGTGGATCGTGCTGCAATTTGTCGGCTAGAACGTCGGCCTACGTACTTTGCAGCCGTAGGATGCCGCGCAAGCAGTGATCGCTCTCAGCATAAACCTGATACTTAGGGCTGCGCATCAAAGATTGTTGTAAATTGTATTAGCTTTTTCCTTTGAAAAAACGAGTTCCTACATCGTATAATGACTTTAGCCCGGATGTAACTGGCAGCCCTCCAAAAACAGCTAAATCTACTGCGTAGGTTCCTACCGCCGTGCTTGTCATGATTCCTATGTCTTTGCTTCTCGTTTCCAGATCATCGGATGCTGTGATGATCCCGGAAATATGCTCTATCCGATCCTTTTGCTCCAGATAGAAGGCGACCTGAGAAATATCAACCGGCTCAGGGCATGAAAGAATTGTTTTCGATAGGCTTATTGCATCCTGAATGACATAACTTTCACGTTCGCCCTTCTGTTCGGTTGCCAAGGCAACTCTTCTTTCGCGTTCATAGTATGTGTAATTATGTGTTGAGACGTTGTCGCGAAAATTTGGATGGCTAATAAATGGCTCAACGTTTTCTTCTTGGGCAGCAGCCAAAATTAGCCCTAAGCCATGGCCTATTCCATAAGGTTCTAATCGCCACGCATATTCAGGACCAAGTGCTTTTCTGCCCGTACGTTTTAGGTACTCTTCAGTTAACTGTTCGCCTGCCCGAATGTCGTGCTCCGCCGGTGCGCCGAGCATAATCGCCTCAGAGAGACCGTTGATCTTGTTTTCGCTTTCTAAGCTGATGGCTAGCTCTTCGTACCGATATAAATCCTTGGGGACGGCCATTCCTTTGCTGAGTGCCCATCGAAGGATTTTCGGACCTGTCATGTATCCAGTCGGGTCCAACCTTTCGTTAGCTTTGGGTACCTCCAGCGGATCTGCTTTAAATCTTCCCGATGGATCTGGAAGAAGAGCAAACTTAGTATCCGTACCAAATCCAGTGATGAAGTCCTTGTCTTTAATGTGATCGTACCGTTGAGAAACCCAGACTTCCGAATGCCGTACATCGACAGACGCCAAAACTGCTATCAATCTAGCGGGATCAAATATCGTTGCCGCGTCAATGATTATCGGTTTCAAGCCGGATACCTTTCTAATAAATATAAATCAGTGCAATAAAACACATCTGATCATGCAAGTTATTGTAAACGATAGGTTAAATTAGCTTTTCAGGCCATGCTTCACGGTAAACAAGTCAGATCACGGATGTAGCTGTGAAACCCGCCAAATTCCCGTCGCGACAGCTGCAAGCCTACGTTGTCGAGCATCAATTTTGTTTCCGTCCCAATCCCAATCTTGCGCAGCAAGGTCACTCGCGGGTGATAAATTGCTGTCAGCATAGATTGGCTTTTTTTCGCTAAACGACAAGTTTGCTGCTCGTCGGTTCAAACCTTCCTCCAGCAACATCATGTTACCTAACCTATACACTCCTGAAGCAGCGTCAGCATCAGAAAAAGCAGGCCAATTTTCAGCTGGGTTTTCGGGCAAGATATGCTCTACGCTTATTTCCGGTGGTGGTGATACATAAGGGTTGCCCGAGTTTTGAGCGTCGATTTTTGCCAAGATATAGCGAACGATTTGCTTATTTCGATTGTTTGAAGTGTCGAAGGTTTTGGTATTGAAACTTGCTTTGAACATCTCATCGTTTGGATAGATCGATCTAAGCTCACGCAGCACCTCTGCCGCGCTCGAATAAGTTCCTTGAGAAATCCCAATTGCGACGCGAGAGTAGGTGCGCTCTTGCTCATTCGCTTGCAGGTTGCTTATCGCATTGTATCTAAATGTTATATTTACGATGCCAGAAAGAACCTGCGAAAAACCATCTGGAATTTTGTCTTGCACAGCCATCAAAAGGGCAAAGGGCTGCCTAACACTGAACAGCTTCAATAACTTCGCATTTTCTCTGTCTTCCCCAGCCCAACCCGACTGGTCAGGCTGTGTAAGTGACAAATAGGTTTCGACGCCATCTTCAAGGCCACCAAGCAACCTATAAGCTTGTTCTCGGTTTCCTATGTTACGTTTAATGACCTTAAATAACTCAGCTTGTCGAACAAAAGCATGATTAGCCCCCCAGTAAGTTCGCAAGTAAGCCGTTATATTTTCCGATTGTAGCCGCTCCAAGATATCCGACCAACGGCGTTCAACTTGGTCTAGTTCTCGGTCATGATCTGAGGCGGCAGCGTCCCTGCTGATGAGAGAGAACAAGTAGTTTTTTAGGAGGTCCGGTGCCGCAAGTTTTACCCCGCGCGCATTTAACGTCTCAAAGACTTTATACGCGTTCAATTCATCGTCAACGGTGATGACGGTAAAGAACAGTCCTCGACTAACAGTGTCAATAAGCTCGGCAACCGCCACACCGTGTTCACTATCGGGGCGTCCTGATAATGTCAGATACTCATTCAGTTTTCGTTGAAACCACTCAGTCGCCTTACGCATCAAGTGCTCTGAAGCTTTGAAGCCTCTCGCAGGCATTTCCCGAAGCGTGGTTAGATAAGTCTGATAGTAATCGTCATTGTTACGGTTAAGAGTGATCTTCGAATCAACAGAGAGTGAAACGGTATCAATTTGTCCAATATACGTCCTCCGTAGTTCACTTAAACGAGTTTCGTTGTTCACTGCGTCAATTCCTGCCTGTTGGAGGTCGCGGATCTTGCGCATCCCGGTCAACACCAACAATGACAACGTCGTCATCCTTCGTTGACCATCGATAATATCTAAGGTTCGATCGGGTTTCGGCTGAAGTACGAGATAACCCATGTAATGGGCTTCCGCATCGCCCCCTCGCATTAGCTCTTCAATATCTGACCAAAGGTCTTCCCAGTTTTCTTCAGTCCAACTGTAGTCGCGTTGAAAGCGTGGGATCTGGAATACACCACCACCAGCAAGCAGCTGCATGTAGGTATCGTTTGACGTGCTGAACGTCGTTACTGGCATAAATTTCTCCAAAGAAATGGCTCAACCAGAAGTATTGCGGAGTTAACCTAGAGTGCAAACATCAAAATTTCAAATCTGTTAGAAACTCCATTGAAAAATGGTTAAGTACTGACACTCTTGCAGACTTTGTGGATGCGCCGAGAGGCCGCTTCTTCTGACCTGCGCCCCAAGTTCCCTCCAGCTTTGCGCGGAGTCCTTGGGGTTAGATCTTTGGCGCTAGGCAGCCATCTTGTCCATGTCCTTTCTCTGCAAGAATTCCATCGGCGTCAGGTTGCCCAATGCTGAATGTGGTCT
>JBDWVP010000053.1:0-110429 GCA_039983935.1 Roseobacter sp. | reverse complement strand
CCATTTGTTCAACGTCGACATCCCGACGCCAAGATCGTCAGCCACTTGCTTGCGTGTAAGCCCGCTAGTTATCGCGATGCGCACCGCATCTTGCCGGAATTCGTCTGTACGTTTCAGTCCCATAGTTAGTCTCCTTTGTTGATGGCGTGGATGCCCCCGACCAACCGGCATCGTAGTGTGCCACTGTGGTGTTTCAGAAAGCATCAACAAAGGGAGAGTATCCATGTCAGAAGTGGCCATGATCGGCATAGACCTTGCAAAGCGTGTGTTTCAACTTCACGGGGCTTGCCCCAATGGAACGGTTGTTTTTCGTAAAAAACTGACACGTATTCAGCTTCTTGCGTTTATGAGCCAACAATCCGCCTGCATCGTTGCGATGGAGGCGTGTGCGACTGCGCATAGCTGGGGCCGGCAGTTCGAGACGCTTGGACATACCGTGCGATTGATTGCACCAAACTATGTGAAGCCTTTCGTCAAACGGCAAAAGAACGATGTTGCGGACGCCGAAGCCATCGTTGAAGCGGCATCACGACCGACCATGCGGTTTGTTGAACTCAAGTCCGAAGCCCAGCAGGCGCGTGCCATGTTGTTTCGCACACGACAAATGTTTGTCGGTCAGCGCACCCAAACAATCAACGCATTGCGTGGTCATCTAGCTGAGCACGGCGCAGGTCACACCACAAGGCGCTATTCAGGTTAAACGTTTGGCCGATGCGGTAACAGATGAGACCGTTGGCTTGCCGGCAGGCGTTCGAGAACTCGCCAAAGTATATATCGTCCAGATTGAAGACCTCAGTGCTCAGATTGCAGCATTGGATCGACAGATGAAGGGTGCCGCCAAAGAAGCTGAAGCGGCACGTCGTGCCCAGACCATGCCGGGCGTGGGGCCAATCACGGCTTTGGCCATAGAAACCTTTGCGCCTGACCTGAACTGCTTTCGTCGAGGTCGGGATTTTGCCGCATGGCTGGGTTTGGTTCCCAAGCAGACCTCGACGGGCGGTAGGCCTCGCCTTGGTAAGACATCAAAAATGGGCCAGCGTGACATTCGACGGCTGCTGATATCGGGTGCAATGGCTGTTCTGCAGGCCGTTGAGCGCTTCGGAAAGCCACATAACGGTTGGTTAATCTCCATGTTGGAACGCAAACCCCGTATGCTGGTCGCCGTTGCATTAGCGAATAAAATGGCTCGCGGCCTGTGGGCCATGGTGACGAAACAAGAGGACTACCAAAACCCGGCAATGATGGTGTGAACGCAATGCGGCAGACATCAAAATCCGGGACTTGAGCGTGTGAAGAGATCGATGAACAGTAAGGGAAAATGATCGGAAAGATCCGGACCAGACAAAACAGTTTTACTGCAGGAGCCAATGAGCTCGATTTGTTGATCTGTCTTTGGTTCGCGCATCGCCATACCGGCCCGCGGCTGTATTATTCGCCGCAATATGAGGCCTGATACATGACCGCATCCGATCATACGCTTAAACCGTTCAGAAATCTCTTGCACCAATGGGGGGGCATCCATACATGCAGTAAATGCTATCAAAGGAGCGGCATCAAACCGCGACAGGTCCATTATCTGTAGCAAGCCGATCAACCTCGTGTTTGTTGACGTAGAAATTCTTAGATCCCCTCATGCCTTCTCTTAATGCAATCCTCCGCTTATCCTCTCGGATAAATCCGATGATCTCCCCTACGCTCATCCTGGTGCGTAACTTGGCTTTTTGGATGAGTTCCCATTCACAATCGCCCATAGAAATCTCGATTGTCTTATCATTCAGTTCGTTGATAAAGCTAATGCCATCTTCCAGACGCCAAGGTGACTTGATGTTGGACGAATTTTTTCGAGGAACAAACACGCCGTCTTCAGCGAGCCTCCTAAACTGTCGGAGTGTTGCACCAATCACCTTGCTCATTTTAAGCGGACCGACGAGAGCGGGGACTTCGGCGAGCAAGGGTGAATACTTGATGGCATCGAACGTTTTCCGGGGCGCTGGCCTGCTGTCTTCACTACTATATGCCCCTGCTTCAATCAGAAACTGATCCAATAGAAATGTACCGAGGCCGGTTTCCTTGGCAGCCGATTGCAACGAATGCAGCCTACGTTCCGGCAAAGAGTACCCGAGGATGACTTCGCCAGCAGCAACTGGCCAAATCGCCAAAATTTGCTCCCAGACAATACGGCGAAAGCCGTCAAAGCACTCTTCGTGAAGATATGGCCGCGCGAAAGCTCTGTATAAATCTCCAAATGCCTTATTCGGTAGGTCGCTATACGCGGCCGCATAAGCAGCAAGCTTGCCGAGGGGCTCATTTACTGTTGTTTGACCACCAATTGCTACATCAAATCCAACAGATTGGGCGGCTCTGATCTGATCATGATCTTCAAATCCGGCGTTTTCTGGTAGCCGCAAAAGCTCAGTGCCCAAAAGCCGACAGAACGTTGATGCTGCGTATAATGAGTGCTGTGCCAACGAGGTTGTGTCACTACCGTCCTCAAGTCGTTTATCAAGCCAAGAGTAATGATCCAGCCTCTTTGATGTGTAAGCGCAGTTAAGAGAAATCGTTCTTAAAGGATGCGAACTGATCACCGTTTGCAGGGTGACCAAAAACAGAAGTTGCGATGACCGCAGCAATGTTTGAGCTTATGGCGTCACGGATAAATCTCCGATCTATATTGCAATCATCATCCCTGCTTTCACAACTTTCCGTTGATCCTTGAGGGAACTCTCAAATCAACGATCGCAATCGCCCTTCCCAATCCGCTTTTGGACCTCCTGCTTTGCCCATGGCCTGCTTGCCAAAGTATAAGTGTAAGATTAAATCGGCGGTATCCGGCAAGACACGGTCCGTTCGGTTTTGCTCGTATCGCTCAAGCACGAACAAAATAGCTTGACGTAGACGGTCTGCCATTGCCCGTGCCTTTTGGGCCACCTTGGGATGTTCTGGCCCCATTTCTACAATGGCGTTGCAAATAAAACAGCCATGCTTGTCACTTCCATCTCCTTGAAACATTGGCATAAGGCAAGCGACCGCGGTCTCCTCATCGCACCTGTTCAATAGCTCCACAGTCTTGCTGACGACTTCTTTGTCGTAACAATCGAGTGCTTCTAGGTAGGTGGCTTCCTTGTCGCCAAATGCCTGATAAAAGCTGCCGCGGGTCATCCCCATTGCTGCTAGCAGATCGGGCAGGGTTGTCGCCCGGTACCCTCTTTGCCAAAAGATATCCGTCGCACCACGCAGGGCAAGGTTGTAGTTGAACTCACGAGGTCGGGCCATACTTGCTCCTTAGACAAGCGATTTTCTACTTACTAATTAGAGAATAACCGACTTCACGCAAGTTCACATTTAGTTGTTTTGTACTAAATGGTCTTAAATTCTATCTTTCAGCTTATCCCGCTCTACCGGGCTTTGAACTCCGTCATCGGTGTGATCCACACGCCGCACTTAGGAAGGAAGTAACATGAAACTAATTAAATCCGCAGGTCTTGCCGCTGCCTTAACTGTCGCAGTTGCTACTGCAGCATTTGCAGCTGGTCCTGAACTGAATGCCTCTTCAACGGGCCTCGCGATGCAGGGCTATGACCCTGTCGCATACTTTACTCAAGGCGAAGCGACCAAAGGCAGCTACAAAATCACAGCATCTCACGATGATGCGACCTATTGGTTCTCAAGCGAAGAGCACAAAGCAACGTTTGTAGCCAACCCCGATGCTTATGCGCCTGAGTACGGCGGCTACTGCGCGTTTGGTGCAGCGATGGGCTTTAAGTTTGACGGTGATCCGAATTATTGGAAAATCGTTGACGGCGAACTGTACCTGAACCTTTCGAAGGATATCCAAGAGCGTTGGTCCAAAGACGTTCCGGGTTTCATCGAGCAAGCGGACAACAACTGGGAAACCATTGAAGACGCCACACCTGCCTCGTTGCAGCAGTAACGGGCTTTATAATAGCGCAGGGGTTTGTCCCTGCGCTATTCTTTGACTTTTATTGGTAGAGCGTCGTCAAACTAGTCCCATGCAACCCATCTGCGCCCACACTCTTCAGAGCAGGGGTGACGGTCGTGCCCGAGGATGTTAAAAAACTGCAGTTCTCGCCATTGCGGCAAGTCCGACGTTTCTGGCCAAGCAAGTAGACACGAATGATTTAAAAGGCCTTGCGCGTTGGTTCCGTCGCTTGCCGAGACCTCGATCTTTTCCCTTTTCTTTTTTGCGTCAGATTTGGCGTTCTTACCGTTATTATTGCTTCACCCTACTTTCAAGCTGACCGCCTATATCATCGCGACTCGACGCGGTCTCGTTGTTAAGCGGATTGGAATGATCTATTCAATTCACTTGCAAAAAGTTGTCAAAACCAAGGGGCAAGAACGTCGTTGATCTTGTCGGGAGGCAACAAGCGTTTGGGGTTATCGCGGTTGCCCGATCTATGCTGTACCGAGGCGGTTATTTGAAAAGTTATTGAGCAGATCAATTCCTTAAATCGTTAATCTAAAAAGCCACCAGATGCCAGACGACCCTTACATCGCGTCTTTTGCAAGTTAGTCTGATTTCGGGTATCTTTTTCGAGCTGATATTTCTCTTTCTCGCTTTGCCATGGCATCGATTGTTGATCTGCGGACATAGGCGATATGGTCGATAGAAGCTTGTTCGGCCTTGTCAGCATCGCCAGACAAAACGCCCTCTGCAATCAGTTCGTGTTGTAGGAGGAGGCTGCCCGACACTTCTTCGATCTCTAATATCTCATTGCGGGCAAAAAACACGCTGCTGCGGCTCATCGCATAAAGTGAGGTCATCATATGAATTAACGTATGGTTGTGGCTTGCGTTGGTGATGGCCATATGAAACTGCGAATCAAGGTCCGATCCTAGTTGATGGTCGTTGTCTTCATGTGCCGTTTTCATCTGCTCGACGAGAGTTTGGATCCTTTCACGATCAATTTTGGTCCCGCGTTCAGAGGCTAAACGGGCGGCAAAGCCTTCTTGGACACTTCGATATTCGAGGTGATCGTAAATGGCGTTGGGGTGACGTGTGTAAAGACTAATCAAGCCCGGCGACATGGCTGGCGCGCTCAGCTGTGTAACGAATGCACCGTCTCCTGCGACGATTTGGATTAAGCCGTTTTCCTCAAGTTCATTGAGCGCCTCACGCACCTTGGGGCGGGAAATCTCAAAGCGCAAGGCGAGGTCGCGTTCGCCCGGTAAGCTCATGCCAGATTTCAATATTCCTTCTAAAATCATCCGTTCAATCTGGGTCGCCGCGGTGTGGGACAGGCTCTCATGTTCGATGGCATCAAACATGTCCGTCGATGCTTGGTGCAACTTGATTTTGGGCATCTAACTCTTTCCTGCGTCGCCTCTTGGGCCGGTCTCAATCATGCGATGTTTGCACCTGATCGTCTAGGTGCCCGGTTGTATATGACAAATTTCGAACACCGAATGCTGATTGGGGTTTTGTGGTAAAGTTTATTGACCACAAATGTTTTGCAAACTAAGAACACCCCTCATCGACCTTTGTTTGTCGATGAACGCCGCGCATCGCGGCAACGTTAGGGAGAACGAAATGTCTAAATTTATGTTGGCTGCGACGGCCAGCCTCACGCTCAGTGCAGGGGGCGCTCAGGCGCAGGATGTCTTGGAGATGACATCTGCCTTTGGTCAAAACCTGCCAATTCTAGGAACCGCTGCAGTCGATTTTGCAAACAAAGTGAACAGCATTTCATCGGATGTCGAAATCGAACATTTTGATCCCGGCAAGCTCGTTCCAACACTAGAAGCGCTCGACGCTGTCTCGAATGGTTCCGTTGATGCGGCCTTCGCAACAAGTGGATATTGGCAGGGTAAGATAACCGCTGCGTCTTTATTTGCGGCGGTCCCCTTCGGCCCAGAAGCAGGCGAATACCTTGGATGGATTTTATACGATGACGGCGCTGATCTGTGGCAAGAAATGTATGATGAACATGGGTATGACGTGCACAGCATTCCATGTGGTCTTATTGCGCCTGAGACATCCGGTTGGTTCAAGAACGAAATAAACAGCGTCGATGACCTTGATGGTTTGAACATGCGATTCTTCGGCCTTGGTGCCGAAGTTATGCAGCGCTTAGGTGTCTCTACATCGCTTTTAGGTGCGTCCGACATTTTTCCGGCGCTTGAACGCGGGGCGATCGATGCAACTGAATTCTCGATGCCGCGAATTGATGCGCGTCTCGGGTTCCATAAAATCGCAAAATTCAACTACTTCCCTGGTTGGCACCAACCATCCACCTTGTTTGAGCTGATTGTAAACGGCGACGCATGGGAAGGCCTGAGTGACATCGCGCAGAACCAAATCGAGGTGGCGTGTTTGGCAAATATCACCACGAACCTTGCAGAAGGCGAAGCCACGAACTTTGCTGCGATGGTGGATAATAGCGAAAACAACGGTGTCCAAATACGACAATGGGATCCGGAAATGCTGGATACATTCGAAGCGGCTTGGGTTGAAGTTGCAGAAGAAATGGCGGCCGAGGATGCCTACTTTGCGCGCGTTTGGGCGGATCTGTCCGAGTATCGCGAAGGCTATGCGATCTGGAACAAAAACATCAATCTGCCACGTAACCGTTAAGGTCTGGCTGATTTGAGTATTGCGGCGGGCCGACCCTTTGGCCCGTCCTTTCCAGAGGGGAGTGACGAAGTATGTCGGGCCATAACATCGAGACGTTAGTGAGTGTTGCTGCACCATCAGATCCGGGGGAAATCGGGCGGGCGAACCACCGGTGGTGGGACCGTTTGATGATCAACATTGGCAACACTGTTGCATGGTTGTTTCCGATTTTGATGGTCGCAATTGTTGCGCAAGTCATTATGCGTCAAGCAGGCAATAACCAAGCTTGGTTGGACGACGCGCAGTGGTGGATGTACGGTTTCGCCATGCTGACAGGGTTTGGTTACGCGATCACAACGCAATCTCATGTGCGCGTTGATATCCTTCATGCTTTGTATTCTGACCGCAAAAAAGCTCGCATTGAAGTCTTTGCCATTGGCTGGCTGTTGATGCCGTTCCTCTTGATCATGACCGATGTGTTGATCCATTATGCTTGGGCGTCCATCGTTGCTGGCGAGGGCTCCGATAGCCCCAACGGCCTGCATGGATTATACCTGCTCAAGACGTCCTTACCCGTTATGTTCATCGTTGCCATTCTGGCTGCTTGGGGCGTTTTTTATCGTAATCTTATCGTCTTTTCTCGGGTTTCTCTGGTCAAAGTCCTGCTTTGGGCATTGCCAAGTGCGCTGTTCTTGATCGCCCGCCTCATTCACTACGCATTGTATTGGCTTTATTTCCTGACACAGCCTGACTTGAATCCACGCCGGATCACCAATGAACCTCTGTTCGACAGTGCCGGACCCATGGCGCTGGGGGTTTTTGCGGCTCTGTTGTGCCTGGGCTTCGTTCTGTCCAAAACATCAAAATCCGGAGAATAGCTGTGGAATTGCTGTCATTGATCGACTTTATGTCGCTGAACCAGTGGATGATCCTGCTGATGTTCGCGGTCTTCATTGTTATGCTTTTCCGGGGCTTTCCTGTTGCTTATGCGCTGGTCGGTGTGTCAATTGCATTTATCGTTCTTGGCATGTTTGTGCTGGATCCGAACCGCCACACGATAAATGAATATATCCATTTTGATCGCACGGGTATCACCTACAAAAAATTGTTCGCCAACGGCGGGCGGTTCTTTGGGGGCATCATCAAAAACCCGGTCTTGGTTGCCCTGCCAATGTTCATCTTTATGGGGCTGATGTTGGATCAATCGGGCGTAGCACAGCGCATGATGAAATCAATGCAAGTGCTGTTTGGGGCGTTAAAGGGCGGGCTGGCGCTGGCGGTTATGCTGATTGGGATCATCCTTGCCGCGTCCACTGGTGTCATCGGTGCGTCTGTCGTCTTGTTGGGCGTCATGGGCATTCCGACAATGATGCAACAAAACTATTCCAAACCCATCGCTACCGGCACAATTGCCGCGTCTGGCACCTTGGGTATTTTGATCCCCCCTTCCATCATGTTGGTGATCATGTCTGACCAATTGGCGATCTCACTTGGCGATTTGTTTATGGGGGCTCTGTTCCCGGGTCTGTTGTTGGGCGTTTTCTACATCCTGTTCATCGTCATCTATGGGCTCATCAATCCAAAGGCGATGCCACTGCCTGAAAACCGCGCACCTGTAACGCTGAAAATCGTCACAGAGGTAGGCCTGTCGGTTTTGCCACCAATGATCCTGATCCTGCTCGTTCTGGGGTCAATTTTCCTTGGTTTTGCAACTCCTACCGAAGCGTCGGGAATTGGCGCGTTGGGTGCAACGATCCTTGCTTTTGCGACGCGTAACCTTGACCTCACGGTGTTCAAAAATGTGATGCGCCAAACACTGAATACAGCGGGCTATATCGTTGGGATTTTTATCGCAGCGAACTTCTTTGCCTTTATTTTGCGGCGGTACGGCGGCGATGAAATCATCGAAGAACTGGTGCTGAGCTCGTTTGAAAACAAATACATGGTCGTTGTATTTATCCTTTTCATTGTGTTCTTACTTGGCTTCTTGCTGGATTGGATCGAAATTACGCTAATCATTATGCCGCTCATGTTGCCGGTTGTTATGGCGCTGGACATCCCTGTGAATGGCTTTGGTGTGGTTGAAAATCCATCTATTGTTTGGTTTGCTATCCTTGTTGCGGTTACGTTACAGACATCGTTCCTAACCCCACCTGTCGGGTTTGCACTATTCTACCTGAAGGGCGTCTGCCCGCCAGAAATTTCACTGGGCCACATCTATCGCGGCGTGATCCCGTTTGTTTTGTTACAGCTGTTGGGCCTTGCAATGGTCTTTGTTTTTCCAGCTCTCACCACATGGCTGCCGTCGGTTGCCTACGCTAATTAGGAATGGGTTTAGATGATGCGCTTGAAACACTGTCACAACTTCCAAGATTTTCGGACATTGGCCCGAAAACGTCTGCCCAGCCCTATTTTTAACTATATCGATGGTGCCGCAGATGATGAAACAACATATCGCCAAAACACCAATGCGTTCGATTCTTGCGATTTGATCCCAAATGTTCTGACGGGTGTCAAAGATGTGGACATGTCGGTCACGGTTCTTGGGCAAAAACTGGATATGCCGATCTATTGCTCTCCCACTGCTTTGCAGCGACTTTTCCACCACAAGGGCGAAAACGCCGTTGCTGCTGCGGCCGAAAAATACGGTACGATGTTTGGCGTGTCGTCCTTGGGGACGGTCAGTCTTGAGGACATTCGCAAGAAACACAAAACCCCACAAGTTTACCAATTCTATTTCCACAAGGACCGTGGATTAAACAAAGCAATGATGGAACGAGCCAAAGAAGCCGGCGTTGAAGTGATGATGTTGACCGTAGATAGTATCACCGGCGGTAATCGCGAGCGCGATTTGCGGACAGGGTTTTCAATTCCGTTTCGGCTGACGCTTGGCGGGATGGCGCAGTTTGCGATGAAGCCAATGTGGGGTATCAACTATGTTACCCACGAAAGTTTCAAGCTGCCCCAGCTTGATGATCACGTCGACATGAGCGGTGGAGCTTTGTCTATTGGTCGATACTTCACCGACATGTTGGATCCGAGCATGGATTGGGACGATGTTGCTGAAATGGTTAAGTTGTGGGATGGGCAATTTTGTCTTAAGGGCGTCATGTCGGTTCAGGATGCCCAAAGGGCGGTAGATATTGGTTGTACCGGCATTGTTTTGTCCAATCATGGCGGGCGCCAACTTGACGGTTCGCGCTCTCCTTTTGACCAGCTCGATGAAATTGTGAACGCCGTCGGTGACAAGATCGACGTTATTATGGACAGCGGTGTACAACGCGGCACCCATGTTCTGAAGGCGTTGTCTCTAGGAGCCAAGGCTGTAGGCGTTGGCCGCATGTATTTGTATCCCTTGGCTGCGGCTGGTCAGCCCGGCGTTGAGCGCGCTCTTGGTCTAATCCATGCGGAAATTGAGCGCGGGATGAAATTGATGGGATGCACGGCAATTGACCAACTGAGCAAATCGAACCTTCGTTTTCGGTAACAGCAGAGCAATCCATTCTCTATCTGTGGACCGCAAACTTCGTGCAAGACCAATCCGGCAGTATTTGAAAATGGGGAACAGTTCAGCGTCAAGCTAAGCTTTGCTGCGACTTACAACAGATCAGTATCAAAGACACTTGAGCGTTTCGAAGGCGACATTAATGCCGTGCGACATGCCTTCGTCACCAGACATACGACCGAACGGCAAACTCTGATACTTCCAATTTGGAAGCTGATCTGCATGCGGCACTGCAACAGGTGGTCGTGCCAAGAAATCAAATCTTGCTTCGTCAGCTTTCGCGTGTCGTCATGCCTTGAAAACCGGATCAGATCGTCAATCGCCCCTGTGATCAACGTCACGGCGTCCGGTGGCACGACAGAACAAAACCAAGACCTATCGCAACGAATGGGTGTGGAAGTTGAACGATCTATGCGTGGTATTGTGGCAGATGAGTTGCGCCGCCAGATGAGGCCGGGGAACTTATTAAACCAGCGAGCCCGGACAGGTAGCGGCTACTAATAAGAGACAAAAAACCCTGCCGCACTGGGTTGGCGACAGAGTTTAGGTGTTGATCTCGGTTGACGATATGTCGTCATCAATCGAAAGGATAAATCAGGTGTCTTACGTCTGATCTAAGCTAAGTGTTGTGGTGCAACCATTTCGCCTGCTTCCTATATACCTGATTTTGCCGCTGGACGCACTCGGATGCGTTAAACCACTGATGAAACGAATGGACAGAAACCAACCGGGCTGACGGCCAAAACTACTATATTTTATAGGGTCACGGCCTATCTGTCTTCGTCTTAACTGGAGTATTGGGCTACATGGGCTGCCTTGCGGCAAGACATCTTTGTGAGTGACGATGCGTGCTAGGATAAGCGTTCATAACTGGGAATAGGTTGCTTCATATCCACCGTTTCCCCTTCTCTGCTGTGTCAGTAATGTGGAAAAACGGCTATGGAGCATCAGCCAAACCGGCTGCATTAAACGTCTCCAGCACCTCATTTAGGGCTCCCCGGAGCGATAGTTACAAAATAACTCTAGAAAAATTCTGCACATTGCGAGATGCTCAACACATAGTTGATGTCTATTTTAAGGTTGCTCGCTTATGTCCTTCCTCTCTTACGAGACTCAAAAATCCCTTTTCTCTTTTGTTGAATCCCTCCCTTTACTGGCGCGTTGGGTCAATGGCTGGGCAATCAACCGTGTCGTGAACCGTGCCAGGGCACGACCACATCCGCTAAGTACACGACACGATTACGTTTGCTGGCCTGGATTGACCGACAAACAATGGAGCGGGCGGCATCTTGCGCCACGCCCGCGTGCGACCGCACCGGCCCCCGACGACTTAGTATCTCTGTTTGCGCGCGAAAACGGAAAACAACGGCTTTGCCCGAAATCCACCTGCCTCTTTCCGGCCTTTGCACAGTATTTAACAGATGGTTTTATCCGGACAGAATCTGAACATCTAACGCCAGCAGGCGAAACACAAGAAAAGCGACTGCAACGCAACACATCCAACCACGAAATAGATCTCTGCCCGTTGTATGGCCGCACACCGGCTCAGACGGATGCGCTGAGGGTAAAATCCGAAGAGTTCGGCAGTAAAGGGCGACTAAAATCCCAGACCATCAAGGGCGAAGAATACGCGCCGTTCCTTTACAAAAAAGGCAGGGTCGATCCTCAGTTTAAAGTGTTGGACGTCCCACTCGGGGCAAGCGAGGCGACCAAGGAAATTCGCGCATCCTTGTTCGCTTTTGGCGGTGATCGAGCAAATTCGGTACCACAGGTCGCCATGCTGAACACTGTATTTTTGCGCGAACACAATCGTCTGGCAGCCGTAATCGAAGAACAAAATCCAAAATGGGATGACAATCGGGTTTTCGAAACGGCCCGCAATACGGTCATTGTGATTTTTATCAAAATTATTGTGGAGGATTACATCAACCATATCTCCCCCATGCCTTTTAACTTGCGTGCGGACCCATCAGTCGCTTGGAACGCGCCTTGGAACAAGCCGAACTGGATCACGACTGAATTTAGCCTGCTTTATCGGTGGCATGCGCTGATACCTGATACGATCAAATGGGGTGGTGAGGATGTACCAGTACATAAAACATTTCTAAACAACGCGTTGCTACTCGAAAATGGCCTACTAGAGGGGTTTGCCGGCTTATGTAAAACTCAAGCTGGCGAACTTGGTCCTCACAACACGGCGGAAGCGCTTTTACACATCGAAAAAGCATCTATCGAGCAAGATAGATTCTGCAATCTGGCCAGCTTTTCAGACTATTGCTATTACATGAGCCAGCCCCGACCAGAAACCTTCGATGAGATTTCATCTGATCCGAAGATCGCAAGCAAACTGGCGAAACTCTATGAACATCCTCGGGATGTTGATTTCCATGTCGGCTTGTTCTGTCAGGATCGCGTCGCCAATAGCCCGTTGCCGAACCTCGTATTGGTTTTTGTCGCCCTTGATGCCTTCAGTCAGGCCCTGACAAACCCACTGTTATCGGAACATGTGTTCAAGAAATCGACCTTTTCAGGGGTTGGTTGGTCAACAATACATGAAACACAGCGATTAAAAGACGTGCTTGCTCGAAATGTCGAAGGGGGCCTTGGGGATACCTTCATCTCCATGACGAGAGCCGAATGGTCGCCTGAATGACCGGAACAATCAACTTATGTTGTTTCGGTAGGTTCGCCAAATCGCTCGATTAGGCGTTGGTGTATTTGATCGCGCGCTTGTCGATAACTGGCCAATTTAGCATCGCGCGTCTCACCTAAACCTGTCGGGTCAAGAATAGGCCAGTATTCAACTGTGAGGCTATACAATCTGGTAAGTTCCAAGGCGCGCCGCTGACTGGCTGGGCTTAGGGCGATGATCAGATCAAATGATCCCAGATCATCCCCCCAATTTTCCATCTCATCAAAGCTGCGGGAACGATGTCGAGACAGCTCGACCTCTAATTCCTGGCACACAGAAATTGAAAATCCATCGATTTCCAAGTCATTCATGACTCCGACCGATTGGACGTAAGTCCCTGTACCATATAACCTTTTCATGATACCCTCAGCCATGGGAGACCGGACGGCGTTGTGATCGCAGCAAAAGAGAACCGACTGTGGCAGTTCTTGTGTCATTTAGCCGCCAAAATGAAGAACACAGATCAATGTGAAAAGCCGCCGCGCCGTGTCCGTGTCAACTTCGACTTTTCCTTCAAGACGCTCTTGCAGCACCCGCGCACCCTCGTTGTGAATTCCACGCCGCGCCATATCAATTGTTTCAATCTGACTGGGGGGTAATTTTTTAACCGCGTCAAAATAGCTTTGGCAGATTTGAAAATAGTCTTTCACCACTTGCCGAAAAGGCCCCAAAGACAGGTGAAATTCACCTGCATTTTCCGCGCCCTCCGTTTGTATCACAAAAACGAGCCTTTTGTCGCGGATCGCAAGGTTCACATGGTATGGACCATCCAAAGCCGGACTCTCCGCTAGGGTTGGTAAAACAAAACTGTTATCTTCGAGTAAATCGAAGATTGCGACTTTGCGCTCTTGCTCGATCTCTGGCGTAGGCGGCGGCAAGCCACTATCATCGAGGGAGATTTGCGAAATACGAGTCATGAGTTAAGCTTTTTGGCGATGCGTCCTACCAAGCTGCATAGCCCGGAAGCCCCCCCAAGAGCAACCGTTTCACCCAACAGTCAGTCGTTAAGTTTGCGCAATCGTGCTGTGACGGACAATCCGTGTGCTTGCAGGCTTTCCGTCTGGGCCAGTGTTTCCGCTGCAGGTCCAATTATGCGCAAGGCCGCAGGGGTCATCCGAGCCAATGTTGTGCGTTTCATAAAGTCCAGAACAGACAATCCTGAGGAAAAGCGGGCAGATCGTGCCGTGGGCAAAACGTGGTTTGGCCCCCCGACGTAATCACCGATGGCTTCTGGCGTCCATTGGCCTAGAAAAATAGCCCCTGCATGCTTGATGCGAGCACTTAGCGCATCTGGATCAGCAACACAAAGCTCCAAATGTTCAGGTGCGATCCGATCCGACAAGACGGCCGCCATTTCTAAGTCGGGCACAGTGATAATTGCTCCGAAATCGCGCCATGACGCACCGGCAATCGCACGGCGTTCGAGCGTCGACAGGCGGGTTTGGACTGCGGCGGCCACCGCGCGACCAAAATCCGGATCGGTCGTGATCAAAAGTGATTGCGCGCTTTCGTCGTGTTCGGCTTGGCTCATCAAATCCAGAGCGATCCAGTCAGGATCGTTATCGCCATCCGCAATAACCAGAATTTCAGACGGTCCGGCGATCATATCAATCCCTACAGCGCCAAAAACACGACGTTTTGCTGCCGCCACATAGGCATTGCCTGGACCTGTAATTTTATCAACGGCTGAAATGGTTTCAGTCCCATATGCCAAGGCCGCGATCGCCTGCGCCCCACCAATACGATAGATCTCGTCAACACCCGCAAGGTCTGCTGCAGCCAGAACCAACGGGTTCAGCGCCCCATCAGGAGAAGGCACAACCATGGCCAAACGCGCCACCCCTGCGACCTTGGCAGGAATCGCGTTCATCAAAACCGATGAGGGGTAAGACGCCAAGCCACCGGGGACATAAAGACCTGCCGCTTCGACCGCAGTCCATCGCCAGCCCAGCGTCGCCCCAGCTGCGTCTGTCCACTCGGCATCTTCCGGACGTTGTCGTTCGTGGTATACCCGAATACGTTCGGCGGCCTGTTCCAGCGCCACCATTTGCGCGCGAGGAACTTGAGAAACAGCCTCAGCCACTTCTGATTTGGTGATCTGCAAGGTCCCAGGCGTCAATTCAAGACGATCAAATTTCGCGGTCAGTTCAATCAAAGCGGCATCGCCGTTTTCACGCACGTGCGCGATTATTTCTGCAACCGTTTCATCTACATCTGGGCTGTCCTCGCGTTTGGCAGACAGCAAGGATTTAAAATCCGTTTCAAACTCTGGGTCGGTAGCATTCAGAAAGACCGGCATGGGGCACCTTTTCGCGAGACTCCAGAAAGTCAAAATTTCTGGCGGGCAAGTATTACTTCAAGAAGATTAATCGGGATGCTTTGGCATCTTTTTAGACGGTGCTGCGTAGGGCTTCGTGACATCTTTCAAACTAACTTCCACCGCCTCGACAGTAATACGAATTGCACCGTCCCCAGCAAGCGTCAAAACCACATGCCCCGAAGGCGCGTCGGTCTCTTGAAATTCCACTGTGAGCAACGACAATACAACATCGAGATCCGAGCGAGCGACCCCATTGGTTGCGACACCCGTGACACCCTCGAAGGCAAGCAAGGATTGCACCCGCTCGGGCGAAACAGATTGCTCCGCCGCCTGCTCCCATCGAAAACGGTTCAGCAGAACCGCGAATCTGCGGTTTACGCGATCCCATTTCATTTCGGTGCTGGGAAAGATCGCATCTTGGGTCAGTGTCGCAATTACTTTCAGGTCGTCTGTGTCAAACGCGCCAAGATTTAGCGGCGCCTCGCGGCCATCTTCAAAACGAGCGTCAGCCATTATTCTGAGATCCTTTCGATCTGCGCACCAACACCCGAAAGCTTACGCACAACATGTTCGTATCCGCGGTCCAGATGGTAAACGCGGGCAATTTTTGTTTCGCCTTGCGCGGCCAACCCTGCCAGAATCAGCGAAACCGATGCGCGTAGGTCGGTCGCCATAACTGGCGCAGCTTTCAGCTTTTCCACCCCTTTAACCGTCGCTGTACCGCCCTGCACCTCGATGTCAGCACCCATTCGGATCAGTTCTGGTGCGTGCATGAAGCGATTTTCGAAAATCTTTTCTTCCAGCACCGATGTTCCCCTTGCTGTGCATAACAGAGCCATCATTTGCGCTTGTAAATCTGTTGGAAAGCCCGGGAAGGGTTCGGTGGTCACATCCACAGCCTTCACGTCGCCTCCTTTACGCGCTACGATCAGTCCGTTTTCACTTTCTGAAACATTGATCCCAGCAGCGTCCAGTTTTTCGCAAAATGCTGCTAACAGTTCTATGCGCCCCCCCAGTAACTCGACTTCGCCACCGCAAATCGCAGGTGCAAGCATGTAGGTGCCCAATTCGATGCGGTCAGTGACCACAGAATGGGTTGCCCCCCCAAGACGATCAACGCCTTCAATCGTTATAGTCGAGGAACCTTCTCCTTCGATCTGCGCACCCATCGCCCGCAAACACCGCACAAGATCAACGATCTCCGGTTCTCGCGCCGCGTTATTCAAAACTGTCGTTCCCTTCGCAAGGGTCGCAGCCATGGTTATGTTTTCAGTGGCACCCACAGAGGCAAAAGGGAAATCGATGACCGCGCCTTTTAATCGCCCGCCCTGCGCCGCGGCATGCAAATAGCCATCCTTTAGCTCAATATCAGCGCCCATTTTGCCAAGGCCGTCGGTATGGATATCCATAGGCCGTGCGCCAATGGCACACCCACCTGGCAGCGACACCTCAGCGCGCCCCTCGCGTGCCAGCAACGGTCCCAAGACCAGATTGGATGCGCGCATTTTACGGACAATATCGTATTCCGCACGGGTATTTATTTCGGCATGACTCGACAGTGCCAGCACTTTGCCGTCTTGAAGGCTGCTTACCTCTGCGCCTAAAGATTGCAACAGCTGCGTCATCGTCCTGATATCAGAAAGGCGCGGCGCGTTGGTCAGCGTCAACGGTTCCTCTGACAGCAAGGTTGCCGGCATCAGAGCTAAACAAGCGTTTTTTGCACCAGCGATTGGAATTTGCCCATTTAAGCCGCCACCGCCTTTTACGAGAATAGAGTCCATACTCTTATGCGTCCTTATCCAGTCCGGTACTGCCCGGTTTTTGATTTTTCCCATCGGTCTCTTGGAATCGCACACGTGACTGCGATTTTCGACGGCCCAAATTGGCTTTCAATGCAGCTTTCAGACGATCCTGACGCGCCTGCGAGGAATTATCTGTTCCTTTTGTGTTTCTTTTGTCTGCCATATGAGCTGTCTAACTCAGAGAAAAGCTAGGGTCCAGATTAGGCTTGCACCGTGGCCCGATTACGTCTAATCACCAGCGCGATAAAGGAAGCGTTCGGATTGTCGAATTTTAATTCCTAACAGACGTAAAGTTTGTTTGAAGGACGATTTCGGCGGTATGACCGCTTATATGCCGGGGTAGCTCAGTGGTAGTAGCGCGTCATTGGTAATGACGAGGTCGAGAGTTCAATTCTCTCTCCCGGCACCATTTCACACTTTTTTCCAGATAGCCCACCTAACACCTTGAAAGGTAAAGTGGTTTTTATAGTTCCATACACCCCATCGGGGGTGAACGTCAGAGGCTGCGAAAATATCAATCTCGGCACTGTCTGGCGCACCGCAAAACTTCCATTTCTGTATATATCCCAAGGCCTTGAGAGAAATTGAAGCGCGAGTTCAATACATTCTTCAAATCTACCTACATTTGGGAGCGGTTCCGCAGCTTTTTCGACTAAGACAATTTTCTCGAGCTCCAGCTTTTCAATCTTCGCTTCTATGGCTCTCTGGACGGTCTGACTCTCGGTTTCCAAGATACGATCAACAAGTTTCAAAATGTCTTTGTCAGCAGTGTCGGCACGTCGCTTCCATTCGAGCCTTTCGGTCTGCATAACCTTAAGACGCCCAGTCCAAGCATCCTTGAACATGGCAATGGCGAGATCGACTAGCTTCTGGCTAGGTTGGAGGCTTTTCAGGACGTCCTCAAAGCCAGCCTCAAACTTTGCACGTGGAACTGACTTATTCTGCTGAGAGCAACCGCGCGTCACACAACGATAGTAAGCGTAATGCTTGCGACATCCTTTGGACCAAGCCCCCGTCATACCGTTCCCGCACTCACTGCATTCGACAAAGCCGCGAAGGGAGAAGTCTTCATTGAAGTCGGCTCGCGCCGCTGGACGCGCGCCTTCAACAAGATTTCTCTGAATTTGTTCGTATGTAGCGAAACTAATCAACGGTTCATGATGCCCTTTGCGCAGGGATACGCTCCACTTCTTCGCTTGCACATAACCGGCATAGATCGGATTTTTTAGAATTTTGGTGATCTTCCAAGCTCTGATCTTGCCGTTGGGCTGATCTTTAGGAAAGTCAGGCTTACTCTCAAGAAAACGCTGCACTTCCGCCTGAGAGCGGAAGCGGCCAGCCGCGTAACCTTCAAGCGCTTCACGCAAACAGCCAGCTATCGGCTCATTGGGTTCTAGCAGTTTGCCATGGATACGATCCGTCTTGAATTTGTAGCCTATAGGCGCGTGGAATACCCAATATCCCTTCTCAACGCGCGCGGTCATTTTTTGAATGACTTGGCGACGATTTTGCTGTCGCTCCAATTGACCTTGCGCAGCAAAGACCGTTTCGACAAAAACGCCCTCTGGAGAATCTTGGAATTTATAGTTGAGGCATTCTACTAATGCTCCTCGACGGGCGAATTCTTCCCGAAGCATCCAATGGAATTTCGTATCGCGGGCGAACCGTTTCAAATCATCGAAGATGATAACGTAGGGTTTGCCTTCTTGGGCTTCCAGATAAGCGAGCATGGCCCGCATACCTGGCCGATTTAAGAAATCGCCGCCGCCTGACGCGTCATCAGGAAAAACCATTTCGACTTCGTAGCCCTTGGCTTCGGCATACTGACGACAACGGTGTTCTTGACTGTCTAGGCCCGCACCTGATGTGCGTTGTTTTACGGACGATACACGACAGTATATGACGGCTAGTGCTGGTTCCGTCTCAAATTGTGGGACTCCCATGAATCCTCTCTTTCTCAGACTTGCTGCTAGATTGCAGGCGCGTCTATTTCTTGGTTTTGCAGACCAGTTTTTTGTAACAGAAAGCAGCATAAGAAGTGAAAACCGCTTCTGGATTTACAGCAACCAGATATGATATTTTCAATCTGTTTTCAGCTGGTCGAACACATCTTTTCGGCGGTGTCCGCGAATGCCGCCCACACACCCCAAAATCGTTCGTTTTCTCTTGAATCCGACAGCTTCATTGCCTGTACGCGCTCTGGATTGCCAAACATGCGCGCGCCGCGTTTTTGATCCGCTGCATTCAACGTGCGATTTGCTGCGACTTGAAGGCAGCCGCATGTGCCGAGGCTTGCGCGTCGTAAATTTTGCGACACACATGCAGTACTAATTGGGCCCGCCGCAGCCCGTGGGCGTGTGTCAGGATTGGACGGAAACGTGGAGGAGTTTGTTTGCGACGTACTGGAACTGCAAGCAACCAACAGTATGGATGCTAGGGTTGTTATGAGCGTAGCGCGTAAAAGCGACGGTGATATAGCCGAGAGTGCAGAGTTCATATATGCACTATGGCTGAACCACTAAGCTCCTGCAATTGCAGGTTCGAAAAACTTAATACTTTAGAATTTCAGCCGTGCGCCGACGACGATCAGATCTATGTCTTCGAAGTTTGTCCCGCGCGTATCCAATTCGAAAGTACGGTAGCTGGCATAAAGTTCGAGATTATAGGCATCAACCCGTTGCACAGCGGAGATCGCATAGGACGTGCTGTCTGACGAGTCACCGGAGAAATCATCCCCTTCGTAGATGTCGAAGGATAGTGCGGTGGACCCGGCGCTCAGCCAGTTCTGTTGGTAGCCGAATTTCGCGTATACATAGCTCGCATCGCTTTCTTCCGGCCGACCTGCTGCGATCGCAACGCTTGTTCCTGTCGCTGCATGACGCATGGCAAAGGAACCTGCTAAGATGCGTTCATTCTCACCTTGATCAACATCGATCCACTGATAGGCTAAACGTCCATCGACCTCGATCCCGTCATAGTCCTTGCCATACCGGATGCCGACGTCTGTGAATGTGCGATCGTCATCCTGATTGAGCTCTTCTTCACCCCAAGACGCACTGGCGGTGAAGCCATTTAAATCCGGTGTATCATACCGCACCCTCAGGCGCCGCGCGCCGTCAAAGGCACCAAACGTGCTGCCAATGCTGGTTCCGGAAAGAGCGCCATCCTCGGGGCGGAACTGAAAGCTCCCTGCAAGATCGGTGATGCCGACATAGGACACGACGCCTGTCCCGGAAAAATCAGCTTCGGTGACACCATCAGCTGACATGCTGCCCTGACCCAGCGAGAATGTCCCGATCGCGGGCGTGACATATGCGATCTCGAGTTTGCGCAAATCTGTGCGGGACAGGTCCAAATCCAGATCATTGTCGGCGAACGTTGCTGAACTTGATCCAGCAAACCCAAGTGCCGTTTCAAAGTTGAATTTTATCGTGCCACCGCTGGCCAGATCATTGGAATACCGCAGGCCGACACGGGTGTTGGAATTGTCGTTGTCTGTAAAGAAGGTCTCGCTCTCTGTGCCGTCATCGACATTAAAGAAGCCAAAGTTCAGTTGACCGTAAAAATCAAATGTTGGATCAGCCAGGGCGATGTGCGGTGTGACAAGCGCAAGAACCGAGGCAGCGGTCAGTCGTGAAAGATGAGGAAGCGTCATACAGATTTACCTTCTTGTGATTCCTAGCGGTTGCTGGGAATCCTTGACCACAATCATACCGCGAAAAATCATTTTGGCAAAAGCTAAGTTTCTTATCTACAACGAATTTTACTTTAACTCGCATGATTTGCATATGTTGTTTGCGAAATAGACTTAATTGGTGTCGTCGGGATGACCTTGGGTAACTTAGTCTTGCCACCAGTTCGAAATGCGATTTGCAACGCCTGTAAGCCAAGCCAAACGCTTGTCTCCTGTTCTTGTCTTGTCCATCCAACTTAAAATAGTTGTGGTCCAATTGGTTACACGCGCTCGTACGGCGCGGGGAGGCTTGGGATTGCTGAGAATAATTTCGACATCGCTAGCATAAGTTTCTCTGGCTTCGTCATTTAACTCTGCTTCAAGAACATCGGGTAATTTTTCAAGCTCGGTTTTTTCAGCGTCGGTCGGATATGCTCGCGTTTCCAAGGCTGCTAAATTCGCTATTCGAGTTCTGATTACGTCGTTATTCTCACATATTTCTCCAATGCCGGTGTAAAGCGTGTTTTTCAAAACGATAAGAGAAGCATCTTCGGGGTAAAGATCGCCGATGCTTCTGTTCAAGGACATGCAAGCATCCCAACAGGTTGTTGCAAACAGGCTTGCATCTGGATGTTCATCAGACAAAACGCGCTCCAAATGCACCGCTTCAAAACTTTCCTCTGTGAAGCCATTCGCTCCACCGTCTTTCAAAGCTGAAGAAAGAGCGTTCCTGACGCGTGCAACGACGAAGCTTTCAATGTCGGGAGGAATCGTCTCAGACGGTTCGGGTTTGAAAACGCCGTCTGCTTTGTCAAATTGCAAGCGAGACGTGATTTCGGTGCGCCAGTTAAGCCGAATTGCCGCGATCTTTTGGGCTACTGTAGCAGGCCCCGCGTCCCATTCTTCGTCGGTGACTTCCAGTGCGATGCAGTGGGTTAATTCCCAGGGCAGTGGGGTGCCGATCAGGATGGCGTCGTACCATTCAACCCAAAAGGACCAGTCAGCCTCGTCTTCGTCCCATTGCTTTTTGAGTGCGCGCCACCCCTGCTGCAATCGACGCGGCATATCCTGGGCGTGCCACAGCGGGGACCAATCCAAGGGGTATTGTGCATCCAAACTGGCGGCGGAGTCGGCGGCGGAGAAGGCGGAGAAGGCGGCGGAGCGGGCGGCGGCGAAGGCGGCGGCGAAGGCGGCGGCGGAGGCGGCGGAGTCGGCGGAGAAGGCGGCGGAGTCGGCGGCGGAGTCGGCGGCGGAGCGGGCGGCGGAGTCGGCGGCGGAGAAGGCGGCGGAGCGGGCGGCGGCGGAGTGGGCGGCGGAGGCTAATCCCTTCATTTCAGCGGGTGGCATAGTGCCCGCACCCGCTGAAATGATCGTCGCACGCAGCGTTGCAAAAGCAAGCCCGCTTTTCGTCGCATCTTTATAGTGCCCTAAAGCGGGCAGCGCCCGCAAAGTGCAGCGCGACGCAAACCAGACCTGTGTTTGATGGTCCTGCGTCTGCAGCCACGCCGCGGCGCTTTCGCGATCCGTTATCTCTACTCTATCTGCCACCTTGACCGCCCTGCGATTCCGCACCATATCCCTCTACCATGACACCGCTTTCACATATCCGCAATTTCTCCATCGTGGCGCATATTGACCACGGGAAATCCACCTTGGCTGATCGTTTGATCCAGTCCACCAATACGGTGGCTGATCGCGATATGAAGGAGCAGATGCTCGACAGTATGGACATCGAGCGCGAGCGTGGCATCACCATCAAAGCCCAGACCGTGCGGATCAATTACACGGCTGAGAATGGCGAGGATTATGTCCTCAACCTGATTGACACGCCGGGCCATGTTGATTTCGCCTATGAGGTCTCTCGGTCCATGCGCGCGGTCGAAGGGTCGTTGCTGGTGGTGGACAGCACCCAAGGGGTCGAGGCGCAGACGTTGGCCAATGTGTATCACGCCATTGATGCGGATCATGACATTGTTCCTGTGTTGAATAAGATCGATTTGCCTGCGTCTGATTGTGATCGCGTGGCCGAGCAGATCGAAGACGTGATTGGCATTGATGCTTCCGGTGCTATTCAGGTGTCGGCCAAAACCGGGCAAGGGATCATGGAGACGTTGGAATCCATCGTTCAGAACCTGCCTGCCCCGACGGGGACGCGCGATGCGCCGCTCAAGGCGATGTTGGTGGACAGTTGGTATGACAGCTATCTGGGGGTCATCGTTCTGGTGCGCATCATGGATGGTGTGCTGAAAAAGGGCGAGCGGATCCGCATGTTGTCGAATAATTCGACGCACCATGTGGATCGCATTGGTGTGTTCCGCCCCGAGATGACGGTGATTGATGAGCTGGGTCCGGGCGAGATCGGTTTTTTGACCGCCTCGATCAAACAAGTACGGGACACGCGGGTGGGCGATACCATCACGCATGAGAAAAAGGGCACCGAAGAGGCGTTGCCGGGGTTCCAGCCGTCGCAGCCCGTGGTGTTCTGTGGGCTGTTCCCGGTGGACAGTGCGGAATTCGAAGACCTGCGCGATGCGATTGAAAAACTGGCGCTGAATGATGCGTCGTTTTCCTCGGAAATGGAAACCTCTGCGGCGCTGGGTTTCGGGTTTCGATGTGGGTTCCTTGGGCTGTTGCACCTTGAGGTGATCCGCGACCGGATCGAACGCGAATATGATATCGAGCTGATCACCACGGCGCCCTCGGTCATCTACCACGTCTACTACAAAGACGACACGATGATTGAGTTGCACAATCCGGCCGATATGCCTGACCTGACGTTGGTGGATCATCTGGAAGAACCGCGGATCAAGGCGACCATTCTGGTGCCGGACGACTATTTGGGTGATGTGCTGAAACTGTGTCAGGACCGGCGCGGTATCCAGCAAGACCTGACCTATGCAGGGTCGCGCGCCATGGTGGTGTATGATTTGCCGCTCAATGAGGTGGTGTTTGATTTCTACGACCGGCTGAAATCGGTGACCAAGGGCTATGCGTCGTTTGATTATCAGATGATTGGCTATCGCACCGATCAACTGGTGAAAATGTCGATCCTTGTGAATGATGAACCTGTTGATGCGCTCTCGACGATGGTGCACCGGGATCGCGCCGAAATGCGCGGCCGGGCAATGGTTGAAAAGCTCAAAGACCTGATCCCCCGCCATATGTTCAAAATCCCGATCCAAGCGGCCATTGGTGGCAAAGTGATTGCGCGCGAGACCCTATCCGCGATGCGCAAAGACGTGACGGCCAAATGCTACGGCGGAGACGCGACACGCAAACGCAAGCTGCTGGACAAGCAGAAGGCGGGTAAGAAAAAGATGCGCCAGTTCGGGAAAGTGGATATTCCGCAAGAGGCGTTTATTTCAGCACTCAAAATGGACAGCTAAGGCTGTTCATTTTGAGTGACGGTGGGTGGCAGCGTGTCGCGGAGCGATGCGCGTTCCCACACAGGTGTGTTGGAGCGTAAGGCTGGATGCCTGCCTACAAGCGTTTATCTATGGATTCCTTTTTTAATTTATTGACCTTACAGTGTACCTATGACGCTTTCTTATACACTCTCTGATGAAGAACCGGGATTTGACGCTGATGTCGTATTGAACATCAAGTATGATCCGAACGCTGGATCTGCAGCTCGGGCATTCGAGATCGCAGCAGGTCTGATTCACTCGCTTGAAGATATGGATCGGGTGTTTAGTCAGTCTATTCACCTTGAACTCGAAACTGCCCTCGTTGTCGACGACCTTCAAAAATCTAGCCTCAAGATATTTTTGAAAAATGTTTTACGCGGAATCCCCGATGAAGCTTTGAAAGATGGTGATGTTAAAAAACTCGTTGGCCATTACCTACACAAATCAAAATATGCGGCGATAAAATGGCTGGACGAACCAGATGGTGAACGTCGACCAATCGGAGACTTGACCGAGGAAGTCGCAAGGCTAGCAAAAGAAACTGACATACGACATTTGCCGGATTATCCCGCACCAAATTCTGCGCGCCTCGCTCAACCGCTTGATAAGTTTCAAGAAACAAAAAGGCAATTTGCAGCGAATGAGTCACTTACTATCACTCTTGGGAACGACGAATACTCAGTTGATTTGAACCAAACACGTCCCGGCTCCGACTCTCTCACTGAGGTGAATGACGAAAAAGAACTGGTCAACGAGCACGAAATTTTTCTCATTATCGGAAAGCCAGATTTTATCGGAAATGCTAAATGGGGCTTTCGTCACGGCAAGAATAACTTGAGCTTGAAAATACTAGACGAAATATGGCTTCAAAAGTTTCGAGATGGCATGTTCCCCATAAAGCCGGGGGATGCTTTGCGAGTTAGGCTTAGGAGTGAACATCATTATGATGCTAAAGGGAATTTGACTAAATCTGATGAGACGGTTGTAAGAGTATTTGACGTGATTGAAGACAGTGACCCGCCAAAGGATTTTTTCCGGGAGTAGACAAAATTGCAAATCCAAAGGATTTGCAGCGCAATTGTCCGGCGCTCGCTTTCCACCCCTCGGTTTCTGAGCAGAGCTTTCAATTGAGCGCTATGCTTGCATAGGGCATCAAAGCAAGGAGTTGTGGGTTACACAACGGCCACTACGTGAGAAGCCGTTGTATCAGAACCCCATTATGGGCGTTTTTAGATTAGATCGCTTCGTCGAGCGCTTCACCAGCGTTTGTAACGTCGCGTCCAAGACCTTTGGTCGTTTCACATGCAGCCAAAGCCAGTACGGCGCTCAGAAGAATGGCAACTTTCAACATTAGATTGTCCTTATCACAAGTGTTTTCCCGTTTTTATCTATACCCTATTCACCGCCCGGTTCACGTAAAAAATGCACGCCAGCCGATCTGCGCCGCTAGGGCGCGCGGTAAAACAGGTAGCGATCTGGATCAATCGTTTCCGGGCCGCTGATCTGGGTTAATCCAATGAGGGGTTGTTGGCTGACAACAAGCCCCCCCGACACCATGAGTTTTGCAATAAGAGGGGACAGGCGTGCGCCTTCCTCAACGTCTTTTTCTTTGACGCCAAAGCCAAAATCGTAATGGGCCAATGCCATTTTTTCACCCCGGTTTGCCAGTTCTGCCAGCATGTCATCGGCCTCCCCCTGCAAGAAGTTTTCCTGTGGCGGAATGCAGGACGGGTGTGGTTGAAGCACCCGGTCGATCACCCAGATGCGACGTTGGGGCAGGTTTTCGCGCAGATGATCATAGGTGCGGCCATTTCCAAGCCCTAATTCAAGGACGTCGCCGGGTAGCGGGGCGATAAATTCTGCGGCCCAGTTCAGCCCATCGATTTGGGCGCTCAGTCGGCGGCGCATGGATTCCAAGCGGCTCATTCAGGGGTCTCCAATAAGGGGGGAAGGGGCTGCGCGGTGGCACCGCCTTCCAGTAATTCGGTCAAAAATTGTTCTGAGAATGTCCAGATGTCAGGGGTATGGACAAGATGATGCGTCAGGTAACCGAGGGGTTCGCTGTTATCCGTTTCGCAGCGCAGACGTGCGGACAAAAGACTAACCGTGTGGGCGATAATCGTATCTGGATCGATCAAATCACGCGTGCCACGCCAATCAATGGGGTCAACATGGCAGTTGATCTGCACAATCCCAGGCGCGGCCAGACGCGATTTGCGCGGGGTGAATGTGGATAGGCCCGCGTAGCCCGTAAGCTGAAGATCGTTGAAAAGACCCGTATCGATACGGTTCCAGGGCGGCACAAAGATCGGCGTGAACTGTTGGCCAAACAGGCGCGTCATTGTCTGGATCGCCTGTTTCAATTCACCGGTGGCGTGAACGTTATGCTGGCTAAATTCGGTTTTCTTGGCGTTAGAAGGTGCGTGATTTTCGTGACGCCAACCGTGCACCAGTGCGACTAGATCATCGCTGATGTCAAAAGCGCCGGGGAGGTTTTTTTGCGCCAAACCTGGAATAACCGCGACATGAGCTGGCAGGGCCAATTTTTGGGCCATATTGCGGAGGCGATCCAAACCTTGGCTGGGGGCAATGGCATCATCATCACGCCACCAGATCGGAAGACCGATGTCATGGGCGCGAAACTGGGCGAGCGCGCGGCGCAGGGGGAGCCAATTAGTGGCCATGTTGTGCCTGTTCCCAAAGTTCTCGGACGATCTTTACGGTACTGGGGGCCCCGTCCAGCCCTTTGCTGCGCGGTGTGCGTTTTACGGTGGCCATGATCGTCTGCAGGGCGTTCAGTAGATTTTCGGGTGACAAATTGGCGGATTTGATCACCTCAATCCCGTCCAACGCGGCCAGTGCCTGTGCGCGTAGGGTTTGCTCCACTTCGCCGCCGTCATCAAATGGGACAAAGACCGCAGGTGCCCCTGATTGCAAGACGTCTAAGGCGGTATTGTACCCGCACAGCGAGACCAGAGCATCCGCATGATACAGCATCTGACGAAAGGCCGGTGTGGCCAGTGTTACCGTGACGTTATCAGGTGCTATCTGTTGCAGGTTTTTGATCCGTGCCGACGCGTTATCGCCTGCAACAAGCAGGTGCCAGCTCAGTTCAGGGGCGAGGGTAGCGGCGTCTAGAGCGGTGGTGTAAACTGTCTCAGCGACATTTCCACCCCCGGTGCTGACCAATATGTGCCCGGCGCCGTGACTGTCTGGCGAAACGCCCGCTGGCGGCGGTGCCACGAAACCTGTGTAGCGCAGTTTTGCAGCAATTTCAGGCGTTACAGGCCAGCTCTTTTCTAAAGGGGTGACCTCGGGATCTGAGTGGACCAGTATAGCCTGAAAATACCGCATGATCATGTCTTGGGTCTTCAGGGCCTTGGCCGGTTTGGATGGTGGAGCGAGAATATCACGGACCGAGGCGCAAATGAGCGGGTGTGGGTGAAGGGCAGCGGCGACATCTAAAAGTGCGGTAAATTCCTCTGCCAATATTCTGCGGCCAAAGGGATATAATTCTGTTATGATCGCATCCGGCGCGCATGCATTTAGCGCGGTACATAATTGTCGTTTGCGGCGTTCCATGTGATCGGCAGTAGCCAGCGCGTCATTTGCATCTAGCAGTCGGGTAAAATCGACACCATCCGAACGCACTGGTTCTAGCTGCACAAACGTTACACCTTCGGTGTTTAGATGCGGCGCGGGCATGCCGCCAGAAACGAGTGTGACGTGCTCCCCAGCTTGGGCGAATGCGCGGGACAACACCAGCGCACGTGATAAATGCCCTGTGCCCAATAGATGGGTGACCACGATTAGGATGTTCACGACGGGTGCCTTTGCAGCCTTAAGGGGTCGGCGTTTGCATGCCAGTTTTGTCCCTGTATTTCGAGAATGAACAAGCGATCCCGTTTGATGCGAAAAGGGGCGGGGCCTTGGAAAGGCCATTGCATTGCATGGGCCATCAAAACCCGCATGATCCCGATGTGGCAGACAGCGATCGTGTCCTGAGATAATGCCGCAACCCAAGGCAGCAACCGCACCAATACGTCATGTGGGCTTTCGCCGTTTGGTGGACGATAGTCCCATCCCCATTCTTCGATATGGCGATACCCAGAACCGGCCGTAACTAATAGATTTTCGCCATGCTGACCTTCCCATGCGCCCCAGTCCATTTCGATCAGAGCCGGATCTGTTTCTGGGGATTTGCCGCCAACCAGTTTTGCGGTTTCAACAGCGCGCCCAAGCGGGCTGGAAACCAATGCAGCTTTGTCCCAGGGGGTGGGCAGGTGAAACTGAGCCAAATGCGCGCGTGCCTCAGCATCCAAAGGAATGTCTGTGCGACCTTGAATTTTCCCGGCGCGGTTCCATTCTGTGTGGCCGTGACGCAAAAGAGCGAGCTTGATCATGCCAAAGCGCCTTCTATTGAATGCCGTAATGTGGCGCTGGCCGAGGGCATCAAATGGTTTCGCTCGACATACTGGCGTGCGCTTTCCCCTAGATGCATAGTTAGTTTCGGGCTGGATAAAAGAAAATCCAAACGGGCGGCAAGTGCAGTAGGGCCGGTATCTGACGACGGATACACCGCTCCTGGTGCCAGTATATCACATACGCCGGGGCGATTTTGCGCGACAACCGTCATGCCGGCGGCTTGCGCCTCCAGATAGACCATACCGAATGCTTCATTCACGCCGGGCCAAAACAGAATGCGCGCTGTTTGATACGCTTGTTGCAAGCCGTCTCGATCCAGCGCGCCCAGCAGTCGAACGCGGTCTCCGAAAGGCGCCATCAGTGTTTCCACCTCTGGTCGTGTTGCTCCGTCGCCCGCAATGTCGAGATGCCAACCCTGTGACGTCAACAGTTTTAGTGTCTCGGCAACCAGACGATAGGACGCGAGTTTGTCACCTGCCCGAAACATCCCCACGCTCAAAATGGAGCCAGTTCTGTCGGTTTCATTTGGCAGCGCTTCTTGCGGTAAAAACGGGGCAAGGTGAACAAGCTTCTGATGCGCCGGACGTCTGTCACGCAAGGCTTCTGCGTCCCGCTGTGTTAAATAAAAAACAGTATGCGCCGTATCGGTTGCGACCTCAGCGGCGCTTGCAAAGTCGGCCCATGGGCCTGACAGGCGTTTTCGGGCGCGTGTGCTTTCGATCAAAAAATAGGGGATACCCAAGGCCTTTGATACCACTGGACCGATGAGATCAGGCGCTTTGTAATAGTTGTGATAACTCACCCAAATGCGCCATTTGGACGAATTGCGTGCGGCCACAAGCCGATCAATTTCAAGCGCAGCAGCTTTACGAATATCTTTCTGAGCTTGCGGGTTGCCGCGGCCATCTCGTGACGGCAATTCTGAGGCAAGATCTGTTTGTATACCTGCATTTTGCAAAGCGGCGATCAATGCGCGGGCCATTTCGCGATCCCCCGATGGTGTCGGGTGGGTCGGAGGCTTCATCGGCGCATAAAAAGCCGCATGGATCAATCGGTTCCCTCCAGCATACGATTTAGGCGGCAAGCCAGCCGTGCGATGCCAGGATCCATCTGGAAGTCTTTTTTCAACCGTTCATATGCGGCCTCTGCCATTTTGTGGCTGCCGTCAGGGTCTGCTGCTGTCTGTGCAATGGCGCGTGCTAATTCCTCAGGCGTGTCCTTAACCAAGACCCCATGTATGCCGGTGTCGATGAATTCAGGAATGGCGGAGACTGGCGTGGATAAAATCGGGAGTTTCTGGCTGGCCGCTTCCATCAAAACATTCGGCAACCCGTCCCGGTCACCATTTTCTGCCACGCGACTGGGCAGGACAAACAGGTTGCTGCGGCGCATCTCTTCAATGACCTCTGGTTGATCACAGGCACCACGCCACGTGATCCGGGCTGCGGTGCCATTCGCGTCTGCCAAAGCCCGCATTTTTTCATCAAGCTCGCCGCCGCCAATATGCGTCCAGTGCCAGTCGAGGTCTGCAGGCAGCAAAGCAAGCGCCGCAATGAGACGATCAAATCCTTTTTTCTCAACCAAACGGCCTACTGACATTAGTCTGAAAGTCGTGCCAGCGACCCGCAGCGCGTCCTGGGACGGGGGCGGAAAACGCGACAAATCAAGCCCGTGATAGACCAGATCAATGCGCTCTGGCGTATCTGCTAAATCACGTAGGTGAGCTGCGCCAAAGGCTGTGCAGGTAGCGCCAAAATCTGCGCCAAAATGCGCGGCGTCGAGCTTTTCGCGCAATTCCCATTCTGGAGATGTCCATATGTCTTTGGCATGTGCAGAGAAGGACCACGGCATGCCTTTGATGATGGCTGCATATCGTGCGACTGATGCGGGTGTGTGGAGAAAATGTGCATATAAACCATGAACCTCCGGGGGAAGTTCGCGCGCTAAAACGCAGGCTTGGCCAAATCGACGCAGCCGGTTTGGTGTTTTATCCCGCGCGTAATCGGCGCGCAGGTATTTCCAGGCTTTGAAAAAACCGGGCAAGCGTAAGGCGTGAAGCACGCCGCGCAATACTCTGATAGGATCGTCCTTTAAGTATTCGGGCAAGTATTTGACCGGTGCCTTTAGCTTGTCATGCAGGGGATGCGTTTTGACGTCTGTCGGGTGGCGTAGCGACCAGATGTCAAAATCTAACCCTGCTTCCTCCAACGCGACAAGTTCTTGTGCAATGAACGTCTCTGACAGACGGGGCCAGCCCTTGACCACGACTGCTAAGCGGGATTTTTTAGCCGTCATCGTTGCGCCATAAGGGCTGAAACCCGCGCGACCACAACTTCCAAGCCATCCAAAAGCCCCTCAGCACCAGCATCAGATGGCTTTCCTTGAGAGGGCAGAGATTTTATCGCGTCAATCATTGATTGGGGTGTCATACCGTCCCTTTTTTCGTCCAACATCCGGATCAAACCCAGCTCTTCGGCACGTGCTGCCCTGATCCATTGCTCAAGCCGGGGAACTGTTCGCGGTACAATAATCGCGCGTTTGTCAAACGACAGCACCTCACAGAAAGTATTGTAACCGCCCATGCAAACGACCCCTTTCGCCCCGGCAAAGAGGGCTTCGATGTGACCGTCAAAGCCCACAGCGGTGACCCGCCCGTTCAGGTGGCCAACTCGGGCTTCAAAGGCATCGCGTACATCCCCAGACAGAAACGGGCCGTAAACCAAAATCGCGTCCGGCTTGAGTTCCGGATCCTGCTCGTAGGCTTGTAACACCAAATCGACCATGGACTGCCCATCGCCACCGCCGCCTGGAGTTATCAAAACATAGGGTGAATCAGGGGCCTCCCCGTCATCTGTTACATCGCGTCGCAAGTACCCGGTCCAATGAATTCGGGCACGAACGCCCGCTGACAGTGCAAGACCTTGGGTTGGATCGTAAACCGATTTCGGGCCGTATACCCAAATTTCATCATAAAAATTCTCGGTGGCCTCAATGGCTCCTTTGCGCTCCCATTCCTTTTGTAAAACGTTGGCTTCATCGAGAACATCGCGCAGTCCTAAAACAAGACGCGTTCTACCGCGTTGCTTTAGCCATTCTAATGTGGGTAATAATTCGCCTCTGAAACCCGTTGGTTCTTTGTCGACGATCAATAGGTCAGGATCATATTGCTCGACCGTGCTCTGAATTAAGGCGGATCGCAACGCAGTTGTCTTGTCGATATCAAGCCCTAGGGTCTGGCTGACGTAAGAACCATCATGCAATTTGGTAACGCCGGGCAACCTGACGTGGTCTACGCGCTCAGGGAATGTAAACCGCCCCGCGACCGGGGATCCAGTCAAAATAATTGCCGAAGTGTCCGGGTCTTTGCTCGTCAAATAGGATGCCAAAGCCCGTGATCGACGCAAATGGCCCAACCCGAACGTGTCGTGGCTGTAAAACATCACGCGTTTTGCACCGCGTTTGCTGCAGTTTTTCAGATCGCGGATGATCTTGTCTTGGGGTTCTGGGAAATTCACAGCACAAAAATCCCATATCTGCACCTATTGGCCTTGCAGATGGGACCTTGGACATTGTTTTTTTTATTCTTCGTTTGGCTCATTGGCCGGTCCCTGGATCGTTCTGCAAAGTTACCCGCAGTTCCGACCCTTTTGACACAAAACTTGACGGGGTGCAAAACACGAATGCAAGGTTGGCGATGAAATAAAGTTCAATTGTAATGTCCAGAAAGCTATCCTAGGTATAGCTACCGGAAAATCAATGAGATAACCCAAATCGTGCGCCCAATTTTCAAACTGCTTTCACTCCTCTTTGTACTCATATTCTCCCTGACCGTCGTAGAACCGCTACACGCGCAGACTGTCGGCTCCCTTTTTGCCGAGGGTGGTAAAGCCGCCGAGGAAACGTCGAAAAACCGCATTTCTGACATTATGGAGCAAGCCGCAAGGAACGGAGTCGGTGTTGTTGTCATCGACAGCAATGGCAATATTGTTTCGACCGAACCTAAGACAGATCGTGAGCCGATTGATGGAGGCACTGAAAATACTCCCCAGAAATCGGCTTGGATGCAGGGTCAAGACAAACTGGTAAAATTCCGATCCGAACTCATTGACCGCGTGCTGGGTTTGCCCAACGATTTCAATGAAGTTGTGTATATCCTACGTGCCTCAAGCCGTGATGGTACAATTTGGGCGTATTTTGAAGCGTTGTATTTGTCTCTTGCGCTGTTTTCTGTCGGGATAATGATTCAACATTTTGTATTTGCACCCTACATCGCAAATCCGCTGATCGCGGCACGTACAAAGGACAAGCCGCAAGGCTATTCTGAAAAGATGCCTTGGCTCGTATTTCGATTTTTCATGGGTGTTTTGGGGATCGTGGTCTCCATGGCGGTTGCGTATATTCTTGGAGGATTATTTTTTGGCCCCCTAGATCATCCTGCGATGCAATTCACCGTTAGCCTGATCAATGCGGCGTATTTCTTGAGCAGGGCTCTGGCGGCGCTGTGGCGAATGATCTTGTCTCCTTACATGGCCCAATATCGGATCCCCTTACTGGATACAGGAGATGCCAAACGACTGCACCGCTGGTTGATTGTTCTGGGGACTTTGGATGTTTGTCGGTTGCTTTTTGGTCTATGGATCAAGGAGCTTGGTCTTAATTATGATGTCTTTGCCTTTATGACATCGGTTTTGGGAGCCGGAGTTGTTGCCGCAAATATATTGATGGTTTTGGTCAATCGCGCGGCGCTGACCAACGCAATCAGACAGGGCAAGCCGAGGGAAAACACGAATTGGTTGCTCAAGCTATTGTCGTCAATCTGGGCACCAGCAGTCATCTTTTACATGATCTACGCATGGATACAGGTCACCTATGAGCTTGTGTTGGGAGACTCGCCTAAAGTGCCACTAATCGCTGGTGCCTATGGCATTCTGCTGTCCATTTTGGTTGTTTATGGGGGCATCAATTTCGTTATTGAGCGCTGTTTCGAGCGTACGCGGGCCATGCGCGAGCTAAACGAAATGCAGGAACCTGATTTGGAGCCGGAAGAGGTCGACTCTGAAGCTCACGAGGCACAGCAGCCGCCCTTTGCCCGCCAATCGATGAACACGTACGAGGCACTTGCGCGACGTGTCGCGGGTATTTTAGCCTTTGTCGCTGGGACAAATGCGTTTTTCTACATCTGGGATAATAACAGTACCCAGATGGTCGAAAGTTACACCAACCGGCTTTTGGATGTGATGGTGATCCTTTTTATCGGTTATATTGTTTATCATGTGTTTCGCATTTGGATCGATAACAAAATCGCGGAAGAACAAGGAAACACAACAGCCGGAGAACTCGGAGACGAAGGCGGCGCGAGTTCGGCCTCTCGGCTTGCGACCCTTTTACCGCTCTTTCGTAACTTTATCCTGATCGTCGTGATTGTCACAATTACACTCATCGCTCTGATGGAGACTGGCGTAAATGTCGGACCGCTATTTGCAGGTGCTGGTGTTGTCGGGGTTGCCGTTGGTTTTGGATCTCAAGCCTTGGTACGGGATATTTTTTCAGGTGGCTTTTTCTTGTTCGATGACGCGTTTCGCAAGGGCGAGTATCTGGATGTCGGTGGCGTTAAGGGCACCGTGGAAAAAATATCGGTGCGTTCTTTCCAATTGCGACACCATCTTGGGGCTCTCCACACCATCCCATTTGGTGAAATTCAAGTGATGACCAATTATTCGCGCGATTGGGTTATTATGAAACTCCCACTGCGCGTGACCTACGACACAGACGTTGAAAAAGTCCGCAAACTCATCAAAAATCTTGGGGTCTTTTTGCTGGACGATCCCGTTATCGGTGAAAACTTTATTCAGCCATTGAAGTCCCAAGGTGTGATCGAAATGCAAGACAGCGCCATGATCATCCGGGTCAAATTCATGACCAAACCCGGCGATCAATGGCTGGTCCGTAAACGTGTTTATGAAGAAATTAGGATCCTTTTTGAACGTGAAGGTATCCATTTTGCCCATAAAGAAGTTACTGTACGTCTGGCTGACAGCAAAGCTGATGAGCTGTCTGCAGATGACAAGAAGACCATTTCAGCGGCTGCACATGCGGCTATTGAAGAGGATCTTATGGGTGACGATGACATGGGGGATGATCGATGATCAACCAAGATCTATCGTTATGGTCCATAGAGAAGATTGCGCAATGGTATTGATCGGCGGTGAGGCGCAACCCTAAGGGGTATTTTATTTTGCGCCGACCACATTATATGCACCTTTGACTAGAATTTTAGACTATACTGTTTGGTATACCCATCAGAAAGGCTGCACTTTGTTCCGATCCATTCTTTTTATCCTTGCGGTCACGGCGCCCGTTTTCGCTGACACAATTTCGACCGGCCCAAGGCCACTTTATTTGATAGATCAGATGAAAGATGGTGTACTTAAAGACAAACTTCTCTCGTGTTCGGCAAATCCTGTGCGGCGGACTAACTTTTCCATCGGTCATCGGGGCGCGCCGATGCAATTCCCAGAACATACGATCGAAAGCAATAAAGCGGCCGCGCGTATGGGAGCGGGTATTCTTGAATGCGATGTCACCTTTACAGCGGATAAGCAGCTCATTTGTCGACATGCGCAAAACGACCTGCACACGACCACCAATATTCTTGCGACCGAGCTTGCAACGAAATGCACTACTGGTTTTTCTCCGGCCTCTGGTGATGCGAAAGCTGTAGCTGAATGCAGAGCTTCCGACATTACGCTGGCAGAATTTCGGACCCTAACTGGAAAAATGGACGCAGCGGATGCCAGCGCGGTGACTGTCGAAAGCTACATGGATGGCACCGCTGGCTGGCGGACCGATCTATATGCTGCGGATGGTGGCAAGCTTATGACACATGCGGAATCTATAGAGCTTTTCAAATCGCTGGGCGCAAAGTTCACTCCGGAACTCAAAAGTGCTGTGGTCGATATGCCATTTCATGGTTTTTCCCAAGAAGACTATGCACAGAAGATGATTGACGAATATAAGGCTGCGGACATCCCACCATCGGACGTCTGGGTACAATCATTCAACCTTGATGATATCTTGTATTGGATCAAGAACGAACCAGAATTCGGTGCGCAAGCTGTCTATCTTGATGGAAGTTACTCGCTAGATGGATGGAGCCCTAATGAACCAACTACTTGGGCGCATCAGATGGACGCGCTAAAAGAGATGGGAGTAAATTACATCGCACCGCCTATGTGGGTTTTAGTGACCATGGATGGTGAAAAAATTGTACCCTCAACATATGCTGTTCTGGCGCGTAAAGCCGGTATTGACATTATCACCTGGACTCTTGAGCGCTCAGGACCTTTGCAAAATGGTGGCGGTTGGTATTATCAATCCGTGCGAGATGCGATCCAATCCGACGGCGCGATGTATGAAGTTCTGGATGTACTTGCGCAAGATGTTGGGGTAAAGGGCGTCTTCTCTGACTGGCCTGCGACGGTGAGCTACTATGCGAGTTGTCTCGGATTAGATTAATAAAACGATTTCGCCAACACCATGACGTTAAATCACATTTATGCGCATCAGGTGGTTTCGTTTGAAATAAACGCTCGCCTGAAAGTTGGATACCTAAGGAAAGCCGCGGACAAAACCGTGTAATCCGCTGGCCTAAACCTCACGCCAAGTGAGGCACGATTAAAAAAATATGCGGAAAAGATTGGTACTTCAGGTAGAAATACGCTTCTCACAATTGATCATTCTGCGTGGGTACTATCGACTTCGAGCGCATGTGTTTTCTTTGATGGGTCGGAACAAGAGAATCGTCAATTTTTGTAAGGGTCCAGAGATGCACGCAGACCGTCACCAAGAAAGTTGAAGGCAAGCACAACAAAGATAATCGGCAGCATTGGGATCGCCGTCCATGGGTAGATTTCAATGGATGCTAAATTTTGCGCGTCATTCAACATCACTCCCCAACTCACGGCAGGCGCGCGTAGCCCAAGACCTAAAAAGCTGAGGGCCGTTTCCCCAAGTATCATTGCAGGAATGGATAAGGTCGCAGATGCGATGAGGTGAGACATGAAGTTAGGAAGTAGGTGTTTTCTGATGACGCGCCCTGGTTTCGCCCCCATCATTTCTGCGGCGCGTACGTATTCCTCTTCTCGCAAAGAGAGAAATTTTGATCGAACAGCACGAGCAAGGCCGGGCCAATCTAGTATTCCAAGAATGATCGAAATGATAAAAAATACGGACACTGGGCTCCAGGTTGATGGAACTGCTGCAGATAAGGCAAGCCATAATGGTAATTCTGGCAGAGATCTGAGAATTTCAATTGTTCGATTGATAAACCAGTCCGTCTTGCCGCCGAAGTAACCTGCAATCGATCCAAAGAAAATACCAAGAGCAAAAGAAACGGTGATCCCAATGATACCAACAGTCAGGGAAAGTTGCGCTCCGTATAGAATGCGGCTGAATACGTCCCGTCCCAATCGGTCAGAACCCCAAAGAAAGACGGTTGCGCCTTCAGGGGCGCAGAAAAAATGTGTATTTGACGGAATAAAGCCTAACAGATTATATTGTGCCCCTTCGCAAAAAAACAAAAGAGGGGCAGGTGACGTTGTGTCTGTTTCATATGTCCAACGATAGTTGGTTAAATCTGCTGTCGCAGTCACTGGGTAGACATACGGACCGATAAACCGTCCATCATGCCATAAATTGATCGATTGAGGAGGCGAATACAAATAGTCCGCGCTCCGCTCGTTCGGTGTGTAAGGCGATATGAAACCGGCAATGGGCAAAATTAGGTAGCAAATAAGTAGAAAAATGCCTGAAATTAATCCTAATTTGTGGCGTTTGAATTTTCGCCAAACCAACACCCAATTTGGTGCGTCCATCTCAGACCGCTCGAGGGCACTTAGATCGATGTCATCGTTGTATGGCGCGTCGTCGACAAATCGGCCGTCGGGTAATCTGCTCATGAGCTGCGTGCTCCGTACCGTATACGCGGGTCCAAAAGAACTAAAAGTAAGTCCGAAATCATTGTCCCGATCAGGGTTAGGAGCGCGACAAACATCAGAATGAAACCTGCGAGGAATTGATCTTGCGACTTCAAGGCCGTGAGTAGTGACGGACCGATTGTTTGTAAGCCCAGCACAACGGACACCAATACAGACCCAGAAATCATCGCAGGCAGCAAGTTGCCGATATCCGCAACAAAAGGATTGAAGGCCATTCGTAACGGGTATTTTGCCAGGAGCTTAGATGGGGCCAAACCCTTGGCTTTGGCGGTTTCAACATAAGGTTTGCTGAGTTCGTCCAGCATATTGGCACGCAACCTCTGCATCATCGCTGCAGCGCCGGAGGTGCCAATAACAAATGTGGGAACGATCAGATGAACCAGAACAGATTTGACCTTGTCCCATGTCATAGGTTGGCCTTCGAATTGTGGGTCCATAAGTCCTCCGATAGGGAGGTCAAAATACTTATTACCATAGTAAAACAGCATCAAGGCTAGCAAGAAATTTGGCGTCGCAAGGCCCAGATAGCCCACAAACGCAGCGGAATAATCAACCCATGTTTCTGATTTTGCGGCGGCTACAACACCCAACGGCAATGCCACTAAGTAGACGAACAAGACAGCGGCCAGATTTACAAGCACGGTGAGCCACAAGGCATCGCCAACGATTTCACTGACAGGGCGATCAAACTCGAAAGACCATCCAAAGTTGCCTTGGATTAACCCATACCATCCTTGGGGACCCGGTGCCATGCCGACCCAGATCAGATATTGCTCCCAGATGGTTCGATCCAAAGCGTATTCGGTGCGTAAAAACTCTGCCTTTGCAACACCCTCAGCCTGTCCCGTCGCGCGTAACTCCGCAATTTGATTGCTGAGATAGTCACCTGGAGGCAAGTTGATGATTACGAAAATTAGGATGGAGACCACCCAAAGCGTGAGCAACATCGTAATGAAGCGATAAATGGCGTAGCGGAGAAACATCATTGGGTAAGCTGCTGAAATGGGTCATTGTAGTAGAATTCGTCGACACGATGAATACCAAAATGCGCTCCAGGATCCCATGCCCATATGGCGGTTTCCGGGACATTTCTAAGCCGTTCAGAAACGACTATTGGCTGTGGAGCCTGCGATAGAATCCCGATGCCAAATTGGTTGTCTGCATGGATTTGCAACATATTGCGCCAAATCTCCGAACGACGAGTTGGGTTTTTGGTGCGATTCCAGTCATAGCTAAGCTCCATCAAACGTGTTGCTTCGGGCATGTCAGGTGCTTCACCTACATCACCTCCGGTTTGGTAGTACTGCCCCCATTTTGGCCAAGCAAAGAACTCTTGATGTTTTGGTGCGAGATATTCCGGCGGGGTGTAGCTTTGTGGCAAGCCGTTGTCCCATCCGAACCAAACTGCCGCCATGCTCAACCCCGAATAAACGCGATTGCGTAAAATATCACGATCGAGTGGGCGCATTATTAGTTTGATCCCTAACTCGCGCCATGTGTCAGTTATGATTGCAAGTGCGTTCTCAACCTCCTTCCGTTCCCCAGCCGTTTCTATGACGAATTCCATCGCGCGGCCGTCAGGGAGTAAACGAATGCCGTCAGGGCGTCGTTCAGTTAGGCCGATCTCATCCAATAGAGCGTTTGCTTTTGATGGGTGGTAAACTGACCATTTATATAAATTTGCGGTGTCATGAAAAGGGCTACTGGGCAGCGCCGTCATGCCACCTTCGGTCGCAAGGCCAAAATAAAGGGCTCGGTTTATCATTCGTCTGTCGATGCCCATCGATAGTGCGCGCCGGAAACGCACATCACGGATCACCGAACGCCAAACAGGATCGGCAAAATTCAAGTTTGGGTAAATCGCAATTTGGTTGGCGGCGCCGTTCGCCCAGAGCAAGGTCCGATAACCTGCCCCATCGATTTCACCCTTCTTGAGTATCGAGATGTCCGGGAAATCCAATCCACGCGCTTGTAAGTCGACTTCGCCAGCATTGGCTTTTGCCGCAATCAAACCGCCGCCGACAATCGTCATTTCAACGATATCGATGTAAGGGAGCTGGACACCACGGGCATCGATCCGATGATAATAAGGATTTCGGACATATAGCTGGCGGCTTGATCGTATTGAGGACGCGTTCATCCATGGCTGCAACGTTGGCAGTTCAGGATTATCAAACTTGTACATGTTATCGCTGCCGTTATGCAGCGCCGCCCAGGTGCGTACGCGGGCTTTTTTAATCGCACGCCGGAGTGTTTTTTTGTCTGTAAAATCTGCGTGGAATTGTTTGAGATAATGTGCTGGACGATAGATGAAAAACGGGCTGGCCTGAGCCAAAAGCTGCAAAAACCCGGGGTTGGCTGCATCCCATTCAATGACGACAGTATAGTCATCAGGAAACGTTACTTTTGCCAGTTTTCCATCCATATATAAGTTTTGCGGTGGGCCGGATGGGTTCAGTTCTTTGTTAAGGGCAACATGCTTCCAGAAATATTCGAAATCGGCGGACGTAAATGGATGCCCATCTGACCACCTATGACCAGGGCGCAAATGAAGCGTGAATTTACGCCCTTCTTCTATTTCTATGTCCCGCAATATATCTGGCTGAATCTCGTAGTTTTTATCATAACCGACAAGTCGGGCGTACCCATAGACCACCATTTGGCGCACGTCTTTGGAGCGCGATACTAATGTCCGCAACGTGCCGCCCTGATCGCCAAATGTACGTCCTTTCGCTTCTAAATCTACGATCAACGGGTCTTGGGGCAATCTGTCAGACACCGGTGGCAAATTTCCGTTGGCGACTTCTTGGCTCCAGAAACTGCTTTCTTTCACTGTGTCGGGGGTTTGCGCTATTGCCGGAACGGAAAGACAAACAACAAAAGCGAGTAAGAATGATTTTTTAAACATGGCAACGCACCTTATGGCCGGGCTCGAGTTCAGTTAAGGCCGGGGCGGCGACGCCTTCAAACCTAAATTCTTCAGGCCAACTCGCAGGAGACCCAGCGCCCTTGGCTACCAAGTTGAGATCAATCGGTCGATGGATGTCAGGTGTTGGTTGGGCGGCAATCAAAGCCTGTGTGTAAGGATGGCGTGGGTTGTAAAACAACATATCTGGCGAAGCCTGTTCGATGACAACGCCCTGCCGCATGACGGCGACCTCATCGGCAATGCGCGCCACCACCGCGAGATCGTGGCTGATAAACAAGTAGCTCAATTCCATTTGATCACGAATGTCTTCTAGTAAGGTTAAAATTTGCTCTTGCACGGATACATCCAAGGCTGAGGTCGGTTCGTCGCATACGAGCAATGTAGGGTCTAGCGTCAGAGCGCGTGCGATGGAGAGGCGTTGTCTTTGCCCCCCGGAAAACGCATGGGGGTAGCGTGTCAACATGGATGGATCAAGTCCGACCCATCGTAACATTTCGACAGCTTTTTCTCGCCGTTCCTTCTTGGTGCCGAGCCCGTGGATTTCCATTGGTTCCGTCATGGCCTGATGAATCCGCATGCGTGGAGACAACGAAGAGTAAGGATCCTGGAACACCATCTGGGCTTGACGCTGGAAAGCCACGCGTTCCTGCGCGGCCAAGGCATGTATCTTTAAGACATCTGAGTTGGCCTTGCCGCGAAACAACACTTCGCTGCCTGAATCGGGAACTTCCGCGCCCAGAGCAATGCGCGCGCATGTGGTTTTTCCGGAGCCACTTTCACCAACGACAGCTAAAGTTTTGCCGCGTTCCAATGATAGATTTACTTCGTGGCAGGCAGTTATGACCTGCGGTTTACGCCACCCACCTGCGCGCATCGCGTAGGTTTTAGTCACGTTTTTCAATTCAAGGATATGATCCGTTCCAGGCGGTGTTCGGGCTGGAGCGGCTATCTTTGGAATAGCTGGAGCAGCTGCGAATAACTTTTTAGTGTACCCGTGCGCTGGAGCGCCAAGAACCGCCGATGCAGGCCCACTTTCCATCACACGACCTCTATTCATCACGACAACAGATTCGGCCATATTGGCCACAACACCCAAATCATGCGTCACTAGAATGACGGCCATTCCCGTTTCACTCTGCAGTTCTTTGATCAGGCCGAGAACTTGCGCTTGCGTTGTAACATCAAGCGCCGTTGTTGGTTCGTCCGCGATCAACAAATCGGGCTTTGCGACCATGGCCATTGCGATCATGGCACGTTGACGCATCCCTCCTGACATCTCGAACGGATATGATTTCCAGACTCTTTCCGGGTCAGGAAAACCGACGCGTGCAAAGGTGTTGAGCACAGCTTTTTTAGCAGCCAGCTTGGACATGTGTCGGTGCAGTTTCAGCACTTCTGAGACTTGATCTCCTAGTTTATGTAATGGAGATAAAGATCGCATAGGCTCTTGAAAAATCATGGAAATCTGATCTCCACGGATTTTTCGCATCATAGTTTCATTTACTTGAAGCAGATCAATTTCTTGGCCGTTTGGTGAGTCAAAAGCAATGCGGCCACTGCGGATTTGGGCGATCTCGGGTAAGATGCGCAAAATAGATCTGCAGGTGATTGTTTTTCCTGAACCACTTTCGCCAACCAAAGCAAGAGTTTCACCGGGCATCACCTGAAAGCTGACGTTTTTTACGACCGGATCTGCAGCGCCAAATCCTATGCTAAGGTCTGTGACATCAAGAAGTGGTTTCATCACGGTTCGATTGCTTCCTTTGTCACTTCTTTAACTTTGGGCTTCGCCCGGATTACCACAGTCAACGCGATTTCTGACCTGACGTCCAGCGTCAGAAGAATCGAAACGCTTTTCTCTACCATCTTTGTATAAAAGAAGGCATTTGAAAGGATTAACAGATGAAAGGAATCCGAATATGAGCCGCCTAGACCTATTTATTGACCGTATGGTGTCGCAGCGTGCTTGTCTGGACCACGCAGCAAAAATGACTTGGGATCAATCAGGGCCGGTCTTTGAATTGGGTCTGGGGAATGGCCGGACATATCATCACATGTGCGAGATCATGTCAGATCGTGAAATTTTCGTTTTTGAACGGGCTATTGCGTCGCATCCTGATAGCACGCCATCGCAAGATCGGGTCATTTTGGGAGATGTGTTTGAAACCTTACCTCAGGCGCTTTCACGCTTTGGTGCGACAGCGGGGTTGATCCATGCCGACCTTGGGGGCCACAATGCACAAAAGAATGTTCAGTTTGCCAAGCGAGTCTCACCTTTGATCGAGCCGCTTTTGGCAGTAGGGGGGCTGATGGTATCAAGTGACAAAATGTATTTCGATGCATTGGTGGAAATCGAATTGCCGTTGGGTACTGTCCCGGGGCGGTGTTTTATTTATCAACGACGTCAAAAATGAAATTGCCGTCGCCTCTGAGATATAATCGACAGGGGATGGTTGTTGTTCTGTCAATTGATAGCCCGTCTGACAGAGCATTGGGGCGACCAGCGCGTGCTGCTTTAATTGAGGGTTTATCTCGAGCTGAAAATGATGAGGGCGTTAGAGCGGTCGTATTGATCCGGGGTGACTGCGGCGCTGTGCCCGCCATCTGTGGCCGCAATTTGGACGAGCCTCCAAGTGCGGCAAGTTTGGCCGCCATTTGTGCGCAATTGGAAACTGCACAAATTTTGGTGGTCGCATCGTTAAACGGAATTTGCCTTGGCAACGGATTGGAAATTGCCTTGGCAGCTCACTACCGGATTGCGCAGTCAGCATCGACTTTTGGATTTCCACACGTTTCTCATGGTTTGATCCCGAATGCGGGGGAGACGCAACGACTGCCGCGGCTAACGGGCGTAGAAGCAGCGGTTTCTTTAATCACAAGTGGTCGACAGTTCACAGCTTATGAGGCTTATGAACTCGGAATAATCGATGAGATTGCGGGCGAGGACCCGGTGCAAGCGGGTGTCGATTATGCTCTTAAGCTCTTAAAAAGAGGGGCCGCACATCGACAAGTGCGCTCATTGCCGGCAGCCAATCCGATTGATTGGGATGCAACACGCGCAAAAATACGCGAGAGGGCGCAGGGACGTATCGCACCATTGTTTGCTGTTGATGCCATCCGAGCCAGTGTGGAACTGTCATTCGAAGAAGGGTTGAAAGAAGAGTGCCGCCTTTGCACACAGTTAACACAGAGCGATCAGAGACGCGCGTTGCTTCACTCATTTTCGGTTCAGCAAAAAGCGCTGGGAAATTCTGATCAGAATTCAGCAGCGCCCCGAGATGTTTCGCGACTGGGAGTCGTCGGAGGTGGCAAGATGGGTGCAGGTATTGCGACAATCGCCTTGTTATCCAATCTGCAGGTGACTCTTGTCGAGACAAGTCAGGCCTCCGGTGACGCGGCAAAGGACCGGATTTCGCAAATTCTAGAGGCTGTTTTGCAAGGTGAAGATGCTGAAAATATTGTAGATTCAGGCATACTTTTGGGTAATTTAACAGTCAGCACCGACTATGAGGCAATGAGGACCGCCGATATCGTGATCGAGGCTGTCTTTGAAGACATGGCGGTAAAGAAAGCAGTATTCTCTTTTTTGGACGCGGTCTGCAAACCGGGCGCGATCTTGGCCTCAAATACATCTTTTTTAGATGTAAACGAAATGGCGGATGCGACAGGGCGCCCCGAAGATGTGCTGGGCCTTCATTTCTTCTCTCCTGCTTACGTCACGCCGCTTTTGGAGGTTGTCGTGCCAAAGCGGGCCAGCGCACAAACTGTTGCTACGGGTACTTTGTTGGCACAAAAGCTTGGTAAAATGTCTGTTCGCTGCGCTGCAGATGATGGCTTTATCGGAAACCGGATCATGGAGGCTTATCGAAATGCATCTGATCAGATGGTTTTAGAAGGGGCCAGCCCTAGTCAAATTGACAGAGCTTTGGAGGGTTTTGGCTTTGACATTGGCCCTTACGCACAGAGAGATATTGACGGTTTAAGTACCGGATGGGCCAGCAGGCAACGGCTGCGGCAGATGCAGAGTAGCGAAACCGATGGTTCATTCGCCCTTTTTCCCATCCGCTTGCGTGAATCCGGCCATTTTGGGCGTAAGTCAGGTGCAGGTTACTACCTCTATGGAGAGAACATCCCCGCAGGGACACTCAATCCAAAGTTTCTGTCATGCTTAGCTCAGGAACGCCGGGAACGCGCGATTGTGGAGCGTTCGTTTTCGTCGGATGAGATTATTGCGCGTAGTATGGGGGCTATGGTCAACGAAGCTGCGAAGGTCATTGAAGCTGGAACGGCGCGCCATCCAAGGGACATCGATCTTGTCCTGATAACGGCTTATGGGTTTCCTAAGCACCGCGGAGGGCCTTGCATGTGGGCGGATTTAACGGGGCTAAGTGCGTTGCTGACAGAGATTGAAAAATTTGCAAAAGACGACCCGCAATTTTGGCGACCAGCGCCCCTGTTGGAAGCGCTGGTGTCTGAAGGTAAAACTTTTTGCGACCTTAATAAATTGAACTGATGGACCCTTTGTCAGACGGTTGTCGTCAGAACTGCGTCGCGGATCGCTTTTATATTCTTGCCGTAGGCACTCGGGTTGCCGACTGATCCGCCTTTGAAAACGGCCGAACCAGCGACCAAAATATCCGCACCTGCCTTGGCAACCAACGGCGCGGTTGTTGGGTCAACGCCCCCATCGATTTCAATATGCACAGGGCGATCCCCGATCATAGCGCGCAATTGTTGAACTTTCTGAACCTGGCTGTGGATGAATTTTTGCCCGCCAAAGCCGGGATTCACTGTCATAACACACACCAAATCGACCATATCCAGTAGATATTCAACGGCACTTGCTGGGGTCGCTGGGTTGAGCGCGACGCCTGCTTGGGCACCTGTGGCGCGAATGGCTTGCATCGTGCGATGAATGTGAGGGCCAGCTTCGACATGCGCGGTAATGACATCCGCACCCGATTGCGCAAAGGCGTCAATATAGGCATCGACGGGTGCGATCATCAGATGAACGTCCATAACGCCTTTGATGTGGGGGCGAATAGCGGCACAGGTTGCGGGCCCGAAGGTGATATTTGGCACAAAATGACCATCCATAACGTCGACATGAACCCAATCAGCTCCCTGCGCTTCAATGGCTTCGCATTCGGCGCCAAAATTGGCGAAATCAGCCGACAGGATCGACGGGGCAATTTTCAAGGATCGGTTGAATGTCATGGAGCAGCCTTTGCAAGTTACAGCGATCTTGGGGCTATATCGGTGTAGAAGCGGATGAGGGCAAGAGATTTGCAGGCATTTGTGCGTAAACTGCAAAACGAGCCGCTAATTGTTTTGCCTTAATTTTCAGGTCAGATCGCAGATCTGATGTGGCGGCGCATGATTGGGAAAGATTAGTCCGTTGATAATTCCGCCAGCATTTGGTCGCGCATGACAAATTTTTGGGGTTTGCCTGTGACGGTCATCGGTAATTCGGATTTAAAGGCAATGTGCAAAGGGACTTTGTAGTGCGCGATGTTCTTGCGGCAAAAGGTGCTGATGTCTTGGGCCGAGAGCACGGTTCCTGTGCGCGGCACTATCCAGGCGCATACGACCTCTCCCAATGTGTGATCGGGTATCCCAAAAACCTGCACTTGCGAGACATCTGGATGCGTATAAAGGAAATCTTCGATTTCACGGGGGTATACGTTTTCACCTCCTCGCAAGATCATGTCCTTGAGACGCCCGGTAATCGCACAATAGCCTTCTGCGTCCAGTGTCGCGAGATCGCCGGTGTGCATCCAGCCATTTTCGTCGATGCAGTCTTGTGTCTGAACGCTCTCGCCCCAATAGCCTTGCATGACCGAATACCCGCGCGTCAACAGCTCGCCCTGTGCACCTATGGGGACAGTCGCTCCGTTTTCGTCCACTATTTTGACTTCGACATGGGGGTGGATGCGCCCGACTGACGATACGCGTTGTTCGATAGGGTCATCGACGTTGCTTTGGAAAGAAACCGGTGAGGTCTCGGTCATTCCATATGCAATGGTCACGCCAGCCATATTCATCTTGGATTGCACGGCGCGCATCACTTCGATGGGGCAGGGAGCACCGGCCATGATACCTGTGCGCAAAGCCGATAAATCAAAATCGGCAAAATCCGGCAGATCGAGTTCATTGACGAACATCGTCGGGACCCCAAACAAAGCGGTGCAGCGTTCCTGGGAGACAGCATATAACGTAGCGCGTGCATCAAAACCTTCGCCGGGAACCACAATCGTGGCACCTTTTGTGACGCAGCCAAGTGTCCCCATGACCATCCCAAAGCAGTGATAGAACGGGACGGGAATGCATAACCTGTCGGTCGAAGTGAAAGTCATTGCGTCAGTCACAAAACGGGCATTGTTGATAATATTGTGATGCGTCAGGCAGGCCCCTTTTGGGTTGCCGGTTGTGCCAGATGTAAACTGGATGTTGATTGGATCCTCTGACGAAAGAGTGTTGGACAGATGATCCAATGCCGATCTTTGCACCGCATTTGGGCATTTTTTTAAACTGTTAAAACTGAGGGTGCCAATGGGCGGCTCATCCTGAAGCACAACAATGTTGCGCAGGTCAGGCAAGCGCGAAAACACCGTGGATTTTGTCTGCGGCGCGTACATTTCAGGGGCCAGTTCAGCCATCATCGCCACATAATTCGAAGATTTGAACGATGCGGCCATCACGAGTGTGTGGCATCCAACTTTGTTGAGGGCGTACTCAAGTTCCGAAAGACGATAAGAGGGATTGATACAGACCAAAATTGCGCCGATCCGTGCCGTCGCAAATTGTACCAGCAGCCATTCAATCCGGTTTGGTGACCAAATGCCAACGCGGTCACCTTTTGTAAGGCCAAGATCGAGCAACCCTTGTGCGACCGCATCGACCTGTTCTGTTAGTTCTCGGTAGCTCCATCGTATGTTTTGCGCCGTAAAAACAGCGGCTTCGTGGTCGGGGAATTTACCGGCTGTCTGCGCCAGCAACTGCGGGATGGTCAGATGCCACAGCGGAGCCTTTGTGTCACCTAAAACATGCGAAACTCCACCTATTGGTTTTCGACCGAGCTGCCCCATTTTTACCCCCATACGACGAGATGTCGGAACAATACTATTAACGTTTGGCTTTTGCTTGGCAATGCAGCCAGTCGGGCGTATTCCTGCTGCAACGTCTATGACTCTCGAAAGGCCTTGTTCATGACACTCACCGCAAATTGGTCCTATCCAACGAATATCCGTTTTGGCGCTGGGCGCATCGCTGAACTTGCCGAGGCTTGTGCCGCAGCTGGCATGAGTAAACCGCTTTTGATTACCGACAAAGGGCTGGCACCATTGCCAATCACGTCACAAGCGTTGGATCTGATGGAAGAAGCTGGTTTTGGTCGCGCGCTTTTTTCTGACGTTGACCCCAACCCAACCGAACATAACGTAACCGCTGGCGTCGCCGTCTACCGGGACGGCGGCCATGATGGGGTGATTGCTTTTGGGGGCGGGTCGGGGCTCGACTTGGGGAAGGCCGTTGCATTTATGGCAGGGCAGGAACGTCCAATCTGGGACTTTGAGGATGTGGATGACTGGTGGACGCGCGCGGATGCGCAGGCGATTGCGCCTGTTGTGGCCGTCCCAACGACAGCCGGTACCGGGTCAGAGGTTGGCCGCGCCAGTGTCATTACCAATTCCGAGACACATGAAAAGAAGATTATCTTCCATCCTAAAATGCTGCCGGAAATTGTGATTTGCGATCCCGAGCTTACTGTGGGCATGCCGCCGGCAATTACCGCGGGAACAGGAATGGATGCCTTTGCCCATTGTCTTGAGGCGTTTTGCTCACCGCATTATCACCCGATGAGCCAAGGGATTGCTTTGGAAGGGTTGAAGCTGGTCAAGGATAACCTGCTTTTGGCCTATGAGGATGGTACAAATATCGAAGCACGCGCGCATATGATGTCCGCCGCGGCGATGGGGGCGACGGCCTTTCAGAAAGGTTTGGGCGCCATTCATGCACTGTCTCATCCCCTTGGAGCGGTGCATCATACGCATCATGGCACAACCAATGCAGTTGTCATGTCTCAGGTTCTGTTGTTCAACAAACCCAAAGTGCGCCGGCCTTTGGCACGGGCGGCCAATTATCTGAGCATTTCAGGGGGTTACGAAGGATTTTGCGCCTATGTTCAATCCTTGAAGGAGCAATTGGGTATTCCGAAAAATCTGACGGATTTGGGCGTGAAGGATCCAGACATTGATGGCTTGGTGACGTCGGCGTTGCAGGACCCTAGCTGTGGTGGCAACCCGGTGAAAATGACACCTAGCAACACTAGAAAATTACTGTTGGATTGTTTCTAGCGCCTTAGACATACCAAATCGCGCGACGGATCAGGTTGAGGCCGAGGACAAGAAACAGCACTAGTATTGCGTTTCGAAAGGTCTCAACCGACATCCGGCGTCTGAAATACTCGCCAATCAGTAAACCAATCAAAGTCGGGACAAGCATTGCCATGGACATTCCTGCCAGAGGTCCGTTGAGGAACCCGATTTTAGCATAGGCAAAGACCAAAGGCAGGGATCCCAATGAGATCATAAACCCTGTGGCGCGGATGAATTCGTCTTTGTCCACGCCCTTTGCTGCCAAATACATGGCCATGGGCGGCCCCCACGCAGCGGTCATGCCGCCAATGACACCCGCCAAAAGCGCAAAACAAATCTGAGCTGCTGTATCGTAGCGGTCGGCAAGTGGGGGGAGAAGCTTTCGCCAACTAACGACCACAAATATCAGCACAACAATGCCAAGAAACGCCAATAGCGCCCTGTCCGATGTGTGCTGTGTCGCAAACGCGGTGCTGCCAACACCGAGAAACAAAATGACGGCAAACAGCCGATACCGTCGGGCCGTGCGCAAAATGTATCCGCCACGCAGCATTTGCCACAGGTTGGAGCCCAGCATTGGGAACAAAACCAGCGCAATCGCCGTACGCGGGTCTAGAAATAGCGTCATCAATGCGATCGCCGCGGTTGGCAACCCAATGCCTGTCACACCTTTTACGGCGCCTGACATAAAAAATGCAGCCGACGCAATCAGCGAAACTGTCAGTGTGTCCAAGACGAGGGCTCCGTATTATATGGGGCGACGTATCCGCGGCGATTTTGTGTCAGCGTAGATTACGTCTTGGCCCAGGGACCATGTTGGCCGGATGTGCCGTCATCTAACCGCGCAAAACCGTGCAATCCAAAGAAATCCCTTTGGCCTTGTATCATATTCGCCGTGCCGCGTGCCGTTCGTAACGTATCAAAATAGGTCAATCCAGAGCCAAGCGCAGGAGCCGCCAACCCATTCAATGCCGCTTGGGCAACGACTTGGCGCAGGGCGGTATGGGTCTTTTTCAGATGTTCTGCAAAATATGGGGCAAACGCGAGGTTGCGGTTATCTTGTTGGGTCAGGGCATCGGCCATGTCATTGAGCATGTCTGAACGGATAATGCAGCCTTCGCGCCACACGCGCGCAATGTCAGGCAAGGGAAGCGACCAGTTAAATTCTTTGGATGCCGCTGAAATCATTTCAAAACCTTGCGCATAGCACAAAATTTTGCCTGCCATCATCGCGTTTTCCAATGTCTCGATGCTCAAGGCATCGGCTGGCAACGTCTGGGGCGCTGTTCCAAACAACTTTTCCCCTGCTGCGCGGTCGTCTCGGCGCGCAGATAGGTTTCGTGCGACAACGGCCGCTTCGATTGCCGGGATTGGGGCTGCCAGATGTTGGGCCTCGATGACCGTCCAACGCCCCGTTCCTTTTTGTCCGGCAGCATCGACAATGACATCCAACAACGGGCCGTCGGTTGCCGCGTCATGGCTGGCGCATACTTTGGCCGAGATATCAATCAGATAAGATCGCAGTGGACCCTTGTTCCATTGGGCAAAAACAGCGCCAATTTCTGATGCGTTCATGTTCATGCCATCGCGCATGATCCCGTAGGTTTCGGCGATCATTTGCATGTCGGCATATTCGATCCCATTGTGAACGGCCTTAACGAAATGGCCCGCACCTTCTTGGCCAAGCCAAGTCGCACAGGGAATGTCTTGATACTTAGCCGAGATCGCCTTGAGGATGTGCGCGACCCGATCCCAATGGCTGCGTTCTCCACCGCCCATAATGGAGGGACCGAAACGTGCACCTTCTTCGCCCCCTGAAACGCCAATGCCCAAAAACGGGCCAACGGCAGTTCGGGCACGTCGATTTGTGTCGTTAAAATTGGCATTCCCCGCATCAATGATCAGATCATCCGCGCCCAAAAGCGGGCGTAATGCATCGATTTGATCATCCACGGGCTGCCCTGCGGGTACCATCAGAATGATCGCGCGCGGTTCTGCAATTGCCTGCACCAACTCTTCAAGAGACTGTGTTGGCGTGATCCTGTCAGCCAACGCGCCGGCGTTGGCGTGAAAATCCTGTGTGACCTGATGTGTGCGGTTCCAGACGGCAATGTCAAAGCCGTTTTCAGCGATATTGAGCGCCAGAGCGGCCCCCATGGTTCCAAGCCCGATCAGGCCAATTTCACTTGTCATTATGGCGTCCTTTTCACAACTTTGTGGTCACGTGTTTCAACGAAAATCAATCTGAGTTTTCATTGCCTTGTTTCGATCACTCGCCAGTTCGAAGGCCGCAATGGCCTCATCTAGCGGGAGGGTTTGAGTAATCAGCGGTTTGACGTTTATCAATCCTTTTTGCATTAGCTCCACACCCATGAAAAATTCTTCGTGGAACCGGAAAGAACCCCGCAATTGCAATTCCTTGGCTGTGATCGCCTGCACAGGGAGCATCATATCGCCGCCCAACCCCAATTGGACAATCACGCCGCCGGGTCGCAACGCGGCGATCCCGCCCGCCAAGGCGGCCGCGACGCCTGTGCACTCAAACAATACGTCAAACGTGCCTTTCCCCTGTTGGTAGGTTTCTAGGGCGGCAGTGTCTTTGGTGCCATTGATTGTAACATCGGCACCGTTATTGGCGGCCATTTGCAAGGTGAAATCCGTCAAATCCGTTGCCACAATCTCAGCAGCGCCCGCACGACGAGCCGCCAGAATGCTCAATAAACCGATGGGTCCGCAGCCTGTTACCAACACACGTTTACCCAGCAGCGGCCCAGCCTGTTTAGCGCCATGCAAACAGACGGCCAAGGGTTCGGCCATCGCGGCTTCACCAGCGCTAAGCCCATCAGCCGATGCGCATTGAGCGGCATCGGCATTGAGAACCTGACGAAACGCGCCTTGAATGTGTGGAAACGGCATTGCCGAACCGTAAAACCGCATATTCAAGCAATGGTTATGCTTGCCTTCGTGGCAATACGAACAGGAATAGCAAGGCCGCGACGGTGAAATGGCCACCAATTGACCAACCGATAGCCCAGTGACCCCATCGCCAATCTCTGTGATATGCCCTGAGACCTCATGGCCAAGGATCATGGGCTCTTTCAATCTGACCGTGCCAAAACCACCGTGTTGGTAATAATGCAAATCTGATCCGCAAATACCACCAGCGGCAAGTTGAATTTGAACCTGTCCAGGACCGGGTGCTGGTGTGGCATGTTCTTCAATGCGTAAATCTCGCGCGGCATGGGCAACAAGGGATTTCATAGCGGTCTCTTTCTGGTGGTGAGCGTGCGTGCTCCGGTCGGTTTTGCGCGATTTGGGCGCTGTGTGGTCTATAAACTACACCAATTGCGATTGCTGGACGTACATTTGGTCATCTCAGGCCTGGACCTATTTGAACTGGCAGCGCAACTTTGAAGTTGTTTCAAAAAAGTGTGTCTGGGCAGTGGCGCCTGCAAGTGGCTCGCGCTTACATCGCATTTATCGAATTGAAGTTAAACCCCGTAGGAACCCGTGCCGGAAAGCAGTGAAAATCGAGGTGTGATTTGAGGCTACAAACCGCGGTTTTGTTAATGTGATTGCGGGCCCCTTTTCATTCTGGTTGTGAGAGTGTTCAATCTCAAAACATGAGAGCTCAATCACGAAAATCAGAATGGCCAGGCATTGCATTTGTATTTTGTCTTTTGCTGATTTCATTCCCTTTTGCCTATTATTCCGTTCACAAGGGGCTGACCATTGGCGACCCTCAAGAGCAGATATCGTCGCGGCTGTTCCAAGCCGAAGCGCCCGTATCAACCGCGGCAATCTATGCACATATGAGTGTAGCAGGTGTGCTGATGATGATTGCGCCTCTGCAACTCCTGCGAAGGATACGCAACCGTATGCTGACCCTGCACAGATGGCTCGGGTATATGACCGCGATCTGTGCGGTATTCATCGGTGCTTCGGGACTACTGTACATCGTAACAATAGGCACGATCGGAGGTCCGGTCATGGATCTCGGTTTTGGTCTTTATGGTGTGTTGATGGTGGTCGCCCCACTGCGGACTGTTCAGCTTGCTCGACGTCGTGATCGTCGACACAGGCTTTGGGCGGAACGGTTGATTATTCTTGTGTTGGCGTCATGGCTCTATCGCATTCATTACGGCGTCTGGCAGCTGTTGACAGGCGGTGCCGGGTCAAATCCGGATTTTTCAGGCCCCTTCGATCTGGTGCAGGTCTTCGCGTTTTACCTCCCATATTTGGCTGTTCATGGTGTTTTAAGCCGAAAGATTGGCCACAAGTCTTTGCCAAAGGCCTAGAAAAAAATTGCCAGAATTTCGTTGAATCATGTGGGCCCAAAATTACGCGGCTGATCTAACGGAATCGCGATAGAAAATTCACATTCTGGAACGACGCTATTTTGTGTTAAAATGACAAGGAAGGGTAGCGTGACTTTAACTTTCGTCTCGTAGACCCTGTGGTCGTATAGGTGCGGGTGTTTGCCCGAATTGGAGGTATTAGTGAAACGTCGTGAGTTCTTGCAAGGTTCAGCATGCGGTGCGGTTATTTGTTGCGTGAGTGGCGCGCATGCAGCCGTTCCAGATACACTGCCAGATTATAATATGCCTGAGGAGTTTTTACCTCGGGAAGTGCGCATTAAAAACGATTTAGCACCTTTTGAGGTGCATGTAGATCCGGGGCAATATGCCTTGTATTGGACTTTGCCCAAGAAAAAAGCGATCCGCTATTCTGTTGGCATCGGGCGTACAGAATTGTATGAACCTGGCGAATTTTATGTCGGGGCCAAAAAAGTTTGGCCGAGTTGGACACCAACACCGGATATGATTGAACGAGATCCCCAAAGCTATGCCAGATTTGCGGATGGCATGCCGGGGGGGATAAAAAATCCTTTAGGATCACGTGGTTTGTATCTTTTTCAGCCTGGAAAAGGGGATACGTTCTTGCGTATTCACGGAACCAATGACCCCAAAACAATCGGGCGGCGTGTATCTAACGGGTGCGCGCGGCTGATCAATGATCAGATGATCGCGCTTTACGATCAGGTCCCGATGGACACTCGGGTTGTTCTCTATCCGCTGGGGGGCGGTGCGTGATTGCTCTGGCGCTGTTTTCGTGATTAGGAAGGCCGAGGGATCGGCCTAACTTTTACGGAGCCAGGGATGAGCGTTCGAAATTCTGACACGCCCCAAGGCTTTGCCTTTGCGGTTACGGCCTATTTTTTATGGGGCTTTCTGCCCATTTACATGAAATTAATGTCGCACATTCCGCCGATTGAAATTTTGGTGCACCGTGTGCTTTGGTCATTACCGATTGCTGCGGTTGTTTTATGGGCGTTAGGGCGGACTAAAGATCTTGTCGCGGCTCTACGATCGCCACGCACTCTTGCTATGGCGGCTGTGACAGCGATTCTGATCTCTCTGAATTGGGGCATTTACATCTGGGCTATTGCCTCGGGTCAAACATTGGAAGCAGCGCTTGGATACTACATGAACCCGTTGTTCAGTGTGGTTCTCGGGACTGTTCTTTTGGGCGAAAAGATAAACAAATTGAAATGGATGGCCCTTTTTCTGGCATCTGGCGCGGTTGTTATTCTTACGCTTGACGCAGGGTCCCTCCCAATCGTCGCGCTCGCCTTGATGTTGACGTGGGGTTTTTATGCCTATTTCAAAAAATCCTTGCCCATTGGCCCCAATCAGGGATTTCTGCTCGAAATTCTCCTTCTTGCTCCACCAGCGCTTGGCTATCTTCTTTACCTGTCTAGTCAAGGGCAGAGCCATTTCGCAACGGGCATGACGTCTGACAATTGGCTGTTGGTTGGCTGTGGGATCGTAACCGCCGTGCCCTTGATGATCTATGCCAATGGCGCCAAGCTGTTGAAGTTGTCGACGATCGGTATGTTGCAGTACATCGCGCCAACAATTATTTTCCTGGTGGCGGTGTTTTTGTTTGATGAGCCTTTTGGACGGGCGCGAATGATCGCGTTTCCGTTGATTTGGATCGCTTTGGTCATTTATTCCTATTCTTTATGGCGCGACCATCATCCCAAATAGGATTTACCTGCCAAGCCGCGCTAAAAGTTCAGGAGATGGCACGCCAGTTGGATCAATTCCGATACTGGATTGATACCGACTGATGGCTCGAAAACTGTTGGGGCCAATAACGCCATCTGTACCTTGGGTGTCAAATCCACGCGCGCTCAAGCGTTCTTGCAGAAGGACACGATCATTCTTGGTCAAACCATTTGCATCAGGCGGAAAAGATGTGCGCAAAGGTCCCGCCCCCGCGATCCGATCGGATAGATGTCCGATCCCAATCGCATAGGCGTCAGAGTTGTTGTAGCGTTTGATGGCGCGGAAATTTTGCGTCACTTCAAATCGTGGGCCATTGGCTTGGGGTTGAACAACCGTTCCGCTCGCCGAACCGGTTATTTCTCTGCCCCAGTTTACACCCCGTTGCCACCCGTTTTTTTGCAGATAGCTAGCGGCAGAGGCTAAAGCGTCATCTGGTGGATCGGACCAAATATCCCGCCGGCCGTCTCCATCAAAATCCACTGCGAAAGCCTGATAGGAAGTTGGAATGAACTGGGTGTGCCCCATCGCGCCTGCCCAACTGCCGACCAACTTGCTTGGGGTGATATCACCATTTTGAACAATCTTTAGGGCAGCGATTAGTTGCGCTTCAAAAAAAGCACCACGTCGTCCATCAAATGCCAATGTCGACGTCGCCGAAATGACGGAAACCGAACCGCGTCGATCCCCGTAAAAACTCTCCAATCCCCAAATCGCCGCGAGCACTTCTGCCGGGACGCCGTAGGTGCCTTCCAGATTGTTCAGTGTCGAGCGGTTTTGGGTCAATGCCTCTCTGCCCCGGGCCACGCGTTCTTCTGAGACTGCGATCGAAAGATAATCTTCCAGCGACCTCTTGAATTCAGTCTGGTTTCGATCTCTGCGCACAACACCGGGCAAATACCCAGCACCCTGAAAAGCGACATTGAGGGTCGCTTGCGAGATGCCTGCATTGCGGGCGCGCGGGAAAAAGCTCTGGACCCACAAATCGTAGTCTGAATTAGGGGTGGGTTTCATCTCATCGTTTTGCGTCGTCAAACTGTTGCCAGTCTGGGTGCAAGCGGACAAAAGCACAACGCTCAAACCCAATCCGAAGTGACGTCGCGTTAGTAGCATGATGGAACGAACCCCCCAAGTGATGCTCTCTTCAGAACATGATCTGCTTTCCCAATAGCCCATTCGTTTCGAATCGAAAATCGGAAAATACTTGGCAGTGAAAAATCAGCTGTGTTTTCGAAAAAGGTTAGCATCAGGAAATACTGTTTTTTATCAGTTAGTTACTGATCTTCAGTCTAATCCAAAGCGGTTCGAATCTACTATCTTAAAAATGCCACAATCATCTTTGCTCGATCCGCCAAAATCATTAAGCGTTTAAGACAAATCAAAGCGCGTTAATCACAATCTTTAATAGCATTTTAGAAGTATTGTCACAGGTGTGGTTTTTGGGGTATCTTATTGCGGCAGCCGGGTGTGTTGGCTGCGCGTTGAAGCTGTACCCATTCGTGCCGAATTGGCCTGACCACGGACCGCAGCGGAGTACGTTTTGGGCCCGTAAGCTCAGGCAAAAAACAAAGTTTAAACGGTGATTGGATTGCGAAGTGACAGATAGCCCCATTCTTATTGCGCAGGCCACTCAGGCAGAAATTGCTGACATTGTTGCGAGCTTCAAAGAAGGGCAATCGATCGATGGGTTGTTGCTGCTTGATGCCGCCGCCAAGATCGATGATCTCGTAGAGCAGGGAGCGCAACTGACCAAGCCGCTTGTGTTGGGGGATGACCTACTTTTTGTTCAGCCAGACGGAACGATTATTGGGCTACTCGACGGTGCCAAAGCTGAGTTTGCTTTGACGGCCGATAACCTCACGATCCCGTCGGAAAATATTCTTGCGGTTGCCTTACAGCCCGGTGCCTGGGCCACGGTCGAAGATGCGGTTGAAATCGATCTGGCGGTCCTCAGTGCGACCGTGCAGACGGCGCAGCAAGGGTCCGGTGAGCAGACCCAAGTTTTACCCGGAGATCCCTTAAATGGTTTGCCGATCTCGCCGTTGTTGCCACCAACAGATTTCCAATTCCCAGAATTGAATGACCGCGATGTTGGTGCCACTGAGGGTGGATTTGGTGAGCCGGATGTCATTTTTTCAGGTGACGGTGTCGCGCTAATAGAAATCGACAGCGCGCTTGGCGTGCAGCTTTCTGATTTTATCCAGATTACAGCTGGCGGCGCGGCGGATGGTGAGGAAATCACCAACGTAACGGTAACGATTGCAAACCTGCCCATCGGAACCACCGCAAACAGTGGATCGACCGCAGGGGATGGCGTCACCGAAACCTTTACCTTTAGTGGGTCGATCGAAGCCTTCAACGCGTTGGTCATCACCTTGCCAACAGATTTCTCAACCGAAATGCGCAGTGATTTCACGCCGGGTGATCTGACGGGCTCTATTACAGCGACATCCAATTTTCTGGGTACGGCCTCGTTTGATTTCCCAATCACGGTCGAACCAGAAGGGGATCTGGAGTTTGTCGGCGATGGCGCGCGCGAGCTGGAAACCGACCTTCCCGTGACGTTCATTCTGAACGAAGCGATTGCGCCGCGTGCAAGTGATGCGGATGGTTCTGAAAGCGTCACGTCCGTTACGCTAGAACTGACAGATCTGCCGGATGGGGCGGAAATATCCGTCGATGGTGGCCAGAGTTTTGTGTCTGTTGCAGCGAGTTATGATTTTTCCGGCACTTTGGCGGAGTATGAGTTGTTGCAGGTGCGCGTACCCGCAGATTTTTCAACGACGAACCCTGCCGCGCCCATCCAAGGATTGTTGGAAGCGGTCACGGACGAAGGTGCAATTGATGCGCGCGACTTCGAATTGGTTGTAGAAGCAACCCCAGACATCGTGATCACCCCACCGGAAACGATCACTGTTGATGAAGATGGCGATGGAACCGATGGTGCGGGCGTCACCGTCGATCTGAACCTGAACATTTTTGTCGAAGATACGGACGGCTCAGAGGATGACACAACCGTTGAAATCGTTTTCACCGATTTGCCCGCAGGGACAACCTTCCCAGCGGGGATTGGTTCGGGCGATGCGACAACGGGTGTCTGGGTAGGAACACTGGCCGAAGCCAACGCGCTGACGCTTTTGTTGCCCGGCGATTATTCTGGGACAATTACGTCGGTCATCACGGCAACGAACGTCGAGGGCAGCGCCACAGCGACGCAAGACATCATCGTATCGCCGGCCGCTGACGTAGATGTCGAGGCACCTGATCTAATCGCTGCGGAATCCGATGCGCCGCTGGTGATTAACCCCTCTGCGACGTGGGTGTTGTCGATCAGCGATGGTGATGATGGCCAGCCGCCTGAAACGCTTGAAGCAGTGACGCTAACATTGAATGATCTGCCGCCGGGTGTGTTGATTGAAAACGTACCTGCGACGACTATTTCCTACGATGTCAGCACCGGTGGTACGTTTTCGTTCACTGGAACCCCAGCAGAATACGAACTGTTACGCCTTGTTTTCCCCGAAGACTATTCAACGCAAAACGAAGGTCTGCCGGGTGATGCATTGACAGGGGAAATCTCTGGAACATCCACCGAAGGTGACGGAACGCCAGAACCTGTTCGGCTTGAAATCACAGCAGAAGGTGACGCGGAACTGGACGTTTTGCCATTTGATCCGCTGATCGAAGCCGAAACCGGGCAAACAGTGCGGTTGGGACAAATTCTACAACCTCAAGTGACTGATGCGGATGGTTCGGAATCGATTGCTGAAATTGTCGTCACCATTACCGGCCTGCCATCGATTAATTTTGACCTGACGGATACATCAGGTTTTCCGGCCGGTGCGGCTGCGCTGACAACAGCGACGGACGGAAGTCAAACACTGACAGTTGTTTTCGATACGGCCAATGTTGCCGATGTGGCGGCGGCGTTTGATGCGGCCTCCTTTACGCTGCCTGCGGATTTTTCAACAGCCAATCGTTCGGATTTATCGGGAGGAGCGACCACCTTGCCGATCTCCGTCACGGCGTCCCTCACAACGGATGAAGACAGCGATCTGACGATGGATACGGCTGTGGATGGGCAAGCAACGGCACAGGCATTCGTCACCGTCGAAGCGCTGGAAGACATTGATTTGACCGTGCCGCTCACCATCGAAGCACAGGAAGACGGCGGCGTCGAAAATAACGCGGATGGTGTGCGTGTCCCGCTTCAGATTTCGGTGATTATCAGTGATGATGATGGGTCGGAAACGGCGACTGTTGGCACGCCATTCAGTGCAGAGGTTTCGATAGAATTCACCGATTTACCACCCGGTGCCGGGGTGTCTACCGGAACTCTGATCGGGAGCACATGGACAGGTTCCGTTGCTGAAGCCAACGCTTTGGCCATTGATTTTCCGGGCAATTACGCGGGCGTTGTGCTGGCAAATGTACTGGTCAAAACACCAGTCGAAACATCAGAAGGCGTAGAAAGCAGCCCAACAACCATTGTTGTGACACCCACACCGGATATCAATATTACAGGTACGGTTGTCGGCGCCGAAACCGATGCCCCCTTGAGTCTTGTTTTGTCAGACTTCATCGATCTGACGATCGACCCGGACAACGAAGAGTTGTTCTCGTTGAACCTCGTCTTGCCGGGTCTGCCTGTAGGAACGGTGGCGTTGGACGCCAATGGGTTACCCGTCGGAACGCTGACGGCGGATGGTTCTGGGACCTTTGTTTTTGAGTTTTCATACGACAGCACAGATGTTCCAGTCGTTGATCTTACGGGCATCGAATTGGTGTTTCCCGCGGATTTTTCCACGGAAAATCCCGACATCCCCTTAGCCGCCGAGTTGGAGGTGGTGAGTGTCACGCCGGGGTTCCCGCCAAGCGATCCGGTGATGGCTCTGATCGATGTTGTCATTTCACCCGAAGCGGATGTGCAGCTGAATGTGCTGACCGCGCCGGAGTTGCGCGAAACCGACGCGCCGGTTGATCTAAGACCGTCTGACTATTTGGAACCCGAAGCGACGGACAGTGATGGTTCTGAATCCATTCAGTTGGTTTCTGTGACCTTCAACGATCTGCCTGCAGGGACAGAATTTTCCATCGATGGTGTGACATTTGATCCAGCCCCGTTTGATTTGGGGTTTGTCGGCACGCTTGATGAATATAACGCGCTGATCGTGCGTCTGCCTGCCGATTATTCTACGCAATCTCCGGCCGAAACGCTAACGGGGACCGTGATCGCCTCAACTGATGAATTTGGCGTTGCGACGGGCACTTTCGATGTGTCTGTGGCCGCCGAAGGTGATCTGACGATTGTGGGCAGTGGGACGCTAACGCTGTCCGAGAACGATGCACCTGGCGTGGTCGATTTGGATGATACAACCCAATCTGTCTTGGTCTTTCAATTGGCCAATGCGGCAACAGCGATCGCCAGTGACAACGACGGGTCTGAAACTATCATCGCAATTACCGTGGCTTTGGCTGACCTCCCCGAGGGTGCACAGATATCCTTGGACGGCGGCAATAGCTATGGGATTACTGTCACCGCTGGCAGCCAATCGCTGACGTTCGACAGTGTCCAGGCATTCGAAGATGTTTACGTGCAGTTGCCTGCTGATTTTTCAACACAGCGCGCAGAAGGGCCGATCACCGGCACGCTGACGTTCCAAACGGACGAATCCGTTCTGAATGGCGAAACGCTCAATGCGGCAAACGGTGGCTTTTTGTCACAAGATATTTCGATTGAGGTCACCGCTGAAGGTGATGTTCTGATTACAGGGGCCGATTTGGTCGTTGCCGAAGACACGGCAACCCCGATTGATTTGGGGTTAGGGGCTGCGATCACGGATATCGATGGCTCCGAAACTCTGTCGATGGTTACTGTCACGTTTGAGGGGTTATCGACAGCGGGCGATACTGTGCTGTCAGATGGAACAGTTTTGTCCGGCGCAGCAGGGGCGAATGTCTGGACAGGGTCGTCACTGGCCGATTTAAATGCCTTGGCTGTGACCAGCTTCCCGGAACATTTCTCGGGCGTTGTGACACTGATCACAAATGTCGTGACAAATGAAACAGGACCGGCAGGTCAAAGCGCAACCTTTGTTCTGGACGTCACGCCCGTCGCGGAGCCTGAAATCACCCTGACCGTTGATGCCAGCGAGACTGCTGTCACCGAGATCAACGCAGATCAGTTTTCGGTCAAGGAAGACAACAGCTTTTTGCTGCAGATCGATGCCTCAACACCTGATCAGGATGGTTCTGAAACGTTGCAGAACGTTGTCATTGAAAACGTTCCAGCCGGGTGGGTGGGCAGTGATGGTGCTGTTGATCTGACGCTGTTTGAAACGGGCAGCGCAGATATCGCCAGCGCCGAAATTTCGGGTACCACACTGAACATCACGTTTAATGCAGGTGTCACAGAGTTTGATGGCGCATTGCGCGTGACGCCTCTGGCTGACTCAGATCAAGACGTCGACACATTGGTTGGTAGCGACTTACAAGCGACTGTGACATCGGTCGATACAGCGACTGGTCTGGCTGACAACGTCGCCACTGCGCAAGATTCAGTTGATGTTGATGTGGACGCCGTTGTTGATGACATTGATCTGGCCACGGGCAACCGCACGAGCAATGAAAACGTCAACGGACGTCGGTTCATTGATGCGGGGATCACGCGGCTCAGCCTTGATGACGATGACGGTTCTGAAACCTATGAATCCGTCACTCTGACAATTTCTGTCGACACATTGAGCGATGATTTTGACGCAGCTGATACCGCCAACCTTGATCTGAATTTCCGCGGTCTTGATGCGTTTGTTTCGGTGCGTCAACAAGATGCGGTGACCGGGGACAATGTTGTGCAGTATCGGCTCACGCAGCCTGACGGTGTGAGCACTGCTGATTTTGAAAGCGCCATAACAAGCCTGCGTGTGGTCTTTGCCGAAAACTTTTCTGGGCAGACGACCATCGACGGTGAGGTCAGCTGGCGCGAAACCGAAACAGGGGACGCCGAGGCAGATCTGACAGACAATACAAACAGCGAGACGTTCCAGACCGTTCTGACTGTCCGTCCGATTTCCGAGGCTATTTTGAACGCTGGTGTTTTTGTCAGAAATACCGATTTTGTCGCTGCGGACAGCTCTGACAGCGTTACCGAGCAAGTCGTCGCGACCACCGCCGATACATCTGTGGTGGACGCGGACACGCTTACATTGGTTGAAAGCACTGCAGATTCCTCGGGATTTGGGCAAGTTGAGGCTTTCTTGCAGCTTGGCGCATCGACACCGGACACAGATGGCTCCGAAGACCTGACAACTTTGGTGGTTTCCAATATCCCCTCCTCTTGGATTGGTGTGGATGAAACGACCAACGATGTCGTGCTTGATCGTTCTATGTTCTTTTCTCTTGATGGGTCTATGCAGATCGATCAGGCCGAATTCGACAAACTGGCTTCTGCCGAATTTGACGCGGCTACAGGTGAACTGACCCTGACATTTGTGCCGGATGTAACCGAATTCAACGGATCGGTTGTTGTGTTTCCAGCGCTCTACGAAGACTATGATGTGGATCGCGCAGAGGGTGATCCGTTCACGGATGATGGCACCTTCTTTGGCGCCGATCTGAATTTTGCCCTCACCACGACTGACGGAAATACTGTCACCAGCGCGACGCGAAATGCTGATCTGACGGTCGATGTGGATGTGGACCCGATTAACAACGACGCATCCGTTGAGTCCTTCCCGGTTGGAAACGAAGCGGAAGTTGATGCAGCTGGCGGCGTTTTGCAGTTTGGCTTTGTGCCCAGCATTGAAGATTTGGATGGCTCCGAAACAATCGTTGCTGCTGTTTTGCGGGATGTGCCCGATTTCCTGACGGTATTTGTCACGGATCCGAGCAACCCCACAGGTCCCAAAATTCCGGCGTTGCTGACCAATATCAATGGCGACGGAACACTTGATTGGAGTCTGGATGAATCGCAGTGGCTGGGCGTCGAATTTCGCGGTGTGCCGTTGCATTTCTCGGGCGATCTGCCAATTCAGGTCGATATCGTCACCCAAGAAGCAAACGGGACAAACAACGTCACCGAATTGACGACTGTTACGATCAGCGTTGATCCTGTGGTTGACGGCGGTGATCCCAGTGAGACGTTCCGCACCTTTGAGGACGTCGCGGTTCAAGTTCAATTGGATGGGAACCTCATTGACACCACCCCGGAATCGCCAGAGGAAATTTTAGACGCCTACACTATCTTTGACGTTCAGCCCGACAGCGAAGGTCGTTTGCCTTTGTTTTTTGATGGTGTGCCTGTGCAAACGGGCACGACGGCGAACGGGGATCCGATATACAGCAATCTGCTTAGTCCAAATGCGACCGGTGGCTATGACATCGACGAAGCACTGGCAGGTAATTTGTTCGTTTTACCAGGCCAAGACAGTAACGAAAATGTCGTGTTCGATGTCGAGGTGACCTATCAGGAGGTTGAGTCCACCCAAGAACAAAAAGATGATGGGTCCGCGCTTCGGACAGACACAGGCACCGTAACGATTTTGGTTGAGGGCGTCGCGGACACTCCAACAGTTGACGGTCAGGATGCCGACCCCGATGCAACTGTTGGCGGGATCGACAAAACGACAATTGATGATTTTTTTGCACCAAACGACGTTGCGGCCGACGGTGTTGCCAACGCTGATCGCGCCTATGCCTATGCGGGGTTTGCGAACGCCGCGTTCCAGTTGGATCAACGTGTGAGCGATATTGCGCTGCAAAATGGGCTAGACGGTATTTCAGACCCCTTCACGGCGGCCGATCCTCTATCTGGCGAACGTCAGGAAATCACGTTTGCGGATGGTGATCCTGATGGCTCCGAGACAATCTACTATGTGATCACTGAAATACCGGCTGGCGTACGGTTTTTGGGTGGCAGCCCGATCGATACAAGCGGCGGCAGCTATTTGGTCACCGAGTCTCAACTGGAAAACCTGTCCATCGTCGCAGAGGGTGTCGCAGATCCGACCTATCACGATCTGAATTTGAACGTTTTTGTGACGGAAAACGATGTGGACTTTTCGGGTATTCCGCAGGTCGGTCCGGGCGTGAGCATTGATGACGTTTTGCAGGCCATTGATGATTTGACAGGTGGAAGTCTGACAACGACAGAGTTCTCCATTCTGATTTTGCCTGATGATGGATCAGGCGGAGGCGAGACCTGCCCGCCCGATGATCCACGCATGTTGCCGATCCCGGAGCTAAGCTTGGTTGGTGAGGCCTTCGAAGACACGCCGAACGAACTGCACATCGCGATCACTGAAAACAGCCCATTCTGGAGCGGGATTGCTGATCTTACAACGCTGCCAAACGGTGTGTCAGGTGATTTTGGCTTTGGATTGACCTTGCCCGCGGGGGCCACATTGACCTCCAGTACGCCGGGTGCGGTGATTTTTGATCCAATCACAGGCCAGTACGCGATTGATTTTGCTCTGCTGGGTGTTGATCCTGACAATCCACTGCAGACAGAAGGTACGGTCACCTATACGCCGCCGCCAAATGAATCCAGCCCGACAAATCCCTTTACCTCGGATGAAACATTTGGTGAAGACGATCCGTTTGACAGCCTCCCTGATATCCAGACGCAATCCGTTCTAAATAACTTTACCTGTAATGACTTTGCGACGCACCCGGGCTCCTTGCCGTTGGTTGTGCAGCCTGTTGTTGATGGTCCTCAGATTACAATCGATGTCCCGGCGTCTTCTCCGGAAGATACAGGGTTCGCAACGGATATTCTGATCTCTAGTGAGGACGGTGGAGAACGTCTGTCCGGCGATGTGGTTTTGGAAATTAACGGAGATCCGGGCGCGACCCTCTTTAGGGGAGGTGTCGAAATTGCACCAGACACAGGCACGGGTGGATCGACAGGCGTTGCACCACGCTACACCTTGGACCCTGCTGATATTGTCGGTTTGGAAGTGCGCGCGACCGAGCACTTTAGCGGCGAAATCGACCTGACAGTTACCGCGACAACCGAAGACATCGACGGCAGCACGCTGTCGGGGACGACGACGCAGTCCATTACCATCGAGCCGGTCGCGGATGAGGCCGAATTTGTCTACAGTACAGATACCACCCCAACGGAAACGGGCCTGCCATTGGTCACCGACCCGACCGGTGCGACGCCGATTGTCACGATCGCCGAAGACACGGTTGGCGTATTTGGCGATTTCTTGCCCGTGGCGCAATCGCCGGATCAGGACGGCTCAGAAGCCTCCTCAGCAGTGATCGGGCCGTTGCCAGATTATGTGGTTTTGGGCGGTGCATCCGGGATTATCGATAATGGAGATGGGACGTTTACTGTTCCCGTCTCAAGTTTGGCGAACCTGACAATTGGTCTGGTGGATGAACACGCACGCACACCTGACAGCGAAGATCCAACCATTCTGGATGAAATCCCCGTTGCTGTGTCGATTAACACATTGGAGCTGGATAACTCGGACCAAGCGACAGGTACGACAGAGTTTGTTCTGCGTGTCCTGCCTATCGCGGATGAACCTACTGTTCAGGCAACAATTGCCCCGACAGGCGGTGCCGAAGATGACGGCACGCAATATGAAATCACTCTGAGCGGCACAACACCTGACGTTCACGAAACCATCGATTTCCAGATCACGGTGCCTACAAACAGTACTGTCTTTCTCGATGGTCTCGCGTTGAGCGTTGCAGCGGATGGGACGGTCGACATTCCTGGCGTTGTGGATCCGATCTTTACCGGCACAGGCGCCGGATTTGTCGCAGATGGGGTTGTGACCTTTGTTTCTGCTCCGGATTTTGCTGGCGAAGTCGAGATTGATGCTGTCGCAATCAGCACGGACAGCAACGCGACATATGCCTACACTGATACCGAAACATCGGATGTGGTCAGTCTAGGGCTTGAAATCACGCCAACCGGTGATCTGGAAGCGACGGTTGTTAGCGAAGACGTTGTTGTTCCAGAAACAGACGCGGCTGTTACGTTTGAACCGTCGTCGAACGTGATGTTGGCGGTCACGGATCCGTCGGAGTCTGTGGACAATGTGACATTCGAATTGGTGGGTATTCCAGAGGGGACAACCTACAACGTCGGTGGTGCCGAAATACCAGTCAGCGGGACCCTTAGCTTTTCCGGGACCGAAGCTGAATACAACGCTTTGCAAGTCACGCTGCCGGCTGATTTCTCGACCAATGGCGTGCCTTTGCAGGCGCTGGTCACCGCGACCACTGATGAAGGTGGCTTTATCAGCGAAAACTTCACACTGGATGTGACGGGTGAGTTGGATGCGACTTTGTCTGTGGCAGGTGGCGATCTTGCCCAGAGTGAAACAACAGATTTGTTGGTGGCCTTGGGTATTGATGCACAAGTCACCGACAGTCAGGTCAGCCCGTCAGAAACAGGCGAACAAATTCTGGTCACTTTCGATGATCCATTGCCCGTTGGTACGACTGCCTCGGACGGTGTTTTGTCGGCAGATCGACGAACGCTGACCTTTGATCGGGGGGCGTTATCACCAGCAGACTTTGGTTTGGCCATTGCAGCCTTGTCCTTGACTGTCCCGGCTAGCTTCGCGGGCGACATCACTGGCAACGTGAATTTCACGACGAACCACGGCACCACATCGGACGAAAGCTTGGCGATCAACGTCAATGCGCGCCCCGTTGTATCAGGGCCACTGGAAGTAACGGATGTCTTTGACACGTCCCTCACGTTGACCTTTGCTGAACTGGCCGGGAATGCGACGGATACAACCGCATTGACGATTGAAAATATCATGTCAAATGATCCTCTGGTTCAGATTGACGTGGTGAACGAAGATGTGACGATCACCGTCCCTGCTGGATTTTCTGGCACGCCGGTTCTCGAATACGATATCGTAGACAGTGGCACAGTGCCCGCGCGCAGTGCCACCACCGCGACTGTCGAATTTGACACCTTGCAGATGCAAGACAGCGGCACGACCGTCGTTGGCCCTGACGGGGTCACGCGGTCTCTGCTGACCGATGTCACCGGTGATCCAGCTTTGGGCACGATTGCAAAAGGCACGGATAGCGATGACGCGGTGATTTGGGACGCGGCCGAGCGACCCTATGACGGTATCACGGAATTCCAGCTGCTTGGTGGCTCTGATATGATCGACCTAACGGGGGCCACAAATGGGTTTACCGTTGATGGTGGGGCAGGCAACGATCTTTTGACCGGCTCTGACAATGACGATGTTTTGCTGGGGGGGGCGGATAATGACGTGCTTGAGGGGGCGGGTGGTTTTGACCAACTCTTTGGAGGCGCAGGCGATGACATCTTTGTTCTGGGATCCGGGCCAATTACCATTGCGGACAGCATCGGTGATTTCGACACCGGAGATCAGATTGATCTGAGCGAACAGGTCAATGGTGTGGATGATGTTTCGGGTGTCGTGACGTATGACAGTGCAACAGGCGCATTGCTGGTTGGTGGCGAAACCGCGTTTAACGTCCAAGCCTCTGGTGGAGGCATCCCGGCACAAGTCGAAGTTATTTTTGAAGACAGTGCGGGTGCTGCACAAACTGCGGTGGTCTGATCAGCGTTCGCGCAGGGCTTCTAATCTGGCCTTGCGCAATGGCTTTAACAGGTAATCCAGAACGGTGCGCTCGCCTGTCAGGATATCGACAGAGGCAATCATGCCAGTGCGGATTTCGTGAGTTTCGCCGTTTCGCGACAACGTGTTGAGGTCCGTGCGCACGATAATAGGGAAATAGGTTTCCCCCGTGGTTTCGTCGCGTTCTGCATCCGCGCCGATCCGTATGACTTTGCCTTCCAAAGCACCATAGATGGTGAAGTCAAACGAGGTGAGTTTGACCTTGGCTGGTAACTCCAAGCGGATAAAGGCAATGTCTTCTGGGCGCACGCGGGCTTCTACCTCGAGCTGATCACCCGCAGGAACGATGCGCGCAACTTCTTCACCCGGGGCAATAACCGATCCAAGGGTGTTGACGTTCAACACAGAAACAATGCCCAAAACGGGCGCGCGCAGGTTGGTCCGTTGCAGGATATCAGACGCACGTTTCAGCGTTTCGTCCAGCACGCTCAATTCGTTCAGCGTTTCGGAACGTTCGGTGTTGATCTCTGCGCGCCTGTTCAAATTTAATTCGTGCACCCGGGCTTCTGCTTCTCCCAAAGCGGTTTCAGCCTGTGCGCGTCTGCTTAAAACTGAATCCCGTTCCTGCCGTTTAACAGTGCGTTCGCGTTCGATCGGGATGATCTGAGCACGCGGCACAACACCGGAAGCGGTGCGTAGGGCGATTTCTTCGTCCAAAAGCACAAGACTTTCATCGATGCGGGCCAGTGCGCTCGTCAGCTCGTCGATTTCCTGTGAGCGTTGCGCCACCTGAGAGGCAAGCACTGTCCGTTGGGATAGATCGGCGGCCAGTCTGCTGTCAAAAAGCGCCATTTCACGCAAAGCCAGTGGGTTGTCTTCTGTCAGACCCAAGGTTGTAAAGTCAGGCGCAGATTGGCCGCGTAATTCGGCTTGCAGACGCAAGGCTTTGGCCTGCATTGCGACCCGGCGCGCCGTGATTTCACCCAGCCCGGCCGAGGCACCCGTGTCATCGATGCGGATCAGAACCTGCCCGGCGGTTACGGGGTCTCCTTCGGCAATTAAAATCTCGCGCACAATCCCGCCCTCGAGGCTTTCAACACTACGTGCGCGGCCAGACGGCACGACAACACCTTGGGCACGGGCAACCACTTCGATGCGCGCCCAAGCGGCCCAAGTCACAGCTCCCGCGCCAAAGACCACAAGCACCAAAAGAAACAGCGTCAGCGCCCATCCGCGCCCCTGTTTCTGTCGCCCACCCGTCGGGCCGAATTCCCATTCAGCATCGCTCATGACGCGGCCCCCGTGCCGTTGTCCTTCAAGGCTGCCAGAACTTTGTCGCGTGGCCCAAAGTGGTTGAGCGACCCATTGGTCATCACAGCCACATCCTTGACCAATTGCATGAGTGCCATGCGGTGCGTTGAGACAATTAGCGTCATGGGGCTGCGAGCTATGGCGCGCTGAACGCCTTCGATAAACAGGACCTCGGATTGCATATCCATGGCAGAGGTCGGTTCATCCAAAATGAGAACGCGAGGTTGCGGCACAAGGGCGCGTGCCAGTGCGATCATCTGCCGTTGCCCGCCGGATAGGTTGCGCCCGCGTTCTGCGATTTGCATTGCAAAACCATCCGGATGGCCAGCAGCGATGCGGTCCACCCCTGAATCCCGCGCGGCCCGTAGGATATCTTCGTCGCGCGCGCCCGGGACACCAAAGGCGATGTTTTCTGCAAGCGAACCGGTAAACAGAACCGCTTCTTGGGGCACCATCTGAACGATACGGCGCAAAGAGTCCGGCGCAATTTGTTGCATGTTGAGTCCGTCCAGCAAGACGAGACCCTCGCTTGCGGGCCACAGACCTGCCATCACGCGTGTCAGCGATGTTTTCCCGGCCCCAATTGGACCGATAATGCCGACTTGTCCTCCGGCCGGGATTTTGATCGAGACGTCTTTTAATGCCGGGACGGGCGCACCGTGGTAGCTCAGCGATACCTCCCGCAGCTCAATAGCGCCTTCTTGATTTGTGGCGTTTATCGCGCGGGCTCTGGCCGTTGCATCTGAGGGTTGCTGCATCAGGCTGTTCAGGTTGCGCAGGGTCGACAGGGCAAAACTGCCGCGCACAAAGAGGCCGGTTACGGCAGCAGTTGGCGCCAAGGCGCGCCCCGATAAAATCATTGCCGCGATGACCGCGCCCATGGTGATTTGACCTTCGAGGGCCAGATAGACGCCGATGACGACGATCCCGATTGATGACCCTTGTGTTGCCAGCGCGGTGATCGTTGTTGCAAAAGTCGCCAACCGTCTGCTTTTGGCTTGCGCAATGGCTGCGTCCTGACTTTGACGTTCCCAGCGGGACTGCATCCTGCTGTGCCCGGCGATCGCCTTGAGGGTTTCAATCTCAGAGACGGACTCTGATGCCACCAGTGTTTTAGCCCCGCCCGTTGCCCGGTTTTGTTCTGATGCGCCGCGCAAGGGACGCAGGATCAAAAGACCCATCAACAAGACAAACCCAAGTGTAGCAGCAGGAGGTAATGCCAGCGGGCCGCCAATGTAGAAAATCAATGCGATGAACAGCACCGCGAACATCAAATCAATCACGTTGGACAGGGTTTGAGAGGAAAAGAAATCTGCGACCTGTTCGTAATCCTTGAGCGTGTTCATTAAGCTGCCCGAGGGGGGCACTTCGGCGTTCAATGCCAGATTTGACACGTGGCGGAACACGCTTGCGGACACGACGCCATCAACCTTACGCCCTACTTTGTCGATGACACCGGAGCGCACAAGTTTCAGCAACGCATCGAATACCAATGCCAATCCAACCCCGGCCACAAGAGACCATAGGGTAACAATTGCGGCGTTCGGGAAGACGCGATCATAAACGTTCATTGTGAACAGCGGGACCGCGAGCGCGAGGAAATTGATCAAGACAGATGCCAGAACAACTTGGGCATATTCAGGCCAGAACGGGCGCAACGCAGCCCACAGCCAGTGCCCTTGCGCCGATGTTGACGTATTCGATTTAACACCTGTTTCTGGTTTCACCCGAAACTGGATCATGTGCCCCATATAGGCATCCGTCAGGGCATCCGGCGCGATGCTCAGAATGTCAGAAGCTTGCGATGGTCTTTGAACCGCATAGGAACCATCTTTGTTTTTTGCAGTCAAAACACAGGCATCCCGCCCGCGCAGCAAAAGAACAACCGGCAGGTCGTTTTCCTGAATGTCTATCAATTTGCGGCGGATCAGACGGGCACGGACACCTTGTTGATCTGCGGCAGATACTGCCAACTCCGGGGTCATCCGCCCGTCCGGGGGCAGGGCGAGACCTCCTGTCAGAACCTCCGGTGCAATGTCTTTTCCATTGAGACGAATGGCTTCCGCCAAACAAAACGCCAACGGATCACGCGGAGGTTCTTTTAAGGACCAGTCTCGTAGCGGATGAGATAGTTTGGCGGCCACCTGTTTGGAGACTTTGTCCTTGCCGCTGGATACGGAAACACGGGCTGTCCGTGCCTTGGGGGGCTCTTCAGGTTTGGAGATATTTAGCCTCCCCTTTGCGATCAGTCAGAGGAAAGGCTTTTGCGCCAGCTGCTGAAACCCCGGGCGTCGTCTCGTTCGTCAACGGGTGCTGATAGAACAGCCGGGGCACCTTGTGCACTGGCCGCATAGGCTTGACCATCCGCGGGCGGTTCGATCCCTAAGGAGGGAAGTAAAATGCCTGCCGCTGCAAGCAACCGGTATTTCAAAAAGACTTCGAGGGCCCGCGCGTTTAACAGATTTACGTCTGCCTGAAACAAGGCGTTCTGTGTGTTTAAAACGTCCAGAAGAGACCGGTTTCCCACGTCAAATTCCTGCGTATAAGAGGCCAACAACTCGCGGGACAGTGTTGCTTGACGATCAAGGATACTCGCGCGGCGCTGCGCTGAATCCAAATTGGCCCAAGATTGCCGGACTTCGCGTTCAACAAGGCGCGTTTGGCTTAACAGGCGCGCACGTTGTTCGCCAACGCGCCTAACCTGTTCTTCACGCTCGCCGCGTTTGCGGTTGCCCTGAAATTCGTATCGCAGCACCAAACCGATAGACGCGTCGCGGACTTCTCCTTCGAATCCACCCACGTCTTCGCCAAAGCGCGTAACAGCTTCGAGATCGAGTGTGGGAAGTTTGTTTGCATTAGCCGTGCGCGACAGTGCTTCTGCGGCGCCGACATCTGAACGGAAAAACTGAATTGTCGGGTTGTTCCGCCAAGCTGTTGCTAGTGTTTCATCAACCGTGGACGGTAGACGCGCGCTGGGGCTCGGAACATTGCCCAACTGCTCTGGCTCCACTCCGACTGTTTCTAAAAACAAGGTCTGAGAGTCCACAACGTTCAGTTGAAACTGGACCAAAGTGTCTTCGGCTAGAAACAAGCGCTCTTCTGCTTGCTGCAGATCACCTATTCCCAAAATACCATTGTCAAAACCGCTTTGAATCTGCTGCAGAATATCTCGGTGATAGTCTAGGTTTTCGCGCGCTAATCGGGTTAACCGAGACGTGCGCAATACATCGCTGTAAACGCGAACCGCTTCCAGCGACAAGAACTCGGCGCGTTCCAGAACGCGGTAGGCGGCAGCGTCAATGCGATAGGCTTGGCGCTCGACTTCTGAGCGCGTTGCTTTGCCGTCATAGAGGCGTTGCGTGACGCGGCCAGTCACTTCGTATCCAAAAATCGCGTCATCCGAGGCTGTCAGGTCCGTGGTGCGTGAACCGTCATTTAAACTGCCTTCGGCGCGGGATTCCAATTCTACGCGCGGGGAGAAAAAGCTACGCGCTTGATCCAATTCGAATTCGATTGCCTGTTTGTTGGCTTCCGCGGCTTTGATCTCAGGATTGGTCTCCAACACCAAAAGGATGGAGTCCTCTAACGACAAAGTCTGCGCGCCTAATGGCAGGCTCATGCCGAAAACAACGGCGAACATGCCGAATGATGTTCGTTTTAAAGCCTTGATCGACATCACCATGCACACAGCTCACATTCATATAGGTCTGTTACGATTGTAAGGGGCGATGAGACAGAAATCGAGGGGAATTGTACAGTTGCTAACGCATAATTGTTATCTTGTGGTTGTCGCGCACAAGGTGCAATATCCACGGTGTCGGCAACAGTTATCTGGTGGATATTTCGTGCTTTTTAGAATGCTCTTTTTATTGGCTTTTCTCGCTGTGCCGGTGGCCGCAGTTTCGCAGGACATTGGGACTGTAAATTTTGATTTTGACTCGGCTGAACTCGATGCCGAAGCCTTGGCCACGATTTCGGAAATTGCGACACGTCTAAAAGAAAATCCGTCTTATAAACAAACGGTTGTCGTTGGTTTTACGGATGCGGTAGGTGGGCTCGGTTACAATGATTCATTGGGGCTGCGGCGCGCCCGAGCGGTGAGCGACGCACTGCGGAACGAAGGTGTCGAGGTCGACCGTATTGGGGATGTATCCAGCCGGGGAAAACGCGAGCTTTTGGTCAATGTTACAGGGCCCGAAAGGTTGAACCGAAGGGTGACTGTGACTTTGGGTGATATGTTGCAAGCATGTCGCAGTTTCCGCGAAATTCCGCTGACAACGTCTTCCGTTGGCGCAGAACTTCAAACGGATATCGAACAACGCTTGTCTGAAGCGGATCAGTTTTATGATCAATTGGCGGTCGTACGCCAAACAGGTGCGGCGTTTCAGATGGCAGGTGCCGCACGCGAGGATTGCTTTGTCGCCGCTGGTTATGATTCAGATTCTTTGCGTAAAGTCGAATATGCTAAACGCTGTTTTTGTAGCTCTGCACGGATGCGTGTTGCGTTGCAATAAGGCCAGCGCGCCGGATCGATTTTCAAAGTAAGACGAAAAGACCTGTCGGCTAAACACGACTGGTGTGTCGAATAACAGACGATGATACTGAGCTGAATGTTTTGCTCAGAGGATTGACCATGCCCGCTTCTTATTATGCTCCTACCGGGGGGCATCCCGGACAAGAACAGCTTCTGACTGACAGGGCTGTCTTTACGACAAGCTATGCCGTCATTCCCAAAGGAACGATGCGCGATATCGTAACGAGTTTCTTACCCTTTTGGGAGGGCACACGTTTGTGGGTTTTGTCCCGCCCGCTTAGCGGTTTTGCCGAGACATTTTCGCAATACATCATGGAAGTCGCGCCCGGTGGGGGCTCTGAACAACCTGAAACCGATGCGGCGGCACAGGGCGTTCTTTTTGTGGTTGAGGGGTGCGCGTCCTTGATGGTGAATGGAGTTTGTCACGATCTGACACCGGGCGGATTTGCATATCTGCCGCCATCAGCGCAATGGACCATACGCAACAATGCCGAGGTAAAGCTACGTTTCCACTGGATCCGAAAATCCTATGACGCGGTGCCGGGACTGGCTGAACCCGATGTTGTGATTGCCAACGAAAATGACATCGCTCCAGTCGTGATGCCGGGGACCGAAGGTAAATGGGGGACAACGCGGTTTGTTGATCCTGCGGATATGCGGCACGACATGCATGTGAATGTGGTGACTTTTGAACCGGGTGCTGTGATCCCATTCCTGGAAACGCATGTGATGGAACATGGTCTCTATGTTCTGGAGGGCAAGGCGGTGTACCGGCTGAACTCGGATTGGGTTGAGGTTGAAGCCGGGGATTACATGTGGCTCAGGGCTTTCTGCCCGCAGGCGTGTTACGCTGGTGGTCCGGGCAGGTTCCGGTATCTGTTGTACAAGGACGTCAATCGCCACATGAAGCTGGGGACGGCAGCTGTACGATAAACACAAAAGGCCCGATCAATGGATCGGGCCTTTGTTCATTGCACGTTTCGCTTTAGTCGTTGTGGGGGAGAGAGCCAGTGCCGTGACCCGCCATGCCACCAGAAACCTCTTCAGTTGCTTCGCCTGCGATTTCTTCGGGTAGGGCTAAATTGAGAACGATTGCGATCAACGCGGCGGGCAAAATGCCGGACGTGGCTAGAATTTTCAGTGTTCCCGGCAGGTGCTGAAGTGCGCCTGGTTCCAATTGCAGGCCCAATCCAAGACTAAGGGCGATGGCAAAGATCACCATGTTGCGCCGGTTCCAATCAACATCGGAGAGCATGGAGATGCCCGCGGCAACGACCATTCCGAACATGACGATCACACCGCCACCAAGAACCTCGATTGGAACGGATGAAATCACGGCGCCGATTTTTGGGACCAGTCCACAGACGATCAGGAAAATAGCACCTATGGTCACGACGCCACGGCTCATAACGCCCGTCATTGCGATGAGCCCCACGTTCTGGCTGAATGACGTATTCGGTAGCGCGCCGAAAAAACCCGAGATGGCCGTGCCGATGCCATCTGCAAATGTTGCGCCCTGAATTTCACGATCTGTTGCTTCGCGACCTGCGCCGCCTTTTGTGATCCCGGAAACGTCACCAACCGTTTCCACTGCAGAGACAAATGACATCAAACAGAAGCCGATGATCGCAGCGACAGAGAATTCAATCCCAAAATGCATGGGGTTGGGCAAGGCAAATGGCGCAGCCCGTCCGACGTTGCCCAGATTCACTTCACCAATCAGAAAAGCGAATATATATCCGGCGATAAGGCCGATCAGAACGGCAGAAATTGACAGCATGCCACGGGTGAAAAATTTCAGACCCAAGGTTACCAGAATAACCATTCCTGCCATGGTCCAGTTGATGAGAGAGCCATATTCAGGTTTCCCGATGGCCGGCACGCCACCTGCAGCGTATTGAACGCCTACTTTTACAAGGGCAAGACCGATCATCGTCACAACCAGGCCGGTGACCAATGGCGGCAAGGCAAACCGCAATTTGCCAATGAAGAGACCGAGAAAGGCGTGAAATAATCCGCCAACAATAATGCCACCCATCAAGACGGCGACGGCATCCACGCCTTTTCCAGCGACCAGTGGTATCATGATTGGGATGAAGGCGAAGGATGTGCCTTGAACAATTGGCAGGCGCGCGCCAACCGGGCCAAAACCGATCGATTGGAAGAGGGTCGCGACACCGGCAAAGAACATCGACATTTGGATCATGTAGATCATTTGAGGAAAGTCGGGGCTGTTTGATCCAAAGCCAAAACCAGCGGCACCACAGACAATGATCGCCGGTGTTACGTTGGACACAAACATTGCAAGCACATGTTGGATGCCGAGCGGTATAGATTGTGCGAGCGGCGGAGTATAATTGGGGTCACGCAGCTGTGCTGGCGTTCCGATGGAGGTGTCGGCCATTAGGGGGCTCCTCTGTTGGGGTGGCGTGCAGGCTTTTCTCAGCCATTTTCATTATTCACGATCGTATAGGGTGTCTCGAACCAGTGTTCCTGTAGGTTTGGGCCGGTACCGATGCGGTCTACAACGGCAAACAGCCCTGGGGGATGCAAAGGTGTCAGCACTCCGTGCCACACATCTTTATGGTAGTTCACGCCCTGACCGGCCTGAGTCAAGAAAACACGCGGTCTACCGGGCATCCCGCCTTCATCTGGTGCGACAATGACCAAGAAAGCATCAAGACTCATTGGGAGGAATGCCTGACTACCTTGCGGGTGCCGCTCCATCATATCGAGCACTATGGGGAATGTTCGGGCTTGAGCTTTGAACAAGCTGATGCCTGCAGATCCGTTTTCCAGATCTATACGGGCTCGGTCGTGAAATCGGCCACACAGACCTTGGTTGATGATCTTATCGGGAGGGCCATCGGCCGTCAAAATATCCCCAAAGGGGGTAAATTCTTTGGCCGTGAGCGGTTCAGGGGCCAAGGTATTATTCATTCACCTAATTTATCCATAAGACGTAATTCAGCGATGCGTTCTACCTGCGTGCAGGCATGCTCAAATTCAACATTATACTCATTTTCCAGCCGAAGCTGAAAGGCCGTCATGATCGAGGATTTCGTATTGTCGCGGACCGCAATGATAAATGGAAACCCAAATTTGGCGGTATAGGCGTCGTTCAATGCGGTGAAGGTCGTGCGGTCTTCATCGGTCAATTGATCTAATCCGACCGACGCCTGTTCTGCGGTAGATTCTGGTGTTAGGCGTTTCGCGGCCGCCAGTTTCCCCGCAAGATCAGGGTGTGCGGTTAAAACGGCCAGACGTTGGTCTGTTGACGCCACACGAAACGCACGCGCCATTGCCTGAAACACGCCTTGGGCGCTGTCATGGGTCGGGCCAAGTTCCAAGGCATGGGCAGCACGAGCAACCCACGGGCTATGTTCAAAAACATCACCAAAGGCCGCCACGAAATCATCGACAGCCATATCCGATGGACGCTGGCGTTTTTGAGGCGGATGTTCTTTGGCCCAATGTTCGGCAATTTCCAACCGCGTGGCAAACCAGACATCTGAATGTGATTGGAAATATTCAATCGCCCGTTTTAAGGCCGCCGCGCGACCCGGTTTCCCGGCTAGTCTGCAATGCAGGCCGATGGACAGCATTTTGGGGCTGCCTGCATTACCTTCTGCATAAAGAACGTCAAAGCTGTCCTTGAGGTAATTTTCAAATTGATCCCCATTGGTAAAGCCCGCTTGGATCGCAAAACGCATGTCGTTGCAATCAAGGGTGTAAGGTACAATCAGTTGATCGTGGTCTCCGACTGACACCCAATAAGGCAAATCATCCGCATAACTGTCGGCAACGTAGGCCAGCTGCTTTGTCTCCGCGGCCAATTGGACGGTATTGTTGGAACAGCGCCCTGTATACCATCCTTGCGGCGCAACACCGACGACTTCCGTATGTAAACGGATGGCTTCTGCGATTTGGGCGCGTTCTTCCTGCGGCTCCATGTCTTTGTGCTCAACCCACTTTAACCCATGGCTGGCAATTTCCCAGCCAGCGTCTTTCATCGCGGCAACTTGTTCAGGGGCGCGGGCTAAGGCCGTCGCGACCCCATAGACAGTGATCGGAAGGTCAGACAACATGCGATGCAAACGCCAAAACCCGGCGCGCGCACCATATTCATAGAGGGATTCCATGTTCCAGTGACGTTGCCCCGGCCAAGGCTGAGCGCCCGTGATTTCAGAGAGAAACGCCTCTGATGCTGCATCGCCATGGAGAATATTGTTCTCGCCGCCTTCTTCGTAATTTAAAACGATCTGGACTGCGATTTTAGCGCCATTTGGCCAGTTGGCGTTGGGCGGTGTCGCGCCATATCCGGTCATATCGCGAGGGTAGCGTGTCAAAGAATTTGCCCCTGTTCTGTTTTATTGATCAATAATCGAAAAAGTCTCTGATGTTTTTCAAAAAAAACACGAAAGAGCCTTTTGTAAGGCATCCTTTGCCGATTTAGGTTTAACCTGCTTATAAACTTGGCAGAAAACACAGCGAGGCCCAATGACTGGATATCTGACAACACATGTACTGGATACCGCACGTGGATGCCCGGCGGAAGGGCTATCCATTGAGCTCTACCGCTTGGACACAGAGCGCAAACATCTCAAGACCTTAGTGACAAACAGTGATGGGCGGACTGACGAACAAATTCTGCCCGAAAATGAGTTTGTCAAAGGGACCTATGAACTGTTGTTTCACGCTGGCGCGTATCTGGATCGGATTGGCGTGCCGCCAGAAACACCGCGTTTTCTGGATGTTATCCCACTGCGCTTTGGGATGTCTGAAGCAATGCATTATCATGTGCCGCTCTTGTTGTCGCCGTTTGGGTATTCGACCTATCGCGGCAGTTAGACGGGTGCTTCTTGGGAACGGATCGCTTGGCTGATCTGTCCAATGACAAAATCCATGAACAGGCGGGCCTTTGGGTCCTGCCCTTTGCGGTGCGTAAACAGGCAAGCCATTTGAATTGGTTCTGGCGGTGTTGATTTGGCGACTTCGATGAGGCGGCCCGCTTTGATGTGTTCGGCGACCTCAAATCGCGGTTTTAGAATGATCCCGTTTCCAGATAGCGCCCAATCGGTCAAAACGTCGCCGTCATCTGATTCGTATCGCCCCGAAACCCGAAAACGTTTGACCCCCTCGGGTGTTTGCAAACGCCACTGAAATTCGCTTGCTCCGGGGTACCGCAGGTTAAGACATTCGTGCCCCTCTTTCAAAATGTCCTCGCCTGATGTGGGATTGCCCCGCTTGACGATGTATTCTGGTGCGGCAGACAGAACACGCTCAACATCCGCAATCTTGCGCATCCGCAACGCGCTATCTTCGGGTTGTCCGAGAAAGAAGGCTAGATCCAGCCCTTCGCTTGTCAGATCAACGTTCCGGTCGGTTAAACGCAGTCGGACGCTGACTTCGGGGTATTGCTCTAAAAAGGCAGGGACCAAGGGGGCAATCAATCGACGACCCGCACCAAGAGGGGCCGCGACATTGAGCGCGCCTCTTGGATTTTCAGTGATATTCACCACCTGCGCCTCGGCACCGTTTACCGCTTCAAGAATGTCACAGGCCCCTCGGTAGAATGCTTTGCCTTGTTCGGTCGGGGTCAGGCTGCGTGTCGTGCGTTGAAACAAGCGCACGCTTAGATAATCTTCCAACTGAGAAATCCGCGAGGAGGTAACTGCTGGCGAAATACGCAGATCGCGGCCTGCAGCGGACATGCTGCCTAATTCATAGACACGCACAAAGGTGCGAATGTTATCCAGATAGGACATTCTTTTGCTTTTTTTGATGCTGTTTGATCTTTTGTGGCAATAGCAGAACAATGGCCCGTCCGCTAGGGTCAGCAGGGTAACAACTCTTGGAGACGCACGATGTACGATCTGGCTATCATTTGGGATTGGATCGCCTTTTCTGTCAGGTGGTTACATGTCATCACGGCGATGGCCTGGATTGGCGCTTCATTCTATTTTATCGCATTGGATTTGGGGCTGCGCAAAGCCGCCAATATGCCAGCCGGGGCCACGGGCGAGGAATGGCAAGTTCATGGCGGTGGTTTCTATCACATCCAAAAATATCTGGTGGCACCAGAAAATATGCCGGAGCATCTGATTTGGCACAAATGGCAAAGCTACATCACATGGGTGTCAGGTGCGGCGCTTTTGATGATCGTCTATTGGATCGGCGGCGAATTGTATTTGCTGGACCCAAGCAAGATCGATTTAGCTCTGTGGCAAGGTATTGCGATATCGGCGGGGTCTTTGACGATCGGATGGTTGTTTTACGATTTTTTGTGTCGCTCTAAACTGGGTGACAGTCCGACCATTTTGATGGTTCTGCTGTTTTGCCTGCTTGTGCTGATGTCTTGGGGGTACAATCATATTTTCACGGGGCGCGCCGCTTTGCTGCATCTGGGGGCGTTCACCGCAACCATTATGACGGCAAACGTATTTTTTATCATTATGCCGAACCAACGCATTGTTGTTGCTGACTTAAAAGCCGGGCGTGTTCCAGACGCAAAATACGGAAAGATTGCCAAGTTACGATCAACCCATAACAACTATCTGACGTTGCCCGTGGTCTTCCTGATGTTGAGCAACCACTACCCGTTATCTTTTGGCACCGAATATGCGTGGCTCATCGCCAGTCTGATCTTTCTGACAGGCGTGACAATCCGGCATTACTTTAACACGATGCACGCAACGGGGGTTGGTCCTCATTGGACTTGGGCAGTGACGGTGTTGCTGATGATTGTTATCGCATGGCTTTCAACCGTTCCGGGGTATGACACATATGAGGAGGCCGAAGCTCGCGACTTAACCTCATATGAAACTCAGTATGCTGACGCCGCTGGGTTCGAGCAGGCCTATGACGTCGTTTTGGGGAACTGTTCCATGTGCCATTCCCGCGAACCGGTTTGGGGCAGTATGCACTGGGCGCCAAAAGGTGTGTTTTTGGAAACCCCGGCGGATGTCGCGCGCCACGCAGGTCAGATTTATCTGCATGCAGGTGTCAGCCATGCAATGCCGCCGCCAAATGCACTCCAGATGAAACCTGAAGACCGGGCAGTGATTGTCGCATGGGTGCGTGACGCGCGCGCGCGCTAAAGTTGCATATTGACCTTGGCCAAGCAGTGATCTTGACGCTAGGGTGGCGCGTAACGGGCCCAGCGCTGTGGTGTCAGTTTCGAAACATGCGCGACAGACCCAAAAATACTGAGGGTCGCAGATGTTAAAGTTCCAGAATAAACACGCCAGCTTTGAAACGCGCAATCAATTGATTGCCGATCGTTTGCCGCATGAAAATTCATGGGTGTTGGATGTTGGGTCAAACACAGGCCACACCACTAAGTTTCTGGGTGGCCTTGGACATTTTGCGATTGGCGTCGAAAAGATGGAGGAGGAATACAAGGCGGCGCGCAAAATCGCTGGTGATACATCTGCCTTTTTGCATGCTGGCGTTTCGCCGTCCTTTTTTGCGAATAGCCCGCAGTGGTCAGCCATTTTGTTGCTCAGCGTGCTGCACCGTATCTATGCCTTTGAGGGCGAACCTTTCATGCGTTCTGTGCTCGGGGAATGTGCAAAAAAGACCGACGATTTGTTTGTAGAGGGCAGTACACGACACGCCCGTTACAAGGATCAGGGCCAACCCGCACCGGATTTTGTAGAATTAGATGTCACGTCAGCGGACAATTGGCATGAAGCCTTGTTTGCACAGGTGCTCGGGGCGGCATGGGAGCTTCAGAGCAAGCATGTTCTTGAGCATACCAAAAAAGAACCGCACCGGATTCTGTACCATCTATCAAAAAAAAAACCGTAACTGCGGCGCGACCTGTGCAGTTACATCAGGGGGATCTTATTGCGATTGATCCCGGCGACATTGCGTTTCTGCAATTCCCTGAGTTTCATAAACTTGGCGCATCTGCGCCACAAACAGAGCGTGAATTCACCCCAGGCGATTGGGATCACGTTCAGGATCGGGTGTGCTATTGGGGCGCGCGGTATGAGGGGGGGCGTCGGCAACCTGTCGGGATGGTACCACTGGAGAATTATCGATTTTTGACCGCCTTACAAGATCATTTTCACAAAGGCACGCTTTGGGAAGAGACAGACTGGTACAATTGGATGCATCAAAATGGACCCAGCCGCTACAATACGAGCGCTAAAATTAAATTGCGGCTGCGCTTTTTGGAAGATCTCTATGCGTCTTGCAGGGCGGGAACCTACGACATGCACAACAGCGACCCACCCTTGATCAATATTGGGCGGGCAGGGCGCATTGCCATTGAAGATGGTAGGCATCGCATCTGTGTGGCGAAAGCTGCTGGCCTAAGGCGGATCATGGTCCGAATTAACGCCGTGCATCCGGACCATCAGAATCTGGGCGCATGAAATGCCAGACAAGTTGCGTTTAAACCCAAGGCGCTTAGGTCGTCAGGATGCCCGTTTTAGGGCATCCTTTAGTGGGTAAACTGACTAGGTTCCGAACTTGGCATAAGCCTGTTGAGAGACACCGTATTTCTTTCCGAGTGCTTTGGGAGCATTGGCCAGCACCACAACAGGTGGGTTTACGTCTGCCGAGCTGAGCGCTTCTACAGAGTCTCTGACAGCAGAGCGTGGGCAGTGATCATAATCCGCTGTCAAAATATGTGCATCCATATGCATCGCTATTTTTGATGCATCCGACAAAATCAGGATCGGAGGCGTGTCGAAAAGGACGATGTCATAGCGTTCGCCCAAGGCAACGACGAGTTCAGCAAAACGATCAGCCTCCAGCAAATCTGCTGGGTTGGCGCTAGAAAACCCACTTGGCAAGAAATCAAAGCCGAACTCTTTTTTCGTGACAATCGCTTCGGAAGGATCAAGTTTTTCCGAAATAACATTTTGCAGGCCGGGGTCTGTCTGGGTGCATCCCAGTTTACGGGACAAGCTACTGGCACGCATGTCGGCATCCACCACAATCACGCGACGATCAATTAGTGAGAAACTATTGGCAAGCGAGGCCGTGATATTTGGTCGCCCGTCGGAAGGGAGCGACGAAAAGACGCCCGCGATAAGAGGAGCCCGCCCTGTGTGGTTATTGGTCGTAAGACGGTGGCGCAATGCGCGTATCCCTTCCAGAAAGGGCATTGATTTGTTATCGATCTCAGCTTGGGAGACGCCATTTTTCGGGTCCAGCAGCCCGTATTGTGAGGGCGGCAATTGAACAATGGTGTCTGTGCCCGCGATATCCGCGAGTTCAGAGGATTTGCGGACACGATCATTTGCAGCTTCACGGATCAGAACGTAGGCTATTCCGATAAAGAGTCCCAAGATGCCAGCAATTGCGACCATACGGCGGCGCCCTTGGGCATCTGTGCGCAATGGTGCTTCTGCCCGTGCAAGGATTTGTGCACCGGCATCACGCAGCCCCGTTTGAATGGACAGTTCTTTAAGGCGCGCAAGTGATGTCTCATAGACCTGAGACGTTGTGCCAATCTCGACCTCTAGCTGACGAACGCCAACCGTGTAGGCATTGATCTCGGCAATGCGCGCCTCCAAGGCCGTGAGACCGCTTTTTAACGCGTCACTGAGTTGCATCAATCTGGCGCGCTCGGCTTGTACGACGGCTTTCACAGCCTCAATATCTTGCGAAACTGCACTGGCATTCACGGGCCGACCCAAAGTCGTCTGTTGGATGCGCGTCAGCGCTTCGTTTGCATCCATCGCTTGGCGCAGAGCCGCAACGTCGTTTTGGTCCGCCGCAGCCAGCACGCCAGCCGCTATATCCAGGTCAAGCAAATCTTCTTCGGTCGCCATAAGACGCGTGCGGATGTTTGCTGCTTCGCCGGTAAGCGTATCTGTCGATTGCATCACTGTACTCTGGGCACCGGCGCGGAAGGTTTGCAACTTTTGTTGGTCCGCTTCTAACCTTAGGCGCAATTCATTTACCCGCGTTTCAAGCGCATCTGCCGCCCTAGCGGTTTCATTTTGGCCACGCCTGATTTGGTAATCGAGGTAGGAATCAAGATAGGCGTTTGCAATTGCGGCGGACTTACCAGGCCCAGTTGACGTCACCCGCACCAAAATAGCATTGCTGCCTGGCAGGATATTCACGCGGGTCACGCTTGCTAACCAGTCCAAGGCATACTGGCGCACGACCGTATCCGAATAAAAATCTTCCGGAGCTGTGTCTGCGGGCAAGGACAAATTTGGGTTTGCCTCAGGGTCGCTGGTCAAATCCAGACGCTCAATGACTTGTAACGCAAGGCTGCGCGACCCCAGAATTGTCAGTGCATTCGTAATGGCACCTTGACTAACCTCGGTACCGCCAGCGCTGTCAAACTCGACGATTTCAAGGTTGCCGCGCGATAACAGCATCTGTGCTTCGGCTGTGTAAGTGTCTTGAGATCGCAAAACCAACAGGCTGGTTAAAAAGGCCAAGACAAAGGCCGGAATGAGTATTCTCAGCTTATTGCGCCACAAAAGTTGCCAAAGGGCAACGATCCCGACCGGGGAATCATCGTTTTCTGGTTCAGCAGCAAAAGGTTCTTTGGGCGTATTGTTCATTTGGAATGCTCATTTAACACAACTATAGACCGGGGTAGAAAAGTGGTCCGAACTGGTATCATCGTTAGCAAAGAACCGAAACCCCACCGGCACGGACCGTAATAGGGCCGATACGAGGTGCATGAAAGAGGGAATCGCTCAGGATCAGGTTTGCAGGCGTGGCGCGGACAAAAAGCCGCTGAAGCGCTCATCATATTAGCAGTTATGTGATCTGCGATGCGTAACATTGTGACTTTGCTTGCGCGCCCGGGCGTTAACGATGTAAATCACCCACGAAAGATGTCTTAATTCTCTGAGTAAATGGGTGATCTGCGAATGAAGCTTCCAAATTATTTTTACGGTGGACCGCCCAAAGCTGGGTCTTCTTGGATTTACAGCCTGCTCAGTACGCACCCCGAAGTATTTGTTCCTGAGGGAAAATACGTACAATTCTTCACAGATTTTTTTGATCGTGGCATCGATTGGTATGAACAGCTGTATTCAACGGCATCAGAGCAGCAAACGGCACGATGTGATTTAACGACGGATTACCTTTTTGTTCCCGAAGCGGCGGAACGTCTTGCGCTGCATGTGCCAGATGCGCGGGTTTTCTTTTCGCTGCGCAATCCGGCCGAGCGGGATTGGTCGGCCTATCAGCACCTGTTGCGCACGGGCCAAATACACGGATCCCTAGAGCAAGAAGCAGACCGGTCCCATCGGCTTTTGTCCAGCTGCAGCGCCTATTCAGATGCGATCGAGCGTTCGTGGCGTCTTTTCGGCAAGGAAAACACACATGTTCTTTGGTTTGAAGACATTCGCTCTGAACCGCAGCTCGCAGCCGACTCGCTCTATGATTTTCTTGGTGTGTCGCGCCGCCCGATAACCGAAGACGATTCCGGCGCGAAGAACGTCGCACGCGCCGCGCGCAACACACGGTTGAATGGCGTGCTGAAACAAGGCGCGATCGCGCTAAGAGCAGCCGGTATGAGCAACGTTTTGGGCAAACTCAAGGGAAGCCCGCTGGTCGATAAAGTCTTGTTCAGTGGAAACCGAGTGCCAAAATTACGTGACGAACCTGTCGCATGGGACTTTTTGTCGGACAGACATGCAAAAGAAATTGACCGCCTTGAAACACTTCTTTCACGCGATTTGTCTGCGTGGCGGGCCCGTCCGTGACAGCGGCCGTTCGGGCAAACAGAGTATCAAACGCTTTGGGCGAGATGAGCTGGCGTGTCTATGCTTTCGCCATTTTGCTCAGCTTTTTTGTTGTCATTGAACCGGCACCAACTGATCTGGTCTTTATGATCGCGTTAGGTTTGTTTTGCTTTTCACGCCCCACCAAGGTCGCCTTCCTGAGCGGATCGGCTTTGCTCGGCGTGTTCCTATATCTGTCATTCTCGACGCTTTCGCTGGTTTTTGCAGAATATGTTCCAATCTTGGCGACGCGTGCCGTTGCGATCGAGTTTTATATGATCGCACTCTTTGTTTTGACAGCATATTTTATGAAGACGCGCGGCGACATGGGGTTCTTGATCGTTCTATTTATGCTGACCATCGGTGGCGTGTTGGCCTCTTGCGTCGCTGTGGTCGCTTTGCTCGACCTCATTCCTAACAGCGATATCCTGTACCGGGGCGAAGGCAGCCGTTTTCGGGTGAAAGCGACGTTTAAAGACCCCAATGTTTTTGGGCCCTTCATCATCCCAAGCCTTTTGTTTGTCACTTGGGTGATCATTGAATCAGCGCGTTTCCGGGTTCTTGCGCTGGGGGCTATGGGGCTGTTGCTGATTTCCCTGTTTTCGACCTATTCGCGCGGCGCGTGGATTCACGCCTTTATATCCTTGTCTTTTTTCAGTTTGGCATTGCTGATTTATCGCCCGACGGCACGAACAACTTTGAATGGGATCGTCTGGATAATTATCGTTATCTTTGCAATCATTCTGTTGTTTCTGGATCAGATAACGGCTCGTCTGGCGGATTCATTTTTAGGCCAACGGCTCTCCTTGCAGAGCTATGATACATCGCGTTTCGGATATGTCGCGGATGCGGCCAGTCAGATTTGGCAACACCCTCTTGGCATCGGTCCTTTCCAGGCGCGTTATGTGTATGGCTACCTACCGCACAACACTTTTGTCGCCTTTGCGATGCACAATGGTGTGTTTGCCTGTCTTGGTCTTGTTTTGATCTATGGATCCGCTGCCGTGCGATGCGTTGTCAAAATTGCCGATCAGAAACCAGGCTGGATTAAATATGCGCTTATCTTTTCGGTGATGTTGGGATTGATCGTTTTGATGCAGGTGGTTGGTGCAATCCACTGGCGACATGTCTATCTGCTGTGCGGGATGGCCTTTGGTACCTATACATCAAACCGGCTTTTACCCGATCACCTTGGGCAAAAAAAGCTGCGCAGGTCTGTGGTGCGTAAGAATTTGCGCCCCGCTGTATAACCCTCACACAGTCAAAGACAGGATACGCCTGATATGAAACGACTTATGCTTGGCAGCATCCTTTCTGCTGGCCTCAAAATCATCAGTGCCGGGCTAACCTTTCTAATGTTCATGTTTTTGGCACGTGTCCTCGGAGCCGTCGAATACGGGCTGTTTGCATCGATGTTTGCGCTCGGCACAATTGGTGCGATCACTGCGCTTTTTGGACAACATACTCTGAGTATCAAGACCTTGTCGGCCTTGGGCGATGGGCCGGAAGCGGCGGCTGACCGCCGGTATGTGATGCGGCAAAGTTATCGTGTAGCCTTGGCCGGGGTGGCGGTTGTTATCGCGTTGCTTTTGGCCGGAGGCATGGTTGCTGGGCTTGCGGGTGTTGAAGTTGACATGCGCTATATCCTGGGCGCTTGCGCACTTGTTCTACCTTTTGCCTTGGCCGAGTTGGTTTCGCATCAATACCGCGCCTTTGGGGCAATCCTATGGGCGCTCGCCCCACGCGATGTGATTTGGCGTGGGCTTATCGTTTTGGCATGCCTTGCTGCTGTAAGCCTGCCGTTTCTATTTACAGATGCGTTGAGAGCGATGATGGCGATTTCTGCGACGTTGATGGCCGTAGTTGCGGTTCAATTGCTGTCTATGATTATCGCTCACCGAGAGAAATTTTCCGCACCAAAGGGGGGCGAAACAACAGTTTCAATGCCTTTTCGGGTTTCAGCGTGGATGTGGCTGGCATCTTTGGGCACGATGGGCGCGAGCCTGAACCTGTCCGCAGCAGCTTTGTTTCTGCCGCCAGATCAGATTGGGGCCTATTTTGCTGCGCAGAAAACATCGCAATTGTTACAGCTGCCGATCATCGCAATCAACATTGCCGCGACGCCGGTATTTGCGCGCCTCCATAGTAAAAACGACTTTGACGGCTTGCGCAATGTCGGCCGCAAGCTGGCGATGCTGATTGCCGTACCGTTGGCCATCGGTGCCGGGATCATTATCTTTTTTGCGCCACAGCTGCTGTCGCTTTTCGATCCCGCATTTGCTTCGGCCGCGTTGGCGCTAACGCTGCTGGCAGGGAGCTATCTGCTGATCGGGCTGGGCGGACCAACTCGACAGCTCATGCTGATGAGTAACGGTGAACAGCAGGTTGTCCGGCTTACCCTGATTTCCGAAGTGGCTGGTCTCGCACTCATCCCGATCTTGGTGCCACTATTTGGCATATTGGGCGCAGCTATTGCCGCCTGTGTTGCAAGGGTGTTGTTTACGGTCATGACGGTTTCGTGGTGCCGCGGGCGTCTGGGTGTCGACACATCGATCTTGTCGCTTTTACCCGGGTTTAGGATCAAAGGTTAGGGCGGTTTAGCCGCCCATGGAATATCCGTAACGGCCAGCAACTGGACCACAGATCATCGCGGCAAGTTTGCGGTCCATGCCTGTGACGGCGCCATTCCAAGACGTGTCAGGTTTCAACGTAACTTCGCCCAGATTAAACCGTGACGGGTTGCCACTAATGGAATGTTGCGCATGTACTGTTGCAGTGCGCCCGTTTTCGGGCAGGATACCATCTTGCGTTGTTTCAAACAGCCCATCTGCACCTGAAACCAGCGCAGCAGGCCAATTGTCTGCGAAATCTTCGTAGCGCACTTGAAAATAGCTGCCCGGAGCGAGCTTTGCAAAGCGTTCACACCGAGAATTGACCAATGCCCATTGTATCAAGGATCTCATGGATGAATACTTGGGGAAAAGCTGATCATCAGAGCTGTCCCCACGTTGTTTGGTTTTTTTCCACGAGTACAAGACCGCACGAGGGTCACGAACCAAATGTAGAAAAGCCACGTCAAAAGGTCGATCTTCGTGTAAGAAATTCAGCGCATAAAACGGGCTTTTTGAGGCATCAACCAAGACGCGGCTTTCGCTTTTTTCGAACGCGGATGCATAAAGCTCCATCAATAGATCCAGATCGGCGCTATTTCGCTCAAGATAAGACCGCCGGGTGCGGTCACTTTGAAGCGCCGGAATTTGACTGCGCCGTGCGCCACTCCCGATTGACTTTACCAAAGAGCTTGCACGATCCGGGCTTATGTCACCGAGGCGTCCGCCCGCGACGGACAAGCCTGGCCAGAAGTCGCATTCCGCGAACGGTTCTCCACATCCACAGATTCCATTTTCGAGAATACCACGATCCCATAGATAACGAACCTCGCCCAATGAGGCGCTTTCCGGCATGGATCCGAGGATATTGGCCATGATGGAGCTGCCACTGCGGCCCCAACCCAAAATGTAAACCAGCAATGGGCGGGACTGCTTTTTAAAGGCAATCGAAGCGGACGTTACCATTGGTACTCCCTGTGGCCGCCTTCGATGTCGCAAGTCTGCGGGTTTAGCAAGGGTGCCAGACCGTCTGTGCCTGCGCTTCATCTAGGCAAAAAAATATGTGATAGAAGTGCTAGACGCGGCCGACCGGGTCAAGCCCTTCTGAGAAAAACATGAATACTTAATCGATGTGGTGCTATCAAATCGGGCGTATTGGGGTACAATCCACTGCCGGTTGATTTTGTCTTGTATGGGTCTCTGGACAAAACCCGCGAAACCGGGTCAGTGTCGCCGCACGTAAGCTAGAGGACAAGAAAACTCATGAAGACCGGTTCTGTTTCAGTTGCTAATACTTTTTACACGTGGATGTTCAACTGGGGGCTGAAAATGATGTTCCCCGCATTGATCCTGTTAATGGGACTTCCAGCCTTTGCACAACCTTACCGGTTGGCGGCGGGTGATCGGGTTTTGGTTCAGATTATCGAATTGAATAACCAGTCTTATATTGGAACAGTTGATATTGCGGGCGAAATCCGGCTTCCGTACCTTGGAACGCACCAAGCGGCGAACAAAACGCTTGATGAATTGGCTCAAGATATCTCCCTTTCAGTTGCGGGTCGTCAAATCCAATTGGTCAAAGACGGTGTGGCCTCTGTCATTGTTTTGGATGAAAGAGACATATTCGTCGACATCGATACATATCGCCCAATAACGATTGTTGGTGCGGTTGCATCGCCGGGTCGCATTGCGTTTGAACCAGGTATCAATGTGCGCGCGGCCATCGGGACGGCGGGCGGGACGGCTCTGGCGGGCCAAACGGACCGGGTTGATCAACTGGCTAATTTCCGCACGCGTCAGGCCGAACTGAAAGAAACTGAAGCATGGCTTGCGGCTGAGCTTTGGCGCATTGATGTTTTGCTAACTGGTGCAGATCGTGACGTGCCGTTGGAAGGTGAATTCCAGTTTATCGAAGAACAATTGGAACCCGAAGACGTCGAAGGGATCAGACAGTTAATCGACGGCGCTCGTGCGCAGTTGAAACGAGAGCAGGAAGACAACAGCGCGCGCGTGGCCCTTACGGAAAAGCGAATTGCGTTCTTGGAAACTGCTCTTGAGCAATTCCAAACGGCGTCTGAAATTGAAGAAAATAGATTGCAGGACGTGTTGCAATTGTCCAATCGTGGATTGACCACGGCCAATACGCTGGACAACGCTCGGGAAGGCGCATTGAACGCTTCTTCACGATTGCTCACAACGCAGGCTGATCTGGCGACGGCCGAGCGCGAGTTGCAGTCCTTTATCATCGAACAGCAAGGTTTGAACGAAGATTTCGTGCAGACGTTACGGGATTTGAGAGCCAAGACCGAAAGATCTTATAATGAAGCAACTGCGCGATTGAATAGTCTCAATCGCGAACTTGCGCTGGGCTCAGTCGTCGAAGACGACGATAATTCGGGGGATATTCGGTTTATCTTGCACCGCCAAAACGGAGCTGATGAAACCAGCACAGAAGTGTCTCCCAGCGCGCTTCTCAATCCGGGCGACGTTGTCGAAGTTGTTTTCACCTACAACTGATACAAAATTTTGATACTAATGTGGTACTACGACGGGCAGCTTAAATTTCCTGCCCGTTTTTTGTCGTCTTGCACTTCGGCACCGATTTTGTTCCGGACACGACCACCAGAAGACATGATGAAGTTGTCTGCGACACTTATGTTTTTGGCGAAATCACCAATGCCCCCGAGACGGACGGCATCACGTTTGATGTCACAAATGCAGTTTCCTGCAATGGCAATATCATCAAATCGGCCAATGCCGCTGTCATCTGGGTGGCGATAGGCCATTATGCCGAATTGCTCGACATCAAACACGAGATTGTCGCTCACGTTAATATTGAACAAATTAGGGTGTTCTGGATCTCGATTGGCTTCGCGTGCCATCACTATGCCATTTCGCACGCCAAAAACCGCATTGCGGTGGATGTCGATATTAGCAACCGTGCGGCTGCCTGTGTCGACATAAATCCCATGTCGTTCTATTCCGTGAATGGTATTGTCGGTGATCGTGCCGTTGATAGCGCCCGCTTTGGCATCAATGCCGTATTGTCTGGAGTCGTATATATAATTGTTTCGGATGGTAAAACCATCAACACCGCCGCCAAGAGAGATGGCTTCGTTTACACCTTTTGGTGTGTTGGTGTTTGTGATGCGATTGCCTTGGATCAACACATCAAACAGGCGATACTCGTCTACCTCGGTAATGAAACGCATGACGATACCGCCAACGAATATTGCCGAATTGCCCGTGGTATCGATGTCGTTGTTCAAGATACGAATATCGCGCTCCCCTTCGATGGTTCCTTCGACAAAGACACCATCGCGCGCCGCGTTTTGCAGACGAAACCCTGAGACTGTAATGTGGCTTGCTTCACGAATTTCGATCAATCCACGAACCTTTTTACCTTTACCGTCGATGACAGCCTGATTGGAACCTTCATTCTGTGCGGCGAGAATTATAGGCGCATCCGCCGTCCCAGAGATTTTGATCACTGCGGGTTCGTAATTCCCCGGTGCGACGATAATTTTGTCTCCTGGGCGTGCGTTATTGACCGCGTTTTGCAGAACCCGGAATGGATAATCCCGCGTGCCGTCTCCCGCTTGGGAAGCTTGGGACGAGACATAGACCAGCCGTAGCGGATTTTCAGTGACATCTGGCGGGGTCTGTTGGTCTATCACATGTCTGGCGATGTCGGGCCGTGCCATTTGATGGCCGCCCAGAGTTTCAAGAACGCCAACGCACCAGGGTCCTGCTTGATTCGCAGCCAACACTTGCGTCGTCATAGAGACGCTGGCCACCAGAATGGTAGGTAGCAGAGAACGTAAAAACGGGATGGTGCGTATCATCTTGGTATCTCAATCACTCAGGGCGCCGGACGTCTTTGGAGATCAGCACACTATGCGCGCAATTGTCCATATCAGGCCAAAGGAATTGGCGTAATTGTGTATCTGGCTATGGAAGCTGTTGCCTAGGGGTCGTAACAAGTTAATGTGAGTGCCAAGTTTTGAGCACCTTGGAAATTTTGTTAGGGTTGTTTGGCAAGAATGGACGCCAGTCTGAATACTGCGGATATGCGATTGCATGTTGCCTTTGCCAAAGTTCGTTTGACGGAAGCAGAACGTGTCGCCGCCGAAGGATTTGCACGCGAAATCCAGGATTGGGACGAATTTATCGAAACGGCGGCCCGCAATTTCAGTTTGCCAAACATTCGAATGCATTTGGCCGATCTAGACCCTGAATGTATCCCTGAACACGCGCGTTGCAAAATCAACGAAGCGGCAAATGCTTCAGCAATACGCAATATGGTTTTGATTTCTGCGCAACGAAAATTCAAGGAAATCTGCGTTGACCCGCTGAATCAAGAAGCGATCTTCTTCAAAGGTATTAGCCTTGTCAGCCAGTATTATCCCGATCTTGGCCTGCGACCATGCCGAGATATTGATGTGTTGGTGCGGCAAAAGGCTCTGCGCCCGATTGTGCTGTGCGCGATTGACGCCGGGTATAAGTTTGTGGTTCCCGGTCTGTCAGAGCATCCACTGGTTGAACCCTCAGAAATAGACGCCGCGTTACACTATAGAAATGACGCGATCCTTTTGACCCCTGAAAATATGGCGATAGATTTGCAAGTTTCGCTGGATAAATACTCCGGCATTTTCAGCAATGACGATATTTTTGAGCAAACCACCCCGATCATGATTGGGGGCAAAGAGTTTCTAACGATGAAACCTGTTTTCTTGTTCAACTATATCAGTCACCACCATGCACGCCATGTCTGGTCACGGCTGCATTGGCTCAGCGATCTTGATGCAATGATAACATCACCAGAGTTCGACAAGACAGCGGTGATAGACAAAGCCAAACGGCTTGATCAACGCGGTACTGTCGAAGCGTGTTTGGAGTTGCAGACCCTGATGTCACCTTTGGCAACATGGGAGGAAACCGATGAAAATTGGCGGGGGCGGAAATTCCTGGAGCTGAGTTTGCGTAATTTGTCTGGTGATCTCGATCTTGAGAAAAAGATTGGTTTCAGCATGAAAGGTGGCGAATTCATGTTTGACTGGCAAGCTGGACCCAGCCTGATCCGAAGAGCTCGTTGGCAGCACTGGCGCAAAACGCTGCAGCCGACCATCCGGCAATACATGAAGCTGCCTTTGCCGCAGGGTTTGCGTTGGCTGTACATTTTCCCGCGCGTAATCCATCTGATTGCGCGGACACGTGACCGTACGAGCAAAGAGGCAGATTGATGCTAATGCGCTAGGCTCAGTTAGGCATCGCTGTCAGACCAAACCTCTCTCTAATTTGAAGATATCCTAAAGAAAGACCACATGATGCAGAACGTTCTAAAAATTGCACTTGTGCTTGAAACATCAGGTGGAGGATCTGGTCGCCATGTTTTGGACCTTGCACAAGGCTTAGCGAATTTAGGCCACAAGGTGACGGTGATTTGGTCTCCTGTTCGGGCGCAAGACGATTTTCGCCAGCAATTGTTCGCGCTTGAACAAGTCACCAACATCCCTCTTGAAATGCATCGCTCTGTTGGAGCGGCAGACTTCACAAGTTTGCGGGCTTTGGCGAAAGTGCTGCGTGAGGCAGGGCCATTTGATGTCTTGCACGGGCATAGTTCCAAAGCGGGGGCATTGATCAGGCTTTTACCACGTAAAATCCCTGGGCGTCGCATTTATACGCCGCACGCTTTTCGCACGATGGATCCCACGATGGGCGCCCGTGGCGCAAAAGTGTATGGCACAATCGAACGGCTGCTCGCCTCGCGTGCTGATCAGATTATTGCCGTTAGTGGGGCTGAAAAAAACCACGCAATTGAACTGGGAATTTGCCCGGAAAAAGTGACAACTGTCGTAAATGGGGCAGCTTTGCCATCCAACGCAGATCGTGGTGCGGCGCGTAAATTCATGTCATTGAGCGAGGATGATGTGGCTGTTGGGTTCATCGGACGCCTGGATGACCAAAAAGCGCCGTTGCGGTTTGTTCAGGCTGTTTCATTGGCTTCTCAGCACGCGTCAAACATCAAGGGGATTGTGGTTGGGGATGGCCAATTACGATCGGCTGCTGAGACGCAATCGAAAACAGACTCTGTTAAGTTTTTGGGGTGGCAGGATGGGCCGGCGCTGTTTCCTGGGCTCGATATCTTTTGTATGACGAGCCATTATGAGGCGATGCCTTACACTTTGGTCGAAGCGCTTCATGCGGGCATTCCGATTGTCACGACGGCTGTGGGCGGTGTCGACGAAACAGTTGCGGACGGGGAAAACGGATTCGTTTTGGCCACCGACTGTTCGGCCGAAGAATTATCGGAATGCTTGGTTCTTTTGGCTCAGGACGCAGATAAAAGAACATCCTTTGGTGCACATGCAAAGGTCTTGGCGCAAAAACGGACGATTGATGTGATGGTTGCTGAAACTGTGGCGGTCTACCGCGCAGGTACTTAAACGGTAAAAAGGTCGCGGTGTTGCCGCGACCTTTTCCGTTTCCATTATTGGCTATTCAAGCCAGTGCGATAATTTAATCAGATAAAATAGCATGAGCACCTGCCGAAATCGGCGCTTGGCGCAACGCACCTGAAAAATCGATCTCAAAAGGGCCGCGTGCCAACGTCGCAGAAATTAAATCAATGGCCGGAGAGTCTTGTCTAAGGGACAGATTAGGCGGGGTCGAAACTGGGTCGACAAACCGGGGGTCTGTTCCGATCAGATTACTTTCCACGAGAAAGCCAACCTGGCCCGAAAAACCGTCGATGGCGCGAATATCGGCGGTGTCATTCCACACGATGTTCCCGACGAAATCCACTCCATTGACGATGCCAGCGGCTTGAAAATCAGGATCTGACCAACCCGAAAGGTTCAGGTCGCGACCTGTTGTCAATCGGTTTGCGTTGTAGACCGTGTTGAAGTTGACCCGAACATTGGTGATCTCTCCGTTAGGGCCATCTTTTTGCGGATGACGCTGACAGAAAATACCGGCGGCTTCGATATCCCAGATCAAGTTGTTGTAAATGTTGATATTCGCGAGGGTTTGCACAAATTCTTCAACGCCAGTTTGTTCAACAAATGTATCATATTCGACAGTATTGGAACCGGCTTCTCGCGACAGGACGATGCCAATGTTGCACGCCCAGATTTGGTTATTGTAAACCTCAACATCTTCGACAAACCGCCGACCCGCATCGAGGTAAATCCCGTAACGTTCTACGTTCCACACGCGATTGCCATATATTGCGCCGCCTCGGACGCCGGCTTTGTAGTCGATCCCGTATTGGCGTGTGTCGTGCACATCATTGTAACGGGTGACCACATCACTGGCGCTTGCTGCAACGGTAATCGCCTCGGCCACACCCCCGGGCACGCCCTGTGGATTTGTGGTGTTATTGTTGTAATCTGTAACGATATTTGTTTTGGAAACGTCGTTATTCTCAATCAACACATCCACTGTTCGCAAACGGGTATCTTCGCTTAGAGGAATGACTGTGTTGGAACTATTGCCTCCAACGTAAATGCCGGAACTGCCTGTCATGCTGATGGCATTGCCAGCAAACACATGATGTCCGTGCTGCTCTTCTTCGATACCGACACAAAAAATGCCACCGCGCCAAACATTACGTATGGTGAGGTTGCGAATGTGCAGATGATCTTGGCCTTTGATGTAAATACCGTCCCGCATGGCTTCGATTGGCTCAACACCTTCGCCGCCGTGTACGGCGTGTTGCATCATATCACCTTCGATGATGGCCAGCCTTTCTTCGCCAGGCAGTGTGGTAATGGTGATGGGACGTTCAGGCGCTCCGCTCACGGGAATGTCGAAGGGCTGATAGATGCCAGGTCGCAAATAAATTGTGTCCCCTGGGCGCGCTATTGCACATGCGGCAGCTGGGCTGGCAAAGGGGGAACCGAAGGCGCCTGTGCCTTGGAAGTCATCTCCCCATGGTGCCACATAAAGAACTTCTGGATCCGGTGTATAAATTATGCTGCGAGAACGGGCGCTGCCGGAGGCCACATCCATTTGAATTTGTCTCCCTGCGGCTCCACCAGCTTCGCGGCACGAAAAATAACCAAAAGTTAAATCGCCTGTCAGCCGAACGATTGCATCCGTTTCACTGTCCTGTGCCACTAAGGTAATTGCGTGATGACCAACGTCAGTAGGTAACTGGGCGAATGAAAAAGGCGACCCGGCATCAGGGGATGTAAATAAACCTTCTGCCCCGGCATTGGCCTTAATTTCATAGCGCAGTGTATAGGCGGTTCCGACGGTAAGAGGGGCGCCCAACGAAGACACGATTGCCCCTGTACCGCGAATACGCCCGGGTTCACGCAATGCAGCCAATTCTGGGTGCGTTGATCCGGGGGGGAGGTCCACTTGCCATTCCGCTTTTCGGCAAGAGAAGAAGCCAAAGGTCAAATCACCATTAACGCGCAAAATTGCACTTGTATCGGTGTCCGCAGCTTGAACCAGTATTTTATGACGTCCTAGTGTGAAGCCCGCCACCGCTGAATTGGGAAAGGGAGATCCGCTGCCGTTGGAAAAAAACAGGGAACGTGTTCCGCCATCGGCCAGAATGTCATAAGAAACGACGTAAAGAGCGCCGACCTCCAAGGTTTCGCTCAAGGCTGAAACAATCGTGCCGTCGCCGGTCACACGACCCGGCGACGGAGTTGCGGCGAGCTGCCGACTACTTGGATCTGCAACCTCGTCCAGATAGGATTCGCCGTCGATGTTGAGCGCGTCCAAGGTGAGGTCATCTTTGGCGGCAGATGGAATTTTTTCCATCTGCACCTTTAGACCGGTTTCTGAAACAGCGCTTCGTGCCGCCAGGGATCGGGCATGGTTTGGGGTCCCGTTCGCCACCGCGCCGAGTGATAGAGCGCCAATCATCAGTAAAGGCCCACAATCCCAGAGGCCGTGGTCCCTGTTTGATGAACGAGTTGGCAACGAATTGGATAAATCATGCCTGGCTGCACAGCGGTAAGTGTTATGATTTGGCCTTCAAGCATGGTGAGGCTTAGGTTACCTTCTCCACCGACATAGATGGCGCGCGTAACATGGGATAGCGCCGTTTCATCGTCGGGGGTAATTTCAAAAGCACCAAATGCGGGTGAGTTAAGGCCGGGACTAAAGCGTTTGAATAGATCAGACATATGCACTCATTTTTTCTGAAAGGTTGACGTTTTCAGGGGTAATATGCGCATTTGTTCCTTTTTAAGCTGCCAACGGGTCGTGCGGGGCGTTAAGATTTTGGGGAGGATCTCGCCAGGGTGCTGCGCCAATGAAAAATGCGTTCTCAATCCCGCGCCGGAATACCGCCGCCAGTTCTTGCAATCTGGGCACCTTTGAAAAGCAGGATAAGTCGATGCGGTAGGATCAACCAACATAGCATCGTTTTGGTTAGGCGAGCGAAAAACTACCCCTTTTAATCGAAGACCCGCTCGATCGTATTTGAGAGGGCGTCTAGCCTGCTCAAGTCCGCGGGGATCATCAGATTGTAAAAGGGGGCATGTGCAACAATGGCGCTGCACCGTTTCATGTGGTGTGCCAGATGATCGCGCCCTAGCCGGGTTTCACCGTAACGGGCCATAAAGGTGTAGCGTAAAACCATCTGCAATGCTTCATGTGCTGGCAACCTTACGACATGTGGTTCGGTGACATCTTCACTTCTGCGCAAAACAAACAATGCGCCGATTGCCACGGGTTGCTGAGCGATGGGTGCTGGCATTCGTTTTTGAATTTTTGTGACTGATGGGTGGATCAATCGATCATCGGCATCTTGGCCAAGAGCCAAGGCTTCGACTGAATCGGGCCATAATTTCATACTTGAAAACCCGGGCCACAGGAAAGGTTGCGGGGTCTCTTGAAGAGCGCCATCAATTGCGACCAAGTCGTCTGTAACCGGGACATGCCCGCGCGCGATTAAAGCGCCGCTTGTCGTGGATTTTCCGGCACCTTTATCGCCTAGAAAGATCGCCGCTTGATTGTTTACACTGACAGCGCTCGCATGCAGACAGAGAATCCCGCGTCGCTCCAGAACCAACGACATCACTAGCCCCAAAAAAGCCTGAGAGATGAGATGCTCTGACACACCCTCTTGTGGCTCAATGAGAACCGTGTTGGCGTCTTTAATGCTGAAAGTACCAACCGCATTCCAATGAAAAAACTGATGCTCGGGTTGGATGTCAAAATGCGGATCGGTGGGCATTTCACCTGTGGGACGGATCCCCTCAACGCGGGTCACACGCAGGAGATCGGGGTCATCTTTCGGAGCAACCTGCTCCAAAACGGCAAAAGAAAAGTCGGAAACCAGCGTGAGTCCGAAAACTGAATAATAGTTCTGTGTCATCAGATCAGCGTGCCTTTTGTTTGTGCCAGATGCCATTTGTCAAAGGCCGCGCTCCAGTGAATTAGAACTGCCACGCGCCAAAGGGCACGTATTGCTGATACATATTGTATCTGTCCAGAGAGGACTTGTTTTTGCAGCCGTTCGACCACGTTCACGTCGATAAAGTCAGACAAAATCGCAAAGTCTGTTGGCTTGATATCTGTGTAATAGGCTATGATTGCTTCTTGTACTTCATTGCCGAATTCGGCCTTCCCTGTGCGCAACCTGATTTTTTCCGGCAAAACACCTTGCATCGCTTCGCGCAATACCCAGCGGCTACGGCCGTCACGCAGTTTGGCGTCGGATGGTAAGGAAAGACAGAGCGACAAAACGCGGTGATCAAAGAAGGGGTACTTTGGTAAAATACCGGCCGCCGTGGCCGAGCGATGCAACACTTCGAAAGAATGCGGCATAAGTTCATCACCTACAGCGGCAAGATGATTGATCGCTTCAGCTTGGCGGAAATCATTCGCAGAGTTTAATTGCGAACTGGATTTGTAACGTTCTTGGGGGTCGAAGCTGGCCCTTAGATCTGGGGCGATCAGGGCTGTTATGTTTTGGCTTGGCCACTCGGAAACGCGAGAGTTGCGCGACATCATGCGCGAAAATTTCATCAAAATTCTGCGGATCGGAGTGCCGGGTCGCAGCCCACTGTAACGCGCGATATGACCACTCACCAATGCCAGAAGTGGGACACCGTGTATTTTTGCGGCACCGCGCGCCTCTCGATAAAGCGTCAGGAATTGTCGAGAGGCCGCGAGTTCAACCAAACGGCCATAGCCGTGTGATATTGCCTCATCGCCCCCATGCCCATCAATGAGCGCGTCCAATCCGAGGGAACGGGCCCGTGAATAGATTTGTCGGCTTTTTTGTAAACCTGGCGCGAGGAAAAAATCCATTTGTTCTTCGACGAGAGGGCCGAGGTCTTTTAGTGAGACGCTGCTCGAAATAGGTATTTTATGAGAAACAGTCCCGAAAGCATCGTTAGCGGCGTTGATATAGTCAGTTTCATCGTAAGACTTGTCGGAACCATAGACGAATGACAATGTTTGCAATGGTTCTTGCGCGTTTTTAGCAGCAAGCCCTGCAAGCGAAGAGGAATCCAAACCACCGCTGAGCATGGCCCCAGTTTTTTCAGGCGCGTCGACGCAGGCTTGGGTTGCCATTGTCAGTGCTTTTCGAAGGTGATCAGGCGCATCAGTCCCGTTGAAATCTCCCGGAGAGGATAATTGCCAGTATTTGGTTGTTCCTAAACCGCCCTGAGAAGCAGACAGCTTGTGGGCGGGCGGGAGGCGATACAAAGAAGAAAAAGCCGTTTGTTCGAGACTAATTTCCTGACCCTGAACAAAATCAGCGATGCGTTGGGGGTTTTTTTGTAAGGGGATACCAGACAGATGGAGACACGTTTTGATGTCAGAGCCGCATGTCAACATGCCGTCATCCATCGTGTAGTAGAGCGGATAGAGACCAAAGTGATCGCGGTAGGCTTCGAATGCGCTGCTCTGTTTGTTTATAAAAACAAGTGAATACGATCCTGTGGTGTCTTTGGCCCACCCATCGCCTTGTGCGATGCGTAATGCGAGAGCCAATTCCAGGTCGGTTTTTGCATCATACTGGCTTGATGTCATTCCGAGAGATTTGCCCACTGCAGCGCGATCTGGCAAAAACGCCAAGCCCACAACGATCCATTCTTGTGACTGGCAAATGTTTGCAGCACCGCAATGGGCGGCACTTATGCCCTGCAGGGGGGGTGCTATCGTCCAGGCGCTATCTTCCATGCGGGTTAACCGCGCTGTGTCGATAAGAGACGAGCCGCCCTTTCCCGCAAGCGGTAGTTGAACAACATAGGCATGGTTCATGACACTTCAGATGATTTAAGGGGCGTCGGAAGATCATGAATTTTAGAAAAATCCACCAACGTGCCTTCATCGCCCTCCAGAACTACCTGAGAATTCCAAGTCAGCCACGCATGCGCCTTCATTCCGGTTTCACCATCTTTCTTTAAACCCATTGTAATTGTGGATGGGATTCCCTTCCATGACAGTAGCGCCTGACAGGAAATTGTCTGTGTTAAGCAACTTGCATCAGGAATAAACCGGGCAATACGCGAAACTGAATGGGTGATGCGGGCCACCGTGGCGCGGCGGTCCTCCTGTGGGTTCACGACACAAGGGCGCACTAGAGCCGAGCGAATACGTTGATAGCGCGTAACCCAAAGTCCAATGCGTACGATCAAAACGACCAGCAGGCTGATGACATAAATACCGGACCAGCGAACAAGCCGCATAGATTAGGAAACCTGCGTGGGTTGTATATCGATAACGTTGGCTTCCTTCATTTGACTTAACATCAACTCAATGTCCGGGCGGCACTGATCGTCTGAGACCTCAAATTTCTCTGTTACGACGCCAACAAGTTCGTCTAGCGTTCTAGGGTCTGCCAATGCCAACCATAAGGCAGACGCCGTAGCGTTCATTGTGAAATAGGTGTTGGTCTGAAGGTGCAATAGCGCGCGATCCCCACCTATGTCGCAATCGACGACATCGGCTTGAGCAACGTAATGATTTTCAGACGGCATAAGAACTTTTCCATTTTGGATTTAACGACTTCAACACCGCAGCATTCAAATTTGAAAAGTGAGCGTGCGAGATAAACTTTTTAGAACACTCTCTTTAGTGGTTCAAGCTGCGACCAAAATTAAACCGGGGCTCAGAAAATCCGAACCCCGGTTCAATTGTGCAGAAGTGGCTTTGCCAAGCGCAGCCGACTTCAAGATTTAAGACAGAGTGATGTCTGCAAACGGTGTCGAAACTGGGAACGACGCGTCTGTTGATGCACCTGTTGAGCCACCTTTGGTTACGGCTTCTACTGTGCCGTGTGACCGAAGAACTGGCGCTTCATATGTAGCTTTTGTCATGACTTCTCCTTACGTATTAACAAATTAGTTAAGACCCGTTAACCTTATCTTTTAACCGACCGAAGACTCAAGTTTTTTTCAGAAGCCTCGGCGCTTTTACACCGAGAGCGCGACGCTTGCTCAAAATTTAGACTAAAGAGACCTAATTTCGATAGCTGCGACCTTGGCGTTCGAACATTTCTGCGTACCGACCATTGAGAGAAATCAGCTCCGCATGCGTTCCATTTTCTACTATTTTTCCGTTACTTAGCACATAGGTGTAATCGGCTTGTCTGATCGTAGACAGCCTATGACTGATGACCAGAGCACCACGGCCTTCCAGCTTTTCGCGAAAACCGTCAAACAGCGCTGCTTCGGCATTTGGGTCGATGGCGCTGGTTGGTTCATCCAGAATGACAAACTTTGATTCGGGAAAAATGGCACGAGACAACGCAATTTTTTGCCATTGGCCACCACTAAGTTCGACTCCACCATCAAACATTCGTGATAAAATCGTATCGTATCCTTGGGGCAGATCGTCTAGCACCTCATGTGCGCCCGTTAGTTTTGCGATCTCATGCAACCTGTTTTCGTCGCTGTCTCGGCCCAAATCGGACAAGCACATGTTATCTCGACCCGTGTATGCAAATTGCGCAAAATCCTGAAAAATGACGCTGAATTCTCGCCTGAAGATCACTGGATCAAATGTCCGAACATCATGGCCATTGTAGCTTACCGACCCCTGTTGTGGGTCGTAAAGACGGCATAACAGCTTAATCAAAGTGGTTTTACCTGAGCCGTTCCCCCCTACCAGAGCCGTGAACTGCCCGGGTTTAAGGGTAAGTGAGACGTTTTCTAAAGCGGGTTTTTCTGCCGTCGGGTAGGAAAATGTCACGTTTTTCAGAACGACGCCTTCCGTCGCGATCTCTGGCAAAGGAACAGCCGTATTTTCCGTCTTCATCTCTGGCTCTAAATCCAGAAATTTAAACAGTTGGTCTAGAAAGAGTTGGTCGTCATAAAGCTTGGAGAGACTCATGACAAAATCTCGGCCTGCGGTTTCGGCGCGTATCAAGAGTAAAACAACCATGACCAGGTCCGAAAGATCCGCCTTGCCAGTGCTGAACCGATGTAAAATAAACGCTGCACAGGCTAGGACAACAAGTGTGCCGACAACCGCAACGAGGCTTTCTGCAATGGATTTCCGACGTTCAATCAGCAGGTAGTCTTTGCGCACTGCTTTGCGAATTTTCATGTACTGAGCGCGGAGATAAGCCCCAATGTCCCAAAGACGCACCTCTTTTGCGAAAGGATGTGACGTCATTACCCAGTCGGCATAGGCTGCATGGCGTTCCTTTTGCACGAGCTCTCGTTGTAAGATAAAACGTTGGCGCGTAAATCGTACTTGGACGATCAGCATCAAGCCAACGGCAATTAGGCTGATTGGCAGCAGCCGCCATTCAACAAAAAAAAGAACAGCGGCAATGCCGATCAGCATCATACCGCCACGAAAAACGTTCAGTGCGTTTGCTATGACTTGTGCGGGTCGTTGTGCACCAGCTTGGCGCGCGCGCTCCAGGCTGTCATAGTAGAGTGAACTGTCGTAAAAGCTTAGGTCTGCAGCGACCGCACGTTCCTGAATGGCGCGATTTACAAAGTCGCTAACAACAAAGCCTTGGGCCGACCGATAGAAATTGGCGATTGAGTGCATAATGCGACCGCCAAGAAATAAGCTTAGGATCAAGACGACAGCCCACAAAACGTCCCCAAGGTCGACTGGCTCAGCGCTTGATGAGACTTGTGCGATATTCTCTACCGCGACTTTAACCGCAAAAAGAGCGCCTAAAGTGAGAACGATCTCAAGTAGAGTGGCGGCAAAAACCAAAATACCCAACTTTGAACTGCTGTATTTGAGCAGTTCGAGAACCTTGCCCCATAGAACAAAGGATCGCGACAATTTGCGCTTTAGGGGAAGTGCTCTGAATAACATCTGTTTGCGCCTTTTACAGCCTATCTAAGGCTGCGCTGTTGGCATTACTACTGCTTTCAAAAGGTATATTCAGGTGATTTATTGTACTCTGCGTATTTCCGCTTGGCGAAACAGCCGAAAATTGTGTCCATGCAACGTGGGTGACTAGTTTAGCGACCAGTTGCTCCCACGACGGATGCGCCTGTCATGGCGATCAGTCGAATATCCGTAAAAAGAGATTGAGCTTTTGAGTAATCGACATCGAATTGAACGCGCTGAGAATAACTGACATCATTGCGACCTGAAACTTGCCAAAGGCCTGTTATGCCTGGTTTCATGGATAGGTAAACCGGCCGGTCAGATCCATATTTGTGCAATTCCACACGCACAATCGGGCGCGGACCTACAAAACTCATGTCGCCTCTGATAACGTTCCACAGCTGGGGAAGCTCGTCCAGACTCGTTTTGCGTAGAAAATTCCCAAACCGGGTAATTCTGGGATCGTCGTTTAGTTTGTGATCTTTTTCCCATTCAGCAGCTGCTTCCGGGTTTTCTGCTAAATGTCTGCGCAATTTCTGTTCAGCATCTACGACCATTGTGCGGACTTTCCAGCATCTGAACACTTTGCCGTTACGGCCAATGCGTTTGTGCCCGAAAAAACCGATCCCACCGTCTAACTTTGTTACAATCCAAAGTAGAGCAATGATAGGCGCCAAGAACGGAATCAGCACGAGCGCTAAAGTCAAATCAAATAATCGTTTGCCCGCCCGGCGATAAAGGGCAGGCCCGCCCTTTATCTTCTGAAAATACCCAGATTGCTTTGACTCTTCAAACTGAAATGTAATCACGACAAACAACTCCCACAATTCCGGGTTAAAAATAGTTTCACCATTTCTTAACTATTTGTCATCGAATTTGAACAGTTTTTAAAGCAAAAAATGCATAGATTGACGCAAAAGGCCAAATTCACGTAAGGGTAGTGGCTAAAATAGTGGCAGCAGGCCTTATTGCTGGTTGCACGAAGCTGGGTTTTTCGATCAGCGGTGTTGGAATGATCAGAAATCCGAATCTGTTTTTTGTTTTTTTTAGGGCCTTTGACGTCTAGTAATGGCGATGAAGTTCTTAGGTAACGTTGAATTGAGGCGTGCCAACCCCGCAAAGAGTACCAGGGGTAAACGTGCATTGTCTGGCAGAAATGCCCTGTTTTTAATGCACTCATAGGTAGAAACATGAGAGAACTGTCGAAAATTTAAGCGCAAGAAGCCAGTTCTCGTCTTAACGGTCACATCCGTTTAGCGGGGTATTGGTAGTTCAACCAATTGACCATCCTTAGCGTGAGAGTTTTTGGCCAATTCCAATTGAATTAGATCCAGTCTTATCTGTGAAATTTTGAAGCTTGGGAAAAGGCGCGCTTTGCCCGTTTTAAATCCTTCGCGGGTGATGAAAAAAACTTTCTCACTTTTTTTTGAACCGAAAATCGCATTGGCCCGACTAATGGGTATCTCGCAAGTAGCGGGGGACGAAATCTGGTTTGAACAACTGGCTCATCCTCCAATCGGGCGCAGGTGAAAGTGATAGGTAAATCGAATTTTACATGGAGAATCCAATGTCGTTTTTTAATTTCATAAATATTTTTACAGCTGGCCAGAAAACAAACGGAACAGAGGAAAGCGATCTGATCATCGGATCTTTTGGAGATGATGACGTTGCCGCGAATGGTGGGGACGATTTGGTTTTTGGCCTGTTTGGTGACGATCTCCTTACAGGCGGAGAAGGTAACGACAAAATTTTTGGCGGTTTTGGCGATGACACTGTCGAAGGTGGTGAAGGGGAGGATAATCTCTTTGGTGGCTACGGCGATGATCGGATTGTCGGCAATACCGGCAATGACCAGATGTTCGGCGCCGCGGGGGATGATTCACTCGTGTGGAACAATGGTGATGGTTCTGATTTGATGAACGGCGGGACCGGGTATGATCGTGTTCAAGTCAATTTCGATACCGATCTCGTGAACGATGATTTGCAAAACAAAGATGTTGCTGAATTCTCTGTGACAGAGAATGGCATTCAATTTGTGAGAACCGAGGTGAATGACCAATCAGTGCGTGGTTTATTTCAGCTCGACATTCGGGAAACCGAAGTATTGGAAACTAATTTCGGCGGCGGAGACGACCAAGCCGTGATCAAAGGAGAAGTGCTTGATGAAATCATCCTGGACCTCGATGGCGGCGAGGGTGTGGACACGTTGAATTTGTCCCAAGCAGCCGAAGGCGTTCAAGTGGATTTGGCAGCAGGAACGATTGCAGGTTCGACGGCAGAAAATTTCGAAAATGTGATCGGTACGGAGACTGACGACATTATCAGAGGTGACGCACAAGATAATATCATTTCTGGTCTCGGTGGCGTTGACAGAATTGGCGGCCGGGCAGGCGATGACACATTGGTGGGCAACAAAGGTGACGATTTTGTTTTTGGCGGCGCCGGCGATGATCTCTTGGTGTGGAATAATGGCGATGGGTCCGATCTGATGCACGGCGAAGCAGGTTATGACCGTTTGCAGGTCAATTTTGACACAGACCTTGTGAATGATGACCTTCAAAACAAAGATGTTGCTGAGTTTTCTGTCGGTGAAAAAGGGTTGGAGTTTGCCCGTGTCGAAGTGAACGATCAAACTGTGGCTGGATTGTTCGAATTGGACGTCCGAAATATTGAAGTCATCGAGACGAATTTTGGGGCGGGTGATGATACGGCGTTGATCAACGACACTGTGTTGAAAAGAGCGGTTCTTGATCTGGATGGCGGTGAAGGCACAGATTTGTTGGACTTGAGCGATGCTGCAACCGGTGTGGTCGTGGACTTGGAAAACGAGACGATCAACACAACCGATGGTGAAAGCGACGCATCAACTGTGCGTAACTTTGAACAGGTTACTGGTACGGCCTTTAATGACGCGATCATTGGCGACGATCAGAACAACGTGATCCGCGGCGGCGCTGGCAATGACATCATGATTGGCGGAGAGGGAGCGGACACTTTTGTCTTCTTTGAAGAGGACGCCGGGGTGGATGTTATTCTTGATTTTAATTTTGAAGAAGACAGCCTCTTGTTTGTGACGTCTGACCCGGAGGTCACCGAAGAGAACCTGTTCGCGAATTTAACCCAAGTGGGCGATGATGTTGAATTGACCCTGGAAAACAAAGTGATCACCTTCGAAGATGTGGCGGTTACTGATTTTAACGCTGACGATTTTATGATTGCATAGTTAACGATTGCATCGGAAGCGTGTGGCCCCGTCAGTGATACACTGGCGGGGTTTCATCTGCGTGACCCTGATCGTCGCGCGATTATCCTCGTTATGTTAAACCAATCAAATTCGTTAATGAGTTGTATCGCCCTCTGTCCAGTGGCACTTTTGCGGCGAATGCGGGTTACGACCATCAGGCTGATATGATGAATGACAATGATCTCATTACAAGCATTGGGGCTGGCGACAAGCAGGCCATGCGTGTCCTTTATGACCGCTATAATACGGCTATTTATGCATTTGCTGTGTCGCGGTGTAAAAATGCGGAGCTGGCATCAGACTGTGTGCATGACACCATGCTGGATGTTTGGCGCACGTCTTCTAGGTTCGCAGGAACTTCCAGCGTAAAAACGTGGCTCTTTTCGATTGCGCGCAACAAACTGGTAGATGCTCTGCGTAAACGTGGGAAGTTATCTTTTGTGGAGGAGGTGCCGGAAGCTGTGGACACAGCCCCCAATCCCGAAGCGGCTGCCATCGCAGCCTCTGAAAAGAAACGTCTTCATTCTTGTTTGACAGCGTTAAAAGACGTTCAACAATCTGCCATTCGTCTCGCATTTCTTGAAGATTTAACCTATCCGGAAATCGCGGAGATAGAAGACGTTCCGGTTGGTACGGTAAAAACCCGCATTTTTCACGCCAAGCAGGCCTTGATGCGTTGTTTATCTGCCGGATCAAAACGTTAGTTTATTGTTCGGCCACCATCTCAACGATGTCATTGCGCGATTGCAAGGTGTTCAATGCCTTTTCCCGAGATGTTTGATCTGGGAAGGATATCCGAAATAAGTTTAATGCGCTTGGCCCATCTGTGATTGTGCCCCCCACGGGAACCAAAACGGCACTGATTTCTCCGACCGTTGCATCTTGAGCGAATTTAACCTGGACTATAAAGTTTGCAGATTGTTCGCTCGCAGTCCGGAACCCGTCAGGGCGTGCGTTCATTCTGGGGACAATTGCCAATTGCCATGCTGCAATGGCGACTGAGGCGACGGCTGCGTATCTTAAAGCCTGAACCCATGGGCGTTGGTTTTGATTGGCGGGTATGGGTGTTGCATCGATACTGGCCGATACCTTATCCCAGACGGCAGCGCTGTTTTCATGCGATGGTCCTGCAGCCAGTTCTGCACGAACGGCGCGCATCAGATCAACTTCGCTGGACAGTGAATTGTCCTGAGACATTGCATGTTCGAACTGCTGCCGATCCTTTGGCGAGAGTCGACCCTGAAGATAATCCAATATTGTGTCGTCGCGATCCATTTTGTCACACTAACATCGTTGAGCTATACCTAGCTTTGTCGCACAGTCTTGGGGGAGGGTTCAAAAAATGTTTGCTTTCGGGGCGTTTTTTTGCCTTTTTTGAACCCTAGTTCAGCGTCAGACGACAAAACTGTCTGGATTGACCGCCGTCATGCCATTTTGCTTGTCCCAAAGGAGACGATGCTTTGATTTTCCTTCGACGTCTTGTTTCCTGTGCATTGTGTCTTTTTCTGATCGGGTGTGCGTCATTGCGTGAGGGAGGATCAGTGCCAAATTCGAGCGGCACACCCGATGTTGTCGGCGCAGGATTGATCATCGCACTGCTACCTGATGATCGGGCCGCAAATGATCTGCGTGCTGCCGCGACGTCGCGAGGATACAGTGCGTTAGATGAGAGCGATTTAAAGTCGCTCGGCCTCACCATGTTAACCTTTCGAAGGCCCCAAGGGGTGACAGGGGGCGAAGCAATCGCAGTGTTGGAAAAAGCAGTGCCAAGCGCGACGGTTGGCATAAATCATGCTTATCGGCTGCAACAAGATTCCACGCCGTTAGACGGGCTCGATTACGCAAACGATATGATGCGATGGGACAAAGGGGGCTGTTTTGCTCAGGCACCAATCGGCATAATCGATACAGGTGTGGATACGAATTCGGCTGAGCTTAAAGATGTGCAAATTGTAAGTCGCACATTTTTTACGGGCCCTGCTGCAGCAGATGCGCATGGCACGGATGTTGCCTCCGTGCTGGCCAACCCCAGTCGACTACAGGGTGGCCAGATTTACGCTGCCAATGTCTTTGGCCAGCAGGAGACATCCGAATTACAGGCGGGGGCTGACGCGTTGGTGCGTGCGCTTGATTGGATGGCACAAGAAGATGTGCATTTCGTCAATTTGGCACTGGCAGGACCGTACAATAAGTTGCTGGACCTTGCTGTGGAACGTGCTGTTGCGCAAGGCCTGATCTTGGTTGCGGCGGTTGGGAATGACGGCCCAAACGTTGCCCCGCTTTATCCTGCTGGGTTTGAGGACGTTATTGCGGTGACGGCTGTTGATGTAAACGGGCGCGTCTATCGTCATGCAGTGCGTGGCAAACACGTGGATGTTGCGGCTCCCGGCGTGGATGTGCTTGTTTCGACTGGGCGGAATGCGCGGTTTGTGACGGGAACCTCCATTGCGACGCCGTTAGTTACCGCCCGTTTGGCGGCAGATCCGTCTCTGGTTAGTGCAACTAGTGTATCAGACGTTCGAAAGCGGCTCGCAGCGACCAGCGCAGAGTTGGGTTCGGTCGGGCGAGATCGGGTTTTCGGATATGGGCTTGCCCTTGCAGAAAACATTTGCGGTGGATGATTTTGGTCCCGGATGAACATGTTGACAGGCTAAAATACCTCCTCCGCTCTGCATTCAGAGGTCATGTGCAGATGGCCAAAGTAATGTAACTTTTTGGCTGAAAGTGCATTTGATAAAGGGTAAATTTTCTAACACCCGCAAATAAAATCGAATGAGTATCCAGCACCTACTAAGCTTGCATCGAATTACGGGAGTGGTTGAGCGGGGCGTGTAGATCATTTGTCCATTATTTTCGGCCCCTACGGTCGACTGAGGCTCTGCCTCAAGGCATAGTTTTCTTGAGGGGGTTCAGTTCGCAAACTAGCCAACGTCAAAACTTACACGAGCTTATCCTCGTTTGGGGCAGCAACACCTCCAGCGGTACTTGGACGAGATCATCTGGAGATGGAACCACCGTGTTCCCGAGGTCAAAGTCTGGATGCGAAAGTCTTCATCAGGCATTCCATCGGCGGCGGCAACGGCGGTCTGGAAGCCGATCCCCGTTGTGGAGCAAATGCGCGGCCTACTCTGCGCTGCACACCGTCTTGGGGCCTTCGGTACCATAACAGTGCACGCTGACTTTGTGAATCTGGGACAGCGGGCCTTGGTCCAACCGCAGCTAAAGTCGGCTTTGTCCCACGAAACTGCCATTGAGTTACCAAAATGGCTTCAGAACCGTCCGCGCATGTAGGGAAGGTCTCCTTCGAGCCAACTTTGACTGATGCTGCATCGAGTACGAATGGCGGCTAACACGTCATCACGCGTCAGGAATACGCCACTCTTTTAGTGCATCGCGGGTATAGCCGTCAAAAAGAAAGCCTCCATCCGGTTCCAAGACGTCTTCGCAAAGTCGAATGACGGCTGTGGCATCTACGCTTGTGAATGCTGTCTCGAAAGCCTCTGCGAAGCGATTGTGGAACTCGGGATCAACGCTCATGAGCCTTCTAGGAATGCTCTTTCCTTTAGCTGACCATTGGCTTTGCGACCGGAAGAAATGATCGGCGATGGCCGAGTATAGATTTGAGACGACGATACGAAGCTCAGCTGTGTTGCGAGGTTTGCGGATATCTTCAACCATATCGCTGATTGCATAGCGTGAGTTTTCGCGTTCTTGCTGCCCCCATATGATCGGGCCTTCTGCCAAAACTCGGGATGCTAGGTCTTTCATACGACTGCCGAATCTGGTTTTGTGAGGTAGCTCAATGCCTTCGCAGATCATGTTGGGCAGAGACGGCACTCCTGACGGGCGATCCACCTCCTGAAAGAAGTATTCCAGAGTTTGCGGATCGTGAATGAAGGCTTCAACGGGCCAGGCCTCGAAAACAAAAGATTGTCTTTTGGCGCTCTCAACGCGTTCAAAGACCACGACCAAGTCAAGGTCAGAATAAGCTGTCGCGTCACCTCGAACCACCGAACCCGCGAGCATGAAGGTGCTTGCATCCGGAAAAAACTGGGCACGAATTTTCTCTGCTGCGGACAAAGCCGTTGAAAGCCTCTGGCTCATTACTAACTCCTGACCGGTATAACGCAACCGTTTGTCTCACTGGACTTTGTAAGACCATTTCCAGCAGGTTGCGATCTTTTCGTGGAGCCCGTGATAGCGGCCATTGGCGCAGCTGCAGCGAATTCACACTTCGTTTAAGGTTTTTCGATGCGGGCTTGAGCACAAGTTTTCGTTTTGTTGCGACGTTGGCCCGCGTTGGGAAACATGACTGGGAGGAAGCCGTGGGGTCTGGGTGAGCCCTATGGGGAAAGCATTGAACAGACACTGGTGTG
>JBDWVP010000052.1:0-406454 GCA_039983935.1 Roseobacter sp. | reverse complement strand
AGCGTTGGAGGACGAGAACGGTAAGCTGAAGAAGCTGTTGGCAGAGCAGATGTTGGACAATGCCATGCTGCGAGACATCAATTCAAAAAAATGGTGACGCCCGTTGGGAAGCGGAAAGCCGTGGCGCATTTGATGGATGTTTAACCATGTCTAAGGGGCATTGATTGTGACCTTTTCGGTCCGATTTTGGTGTCTCTGTGCCAGCGCCGAAAATCAACTGACGTAGGGATCTATCAGTCAGCAATAGCCTTCAACACCAACCCACTGCGCATGCGTATAGCGATCCCCATGCGCCCAGCCGATTGGCAACGTGTTCTCGATGGTTTGCATGATGTCAGGTGTCATCGCAAAAGAAGTTGCCGCAGCGCAGATTTCTAAGTGCTTTGCAGACCGCGTGCCGGGGATCGGGATTAGGTGCTTGTCACGATGAAGACACCACGCAATGGCCAATGTCACAGGCGAGGTATTCAGATCCTGGGCCAGTGTTTTAAATCGGTCTACCATAGCGATATTGTGGCTGTAATTAGGTTCAGAAAAACGCGGTGTTCCACGCCTGAAATGGCCCTTTTCAAATGTTGTCGGGTCTGGGGCGACGGGCGCAAAAATACCACGCCCGACAGGCGAGAAGGGCACAAAAGCGACGCCAAGGTCTTTGCAAGTCTGGATCATGCCCATTTCCGGCTGTCGGGTCCAAAGCGAATATTCGCTTTGCACAGCGTCGACAGGCCCCACTGCTGCGGCACGTTTTAGGGAGGCTGGAGCAATTTCAGAAAACCCGATACCGCCGATTTTTCCGTCCTGCTTAAAGCCCAACAGCGTTTCCATCACATCTTCGATTGGGACCGATTGATCGCGACGGTGGATGTAGAACAGATCAACGTGGTCTAGCCCCAACCGTACCAGGGAACCTTCGAGCTCTTGGCGCAGATAATCCGTTTTGTTGTTGAACCCACGTTCGCCGGTCACAGGGTCGCGCCCAATGCCTGCTTTGGTTGCAATGGTAAACTGATTGCTGTTCTTTTTCAAAAACGTGCCAATCACCGTCTCAGAGATACCCATTCCGTACACGTTAGATGTATCGAGAAAATCTACACCAAGATCTAGGGCCGCGCTAAGCGTTTCGTGGCTTTCGGTTTCGGTTGTAGGCCCGTATGAACCGCCGAAACTCCAACACCCCAGACCGATTTCCGAGACGTTTAGCCCGTCTTGACGAATTTGACGTGTTTTCATTTCGATCTCGTTCTTTTTGGTTGATCCGATTAGAGGCCAGTTTAAACAGCCCTGCATGCCGACGGATAGCGGAAATTTAAAAACCGTTGCAAGGTAATTGTATGGCGCGGCTATTTCCCGCAATATGTGGACGATCCGGATGCTTCTGGAATGTCGTGTGAATGGAGGAAATCGTGGTGGGTGAAGACGATGATAAAATCGCGGGTCGCTTACATGGTGAGCAGTTTGAGCCCGAGCAGCCAGATAGTATGCCGTTGCGACTGCTGTATATGCTGTTGATCGCGGTCATGATATCCTTGGCGCAAACAATACTGGGCGCTGTCACAGTGATCCAGTTTGTTGTTATGCTGGTGAACAGCAAAGAACCTAACGAACGTTTGGCGGATTTTGGCACTGATCTGGGCGTTTGGGTTGCCAAGGCCGCGCGATATCAAACCGCTGCAAGCAATGTGAAACCTTGGCCGTGGACTGAACTCGACTGACGCTCGGCTGTAGGCGTTTCTGATCCGTGCATTGGCCCCTGTATGGTGCGCAACCTGTCATTTGAATGTTAGTGAGTTCGAAACTATGCGCGATAAGGCTCGATATGATCGGCTGACAGCGCATATCCAATTTTTGCCAGATGCGTTGTGATTGATGAAATTCCGAACTTTCCGATGACGTTGACAGCTTCAAAAAGTCCTGCACTCTCATATGGTTCTTCAGTTGTGACCAAGACTAATTGATTGGCCGGAGGAGGTGGCACATGAATGCAGGCCCCGACAAACGGGACCAAGATAAAGGTCGTCACACCCGTTCCAGAATAATCAAATGGCACAATAAATCCTGGCAGCCGAACAATTTGTCCGTTCCATTCGCTGCGCACACCCGTGCTCTCAGGTTGTTCACTGCTCAGTGACGGCCCGGTATGGTCTATCAATCCCTGAAAAACCTGCGGTATGGCCGTTTGACCTTCCGGCATCAGGTCTTCCCAGTCCAAATCTATATAGTTTTCCGCCCGTGTGATCTGAGGAAACGATGCAAAGGCCGCCATGCTGGCCAATAGCTTGCGTCTATCCGGTCTCACCACACATAAATCTCCATTTCGTCGGCTGTGAGCTTGTACCCTGTTTCTGCCACATCAGTATCTAAGATTTCGTGTTCCATTTGTCCGATCACCCAGACCGCGTCCCACAGGTTATCGCTGGGCCACGCAGTTTGCGTGGTGACAAAGACCAGCTGGTTTGGGGGGGGCGGGGGCGTGTGAATGCAGGCCCCGACGTATGGCACTAGAATAAAACTGGTCACACCATCCGTTGTCAGATCAATCGGAATGATGAATCCCGGCATCTTGATGTATGCCCCGTCTAGGCTAGGGTTAAGTTTGGTCGCATTTTCATCATAAACCGGTCGCCAATAGTCGTTCTGCTCATCCAGTTCACCTTCTCCGATGATTTCAGAATAGGGGATGCCCGGCGGGATCAAATCATCCCAAGTGATCACTTGGGATTGTTTGGCCGAAGCAGCTCCCGGCAAGGCTGCACAGGCGGCTGCGGTTTGAATCAATTGGCGACGTGAAAAATGCACAATCTTGTACCTTTCTTCTCAATTGCGTACCATCATACCATCTGAAAGCGACATGCGGTAGGCCCGCAGTGCAGGGACCATGCTCACAATTGCGCTAGCGGCTATGACGCACAGCAGAACCCAAACTTCGCGCAGGGTGGGGGCTTGGATGGGCAACCACAGTCCAAAAGCACTGTCCACAATCGGTTGTGCAATAAACAATCCGACATATAAAAACACCAATCCGAGGAGCGCGCCAACGGTTCCCATTAGGATGGCTTCAAGGACGAGCAATCCTAATATGACCGGTGGTCGCGCACCCATGGCCCGAATGATTGCCATTTCACGGCGGCGTTCGTTCAGGCTGGAAAAGATAGTCGCCATCATCCCGATCAAGGCTGTGACCACGACCATGGCTGACACACCAATCAGGGCTGTCTCAGCGATGCCGACGATCTGCCAGAGTTCTTGCAAGGCGACTCCCGGCAGAATGGCCAGTAGAGGTTCTTGCGGATATTCATTTATTGCACGTTGCAAGCCAAAAACCTGCAATCTGCTTTGCACGCCAACTAACGCTGCGGTTATGGCTTGGGGTTCCAGCTCCATTTGTCGCAACGTATCCATTGGTGTGGACTGCCCCGGAATGCGCGCACCGCTCTGCCAGTCAACATGAATCGCTTCGATTGCTTGGAGGCTGACAATAACGGTGCGATCCACAGGGGTGCCGGTTTTTTCCAAAATTCCTGATACTCGAAACGGTTGGTCTTTATGCTCGCTAAAAGATGCCAAACCATGTGCGACGACAATCGGATCCCCCACGCTATAGCCAAGCGCTGTGGCGACGTCGGCACCAATTACCGTGTCAAACAAATCCGCCATCGTGGCGCCATTGTGCAAGGCCAAGGACTGGCCAGAGCGGTATTTGTATCGGTCAAAAAAAGCGGGAGTCGTTCCCATGACCCGAAACTGTCGGTGGCTATCCCCCAAAGAGATCGGCACGATCCAGTCGACTTCGGGGCGGGCGGCAATGTCCTGATAGCTTTCCCATGTCAGGTTATTGGTGGCATTCCCGATCCGGAATACCGAATAGAGCAACAGTTGCACGGAACCAGAGCGCGCACCGATGATCAGATCGGTGCCCGAAATTGTATCGGCAAAACTGGCCTTGGCACCGGTGCGCACCTTTTCGACCCCTAGGAATAACGCAACCGACAGGGCAATCGCCAATATGGTCATTCCAACGGTGACCGCGCGCGCCAAAAGCGATCCAAAGGCCAGACGGAAAATCATATCGGTTCCCGTAGGGATTGGGCGATGTCGGACATATGTAAAACCCGGTCAAATTGACCCGCGAGGCGGGCATCGTGGCTGACCATCAAGAGGGTGGAGCCATGCGCGCGCGATTGGGCAAATAGCAGTTCGAGAAATGCGGCCTGTGTTCCGGCATCGAGCGCAGAGGTCGGTTCATCTGCGATGATGAGTGGCGGTGTTCCGATCAGGGCACGAGCCGCTGCCACCCGTTGTTGCTGTCCAACACTAAGAGTGCCCGCCCGCGCAGAAATTAGGTTTTCCGGGACACCTAAATCCCGGCAAAGACGCATGGCTTCGGCTTTCGCAGACCTGACACGTTTACGGCGTTCGGGCGCGAATTGAAGCGGCAGCAGAATGTTATCCTGAACACTCGCAAATGGCAGCAGGTTAAATTGTTGAAAGATCAACCCAATTTGTTCTGCGCGAAAACGGTCTCTTTTTCCGGCAGACATGGATGCAATGTCGACACCAGCCACCGAAACTGTACCTGATTGAGCCGTAATCGTCCCGCAAATTAACGACAAAAGCGTTGATTTCCCTGACCCGCTTTCGCCCAGCAACAGGACTGTTTCTGAGTTGGACAGGCCCAGTTCCGGGATGTGCAGATCGAATGATGCGCCACCTGACCAGCGGTAACTGACCTGGTCAAGCTGCACAACATTGGGCGCATCAACCACGTATCAAGCCCGGCTTAAGACTGATCGCTCAGATCTAGAACAGGTGTGTCGCGTTCGACTTCAAACGAGGTTGCACCGGTGTCAGACACAAGCTGCACTTCGACCTCCAACGCATTCGGGAAGACGTCAAAGTAAGCAAATGTTATGTCCGACAGGGCGGCGGGGTCGGCACAATCAAGTAGGTATTCCGCATGAAATTCCGTGTGGCCAGCTTCTTCGGCGTGATCGTCATGTCCGTGCTCTTCATCTTCGTGATCTGCATGCTCGTCATGATCCTCATGCGCATGTTTTTCATCATCGTGGTCGTCGTGATCCTCATGTGCATGTTCGTCGTCATCGTGCTCGTCATGGTCGTCGTGCTCATGGTCCTCATGCGCGTCGTGATCCTCATGTGCCTCTTCGCTTTCCAATTCCGCGCTGGCCTGAACGACACTGCATCCTGCAGCAGCGGGAATTACAAACAAATCCAGCGGTTTTGAGAGGATAGCGACTGCGGCGTCAACAGATGCCCGATCTTCGGCACTTTCTGCGGGATGCTCAAAGCCCACAATGTCGGCACCAGGTGCATGAAATTCCATGGCAATTTTGGTGCCTTGCAGAGCGATGTCTAATTGGCCAACGCCGTGTTCGTGGGCGTCAAGTTGACGTGTTCCCTGTGCAAATGCCGGCGATGCGGCTACAGTAGAAAGAACGAGAATATTCAGCGTTTTCATATTGTTTCCTGTCGGGGTGGTGTGTGAATAGAGTTAGGTCGTGCAGCCCTTGCATTGGCCGTGTATTTCGACAATGTGCCGGGTTGCGTTAAAAGATGTACGTGCCGAGAGCGCGGTGAGTTCGGGCAATAAATTTGTGCCATCTTGTTCTTCTACGGCGCCGCAATCGTTGCAGACTGCTAAAACCGGAACGGCAGCATCGTGATCGCAGCGGCAGGCGACAAAAGCCTTGATTGATTCAAGTTTGTGAGCGCGTCCCTGATCTGTCAGAGCCGCAAGGGCGCGATAGACCGTTGGAGCAGCGAGGTCTGGTTCCCCACGTTTTAGATGGTTGAGAATGGCATAAGCGGTCATAGGCTTGTCGCTCTCATTGAGCACATGCAGGACATCTGATTGTCGGGTTGCAGCTTGCTTTCGCATCGATTTCCTCGTTCCCGTTCTCCATTTATTATTTTATAAAGTAACAAGTGGCAACGGCATTTGAGCTAGATGACATTTACCTCACCAAAACTTGTAAACCTTTCTGAGCAGCTCGAACCTATGATCTGTCGAGACAAATTCATTATTTAATCTCAGATTGTCGATGAAGTCGTGGCGTAGAGGATAAAACGCGAAATCTACGTCCGAAGATCAGGGTTCGGGCGGCTTCTGGCATGGCCTCCCCATTGACATCGTGCGGCATCACTGAAAAATGCCTCCCATTGATGGTTGCCTTGACCCCAAGGCGCAACAGGGAACGCGGTTAAAGTCCGCGGCTGCCCCCGCAACTGTACGCGGAGAGTGAATTTGCACCAAGCCACTGGTTCGGTTGAACCGGGAAGGCGCATCTTTGCTTTGACCCGCAAGCCAGGAGACCTGCCATCTCAAACAAACAAATAGCCCGGGCGGGGTGCCCCGGTGGAGATTGATATGAAGACTGAATACGTCACAATACTATTGTGGGCTGAGCAAAGCCAGTGTGATCAAGATGACTGAACGCACAGAATTGATCGTTTGCACGCAATGCAAAAGAGGCACCGAAGTGACCGAAGACGGAGAACGTCCCGGCACGCGGTTATTTGAAGAGCTCAGCGCACTCAGCATGCCGGAAGGTGTCGAACTTAAGTCGGCCGAATGCCTCCAGAACTGTGATTCTGGATGTTCGGTAGCGTTGCGGGGTGGGGCTGCAAAGTGGACTTATGTGTACGGAAACCTGCATGAGGCGTCGCATCTGGACGTGCTGATTGAGGGTGCCAAGCTGTATCATGAGACAACCGACGGATTGATCCCGTGGCGCTCCCGTCCGGAGCACTTCAAACGAAACTGTATTGCGCGGATACCGCCTTTGGAGGATACCCATGACTGATCTGGCAAAGCTCCCGGTGACTGTGATCACTGGTTTTTTAGGCTCGGGAAAGACAACTCTTATCTCCAACTTGATCCAAAACCCCGGTGGTAAACGGTTGGCCGTTGTGGTGAACGAATTTGGTGACGTTGGCGTTGACGGAGAAATTTTGAAAGGCTGTGCAATACCTGATTGTCCGGCAGAAAATATACTGGAGTTGGCAAACGGGTGTATTTGTTGCACTGTTGCAGATGATTTTATCCCAACGATCGAGGCGCTGATGGCGCTTGATCCCAGACCAGAACATATCCTGATCGAAACCTCTGGTCTTGCTTTGCCTAAACCTCTCTTGAAGGCATTTGACTGGCCGGACATTCGCTCGAAAATTACAGTGGATGGTGTGATCGCTTTGGCCGATGCCGAGGCCGTTGCCGCTGGGCGTTTTGCCACGGATGTTGCCGCGGTAGATGCGCAACGATTGGCGGATGAAAGTCTGGATCATGAAACGCCTTTGTCAGAGGTTTTTGAGGATCAGATTTCATGCGCTGACATCATCTTGCTGACCAAGCCGGATTTGGCAGGCCAAGACGGGGTGGCCAAGGCCAAAGCCGTGATAGAAGCCGAAAGCCCAAGATCAATTCCTGTTATTGAAGTTGCAGAAGGGGCAATTGATCCGCGCGTTATTCTCGGGCTCGAAGCGGCAGCCGAAGATGACATGGACGCCCGTCCGTCACATCATGATGATCATGACGATCACGAACATGATGATTTCGAGTCTGTCGTTGTGGAAATCCCCGAGGTTTCTGATCCGGCGGCACTTTCCGCGCGTATCGAAACGATGGCGCGGTCTCAGAACATCTTGCGTGTCAAGGGCTATGCCAGTGTTGCGGGCAAACCGATGCGTCTGTTGGTGCAAGCTGTCGGAGCGCGTGTGCGTCATCAATACGACAGGCCATGGCAGGCGGATGAGCCGCGCGTCGGTCGTTTGGTTGTGATTGCAGAACATGATGACATCAACACACAGGCCATTCGCGCCGCATTGATGCCTGTGCAAGAGGCAGCCGAGTAAACGGCGATGCATGTTGTCTTTCGCGAGAGCCACGGACTCGAAGAGACCGAGACGCCTACGGATTTGGAGCAGACACCTGCGGACCTTGTCGTCCTCAGTTTGTCTGACTCTGATCTGGGCGCTTTGGCTGAGGCGTGGCATCTCGGGGGCGGGCCGCAGGGCGAGCTGCCGGGGTTGCGGTTGGCCAATATTGCGGCACTCAAACACCCGCTGTCTGTCGATACGTATCTGGAACAGACTCTGTCTGGCGCCAAGGGCGTTCTGATCCGGTTGATTGGCGGCATGCCGTACTGGCCCTACGGGGTGCAGCAAATTGAAATCATGGCGCGTGCCAAGGGGATTGCGCTCGCGGTTTTGCCTGCTGATGGGCGCTATGATGCGAAGCTCGACGCTGCTTCGACATTGCCTGTGTCAACGCTGCGGCGATTGCAACATTTATGCGATACAGGGGGCGCGGTTGCCTGGCAGGCGGCTTTGGCGCAGCTCGCGCTGGCATCTGGGTTATACGCCGGACCTGTGCGCGGTGCGAAATCGATTCCCGAGGTTGGGGGCTGGACGCCAAAGGATGGCGTAAGTTGCCCGGTGTTGGCCGGGTCATCTAGCAAACCTTTGGTCGCTGTTGTTTTTTATCGCTCGTTTCTTGTTGCGGCAGATCTTGCGCCAATAACGGCGACGTTTTTGGCAATGCAAGCGCGTGGATTCGAGGTGATCGGCTTGTTTGCGCCCTCCCTTAAAAAGCAGGGTGCATCGGAATGGTTGGCCCGACAATTGCGCCACCTAAATCCGGTTGTGGTGATCAATGCCACATCCTTTTCTGGGCAGGGCGCGCAGGGACGGTCTCCTCTGGATGCGGCCGACGTGCCAGTTTTTCAGATCGCTTTGGCCACTTCTACGCAAGAGGCATGGCAAGACGCTGAGCGTGGTCTGTCCCCAGCAGATCTGGCGATGCATGTTGTCTTGCCAGAGGTCGACGGACGTATTTTCGCGGGCGTTGCATCCTTTAAAGAACCCCAGGATCGCGATCCGCATCTGCAGTTCTCCCGTTATGTCCACAAGCCGCTTGCAAACCGGATTGAAGCGCTGGCTGATAGGGTGCAGGCATGGCACCGCTTGGCCTCCAAACCACCATCAGAGCGACGTGTGGCTCTTGTGCTCTCGACATATCCGGGGCGGGACTGGAATTTGGCCCATGCCGTTGGCCTTGACGCGTTGGAATCCGCGAATAGTATTCTGGATGATCTGCAGGGGGCGGGATATCACGTGGCCTCTAAAATCAGGGGACAGGCTCTGTTGGCCGCGCACACCTGTCTGCCACTCGATCAATATCGTGACATGTTAAACATGTTGCCCGAAACCCTTCAATCCGAGCTAACGGAGGCTTGGGGGACGCCGGAACAAGACCCGGAGGCAACGGATGATCATGTTAGATTAAAGGCCATAAAAACCGGCAATATCATTGTCGCGTTACAGCCTGAACGTGGCCAGCCAAACGTTCGATCCGAGGAATACCATGATTTGTCACGTGTTCCGCGCCACGCCTACACAGCGTTCTACCTCTGGCTGCAGCGGGAGGTCGATGCAATTGTGCACATCGGAGCCCATGGCACGCTGGAATGGTTGCCGGGCAAATCGGTTGCCCTGTCAGAGGCTTGCTGGCCTGACGCCTTGGTGGGCGCGCTGCCCGTTATTTATCCCTTCATTGTCAACGATCCCGGTGAAGCCGCACAGGCAAAACGCAGGATCGGCGCCGTGACCTTAGGGCATATCCCACCCGCGATGCGCCAAGCGGACACGCCGGATCGGATGGTACGATTAGAAGCACTGCTGGACGAGTTTTCCAATGCAGATGGGTTGGATCCGAAACGCAGAGATCGATTGCAAGGTGACATCCGGGCCGAAGCAACGGCCCTGGGCATCGAAAAAGATCTCGGACTGAGAGACGCGACCTGCCCGGCCGAAGCCATCGGATGCATTGATCGTTTTGTATGTGACATCAAAGAGAGCCAGTTCGGAGAGGGGCTGCACATTTGGGGCCGCGCCCCACTGAACGCGCCGTCTTTTGATGTGACCGCTTCCATAGACGGTGAACGTTCGGGTTTGCTGGCGGCACTGGATGGATCTCGCATCGAGGCCGGCCCGTCGGGTTCGCCCTACAGGGGTCGCATGGATGTGCTGCCAACCGGTCGCAATCTCTTTACGGTTGATCAACGCTCAGTACCGACACGTGCCGCCTATGCACAGGGTCAAAAACTCGCAGATGAATTTGTACGACGTTATCTGCAGGAAGAGGGTGACTGGCCGCGGGCCTTGGTTGTCGATTTGTGGGGGTCAGCCACCATGCGCACGGCCGGTGAAGAATTTGCCATGGCGCTGTGTCTGTTGGGCGTGCGCCCGGTTTGGGATGCCGGATCCGAGCGTGTTTCGGGGATCGAAGTGCGCCCGATTACGGAACTGGCCTCGCCGCGTGTTGATGTGACCCTTCGCGTGTCTGGGCTGTTCCGGGATGTGTTCCCGACACTCTCGACGCTTTTTGAACAGGCTGTGCAGGCTTTGGCCGCAAGAGATGAAGCGCCGGATTGGAACCCGTTTGTATACAAACCGGGTGCGCGGGTTTACGGCCCCGCACCGGGCAAATTTGGCGCAGGTTTAGGAGCTTTGATTGGTGAATATTCACCGGACGCACGTCATGCTGCAGGTGAAGCGTGGCTTGCGGCGTCTAGCTGGGCCATCAACGGAGAGCATTCATCACATGATCCAGAGGGCATAAAAGAGCGCGTTGCAAGTGCACTAGCCTTTGTGCATCTTCAGGACCTGCCAGAAACGGATGTTTTGCTGGCCGAGGACTATGCAACGCACGAAGCAGGATTTGCCGCTGCTCAGTCAGTGACGGGCGGGGCTGCAACATTGTTCCATCTGGACTCAACAGACCCCAACAGGCCGCGTGCGAAGCTGTTGACCGAAGAGATCGCCCGGGTGGTGCACGGCCGGGCAACGCAGCCTGATTGGATAAATGGCATGCGGCGGCATGGGTTTCGGGGGGCAGCTGAAATCGCGACAACGTTAGAAAATCTGGCGGCTTTTGCGCAGCTCGCGGATGTCGTGCCAGATCATTTGTTTGACCTTTATTTTGATGCGACCTTGGCCAATGCAGACGTGGTTGATTTCCTGGAACAGGAAAACCCGGACGCCCTGGCGGCGATGCGCGCGCGGTTTGCATCTCTGCACGACGCTGGCATCTGGACGTCTCGGCGCAACTCTATCCGTGCTGCACTTGAGGCGGCGGAATGAGCACAGCGCCTTTGATAAAAGGATGGTGCCCCGGTGCCTACAGGCCAATGTTGTCTGGTGATGGGTTGGTTGTGCGCATTCGACCTCGTCTGGGCAGATTAAGCAGGCAGCAAGCAGAACGGCTGTGCGATCTGTCTGTTGAATACGGGAATGCAACGCTCGAGATGACATCGCGCGCCAACCTGCAAATCCGAGGTGTTTCAGAGCAGCGTTTCGAACACCTTCTGGCGGATTTGTTGTCCGCGAGTTTTCTGGATGACACGCCGGCACAGGAAACGCGGCGTAATATCATCGTGACACCTGACTGGCGGGCAAATGGTCTGACCGAACGCTTGCATGCGCGACTGTTGCAACGTTTGCAGGAATTTCCAGAACTACCGGCGAAAATGGGGGTTGCTCTCGATACTGGGTATGCGCCCCTGTTGTCGCAGGCATCGGCAGATTTTCGATTTGAAGGGGGTGCAACATGCCCTTTGGTTTTGCGCGCAGATGGTGCCGCGACCGGTTTAAACGTGTCAGAGGAAGATGCCGTTGATGCACTGATTGCGCTGATGACATGGTTTGTTGAAACGGGTGGCGCGCGCGCGGGGCGCATGGCGCGCCATCTCCAATCCGTTGACGTGGCCGAGGAATTCCAAGGCGTTGCCCCATTGAAATCGACCAAGCCGTGGCACCCAGGTCAATCCGGTGTTGGAGCCGTGTATGGCGCTCCTTTTGGTGTTTTAGATGCGCTGGCCTTTAAGAATTTGATGGCATCAAGCGGCGCGTCGGGTATGCGCATGACCCCTTGGCGCTTGTTCGTGCTGGAAGGGGCAGAGTTTGAACAGCAAACAACTTTTGTATCCTCCACAGATGATCCGTTGTTGGGTGTGCAGGCCTGCCCGGGCGCGCCCAGTTGCGCTCAGGCCGAAAGCAGCACCCGCGATGTGGCCCGCAAATTGGCTGGTAATCTGCCGTCGGGGCATGTGCTGCATGTATCTGGCTGCGCCAAAGGGTGCGCGTTTCCCAAACAGGCCGATGTCACGCTGGTCGGGGCGAATGGGCTTTTCGATCTTGTCACAGAAGGTGCAGCATGGGATGAGCCGGTTGCGCGCGGGCTTTTGCCTGAAGACCTTGCCAAAGAAATGATCCGGTAAAAAATGCCTTACGAATATGAAAAAAACGGTGCAGCGATCTATCTGGAAAGCTTTGCAACGATCAGGGCCGAAGCTGCGTTAGATGCGTTTACGCCTGACGCAGAACAGGTTGTGGTTCGGATGATCCATGCCGCAGGTCTTGTGGGGTTAGAGCGTGACGTCAAGGTTTCTGACGGTATGGTCACTGCTGCGCGTGCCGCGCTGGAGGCTGGCGCGCCGATCCTTTGTGATGCCTATATGGTCAGCGAAGGGATTACCCGTAAACGCTTGCCCGCTGAAAACGAGGTGATTTGTACGTTGCGCGATCCAAAGGTGCCAGATTTAGCCCTGCAAATGGGGACAACCCGATCTGCCGCGGCTTTGGAATTGTGGCGCGACCAGTTGGATGGAGCCGTGGTTGCCATCGGTAATGCTCCTACGGCCTTGTTTCACTTGTTGGAAATGCTTGAGAAACCCGACTGCCCGCGCCCGGCGGCGATCATTGGATGCCCGGTTGGTTTTGTCGGGGCGCGCGAAAGCAAGGACGCATTGTGGCAGGCACAACCAGTTCCCAGTCTCATCGTGTCCGGGCGTCTGGGGGGGAGCGCGATTACCGTGGCCGCCGTGAATGCAATTGCGAGTCGTATAGAATGACGGGTAAATTATATGGCGTTGGTCTCGGCCCGGGTGACCCGGAACTGATGAGCGTGAAAGCCAACCGCCTGATACGCCAAACGCGCCATATCGCCTATTTTCGCAAAGCCGGAAATGCGGGGCGCGCACGCAGCATCGTCGAGGGCCTGTTGGCGCCAGATGCGGTGGAATTTGCGATGGAATACCCGGTGACGACCGAAATCCCACTGTCAGATCCGCGATACAACGACATGCTCGCGGGGTTTTACACGCAATGCACTGAGAGATTGGCGCAATTGGTACGCTCTGGCGAAGATGTTGCCGTAATTTGCGAGGGCGATCCGTTTTTCTATGGCTCGTTCATGCATGTGTACACGCGTCTCAAGGACCACATACCCTTAGAGGTCGTGCCGGCCATCACGGGCATGTCTGCGGCTTGGACGGCATCCGGCGCGCCGATCACCTGGGGGGATGATATCCTCTCGACCGTGATGGGGACTATGGACGAGCAGATCTTGAGTGAGGCTATCGCGTCAGCAGATGCCTTGGTCATCATGAAAATCGGGCGCAATCTGGCCAAAGTGCGCCGTGCATTGGAAACATCTGGCAAAGCCGGGCGCGCCGTTCTTGTGCAATACGCCAGCATGGAGGGTGAGCAGGTCTGTCAGCTGTCTGACTATTGCGGCGAAACGCTCCCGTATTTTTCGATTATTGTTGTACATGGACAGGGGCGGCGGCCATGACAGGCTGGGTTGTGATTGCCGGTCTTGGCCCGGGTGCACCAGATATGGTGACACCTGAAATCACGGCTGCCCTTAGGGATGCGACAGATGTTGTCGGATACATCCCCTATGTTCGCCGGATCACGCCCCGCGACGGATTGCGCTTGCATGAGAGCGATAACCGTGTGGAGATTGACCGGGCGCAACATGCGTTGCAAATGGCGGCGGAAGGCAAACGCGTGGTCGTTGTCAGCTCCGGCGATCCCGGGGTCTTTGCTATGGCCTCTGCGGTTTTCGAAGCGCTGGAGCACGGGCCTGAAATATGGCGGTCACTGGATGTGCGCGTGCTGCCCGGGATTACGGCGATGCTGGCTGCGGCCGCGGCGTCGGGTGCCCCTCTTGGTCACGATTTCTGCGCAATCAATCTAAGCGATAACCTCAAACCATGGAACGTAATCGAAAAGAGACTGCGCCTGTCTGTTGAGGCCGATTTTGCGATGGCATTTTATAACCCGAGATCTAAGTCTCGGCCGGACGGGTTTGGTGCCGTTTTAAAGATATTGCGCGAAACCTGTGAACCACAGCGTGTTCTTATTTTCGCACGCGCAGTGTCCACACCGGAGCAAGAAATAAATGTCGTGTCTCTCTGTGATGCCAAGCCAGAGATGGCGGACATGCGAACCGTTGTTCTTGTTGGCTCGTCTCTGACCCGGGTCATCGACTGTGACGCCAAGCAGATCGTCTACACGCCGCGGTCAGTTTCACAATGACCAACCCACGCCAATACCTCGTCCGGGCTGCCAAGCATCGTGCGTTCAGGCAGTTGCGGGCGCGCGATCATGATGACGGGCAATTTCAACGTCCGCGCGGCAGTGATTTTGGCATAGGCACCGGTGCCGCCAGAGTTCTTGGAGACAACAATGTCGATCTCATGATCCCGCATCAGCGCCAGATCATCACTGTGCGTAAACGGGCCGCGCGAGATGATCGCTTGGGTATTTGGAAAGGGCAAGGCAGTTTTGGGCGGATCAACGAGACGCAGCAGATAGAAATGTTGCGGGTTCGGCGTAAATTCAGCCAAATGCATGCGGCCAACGGCAAGCATCACGCGCGCAGCTGGACGCTCCAACGCCAGCACAGCCGAGGCAATATCCGGAACATTCTGCCACCTATCGCCCTGTTCTTGGGCCCAAGCAGGACGCGTCAGTGCACCCAACGGCAGACCAGCCAGTTCACAGGCCGCAATGGCGTTTCGGCTCATTTGGGCGGCGAAAGGATGCGTCGCATCAATCACATGGGTGATACGCGCATCTGCCAAGTAGGTCGCCAACCCGGGCGCGCCACCAAATCCCCCGACGCGTTGGGGCAGAGGTTGTCGCACTGGGCGATCAACGCGTCCGGCAAAAGACACGATCCCCGAGATCCCCATGTCGGCGCATTTTCGCGCCAGTGCGGTAGCCTCAGAGGTGCCGCCCAAAATAAGTACGTGTGGTTTAATGTCTGAACGTCCTTGGATAACGATTGTCGGTCTGGGCGAAGATGGACTGGATGGGCTGCCGAGCGCAAGCCTGCGTGCTTTGGAAATGGCCGAAGTAATCCTGGGGCCAAAACGGCATATCGACCTGCTTGGAGCGCGCCCGCAGCGGATGATTGTCTGGCCTGTCCCTTTCAATGACGGGCTGGCCTTGCTGCGCAAGGAAAAGGGAAAAGATGTGGTCGTGCTGGCCTCGGGCGATCCTTTCTGGTTTGGAGCAGGCAGCGTCATTGCGCGCCATTTCGACCCGGATGAATGGCGCGCCTTCCCTGGTCCTTCTACGTTTTCCACTGTTGCAAATCGGTTGGGTTGGCTGTTGGAAACCACTATTTGTCTTGGCTTGCATGCCGCGCCACTGTCTCGGATGCGCCCCTTTTTGACCGCAGGGGCCAAAGCGATTGTTTTGCTGCGCGACGGGGCCGCCGTATTGGAATGTGCTCAGTTCCTGACAGATGCCGGTTTTGGTGCAAGCTCTCTGACAGTCTTTGAAGCCGTCGCGGGACCCAATGAAAAACGCACCTGTTTCGGTGCGCATGAACCGCCCGAGAACTCTTTTGCGCATCCGGTTTGCGTTGCCGTGAACATTGCCGGAAGCGGGGCGGTTGTTCCTTGTGCTTCTGGTATTCCGGATGCATTTTTCGAAACAGACGGCGTCATGACGAAACGCAGTATTCGCGCCGTGACTTTGTCGTCTCTGGCACCAAGGGCCGGGGAATGCCTGTGGGACATTGGCGGTGGCTCGGGAAGTATTGCAATTGAATGGCTGCTGGCGCATCGATCCTGTTCGGCGATCACCATCGAACCCAGAGCAGACCGCGTGGCGCTTATCAGCAAGAATGCAGCGCATCTGGGTGTGGACCGACTGCAAATCGTCTCGGGGAGCGCACCAGAGGCGATGACTGATCTGCCCCTGCCTGATGCCGTTTTCATTGGGGGTGGGCTGAGCGCAGTGATGTTGGCTGATCTGCAAGAACGACTGCCCAAGGGCACGCGTCTTGTGGCAAATGCGGTTACATTCGAAGCGGAGGCGCTTTTGATTGATCTCCATTCACGTAAAGGTGGCGAACTGATCCGGCTGGATGTTTCGCATGCCAAGCCATTAGGCCATAAACATGCATGGGATGCTGCCTATCCGGTCGTGCAATGGAGTGGCGTACTATGATCGTTGCCGGTTTTGGATTTCGACAGTCTGCCAGAATAGACAGCTTGGTTGACGCCCTGCAGCGCGCCAGCCTCATGCAGACACCAGAGAACATTGCGACAGTTTCAGACAAAGCCGAGACATCTGTTTTCCGGGCGTTTGCGCAACAGCTGATGTTGCCGATCATAGAAGTTTCAGCGGAAAATCTATCTGCACAAGAAACTGTGACGATGTCCCAAGCGTCATTATCTGCACGTCAAACTGGCTCTGTGGCTGAGGCGGCGGCTTTGGCGGGTGCCGGACTGGGGGCAAGATTACTTGCTCCTCGCGTTATCTCAAGCGACGGGCTTGCAACCTGCGCGCTTGCAAAAGGAGAATTGCAATGACTGTGCATTTCGTAGGGGCGGGGCCTGGGGCGGCTGACTTGTTGACATTAAGGGGACGAGACATAATCGCATCTTGCCCAGTGTGTCTTTATGCAGGTTCGCTTATTCCTGAGGCTGTGCTTGATCACTGTGCGCCGGGCGCAACAATTGTGAACACTGCGCCGATGGCATTGGACGCCATCATAGATGAGATTGCTAAAGCCCATGCGTCAGGTTTGGACGTGGTGCGGCTGCATTCCGGGGATCTGTCGGTCTGGTCCGCGATGGGCGAACAAATCAGGCGGTTAAAAGCGCTGGGTATTCCGTATTCTGTCACGCCGGGTGTGCCTTCGTTTGCTGCGGCCGCGGCCAGTTTAGGGCAAGAACTCACCCTGCCAGGCCTGTCACAGTCAGTGATTTTAACGCGCACGCAGGGGCGCGCATCGTCGATGCCAGAACAGGAAACGCTGGCAAATTTTGGTGCAACAGGGGCGACGCTGGCATTGCATTTGTCGATTGGAAATCTGGCCAAGGTGGTTGGTGAGCTCACACCATTTTATGGCGCAGATTGTCCGGTTGCTGTTGTCTTTAGGGCAAGCTGGCCGGATGAGAAAATAATCCGCGCTTCATTGGGTACAATCGAAACATCACTAGATCCCTCTATTGCGCGCACAGCCCTAATTTTTGTCGGCCCCTCGATTGGCGGCGAAGATTTTGACGAAAGCAGATTATACGCCGCTGATTACGACCGCAGGTATCGCCCGCAATCAGCGGACAGCCCTTGGTCAGAATGGAGACACGGAGATGACTGATACGCCCAAAGGGGTGCTCATTTCAGCGCCGTCGTCTGGTACTGGCAAGACAACTGTCATGTTGGGACTGTTGCGCGCCTTGCGCGATGACGGGTTGGCGGTGCAACCGTTTAAGTCCGGACCGGATTATATTGACCCTGCTTTCCATCTCGCGGCGAGCGGTCGCGCGTCTTTTAACATTGACACGTGGGCCATGCAGGAAGATTTGCTGTCCGGTATCGGGGCGCAAATGCAAGGGGCAGATATTTGCATCGCCGAAGGCTCCATGGGCCTTTATGACGGTGTCGCTACGCGGGGCCAAAGCGGGTTTGGATCAAGTGCTGAAACCGCTTTGCGCATGGGCTGGCCGGTCATTTTGGTCGTAGATGTTGGCGGACAGGCGCAATCCGCTGCCGCAACGGCACTGGGGTTTAAAACCTATGCACCCGAGGTCCCGTTTGCCGGAGTCATCCTGAATCGTGTGGCCAGTCCACGACATGAAAGATTGGCTCGACTGGGAATGGAGCGGGCTGGCATCAACGTTTTGGGCGTTCTGCCCCGCCGAGGTGATCTGGCCTTGCCGGAACGGCACTTGGGGTTGATCCAAGCGGTCGAACACCCCGATCTTGATGCGGCAATCGCCGGATATGCCGACTTTTTGCGCGAAAACGTTGATCTGGCGGCAATTCGTGCTGCGGCGGCCATGACAACCCAAACGTTCTCAGGTTCTTTGCCGCGACCACCTGCCCAACGGATTGCTTTGGCGCGAGATGAGGCGTTTTCCTTTACCTACCCGCATCTGTTGCAGGGCTGGCGCGATGCAGGCGCAGAGATTTTGCCGTTTTCACCACTGGCGGATCAACACCCCGACGCCACCGCTGATTTGGTGTGGTTGCCCGGTGGATATCCGGAACTGCACGCAGGTCGCATTGCTGCGGCAAGCGCCTTTTTAAAAGGCCTGCGGAAGCACGCGCAAGAAAAGCCTGTGCATGGTGAATGTGGGGGCTACATGGCCCTTGGCGCGGCTTTGATCGACAAGGAGGGAAACCGTCACGAGATGGCTGGTCTACTGGGGCTTGTGACCTCCTATGAAAAACGGAAATTCCATTTGGGATATAGACGTGCTGTTTTGGCAGAAACAGCGCTTGGGTTTCCTAAGGGTCAAGCATTGCGGGGACACGAGTTCCATTATTCAACCATTTTGGAACAACCTGACGCGCCACTGGCGGCGGTTTTCGACGCTGACGGCGGGCCCGTCCCAGAAACCGGATCAAGACGGGGCCATGCGTCCGGCACGTTCTTTCATCTTGTCACACCGGAGGCTGTATGACTGGGTTTATTTCCTTTGTCGGATCTGGCCCGGGGGACCCCGAATTACTAACGCTCAAGGCGGTCGATCGCCTGAAGCGTGCCGATGCCGTGTTGTTTGATGACCTCTCTGCGGGGCCAATTTTGAGCTACGCGCGCCAGGGTGCGGATTTGGTTGGCGTTGGGAAACGCGCAGGGCGCCCGTCCCCCAAACAGCCCCATGTCAGCCGTTTGCTGGTAGATTACGCCAAAGCAGGCGGGCGGATCGTGCGGCTGAAATCCGGGGATAGTGGCCTGTTTGGTCGCCTCGAAGAAGAACTCGTGGCCGTGCGCGCGGCAGGTATCGAATACGAGATTGTCCCGGGAATCCCTTCTGCGATTGCCGCGGCGGCTGCCTGTGGTATCCCGTTGACACGACGCATGACGGCACGCCGCGTGCAGTTCGTGACCGGACATGATGCCGGTGGTACATTGCCTGCGGACCTGGATATCGGTGCTTTGGCAGACCCTTCGGCCTGCACTGTGGTTTTCATGGGGAAACGCACATTTCCCAAACTTGCGGCGACTTTGATTGAACGCGGATTGCCAGAAAACACACCAGCCATACTAGCCGAAGCCGTGGGAACACCCGAACAACAGGTGACGCGCAGTACCGTGATCGAGCTATCACGCAAGTTGGATGGGTTCGTCGGCGATAAGCCAGCTTTGATCCTTTATGGTCCTCTGGCAGAAGAATAATATGCGGGACAGTCTAAAATGTTGAGCGATCTGTGGCTTGTCGGGATCGGAACTGGCGCTTTGGGGCACCTCACCCTGCAAGGACAAAACGCCCTGCGTGCGGCATCAACGATTTTGGTCCCACGCAAAGGCGCGGGCAAAGATGATCTGGCGGACCTGAGGTTGTCCTTGCTGCGCCAGATTGATGCTGTTGGAAAAGTAGTGCCCTTTGACATGCCTGTGCGGGATGAAACCTTGCCCTATCAAGAGCGTGTATCCCGCTGGCACGACGAAATCGCCGTGAAATGGCAAGAAGCACTGGCTGGGGCACATACGGATGGGCCGGTTGCGCTTATGGTTTGGGGCGACCCGGGGTTATATGACAGCACTTTACGAATTGCTGATCGACTTGATCCGAAACCAACAGTTCGTGTCGTTCCGGGTATAACAGCATTGCAAGCGCTGACGGCCGCACATGCCGTGCCCTTCAACACCGTCGATGGTTCAGTATGCATCACGACAGGGCGCCGTTTGCGCGAAAATGGTTTGCCGCAAGACGCCCAATCCGTGTTTGTAATGCTGGATGGTGCCTGTAGTTTCCAAAACCTTGATGATCCAGCACTGCACATCTGGTGGGGGGCCTTTTTGGGCATGCGAGAAGAACTGTTGGTCTCTGGGCCCCTGACAGAGGTGGCTGAAAAAATCCAAAAGACCCGTTCAGAAGCACGCAGCGCCCATGGCTGGATTATGGACACGTATCTCATACGGCGTTTGACCGAAACCTGTGGCGCTTGATGATGGATACAGAACGTAAAAAGGCGCTGGTGGGCGTGTGTGTCTACATCCTGCAAGCGCGAGGTGGTTATTTGCAAAGCAGCTTACGATGTTAGCGCGATTTTGAATTCCAACGTTTCATGCCCACCAAGGGTGCTGTCTGCTGTATAGGTTCTTGTCAACGTGCCGCCGGCTTTTTCAATGACACGCGCTGATGCTGGGTTGTCGGGATTTGTGGTTATGACAACGTACCCCAGTCCGGCCGCTTTCGCAGCCGGGAGAATTGCAACAAGTGCGTCAGATGCGAGTCCTGCTCCTCGTCGCCAAGGTACAACGGCATAGCCAATGTGACCTGAACAAGTGGGGGGTAACTCTTCTGTCCCCGGTTTCCATCGCAAACCAATGTGGCCGCAAAACCCATCATGCCATATCCATCGTCGAATACTGGGCAGACGTGGGGTTTTGGAACCATCTGGCAACGTAACAGGTCCAGCCTTTGCCGTCGGGTCATCAAGGTTTGAAACAAAGGACATCGCGTTTTTTTCGATGAGCGATATCTGCTCTTGTGCCGCTTCTGGGCGCAAGTTGTCCGGCGACCAACCTCTTTGCAGGGCTGAAAGGTAAGCGGGAATGTGGTCTATACTTGGTTTGAGTAATTCCATCTGATCAGTCCGAAAATAAAATGCCACGCGCGCAGACCCTTATGCACGGCGCAACATTGGTCAATCAAGCGCCAACAAATAAAAGCCAAAACAGTGGGCATTTCTGATGCCGTGATTGATCGGCTAAATTGCAATGAACTGTTTTTTGAAATCAGAAACCCGTCAAAACCACCGCTCTTAGGCTTGCGTCCCGTCGTTGTATTCCGGCACCCGCGCCACAGGTGGCTTCGAATGTACGGATGGTTTTTGCACGTAATTTGAGCAGTTTTTGCGGCGCATGGCCATGCCCTGGTTTTGTGCCATTAGAATAGTTTATCATCCGCACGCGCACTGACCTAAGAGTCGAGCGGTCCAAGACATTGCCACATCATATAAATTGAAAGCAAAACAAGAAAGGAGCATCGGAGTGTGCCACCTTGGATGAGGCCTGTAAACAAAGGAGAAAGGCGACACCAGACAGTTGTATTTTACTTTGTGGACAAATGGGAAATGGACGTGCAAGCGGCTGAGATGTTGCCAGGTGTCAGGCCCTGTCGCGGATGCAAACTTAGGCGTTGCCTAAGAACAACCCAGAGAATTACAACTTTATCAACCTGACCGATCTTGCAACATCAACTTATCACAATTGGAGAACGCAAATATGGTCGAGACCATTGATACGCTTGTTGTGGGTGCAGGGCAGGCAGGAATCGCCGCCAGCGCGCATTTGACGCGTCTTGGGGTTCCCCATCTTGTTTTAGAAAAAGATCGCGTCGCGGAAAGCTGGCGGACGCGGCGGTGGGATTCACTCGTGGCCAATGGTCCGGCATGGCATGATTGCTTTCCGGGGATGGAATTTCCTGAAACGGGACCCGAGGCTTTTCCGCCCAAAGAAGAAGTTGCTGCTGCTTTAGATGGATTTGCTCAATCCCACAATGCACCGATCCGTACAGGGGTCGAGGTGATGTCCTTGAACCGTGCCGAAGGCCGCTCCGCTTTCATGGTCAACACGTCCCAAGGCATAATAGAAGCGCAAAATGTGATCGCTGCGACCGGGGCATTCCATCACCCGGTGTTCCCTCAAATCATTCCTGACACCACCGAAATCGCGCAAATGCACTCTGCCAATTACCGCAATCCCGGCCAGCTGTCACAAGGTGCGGTGCTGGTTGTGGGGGCAGGATCATCCGGCGGTCAGATTGCAGACGAATTACAACGCGCTGGTCGCAAGGTCTATTTAAGTGTTGGTCCACACGATCGACCGCCACGCGCCTATCGGGGGCGAGATTACTGTTGGTGGCTCGGAGTTCTTGGCCTGTGGGATGTGGCGGCCAAAGAGCCCGGAACCGAACATGTGACAATCTCTGTAAGTGGTGCGCGCGGCGGTAAAACCGTTGATTTTCGCAAGTTGGCACATGAAGGAATGACACTGCTTGGCCGCGCATCCAATTATGAAGGCGGTAGGCTTTTAGTTGACGGCGATCTTGCCGATAATATTGCGGGCGGGGATGCCAATTATCTCGATATGCTCGCACAGGCTGACGCCTACATTGAACGTTTTGGCCTAGATTTCCCCGAGGACCCCCACGCCCATGTGCTCCCGGAGGATCCTGATTGTTTAACCCATCCGATACGCGAATTGGACCTTGCTGCTGCAGGCGTAACCACCATCGTTTGGGCGACCGGATATCGGCAGGATTTCTCTTGGATCAATGTGCCAAATGCCTGTGACGCGGATGGTACCCCCCATCATCAACGCGGCGTTTCGCCCGAGCCGGGACTCTATTTTTTGGGCCTGCCATGGCAATCGCGTCGTGGTTCAACTTTTATTTGGGGTGTTTGGCACGACGCATCATATGTCGCAGATCAGATAGAAATCCAACGAAACTACCGCGATTATCGCCCAAACATCGCCTGAAATCGGAATAGAAACAATGAACATCGCCAAGCCCTTGCCAAATCAAATCGATGCCCTGCGTGACAACGTCTCGGTTCCTTTTGAAGAGGCGCGCGCAATGCCCCCGGGGGTCTATACGTCGCAGGCGTTTCACGATGCAGAGTTGGAGAATGTGTTTAAGAAATCTTGGTTCTGTGTCGGGCGGGCCAGTGCGCTGGCAAACCCTGGCGATTATGTAACCTGCGAGCTGGCGGGCCAACCCATCATCGTTCTGCGCAACAAGGACAACAGGTTGCGCGCGTATTCAAACGTCTGCCGTCATCGCATGTCGACATTGCTGCACGGACGGGGCAACGCAAGGGCGATTGTCTGCCCCTACCATGCCTGGACGTACAACCTAGACGGAAGCTTGCGCGGCGCGCCTGCGATGACTGGCAACAAGGCGTTTTGCAAAGATGATTACAGCCTGCCCGATATCGCGTGCGAAGACTGGCAAGGTTGGGTGTTCATTACCTTGAACCCCAGTGCACAACCCGTCGCGGATGAACTGAGCGAAGTGGCCGATTTGGTCGCCGGATATGACATGACGAACTATACGGAGACCTTTTTTGAAGAGCATCTTTGGGACACAAATTGGAAGGTGTTGGCCGAAAATTTCATGGAAAGCTATCACTTGCCAGTGTGTCACGCTGGGACCATCGGAGGGCTTTCTAAACTAGACGAGATGATCTGCCCGCCCGGTCGCAAGGCGTTTAATTATCATACCATCCTAAAGGATGACAGCTTGCGGATTGCCATGGCGCACCCGAACAACTCTCGCCTTCAAGGAGATGAGCGCCGCACAACCTTTCTGCTTGCCCTATATCCCAGCCTGTTGATCACCCTAACGCCTGGATATTTCTGGTACCTGAGCCTGCATCCCAAAGGCCCGGGACAAGTGCAAATCAGATTTGGGGGCGGCATGTCTGATGATTACAAAGGCGACGTTGAGGCCCAGCAAAACCTGACCGATCTAAAGACGCTGCTGGACAAGGTGAACATTGAGGACCGCGGGTGCACCGAAAAGGTCTATCGTGGATTGTCTGCGGATGGCGCAACGCCGGGCCACTTGTCCCATCTTGAACGCCCGAATTATGATTTTGCGCAATACCTTATGAGCCAGATGGACACGTCTTTTCAAACCAGCATAGAAAAGGGAGCCTGATCATGTTGTCCTTGTCAGCGCAACTGCAGGCGATTGCAGCACGTCCGGCGGATCGACCTATGACGATGCCCGGCGCATTTTATACATCCCAAGAGCAATTTCGCCACGAAGCTGCCACCGTTTTGCGCAGCAGCTGGCATTGCCTTGGCCGAACCGATGAAATCCCCGAGACCGGGGATTTTTTTACAGTGCAGCTGTTAAACGAACCGCTGATCATCGTTCGTCAGACTAATGCGCAGGTCGCAGTACTTGCGAATGTCTGCCGTCATCGCGGGATGCCGCTGGCTGATGGGAAGGGGAACACCAAACGGTTTGTGTGTTCATATCATGCCTGGGCCTATGATTTGGACGGCGGTTTGATGCGGGCTGCACGGATGAAGAATGCAGATTTTGACGTGAAAAATTGCGGTCTTCATCGTCATAACACACATCTTTGGAACGGGTTTATCTATGTGAACCTTGACGGTTCGTCGCCACCGTTTGTACACCCGCCCCTTGATGCTCTGCTCGCCAACTATGACAGCACGCGTTTTCGACTTGCTCATGTTGCCGAGGAAATTTGGGACACCAATTGGAAGTGTCTCGTTGAGAACTTCATGGAAGGTTATCATCTCTCTGTCGTCCACCCAAAAACGTTGCACGACTACACGCCGACTGGTCTGGCGCGTAAGCTGGCAAGCGGGAACGGTTTTACCTCTTATGCTGCCAACTACCCCAAGTCGATCCCATCGCGGGGCCTGGGCGCGCCTAACTTAACAGATGACGAACGGCTCAGATCCACGCTTTTTGCGGTATTCCCAACACAGGTTGCCAGCCAGGCCGCGAGTTTGCTGGTATCGCTGAGCATCTTTCCACTCAATGCAGGCCAGATCAGGGTCAAATGGACGCTATCCACTTATGGTGATGATCTTGAGGATGACACGATCGCCGCGCGGATTGCGCTTTGGGAAAAAGTAAATCAAGAAGATCGTGAAAAGCTGGAACGCATGCAAATCGCGCTTGGTTCGGATCACGCGCTATCAGGGCCTCTGGCAGAGGATGATTATGAAGGCACAATCCGTGATTTCCAGCTTTGGCTTGCCGCGCAGGACCGCATCTAAGGAATTTTAATGGCTCATACCCGCATTCGTAAGTTCAATACATCAGACACCTACCCTGAACAGAAACTCGACAATGATCTGTGTCAGGCCGTCGTCACCGAAGCCACAGGCAAAATCGTCTGGCTGCGCGGCCAGTGTCCGCAAAACCTAGAGGACGCCGCAAACATCGATAGCCACGATCCCATAGAGCAGACCCACAAGGTCATGCAAAACATCAAGCAATTGATCGAAGAAGCCGGCGGCGACATGAGCCACTTGGTCAAGGTCGTGGTTTATATCACAGATGTGCGTCACCGCGAGGCTATTTACCGTACAATGGGCGAATACATCAAAGACGTGCACCCGGTGTCAACAGGGCTTGTGGTACAGGCTCTCGCACGACCGGAGTGGTTGGTTGAAATCGACGGTACGGCGGTCATCCCGGCATGACATTTTCACTGGTTGCCCGTTGTGCTGAGACTGGCATGTTTGGGCTGGCGATTGCGTCCTCCTCGCCTGCAGTTGCGGCACGTTGTTCTTATGCGCGCGCAGGTGTCGGTGCGGTTGCGTCGCAAAATGTGACGGACCCAACCCTTGGTCCTTTGACGCTTGATTTGATGCAAGGGGGTATGTCGGCACCCGACGCCATTACACGCGTGCAATCTCAGGCGAAGTTCATTGAATATCGCCAAGTCCTTGCCATTGATGGACAGGGCCGCACGGCCATTCATTCGGGGCCAAACTCGCTGGGCATTTGGACACAAGCCGAGAGCAAGGATGTTGCCTCTGGTGGCAATTTGCTTGCCAATGACGGAGTCCCAGCCGCCATTGTGAACGGATTTGCAAAAAGCACAGGTCATATTGGGGATCGACTGATCGCCGCCATGCGTGCCGGGTTGGCCGCGGGTGGTGAAGCAGGGCCAATTCATTCTGCTGGTATAAAGATCGTCGACAGCGTCCCTTGGCCCGTCGCGGATTTGCGGTGCGATTGGAGCGAAGATTGCCCGATCGAGGCGATTGCCACCGCTTGGGAGGTCTACAAACCGCAGTTGGATGCCTATGTCCAGCGGGCCATTGATCCGCGTGAAGCGCCCTCTTACGGCGTGCCGGGGGATGATTGACGCGGATCAATGCAATTGCCACCATCCTCGCATGCAAACACGATTCACCCTAAGGCAGCTTGAATACTTCACCTGTGCGGCGGAAACCGGCAGCATAGCGGCGGCCAGTCGAATTTTGAATGTCTCTTCGCCTTCGATCTCGACAGCGCTGACCCAGCTTGAAGACGAACTTGGAGCCGCTTTGTTTGTACGTAAGCGGGCGCGAGGGCTTTCTCTGACCGAGGCTGGTCGGACACTGGCTGCTCAGGCTGCATCTGTCCTGTCCGAAGCCGCCGAGCTTACGCGTCTGGCAGGTAATGTATCTGATGCTGTGCAAGGCCCGTTACGATTAGGATGTTTGGTTACCTTTGCACAAATTGTCGTGCCGGATTTGCGCAGAAGTTTTGAAGCAGAACATGCCGCCGTCACGCTCAGCCAAACAGAGCTGACCCAACCGGAAATTTTTGCAGCCCTTCGCCGCGCGGATGTCGATTTATGCCTTACGTATGCGATTGACGTACCGAATGATCTGGAATTCCACCCGATCAAGACGCTGCCACCTTTCGTTATGCTTGCTCCCGATCATCCGTTGTCGCATCAGGAAAGCGTGACCATCCCAGACCTTGCGGACCACGCGATGGTGCTGCTCGATCTGCCTCTCAGTTCTGACTACTTTTTATCGTTCTTTAATGCGGCCGACGTGAAGCCCATTATCGCAGAACGTACCAAAGACATGGCCGTCGCGCGCAGTCTTGTGGCTAATGGTTTCGGGTATTCAATCGTGAATTTTCGCCCTGTCGGCACGCGCGCTCCCGACGGAAAACCACTGGTTTTTGTGCCACTCAACAGCAAGGTGCCTGCGATCCCGGTGGGTGTTCTGTCGGCCATCGGCGCGATGAAACGGCGTACATGCGCAACATTCCTTCAGCATTGCATCAAGGAAATGACCTCGTGAAAACCCTTCAGATATTGGACAAATTGATCGCTTTCGACACGGTCAGTGCCAATAGTAACTTTCATCTCGTCACTTATGTCGAACAGCTGCTCAAAACTAACGGTTTTCGGGTCACACGGATTGCATCGCCGTGCGGGGCAAAAGCCGGGCTGTTTGCGGAAATCGGCCCTTGTGTCGAAGGGGGGTTGCTGTTGTCCGCCCATACCGACGTGGTGCCCGTTGACGGACAGACATGGACGAAACCACCGTTTAGGCTCACTGTTGAAGGATGCAAATTGTTTGGTCGCGGCACGACGGACATGAAAGGGTTTATCGCGTCGGCATTGGCTGCCGCTGCCAAGGCAAAGGGTTTAGATCTGCAGCGGCCCCTAGCGATTGTCCTATCCTATGACGAAGAGATTGGCTGCGTCGGGCTACAGCAGATGCGCCCTGACTTACTGCCTTTGTTGCGTGCTCCTGGGCTTTGCGTTGTTGGTGAACCCACAGAGATGCAAGTTGCCACTGGCCACAAAGGTAAAACTGCATTCAAGGCGACATTTCATGGTGAAGCTGGCCACTCCGCACTTGCGCCAAAGTTTCAAAATGCCCTGCATCTTGCAGCAGATTTCATGGGTGAGCTGCGTAATGTGCAAAAGAAAATTTCCCAGATCGGCCCATTTGATCCCGATTACGATGTCCCCTACACGACCTTGCATGTGGGTATGTTATCGGGCGGCACAGCGTTAAATATTGTTCCGACGATGGCCGAGATGCAATACGAAATTCGCTATCTGGCAGATCAGGATATGACTGAACTGGAGGGCCAAATCAGTACCTTCGTGAAAAATCTCAATGAGGGTGCTGCCGATCCGCGTGTTGAGTTGGAACGCATCAACTCTTACCCGGGGCTCGAGGTTGATGTGCGGCAGGGGTGGGTCAGGTCGATCACCGAGATCGCACAGCAGACTCTTACCAAGGTCGCCTTCGGGACGGAAGCTGGAGTCCTGACTGATATGGGTGTGCCCACCCTTGTTTGCGGTCCCGGTTCGATGGCGGGCCAAGGCCATAAGGCGGATGAATTCATTCACACGCATCAGTTGGAGGCTTGTGATGCGTTCTTGGATCGATTGCTTGCTGATTTGTGCTGATACATCCTTTTGGTGCGCGACGCATAACGATTGTTTGACGAATAGACATCACCCAGACATGAACGCTAGACGTTTAGAGCGTCTGCAAATTAAACCTTGCCATAGAAGCGATGAATTTTTCCTCGAGTGGTTTTATTTGACGACACACAAACATCCGTCAATCGGTGTGTCGGGCTCTCGTGGTTGTTTCGTGGAAGGCTTGATAGGCTTAGTTGCACCGTGTTCGCATTAACGAAAGCGCGCGATTACCGACGCAAATCGAGCTGAATGGATTGACCATCTTCCGACAGTTTTGCCGAAACAATGGTTAGATTTTCATCCCCTTGGTGCCTTATTCGACCAGCTAGATCATAGTGACTGGCATATTTGACGTTAAAGAATCCATTAAATTCCCCGCTCTGAGCAAAGGGACCCAATCCGGGCTGTTGGGGGGCCATGCCACCGCAAAAAACCATTCTCCGTTTATGGTTAAATTCGAGTCATCTGCGCCAAATAATGATTGGAATGTTATTCCGCGAGATAACTCGCACATCGCCTGGTTCAAAGTCTGCAACATTTATGGTTGGCAACTGCGATCTCATCTTGGCGAGAACGTCCGCTGATGGTGTGGCCGTTCGCAAGAGAAAAAATCCGGCCGATACAACGGCCAAACAGATTGCAAACGCCGTCAGAAAGTAGAGAAAATGAATATTTTTCAGTGTGTAAAGCCTAGCAGAGTTGTCTTACCGTGGGACGTCCTAATCCCCAGCTGCAACTGTCAGCTTTGGTTTATGTGCTGGTCCGAGGGATGCCCGGATGACGACGGATGTATCGAGTTTCTTTGACGAGCCAAAGCTTTTTTTCTCGACCATTTGGATCAGTTCTTCGGCTGCTCTGTTGCCCATTTCCCTATGTGGTACGTGAACTGTCGTCAAATTTGGTTCGACAATTTTAGCCATCTGTATGTCATCAAAACCAGTAATCGAAACATCCTCGGGCACCTTGAGGCCGAGCTTTTTCGCCCGCAAAATTGCGCCGACGGCCAGCACGTCATTTCCACAAAGCACAGCAGAAGGCGGGGTGTCCGAAGACCGTAAGGTTTGAAAGGCATCCCCGCCAGCCTCAATTTCGTACTTAGTTTCGATGACTTTCAATCGCTCAACGTCAAGACCTTTTAACATCAACGCATCTTTTACACCGTCTACGCGCTGGCGGGCCCGATCATTTCCCTTTGTAATCCCGGAGATGACAGCAAGCTCCGTGTGGCCAAGCGACAGAACTTCCATTGCCAAGGCACTCATCGAAGCCTTGTTGTCAAAACCAATAGACGGATGCTTGGCGTTTTGCGAAAATGTCCACGCGATCAGGGATGGTACATCCTGTTGTTCTAGATATTGGTAAATTGAATCGTCCCGGTCGTGCCCAATCAACAATACGCCGTCAGCTCCGCGCGCGACAAAAGAACGTATCTGTTCTTCTTCGTTTGTCTGTCGGTAGTTGGAGCTGGCCACCATCAGGTTATACCCCTTGTGGTGCAGCGTTTCCTGAAATGCCTGCAACCCGCGCGCAAAAATGGCATTTTCCATCGTCGGAATAATGGCGCCAATTGTAAACGTCCGCCGCGCGGCCATAACCCGTGCCCCAAAGTTAGGGGTGTAGCCAAGCTGATCGATTGCGTGTTTGACCCGAGATCGGGTCTCGGCGACGACGCGGTCAGGCGAGTTTATACAACGCGATACCGTTGCTGTTGAAACACCGGCCATCTTAGCAACATCATCTAATGTGGGAACGGTCCTAATGTCGGTCATAAACAGTCCAGGCTAATTTCGAATGAGCATATCAGCATTAAATTTTTTTCAAAACCCTTATGTAAGCCCTTGCATTGCGAGCATGTAAGCCCTTACATTGATAATCGGAGCAGAATCGATTTGGAGGGATCACGATGTTTCTAGCAGCCTCACTGGCAGTATTTGCGATTTATTTCGCGAACGTTGCACTAGGCGCCTTTGCGAACCGTGCCGTTTTTGGTGACGTCGGTGAAATGCTGATTTTGTTCGCGGCATCCATTCTGTTTGTAATTGCAATTTTGAAAAAAGAGGCTGACCGCAAAAAAGATAACGGCAGTTAAGGGTCCAATGGGAGGGCAACTAATGGAAAACGAAAAGATGGAACTTGCTTCGGCTGAACGCCGGAACTTCCTGAAACTTACCGCTGGGGGAGGCTTTACAGCGGCACTTGTTGCAGGCGCGAGCGGCATGTTGTGGTCCACAAAAGCGGCAGCTCAAACGGCAAACGAAGAGCGCGACCGCGAAAAAGCAGCGGATCACGTGATGACACTGGCCACAGCGTATGTACTGGGGGCGTCTCGCAGTTATCCCATCATGCAGCTGGATCTCAAAGAGAACATTCAAAACGCAACGAACGGCAAAGTGTATGTGAAACTTGCACCCGGCGGGCAGCTTGGCGCGGGTGGTTCATTGGTTCAAAAAGTGCAGGGTGGCACCATTCAGGCCGCGCAACATTCGGTGTCTAATTTTGCGCCTTTTGCATCCACAGTTGATCTGATCAACATGCCGTATTTGTGCGGATCCAACCAGCGGTTCACAAATCTGGTGAACTCGGATTATTGGAATACAGAAGTACATCCAAAAGTAGAAGCTGCTGGTTTCAAGGCGCTTTTTTACATCAATATCGATCCACGTGTTGTCGCGGTACGCAAAGGTGGCGCAGGCGCTGTTTTAAGTCCGAGCGATTTGTCAGGGGTTAAATTCCGGGTTCCGGGATCGAAAATGCTGCAGCAATATTACCGTATGGTGGGGGCAAACCCAACGCCCGTGGCTTGGGGTGAAACACCTTCGGCGATCAAACAAGGTGTTGCTGACGCCCTGGATCCGTCCGTTGGTGCGCTCTTTGTCTTTGGTTTCAAAGATATCCTGAGCCATGTGACATTTACGCAGGCGGTACCAGACAGCCAAGTGTATTCCTGTAACCTGGAGTGGTTTAACTCCATGCCAGCCGATGTTCAGGAAGGTATCAAGTGGGGCGCGGAGATGACGGCGCACCAAAACCTGTCCAAAGTTCCCTCTGCACGTTCCTATGCGATGGCCGAACTGCGCAAAGCGGGTGTTGAGTTCCATTCGCTGAGCGAAGATCAATTAGGTGAATGGAAAGAAGCCGGTGGCTACCAACGTCCGGAATGGGATGAGTTTAAAACTGAGCTCGCCGGTTCCTTGGACGCCTTCGCCAAGCTGGAAGAAGCCGCAGGGACACAAGGCAAATACTTCGTCCACGACGCTTAAACCTACAGTGGGCGCCCGGCGCAACGGGTGCCCTATTTCCCCTATTTACCTGAAGTACCAACGCACGTCCCTTTGGTCGTCACGGGGCGTTGTTGCCAAAAGGCAGGATGAAAAATGGAATTTCTACGTCGAATAGACCGCGATGGTGAACGTTGGTTGCTGCTCGTTTTCTACGTCATGCTCGTGATAACGATGGCGATCGAAGTACTGCGCCGCGAATTGTTTTCCTACTCGTCAATCTGGGGGGAGGAGATTGTGCGCTATTCGTTCATCTATCTCGCTTGGATCGGTGCGGCTGTTGCTGTCAAAGAACGTGCACATATCCGCATTGATGTATTGATGCATTACTTGGGACCGCGCCCCAAAGCCTTGCTTTATATTTTTGGTGATCTTGTGATGTTTATCGTCGCTGTGATCGCGCTCTATTGGTCTTTTGAGGCCGTGCATGTCTCGGCAAAATTTGGTTCGGTAACGGACGGTTTGCGCATATCCAAGGTTTGGTTCTTGATGGCTGTGCCGACAGGTTTTGCAATCATGATCTGGCGGTTGCTCCAGTCCTTCATGCGGGATTTTAAATCACTTCGAGACGGGACACCGGTCTACGAAGGCGACAAACTGTTTGATTGAGGGTTAAGCCATGCTTTGGAATACGATGAATCAAACAGTTGAACTTGGTTGGGATTTTTATCTCCCCGTCCTGTTGTTTGTCGGCTTGATTGCGCTGGCCGTGCCTGTTTGGGCTGCGATTGGGGCTGCCGCCATTACGATGCTGGTCATGTCCGGCGATTTACCCCTAAGCCTTGTGGGGGAGAGCCTGTTTGCTGGTATCGACGCTTTTGCGTTGACCGCTGTGCCGCTGTTTATCCTAACGGGAGACGTACTGGTGCGCACCGGGCTGTCGCGGAAATTTCTGGATGTTGCAGAAGCATTGACCTGTTTTGCCAAGGGCGGATTTGGTTCCGCCACCGTTCTTGTTTGTGGTATGTTTGCTGCAATCTCCGGGTCTGATGCGGCTGGCGCGGCGGCCGTTGGACGCATGACCATCGATCGCCTGGTCGAAAGCGGATACCCTAGGCCCTATGCATGTGCGCTTGTTGCTGCGGGCGCGTGTACGGGCATTCTGATCCCGCCATCGATTGCCTATATCATCATCGGCCTTGTGCTGGGGATATCTGCTTCGACCTTGTTTCTAGCGGCCCTAATCCCAGGGCTAGCGATCCTATTCTCTATCTTGATCACCAACCTAATTGTGAACCGCATCTACGGATATGAGGGCGGCGGCATGATGACGGCTTCTGAATGGTTCGCCAATCTTGGCACGTCGCTGAAATCTGGCTGGTACGCTTTTATCGTTCCCGGCATCATCTTTTACGGGATTTTCTCAGGCCGTCTGACACCAACAGAAGCAGGTGCAACAGCTGTGGTTGTCACGATCATCATGGGGTTCATCCTGGGCACGCTCAAATTGGCGGACTTTCCTGCCATGTTGGTGAGTTCGGCAAAGGTCAACGGTGTTATCCTGCCGATCATCGCCTTTTCGGCGCCATTGGCCGAAGCACTGGCAATCATGGGGGTGCCGCAAGGGTTTGTGACTTCGGTTACATCAATGACCAACGAGCCCTGGTTGTTAATTTTGTTGATGATTGGTATTCTGATCGCGGCGGGTTGTGTGATGGAAACAACGCCAAACATTGTGATCTTGGCCCCCATCCTAAAACCGTTGGCGGATAATATTGGCATGAATGAGATTCAGTTCTGTATCATGATGATCACCGCGCTGGGGGTTGGGTTTATCACTCCCCCCTTGGGCCTCAACCTGTTTGTGGTTTCTGGAATAACGGGTGAATCGATCCTTAAGATCGCAGCACGCGCAGTGCCTTTTGTCTTGTGCATGTTTGTCGTCGTTTTGTTCATCGCTTATGTGCCGGCAATCTCAACCACGTTCTTGCCTGAGATTTACAAATAAGATTGGGTCGTATCGATCTCCCAGTCTGTTTCAGACTGGGGGATGATTTCCCTGGAGAAACACAATGTATAAAAAGATTCTCGTGCCCATGGCTTTGGATCATGGATTATCGCGCCAGACCTTAGAAGTCGCAGAAACCTTGTGCATACCTGCCGGCGAAATTGTTGCGCTTCACGTCTATGAAATGCCACAAGGTTCGGTAAGCGCCTATTTGGATCAGGACGTGGTCAAAGCTGGTTTCCAAGCTGCCGAACATGTGTTGACGGAAAAACTGTCAGGCCTGCCGCATGTGACCCCAAAAATCATCAAGGGTCATTCGGCGCGTGCCATCATAGATTTTGCCGCTCAGAATGACGTCGACTGTATCGTGATTGGGTCCCATAAGCCGGGATTAAGTGATTTCTTTCTGGGATCAACGGCCAGCCGTGTGGTGCGCCATGCAACTTGCGCGGTACATGTGCAAAGAAGCGCGGCCTGATTATCCGGTGCTTTGGCGGGGCGTTGCGCAAATCAGGGGCTGACCTCGTGGATAGGGTTAGCCGCCAGCCAGACGCCGCATCAAAAACACTTCTGCGCCCTCTGGCAATTCTTTGGACCAATCGTTGCGGTAGATAACGCCATCGATGACCACGGCAACCTCGGACTTAATCGGTTCCCGCAAGCCGGGGTATTTTGCTTCGAGCTTGCGCAGCATGTCACGTATCGTACGGGCTTGCACGGACACCGTTTTGTTGTTGTCCGCCAGTGGTACAAGCCCGCCCCAAAGTGTGACTTTGACCATTGCGACTAGGGCTCTTTGTTTAACGCTGCTAAAATGCGTGGGGGCGATACAGGAATGTGAAGCATCCGCACACCAACAGCATTGGAAATCGCATTTGCCACCGCTGCAAGGGGAGGGACAATTGACGTTTCACCAACACCGCGCACCCCATAAGGATGATTTGGGTTCGGAATTTCAAGAATTTGCGTGTCGATCATCGGCAAATCGGAGCAAACGGGGATACGGTAATCAAGGAACCCGGCGTTCTGAAGTCGTCCGTCTTCGCCGTAAATATATTCCTCGTTTAACGCCCAGCCAATGCCTTGCGCAGCACCGCCTTGGTACTGCCCTTCAACATAGGCAGGGTGTACCGCTTTGCCCGCGTCTTGAATGACCGTGTACCGGATCACGCTTGTCGCGCCGGTTTCTGGATCGACTTCGACGTCGCAGATATGTGTCGCAAAAGATACCCCGGCGCCGTCCGCGACCAACTCGCTATGTCCTGCAATTGGACCACCCGTGTTACCGGCTTCCGCGGCGATCTCCTTGACGGACAGTGGCGATAGGTTTCCGTATTTTGCCCCACTTGCTTTGGCATGCCCGTCTTCCCAAATGACGTCTTCAACAGGAATGTCCCAAGTGATGGCCGCCCGTTCCCGCATGGTTTTGATGGCGTTTCTTGCGGCCGAAATCGTGGCCATGGACGATGAAAATGTGCCACGGCTTCCGTCGGTCATATCATTGTAGCCGAGTGTCGCCGTATCTGCGACCACCGCCTTGATATCCTGATAGGAAATCCCGAGCTCTTCGGCTGCTATCAAAGAAAGCGAAGCGCGTGAGCCGCCAACATCAACCGTGCCAACCGCCAAGGTCACAGTGCCATCTGCGCTGATGTTCAGGTCGGTGCACGTCTGCCCACCAAAATTAAACCAGAACCCGCAAGCCATTCCGCGACCTTGGTTTTTTTCAAGTGGGGCGCTCATGTGAGGGTGGGATTTTGCAGCCTCAAGCGTTGGCCCAATGCCAATGGGGCCAAAAACCGGACCATAGGAGGATTTACTGCCTTCACGAGACGCGTTTTTGATACGGAACTCAACGGCATCGATGTTTAGTTTACCTGCCAACTCGTCAACAGCGCTTTCAACTGCAAAGGCTGCCATAGGCGCTGAGGGCGCGCGATAGGCTGCAACTTTGGGTCGATTGACCAATACCTCGAAACCGACGGTTTTGACGTTTTCCAAGTCATAACACGCAAAGGATGTCATTGCGCCGACTTCTGCCCACATGTCCGCATATGGGCCACTGGAATAGCGCAGCGTTGCCATCGCGGCTGTGATCTTGCCATCCTTGCGGGCCCCGATTTTGACGTCTATCGATGTCGCGCTGGTTGGCCCGGAAGCCCGGAATACCTCTTCGCGTGACATCACCAGCTTGACCGGTCGCCCGGCCTTGCGAGACAGCGCCAGCGCCAGTGGTTCGGCCCAGACATGGGTTTTCCCACCAAACCCGCCGCCGATCTCTGACGATGTAACCCGCAGTTTGGAGACTTCTAGCCCGAGTAATTCCGCGCATTTTTGCCGATATACAAAATGCCCCTGCGTACAGACCCATAGGTCTGCTGTACCGTCGGGATTGCAATTTGCAACACAGGCATGGGGCTCGATATATCCCTGATGCGTTTGTTCTGTTTTGTAGCTGCGTTCGACCACGATGTCTGCGGCGGCAAATCCGGCGTCAACATCGCCGTGCCCAAATTCCGTTCTATGGGCCACGTTGGAGGCGGTTTGAGGTTTGGGCTCCACACCGCTTGTATATACCGTTTCGTTTAAAACTGGCGCGTCCGACTTAGTTGCTGCGTCTACATCAACAACATGTGGTAATACTTCATATTCAACGTCGATGAGCTTCAACGCTTTTCGCGCGGTCTGAGCGTCAATTGCAGCAACTGCTGCAACGGCATGACCATCGTAAAATACTTTGACGCGCGCCATGCAGTTATCCAGGATATCAAACAGTGCCTTGTTACCGTTGCTCAGGTCGGGAAGATCCGACGCTGTGATGACAGCTTTTACGCCTTTGAAAGCCTCGGCGCGGGATGTATCAATCCGCAGAATGCGGGCATGTGCGTGGGGGCTACGTAGGACGCGCGCGACCAACTGGCCGGGCATATTAAAATCCGCACCATAGCGGGCACGGCCTGTTACCTTGTCGACGCCATCTGGCCGAACGGGACGTGTGCCAACAGTCTTCAGCTTTTGTTCTTGATAGGTTGCATCAAAACTCATGCCTGATCTCCTCGCATGTCGCGCGCGGCGTCCTGAACGGCACGTACAATTTTATCATATCCGGTGCAGCGACATAGATTGCCGGCCAACCAAAACCTGATTTCTTCTTCGGTGGGATCAGGGTTCACGTCTAGCAATGCCTTGGCTGCCATTAAGAACCCTGGCGTGCAAATCCCGCATTGCAGCGCCGCGTTTTCCAGGAATTTGGTTTGGAGCGGGTGCAGCTCACTGCCCTGCGCCATGCCTTCGATTGTTTCGATTGTGCGGCCATGTGTTTCTGCGCCCAGAACGAGACAAGAGCACACCAAACGTCCGTCCATAATGGTGCTGCAGGCGCCGCAATCGCCGGTGCCGCACCCTTCTTTGGAACCCATCAAGCCAAGTCGGTTACGCAATACGTCGAGCAGGGTTTCCTCAGCCTGACAGAGAAACTCTACGTCATCGCCATTTATTGATGTTGAGACAGTAATCGAAGACATCATTTCTCTCCTGCGCGGTCATACGCGGTTTGGGCCGCCCGGCGTGCCAAGACACCCGCGACCTGTGTTCTGAATTCTAATGTGCCGCGTTTGTCATTGATCGGGTCACAGGCCGCAGAGCATGCCGCTGCCAATTCATCTAATACAGAGGTTTCCAACTTGGTGCCGATCAGTTTTTTTGCCGCATCCTCGACCAGCAATACCGTGGGCGCGACAGCGCCCAACGCAACGCGCGCGCTCTGCACGACACCAGTATCGTCAAGGGTCAGATTGACGGCGACCCCGACGACGGCGATGTCCATTTCTGTGCGTGGAATAAAGCGCAAATAAGCGTCGCCCGATCTTGGATCAGGTTTGCGCAAAACGATGGCATGGATGATTTCGCCTTTTTTGAGGGATGTCTTGCCGGGGCTGAGCGGAATCTCGGTGACGTTGATTTCGCGCTGGCCGTCCGGCCCAGCGACCCGCGCGATGGCACTGGCAGCAACAAGTGCTGGAACACTGTCTGCGGCGGGGGATGCATTGCACAGGTTGCCGACAATTGTGCACCGACCTTGCACTTGTGTTGATCCTATCAGGTTCGCAGCTTCGACAACTCCGGGCCATGCAGAGGTCAACGAAACATTTTCGCCCAATGCTGCGCAAGGCACAGCCGCGCCAATCACAAAGGCCTCGTCTGTTTCGATAACGTCGTTCATGCCTTGGATCGATTTGATGTCAACAACGAGGTCAGCTTCAAAATCATCGCTCTTCATTCTGACCAAAAGGTCAGTGCCACCTGCTAGAACGAAGGTGCTTTTATCGGCCTGTGCCAGCAATTTCGTAGCGTCTTCTAAGGTCGTCGGCCGTTCATACTGCACTGCGCAATCCTTTTTGCGTGGTTCCTTGTCGCGAATAATAAGCGCGACCCTCGTGAGGATCATTCATTATTACGCCATTTCGCAAGCCGATGACGTCATTTTTTTAAATAGGCAATATGTTTTTGATGCTGACGCTTTAGTTATCCAAAAATTTTAGGTGGATATCACGGGTGCAATGCATGCGAAAAGCCGCTCACTGTTGTGATAACAGAGCGGCGTAAAAACAATTACTTTTTGAGGATGTATTGAATTTCTTCAGCTATTTCAATTATCTGGAATAGCTGAGGATTCAGAAATTTGCGCGCCAGACTGGTCATCGAATATGTTAACCCAAGTGATGTTAGGTTAAATATACGTCAGACTGGCGCGCTAAGTTGTCAGGAATCGGACTCTTTTTGCATCAACCAAGAGGCGTGCTTAGAGATTTCGTTCCGTTTGACGCCGATTTGAGCCAGAAATGCGTCATCATAGCTATGTAGTACGCTTTCCATTCTCGCGACCTGCACTTTATGCAAGGTTGATTTCGCTCCGGAAACGATGTTCCCCACAAAATCGCGCAATCCCTGAGCGGGAAACGTCTGGTCGAAGCGGCGTTGTTTAGCTGCAATGTTTGCCATCTTATGCATTCCCTTTAATTGATGTTTGCGCGGCTTCGCGGGCGATTTTGCGAATGTCGTAGCGAGCGATCGAAATGTCTTCCAGCTCACGGTCTGAGCAACGGGACAACTCAATATATGTTTGCTTATAAACGACACGTTTGTGTGCAAGGTCGGCGGCCAATTGGATCAGGTCCTGAGCCGGCTTGACAAATGTTTGATAGAGAGTTTGGGAGAATTCGGGTCGTATTGCTGTGCGTATCATATCGCGTTCCTTATAGGTTAGCGCCCTTAAGTGGTGCGCAACTAACCTCCCTTGTCGTACTTGTCTTTACTGCGACGCCCCATTGCGCCTAGCCCAGAACATATCGCCTTCTTGCCTTGGCGATCCCTCCAAACATCGTTTCCGTCGATGCGTCGCTGCGCTGCAGCAATATTGGCTTTGTTCAGTTCAAATGTGAAGCGATGATTGCGAATAGCAGTTATGCGCTTGACGCATTAACGCGCGGCCTGCATCCGGGATTTTTGCGCAGTAAAATCAGAAAAAAAAATTAAAAACAATGAGATAGTAGAAAGTTTTCAAACCGATTAAATTTTTTGCTTAACAAACAATTACCAAAACAAGGTTCACGGATTGTTAACTTGTACTGGAACAACGACTCAAACGTTGGTTTTTCAAAAACGCTTCAAATAGCATTTGAGTCGGTTTTGAGGGCTCTTTGGGCCAATCTAGGACTGTGCTGGACTAAACGATGATGCTTAGGAGTGGTTCAGTCATAAAAACGGTTATGCGTCCCGTTCCAAAATCTCTTTAACTTCGGGAGCGGGCACAAAACGCCACTTTCGCAAAGGGCCTGCCATGACATTGAGATAATACATTTCGAAACCATAAGGCGCGCCACAGGGATGATGACCGCGCGGCACCAATACGACATCGCCGTCTTTGACTGCCATTGTTTCGTCAAGACTCCCGTCGTCTGTATACACCCGTTGAATGCCAAATCCTTTTGCGGGGTTCAGGCGGTGGTAATAGGTTTCTTCCAGATACGTAATGCGTGGAAAATCATCTTCGTCATGGCGATGGCTTGGATAGGATGACCAATGGCCCGCGGGGGTAAAGACTTCTGTGACGAGCAGGCTGTCGGCAAAGTCTTCGTTTTCCATGGCGATGTTGTTGATGTGGCGGGTGTTGGTCCCTTTGCCTCTTGCGGTGAGGGCAATACCGTCTGGCCCAATCCTGCGCGCCGGATGCCCGCCGTTTCCTGGGGCGGAACATACGGCGATAACACAATCTGTTTCCGCAGTAGCCTGCCAGTCGGCGTCATTGGGTAGATAAAGACAATGAGGGGGGGTTTTTTCGAAAACATTCATTCGATCCCCCAAGACGCCCCATTCCTGTCCAGCGCCGGTCAGATCAGCTTTGCCTTCTACCATAACAAGTATGACTTCTTTGTCGCCCGTGCTTTCACTGATGCATTCACCCGCGCGCAAACGGTAAAGGCCAAACCCAACATAACGCCATCCCGCGTCTTCACGTGTTATGTCATGCACTTTTCCGTGGGTGCCGAATGGCCTTCTAAGCAAATTTGGCATCGTATCTCCTGATGAACGCGCGCGTTGTTCTAGCCACGGGGGCCGTGAACCGAGACGATACAATGCCGTTTCGCCATCGAAAAGCGCTAAGGTGACGTTTGAGGCATATGGTCAGAGATATTTGGCGTGATGGGGCGTGCAATTGATAATGCATATCTGGCCATGGTGTTGGCCTTTAGAAGTCGATTGATATATGCACGATGTAAATGATGAAAAGTAAAATGACTAAACACTCATAAACACCATTGCCTTTGTGTGCGACTCCTTCTAATAGGCCCAAGTCTCGGGTGGGCGCCAAAAGCTGTGCTCCCTTTCGAAACACCAATAAGACGCGATGAGGGTTTGCGATGAGCGTGGGTCCTCCTCTCCGATCTAGGCCCTAAATATAAAGGGTGATGCTAATGGCCGTACAAAGCCAAAACATCCGCATCCGCCTCAAGGCGTTTGACTACCGCGTGCTGGATGCTTCCACACAAGAAATCGTCAACACAGCAAAACGTACCGGTGCATCTGTTCGCGGCCCAATTCCGCTGCCGAACAAGATTGAAAAATTCACCGTTCTGCGTGGACCACACGTTGATAAGAAATCCCGTGATCAGTTCGAAATCCGCACGCACAAGCGTATGCTGGACATCGTTGATCCGACTCCGCAAACCGTTGACGCGCTGATGAAACTCGACCTCGCCGCTGGTGTGGACGTCGAGATCAAGCTGCAGTCTTAATAACTCAGGAGGGTAATCTTATGTTGCGCTCAGGCGTTATTGCGAAAAAAGTCGGCATGACCCGGCTGTTCATGGAAGACGGAAAGCAGATCCCTGTCACCGTTCTTCAACTCGATAATCTGCAGGTTGTTGCACAGCGTACATCCGAGCAGGATGGTTATGTTGCCGTTCAGTTGGGCGCCGGCACAGCCAAAGCCAAACGGACATCCCAGGCTATGCGCGGTCACTTTGCTGCTGCAAAAGTCGAACCAAAGCGCAAGGTTGCTGAGTTCCGCGTGGACGAAGCGAACTTGATCGGCGTCGGTGAAGAAATCACTGCTGACCACTATTTTGAGGGTCAGTTTGTTGATGTTGCAGGCACATCAATCGGTAAAGGTTTTGCCGGTGCCATGAAACGTCACAACTTTGGTGGTTTGCGTGCGACGCACGGTGTTTCGATTTCACACCGTTCGCATGGTTCCACAGGTCAGTGTCAGGATCCGGGCAAAGTCTTCAAGGGCAAGAAAATGGCCGGCCACATGGGGGCAGCGCGTGTCACAACGCAAAACCTTCAGGTTGTTCGCACAGATGCGGACCGTGGTTTGATCATGGTCAAAGGCGCTGTACCGGGCTCCAAAGGGGGCTGGGTTACAGTCAAGGACGCGGTCAAAAAGCCGTTCCCTGAAAATGCGATCCTGCCCGCCGCGTTGAAATCCGCAGCTGTTGAAGCAGCAAACGATGCTGACGAAGCCGCAGCCAAGAAAGAAGGTGACGCATGAAACTCGATGTCATCAAACTCGACGGTGCCAAAGCCGGGTCCGTAGACCTGGACGAAGCGCTGTTCGGCCTGGAGCCACGTGCCGATATTCTGCACCGTGTTGTGCGCTGGCAGCGTAACAACGCGCAAGCAGGTACGCACAAGGTGAAAACACGGTCGGAAGTCGACTATTCCACCAAGAAAATCTATCGTCAGAAGGGTACCGGCGGCGCACGCCACGGCGCACGTTCTGCGCCGATTTTCCGTGGTGGTGGTGTGTACAAAGGACCAAAAGTGCGTAGCCACGGTCACGAGTTGACCAAAAAGTTCCGCAAGTTGGGTCTGTGCCATGCATTGTCTGCAAAGTTGAAAGCAGGCGAGTTGGTTATCATTGACGATGCTTCTTCTGACGGGAAGACGTCCGCTCTGGCGAAACAGGTTGCAAGCCTTGGCTGGAAACGCGCGTTGATCATCGATGGTGCAACGGTCAACGAAACCTTTGCTCAAGCCGCGCGCAACATTGACGGGTTGGATATCCTGCCAACGATGGGCGCAAACGTTTATGACATCCTCAAGCGTGACACTCTGGTGATCACAAAAGCTGGTGTCGAAGCTCTGGAGGCTCGTTTGAAATGAACGCCAAAGCAGAACATTATGATGTGATCCGCAAACCGATCATCACAGAGAAAGCAACCATGGCGTCCGAAAATGGCGCAGTGGTGTTCGAAGTGGCGATCGACAGCAACAAACCCCAGATCAAAGAAGCTGTTGAAGCGCTCTTTGGTGTTAAGGTCAAAGCCGTCAACACATCGATCACCAAAGGTAAATCGAAGCGTTTCCGGGGCCAGCTTGGCCGTCGCAAAGACGTGAAGAAAGCCTATGTGATGCTCGAAGAAGGCAACACAATCGACGTATCTACTGGTCTCTGATCGCTCACCACGTTTGAAAGTTATGAACCCCGGTCTGGAAACAGGCCGGGGTTCTTTTTTTGCTTTTACCGGATAGATTGAGTGGCGCGCGAAGGGTGCTGCTAATGCAACAGAAAGCTAACTGGCTAAAAAAGCACACGAAACTGTCCCACATCAAAGACATTTTGACGAAAAAGCCGCTGTATTTAGTCAGCCAAGCAAGTGGGACAATAAAAATGATGTCTTTTGCCTAAATCGTTACGCTCATCTGACAGGAAAGAGTGATATCCGAGCAACTTGCCTGACCTCGTCGGCAGACCGATTTCACTTTTGGTATAAATTCGGTGGGCGCATCGACGGCGTTTGCCTCTGGTTTAATAGGGATAAGCTAATCGAAGATATCGCCGCCGATGAGACCTTAAAGTACGGTGAGTGCTCGTACAGAACCCCCGAAAAAGTGAAAAATTGAGCGTATGTGATTTACCTTTTGCAAAGCGCAGCCAATATAAAGACGAACGTGAATACAGGGTGTTTGGGGAAAACACAGGCAATAACCACCACTTTAAATTCAGTCCCAGCAGCCTAGAACGCATCTATCTCAATGCTTGGTTGTGTTGGAGCGAATACAAGGACCTTAAAGCAGAAATCGAGGAGAGGTATTTAGATGATTTCAACGACGTGGAAATAAAGCAAAACTGGATTTTAGACTCCAATAAATGGCAAGACGCGGTGAAACAAATTCCTAAAGATTGAAATTTAGCTATTTGTCCGGGCCTTTGAAAAAATCCCGACAGCAGATACTGCCGGGAGTCTTGTTTCCAACTGTTAGTGCGCTTTTCAGATGGCACGATCTGCAGGGCTACCTAAGGTTTCCTGCGTTCAATCCGTCGCAAAGCAATAGAACAGACCTGCTCCGCCTGATTTAGGTAAGTCCAGTTGGCCGCACCCAAGTGAGCCGTGTGATGAGTTCCAGGACACCATGTTGCGCGACGTGTTGCCGCCCATTCGATCGTGATGGCCTACGATGGCGGATCCCGACGGATTGTTGACCGTCCAGTTGCCACAGGTCGTGTCACCCCCGGCTGTCGAGAAATGCCCGCTGGATTCCGATCCGGTCAGTATGTCATGCTGGTTCGGGCGGGTGCCACGGCCATTGATGCTACCGCCTTTTTCGTTCAGGGCCGTTTCGATGTTTATGTTTGCGCCATCACCGTGCAGGGCTTCGATATCTTGCGCAACCAGGACGCCTTGGGCGTTGTGCCAAGGTCCTTGTCCGATCCTGTCTCTGGCGCTGATGCCATTGGTGATCTTAAATGGTCTGCCGTTGCTCCGATCTACAACCATTTTTGTACTAAGGTAAGCGGCCCAGTTTTTCGAAGACCCGGCTTCTGCGGCCAATGCATTACAATGCGCGTCCGCGCCAGCCAATCCGCCGAGATTGCCCCCGTCACCTTTTCCAACGCTGGTTATAAAAAATGACATGGCTTCCGCGTCAACGGTAGATTGAGCACTGCCTGCCCCTGGTGCCGAAACCGCAAGTGCGGCGATGACGAAAGGTGTCCAGCGGTTGGATTTTAACGGCATGAAGGCGTCTCCCTGATTGAATTTGTCCGTTTTTAACAGGTGCCTTCCTCACAGACATTCACTTTAGCTCACGTACGTGAGAGTGGGATGCTGAAAGGTTGCTTCATATATGGTGACGTGCCTGTAATTATCCATGCTCACAGAGCACCCCACTAAATGAGGGGGATTGCATGATATATATTGCCTGCTAGCGATGTTTATCGACACTAACGCTTGACCCGACCAGTTGTCTTTTATAGGTGAACCCATCAGCAAAACCCCGGATTCGTCCGGGGCTATGTTTTTTGTCCTATTGGGCATCTACGTCGGGCACCTACGGGGGCCTTTATACCATAGGCGCTGTAAGGCGTCGTTTAGCAAACGGAAGACAGACAACATGGCACTCAAGTCGTATAAACCGACGACGCCGGGCCAGCGTGGGCTGGTACTGATCGACCGTTCGGAGCTCTGGAAAGGCCGCCCGGTCAAAGCCCTTACTGAAGGCTTGACCAAGCATGGCGGACGGAACAACACCGGACGGATCACGATGCGCCGTAAAGGCGGCGGGGCGAAACGCCTCTACCGGATCGTTGACTTCAAGCGGAACAAAATGGATGTGGCGGCAACCGTCGAACGCATCGAATATGACCCTAATAGAACAGCTTTTATCGCTCTCGTGAAATACGCAGACGGCGAACAGGCGTATATTCTGGCACCACAGCGTCTCGCGGTTGGTGATTCAGTGATTGCGGCGCAAAAAGCAGACATCAAACCCGGTAACGCGATGCCTTTCTCAGGCATGCCCATCGGTACGATCATCCACAATATCGAGATGAAGCCAGGCAAAGGCGGCCAGATCGCTCGTGCTGCTGGTACATATGCTCAGTTTGTTGGTCGTGATGGTGGCTACGCTCAGATCCGTCTGAGCTCGGGCGAACTGCGTCTCGTGCGTCAGGAATGCATGGCCACTGTTGGTGCCGTTTCTAACCCCGATAACTCCAACCAGAACTACGGTAAAGCGGGCCGCATGCGTCACAAGGGCATCCGCCCGTCTGTGCGTGGTGTGGTTATGAACCCGATCGATCACCCGCATGGTGGTGGTGAAGGTCGTACATCTGGTGGTCGTCACCCGGTTACGCCTTGGGGCAAGCCGACAAAGGGTGCAAAAACCCGGAACAAGAAAAAAGCGTCTAGCCAGCTGATCGTTCGCTCGCGTCACGCCAAGAAAAAGGGTCGCTAATTAATGGCACGCTCTGTATGGAAAGGTCCTTTTGTCGACAGTTATGTGTTGAAAAAGGCCGAAGCGACCCGCGAAAGCGGCCGCAACGAAGTGATCAAAATCTGGTCGCGCCGCTCGACAATTCTGCCCCAATTCGTTGGGCTGACGTTTGGCGTTTACAACGGCCACAAACATATTCCTGTCAACGTGACAGAGGATATGATTGGTCAGAAGTTCGGTGAGTATTCACCGACGCGGACTTATTACGGTCATGCGGCTGACAAGAAGGCAAAACGCAAATGAGCAAGGATAAGAATCCCCGCCGCGTGGCCGACAATGAAGCAATGGCAAAACTGCGCATGCTTCGTACATCCCCGCAGAAACTTAACCTTGTTGCAGGTTTGATCCGTGGCAAGAAAGTGGATCAGGCGCTTACTGATCTTACGTTCTCGAAAAAACGTATTGCTGTTGATGTGAAGAAATGTCTTCAGTCTGCGATCGCAAATGCGGAAAACAATCATAACCTCGACGTCGATGAGTTGATCGTTGCTGAGGCGTATGTAGGTAAAAACCTGACAATGAAACGTGGGCGCCCGCGGGCGCGTGGCCGTTTTGGCAAGATCATCAAGCCATTCGCGGAAATCACGATCAAAGTGCGTCAGGTAGAGGAGCAAGCCTAATGGGTAATAAAGTCAATCCGATTGGCATGCGCCTGCAGGTGAACCGCACCTGGGACAGCCGCTGGTACGCCGATACTAAGGACTACGGCGATCTTCTTTTGGAAGACCTTCGTATTCGCGATTTCATCAAAGACGAGTGCAAGCAAGCCGGTGTGGCGCGTGTGATCATCGAACGTCCGCACAAAAAGTGCCGCGTCACGATCCACACAGCACGTCCGGGCGTTATCATTGGTAAAAAAGGGGCAGATATCGAAGGTCTGCGTCAGAAAATTGCCAAGATGACCGAAAGCGAATTGCACCTCAACATCGTTGAAGTCCGCAAGCCTGAGCTCGATGCAGCTTTGGTTGGTGAGAGCATTGCGCAGCAATTGGAACGCCGGGTGTCTTTCCGTCGTGCCATGAAACGTGCAGTTCAAAACGCCATGCGTATGGGTGCCTTGGGTATTCGCGTGAACGTTGCTGGCCGTTTGGGCGGCGCGGAAATCGCGCGTACGGAGTGGTACCGTGAAGGTCGTGTGCCTTTGCACACACTGCGTGCCGACATCGATTACGCTCACGTCGAAGCGACGACTGCTTATGGTATCATTGGGATCAAAACTTGGATCTTCAAAGGTGAAATCATGGAGCACGACCCAGCGGCGCGTGATCGTAAAGCACAGGAACTCCAGGACGGCCCAGCACCTCGTGGTGCAGGCGGTCGTCGTTAAGGGGAAATGACAGATGCTACAACCTAAACGCACGAAATTCCGCAAGCAGTTTAAAGGCTCGATCAAAGGTCTGGCAAAGGGCGGATCTGATCTGAACTTTGGCACCTACGGTCTCAAAGCTCTTGAGCCCGAGCGGGTAACAGCGCGTCAAATCGAGGCGGCTCGCCGCGCAATGACGCGTCACATGAAACGCCAAGGCCGTGTCTGGATCCGGATTTTCCCGGATGTACCAGTAACCGCCAAACCCATCGAAGTTCGGATGGGTAAAGGTAAGGGGTCGGTTGACCGTTGGGCAGCCAAGGTCAAGCCTGGGCGCGTGATGTTCGAAATCGACGGTGTTAATGACGAAATCGCACGTGAGGCGCTACGCCTTGCGGCGATGAAGTTGCCGATCAAAACACGTGTTGTGGTGCGCGAAGACTGGTAATTCAGTCGACACGTATCGAAATAAAAAGAACCATGCTGGACGGCGACGCGGCTAACTGCTGCGATGCCGGAACCTTCCAATCAGAGAAGTTTCCAGCATGGTAAAAAAAGCAACGCGTATTTCGCGGTTTGTGGCAGCAGTTGAAGACCAACCCGTTGTCGTTGGGCTTGATACTCACAAGAAGACTTACTCGGTTGCGCAGTTCTCAAAAGAGGATGGGTTGGTAGAGAGCTACATCTGTCCGGCAGGTGAAGCAGCGCTGGCGCACCAGCTAAGAGAACCGGGTATCAACATGAGCAATTCGTATATGAATCTGGGCCAACGGGTTTCGCGCTTTCGCGGGTTTTGACGGACGCGGGTTTCAACGTGTCAGTTATCGTCGCCTCACGCATTCCGCTCGGATATGCAGCGACGGCGCAGAATGACGGTTTGGATGCGGTGACAGCCGCATCCAACTTTCTGGCCGAACCGTTCTCGCCAGAGCGGTTCAACAAACTAGAGGAAGTGACTTCATATTTGGGCTTGGCCCCTGTCGTCAGCCAAAGTGGTGGCAGCGCAGCACGCGCCAGGATCAGGCCCGTTGGCCAGAAACGCCTGCGCGGTATTCTCGTCGATGCTGCATGGCAATGGACATGGCGCGACCCGGAAGCCAAGGAACTGTAAAATCGCCATTTTGCGAAGCATGGGATCGGGCAGAAGGCCATTGTTGCAGTCGCAATCAAGCTTTGGCGTTTGGCGGTGGACTCTCCGCCCTCGTCAATGGAGGGCTGCTGCGGGCGGGGTCCGATCGGTATAAGCGACAGCAAAAAAGGGCAGCATCCCCATCAACCAGCGCGTACCGAAAGAGGTACTTGGTGATCTTACATCATCCTGTCAGGCACGAATAAGAAAAGGCTTACGCAGCTCAGTGAACAGTGTCGGTTTGGCCTCCGAACTCGGTGCCTTGGACAGGCATCGTGAGCTTTGCCGTGACCCATTTCCAATGACTCAGATACGGACGAAGTGAGCTTTCGCTAGGTCTGCGTCAATGGCTGCTTCAGCAGCGGTCAAAATAGCTCTTCGGCTATGGCGTTCAAGCGCTTCACTCATGCTGCCAACCCATCAGCGGCTACTGGTGGACTGTAACTGATGAAATAGACTAGAGCCCGGTAACATTACATCATAATTTCAACAGGATCTAATTTGCAGGCTCACAAAAAAACCCGTTTTTTTTGTTACAGAACTTTTAACACTTTGTTGACAAATTGATAGAAAATGTGTCCGGATCGAAAGTGGCACTCTATGATCAGAAATGGTCGGTCACGTAAATTTGAAAAGAGGATTCGCTTTGAGAAGCCGAAAAAAAACACTGGTGGCGATATTCCCTACTATTGCGATCATCTTGACGGCCTGCGCGACCCCTCTTGACGGCGAGCGCGTCGTGCGGGATGTGTCGTTTGTTGCGTCGTACAATGACATAAGCGGCGAGCTCTCTGACGGATCCAAGTTTACCGGTGTCGCCTGGTTCAGGGAAAACAGCTTCAACGGCGACTTTTGCTTGCAGGCAGCGGATGCCGTGTGCTCGGGGAAGTTCTCTGCGCGTGTCTCGAGACGTATATCAGGTGAATTCATTTGTTCAGATGGTATAACCGGAACTTATATAACGGAGCGTCTTTCATCTGGTAGTGGGCTTGTGCCGATTAGCGGCACCGGCGAGCTTTCGGACGGGCGCACGGCAACGGTATTGTTTTCTAAGATAAAGAATACAAGGCAAACCGCACGGTGTTTTCTGCCGCCCGCCTGAACTGTCAAGCCGATGCAGGCGAGCGGTTTATAATTCTTTTCTTTAGTTATCCCGGTGCGATGCTGCGTCGACGCCTTAACGCCAAAGCCCTTAGTTGAACATCCGACTTTCGTGCGCAGCGCAGCATCCGTCGAAGTGGGCTCACACCCGCCATTCACCGCACGTTGCGTCGAGGTCGGCATGGCGGACAAAACGGACCTTCCCTAAAGCTTGGTCTGAATTGGCACTTGTCCACGTTTACTACCTTCGACAAACTGACGGATAATTAGCCCGCAAAAGGAATAAAAATGAAACTCAGTTCATTGGCAATGTGTGTATTCTTACTTCATACCCCAATTTCTTCTTGGGCAGGAACACCAACGGACGAAACAGTTGTTTGTCCAGTTGGTGGTGAGAAATTCACAATAACTGGGACGGCAAGCTGTTCTACTATGGGTAGAACGATGTCATTCAAACCACTTACTTCCTGCGACTTCGTAACAAGGCTACCAGTCTGCCCCAGCAATGGTTTGCCAGTGTATCAAGAATTTTCTGAGGAACAGCTTTCAAACTTAGATGGATTTCTAAAAACATCTGATTTCGCCCAACTAAAACTGCTTCCTCCATGGCAGAGAGCCTACGGTGTTTCACAGCATCTCGGACAATCTGGCACCGCAACGTCGTTTGGATTGCTGATAAGCTCATTGTGGTATGAAACTGAGGCTTTCTTAGGCAACGAAGTAATCCTCGATCAGTTTTTGGTCGAGTCCGAAGGGGAATTGGAACGCGCTAGCGTTGAAGATAAGCCATTCCTTGAAGCCATAATTGGATATACACTAATGGCTTCGGGTAGGGCTGACGAGGCTGAGATATGGCTGGGCAGGGCTTCCGAAACAGAGAGCGCTCCAGAGTACTTATTTCAATACATTTCAGCGATACGAGCTTGTCGTTCGAACATGCAGAGTGACAGATGCAGACCCCATGATCGGTTCGATCCTTAGTACCTCGCCGACGTAGCTATGGGCTCTCAGCCGACATTGACAGATTGGCTTTGCATTCGCAGCATCAGTTGGTGTGCTTGATAGTCGTCCACATAAGAAAGGTTCCGACGGGAGTCGGTGGGGGCTTTCGCGTTTCTGCGACAAAATGATGGGTGTGACGGTGTATTCCTAACGTGCGGGGCATCCCGCTCGGTAATCGACCCAGCTCCCACCTCCGCTGGTTGGCATTCAGTACCCGCAAACCTCTCGGGAGTTGTGAGTGTTCGACACCACTTCCCATCTAGAATTTCCCAACGTCTCAAAAAGCGATTTGATAGGGGTCTGTTTTACCTGCGCAGCGCCGGTATCAAGAACATCGTCTCGGTCAACGCGCATCTTTCCAGAAATAACCTGAGTAATAGGGTTTGTTGTCATAGGCTCTGACGGTTGAGTTTCCGCGCAGGAGGAAAGTGATACCGTGGCTGAAACAGCGAATGAATATGTTTTCATGGAATTGTTTTCAAACTCTCGGATTACCGTTACGAAAACTACGAAAACACACGAAAGGTTGCCGTTTTTCCCAAATAACGGAGATCGCGCGCGGCTCAGCCTCAATTCAACCTACGGAAAATTCAGATCTTTCACCGGCGCTCATTAACGCCAGATTATGATCATCACAGTCTTCTATCGCATAGGACGTGCTGGTGATCCGCCAATGAATACCTTCAAGACGCAAAGTTGACATTGCGGGAAAGGGTTTTTGCACCATGACAACGCCATTCAGCAAACGGGTTTCATGAGTGGTCAGAATTGTTTTAGAATCCAAATGAGATGCGGCAACACAGTGACGCACCATGTCAGTAACGCCGATTTTCTGATAGTGGTTCCGAACTGACTGATAAACTTTGCGAATTCCATCGACCGTCTGTATCAGCGTTTGGCCTTCGTAGGTCTGAATCTCCATGGGTAGGTTAAAGAACGTAACAAAGGATTTTACGTCGCCGCAGAGCAAGGCATGACCCGTCGCGTCGAGGACACGCTGAGAAATTTCATGAGCTGTTTCGGTTGTATGCCGCATTATGACTCAACTGCCCGTCAGATCGGTTTATCTTGACAGCTATTGTAAGGTATCCACAAACATTATGCTTATCAAAGGCATAGAAAACGTATTCCTCAGCGGAAAAGCGCGCATATGTCGGCATAAGTTGAGCACGCGTACGTGAGTGGCGGATTACGCCCAGCTGTAATTAAAACTCACGCTGATACGTTCTTCTTCTGCGAGATTGATTGGAACTTCGTGGCGCAACCAGCTTTCCCACAAAAGAACCTCACCCGGTCGGGGCTGTTCGTAATGAAAATGACGTAGAGGCTTTGGCGCATCCTTTTGACGCGGGGGCGCTGCCATCATCATGGCCAGACGCGGATCTTCAAATTTGATTGCGCTGGCACCCTCTGGGACGGCCACATAGGTCGTGCCACTGATGACCGAATGCGGGTGGATATGGCTTGTGTGCACCCCGCCTTGCGGCAGTATATTTATCCAGATATCTTCTAACTTCAACGGCCGGTCACCTAGATCAAAGGCGAGATCCTTTGCGAACGCGTCGATGTGTTTGTCCAAGGATTTTACAAGATCTTTGAAGATTGGAAAACGATAAGGCAGGTCAGTGAGGGAGGCGTAACTGGTGTAACCGGGAAAGCCGTTTTCGTCACACCAATTTTGACCGGCTTCGTCATCTTCGGCGATGGACCAACAAGAAGCCTCAAGTTCACTAGAGTCGATTGATGGTTTCTTCTCTGAGAGATCGGCGCGGTACAGGTTGGTGACAAAGAGGGAATCTATGGTGCTCATGCTTCTATCTTAACGGAGTACTTTGAGGGAGGCGAGAGGCCTTTGTGCTGCGTGTTTATCAAGGTCGCGGGCGTGGCACGTTACGCGGACCCGCGCCGAAACATCAAATGCGATTATAAAGTAACTCACTGACATTGTTCAGGACGATATAGTCGACAGTAAAGCGTGAAAAACAGAAGAGATCGTTCTGTGGGGAAAACCCCCCGGCACTGACCTATGAATGTCGGTTTTCCAGCAGGCTGCGAGCGCATCGCAAACGTTGGAAACTTATAGGGGGCTGGTGCGTAAATTGTTAATAAAACAGTGCTCCAAGCAATGTCTTCTCTTGTTTGTTTCTTTCGATCACGTTGCAAATCCTATCATCGCTCAAAGGCCCATACCGTTTTTCGAAATCGTCAAAAAACGCTTTGCTTCGTGCCTCGCGGTCTTCTTTATTTCTAAAAATTGCCCGGCTTCCAACATTCCGCGCCTGCTTGAGATAGTAGAAGTCCAGAGGTAGACGGCATTTTGCCGAAGCAAGCTGTGCAATCGGAACAAGCATGAAGTATGTAAGGTCTCCATTTGTGGCGTTTGTTTGCCTGAAATGGTCAGTTTTCCACTCTTGCCTTTCGGGGAAAACAACTCTGTTCGCGTAGATCGGTTCGCCAATTTCCGCGGCAGGTTTCACGACCACTTTTTCGGTGGTGTCCGGTGTCTCGCTTGTGGGGTTTTCGGTGATGTTGCAGGCGGAAATGAAAAAAGTGCCCCATAGTGCAGCAAGGATAGATCTTGGCAGTTTCAAATGGCTTTTCCTTCAAGGCGATATTGCGACCCACTGTATTGGTTTTTAAAGCCATTCCAAACCAAATTTGTTCGGTACTTTGGGTTCATTGTTTCGCCGTCACCTCCGCAGGATGATGTCGCTGTTGTCTTGATAGGTCCCGCCAGAAATTATCGCGCGCACGAATCGCGTTGCGACTCCTGATTGTTTTTAGTGCCGCTACGTCACTTGCAAAATACGTCTCTTTTTTACACTAAAGTGTCGGTTTTGCACCGCAAGTCACAAGACCATGGCGTAATCGTCCCGTCACATTTTTACGGCATGGTAAAAGAAGAAAACGAAATTTCAACTTTTCTATCAACGTGGTTCTTTTCAGGCCCGAGGAGTATTTTTTCAATGAGTTTTTGTGGTTTAACACGTTTTTTTGAAGGACTGGCTCAGTCTTACGTCGAGCGGGATTTTGAAGCGGTGGCAGCGCATTATCAATTACCGGGTGCGCTTTACATCGGTGACGACCTCATTGTTTGGCAGGACAAAATCTCTCTTGTTCGTGTTCTAAAGCAGCATTGCGCGTGCAACTATGCTTTGGGGGCGCGTAGTGTGGACGTTAGCGTAATAGCTCAGAGCCTGAGCAAGGGTGCGCATTCCTCAGCGTGGATTCTCTGGCGACATTTAAATAAAGATGACATGTGTCTATTTGAAACATCGATCCGGTATTTTCTCCGTCTCAATACGGAGGGAAAGCAGTTGATCCAAATGATCGAGGTCGCTGAACGGCCGCAGGAATATAGTGACGAAGCCGTTCCATGGCCGTTTCGCGCAGTGGCGGGTGAGCCAGGCAAAGCATGTATGATTTGAACTCGCACGCAGAAGTCTACGCCAGCGTCAAAATGATTGGCCGTTTTGGTGGGGAAAAAGTGGTTGCTATGGGACGCACAGAGGCCTATACGGCCCACTCATCATGTACTCCACGAGAATCACGGTGACGCTTATGGCGGCCTGCTCGTGATGTTGAAAGGAAAAAGGCGATGAACGCCAAGGAACTACACGACAAGACACCAGATCAGCTGCGCGAAGACCTGGCTAATCTGAAAAAGGAGCAGTTCAACCTGCGTTTCCAACAAGCCACGGGCCAGTTGGAAAATGCGGCACAACTGCGTACGGCGCGTCGCAATGCGGCCCGTGTCAAAACAATTCTGAACCAAAAAGCTGCTGCTGCAGCGTCTGAATAAGGAGAGCACCTATGCCTAAGCGTATTCTGTCCGGCGTCGTGACCTCCGACGCAAACGCACAAACAGTAACAGTGTCCGTAGAGCGCCGCTTTACGCACCCGGTTCTGAAAAAGACCATCCGTAAGTCCAAGAAATACCGGGCGCACGATGAGAACAACACCTTCAAGACAGGCGACACTGTTCGCATTATTGAATGTGCACCAAAATCAAAGACCAAACGTTGGGAAGTGTTGGAAGCCGCTGAGGCCTAAAGCACCTACCGCTTAATCGAAACCCTGGGGGTATGGCCACGCATCGGCCCCCCAAAGGTCGGGAGAAACCAAATGATCCAGATGCAGACCAACCTGGATGTTGCTGACAACAGCGGCGCGCGCCGTGTTCAGTGCATCAAGGTACTGGGTGGTTCCAAGCGTAAATACGCATCCGTCGGCGACGTTATTGTCGTGTCGGTAAAGGAAGCCATTCCGCGCGGTCGTGTGAAAAAAGGCGACGTCCGTAAGGCCGTTGTTGTTCGCACTGCCAAAGAAGTTCGCCGCGAAGACGGTACAGCGATCCGTTTTGATCGCAATGCTGCCGTGATCCTCAACAACAACAATGAGCCAATCGGTACACGTATCTTTGGGCCAGTTGTTCGTGAGTTGCGCGCTAAAAACTTCATGAAAATCATCTCGCTCGCTCCGGAGGTGCTGTAATCATGGCTGCTAAGCTTAAAAAAGGTGACAAGGTCATCGTTCTGGCAGGCAAGGACAAAGGTAAAACAGGAAGTATTACGTCTGTTGATCCAAAATCCGGCAAAGCCATCGTAGACGGCGTGAACATTTCCATTCGTGCGACGCGTCAGTCTCAGACCGAGCAAGGTGGCCGTATTCCAAAGGCAATGCCAATGGATCTAAGCAACCTCGCGTATGTAGATGCAAATGGTAAAGCCACGCGCGTCGGGTTCAAAATGGAAGGCGACAAGAAAGTGCGCTTTGCCAAAACGACAGGGGATGTGATTGATGCTTGATAACGCGACTTACACACCTCGGCTCAAAGTCGCATATGCGGAGACAATCCGTGCAGCGATGAAAGAAGAGTTTTCCTATAAGAACGACATGCAGATTCCACGTCTGGATAAAATCGTTCTGAACATCGGTTGTGGTGCCGCAGCGGTACGCGACAGCAAGAAAGCCAAGTCAGCGCAAGCTGATTTGACGTTGATTGCTGGTCAAAAAGCGCTGACGACAATCGCCAAGAAATCAATCGCGGGCTTCCGCGTTCGTGAGGAAATGCCACTGGGTGCCAAAGTTACCCTGCGTGGCGACCGCATGTACGAATTTCTTGACCGTCTGATTACGATTGCAATGCCTCGTATCCGTGACTTCCGCGGCGTATCGGGCAAATCCTTTGATGGCGGTGGCAACTATGCCATGGGCCTCAAAGAGCACCTCGTATTTCCTGAGATTGACTTCGACAAGATCGACGAAAACTGGGGAATGGACATCGTGATCGCCACAACGGCGAAAACCGACGCTGAAGCGAAGAGCCTGTTGAAAGCTTTCAACATGCCTTTCAATTCCTGAGCGCGGGAAGGATATAGATATGGCTAAGAAATCCATGATCGCACGTGAGAAAAAGCGTGAAGCACTGGTTGCCAAATACGCGGCAAGACGTGCCGAGTTGAAAGCGATCATCAACGACCAAGAAAAGCCGATGGAAGACCGTTTTCGCGCGTCCCTGAAGCTGGCGAAACTGCCACGTAACTCCAGCGCTGTGCGGTTGCACAACCGTTGCCAGCTTACCGGCCGTCCACACGCCTACTATCGTAAACTGAAAATTTCGCGGATCGCACTGCGTGATCTCGGCTCACAAGGCCAGATCCCGGGTATGGTCAAGTCAAGCTGGTAAGGAGGGCATAAAATGAACGATCCTATCGCAGATATGCTCACCCGTATCCGTAACTCTCAATTGCGCGGTAAATCCACTGTCCTGACGCCTGCTTCTAAGCTGCGCGCCTGGGTCTTGGATGTGCTAGCGGACGAAGGTTACATTCGCGGCTATGAGAAAACCACTGGTTCTGATGGCCATCCGGCAATCGAAATCAGCCTCAAGTATTACGAAGGCGAACCTGTTATTCGCGAATTGAAGCGGGTCTCTAAGCCCGGTCGTCGCGTTTACATGGGCGTCAATGACATTCCCGTTGTCCGTCAGGGCCTCGGCGTGTCGATTGTCTCCACCCCCAAGGGTGTGATGTCTGACCAAGCAGCACGCAGCGCCAACGTTGGTGGCGAAGTGCTCTGCACCGTCTTCTAAGGAGAGCAAGATGTCTCGTATTGGTAAAAAACCGGTCGATCTGCCCTCTGGTGTAAGCGCATCAGTCAGCGGTCAGACCATCGAAGTCAAAGGCCCCAAAGGCACACGTTCGTTCAATGCAACGGATGATGTGACTTTGGCCGTCGAAGACAATGTTGTCACCATCACGCCGCGCGGCAAATCAAAGCGTGCGCGTCAGCAGTGGGGCATGTCCCGCACGATGATTGCCAACCTTGTCACAGGCGTCACGGATGGCTTTAAGAAAGAACTCGAAATTCAGGGTGTTGGTTACCGTGCAAATATGCAGGGCAACACGTTGAAACTGAACCTCGGTCTGAGCCACGACGTGGATTACACAGCGCCGGACGGCGTGACTGTAACCGCGCCAAAGCAAACAGAAATCATTGTGGAAGGCATCGACGAACAATTGGTTGGTCAAGTTGCCGCGAACATCCGTCAATGGCGTAAACCAGAGCCCTATAAAGGCAAAGGTATCCGCTACAAAGGCGAGTTTATCTTCCGCAAAGAAGGCAAGAAGAAGTAAGGAACGCAACGATGGCAAACAGCAAAAGACAACTGTTCATCAAACGCCGCATGCGCGTTCGGAACAAACTTCGCAAGGTCAACGCAGGACGCGTGCGTCTTTCGGTACACCGCTCAAACAAAAACATCAGCGTTCAATTGATCGACGATGTGGCTGGCACAACGCTGGCATCTGCTTCCACGTTGGAAAAAGACTTGGGTGTTATCGGTAAAAACAACATCGAAGCCGCAACCAAAGTGGGTGCCGCAATCGCGGAGCGTGCGAAAAAAGTTGGCGTAGAAGCCGCATATTTCGACCGCGGCGGTTTTCTGTTCCACGGCAAAGTTAAAGCCGTTGCAGATGCTGCCCGTGAAGGTGGTTTGAAAATATAAGACAACGCAGGTCGCCCTTTGCGGGGCGACTTCGATGATCCGGGGGAATGACCCACTGGGATCGACATAATCGGGCGCTTGCCCACCAATATAAGGATGTTCTCAATGGCAGAACGTGAAAACCGTCGCGGCCGTGGCCGTGATCGTGACGAAGCACCGGAATTTGCCGACCGTCTGGTCGCAATCAACCGTGTGTCCAAGACTGTTAAAGGTGGTAAGCGCTTTGGTTTCGCAGCCCTCGTGGTTGTTGGCGACCAAAAAGGCCGCGTTGGGTTTGGCAAAGGTAAAGCGAAAGAGGTCCCCGAGGCCATTCGTAAAGCCACCGAGCAAGCCAAGCGTCAGATGATCCGCGTGCAGTTGCGCGAAGGTCGGACGCTGCACCACGACATGGAAGGCCGTCACGGCGCTGGTAAGGTCGTTATGCGCTCCGCACCAGAAGGTACCGGGATCATCGCAGGTGGTCCAATGCGTGCCGTTTTCGAAATGTTGGGTGTCAAAGACGTTGTCTCCAAATCCATCGGATCTCAAAACCCTTACAACATGATCCGCGCCACGATGGACGGTCTGCGTAAGGAATCCTCACCTCGTTCGGTCGCACAGCGCCGCGGTAAAAAAGTGGCTGATATTCTGCCAAAAGTTGAAGTGGCCCCAGCAGCTGCTGAACCAGCAGAAGCATAAGGAGCTTGATCCATGGCTAAAACAATTGTTGTAAAACAAATCGGCTCTCCGATCCGTCGCCCCGCGAAACAACGCGCGACACTGATCGGCCTCGGCTTGAACAAAATGCACAAAACACGCGAGCTAGAAGACACACCTTCTGTGCGTGGCATGGTTAACTCGATCTCACACATGGTCGAAATCGTGGAAGAAAAAGGCTAAACGGCTTTTTCTGAATTGTAAGTTGAACACCTCGTGGAAAGCCGCGGGGTGTTTTCATTTGTGCCGTTTGATTTGGTTTAACGCGTGTTTTTTTCATGTTAGATCGTTGGAAACAGTACACGGAGTGTATGATGTCTGACGTGAAATCAATTACTAGCACAATTGCCACCGGGGCGGTCGTTGCTGCTTTTTGCCTACTCTCTGGGACGGCGGCCGCGAGTGACAAAACCTGCTCCGAACGTATGCCGGAAATCAAAACCAAGATTGACGAAATGCCGGACGGTAAGGACAAGGTGGTGGCGGAGAAACAGTTTGGGAAGGTTCAACAATTCTTTGCCAGCGGTCGAGAACGGAACTGTCTTTTGTATCTTGAGGCCATCCGGTCAAACATTGATTCAGGATCGTTTGTCGGCGAATAAAGCTACCTGATATTGCCTCATTCAATGGGGTAAACGACGCTTCTCTACATTTTTCTTTCTTAAGTTGTGCTGCAAGCCTAGGCTCTCAGCATTTGTGAGGGTGAATTATGACAGACAACGACTATTTGGACGAACTGCCAAAAAATATACTTTTGGCCGCGAACAAGATCTGCACAGACTATTTTTCCGGCGACCTAAAAGAAAATCCCAAGGATGTTTCGCATATTTTATGCGTCTTGTTGGGAGATGAGCTTCAACCAGGGTGGGACGATGAGTTGAAAGAAGATGATTCTGCAAACGTGGGGTTTTTCAGCAAATCGCAGTCGCAGATGAAAATTGATAACCGGATCGCGCTGATCCATAGAAACGTCAAGGCATTGACTGCGAAAGCCACTGTGGACAACCCTGCTTTGGTGAACATTTTTTTGGTTGAATTGAATGAAGGAGAAAAAAAGAAAATAGAAGAAACGCTGTTTTCAGCGCGTGCCTTGTTGCGGGAGGTTAAGGCCAAGGATGCCGATGCCATGAAGGCGTTCCAAAAAAATTTGGAGATCTTTCAAAAGGAAGCGGATCGCAGGCACAGCGATTTCCGGGTTTTTCTTGATGGAATTGTTGATGCTATGGAGACAACCGTCGCTGCGGGCCCAGATTTAAAGCCGATTTTTGATCAGTTGAAAATCAGCTTTGACGTCGTTGATAAAACGCGCAAAGACAAAGAAACGCAGGAGGTCGCCCGACCTCTGAGGGCACTACCTGCGCCAGCCCGGGCCAAACCGAAGTAATTTTTATGCCTGAATATCACCGAAACCAGTAATCGATGAATCGATGATTGTTACGTTGGCAATGCGCGCTTGATCCGGCAGGACAAGGCGGCTATACGGCCAAGATTATCCGTTGGGTGGTATAGAATCGAAACGCCGCGTTTGGTCGCTCCCGTCGCTGGGGACCACATCCGGCAAAAGGAGAAGCGACAATGAAACTACATGAATTATCCGACAACGAAGGCGCCACCAAGAAACGCAAACGCGTTGGCCGTGGCCCGGGGTCCGGTACTGGTAAAATGGGTGGCCGGGGTATCAAAGGTCAGAAATCCCGTTCAGGTGTTGCGATCAAAGGGTACGAAGGCGGTCAGATGCCATTGTACCAACGTCTGCCAAAGCGTGGCTTTAACAAGCCAAACCGCAAGGCATACGCAGTTGTGAACCTCGGTTTGATCCAAAAATTTGTTGATGCCGGTAAAATTGACGCGAGCACGTCCATCACCGAAGACGCCTTGATCGCGTCCGGTTTGGTGCGTCGCAAAAAAGACGGTATTCGCGTGTTGGCGAAGGGTGAAGTGACAGCCAAGCTGACGATCGAAGTCACGGGCGCGTCCAAATCCGCAATCGAATCTGTCGAAAAAGCCGGGGGATCGCTCACTGTTGTGGCGCCCGTCGCGGAAACGTCAGAGGCGTAAGCCCAAGATCAGGCTTGTGGGCGGCGGCTGCGCCGCTTACATAAGTGTTTGAGTTTTCCATGACGCCGCCCTGCCGGAAAACGGTAAGGGCGGCGCATTTGTTACGAAAGAGAGCCCTTTATGGTTTCTGCTGTTGAGAGCATGGCCGCCAATACCAGCTGGTCAGCGCTGGGTAAGGCAACGGACCTGCGTAATCGTATCCTATTCACACTTGGCCTATTGGTCGTGTACCGCTTGGGGACGTTCATCCCGGTGCCCGGCATCGATGGGGTCGCGCTGCGCGAGTTCATGGAGCAAGCCGGCCAAGGCATTGGTGGCATGGTGTCCATGTTTACCGGCGGCGCGCTGGGGCGGATGGGGATTTTTGCTCTCGGCATCATGCCATATATCTCGGCCTCGATTATCATCCAGCTTTTGACAGCGATGGTGCCCAAGCTGGAGCAGCTCAAGAAAGAAGGCGAACAGGGCCGTAAGAAGATCAACCAATACACGCGGTTTGGCACGGTCTTTTTGGCGACTGTGCAGGCCTATGGTTTGGCAGTCAGCTTGGAGGCCGGGGATATCGTCACCGATCCTGGTATGTTCTTCCGCGCGGCTTGCGTTATTACGCTGGTTGGCGGCACCATGTTCCTGATGTGGCTCGGCGAGCAGATCACCGCTCGCGGCATCGGCAATGGTATCTCTCTTATCATTTTTGTTGGTATTATCGCTGAGGTGCCCGCAGCCCTGGCACAGTTCCTCGCGTCTGGCCGTTCAGGTGCGATCAGCCCTGCAGTCATCATCGCAGTGATCGTGATGGTGATCGCGACGATCATGTTCGTCGTGTTCATGGAGCGTGCATTGCGCAAGATCCACATTCAATATCCACGCCGTCAGGTCGGGATGAAAGTTTACGATGGCGGGTCCAGCCATTTGCCGGTTAAGGTGAACCCCGCCGGTGTTATCCCCGCGATCTTTGCCTCGTCGCTTTTGTTGCTGCCTGTCACGATCAGCACATTTTCTGGTAACTCGACCAGCCCGATAATGTCATGGTTGCTTGCTAACTTTGGCCCAGGTCAGCCGTTGTACCTTGCGTTCTTCACGACGATGATTGTGTTCTTCACATATTTCTACACGTTCAACGTGAGCTTTAAAACGGACGACGTCGCCGACAACCTTAAGAACCAAAACGGGTTCATCCCAGGTATTCGCCCCGGTAAAAAGACGGCGGAGTATCTTGAGTACGTCGTCAACAGAGTGTTGGTTTTGGGATCGGCTTATCTGGCCGCTGTTTGTTTGTTGCCTGAAATTTTGCGCGGCGAATTTGCCATTCCATTTTATTTTGGCGGTACGTCGGTTCTGATCGTGGTCTCCGTGACCATGGATACAATTCAGCAGGTGCAGAGCCACCTTCTGGCCCATCAATACGAAGGCCTGCTTGAAAAGTCGCAATTGCGTGGTAAAGGCGGAAAAGGTCGTAAGAAACGGAGCCCAGTGCGCAAATGAACATCATTCTATTAGGACCACCCGGTGCGGGAAAAGGAACGCAAGCCCGGATGCTTGTCGAAGCTCATGGCATGGTACAGTTGAGCACAGGCGACATGTTGCGTGAGGCCAAAGACAGCGGCACCGAAATGGGTAAAGTTGTCGCTGATGTGATGGCACGGGGTGCACTGGTCACGGATGAAATCGTGATCGGATTGATAAAAGAAAAACTCGATACCGTTAAAGCCAGCGGTTTTATCTTTGACGGCTTCCCACGGACTCTTGCGCAGGCGGATGCTTTGGGTGATTTGCTAACAGCACAAAATGAAACATTGGACGCGGTCATTGAAATGCGCGTGGATGATGAAGCATTGGTCGCACGCATTGTTGCGCGCTCGACATGTGGGTCGTGCGGTGAAGTGTACAACGACAACACCAAACCAATTCCGGCTGATGGGAAATGCACCAATTGCGGCGGGTCAGAATTCAAGCGCCGCGCAGATGACAATGAAGACAGTCTGAAAACCCGTCTCATGGAATACTACAAGCAGACATCGCCGCTCATCGGGTATTATTACGCAAATGAGATGCTGTCACGTGTCGACGGTCTGGGCGCAATTGATGCTGTGCAGAGCGAAATCAAGGCCGTGCTCGACCGATAATTACCGATACGGTCCTGAGCACATTTTAGCGCATTTTAATTTCGTCAGGCTTTTTGATCAGTTTGGCGAAATCAAGAACCCTCTGCTCAACAAAGGTGTAAAAAGCAATATAGCGGGCATTTTCCCCTTTGATTGTTTTGACTTTGAGGCGTTTGATCGCCGCGTGCAGGACCGATATCACCAGTTTGTTGGTCTGCCACTTTTTGGCCGCTCCGCGTGAAGGGCGCCATGACTTCACCCTGACATTGATATCGCGGAATACTTCAAACAGTTTGCCAGTGGTTTCGGTATCTAGGTCCGGTGCCTCGTCCGGGGAATTGATAGCGTCACTGGCCCAACTTGGCAATTTACGTCCTCTGGTGACCAACCTGACGAAAGCGGGCATACTTGACGGTTTGGGAACATTCAGTTTCTTGGTAATATACCTGGCTTCTTTGCGGTAATAGCCTTTGTAAGCCGACCTTTCGATCATCTTGTGGGTTATTATCTGGTCTTTCTTGGCCAGTTTCCTTCCTTCCTTCCGGGGATTTTTGAGCAAATTCGGATTTTTCTTTGCAAACTTAGCCTTCGCCGCGTCTCTATCGATGTAGTCTTGCAGGGGTGCGCCGTGTGCCGGTTTCGTTGGACCGGCGCCTTGCGCGGTTCGGATCCGCGCGCCGGGAAAGTAGATGCTGCCAATCTTGCCATCAGCGGCGTTGGCGATCGATGTTCTGGGCGCTTCTCTCCTGTATTTCATTTCTGCCCATTGCGGCACTCCTGCCGGATTCAGGCAACGGATACTCATAAACTTGGTCACCATGTCCGACGGATGGGTTGTGGCTGGTGCACACCTCGCGCCGAAGTGTAGGGGTTGTTTGACGCTGTAGGGCTCGACGTCGTTGAACGGGTCGACTCGCATTTACACGTGTGTGCAGATTGTTCAGCGTCTTGTTTGAAAGGTGGTATTTGGTCCCCGCACTTCTGCGCGGGCGGTACTGTTGGCGGGCTGCATATCCTTGTTGTTTGTATGTTCCCATCATCGCTGCCTCGCCTCTGAACATCGCTAACTGGGCAATTCTAGTGTAAGGTGATCACCGGGTTTATGCATCCGCGTGAGGGGCGCAGGGTCGCACGACACTTTGCTGTCAAACGGGTGTCTTGACGCGATGTTAAAAACCCCATAACACGCGCTATCTCTAACGAGAATCAAATCGCAAAGCAGGTCGCCCCTGTGGCGCGAGATCACCTGATCAGCTGACGCCCGACGCCGTAAGACGCTTCGGGCTTATGTTGTGAAAAAAGGGTCTGGCATTACGGACCCGCAACGAAAAGGACATAACACGTGGCACGCATAGCCGGCGTAAATATCCCGACTGCAAAGCGGGTTCCAATCGCCCTCACATATATCACTGGTATCGGCAACTCATCCGCGCAAGCAATTTGTGAAGCTGTTGGTATCGACTCGACTCGTCGGGTAAACGAACTTTCTGATGCTGAAGTGCTCTCCATTCGCGAGCACATCGATGCGAATTACACCGTTGAAGGTGACTTGCGCCGGGAAGTTCAAATGAACGTCAAGCGTCTGATGGATCTTGGTTGCTACCGTGGCCTTCGCCATCGTCGCAATTTGCCAGTTCGTGGTCAACGGACCCACACAAACGCTCGCACACGCAAAGGCCCCGCAAAGGCCATTGCTGGCAAGAAGAAATAAGAGGGGCTGACCAATGGCACGTGAAAAAACACGCACAAAGAAGAAGGTCTCCAAGAACATCGCGGCTGGCGTCGCGCATGTGAACTCCTCCTTCAACAATACCAAAATCCTGATTTCTGATGTTCAGGGCAACGCGATTTCCTGGTCCTCAGCCGGTACAATGGGTTTTAAAGGGTCTCGTAAATCGACACCTTATGCCGCTCAGATGGCCGCAGAAGATGCCGGACGCAAAGCTCAGGAACACGGTGTAAAAACGCTGGAAGTCGAAGTGCAGGGCCCAGGCTCCGGTCGTGAGAGTGCGCTGCGCGCGCTCGCGGCAGCTGGCTTCAACATCACGTCAATCCGTGATGTAACGCCGATGGCTCACAACGGTTGCCGTCCACCAAAACGCCGTCGCGTTTAACGGACAATCACTTATCGAGGCCGGGTGATTTCACTCGGCCTCTACACGTTTTTTGAAACCTCGAGCGTCTGCGCCATTTGGACATGGGGCGCTGACAAGAATGGAGGGACGCATGATCCATAAAAATTGGGCTGAATTGATCAAGCCTCAGCAACTTGAAGTTAAACCCGGAAATGACCCGGCGCGTCAGGCAACTGTTGTTGCTGAACCGCTTGAGCGCGGCTTTGGTCTGACAATGGGCAACGCTCTGCGTCGTGTTCTGATGAGCTCGTTGCAAGGTGCTGCAATCACATCTGTACAAATTGACAATGTTTTGCATGAATTTTCCAGTGTTGCTGGTGTTCGCGAAGACGTTACAGATATCATTTTGAACCTGAAAAGTGTTTCAATCAGCATGGATGTCGAAGGGCCGAAACGTCTTTCTATTTCAGCGAAGGGCCCTGGTGTTGTTACCGCGGGTGATATTTCTGAATCTGCTGGGATCGAAATTCTGAACCGTGATCACGTGATTTGCCACCTGGATGATGGCGCTGATCTGTACATGGAAGTGACGGTTAATCAGGGTAAGGGTTATGTTTCTGCTGAAAAGAACAAGCCAGAAGATGCGCCGATTGGATTGATCCCGATCGATGCGATTTACTCGCCTGTGAAGAAAGTCAGCTATGACGTCCAGCCGACCCGCGAAGGTCAAGTGCTGGATTATGACAAGCTGACCATGAAGGTCGAAACTGACGGGTCGTTGACGCCAGATGACGCTGTTGCATACGCCGCGCGTATCCTTCAGGACCAGTTGGGTATCTTCGTTAACTTTGAAGAGCCTGAATCAGCATCGCGTGCCGACGAAGATGACGGGCTTGAGTTCAACCCACTTCTGCTCAAGAAAGTCGACGAGTTGGAACTGTCTGTTCGGTCTGCAAACTGCCTCAAGAACGACAATATCGTTTATATTGGCGATCTCATCCAGAAAACCGAAGCAGAAATGCTGCGCACACCTAACTTTGGTCGTAAGTCTTTGAACGAGATCAAAGAAGTGCTGTCAGGCATGGGTCTGCATCTCGGGATGGACGTCGAGGATTGGCCGCCAGACAATATCGAAGATCTGGCCAAGAAATTTGAAGACTCCTTCTAAGGGGTCTTTGACAATGCCCGCCTGATGCGGGGACAACTAGGGCAGGTGCCCCAAGGAGAGTCGGTGACACGCATCGCCGGCCAGACAAAGTAAAACAGCCCCTCGAAGGGCACATTAGGAGATTAGATATGCGTCACGCACGTGGATACCGCCGGCTAAACCGCACACATGAGCACCGTAAAGCGCTGTGGGCGAACATGGCGGGCTCGCTCATCGAACATGAGCAAATCAAAACAACACTCCCAAAGGCGAAAGAACTTCGCCCGATCATTGAAAAAATGATCACACTGGCAAAACGCGGCGATTTGCACGCGCGTCGCCAAGCGGCGAGCAAACTCAAGCAGGACGCCTATGTTGCGAAACTGTTTGACGTTCTGGGACCACGCTACAAAGACCGCCAAGGTGGTTATGTCCGCGTTCTCAAAGCTGGTTTCCGCTATGGTGACATGGCACCGATGGCGATCATCGAGTTTGTGGACCGTGACCGTGATGCAAAAGGCGCGTCCGACAAGGCTCGCCTTGTTGCAGAAGAAACAGCCGAAGAATAAGATCGTACCCATCGGGTGATCGAAGCCCTTGTCCCAATGGGACAGGGGCTTTTTTTATGGCTCAGCCCCGGGTATCTTTGCTGCGTTGGGGACGCGGGCAATGCACCGAATTTGGAAGTTTATGACAAGGGGGCAATGTGTCTGATCTTTTTGCAACCGAAGTTGCTGAAACGGCTCCGCGCCCTCTCGCGGATCGAATGCGGCCCAAAAAGCTGGCAGATGTCATTGGGCAAAGCCAGGTATTGGGCCCAGAAGCACCCCTTAGTGTGATGTTGGAGGCGAATGCGCTAGGGTCTTTGATCCTTTGGGGGCCGCCCGGTGTGGGAAAGACAACCATCGCGCGCCTTTTGGCCATGGAAACTGACCTGCACTTTGTTCAGATCAGTGCGATTTTTACCGGGGTTCCCGATCTTCGGAAAGTGTTTGAAGCCGCAAAAATACGGCGTCAGAACGGCACCGGGACATTGCTGTTTGTTGACGAAATACATCGATTTAACAAGGCGCAGCAGGATGGGTTCTTGCCACATATGGAGGATGGTACAATCCTGCTGGTCGGCGCGACGACTGAAAACCCGTCTTTTGAATTAAACGCCGCTGTTCTCAGTCGCGCGCAGGTTACTGTTCTGGAACGATTATCTCGGGACGATTTAGCTCTTTTGGTGACGCGGGCCGAAAATGCGCTGGACCTAGAGTTGCCGCTGCAACCAGCAGCGCGGGAAACATTGCTGGATATGGCAGACGGGGATGGGCGCGCGTTGCTCAATCTGATCGAACAGATTTCGGCATGGCGGGTCGATGAGGCGCTGAACCCAGAGGCCTTGGGGGCAAGATTGATGCGCCGCGCCGCGCAATACGACAAGGGTGGAGAGGCGCATTACAATCTGATCTCTGCTTTGCATAAATCTGTCCGCGGGTCGGATCCAGACGCAGCACTCTACTGGTTTGCACGCATGTTGGAAGGTGGCGAAGATCCACGGTATTTAGCCCGTCGCATCACGCGCATGGCCGTTGAGGATATCGGCTTGGCTGACCCTCAAGCCCAAGCGATTTGTTTACAAAGCTGGGAGACTTTTGAACGGTTAGGGAGCCCGGAGGGTGAATTGGCATTGGCCCAAGCTGTGGCCTATCTGGCGCTGGCCCCGAAATCCAATGCAGGATATGTTGCATATAAAGGCGCGCGCTCGGCAGCCCGAAAAACGGGATCCGCGCCGCCGCCAAAACATATCCTGAACGCGCCAACAAAGATGATGCAAGAACAGGGTTACGGCGCGGGCTACGCCTATGATCACGACGCCGAGGATGGTTTTTCTGGGCAGAACTATTTCCCTGATGCAATGGAAAGACCTGACTTTTATCAACCGGTGGAACGGGGCTTTGAGCGCGACCTTAAGAAACGCATGACCTACTTTAAGCGGCTGCGGGACAAGAGAGAAACTTGACAAACTGCGCCGGACGCGTGACAGACCGCTGATGATGAAATCTCTTTTCCTTGTTGCCTCTGGGGGCGCGTTGGGCGCATCGTTGCGCTATGTTTGGGCGATGGTGGTGTTTCGCTTGGCTGGCAGTCCGGCTGGATTTCCCATTGCAATTATGGGTGCCAACATTCTGGGTTCCTTTTTGATGGGCGCATTTGTTGTGTTTGCGGCAAACCGGGGTTTGACGCATTACAGCCCATTCATCATGACGGGGGTGTTAGGCGGGTTCACGACATTTTCGGCGTTCTCGCTGGAAACGGTCACTTTGATCGAGCGCGGAGAATTGTGGCAGGCGGGTTTGTATGTCGCGCTGTCCGTGGGCTTGTCAATTTTTGGATTAATGGCGGGTATGTCTTTGACCCGAATGGCAGTTTTATGAGTCGTGTTCAAAATATCAATGTCGCGGATGATGACGCGGATCAACGCTTGGATCGTTGGTTCAAAAAGAAGTTTCCTCTGATTAGTCAGGGGCGGGTGGAAAAGTTGTGCCGCAAAGGGGAAATTCGGGTCGACGGAGGGCGCGTCAAGGCGGCGACCCGGCTGGAAGCTGGGCAGAATGTGCGTATCCCCCCTTTGCCGGACAGTGCCGCGCCAGCCCCGGCGGAAAAAAGTAAAATATCGGCCGCTGATGTTAAATTGATCCAGTCTTGCGTCATATATCGTGATGATCACGTGATTGCTTTGAACAAACCCGCTGGTTTGCCGACCCAAGGTGGATCAGGCCAGACACGCCATGTCGATGGCCTGTCTGAGGCGTTGAAGTTCGGGTACGAAGATAAACCGCGCTTGGTACATAGATTGGATAAAGACACATCAGGAGTGTTGTTGTTGGCACGCACAAGGCTTGCGGCGAAGGCACTGACGGCATCGATGCGCCACAAAGAAACGCGCAAAATTTACTGGGCGTTGGTGGCAGGTGTCCCAACGCCCTATTTAGGCGAAATTCGCTATGCATTGGTCAAAGCGGCCGGACGTGGGAAAGGCGGCGAAGGCGAAAAAATGATCGCGGTGCATCCGCGTGATGTGCAGGAGACGCCCGGAGCCAAACGCGCGCATACGCTATATGCGACCCTTTTTCGCGTTGCCTCTCGTGCGGCGTGGGTCGCAATGGAACCGATCACAGGGCGGACGCACCAGTTGCGCGCGCATATGTCTGAAATCGGACATCCGATTATCGGGGACGGCAAATACGGTGGATCTGGTCAGGAAAATATGGGTGATGGTTGGGGCGCGCAATTGGGAGGTATTATCTCCAAGAAGTTGCACCTACATGCCCGCACGATGCGATTCGAACATCCGGATACGCATAAAGAAATCACAGTGACCGCCGAGTTGCCAGATCACATGATGCACACGTGGGATACTTTTGGCTGGTCCGAAGATTTGGCGGCTGATGATCCATTCGAGGCGCTTTAATGTCTGCGCCACTGCGTTTGGTTATCTTTGATGTGGATGGCACGCTGGTAGACAGCCAGAATGATATTCTGGGCGCGATGCAACGTGCCTTTGATGCGAATGGGTTGGCGTCTCCGGCCCGCGCGGATGTTTTGGGAATTGTTGGTCTGTCTTTGCCTGTCGCGATGGAACAGTTGGCGCCCCAAGTTGCGCCTGATTTGCGGATAAAATTAGTAGAAGGTTACAAATCCGCCTATGTCGAAATGCGCGCGACAGTGGGTGCTGCAAAATCCAGCCCACTATATCCAGGTGCCAGACCCGTTTTGGATGCCCTGCAATCGATGCCGGATATGTTACTGGGCGTAGCGACCGGAAAATCCAAACGAGGGCTGGACAAACTTATCGAGGCACATGGGTTAGAAGGCTATTTTGTCACCCAACAAGTTGCCGATTTTCATCCGTCAAAACCGAACCCTTCGATGATACATCAAGCGATGTCCGAGGTTGGCGTTGATGCGGCACATTCAGTAATGGTCGGTGACACGTGCTTTGATATGGAAATGGCAACATCGGCAGGTGTGCAGGGTATCGGGGTATCTTGGGGATACCACCCAATTTCCTCACTTACGGATGCAACGTATATTATCGATGATTTCGAAGAGTTGCCTAAAACGCTTTCCGCAATTTGGGAGAAGACGTAATGAGTGAGTGGAAGGCCAAACGCTTTTGGACACAAGCCTCTTTGAAAGAACAGAGCAATGGGTTCAGCGTGTTGCTCGACGGTCGCTCTGTTAAAACGCCGGCCAAGCGGGCTTTGGTTGTCCCGACCAAAGGTTTTGCTCAAGCGATCGCGCAGGAGTGGGATGCGCAGGACGAGATTATCGACCCGACAAGTATGCCGTTTACGCGCAGTGCAAATGCGGCGTTGGATAAGGTCGCTGTGCAGCACGGCGAAGTAGCTGACATGCTTGCAGCCTACGCAGATAGCGATTTGCTGTGCTATCGCGCGGATCACCCACGCGCATTAGTTGAACGTCAGGCAGAACAATGGGACCCTATTTTGGATTGGGCCCATCAGATGTTTGGTACGCGTTTGCACACACGCACTGGTGTCATGCATGCGCCTCAAGATGCCGAGACAATAGAGAAATTAAGTCGCCAGGTTCACGCTATGTCGGTGTTCCAATTGGCTGGTTTCCACGATTTGGTCAGTCTTTCTGGCTCACTGATTCTTGGGCTCGCCGCGACACGTGATTTGCGCACTGCTGGAGAAATTTGGGCTATTTCAAGGCTGGATGAGATCTGGCAAGCGCAGGAGTGGGGCGCCGATGAAGAAGCAGAGGCGGCCGCAGCTATAAAAGAGGCTGCATTTGTTCATGCAAAGCAGGTATTTGACCTTTCATCTGGCTAAATAATGCGCGTATCGATGAAGTTGACGTGAGGACAACAAATTCGATGCTTTATTTAGCAATCCCACCCTTGACCTCGACGACCTGTTTCCAGCACAATCGGACGCACTCGAAGCACTAAAGTGTTTCGGGATCGTTATCGGTAGAAAATGCCGGTCGGACCGCTAACTTATAAAGAGCGGAAAATCAGGAAGAGGTAAAAAATGAAAAAGACAGTACTCCTAGGCGCGCTGACAGTTGCAGGCCTTGCGGCTGGCGCAGCGGCGGCCGGAACACTGGAAGACGTAAAAGCACGTGGTTCACTGAACTGTGGCGTGACAACTGGTCTGGTCGGATTTGCGGCACCAAATGCAGACGGTGAATGGAACGGTTTTGATGTTTCTGTTTGTCGCGCTGTTGCAGCGGCTGTTTTGGGCGATGCAACTGCGGTAGAATTTGTTCCAACGACTGGCAAAACACGTTTCACAGCTCTTGCTTCTGGCGAGATTGACATGCTGGCGCGTAACACAACGTGGACTTTCTCCCGTGATGTTGACTTGAAATTTACGTTCGTCGGTGTGAACTACTATGATGGTCAAGGCTTCATGGTGCCTAAAGAGATTGGCGTTTCTTCAGCCAAAGATCTAGATGGTGCAACTGTTTGCATCCAAACAGGCACAACAACAGAGCTGAACCTTGCGGATTTCTTCCGTGCGAACAACATCAGCTATGAGCCAGTGCCAATCGAAACAAACGCCGAAGCGCAACAGCAATACCTTGCCGGTGCATGCGACGTTTATACAACGGACGCATCTGGTCTGGCATCAACACGTGCGACCTTCGAAGCGCCTGGTGATCACGTTCTTTTGCCAGAAATCATCTCCAAAGAGCCTCTGGGCCCACTTGTTCGCCACGGCGATGACGAATGGGGTGACGTTGTGCGCTGGACCTTGAATGCATTGGTCACCGCCGAAGAGCTCGGTGTGACATCTGCAAACGTCAGTGAAATGGCATCCGGTTCCGGCAACCCAGAAGTTAAACGTCTTTTGGGAACAGAAGGCACATTGGGCGAAATGCTCGGCCTCGACGCGGATTGGGCACAAAAAGCCATCGCGACACAGGGTAACTACGGTGAAATCTTTGCCAAGAACATCGGTGAAGAAACACCAATCGGTCTTGCGCGTGGATTGAACGCACAGTGGACAAACGGCGGCCTGATTTACTCACCTCCGTTCCGCTAAGAACTAAACCGCAAGGGCGCAGGGTAATTCCTGCGCCCTTCGTACTTTTATACTCGGCCAACAAAACATCCCGACAAACAGAGGCGCTAAAAAAGCGTCCGGGTTAATCCCATAAACGTCGGAACCACGGGGAACAAAATCATGACGATAATGACGGACCCGCCACGGGATTCGTTCCGCTTGTCGATGTTGTTGAACGATACCCGCTATCGTTCCTACACATTTCAAGCGATAGCGCTTGTCGTACTTATCACGGCGTTTGCCTATCTGGGATACAATCTTATGACCAACCTGGCAGCAGCTGGTCTAAACATCGCCTACGATTTTTTAGGATCGCCTGCGGGCTATGACATCAACCAGCGTTTGATTGAATATGACAGTCAATCCAGCAACGCGCGGGCTGCAGTTGTCGGTATTCTCAATACACTGCTGGTTGCGTTTCTGGCCTGTGTCACAGCCACCGTTTTGGGTGTTATTGCAGGCGTCCTGCGGCTGTCGAACAACTGGCTCGTGTCAAAACTAATGGCGTTTTACGTTGAGATCTTCCGGAATATTCCTGTCCTGATCTGGATCGTCATCATCTTTACGATCATGATTTCGGTTCTGCCCGGCCCAAGAGAATTTCGCGGTGACGATCCGTCGGCATCAATGCTCTTTGACGCTATCGCCTTTACCAACCGCGGTATTTACATCCCTGCTCCGGTCTGGGGCCCCGGGTCGATGGTCGTTGTCGCAACCTTCATCGCGTCGGTGATTGGTGTTTTCGCCTACCGCCGGTATGCAACAAATCTGCTCTACGCCACTGGCCGACTTCTGCCAACAGGATGGCCGAGTCTCGCGATCTTGCTTTTGCCCTCAATTTTGATGTTTTTTATTATGGGGCAGCCCATCGGGCTGGATATCCCTGCGCTCAAGGGGTTTAACTTTGGCGGTGGTATCAAAGTAGGTGGCCCGCTCATCGCGCTTTGGTTTGCCTTGTCGGTCTACACAGGTGCCTTTATCGCCGAAAACGTTCGTGCAGGCATTCAGGCCGTCTCCAAGGGCCAGTCAGAAGCCGCAGGGGCATTGGGGCTACGACCAGGGCGTATCATGAACCTCGTGGTTCTGCCGCAGGCGTTGCGCGTGATCATTCCACCGCTGATTTCTCAATACCTGAACATCACTAAAAACTCATCACTCGCGATTGCCGTTGGATATGCGGATATCACGGCGACATTAGGGGGCATTACGCTCAACCAAACGGGCCGTGCAGTCGAATGTGTTTTATTACTGATGTTGTTCTATCTCACGATTTCTCTGTCCATCTCGGCAATTATGAACGTCTACAATAACTCTGTTAAGTTGAAGGAGCGCTGAGACATGTCAGATACACATCAACACTCCGTCTCTTACGTGCGCACAGAAACACTTCCCCAACGGGAACCACCGTTTACGGCCTCTGGTCCGGTTAAATGGTTGCGTGAAAATCTATTTGCAACGCCTGCAAATAGCATTCTGTCCATCGTTGCACTGTATTTTGTTTACCTGATCCTGACTGCGACACTGCCTTGGATTCTGAACGGCGTTTGGAATTCGCAAAGCCTGGCTGGATGCCGTGAAATTCTGGATGGGGCAACGGGTGCATGCTTTGCAGTCCTGACCGAACGTTGGAACCAATTGCTGTTCGGCTTTAAATATCCAGCAGAATACTACTGGCGTCCAACGCTGGCGTTGGTCCTATTGTTTGTCGCTGCAGCCCCAGTGCTGTTCTTTGATCTGCCCCGTAAACTCTTGGCTTTCACAGCAATCTACCCGTTTGTTGCGTTTTGGCTCATCTGGGGAGGCACAATATTGGTTCCAATCCTTGCCTTCGTTGGGATCGCTGTTGGCGTAATCGTTTACCAGCGCATGGTGACACAGAGCTTCGCAGCCGGATTTTTCGGGGGCATAATTGCAGCCTTTATCGTTTGGTGGCTCGGTGGGTTCTTGATCCCGGAAGGCGCGTCTGAAACGGCGATGCTTGGTGCTGTACCAAGCCGCGATTTGGGTGGATTTATGCTCAACATGATGTTGGGGGTGACCTGCGTTTCTTTGTCAGTCCCGATCGGCATCGCATTGGCGCTTGGTCGTCAATCATCCATGCCACTGATCAAAATTATCTGCGTTGTGTTCATCGAATTCATCCGTGGTGTGCCTTTGATTACGCTGCTGTTTGTTGCTTCTGTGATGCTCTCCTATTTCTTCCCGCCGGGGTCCTCTGTGGATCTGTTCTTGCGGGTTGTGATCATGATCACCTTATTCTCTGCGGCCTATATCGCTGAGGTGATCCGCGGGGGTCTCGCGGCTTTGCCGAAGGGGCAGTACGAAGGTGCCGACAGTTTGGGACTAGACTACGCGCAGGCAACGCGGCTGATCATCCTGCCGCAAGCACTGAAGATTTCGATCCCTGGCATCGTGAACATCGCTGTTGGCTTGTTCAAGGACACAACATTGGTGTCTGTGATTTCGCTGTTCGATATTCTGGGGATGATCCGTGGCCCAATTCTGGCTTCTACAGAATGGAACGGTGTCTATTGGGAGCTTCTTGGCTTTGCCGCCTTGTTGTTCTTCATCGTGTGCTACGGAATTTCACAATACTCACAATGGCTCGAGCGTCGTCTCGCAACCGATCATCGTTAAGGAGGGCTGACGAATGGCTCAACAAGCATCACAAATGAAGGTCTCTGACGAGATCGCAATCACCATCAGCAAGATGAACAAATGGTACGGCACGTTCCACGTGCTGCGCGACATTGATCTGACGGTGAACCGGGGCGAGCGGATTGTTATCTGCGGACCTTCTGGCTCGGGTAAATCGACGTTGATCCGCTGTATCAACGCGTTGGAAGAGCACCAGCAGGGGTCCATTGAGGTGGATGGAACGCTGTTGTCGTCGGATCTTAAAAACATCGACAAGATCCGTTCAGAGGTGGGAATGTGTTTCCAACACTTCAATCTGTTCCCGCACCTTACAATTCTGGAAAATTGTACTTTGGCTCCGATTTGGGTTCGTAAAATCCCCAAGAAAGAGGCCGAAGACACGGCGATGCATTTCCTAGAAAAGGTGAAAATCCCGGATCAGGCTGGTAAGTACCCTGGTCAATTGTCCGGGGGACAGCAGCAGCGAGTTGCGATTGCGCGTTCGCTTTGTATGAAGCCGCGGATCATGCTTTTTGATGAACCGACGTCTGCCTTGGACCCGGAGATGATCAAAGAGGTCCTCGATACGATGATCGAGCTTGCCGAAGAAGGGATGACAATGTTGTGCGTCACCCACGAGATGGGTTTTGCCCGTCAGGTGGCCAACCGGGTTATCTTTATGGATGCAGGCCAAATTGTGGAACAAAATGAGCCTGAGGCATTCTTTAACAATCCTCAATCCCCTCGGACCCAGCTCTTCCTCAGCCAGATTCTCGGCCACTGATCGGATACCATTAAAGTCAAAGCGCTGCCTTCTCGGGCGGCGCTTTTTCTATTTCGGTCTCATGAGTTCGCGCGGCACCACAAAATCAACAACCGTGCCCATGTGCCAGTTAACCTTGGACCAACTGTCTACCTTGAAATCACAGACCAACGTGGCGCCGGTTGGATAGTCTGAGAACCGTTCATGCTGGGGCCGTGTCTCGAGCAGTCTGTGGGCCATGTCACAAATGCCGTCGTTATGAGCTACCATCAAAACACATTGTGTCGTTGCTTTCTTTAGAGCCTTAAGCATTTGATGCGCCGGCGCCAAGTAAAGCGATCTGTCAAAAACCACAGTTGGTTCTGGATCGAGTGCAAGGCTGATATAGGTTTCACCGGTACGTTGAGCAGAGGAGCAGATTACCTCATCCGGGTGATATTGATTGCGACGCATCCACCCCCCGAGAACCTTTGCCGAGGCTCTCCCGCGATCATTTAGGCGGCGGTCATGATCCGAAACACGGACCTCACCCCACTCCGATTTGGCATGACGCATCAGGATCAAGCGACGCATTGGTTCAGCCTTTATAGGTCATCATGTGATAGGCGGATTGGGCAGGGAGGCGGCCATATTGTTGTGACACTGGGCAGGCACGCCGCGACGCACAGCCTTGAGACATACAGGTCTGTCCCGACGATGTCCCAAGAAAGGATTTGCAGGCTGGAACATCGTATGCATTGTTTTGAAACGCATCAACAGGGCAAGCAGTTGTACAAGGTTTGTCAGAACATGTTGTGCAGGGTTGTTTGGGTGGGGCGGGAAGGTCAAGCTGTTCACTAAAGGCGAGCGCGCCTCGGAAAGAGACAAAAAGCCCTGCTTGATCGTGAACCAACAACATGATGGGAGAGGCATTGATCCGACCGGTCCGCAGTGCCCACGTAAAAAACGGCTGAAAAGGGGGCCCGCCAAATGGGTAGAGCGCCTGTGCGCCCAATTGGTTCGCCCAAGCTCCTATGACCCGCTGCGACCACCTGTCCATTGGATCAGCCACCCCATCCTTCCATTCCGGCGTCTGGGCGAAGGCTGGCCAAAACTGCGGCTCATCTGGTCCCAGCAAAATCAGTGTTTTGCAACCCGGCGGCGCATTGTCGTCAGGGTTTGGGTGAAAGCCGCCCAATATCGTTAAGTGGCGTGCTTTGGCAGCTGTTTCTAAGGCTTCGTAGATCACTTGCGGGAAAAGGGCAGAGTAAGGGACCAGATCAACTTGTTCGGGCGATCATCTTGCCATTGTAAGCCAATTTTCATGTCGTCGTGCCCGGCCTTTGGTTGCGCGATATAAGTGCCAAAAATCTGATCCCAAATCGATAACCCAAAGCCGTAATTGCTGTCGTGCTCACTGCGATGAACCGAATGGTGGACCCGGTGCATGTCTGGTGTCACCAAGATTTTGCGGACAATTCGATCCAACCGTTGCGGCAATGCCAAGTTTGAGTGATTAAACATCGCCGTCCCGTTCAAGATAATTTCAAAGGCGATGATGGCGATCGCGGCTGGCCCCAATAAATAGACCAAGCCGATTTTCAGTATCATGGATAAGGCAATTTCTACGGGGTGAAATCGGATAGCTGTTGTCACATCCATATCCAGATCGGCGTGATGGACGCGGTGTAAACGCCAAAGAAGCGGGACCTTATGGGTGATGAGGTGTTGAAGCCATATCGCAAAGTCGAAAATGAGCAGAACGGCGATGATCTCGATCCATAAAGGCAGGCGCAACAGATTGAACAAACCCCAGCCCTGTGCGTCTGCGTCCACGGCCGCCCCGACCGCCAAAAGTGGCAGTGCGAAGGCCAGCGCTCTAAGGGTGATTGCATTGAGGACAGTCACACCCCAGTTGGTGAACCATCTGGTGCTGCGAGGCTGGCTGCGCACACGTCGCGGAGCCAGTGTTTCTAACCCAGCCAGAACGCAGAACAGTCCGAGAAAAACGGATAGACGTATAAGGGTTTCATGTTCCATTCCGGTAACGTAGTGCTTGCCAAGCGCAACACAAGCGGGCGCCTGACACATCTGTGTTAATCGGCCCGAATAATTGATCCGGCACCATGTTCTGTGAACAATTCCAACAGGCAGGCATTGGGCGCACGCCCGTCTAGAATCACTGCGGCGCGAACACCGCCAGCGATTGCGGCAAGGGCTGTTTCTGTCTTGGGGATCATTCCGCCTGCGATCGTGCCATCTGCAGTCATTTCACGTATCTGCGCAGCCGTCAGATCTGTCATGACCTCGCCAGAAGCATTTTTGACGCCCGCAACATCGGTCAGCAACAAAAGTCGATCAGCTTGGAGAGCCGCCGCAACAGCACCAGCTGCAGTATCACCGTTGATGTTAAAGGTTTCGCCAGCCTGTCCCGCACCAAGGGGCGCGATGACTGGAATGTACTCTTTTTCCGCCATATCACGTAGGACGCGCGGGTTCACGTTTTCCGGCGTGCCGACAAATCCAAGTGCAGCATCCGTTTGGCGACAAGTGATCAGGCCAGCATCCTTGCCGGACAGGCCAACCGCGCAGCCGCCCTGACCGTTGATTGCCTGAACGATCCGTTTGTTGACCAAACCACTGAGGACCATCTCGACGACTTCCATCGTCGCGGTATCGGTGACGCGTTTGCCATTTATAAACTCGGAGGTGATCTGCAGCTTGTCCAGCATCGCATTGATCATCGGACCACCGCCGTGCACAATGACCGGGTTCACACCAACTTGGCGCATCAAAACGACGTCACGGGCAAATTCATCCATCGCTTCGTCGCTGCCCATCGCGTGTCCGCCGAGCTTTATCACCACAGTGGCATCCGCATAGCGCTGCAAATAAGGCAGAGCTTTGTTCAGCGTTTTAGCAGTTGAAATCCAGTCGCGGTTCATTTTTTGGGTCTTCATTTTGTTGCAATCGGCATTGTGGCAGACAGGGACGTTATCATTCAAGGGTCGTGATAATGCTGCGCAAAGAGGGGATGCCCCACGCCTTTTCGCTCGAGGTGACAACAAGCTCCGGAAAGGCTGCAGGATGTTTGGCCAAGGCTGCTCTGACTTGATCGAGCACTTTCTCGCGTTCTTTTTCTTTGACCTTGTCTGCCTTCGTCAAAACGACCTGAAACGTGACGGCGGCACTGTCGAGCAAGCTGAGAATTTCGTCATCGACTTTTTTGACACCATGACGAGCATCGATCAATACGAATGCGCGGCGTAGGGTTTGGCGTCCCGACAGATACTGTTTTAAAAGCCGCTGCCATTTTTCGACCACGGCCACAGGTGCGTTGGCGTAGCCATATCCGGGAAGGTCCACCAAATAGTGGCTTTCGCCTGTCGCGAAATAGTTGATTTCTTGCGTGCGTCCCGGTGTGTTTGATGCTCGTGCGAGGCCCTTACGACCCGTCAGCGCATTGATCAAAGACGATTTTCCAACGTTGGAACGGCCTGCAAAGCAAACCTCCATCCGATCTGCCGGAGGCAAGCCCGACATAGCAACCACACCCTTGACGAATTCCGTTTCGCGCGCAAAGAGCAAACGCCCTTGCTCAAGGGTTTGCGGTTCCGGTTCTTGTACAACAGGAAAAGGCAGTTGCATCACAATAATTCCACTTTGTCGCCCGTGCGTATCATGCCGCTTTGGACGATCTCGGCGCGCACGGAGAAATCTTGATGGCCCCAATGTTTGAGGGCGGCAAGTGTATCAGCATCGCGTTTGCCGGTGCTGGGGTTGGCCGTCGTTGCGAGACAGCGATCCGTGCGCTCGCGAACACGCACAATGGCTTCCCCGATACGGACGTCTTTGCCCAGCCAATCAAATTCTACCCATGGAACATCTGCATCAAACCAGACGTTACCCCGCCAGCGATGCATAGAAAGATCATGTCCCATGTGTTTTTCCACCGCGCGATGCGAAGCGAGATTACATAATGTGACGGAAGGAAAATCGCTATCTGTAAACCCTCTACCCGGCAGTTTGATGATCCGCTCGGGGAGCGCCCTGTCTTGATCGACCAGTGGCATGACCCAGTCAATGAATGCTTGGCTGGAAGCATCTGGGTCAAAGGTTAAATCTTCTTTTTCAGGATGCGACAACGTCAGCAGTCCCTCGGGTTCATCCAGTTTGGCGGTGATCGCCATCAGAGCAGGGGCCTTAGACACACGGCTGAAATTGGCGCAAGGAGCCCACACACTGCCGTCCGCTTTGGAAGCAGTATGTGCAACGGCCCACATTCGATCAAACGGCAGGGATTGTCCTGCCGTTGCCTGTATCTGATCCAAGGCCTCTCTTCCGTGACTCTTTAATGGGTAACGCAACAGCGTTGTGACACTGGTCATTCCGAATCTGGCTTCGACTTCCTGGAAAAGCCGCCCTTGATGTTGCCGAATACGTCAGGCTTATATCCTTGGCTGCGCATGATCATGTACTGTTGTGCAAAGGTGATTGTGTTGTTTGCAATCCAATAAACGACCAAACCACTTGCAAAGCTGCCGAGCATGAACATGAAAACCCATGGCATCCATGCAAAGATCATTTGCTGAGTCGGGTCGGTGGGTGCCGGGTTCAGCTTTTGCTGAAGCCACATGGATATGCCAAGCATTAATGGTAGAATGCCGATGAAGATCAAGCCCATGATGCTGCCTTGTTCTGGCCCTGCAAATGGCAAAAGCCCATACAGGTTCATGATCGACGTGGGGTCTGGCGCGCTCAGATCTTGGAAGGGGCCAAAAAAGGGCGCGTGTCGAAGCTCGATGGTGACAAAGATCACTTTGTACAGAGAAAAGAAGATGGGAATTTGCATCAGGATCGGCAAACAGCCGGCCGCTGGATTGACCTTTTCCTTCTTGTAGAGCTCCATCATGCCTTGTTGCATTTTTTGGCGGTCTTCACCCGCTTCAGCCTTTAATTTTTCCATTTGCGGTTGCAATTCCTTCATCTTCGCCATGGAGACATAGGATTTGAAGGCCAGAGGAAGCAACGCAGCCTTGATGATCAGGGTTAGACCAATGATCGCCCAGCCCATGTTCCCGATAAGATGGTTCAGGTTATGCAACAACCAAAAGATCGGTTTGGTCAAAAAGAAGAACCAACCCCAATCAATGCTGTCGATAAAACGGTCTACACCCTCTCCTTCGTAGTTTCGAATGGTTTCCCATTCCTTTGCACCAGCGAAGAGTTGCATGGTTGAAACGGCGGAGGCTCCGGGAGCAACAGTTTGCGTCGGAAGAACGGTCTCTGCTTGGTAAATGTTTCGGCGCTCGTCAAATTTGGCGACGGATTTAAAAGGACTGTTTGGTTCCGGGATAAGAGTTGACATCCAAAAGTGGTCGGTGAAACCAATCCAGCCGTTTTCTGTGACTTGAGTGACTTCCGCGCGCGCGCCCTCGCGTTCCGCATAGGCGAAGTCAGGCATGTCGCCCCAATCTGTTTCCGTCAATTCCCCGTCCGACATTGCCACAACCCCTTCATGTAGGATGAAGAAATTTTTCAAATCACTTGGTTCTCCGTGGCGGGCCAAAATCCCATACGGCGCCAGAGTAACAGTCGCGTCGGAGCCGTTTTCCACCGATTGCGTGATCGAAAACATGTAGTCTGCGTCAATTGCGATCGTTCGTGTGAAAATCAAACCGTTCTCGTTGTCCCAGGTGAGCGTCACCGGATCGTCGGCTGTTAACACATTGCCATTTGTCAATGTCCACTCTGTGTTTGGCCCCGGGACGTTGCTTGGATCGACGCCGCTGCCTGCGGCCCAACCATAAAGGGAGTAGTATGCGTCAGCGCTGCCCACGGGCGAAAGCATCGTCACAATTGGCGCATCGTCTGCCTGTGTTTCTCGATAATCTTTTAGGGCCAGATCGTCGATGCGACCGCCCAATAGAGAGATGGACCCGCTGACGCGGTCGGTTTCGATGCTGACACGTGGTGCTGCTTCTAAGGCGTCCTCACGTGTCACATTGTCTAACGAGACCGTTTCAGGGTTCGTCCCAGATACAGAAGGTAAGCTGTTTGTGGTCGCATCCGGCGTCAGCTGTGTTGCGGTCTCTAGGTCCAATGGCGGTTCAGCTTCAGGTGGCGGAAACAGCACAAACCATACCAAAATTACGACGAAGCTAAGCGCTGTAGCAAGAATAAGGTTCTTGTTTTGATCGTCCATTGGGACAGCCACCTGATCTGTTGAATATCAGCGTGGTTCAACAGAGTACGGCTCAAAAGGTCAAGCGGATTCGAGGTTTTTGCTCGCTTCTGTTGTGCATCGTCGCCTGATATCGACTATAGGTCAGTGTAAAGCTGTAGAAACAGGTGTAAAAATGTGCTTGGGCTGAAACCACATGTTTCTTACTTTCCGAGAATTTTGGGGGGAGCTTGCAGTTTTGCGTTGTGGTTGGAGAACCAGTCGAGAGTTTGCTCAAAGGGCATAGGTTTACCGATTCCAAACCCTTGAACGTGATCGCACCCTAATTGTGACAATAGCGCGTGTTCACCTGCGGTTTCGACACCTTCTGCAAGGGTCTCAACTTCCAATCGTTCGGCCATCGTCAGAATTGCGCTGATCATTCGTTGTTGTTCGGGATCGCGATCCGCCTTGATAACAAAAGATCTATCAATCTTTATGCGGCTAACTGAAAACCTACGGATGGAGGCTATTGATGCCGTCCCAGTGCCAAAATCATCGAGATCGATTCTGCACCCAAGTTTGCTTAATCCATTTATGTTGCGCGTAATGGTGTCGTCTGATGTACAGGCAACTACTGTTTCGAGGATTTCCACGGCCAAGCGCTCTGGTGCGAGATCGAAGCGGTCCAATTCCCATTCGATTTTTTCAACGAGTTTTGGATTGCTTAACTCGGGTCCGGCAAAATTTACTCCAACTTGAGGTACATTCAAACCGGCATTGTCCCAAGCTTTTATTGCGGTCAGAGCATGGTATAGCATGACTTCAGCAAGACGTTCTAACATGCCCGCCTGCTCTATTGCTGGTAAAAACGCCGCTGGAGAGATCATCCCTCTTTTAGGGTGATTCCAGCGGGCGAGCGCTTCGAAACCGGTGACTAACCCTGTGTCCGTAGAAATCTGTGGCTGGAACCAGGGCTGAATTTGTCCTTTTTCCAATGCGTTCGCAACTTCTTCACGCAATTCTGCCCTTGTTTCCGTTATGCGATGCATTTCGTCGGAATATGCGCGAATTGCGGCTGGGCCGTTATGCTGGGCGTCGCGTAAAGCGTGTCCCGCTGCCTTCATCCAGACATCACCAGTGCGCGTCATCATACGCGTGTGTTGGCAAAAACCTACACAGCTGGTGACGTAGATGGAACTGCCATCGATGGAAATAGGTTCTTCGATCGCAGCCTGAATTCTGGCTGAAAGTTGAATGCATAGCTCCAGATCTAACTGTTGCACCGGAGCCAGGCAGATCGAAAAATGGAAATCGCTGGTTTGAGAAACCGCGTCTGCGTCGCGTAATACTTCCAGGATCCGATTGCCTGTAATCTCGGCTATCTTGTCGGCAGCACTTTGTCCGTAATGTTGCGCTAACGTTGTGTTTTCATCAATTTCAATTTGAAAGGCAGCTGATTTAGTCCCATCTTCGCGCGCGGTGCTAAAGTATTCTTGAACGATGGCCGAAAATCCATCGCGTTGTAATTTTCCGATCACGGCACTACGCGCCATCGCTATTTCGGAGGCAGATTTTTCCGCGCCGGTTAGGATAAATATAATGGGGAAAGCCAATGCGGCGAGAACCAATCCAATTTCGCCCAGTGACCAGTGTAGGGCAAGGCAAATCGCCGGTACAAATGCGAGAAACATCGGTGCCGATAAAAATGCAGCGGTTTTTCTCCGCACCCGCGCCATTACATCGATTAATTTTTCCGACAATTTCTGATCCTCGCGCTGTGCACTCGTTACACGTCTACAGTGCTAAACTAGCCTCAGACTCGTGATTTCTCGGTTAACGCAGCAACGGATTTTGTCGCTAATTATCAAAAATTCGGATTTATTTTAGCGACAATCCGGGAAAGTCGAACAAATTCGCGTCCAAAAGGTGCGAGGGCCGGGCATTGTTCAGAGCCTTAAACATGACTTGGCGTCGGCCGGGGCTGTTTCTTTCCCACTCATCGAGAATCGCTTTGACTTGCTGTCTTTGCAACCCATCCTGACTGCCGCAAAGGTCACAAGGAATTATTGGGTACGACATGGCCTGTGAGAACTTTGCACAATCGGCTTCTGCGACATGCGCCAGCGGTCGATATAAAAACAAATCACCTTCTTCATTGACCAGTTTGGGCGGCATCGTTGCCAGACGGCCCCCATGGAATAGATTCATAAAGAACGTCTCGAGAATATCATCCCTATGATGACCTAAAACGACTGCAGAACATCCTTCTTCACGGGCGATGCGGTAAAGGTGCCCACGTCGCAGTCGAGAACACAGCGCACAAAAGGTACGGCCCTGGGGTATTTTATCCATGACGATGGAGTAGGTGTCTTGGTATTCGATCCGATGCGGGACGCCCATTTTTTCTAAAAACTCTGGCAAAACCGTTGCAGGAAAGCCGGGTTGGCCCTGATCAAGATTGCAGGCAAGCAATTCTACCGGCAACAAACCACGCCATTTCAGTTCGTGTAAAATAGCCAACAGCGTATAACTGTCCTTGCCTCCGGACATGCAGACAAGCCAACGCGCGTCCTTCTCAATCATGCCATATTGATCGATTGCTTCTCGCACGTTTCGAACAATGCGTTTGCGTAGCTTTCGAAATTCTGTCGTTTTTGGCGCGCCGTGAAACAACGGGTGAATTTCGTCTGAAGTGTCCAGCATTGGTCTGTCCCGCCCTTGGTTCCGGCGGTTTATAAGGTTTCATGTTGAGAACGCAAACCCCTTGGCGGCTCTGTCTGCTTGGTCGGTTGAAGAGGCAGAACGGGGGCGCTGTGGGTCGACAATAAATCCGATATGCTGACAATGCGACGGATTAACGCGGTGAGGTGAAATGTGAGGATTGCCTCGCAGAAGTCTTCAAATGCCGACTTTGCGCAATTGGTCCATTGCCTAGAGTTTTGTTTTATTTAGTTATGGCTAAAGTAGAACATTTTACATTGATTGGATTAATTGTGAGAACTAAAATTTTCGCTTGTGCCCTCGTCGTCATATCTTTTGCCTCGCCGTCTCAAGCTGACCCAAGGGCCGCTGCTGACTATATTGTCAGCCAAACTGTAACGCATGAAATGTTTGAGGCGGTATATCAGTTCAAAGGCCGTTGATCACTGGAGCCCTACAAAACGAATTGCGTGCTAAGGGAATAAATCTGCCAGACCCGGATCGGTTCTTCGATGTCTTTATGGAAGAATTTGTGGATGAATTCGTGAAATCCATGCAGGAGCAAAGCGCCTCGATTTACCTTGATAATTTTACAGACCAACAACTTTTGGACATAGCTGAATTTTTCAAGACTGAGTCTGGTCAAGCATATTTATCGATGACCCCAACTCTTATGCAGGAGGGTGCTCAGTTGGGGCAAAAAGCTGGCGAAGAAGCGGGCGCTAATGTCGCGGGCCGAGTGGCTGCTCGGATCAAAAAAGAGGGTCTAGTGGTCGTTGATGATCCAAGTATTCTATCTCGCCTTCTCGAGGTGCTTAAGTAACGCTCGGGTCCCCGTGGAGCCGCTGGGCTGTCGGGAAATATGCGTGGTTTTTCTTTGTTAGAAATCGTCGCCGCAGGTTGGGCAAATGACTTAGGGGAATGCGTGGTTTCGCTCGATGGTGCCTCTCCAATCCGGTGTTCAGGGTTTTCAATAGGCGGGAACTTGCGACCTTTATGACCGTCGCCGGTCAATCCCGGTGTTAGGCTCATTCTAGCTGCTGTTTTTGGGCACTCGGGCAATCTTACGCTCAAATTTTGAGCAGTTCTTTGGGTGGGTTGTGTTTGAATGCGGCGCGTCTTTAGTGTCACGACTATTGGATGAAGCGTCATGATGTTCGTTGATTCCAATCGCGTAGCTACTTGAAATATATATATTAAATTCCCAATCAGTACAAATTGGGGTGCAACAAGATCCTGGCCGGATGTTCTGGCCAGGCCAAGAAAGATGGGCTCGTTCTGAGACTAAATTTCAGAGCTAGGCGCATTGCAGTAAGGCGGGTTTAGGAAAGACCTAAACCCAAGGAAACACCATTAAGGAGACTACCAATGTCACAAGCAAGTGCTTTGGAACAACAGATGCTCGCTCTCGTGAATGCGGAGCGTGCTCAGGTCGGGGTTGCCCCGTTAACCTTTGATGATACGCTCAATACGGCAGCCGAAGATCATAGCAGCTGGATGCTCGAGAATAATATTTTTGATCATGATGGCGCGGGCGGATCTGAACCAATGGACCGCATCATTGACGCAGGGTATGTGCTGGAAGGCACATATGCTGTGGGCGAAAATATCGGGTGGCAATCCACACGCGGTGAACCTGGTCTTTCGGACGATGTTGTTCAGGTTCATGAAGGTCTCATGAATAGCCCTTCGCACCGTGCTGCGATTTTAAACCCGACCTATACAGAAATCGGGATTGGGATCGAACAAGGGGATTTTACCACTGATGGCAGTGTTTGGGACTCGATCATGGTGACTCAGAATTTTGGAACAACTGAGGCCGAAGATAGTGCTCCCACGACGCCAGAGGACGAAACCACACCCGCTCAGCCAATTACACCTGTAGATATCGTATTGGTCGAAGACCCTGGGCGGCCGGACGAAGTAGTTGCGATGGACGAAGAAGAATCTGAGGTTACGGTTGTAGACGAAGAGGAACCTGAGGTTACTGCTGTAGATGAAGAGGAACCTGAGGTTACGGTTGTAGACGAAGAGGAACCTGAGGCTGTCGGTGAAGTTGTTGCACAAGACACCACGGGCAGTGATGTGGTACAAGAACCTGCCGACACCACAGATAATTCTGTTTTCTCAGGTGTTGACTGGGCCGCATTCGATTGGAGCGACTGGCGTGATTTCGACTTTGTTGATGATCTGTTCAGTGGAAGCGGAAACAATAACGGTAATGGCAACACCGGTGGTGGACGCAACGGTCAAGGAAATGGCCTTGGCAACTCGGGAACGGGGCTGAATGGAACAGGCAATGGAAATGGGAATTCTGCTGACTTGAACGACAGAATATCAGAAGCTTCATTTGAGCCTGTTGACACAGCCGCTGATTGGTCTTGGAACGCGATGGACTTTGCCAGTTTGGATGAGCTTAATGGAACAGCATTTTCTTTTGATGACTGCTTCATAATGTAAGCTGTAATTACAATGGCTCTCGGCGCATACAGCTTGCGCCGGGGGTCCTCTTTTGGCCTGTGCTGGGTTGTTGGTTCAAATCTGGACGGGTCAATGACAGATACATTTTGCAGGATACAGTCATTTTGCACGCCGTCGGAGCAACCAAATGAAAAATACCCCACCGATCAATCCCGTCACAATCCCAATCGGCATATCATCTGGGGCCGTGATTGTACGAGCAATGATATCAGACCACAAAAGGTAAATCGCTCCGAAGAGGGCAGATGCAGGTAAAACACGGGCATAATCCCCCCCAACCAACAGTCGAACGATGTGAGGGATCATCAGTCCTACAAAGCCAATGATGCCAGAGAATGCGACCATGACCCCCGTGATCAGAGCACCAGTTGCGAAAATCAAGAGACGAAAGCGCGCCACGGGGATGCCGAGTGTCGAGGCGGTTTCATCGCCGATGGTCATCGCGTTCAGGTTGCGGGCATTCAGCCACAGATAGCTTCCGCACAGAACTAAAACCGCAAGGGGGTAAATCAGTTGCCCCCATTGAGCCAGACCGAGACCACCAAGCATCCAGAAGACAACGGTGTGGGTCGCGCGAGGATCCCCGACAAAGATGAGCACATTGGCGAGAGACATCACAATAAAAGACACCGCAACCCCGGCCAGGATCAGGCGATCAGCACTGGTGGCCGAAGCAAATTGTGACACGGCCAGCACAAGAAGCGTTGCAACAAGAGCACCGAGGAATGCGAACAATGGCACGGTCAATAGACCCAGAAACATACCCGTGTGCAGCAATGCCAAGATTGCGCCAAAGGCTCCGCCCGCGGAAATGCCAAGCAGATGTGGATCAGCCAGCGGGTTGCGCGTGACCGCCTGAAGGCTGCCGCCAACAACGGCCAGACCAGCCCCGACAAAGCATGCGAGCAACGCCCGAGGAAAGCGAATATCCCAAACGATAGCTTCGCGCCCCGCAGACCAGGTTTGCGTGACGGTGTCTGGGGCTATTTTGTTAAGCAGAACGCCCCAGACTGTATGCAAGGGTACCGAAATCGCCCCCACGCTGACAGCAGCAGACATGGACAAAAGCAACAGAACAAGCCCACCCGCAATGACAATGCGAAAACTGGTTTTGCGTGTGCCTGCTGCCTTGTCGATCATGTCATTCGCCCCGGAACGCCGCCGCAAGCGTTTTCACAGCCTGAATGTTGCGCGGGCCTGGCGTGGCTTCAACATATTCCAGCGTGACAAAACGGTCATTTTTGACCGCATCCAAATCGGCAAATGCAGGGTTGGAGATCATGAACTCGCGTTTTTCCGCAGCCGTCACCTCGCCGTAATTCACAATCACGATGATCTCGGGGTTGCGTTCAACCACCGCTTCCCACCCAACGGTCGACCAGCTTTTTTCCAAATCGTTCATGATATTGGTGCCGCCAGCGGCTTCGATCAGCGCATTTGGCATGGCATAGCGACCGGCAGTAAAGGGAGTGTCTTCGCCGCTGTCATAGATGAACACACGCGGAGCATGATCGAGAGGGGACAGATCTGCAGTAAAGCCCGCCAGTTCACTCTGATAGGTTTCGACCAGTTTTTCGGCCTTGTCTTCAACGTCGAAAATTTTGCCAAGGTTCAACAGATCACGATACATATCATCCATGCTGACCGTATCTTTGTCGCCAATGTGGATGCAGCTTTCTGTCAGCTCATAAACCTTGATGCCAAAGGGTTCGAGCGTGTCCGGCGTCACTTCGCCACCCACTTTCATGCCATAATTCCATCCGGCAAAATAGAAATCGGCATCTGCCCCGATCAGAACTTCCTTGCTTGGGTATTTTGATGACAGCTCAGGTAGAGCTTCAACGCCAGCCGTCATCGTTTCATCCAGGGTTTTCCACCCGGAAATTCCGGTATAGCCGACCATGCGGTCCGCAAGGCCCAAGACCAACATCATTTCGGTCAGGTTAACATCATTCGAGATTGCAGCCTTAGGAGGCGTGTCAAAGGTGACTTCGCGATTGCAGCTTTGGATGGTGGCTTGCGCAAGCGCTCCAGTCGCCATCAGAGCCCAAAAAGCGCTGGCCGCGAGTGAGGTATGCATCAGTTTCATCTGTTATGTCCGTTTGTTTGGGAGGTGAAAAGTGAGGTGTTCGGTGTTGCTGTGATTCAGCATTTCGCGACGTGCGTTCACGCGAAAGGTGTCGGATACCAGTGCTTCGTTCAGCACGTCTTGCGGTGTTCCAAAGCCCTTGCAGTGACCCTTTTCCAATAGAAGAACTGCGTCGCACACGTCGGCGGCCATATTTAAGTCATGCAAAGAGACCACAATCGTCAGGCCGAGAACGCGGATGAGTGACAGAATTTCCAGTTGATGGCGAATGTCCAGATGATTGGTCGGTTCATCCATCACCAGCACTTGTGGTTGTTGTGCCAAGGCACGTGCGACCATGACCCGCTGACGTTCACCGCCTGACAGGGTGCCAAGATCCCTAAACGTCAGATCCTGTAGGTCCATTCGATCTATCGCCGCGCTGATAACATCGTCGTCATGCGCGCCCAAGGGAGAGAATCCAACCCGATGAGGTGTGCGACCAAGAGCGATGATGTCACGCACAGTCAGTCCAAATGAACCGGGCTGTTCCTGCAACACGGCCGCAACCTTGCGTGCAGCGGCGCGCGGGGGCAAGGACCAAAGATCCTGATCGTCAACCAGAATGCGGCCCGATGTTGGTTGTTGATAGTGATAGATCATCCGCAGGAGTGTCGATTTTCCGGCGCCATTTGGCCCAACGACCCCCAACACTTGTCCCGGTTGAAGATCAAAACTAACAGGATGGAGAAGACGCGGCAGCGATTTATGGGGTGACCAGCTGATATTGTCAGCGACAAGGCGCGCAGCTGTCACGATAATCCTACCTCGGTGATATGTGCCGCGAGCGTCATTGCAGGACTTCTGCGCAGAACGTGCGTTTGTTCAGTAGTCCATTGCGTATCAGGTGTGCGTCCAGCATTGTCCAAGAATTCGGCATAGGCGAGCAATTCATTTATGTCTTGATCCGGATCAATGTCCCCAAACAGATGGGTGTCCTTTAAAGTGCACTTATAGGCGAATGTGCAGGAATGCCGGCACCCGGTCATACAAGCGGTGCCGAAAATTTCGAACGCGTCTGTCAGTGTATGGCTCGCGATATCAATTGCAGCACGAAGCCGCTTGAACAGCTCGTACCCAGGGCGATATGTCCCGCCCATTCGGCTGCATTCTGTGCAGATTGTAATTCTATGGTGTTGTTCGCCCATACCACCCTCCGCGGTAACGCGGGGCGAGCACGGTCAAGTTTTCCAACGGATTAATCCGCAAAGCCATCATGGCCTCCTGTCCAGGCGCCCCGCCCGAGTTGAAGTTACATCTTTGACGGCAGGTCTCCTGACTCGCGGGTTGTCGCTTGCCCGAACCTTCCCAAACACGGCGTGTCCAGTGGTGTCCATCGGGGTCGCTCGCCGCTCACAGTTGCGGGGGCAGTCACGGATTAGGTGCCAATTGGCGCGTCCTCACCGTATTCCCTTTTATTTCCGGAAACAAAACTGGCTTCCGGAAAACCATCGCGGTTCATTTCAGACAAAAAAAATCTATAGTCAATAGAGTCGCGCGAATTGAGATGTATTGAATAAGAAGCGAAGTTTTTTGAAAGTTCGGTGCCGTTTTATGCGCCGTTTCGGAGGCATCGCTGTTTTGGAATTGTGAGATTAGTCGAACCGCAAAGAGAGTTCATTTTTGTCGTTTTTCGCAGTTAAACCTAGTGCTGCGCTGCTCTTTGTTCGTCTAAATGCGCTGCACAGTGTTTTCAACATGGCCCAAATTTTCCGGATGAGGTTGCGGTGGGTTTTGCAATTCCTCCACCTAGAGCATTGTGGGCGTTGTTTTAAATGATGAACCCGGACGTTTTAAAACGCGAATACGTGGGAAATGTGCATCTCGATCAGCATGTTCCTTGTGCCTGCCTCTACAGAAAAACATGTAAATTCGCCCAATCGATTTATTTCTGTCGACACTAGAAAAGCATCCTGCAATATCACACGGCTTTCCCTATCCTTATCACACGGCTTTGCTTTGCTTCTCTCAATCGAAACACATCTGCTTTATGCAACAAACCAGCCCTGTGATGTGTTGCTGCAAATCGAGGCCTTGTCGGATTCAGCCCAACGGTGTGAAAATACCCGTCTGACATTGCGGCCAGAATGCCACCAACAGGTTATTGAACAAGAACGCGACGTTGGCGCGCGCAGGTGGATCAGCGCCGGACCGCAATTTGAGTGTCGGTATGAAACGCGCGTTGAAATAACACGTTCTGAAGTTGATTTAAAAACTCTTTCACAAACGCCCCGACCGCACATCCCCGGAGACGTTATCGAATACATGATGCCATCGCGCTATTGTCATTCCGACCAGTTCCTGGATTTTGTTGCGTATCAATTCAATAATCTCACGGGTGGCGCATTGGTCAGCGCAATAGACGCTTGGATCAAGTCCAATTTTACCTATGATAGTAGTGCGAGCTTTGTGGGGACAACTGCCACAGACAGTTTTGCCAGTCTTTCCGGTGTCTGTCGCGATTATGCACATGTTCTTATTGCACTGGTGCGGGCAGGCGGTATCCCGGCCCGGTTCGTCAGCGTTTATGCGCCGGATGTTACTCCACAGGATTTCCATGCGTTGGTCGAAGTCTACCTGGAGGATGCGTGGCACATTGTTGACCCGACAGGTATGGCAAAGCCAAGCGAAGTTGCCCGTATTCGTGTCGGGCGGGATGCAGCAGATGCGTCGTTTTTGACATCCTATGGTTGGGTGAATCTGGTCGAGCAATCCGTCAAAGTCACACGCGTGCCTGCATAGACAACCACGGCGTGAATTGCTGTGATTTTTGCATGCTCAGTTTACGCAATGCAGAGGAATAGATGATTGTATCGCCGCGAAATCGGCAATAGAAATGCTCGATCTGAACACTTTGCACCTGCATGGGATGAATAATATGACTTACTGTGTTGGTCTTCGCCTTGATCGCGGCTTGGTGTTTATGTCAGACACACGTACGAATGCGGGTGTTGATAACTTCTCGACGACAAAAAAGATGTTCACATGGGAGACACCGGGTGAACGCGTTATTACGGTGATGACAGCTGGCAATTTGGCCACAACCCAGGCGTTGATCAGCTTGCTGGAGGAACGCTCGAAAACGCCGTCGGAACGCAATCCGACCATTCTGGAACTGCCAACGATGTTTCAGATTGCGCGCCTCGTTGGGTCAACATTGAAAGAGGTGATCGCGGACAGCGCTGGGGTCGGGCAGAATGCGGCTTCTGGCTTTAAAGCCTCGGTGATCGTGGGTGGGCAGATCAAAGGCGGTCAGCCAACGTTATTTTTGATCTATCCCGAAGGGAACTTTATCGAAGTGACCGAGGATGCGCCATTTTTTCAAATTGGCGAAGCGAAATACGGCAAGCCGATCCTTGTACGTGCCTATGAGCCTGATCTGAGTTTCGAAGATACGATCAAACTGTTGATGGTTTCCTTTGATTCTACAATCAAAGCGAACCTTTCTGTTGGATTGCCGTTGGATTTGCAAACCTACACCAAGGACAGTTTTGAAGTCGCCGAGCAAACACGTATTGAAGCAGACAATGAGTATTTCCAATTGATCTCTGAAGGTTGGGGTGATGCGTTGCGTTCGGCGTTGACACATCTGCCAAGCTATCAACTGTCAGAAGAATAGGCCGTAGCGCTGATGCAATCCTGTTAATTTATCACGGTGACGTCTACGGCCTGAGAATTTTGCTGACCACCCGACGAGCGCAAATGCCCGCTCACCGGTGAAACATCCGCATAGTCTCGCCCATACCCCACGACGATATGATCCATGCCTACAAGGGTTGCATTTGTCGGGTCATATTCGATCCATCCTTGGTCGCTCCCGCACCAAGCCCTGACCCAGGCATGCATCGCATCCGCGCCTTCCAACTTTACCCCCCCTTCGGGGGGAAGGGTGCGCAAATACCCGCTGACATACCCAGCCGGAATACCAAGCGCCTGCAGCCCTAGGATCATAATGTGGCTGAAATCCTGACAAACCCCGCGTTTTAAGGTAAAAGCGTCAGATGCTTCGGTGTCCACGGTTGTAGCCGTCGAGTCAAAAATCATCAGATCATGCAGCGCCTGCCCAAAACGGATGACGTTATTGGCAACGCTCTCTGAGGCCACAAAAATATCTTTGGCAAATTTCGTGATGGCGTCATCGGGGATCAGACGTTGTGTCGGGCCCAAAAAATGCAGTGGCGATGCGGGGCTCAGATCTCGGTGGTTTTCCCATGTGCTGCGCAGCTCTTGAACGGTTGGCGACAGATCGAACCACGCGACGGGCTCTATCATCTGAACGTGGCAAGCCAACTGGATCGTCATTTCTTCATGCGCGTCCATGAGGCTGCACACGGTTGATTTGTTGTGGAAAAAATCAACCGTTTCAAATCGGGCACCAGGATCAGGAAGGACATCCAGTACATGTGTTGTCAGGTGTTGACGTTGCGGGATCGATTTAGGGATAACGCAAATAGAATGGCGGCTGTTCGCGGCAGGGTGATTGTATTTATGGGTGATTTTCAGGCGGATGTTGTATTTCATGGATCACACCAGGTGATGATCGGTTAGGGCATCCGAGATATTGAGGATGTCTTTTTGGATTCGCGAAAAAAACTCCGGAGTAATGGTCTGTGATTGAGTTGTCGCCAGTTTGGTTTCTGTGACCAGAACCAGCCGTGCGACTTCACTGAGATCAAGCCCTGTTTCCTGACCGGGCAATTCGGCGATGTGCTTTTTTGCCCGTGTAATGTGATAGCGGATCGCACGTGGGTTTTGTTGGTCCAGACCGAGCAAATCAATCACCGAAGTGGTATTTGCGGAAATTTGAAATCGGGATCGGTGTGACACAGTGCTGTCGCCAAGCTCGAGCGCGAGATCAAAAGCACCAATCGGGGCATCATGGTCGGTGCAGCTGGCGAGCACGGCGCACATGTTTGCAGCCCGTTCCAAGGATATGCCCAGGCTCAGGAAGCGCCAGCCATCCGAATGGTACATGTTCTCATGCACCAACCCTGCAAAACCCGTCACCTGACGCAACAGATGGCTGATTTCACTGGGGATGTCAGCCAATGCGATTCGACGGCGATCCAAAAGGCGCATATGCTGCACCAAACCGCGTAAAGACATCATGCCATCGGGGGAAAACCGGTCACTGATGCGCGTTGCAGCTTGTAAACCCAAATTCAAAGGCGTCGCAAATCGTTGGGCGATTTGGTCGACTTCGGGTGGAACCCCATCCATTAACTGGGTTCTCAAAAACGCCGGGAGGACTTCGTTATGGCCTGCCCCATCGGAAATCCGTGCGTAGTAGGCTCTGAACAGACGCATATTTTGTTCTGAACGCTCGACGTAACGGCCAACCCAGAATAGGTTATCCGCTGCGCGACTGGGCAATATTTCATGGATCGAACTGCGAATATACCCGTTGGTTGTTTGGGATAACAGGCTGGGTGTTTGCACGGGTTTGGTGCTGCTCACCCAGACATCGGCCACTTTTCCACCACGTTGCATGGCCAGAGCTTTTGCGTCTTCACCAGCACTGATCCGCGCATAACCACCCGGCATGACGGCCCATTGTCCATTCACCCGACCCAGAGAAATACGAATACACATGGGGCGCGCAACAAGCTCACCGTTTTCGCAAGCCGGTGTTGTCGACAGGGTAACGGCTTCCTGTCCTACGAGACTGCGCCCATGGGCATTCAACATCTCGATCAAACCTTGGGCATTCTCTGTGTCATCCTTTCCAACGGCAGATAACGTGTTGGGATCTGACATCAGCGGAGTTGTTGAAAAAGCGTTGCCGACCATCATACGCTGACGGTTTGCGATCACTTGTTCGCGCTGGGCTTCCTGCCCGCACCACCATGTCGCAATGTTTGGCATAGACAGCCCACGGCCCAATCTGGCGCGTGCAATTTTAGGCAAAAATGCCATTAAGGCGCGCGTTTCGAGCACGCCAGCACCAACCATATTCACCGTTTTGAGGGATTTGTCCCGTAAGGCCTGAACCAACCCCGGTGCGCCCAGCATAGAGGTGGGGTCTAATTCCAATGGATCGAACATCTTCCCGGACAACCGATTCCACAGTAGGCTGATAGGCTTTGGCCCAGCAACTGTGCGCACCATTGGCTTGCCATTTTGTACGATCAGGTCTTCGCCTTCGACGAGCAGCAACCCGAGATACCGAGCCATGTAGGCATGTTCGGGATAGTTCTGGTTCATCGGCCCTGGGGACAAAAGCGCGATTTCGCCACTGGTTTTCCCCTTTAATTCAATCAGGGTTTGGCGAAAATCGTGAAAATACCCAGCGAGGCGATGTATGTTTGCGCTTTTAAAATAGTTGGGGAAAACACGGGTCATCGCAATGCGGTTTTCGACAGCAAACCCAGAGGTTGATGGTGCTTCGACCAAGTCGCTGATCACCCACCATTTTCCATCTGGCCCACGGCCAATTTCAAAGGACAATGAATTCAGTAAGTGTTCGCCTTTCGGGCTTACCCCCACCATCGGGCGTAACCAAGCGGGGTTTTGGCTGAGCAACGTTGCAGGTATCTGCCCACTGGCAACCAAATCATTTGGCCCATAAAAATCTTGCAGAACATATTCTAACAGGTCGGCTCTTTCGATCAGACCGGAGGAAATTTCCTGCCACTCTTCTTCACCCAGAATGACGGGGATATGGCTTAGGGGCCATTCCCGTTCGCTGGACAGGGTTTCGTCATATTGACGGTAAAGTACACCGGCATCGCGCAAATATTGATCGCCACGGGCGAAACGCAGCGACAGTTCTTCCGGTGTAAATTTGCTGAGATGGTCAAAAAAACCGGCCCAAACGGGTTTGATCGTCCCGTCCGGTGCGCGCATTTCGTCGCTGTGAGCAGCCCCGAGCGCATCGTATCCCTCCAGTAGATCGCGGAGGGGGCGTCCGGCAGTTGATCTCACAGGTTCTTGCATCGCGTTACAAACCGGGTCTGCGGCGCAAATCAAGCGTGAACGGAAACTCAGGATGGGGTCGTTCGGGGGTCGGCACAAATGACCCCGCGCTATGCCCCATTTTTTCAAACCTGCTCAACCGTCTTGCCTCTGCTTCGTTGCCATTGACAGGGAAGGTATCAAAATTGCGCCCCCCTGGGTGTGCCACATGATATCGACAGCCACCCAAAGAAGTCCCCGTCCATGTATCGTATATGTCAAATGTCAGGGGGGCGTCGACATTGAGAACGGGGTGCAGTGACAGCGCCGGTTTCCACGCTTTGTACCGCACTGCTCCAACGCTTTCGCCGTTGGTTTGTGTCGCTGCCAAGGGCACGGCGCGTTGATTTGCGGTTACGATATAACGGTCAGGCGTGGCGCTTTTTAGGGTCACTTGCAAGCGTTCCGAAGAGCTGTCCGTGTAGCGCACAGTGCCGCCAATAGCTCCGGTTTCACCAAGTACGTGCCATGGCTCCAAGGCTTGGCGCAGTTCCAATGAAACGCCATCATAGGAGACTTCGCCACAAAAGGGGAAGCGGAACTCTGCCTGGGCTTCAAACCATGCCGGATCCAAGGACATGTCATGGTTGCGAAGATCATCAAGGACGGTTTTGAAGTCTTCCCAGATGAAGGCCGGCAGCATGAAGCGATCGTGTAATGTTGTGCCCCATCGCGTCAGGTTCCCGCTGATCGGATTTTCCCAACAGCGGGTGATGATCGCGCGTAACAACACCTGTTGTGCAAGGCTCATGCGTGGGTTCGGGGGCATTTCAAAGCCACGAAATTCCACCAGCCCCAAACGCCCTGTAGGGCCATCTGGCGAAAACAGTTTGTCGATACAGATTTCGGTGCGGTGTGTATTCCCCGTGACATCAATCAATGCGTTGCGCAACAAGCGATCCGTCAACCAAGGCGGAGGCGGTGTGCCCTCCGAAGGGGGCCAAATCTGATCAAGGGCGATTTCTAATTCATAGAGGACATCATGGCGTGCTTCGTCAATGCGTGGGGCCTGTGATGTTGGGCCGACAAAGGTGCCTGAGAACAGATACGACAGGCTCGGATGACGTTGCCAAAACAGGATCAAGCTCTTGAGCAGGTCAGGGCGGCGCAGGAACGGGCTGTCTGCGGGTGTCGCGCCACCAACGACCACGTGATTACCACCTCCGGTGCCGGTGTGGCGCCCGTCAACCATGAATTTATCGGTACCTAACCGGCATTGGCGGGCCTCTTCGTACACGGTTTCCGTTGTCTTAACGCAATCCGCCCAATTCGCTGCTGGATGAATATTGACCTCGATCACGCCGGGGTCGGGCGCGATGCGCATGACTTCGACGCGCGGATCATGGGGCGGCGGATAGCCTTCGATCAGAACTTTACGGCCAAGGGATTTCGCGGCGGCCTCAACTGCTGCAATGAGTTCTAGGTAATCTTCCAGCGTTTCAACAGGGGGTAAGAACACACAGAGCCGGCCATCGCGCGGCTCAACAGAAACGGCCGTGCGCACGCGACCAGAAAGATCGCCAGCAACCTGTTCAACCTGCTGTTGACCTGCTGGTGCTTGCGTGCGTTGGGCGACTTGCTGGGCGCGCGGGGCGTGATTTGCGGCTTTGACCTCATTGGGTGTCGGCAGGGGCGCGCGTTCTTCGGTGGGATCTTGTGGGGTGATAAAGGGATAGTCGCTTTTTGCGACATGGGGCAAAGTGCCGAGCGGCAAGCGATACCCAACCGGACTGTCCCCGGATACCAGAAATACTTTTCCACGCCGTAAGTTCCAGACTTCGGACATCCACGCGCTTGAAGCCCGTGATTGCCAGCGTTGAACAGGTAAAACATATCCTGCGGGGGTCGTTAATCCGCGTTCAAACACCCGAGTAATGCGCGCGCGTTCTTCGGGATCGGACAGTTTCGAGTTCTCCGGTGTCACATTGGCGGGCAGATTGCCTTCTTTGATGATCCACTCGGCGGGGTCTTCATAGGCGGGCAGAACGTTTTCCTGTGGAACCGACAGTGCGGATGCAATGCCTGTGAGCAAAGCCTGCGCATCCTCAGGGCCAACGTCTTCGTTTGTGTCTTCTCGGGCGAGAAGATCGGGGTCCTGCCAGATCGGTTGGCCATCCTTGCGCCAGTACAGCGAAAAGGTCCAGCGCGGCAAGGTTTCGCCCGGGTACCATTTGCCCTGACCATAATGCAGCAAGCCGCCGGTCGAAAATTTACCCTGTAAACGGCGCATCAATTTGTCAGCTAAGCCGCGTTTGGTTGGGCCAACGGCTTCGGAATTCCACTCGTCACTTTCGAAATCGTCGATTGAAACAAATGTGGGTTCCCCGCCCATCGTCAGGCGCACGTCGCCAGCTTCAAGACGTTTTTCAACTTTGTCGCCCAGTTTGTTCAACGCGTCCCAGGCGGTATCGGAAAACGGTTTCGTAATACGCGGATGTTCGGCAGTGCGTGTCACCTGCATGTCGAACGAGAACTCTACGTCAGCCGCGCTGGCCACACCAGAAATTGGGGCCGCATGACGGTAATGAGGTGTCGCGGCCAGAGGAATGTGGCTTTCCCCTGCGAGCAGTCCTGATGTTGGGTCAAGTCCAACCCAGCCTGCACCGGGTAAATATACCTCGACCCAGGCATGCAGATCAGTGAAATCCGTATCCGTACCGGCGGGGCCATCTATGGCCACCAGATCTGGTTTGAGTTGGATTAGATACCCCGAGACAAACCGTGCCGCCAGACCGAGATTGCGCAAGATTTGTACCAACAGCCAGCTGGTATCACGGCAAGAACCAGCAACCCTGTCGAGCGTTTCTTCAGCGGTTTGGACGCCGGGTTCCATCCGAATTTCATAGGTAATGTCGTTGGCAAGCCGACTGTTCAGCATCACCAAGAAATCGATCGTGCCCATTTTATCAAGGGGTACAGTCGCCATGAACGCCTGTAACAACGGTCCGACGGGATCACCCTTTAGATAGATGCTGAGATCGGGTGCGATGTCGTCATCGTATTGAAAAGGATAATCTTTTGCTGCGTCTTCAACGAAGAAATCAAAGGGATTGTAAACCGACATATCTGCAACAAGATCGACCTCGATTTTGAATTCGCGCACGGGGTCGGGAAAGACGAACCGGGCGAGCCAATTGCCATAGGGATCCTGCTGATGGTTTACGAAATGGGCGGAGGGGGACACTTTGAGGCTATGAGAAATGACCCGTGTGCGTGAATGAGGCGCGGGCCTGAGACGGATTGATTGCGGCCCTAGCACGACCGGTCTGTCGTATTTATAATGTGTCAGATGATAAATACTGGCGGTTATAGACATAAGTGAGTTCTCCTTATGTCTATCATGGAGTTTCCGCTGCTGTGCAGCAACTCCCTATTTGTCGTATGTGTCTCAGTGAAGCGTGGTTTCTGCTGCCCCAATGATCACCTTAGAGTGCCTAAAAAGCCTCAAGGTCGCCGCGCTAAACGTCGATATGCACGGCACCTTGTGTAAAATTCGACGGATGGCTGGCAAACATCTCGCGCCTCAACCGGACGTGCAAAAACCGCCATTGTCCTGCTTGTGGCATTCAACGCGATTGAGAAATGCCACAGTTTGGCTTGCGTTCCGTTCTTTCGCGCGCGCTGCGATATTCAGCTCGGTGGGCCCGCTAAGACGGTAGAGATAATGGATTTAGCGTTGTCTGATGACCAATCTGCGTCACCGCGAAGTCGAGCGACCTCGTTGCCTTCAGGGTCAATTAACACCGTGATTGGCAGGCCAAACACCGCCATCTGTCCGGCAAGCGCCTGTTTTGGATCTTGATGGCGTGGCAGGTTGGTCACGTTGATTTCACCAAAGAACTTTTGGATACCTGCGGGGGAGTTTCGCCCCGTCGCTATGGTCAGCACCTCGAAATCATCGCCGCCAAACTCTGTTTGTAGTTCCGACAGCTGAGGCATTTCTTTTCGACAGGGTGCGCACCAAGTCGCCCAAAAATTAAGCAGGACATATTTGCCTTCATATGCCTCTAGCGTTGTTTCTCCAGCACCATCTGCGAGGGTGAAGGGTGCAGAAGACGTTTCCTTGGGCGCAGGATGAAAGACCAGCTTCTTCATATCTCCTTCACGCAACAGAGCAGCCGCGCTCAAATCAGCAGCGACCGAGCTTGCAGCTGTGATTGCACCAAGCGAAAGGGCCGTATAAACGAACGCAGATACCAGTTTTTTCATATTCCCTCCGAAGGGTGACTAAAGATGACCAACACGCCAAGCCCGAAGTCTTCCAATCAGATGTGGGGCGGCCGCTTTGCTTCCGGCCCCGATGCGATCATGGAGGCGATAAATGCCTCAATCGGGTTCGACAAACGTATGGCTGCCCAAGATATAGAAGGCTCGCGGGCGCATGCCGCGATGCTGGGGGCGACAGGCATTTTACAAGATAGCGATGTTGAAGCAATCCGGGAAGGGCTGCTCACGGTCTTGTCAGAAATCGAAACAGGTACATTTGAATTTTCCGCGGCCCTTGAGGACATTCATATGAACGTCGAAGCGCGCCTGAAAGAAATTATCGGTGAACCTGCCGGGCGTTTGCACACAGGGCGAAGCCGTAATGATCAGGTTGCTACGGATTTCAAACTTTGGGTGCGCGATCAGTTAGATGCCGCCGAAATGGGTTTAACCGCGTTGATTAGCGCGTTGTTGGATCAGGCCGATGCTGGGGCGGATTGGGTGATGCCTGGTTTCACGCATTTGCAAACTGCGCAGCCTGTAACATGGGGTCATCATATGATGGCCTATGTCGAAATGTTCGGCCGTGATCTTAGTAGAATGCGCGATGCGCGGGCGCGGATGAATACCAGCCCGCTTGGGGCTGCTGCGCTTGCAGGCACGTCTTTCCCGATTGATCGGCATATGACCGCCCAAGCGCTGGGGTTCGATGGGCCCGCTGCCAATTCACTAGACGCTGTGTCTGATCGAGATTTTGCGCTCGAATTTCTAGGTGCTGCGAGCATTTGTGCCGTCCATTTGAGCCGCTTTGCCGAAGAACTGGTGATTTGGTCCTCTGCTCAGTTTCGCTTTGTCGCGTTGTCAGATCGTTTCTCAACGGGTTCCTCGATCATGCCGCAAAAGAAAAACCCTGATGCAGCGGAGCTTATCCGCGCCAAGGTTGGCCGGATTTTTGGGGCAAATACGGCTCTGATGATGGTCATGAAGGGATTGCCGCTTACATATTCAAAGGACATGCAAGAAGACAAAGAGCAGGTTTTTGACGCGGCGGACAACTTGATGTTGGCGCTCGCAGCAATGACCGGAATGGTCAGTGACATGACCGCAAACCGCGACAGTCTGGCTGCGGCTGCGGGGTCTGGTTTTTCCACGGCGACTGATCTGGCGGATTGGCTCGTGCGTGTTCTGGGTTTGCCGTTTCGCGATGCGCATCACATCACGGGCAGCCTCGTGGCTCTGGCGGAAAGCAAGTCTTGTGATCTGCCCGATTTGACACTGGAGGATATGAAAGCGGCGCATTCCAGCATCACATCAGATGTTTTCGATGTCTTAGGGGTGGAAAACTCTGTGAATAGCCGTACCTCTTATGGTGGAACAGCCCCGGCGCAGGTCCGCATTCAAGTCGCGCGATGGAAGGAGATCATTGGATGAAGAAACTCGTTGTTTTGGCCCTGTTCACGGCCGTCAGTGCCTGTGGCGTTGACGGTGAACCCCTGACACCAACTGTTAACGGCGGCCTCAGTATCAATCAAAACGGTATATATCCCAGCGCGTCTGTTGGGGTTGGTCGTGGGCCGTTTTCCCTCCGTTTGGGGCTTTGAGCGACGCGTCAGTCGTTTGGATGTTCATCGATTTCGTAAAAGGAATTTGATGTGAGAAAAATACGTCTAATTTGGCTCGGTCTGGCTCTATGGGGCGCGATCCACCCAATGAGCTATTTTCTACAGTGGTTCGGCGAAAACTCTTTTGATCTTTTGGCGATGGTGGACGCTTGGCATGCGAATTCAGCCAGCAGCGGCCTGGTGTGGGATTTGACGATTGCGGCCATCTGCCTATCGCTTTGGGTCGTCTTCGAAGCCATTGCCGAGAAAAAATGGATATATCTCATTACGATTCCCGCCACCTTCATGATAGGCGTAAGTTGTGGATTACCAATCTTTGTTTATCTTAGGTTGCAATTTGATAATAGATAACAGTGTGCTTCCCGGGCTTTAGCCACAGATCGCACACATTTTCGTTATATTTTAACCTATTGTTAGCTTTTTCCTACTCTTAAAAAGGCGCTAATGCTATCGACCTCCTGTAACTTAAATTGCCGTGTGCGGCAGAAGTGTTGGGAGATATTAATGAAGACTTTTTTAAAATCTGCAGTAGCGGCTTGCGTGTTGGCGACAGCACCTTTGGCGGCATCAGCCTCTACAATCATCGATTTTGACGCATTGCTCGCGGGTCCTTTGCAGGATGTTCCGTTGTTGAGCTTTGAAGAAGACGGTTTCACATTTGGTCTTACCTTCTCACGTGAGAGTGGTGGCGGAAGACAAGGTGTTGCAGGCCCCGCGATTTTTGACTCGGCAAACCCTGTAAATGGAGACAATGATTTGTCGCCGATCAGTCAAGGCGACAACGGAGTTTCCGGTAACGTTCTGATCTTGCAAGAAGCGGGCGCAGCGGTTCCGGATGACGCAGGCTCAGCGGGCACAATCACGCTCACATTGCTCAGCGGTCCTGCGTTCAGTTTCCTTGGTGCATCCGCGATTGATAACACAGATTTCACGTTTTCTTCCATCATTGGTGGAACGACAACTGAACTGGGTACGATCGACATCGATGTTGAAGGAGACCAGCGTGGCGGAACCGGCATGCTGACTTTCGATACGGCGTCGGATGTTATCGGTGTTGGTGACTCGATCTTCATCGAATATGGTGGATCAGGTGGTGTTGACTCACTGCAAATCGCAGCAGTTCCATTGCCTGCTGCTCTGCCAATGATGTTGATTGGCCTTGGTGGTTTGGGTGCACTCGCACGCCGCCGCAAAAAGCGCAGCTAATCTAGAAATTATCTTGTCTGACAAGAGGGAAGGGTGGCTTTGGCCGCCCTTTTTCGTTTTATCCCTATTACTTTCCACGAAATCTAAATTGAACCTGTACCGGCTTCCCGATACACACGTGCGAGGCGCACAAAAAAGGTAACGGTGAGCATGGATCATTTTCTCTATCGGGACGGCGAACTTTATGCCGAAGACGTCCCAGTGGCGGCGATTGCCGATGCTGTGGGAACGCCCTGTTATATCTATTCGACCGCGACATTGCTGCGTCATTTCCAGTTGTTTGACGAGGCGCTGGATGGGTTAGACCATCTGGTGTGCTATGCGATGAAAGCAGCCAGCAACCAGGCGATCCTCAAGACGCTTGCGCAGGCGGGTGCGGGAATGGATGTTGTTTCCGGCGGCGAATACCTGCGGGCCAAAGCAGCGGGTGTTCCCGGGGACCGCATCGTGTTTTCAGGTGTTGGAAAAACGGCCGCCGAAATCCGTTTGGCGCTGGAAGGCGGCATACGGCAATTCAACGTAGAATCAGAACCTGAAATGGAAGTGTTAAACGCGGTGGCTTTGTCGCTGGGGGTTGTCGCGCCGATCACGATCCGCGTCAATCCGGATGTCGACGCTAAAACACATGCCAAGATCGCGACCGGTAAATCCGAAAATAAATTTGGTATCCCGATTTCACGCGGCACAGAGGTTTATGCCTTGGCGGCAGAAATGAAGGGTCTTGAGGTGATTGGGATTGATGTGCACATCGGTAGCCAGCTGACCGATCTTGCGCCCTTTGAACTCGCCTACCAGAAAGTTGCGGAGTTGACCGAAAAACTACGCGCTGAAGGGCACAATATTCGCCGCCTTGATCTCGGGGGCGGACTGGGTATTCCGTATGCGCGGGATAATCAAGCGCCGCCTATCCCATCCGATTATGGGGCGATGGTTAAACGCACGTTAGGTCATTTGGGGTGCGAAATCGAAATTGAACCGGGCAGATTAATTGCCGGAAACGCGGGAATTATGGTGTCCGAAGTGATTTACGTGAAGTCCGGCGAAGATCGCGAATTTCTGATTATCGATGGAGCCATGAACGATTTAATAAGACCGGCTATGTATGAAGCATATCATGATATTGTGCCGGTCGTTGAACCCGCTGCGGGTATCGAACAGGTGAAATTTGATATCGTCGGGCCAGTGTGCGAATCTGGGGACACCTTTGCCAAAGCTCGGGTTATGCCGCCGGTCGTCGCAGGAGAGCTTGTCGCGTTCCGGTCTGCAGGGGCATATGGCGCAGTTATGAGCAGCGAGTACAATTCACGGCCGCTTATTCCAGAAGTTTTGGTCCATGGGGATCAATTTGCAGTTATTCGACCACGTCCGACCTTTGACGAAATGATAAATCGAGATACCATACCAGAATGGCTTTGACGCGATCTGCGCGATCGAAGCGTTGAAATCGGAGCGTGGCACATGGCGACTTTTTCCCGGCAAGACATTCAGAGCACATTAAAGCCTGTGCGGTGGGCCTTAACGCTCACATGGATCGGGATGTGTGCCGAAGCCTTGGTTCGGTGCTTTTGGCCGCTGACCTCTGTGATCTTGATTGTCCTGGCGGCGATGATGCTGGGCTTTCAAGACAGCGTTGTAGTCGAAGCGGTGTGGATTGTTGCAGTGTTGGCACTGGGTGCTGCGCTCGGCGCGCTTTTTTATGGGGTTAAATCATTTAATCTACCGACGCTGGAACAGGCAATGGTCCGTCTGGATGCCAGCCTGCCGGGTCGACCGCTTCAGGCGTTGATCGATACCCAATCCATTGGTGTGCAGGATGTAGCCTCAACGACAGTATGGCGCGCGCATCAGGCTCTTATGGCCAAACGCGCGGCCGCGGCACAGCCAGTTGCTGCGGATTTAAATGTTTCATCACGCGACCCTTATGCCTTGCGGTATCTGGCGCTGCTTGGGTTCCTTGTTGCGGCGCTTTTTGGCTCAATATCTCGCGTCAGTTCCGTCGGAGATTTAGCACCGGGCACTGGCGGTCTTGTCGCCGGCCCGGTTTGGGAGGGATGGGCAGAAAGCCCACGCTACACGGGCCGACCTACGATTTATTTAAACGACATTGATGAGGGCGTACTGTCTGTCCCATCGGGCAGCCTGATCACGGTGCGCCTATACGACGAAATTGGTGCGCTGACCCTGTCTGAAACTGTTTCCGGGCGCACCGCGACAGAGACGACGTCGGACCCCGCCCAAGATTTTGTGGTTCTTCAGGACGGCGAAATTGCCATTACCGGACCCGGAGGTCGCACTTGGCAGGTCGCGGTATTGCCTGATCAAACACCTAAAATTTCTGTCCTCGGGGATCCTACGGCCTCGGCTCTGGGTGAAATGACACTACCTTTTGTAGCGCGCGATGACTACGGTGTCGAAGCTGGCGAAGCTGTGTTCGCGCTTGACCTGGTGTCTGTAGAACGTCGGTACGGCTTGTCAATTGATCCCGAACCGCGCCCTGAACTCGTGGTGCCATTGCCCATGCCAATTTCAGGGAATCGTTCCGATTTTGAGGAAAATCTGATCGAGGATTTCTCAGAACATGCGTGGGCTAATTTACCCGTCGTCGTGCGGATGTCGGCTCTTGATGGTGCGGAACAACAGGCTGTGACCGAGCCCTACACGATGGTTTTGCCGGGCAGGCGCTTTTTTGATCCAGTGGCGGCGGCCGTGATCGAAGCGCGTCGAGATTTGCTCTGGTCGCGCACAAATGATGTCCGCATCGCACAGGTGTTGCGGGCGGTTTCGTTCTCTCCAGAAGACTTGTTTCGCAAGCAAACCGATGCGTTGCGGCTACGACAGGTTATCAAATCGTTGGAAATAAATGCGACGCACGGATTGAGCAAAGACAAACAACAACAGCTCGCGGATGATATGTGGGATCTCGCCTTGATCCTAGAAGAAGGTGATTTGTCGGATGCAGCTGACAGAATGCGCCGGGCACAAGAACGCTTGAACGAAGCGATCAAGAATGGAGCTTCGGACGAAGAAATCGCGGAACTGATGCGCGAATTGCGCCGGGCAACAGAAGATTATCTACAACAACTGTCACGTCAGGCTCAGCGCCAGCAGGAACAGCAAAACGGCGAGCAACAAGGAAATCCAGAGAATTCAATGCAGATGACACAAGATGATCTGCAACAAATGATGGATCGCATTCAAGAATTGATGGAACAAGGCCGGATGGCCGAGGCTCAACAAGCCCTGCAGGAATTGCAGGAAATGATGGAAAACATGCGTGTTACGCAAGGCCAGCAAGGGCAGGGGGGGCAAAGCCCGGGTGAACAGGCGATGGAAGGATTGGCGGATACTTTGCGTGAGCAACAGGGGCTTAGTGATCAGGCATTTCGCGATTTGCAGGAGCAGTTCAATCCCAATGCGCAAGCTGGTGAAAGTCAGGGCAATGAGGGCCGTAATGGCGGACAAGGCCAAGGCAGCGAGCATGAGCGTCAAGGGCAGGGCGAAAATGGACAAGAAGGTCAGGCTCAGAACGGGCAAGAGCAAGGTCAGGGTGGCGACCAAGGCGCGCAAGGGGATATTGCGGACAGACAGCAAGCTTTGCGGGATGAACTGAACAGACAACAACGGAATTTGCCGGGGTCAGGCACGCCAGAAGGGGACAGCGCCCGCGATGCATTGGATCGCGCAGGGCGCGCGATGGATGGTGCAGAAGATGCTCTGCGGCGCGACGATCTTGCTGAGGCGATTGATAACCAGGGTCAAGCCATGGAAGCCCTGCGTGAAGGCATGCGAGCCTTGGGCGAGATGATGGCCGAGGAACAGCAAAATACGCAGCCGGGACAAGGCACGCAGGAGACAAACCAACGTGCTGAAAACCGCGATCCTCTGGGCCGTGAGGCAGGTAACTCTGGCGCGAATGGTGATGACAGCCCATTGGCGTTAAACGACGATGCTTATGGCAGAGCCCGCGAGCTACTGGACGAGATCCGCCGCCGTTCTGGCGAAGCGGAACGCCCGGAAACAGAGCGCGACTACCTGAACCGATTGCTGGATCGGTTCTGATCCTTGGCGTGCACTGAACTAAAATTAGTTGGTTGGAGCGGCCACTTCGTCCAGCCAACTGAGCAGTGCGGTAACCTGACCGTCCAGCCAGACACGCCCATTGTCGACCATTTCGACATAGGTCGTCAGCGTTGAGGCGGTTTCGGGAATGTTCTCGCTGATCTGTGGCGCATAAAGATAAGCCAGAACCAGTAAAACAATTAGCGCAATGGTCACTGTAAAGCCACGTCGCGAACTGCGCTTTTCCTTTATTTCCACCTGCGCGGTTTGCCCGGGGTCCACATCGGGGGATCGGTCATTGTTGGACCGCAAGGTAGAGTTAATTTCTTCTATGTCGGGAAGCAGATCGCGACGCGACGCAAGTACTGTTTGCGCAGAAGACACATCCTCCTCTTCGGGTTCTTCAACCTCGGGGGCATCGGCGTGCATGCGGGCAACGCGCGCGCGGGCCCCTCGGGTCTGACGCTCAGAGTGATCAGGTGCCTCGTTCAGCCCCAAATCTGGTTGGCTTTCCAGATAGTCGCTTTCTTTTTTGCGCGCGACGACTTCAATTGCGGCCTCGGCGCGCAAGACATTTGCAACCGCCGGATCCAACCCACGCCGACTTGGGGCTTCCGCCTTAGGCTCCGATTCCGTTACTTCAGGAGCTGTTTCCGGTTTGGTAGAAGGTTTGACATCGGGGTCGCTCGAAAGATCGCGTTGAAGCCTTGATTGCTCTGGCGCTGACGCTGGCGTTGCCGGGGCGCCAGTCTTGGCGCGACTAGGTGTTTCAGAGGGATTTCCCTGGTCGTCACCTTGCGACCCGGGGTGCTTTTGAAACCATGTTTCACCGCAGTTTGAACATTGCACATCGCGCCCTTGTAGGGGCATGACGTCATTGGGAACTTCGTATTGCGCCTCGCAATTTGGACAAATCAGTCGCATCTAGCATCCTGTCGCATTGGGGCCCTCATGTCGTTTCTTTTTTGCTACTCTATGGTGAAGCTATGTGCTCGAAAAGTGCTAACTGAGCATAAACCGAACAAGTGATGCATTGAAACCAGTCCTGAGCTCAGGCACAAGTGCGCCAACTAAAAAATCCGGAGGCCACGTGATCGAGCTAAATAATGTCGCCTATTCCTACGGCGGCGGCGCATTATTGTCCGATATCTCGCTGGCGCTGACGCCTGGGTCATTCCATTTTCTGACTGGCCCGTCCGGGGCAGGGAAAACGACCCTGCTCAAATTGTGTTATGGCGCGTTGTTGCCTACCGCTGGGCAAATTACGGTGTTTGGCAAGGATATTGCGGGTCTTGAGCGGGATGAAGTGGCCAAACTACGCCGGATGATGGGGGTCGTGCATCAGGATTGCCAGTTTCTGGATCACTTGTCCGTTGCGCAAAACATTGCTTTGCCGCTGACAACCACCGGTAAAGGATCGCAAGACGCCCAAGAAGATCTGATGGAACTGATGGCGTGGGTTGGATTACTGGATCGCGCCGACGCCTATCCGCCGGAATTATCCGGTGGGGAAAGACAAAGAGCCGCTTTGGCCCGCGGTGTCATCATGTCGCCGGAAATTATTATCGCCGACGAACCGACTGGAAATGTGGACTGGGAGATGTCGCAAAGGTTGTTGCGCCTATTGGTTGAACTGAACAAGATGGGCAAAACACTGTTGATCGCCACGCATGATCTTAGCCTCATTCGTGCGGCTAAATCTCAGGTGCAAGCGCGTGTTCTGCGTATTGCGAATAATAGTGTTCAACTGGCTGGCGCAGATTTATGAACAAGCTGTTTTACATCCTTAAGGACACCATTCGCGCAGATGTGCAAGCAGACCGGATCGTGCCGCCCTCGGGGATTACAGCGCGCCTTGTTCTGATTGCTGCGGCTGCGATGGCTTTTCTCGCTGTTTTCGCACTCGCGCTTAGTCTCGCATCCGCACGGCTTGCCACCCGTTGGGGGGATGAACTGGCGCAATCCGCTACGATACGCATTGTGGCACCCAAAGAAGATCAAGCGGCTCAAACCGAGGCAGTCTTGCGCATCTTGGAGACGACGGCCGGTGTTGCCTTTGCCCGCGCATTGGATCGATCCGAACAACAGGCTCTGTTAGCGCCTTGGCTTGGAACCGACCTGAACTTGGATAGCTTGCCGGTTCCGCAGCTGATCGAAGTCCTCCAAGAAGACACTGGTTTCGACGCGGTGGGCCTAAATTTGCGGCTGGAAGCCGAAGTGCCCGGTGCGGTTTTGGACGATCATGACCAATGGCGAAAGCCACTGGTGCAATCGGCCAATCGCCTCAAAACTTTGGGGGCCGTTTCTGTGTTTTTACTTGCCGGAACAATGGCGATTATGGTGACCTTGGCTGCAAATGCGGCACTGGCGGCAAATGCTCAGGTCATTAAGGTATTGCGATTGGTCGGTGCGACTGATCATTTCATTTCCCGGGCATTCATTCGCCGTTTTACGCTGCGCGCGTTTTTAGGAGCGGCAGGGGGTACGCTGTTCGGAGTTTTATGCGTTCAGCTGTTACCATCTGCTTCGGAAAACGGCGGCTTTTTGACAGGATTAGGGTTTCAGGGGATGGGTTGGGCGATGTCGTTGCTTATTCCGATATTGGCAGGGGCTGTCGCTTTTGGTGCGACTGGCCTGGCCGCACGACGTGTGTTGAAGGAGTTAACCTAATGTTTCAATATCTACGGTCGGTCCTGTTTATCTGCCAGATGTATGTCGCGATGCCGCTTTTCGGGTTGGTTTTTGCGCCTTGGGCGCTGGTGTCAAAACGGGGCGCTTATGCGGCTTGTAAAGGATATTCCCGATATGTGTTTTGGACTGCGCGTTGGATGGTTGGGATGCGATGTGAAGTGCGTGGAACGCCCCCTGAAGGCGAAGCCTTAATTGCTGCAAAACATCAATCTTTTCTGGACATAATGATGATCTTTACGGCTTTACCGTCGGCCAAGTTCATCATGAAAAAAGAGATATTGATGACGCCCGTCATCGGCCTTTATGCGCGCCGTTTGGAATGTGTGGCCGTGGACCGTGGAAAGCGCGGCGCTGCAATCGATAAAATGGTTGCAGATGTCAAAGCAGGACGCAGCACGCCCGGCCAGCTTATTATTTATTCGCAGGGCACACGTGTTCCACCGGGTGTCAAAATGCCGTATAAAGTCGGGACGGGCGTGCTCTATGAGCAGCTCAATCAACCCTGTGTTCCTGTAGCGACCAACGTTGGTGTTCTTTGGCCAAAACGCGGCATGCTACGGAAACCTGGTGTAGCGGTCATCGAATTTTTACCGGTGATCGAGCCTGGACTGAAACGCGCGGATTTTATGGTTCAGATCGAAACAGCTGTAGAAGCGCGATCAAATGAACTGATGGCAGAGGCAGGATTTTTAGATGTCGATAAAAGCTGACCCAGTTGACAATATTGACGACCTAGAAGCGCTATATGGCACACCCGGTGCGCCTTCGTTGCGCAAAGTTGCCCGGAAGATGACGCCGCTCTACCGAAAGTGGATCATGTCCTCCAAGCTGTGCATGCTGAGCACGGTGGGACCGGATGGCACTGATTGCAGTCCGCGTGGAGATGATGGCCCTGTTGTCGTTGAACATGATCCCACGACCCTTTTGATGCCGGATTGGCGCGGTAACAATAGGTTGGACTCGCTGCGTAATATCGTCGTTGATGGACGTATGTCTCTTTTGTTTCTTGTGCCCGGCAGCAACAATGTTGTTCGTCTAAACGGCCGGGGGTGGCTCACCGCGGATCCGGAAATGCGTGCGGGTTTTGAAAAAAAAGGGCGCCAGCCTGCAACAGTAATCATTATCGAGATCGCTGAAATCTACACACAATGTGCGCGTGCATTGATGCGTGCTGATGCGTGGTCTGGTGAAGGTCAACCGCTCGATTTACCAAGTGTCGGAGAAATTCTCGCCGAGGTAACAAGCGGTGAAGAAGGCGGATCGGATTATGATAACGCATGGGGCGCAAGAGCGGCAAAAACCATGTGGTAGTGAGTTGCGGCAAGATCCAAAATCGATTGGTTTTAGCCTACGCCGTTTTATCTTGATCTGAAATGCCCCCTGCTACTTCAATGGCAGGGGGCAGTATTTTTGCAGGGTTACATATGTATTGGGCCGTCGCCGCAGGCTAGCGCGGCCTCACGTACGGCTTCGGAATATGTTGGATGGGCGTGGCAAGTCATCGCCAAGTCTTCAGCGGATGCGCCAAATTCCATCGCAACGCAGATTTCATGGATCAGATCACCTGCCGCAGGGCCAATGATATGTGCGCCTAAAATGCGGTCTGTGTCTTTGTCAGCAATGATTTTGACAAACCCATCGCCGGCAAAGTTTGCCTTGGCGCGACCATTCCCCATAAAGCTGAATTTCCCAACTTTATAAGCATGCCCTGCTTCTTTCAGACTATCCTCAGTCGCTCCGACATTTGCCACTTCTGGGTGCGTGTAGATCACACCGGGGATCACGCCGTAATTGACATGCCCGTGTTTACCAGCGACCTGCTCAGCTGCCGCCATGCCTTCATCTTCGGCTTTATGGGCTAGCATTGGTCCATCAATTACATCTCCAATGGCATAGATTCCCGGCACCGAGGTCTCCCACTGAGGATTGACTTCAATTTGCCCGCGTTTGGACATTTTGACACCAAGCGCGTCCAGTCCCAAACCGTCGCTGAAGGGTTTGCGCCCTGTTGCGACAAGGACGACATCGGCATCAAGCACATGTTCACTGTCATCTTTGCGCAATTTGTAATGAATTTTGGCCTTGGTTCTAGTGCTTTCAGTTCTCTGAACAGCCGCACCCATAATGAACTTGAGACCTTGTTTTTTCAAAGTTCTCTGAAAGGTCTTTTGTATTTCGCTGTCCATCCCGGGTGTGACGACATCCAGGAATTCAACGACCGTGACATCTGCACCCAGACGCGCATAGACTGAGCCTAGCTCCAGCCCAATAACGCCCGCCCCGATGACGACCATTTTCTTTGGGATCTTACCGAGTTCCAGCGCGCCTGTAGAGGACACCACGATTTTTTCATCGATGTCCACGCCCGGGAGAGACGCTGGTTCAGAACCAGACGCTATGATGATGTTTTTTGCGTCGTGAACGTCATCTGCGACCTTCACCTTGCCGGCCTCTGGGATAGATCCCCAGCCTTTCAGCCAGTCGATCTTGTTCTTTTTGAAAAGGAATTCGATGCCCTTGGTGTTTTGGTTGATGGTGTCTTCTTTGTAGGACAACATCTGTTTCCAATCGACAGACGGGCTTTTACCTTTCAGACCCATGGCCGCAAAATTATGTTCCGCTTCGTGTAACATATGGCTGGCATGAAGGAGCGCCTTGGAGGGGATACACCCAACGTTCAGGCAGGTCCCGCCCAAAGTGTCACGCCCTTCGACACAGGCGACTTTCAAGCCCAATTGTGCGCAGCGGATAGCGCAGACATAGCCGCCAGGTCCTGAGCCAATGATAATAACGTCGTAGCTTGCCATGAATGACTTCCTTTATTGTGAGAGCTCGGTGTTGGTTTTGTCGCGCGCGTGCTTGATGTTGATTTTTTGCCACTGCAGATGTGTCGTGACCCTTGAGGACTTCTTGTAATCTGACATTAAATTATCGCTGCGATCAACATCGCTGTTGTAGCGGCCAATCCTATACACCAGACCACCGACCGCCACGGGCTCAGGCCGAATGCGTAAGCGGGCACATAAGCGATGCGTGCAGCGAGGTAGATCCACCCACAAATTGCGGTGAAAACAGTTGATTGGTCTGTCAGGGTTATGATGCTGCAGGCGATTGAAAACAATAACAGCCCTTCGAAATGATTGTTCATCGCGCGTTTCAAGCGCCCGGCGACGCCTTCCAGCTCAATGGGAGAGTCTCTTGGGCCCAATGCAACTCTTTTGTCAATTTGCCTATTGGCAGCGACAGAATACAGCGCCACCTGTGATACCTGCAAGAGTGCCGCAAGGGTGAGAATGGTCATTTCGGGCATTGAAGTCGCTCGGTCTATTGGTTTGCTCGGTGATAAGATTCCACCCAGAGTCTGAGGCGTTTTGCGAAGAAAAGAGCAGCTCTTAATGAGGTTTGAAACGCTGTTGTCCAAAAGCTTGGATATTTACCGTTCAAATAAGGATCAGTTAGAACCCCACCAGGTTAGAAAAATACTTTCCGAAAATTAGAAACCTGCGATATTTCGCAAATTAAAATTTTGATTTTTCTTTGTGCTGGAGGGGTTTCCTTGCAATTTTGGATGTCAAAAGACTGATGTCAAATTACAAATCCATCAACAAACGACGTGGATCTTCAAGGGCCTCTTTGACGCGCACGAGGAATGTCACTGCACCTTTACCATCGACAATCCGGTGATCATAGCTGAGCGCGAGATACATCATTGGACGAATAACGACTTGCCCCTTGATAGCCATCGGGCGATCTTGAATTTTATGCATGCCCAGAATGCCCGATTGTGGTGGGTTCAGGATCGGTGAAGACATAAGCGAGCCGTATACACCTCCGTTAGAGATCGTGAAAGTCCCACCCTGCATTTCCGCCATGCTGAGTTTGCCGTCGCGCGCGCGCGCGCCTTTTTCTGCGATCGCTTTTTCGATGTCAGCAAAAGACATCTGGTCTGTGTCGCGAATAACAGGCACCACAAGGCCGGTTGGTGTTCCGGCTGCGATTCCCATGTGTACGAAATTTTTGTAGACAATGTCTGTCCCGTCGATTTCAGCATTCACCTCGGGCACTTCGCGCAGCGCATGTACGCAGGCCTTCGTGAAGAAGGACATAAAACCAAGCTTCACACCGTGTTTCTTCAAGAATAAGTCTTTGTATTCGTTCCGCAAAGCCATAACTTCGGTCATGTCGACTTCGTTATAGGTGGTGAGCATTGCGGCAGTGTTCTGGCTGTCCTTGAGACGCTTGGCAATGGTCTGCCTCAACCGCGTCATCTTCACACGTTCTTCACGGCCTGCATCACCCGCTGCAACTGGTGCGCGGGGTGCAGTGGCGGCAGGCGCGGGTGCCGCATTGGCAGCTGCGATTGCACTGGCGACATCTTCCTTCATCACACGCCCGTCTCGGCCCGTACCTGTGACCTGATCAGAGCTCAGTCCAGCTTCTGCCATCGCTTTTTTTGCGGACGGAGCATCTTCGACGTCTTTTCCTGCGGTGGTAGTGGCGGTTTCCGGCTCAGCAGCGGTGGCAGGCTGAGGGGCAGTACTTGCGCCTTCTCCTGCGGACATAACCGCAAGCTTTCCACCTGCGGCAACGGTTTCTCCCTCTGGAGCAAGAATTTCCGTAAGAACGCCAGACGCAGGTGCAGGCACTTCGACGGACACCTTGTCAGTTTCTAATTCGCACAGCATTTCGTCTTGGGTCACACTATCGCCTACGGCTTTGAACCAAGTACTGACAGTGGCTTCGGAGACGCTTTCGCCTAGGGTCGGTACCATTACGTCAACGGAAGAGACGGCCGCAGTGGCCGGGGCCGCTGCAGGGGCTGGTTTGGCTGTAGGAGCTGCGGCGCTCGCTCCTTCGCTGATGGTGGCCAAAAGGGCATCAACGCCAACGGTGTCACCTTCGGCAGCAACAATTTCGCCCAAAGTTCCAGCTACCGGAGAAGGCACTTCAACAGTGACCTTATCAGTTTCCAACTCGCACAGCATCTCGTCCACAGCGACGGCTTCACCTGGTTTTTTAAACCATGTAGCAACAGTTGCCTCAGTCACAGATTCGCCCAACGTTGGGACACGTACATCAGTGGTCATTTCTTAGTTCCCTTCAATCGTCAGCGCGTCGTTTACCAGCGCTGCTTGCTGTGCTTTGTGTTGGCTCGCAAGCCCAGTAGCGGGTGATGCGGATGTTGCGCGACCGACATAAATCGGGCGTGGGTGTTTTGCTTTTATGCGTCCAAGAACCCATTCAATGTTCGGTTCGATGAATGTCCATGCACCTTGGTTTTTTGGCTCTTCCTGACACCAAACGACCTCGGCCTGTTTAAAACGTTCCAGTTCTTTGACTGCAGATTGTGCGGGAAACGGGTAGAATTGTTCAACCCGCAGAAGGTAAACGTCATCGATTCCACGTGCGTCACGTTCTTCAAGTAAGTCGTAGTACACTTTACCTGAACACATTACGACGCGCTTGATATCCTTGTCGGCGACCAATGTCGTATCAGAATTTCCTTGCTGGGCATCATCCCACATTAGACGGTGGAAGCTGGATCCCTTGGTGAACTCTTCCGCCCTAGAGACCGCCAATTTATGCCGCAGTAACGATTTAGGGGTCATGAGGATAAGTGGTTTTCGGAACGACCGATGAATTTGACGGCGCAAAATGTGAAAGTAGTTTGCTGGAGTCGTGCAGTTTGCCACGATCCAGTTGTCTTGCCCGCACATCTGCAAGAACCGTTCAAGCCTCGCTGACGAGTGTTCAGGCCCTTGGCCTTCGAACCCGTGTGGTAACAAGCAAACCAGGCCAGACATACGCAGCCACTTGCTTTCGCCCGACGACACAAATTGATCGAACATGATTTGTGCGCCATTGGCAAAATCGCCGAACTGAGCTTCCCAAAGGGTGAGCGCGTTCGGTTCCGCTAGCGAATAGCCGTATTCAAAGCCCAGCACCGCGTATTCTGACAACATAGAGTCAATGACTTCGTAATGCGCTTGCCCGGGTTTGATGTTGTTCAGCGGGTAGTAGCGTTCTTCGGTGTTCTGGTTGACCAGCCCAGAGTGTCGTTGGGAGAATGTACCACGCGTGCTGTCTTGGCCTGCGAGGCGAACCGGGTAGCCTTCTGTCAAGAGGGAGCCGAAGGCCAACGCCTCGGCCGTCGCCCAATCAAAACCTTTGCCGCTTTTGAACATTTCGGATTTGGAATCCAGAAGGCGACTTACCGTTCTGTGAACCGGGACATCTTCCGGTACCGTGCTTAAGGCTTTGCCAACTTCGGCCAACGTCGTCTTAGAGATTTCGGTTTTACCGCGTTGGTAGTTTTGTTCTTTTTTATCAAGGTGAGACCACTTTCCATCGAGCCAGTCAGCTTTGTTGGGGCGGTATTCTTTCCCGGCTTCGAATTCTTCGTTCATATAGGCTTGGAAACCGGCCTTCATGTCTTCGATTTCACCCTCTGGGATCAAACCGTCTTTGACCAAGCGTTCTGTATAAAGACTAAGTGTCGTCTTATGGCCCTTGATCTTTTTATACATGATCGGATTGGTGAACATGGGCTCATCGCCCTCGTTGTGGCCAAACCGACGATAGCAGAAAATGTCGATGACGACATCTTTGCGGAATTTCTGCCGGAATTCCGTTGCGACCTTTGCTGCGTGCACAACCGCTTCTGGGTCGTCGCCGTTTACGTGGAAGATAGGCGCTTCCACCACCAAAGCATTGTCCGTTGGATAAGGCGAAGACCGGGAAAAGTGCGGTGCGGTGGTAAAACCGATCTGGTTGTTAACCACAATGTGCACAGTCCCGCCTGCCTTGTGCCCGCGTAGGCCGGACAAGGCGAAACATTCCGCTACAACACCTTGACCTGCAAAAGCAGCGTCGCCGTGCAGCAGGATGGGCATAGCGCTGGTACGCTCTGCATCATTATTCTGATCTTGTTTTGCACGTACTTTGCCGATCACAACCGGGTTAACTGCTTCGAGGTGGCTTGGGTTCGCCGTGAGGCTAAGGTGTACGGAATTGCCGTCAAATTCGCGGTCTGAGGATGCCCCAAGGTGGTATTTCACATCACCGGAGCCATCGACGTCTTCCGGTTTGAAAGAGCCCCCCTGAAATTCGTTGAAAATCGCGCGGTAGGGTTTCATCATGACGTTCGCCAGAACGGACAAACGACCACGGTGCGGCATGCCGATGACAATATCGCGCACACCCAAGGCACCGCCACGTTTGATGATCTGTTCCATTGCTGGGACGAGGCTTTCACCCCCATCCAAACCAAACCGTTTTGTGCCCATGTATTTAACATGCAAGAATTTCTCGAAACCTTCGGCTTCAACCAATTTTGACAGAATCGCTTTGCGCCCCTCGCGGCTGAACTGGATTTCCTTGCCTAAGCCTTCGATCCTCTCTTTTAACCAACCGGCTTCTTCTGGATTGGAAATATGCATGTATTGCAACGCAAATGTGCCGCAATAGGTGCGTTTTACGATGGACAGGATTTCACGCATGGATGCGACATCCAAACCCAGCACCTTGTCGATAAAGATCGGGCGGTCCATATCAGCTTCGCTGAAGCCGTAGGATTTCGGGTCGAGCTCGGGGTGCGGATCGGTTACACGCATGCCCAGTGGATCAAGGTCGGCGACAAGGTGGCCCCGAATGCGATATGCGCGGATCAACATCAGCGCACGGATAGAGTCGAGGACCGCGCGTTTGATTTGGTCGTTGGACACTTCAACGCCGGTATCAGCGGCTTTCGCTTTGATCTTTTGCCCAGCAGCTTTTGCTTCGGGTTCTGGCGCCCATTCGCCAGTCAGCGCTGCCGTGAGATCGTCACCCGGCTGGGGTGGCCAATCTGTACGTGCCCAGCTAGGGCCTTCTGCTTCGCGTTTGACCGATACCTCATCATCGCCCATGGCTTTAAAAAATGTTTGCCACGCCGCATCGACCGCATTCGGGTCATTGGCATAGCGGGCATACATTTGTTCAAGGTATTCTGCGTTGTGCCCCTGCATGAAACTGGAAGCATGGAATTGGTCGTTTTGAGGGTGGTCGGTCATAGGGATACCTCATGTGGGTTGGGACCGTATTGATTGGGGCCGGGATGTGATGGGGCCACCCAGAGAAATCGTGTGGCGAGAGTGGCGACGCTGCCGAAAATGAAAACGGCGGCACAACCTTGAAGGGCAATTTTACCGAGTTGGAAATGGAGCAGCATAAATGGTGAACTTGCCATGAAAAAAAATCCAATGCCGCAAAAACCACCGGGCCTACTTTGATCGGAAAATGGAATAGATGAAAAAATGCGAAAGGGATAAATCGGCGGAATGTGTAGCGGAAGAGTGTCGCGGTGCCTTTTCGTTGCTATATTGTAAACAGCAAAAAAGGTTACGACCATGCATAGGGAGTATAGGTTAGATGATATCAACAGTGGAAAAAGGAATGGTAGTGCACTGGCTGCGACAAGTATGGCCACATTGGTAAAATAGGCTGTCCTGAATTTCTCCGCGGACAACCGCCCGCGTCTTGAAAACAGGTCGGCCAGCAAGGGACTGGCTCTTTGAGGACTGGACTTTATTTTGACGCGATCCTTCAGGGTCATTGCAATGGACCTCTCATCCCGCGGTCGCGCCGGGCAGCGCCCGACCCTCCCCACGGGAGAGCGCTTTCAGCACCCACCCCAGATCGGGCGCTGCCCTTTGAACTGATGTACTGAAAGCCATGTCGAAGCTGCGCCCGTTCGCCGCTCGAAAGCGCCACTGGCGCTTTCGCCTCATTTATGCTCGGAGCGTGGCTCACCCCTTCGCAATCGCTTCCTGGACCGCTTCGCCTAATGTGGCAGGGCTGTCTGCGACAACGATGCCCGCTTCGCGCATAGCTTCGATTTTATCTTCCGCACCACCTTTGCCACCTGCAACAATCGCACCGGCATGGCCCATGCGACGACCGGGAGGGGCCGTGCGACCGGCGATGAAACCGGCGGTGGGCTTCCAGCGGCCCTTTTTCTTTTCATCTGCCAAAAACTGCGCTGCTTCTTCTTCGGCGCTGCCGCCGATTTCACCAATCATGATAATGCTTTGCGTCTCTGGATCGGCCAAAAACATTTCCAAAACGTCAATATGTTCGGTGCCTTTGATCGGGTCACCGCCGATGCCAACAGCCGAAGACTGTCCCAAACCAAGGTCGGTGGTTTGTTTGACGGCTTCATATGTCAGTGTGCCGGAGCGCGAAACTACGCCACAGGAACCGCGTTTGTGGATGTGGCCAGGCATGATGCCGATCTTGCAAGCGTCAGGCGTGATCACGCCTGGGCAGTTCGGGCCGATCAGCCGGGATTTAGATCCTTCCAGCGCGCGCTGAACTTTCATCATATCCAGCACCGGAATGCCTTCGGTGATGCAAACGATTAATTCCATCTCGGCATCGATCGCTTCCAGAATTGAGTCGGCTGCAAATGGGGGGGGGACATAGATTACGCTGGCATTGGCTTCGGTCTTGGCCTTTGCTTCGTGCACTGAATTGAAAACCGGTAAATCGAGATGCGATTGTCCGCCCTTGCCGGGTGTCACGCCGCCGACCATCTTGGTGCCATATGCAATGGCTTGCTCTGTGTGGAATGTGCCCTGAGAGCCGGTGAGGCCCTGACAGATCACCTTGGTATTTTCGTCGATAAGTACAGCCATTTTGCTTCCTTTGACTTTCGTTTTTGTGGCACGTCGCTCGCGGAGCAGTGCCACTGTTCTTGACGGCGGTTAATCGTGAAGATTAGCCCATGTTTACAATAGGTTTGCAGCTTCTTTATCCGGAACGCGTGCTTCCAGTTTGCTACTCATCCAGAGTGTAAACCTGTTGGCCACCGTCCTTAGCCTTTAACTGCTTTCACTATTTTCTGTGCACCATCTTTCAGGTCGTCAGCGGCGATCACGTCAACATCGGAATTGTTGATGATGTCCTTACCCTGCTGAACATTGGTACCTTCCAGACGAACCACCAGAGGGACTTGCAAGCCGACTTCTTTCACCGCGGCAACAACACCTTCGGCAATCACATCGCAGCGCATGATCCCGCCAAAAATGTTCACGAGGATGCCTTTGACCTGCGGGTCAGATGTGATGATTTTGAAGGCCTCGGTAACCTTTTCCTTGGTCGCGCCGCCGCCAACATCTAGGAAGTTTGCAGGTTCTGCACCGTAAAGTTTGATGATATCCATGGTGGCCATCGCCAACCCGGCGCCATTGACCATACAGCCGATTTCGCCGTCAAGCGCGATGTAGTTCAAATCATACTTGGAAGCTTCCAGTTCCTTAGAATCTTCTTCAGTCACGTCCCGCAATTCGGAAATGTCAGCATGGCGATAGATTGCGTTCCCGTCAAAACTGACCTTTGCATCGAGCACTTTGAGGTCGCCACTGTCTGTGACAATCAGAGGGTTGATTTCCAGCATTTCCATGTCTTTTTCCATGAACGCTTTATACAACAGTCCCATCAAGCCAACGCATTGTTTGACTTGCTTGCCTTCTAGGCCAAGTGAAAAAGCGATACGGCGACCATGAAATGCTTGGTACCCGGATGCTGGGTCGACGGAAAAGCTCAAGATTTTTTCGGGGGTTGAAGCCGCAACTTCTTCGATGTCCATGCCACCTTCAGTGGAGCAAACAAAACTGACACGACTTGTCTGGCGATCTACCAACAGCGCCAGATAGAGCTCCGTTTCGATGCCAGCGCCGTCTTCAATGTAGATGCGGTTCACTTGTTTGCCTGCTGGGCCGGTTTGATGCGTGACCAATGTGCGGCCCAACATCTTTTTCGCTTCCTCCGCCGCTTCTTCAACAGATTTCGTGAGACGCACGCCACCTTTTTCGCCTGCATCGGCTTCTTTGAAGCTGCCTTTGCCGCGTCCACCTGCGTGAATTTGGGCTTTGACCACCCACATCGGACCATCAAGAGCGCCGGCGGCGGTTTTAGCGTCCTCTGCCTTTAGGACGACACGTCCATCTGACACTGGCGCGCCATAGCTGCGGAGGAGGGCCTTAGCTTGGTATTCGTGGATGTTCATTTAACTTTCCCGTTTAGCTACCTTTGTCGACTTTATAGGCACGGGCTATATATGATTTGAAAGCATAATTTAGTGTAACTGAATTTTTTGACGGGAAAAGTGTTTTTTGTGATCACACGTTTAAAAGCTGTGATCACAAATAATAAAATATTAATCAGTTCAACTGAGAATCAGAGTATTTACAATAATTTCAATGTGTATTTTTTCGGGTGTGAGATGTTCAAAAAGAAAAAGCCGGCTCACGCGAACCGGCTTTTATCAACGTTTGAGACGTGTCTTAGGAAAGGCTGCTGTCGATGCCTTGGCAAGCTTCGACGAGACCTTTGACCGCAGTCACGGAATTATCGAACATTGCTTGCTCTTCTTTGTTCATGGAGATTTCCACGACCCGCTCCACGCCACCGGCACCGATGACGGTTGGAACGCCGACATAGAATCCGTCGAGACCATAAGCGCCGTCAACATAGGCCGCGCAAGGTAGAACGCGTTTTTGATCCTTCAAATAGGCTTCTGCCATTTCGATCCCAGAAGTCGCAGGTGCGTAGAAGGCTGATCCAGTTTTGAGCAGGCCAACAATTTCGGCTCCGCCGTCACGCGTCCGCTGAACAATTGCGTCCAGTTTCTCTTGCGTTGTCCAGCCCATTTTTACGAGATCCGGAAGAGGAATGCCGGCAACCGTTGAGTAACGAACCAAAGGAACCATAGTATCGCCGTGGCCGCCGAGCACAAATGCAGTCACGTCTTTCATGGAAACATCGAATTCGTCCGCAAGGAAATGGCGGAAACGGGCGGAATCCAATACACCTGCCATGCCGCATACTTTTTCGTGGGGGAGGCCAGAGAATTCACGCAGGGCCCAAACCATCGCGTCCAGCGGATTGGTTATGCAAATCACAAATGCATCTGGGGCGTGTGCAGCAATGCCTTCGCCGACCGATTTCATCACCTTAAGGTTAATCCCCAAAAGGTCGTCACGGCTCATACCGGGTTTGCGGGCGACACCGGCTGTTACGATGCAAACGTCCGCCCCAGCGATATCTTCGTATGATTGGGTGCCGGATAATTTTGCGTCAAACTTTGCTGCCGGCCCGCTTTCCGCGAGGTCCAGCGCTTTGCCTTCTGGTGTTCCTTCAGCAATGTCGAAGAGAACGACGTCGCCTAATTCTTTGAGGGCTGCGAGATGGGCGAGCGTGCCACCGATCTGGCCTGCGCCGATCAGTGCGATTTTTGGTCTTGCCATTTTAGAAGTGCTCCGAATCCGATTGAAAACGCTGCCGTGCTAGCGAATGAATTGCAGTTGCGCAAGTTCCTCGCAGCGATTGGTGGCTATTCAGATTTGTGGACAAGGCCGTGATGAGCCGTCAAAATAGATGATATGCTGACCCTGAGTATCCCATTTTTTTTGATTGCCGGTCCCGCTGTGATTTTTGCCGGGATCTCAAAAGGAGGGTTCGGATCGGGCGCTTCATTTGCTGCGGCAAGTGTTTTGGCGTTGGTCGTCGAGCCCAGATTCGCACTAGGCGTGATGTTGCCTTTGCTACTGCTAATCGACTTTTGTTCGTTAAAACCGTACTGGGGTGAGTGGCATAAGCCTGCAGCAATACTGTTGGTGGTGGGTGCCGTTCCAGGCGTGGCTTTGGGTGCTGTTCTCTATCAAGTGGCGGAACCTGATGTGTTTCGGATTTTGATCGGAGTGATATCGCTGAGCTTTGTCACTTGGCAAATAATAACACATGTTGGGTGGGTTCGCTCAAATTTGCGTTACATGCCGCCCTCAGTTGGTATTCTTGCCGGTGTTTTTGCCGGGTTCACCAGTTTCGTAAGCCATGCTGGTGGCCCGTCCGCGGCCGTTTATCTTCTGTCGCGGAAGATGGCCAAAACAGAATTTCAAGCCACAACGGTTTTAGTGTTTTGGATCGTCAATGTCGCGAAATTCATACCCTACGCATTTTTGGGTATGTTTTCAGTAGAAACAGGGTTGGCCAATCTTGTGTTGGCACCTTTTGCACTTTTAGGCACTTGGCTCGGCGTAAAAGCACATAATTTTTTGCCAGAAAATCTGTTTTTTGGCTTTACCTATGTTTTGCTGGTCTTGACCGGTGTCAAATTAATCTGGGACGGATTAACTTGATCGTTCGGAAGCACTTTGGGGCAGTGAATACCCCAAAACCAGCAATAGGTTTATGCGTCTTCTTTGCTTTTGGCGGGCAGGACTTCTGCAAGTTCTTCAAACGACTGCCCTGATGCGACAAGGCATGTCAGGCCATTTGGCGTTGTTACAGTGATCGTCCATGTGCCTGTCTCATCAGATGCAAAAACTTCGACGACGGAATTATTTGCTCCCAACCCCATGGATTGACGCGTTTCGCCATAGCCTTCGGCTAAACGGTCCACCACTGCCGTGCGGGGTCCGCAATTGCGTGCATTTTGGGCGACGGCGTCTGTTGTGGACGCAATAAAAAGGGCGGCGGCTGCTGTGAGCGCGCCAAGGTGCAGTACTTTCACAGTGCGGTTCATGTCTATCTGCCTCGTGTCACAGGCTGCACCTACAGTCATCTGGCCGAGCCGGTTGCCCGGCGATGACCGGGTAGCCCCGGTTTTCAGAATGTCGAAATCACAGTGTTGTATTGTACCTCGTACGATTATTCGCGCATTGGCCTTAGGTCTGATGATCGACTGGTTCAGCATGCTCCACAGGATTGAAATAATGGTAAACGCTCCGAACGCAAAAGATTCGAATTTGAATTATGCTGCATCGCGGCAAGAAAGTGCTTGAATTTTATGAAAATAAATGACCCCCTGTGCGCAACTTTATATCGCGCTGTGTCTGGTTGTTGGCTCGTCAGATCAGCAAACACATTCCGGAGGTTAACCCTATGGCTCAAACTGCGCGCCCTTTGAGGTCAGTTTTGTATATCCCTGGGTCTAAGCAACGCGCGCTTGAAAAAGCGAAAAGTTTGCCAGCAGATGCGATAATTTTCGATCTGGAGGACGCTGTTGCACCAGAAGAGAAACGCGCAGCGCGGGCTACGCTTGCGTCGGCCTTGGATCAGGGCGGGTATGGTGATCGGCTCAAAATTGTCCGCATAAACGCGTTGGATACAAGGTGGGGGCTTGATGATGCTAATGCTGCCCGTGACATGAATGTTGATGCGATTTTGCTGCCCAAAGTGGACAGACCTGAACATTTAGAGGCTTTGGCAGAAATCGTTCCACAGGCTCCTCTCTGGGCGATGATGGAAACGCCAACAGGAATTATGAATGCTGTGGGCATCGCACAGCATCCTCGTTGCGCAGGGTTTGTTATGGGAACAAATGATTTGGCAAAGGATTTAGGCGCTCGATTTCGCGCCGATAGGTTGCCGTTGATGACGAGCCTGGGCGTATGTTTGCTGGCCGCAAAGGCAAATGGGATCGCAATTGTTGACGGGGTTTTTAACGCGTTTAAAGACGCAGAAGGGCTCGAGGTCGAGTGTGAACAAGGCCGTGATATGGGGTTTGACGGAAAAACCTTGATACACCCCGCACAGATTGACATCACCAATGCCGCCTTTGCGCCCTCCGCAGCGGAAGTGGATTTAGCCGAGCGGCAAATCGCGGCTTACGAGCAAGCGATATCAAACGGGCAGGCCGTTGCTGTCGTGGACGGGCGCATTGTCGAAAATCTTCATGTTGCCACTGCGCGCGAAACGCTTGAAAAGAGAGACGCAATTGCTGCCTTAAATTCGGAGTAACAAAATGCTGCTTTTGATCGCCGGGCTGATCCTTTGGTCCTTCGCACATTATTTCAAACGTCTTTTGCCAGATTTACATGCGTCTTTTGGTGCGGCTGGACGTGCCATTATGGGGGTGGGAATCCTAATCAGCCTGTTGATGCTGTTTTTTGGGTATCGGTCTGCGGATTTTATTTCAATTTGGCACCCGCCGTCTTTCATGACGCCTATAAACAACATTCTTATGCTGCTGGCGCTTTGGGTTTTCGGTTCCAGTGCTGCCAAGGGGGCAAAAGCATGGCCGGGGTATCAAATACGTCACCCAGAACTAACGGGTTTCAAAATCTGGGCCGTGGCACATCTGTTGGTGAATGGCGATTTGGCTTCAATTCTACTGTTCACTGGTCTGCTTGCTTGGGCTGTCGGTTCGGTAATTTTGATAAATAAAACAGAGCCTGAATGGACGCCGCCAGAAAAAGCAGGCATCAAAACATATGTCCGATTGAGCGTTATCGTCTTAGTGCTCTTTGCTCTTATTGCCAGCGTCCACGTTTGGTTTGGTCTTTCGCCTTTTCCTCGTTAATGGAGTGTATGCACGATGAAAATCTATCGTTTCCTGTCCGAAGAGGACACTTCCGCGTTTTGTCACAAAGTCACGGAAGCTCTTAACAATGGATGGCAACTTTACGGCGACCCAACACAGACTTGGGATCCTCAAGCGAACGTAATGCGGTGCGGGCAGGCTGTGACAAAAGAGGCCCCGGGGACCTATTCACCTGACGTGAAACTTGGGCAGCAATGATGGTGGTAAAAACCAACACTGGCCGGTTCTTTGAGGATTACGCAGTTGGGCAGGTGATTGATCATGCCGTGCCGCGAACCGTAAAAATGGGGGAGCGCGCACTATACCATATGCTCTACCCGGCGCGGCACGCGCTTTATTCGTCTGATCAGTTTGCACAAGGCTGCGGGCTGCCATTTAGTCCGTTGGATGACATGATCGCTTTCCATGTGGTATTTGGAAAAACGGTACCTGATATTTCCCTGAATGCTGTTGCAAACCTCGGCTATGCGGAAGGTCGTTGGATTAACCCGGTTTGGCCCGGGGACACGTTGCGCGCCAAATCCGAAGTGATCGGGGTTAAGCAGAACTCAAATGGAAAAAGCGGCGTTGTCTGGGTGCGGACGACTGGGCTCAACCAACATGATGAAAAAATCATCGAATATGTGCGTTGGGTTATGGTGCGCAAACGGGACGTCCCATCGCCTGCCCCTGAAACGGTGGTGCCTGAATTGACACCAGCGCTCACGTCAGATCGTCTGGTGCTTCCCAAGGGGTTAGATTTTTCTTCGTATGATTTCACCTTGGCAGGAGAGCCTCATCGCTGGTCAGACTACCAAATAGGAGAACAGATCGATCACGTGGATGGGGTTACACTCGAAGAAGCCGAACACATGATGGCAACACGGTTGTGGCAGAACACGGCCAAAGTCCATTTTGATACCTCTGCGCGCCCGGATGGATCACGATTAATATACGGCGGGCATGTCATCTCGATGGCGCGCGCGCTGTCATTTAACGGGTTGGCCAATGCGCAAATGATTGTTGGCTTAAACGGCGGTGCACATGCCAACCCCTGCGTGGCTGGCGACACGGTGCGTGCATGGTCAGAAGTCCTGGATAAAGCTGAGACATCAGCACCGGGTGTTGGCGCAATTCGTCTCAGGCTTGTGGCGACCAAAGGCGGTGCTCCTTTTGAACTGCGCGACCAAGCCGGAAAATACTTGCCGGATGTGTTGCTAGATTTAGACTACTGGGCGTTGATGCCATTATAATTTTGTGTCGGTGGTTTTTCACACGATGCCTCGCGGCCGAAACATCGTTCAATCGGCCACCAGATTTTTTGCCCGCGCATCACAAAAAAATGCATCGCCAGAAGAACCTGTTGGGTTAAGTTGACGATATGTTGGTGCGCGCCTTTCTTTTTGTGATGATGCTGTCCACGTCTGGACGTGCGTGTGACCTGGCGTTGGTATTTGCCGTAGATATTTCCGGTTCTGTTGATACGCGGGAATATAATATCCAGATGGATGGCTTGGCCGCTGCCCTGCGGGACGGTGTCGTAGTAGATGGCCTAATTGAGCACAAGACAATGGTAACTCTTATCCAGTGGACGGGGTCTAACCGGCAGCGACAAACCATTCCTTGGACTGAAATGAATACAGCGCAGGACGTCTATGCATTTGCTGACAAAATTGAGGTCGACACACGGGTTTGGCGTAGCTTTTCAACGGCCATCGGAGAAGCGTTGATCGCAGCAGAGCAAGCTTTTCTCCAAACCCCTCATTGCGCGCGTAAGGTCGTTGATGTTTCGGGCGATGGTATTTCAAACGAAGGTGTCCCTCCTGAGGCACGTCGGGCGCATCTTGATAAAATAGGAGCCGTCGTTAACGCGCTGGCAATAGAAACTGATGAAAATGACCTGACGGGATGGTTTTTTGAAAACGTCATTCACGGTGATGGCGCATTTGTGGTCACAGCGGCGGGTTTTGAAGACTATCCAACTCAGATCAAACGAAAGCTTCGACGGGAAACAACAAGACAGCTCAGTGCATTGAAATAACGTGATCACACTCTGATAGCGCGTGATCACAAAATTGAAAATTGCGAAATTAATTCCAAAAAAGGACCTATTTAGGGCAGTTTGAGGGTGTCCCAACAGGTGACATTCAACAAAATTGCACTAAAAAGAACGCTAGGTAACAAAAGGAATCTACCATGGCCGATGTAAATCGGGGCAATCGCCCTTTGTCACCGCATCTGGATGTCTATCGTCCACAGCTCACGTCGATTACATCGATCCTGACGCGCATAACGGGGAATGCTCTGCTAGTATCTGCGCTATTGATGGTTTGGTGGTTCGTTGCGGCAGCAACGTCGCCTGAAAGTTTTGCCGTTGCGGATGGCCTGTTGACCAGCTGGTTTGGCGATATCGTTATGACCTTGTCACTTTGGGGGCTGTGGTATCATTCTTTAGCGGGTGTGCGGCATTTGATCTGGGATCAAGGCATCGGCCTTGACTTAGAAACAGCACATAAACTGGGATACGCGGTCATTGGCGGCTCCTTCCTGTTGACCATTCTAACAATCATCGTGATCTGAAGGGGACCTGAGCATGAGTTATCTTACTGATCGCAAACGCGCCGTTGGCATGGGGTCGGCCAAATCGGGCACGGAGCATCATTGGTCCATGACCTTGAGTTCCGGCGCATTATTGGTGTTGATCCCGCTGTTTGTTTTCACCGTCGGGCCAATGATTGGCGCTTCATACGAAGAAGTCACCGCCTATTTTGCGCGACCGTTTCCGGCAGTTGTTTCGGGACTGACAATCTTTGTGACTTTCAAGCATTTTGCTGGTGGCGTGCAGGCTTTGATTGAGGATTATGTACATGGTCTCGCTCAAAAGATTGCGATCATCTCAATGATATGCGTGAGCTATGGCGCAATGGCTTTTGGCCTTTATGCGATCGTTCGCCTCGCGCTTTGAAAAATTTCTGGCGCAAAATGATGTGCTAAACCAGATCCAGGAGAGAATTCCATGGCTGAATACGAATATGAAACACATGAATATGACGTGGTGGTTGTTGGTGCTGGCGGCGCGGGTCTCCGTGCGACGCTCGGCATGGCAGAGCAGGGATTGCGCACGGCTTGCGTGACCAAAGTTTTCCCGACACGCTCCCACACCGTCGCCGCCCAGGGTGGTATCGCCGCCTCTTTGTCCAATATGGGGCCGGATAACTGGCAATGGCACATGTACGATACCGTAAAGGGGTCGGACTGGCTCGGCGATACAGACGCGATGGAGTATCTCGCGCGCGAAGCGCCGAAGGCTGTATACGAACTGGAACATTATGGTGTGCCTTTCAGCCGGACAGAAGAAGGTAAAATTTACCAACGTCCTTTTGGTGGGCACACGACAGAATTTGGCGAAGGCCCGGCGGTACAGCGTACCTGCGCGGCGGCAGACCGTACAGGCCACGCAATCCTTCATACACTTTATGGGCAGTCGCTGAAAAACAATGCTGAGTTCTACATCGAATACTTCGCCATTGACTTGATCATGTCGGATGATGGTGTTTGTCAGGGCGTTTTGTGCTGGAAACTAGATGATGGGACCTTGCATCTGTTTTCGTCGAAAATGGTTGTACTGGCGACGGGCGGTTATGGCCGCGCATATTTCTCGGCCACATCTGCCCACACATGCACGGGTGACGGGGGTGGTATGACAGCGCGTGCTGGTCTGCCGCTGCAAGATATGGAATTTGTGCAGTTCCACCCCACTGGAATTTATGGTGCTGGCTGTCTGATCACAGAGGGTGCGCGCGGTGAGGGCGGGTATCTGACTAACTCTGAGGGCGAACGTTTCATGGAGCGTTATGCGCCGCAGTATAAGGATCTTGCACCACGAGATTATGTGTCGCGCTGCATGACCATGGAAATTCGCGAGGGTCGTGGTGTTGGAAGCAATGGCGACCACATCCACTTGAACCTCAACCACCTGCCGCCAGAAACGCTGCAACTCCGCTTGCCCGGCATTTCTGAAAGCGCGCGCGTGTTTGCAGGTGTGAACCTTAACAAAGAACCCATCCCTGTTCTGCCAACGGTCCACTACAATATGGGTGGGATTCCGACTAATTATTGGGGTGAAGTTCTTGCGCCAACTTCGGAGGATCCTGACCGGATATCCCCCGGCTTGATGGCGGTGGGTGAAGCCGGCTGCGCCTCTGTGCATGGGGCGAACCGCCTAGGGTCGAACTCGTTGATCGACCTTGTTGTCTTTGGGCGCGCTGCTGCTATTCGTGCGGGCAAGATTGTCGACCCGGACAGCCCTGTGCCGACACCTAATGCGAAATCTATCGAGGCGGCGCTCGACCGGTTTGACAACACGCGGTATGCCAAGGGCCACATGCCGACAGCCGAGCTTCGGTTGGAAATGCAGCAAACGATGCAAAAAGACGCGGCTGTTTTCCGGGCCAATGAAACCTTGGCAGAGGGCAAAACTTCTATGGAAGCGGTTGCAGACAAGTGGTCTGATGTTGGTGTTACGGATCGCAGCCTTGTTTGGAATTCTGATCTGATGGAGACGCTGGAGCTGGCGAACCTAATTCCGAATGCTGTGGCAACGATCACGGGCGCTGAGGCGCGCAAGGAAAGCCGTGGCGCGCACGCGCATGAAGATTTCCCGGATCGGGATGACGAAAACTGGCGTAAGCACTCTTTGATCTGGTTCAAGGGAAACAAGGCGTCTTTAGGATACCGCGGTGTTCATGAACAACCGCTGACGAGTCATAACGATGGCGGTATCGATCCCAAAAAGATCGCACCCAAAAAGAGGACATTCTAATGCCTTGTATGCCGCAATCAACCGGGGCTGCGCTTTTGTGCATGCGTTCGGCTGGTGCGGCACTGGCCGTCAAGGCGCATGTAAATTTGACGGATCAACGCTATACGGCCGGTAAATTTACGAGGGTTACAAGCCTACAGGATTGGGCGAACTGCCCTCGTGACATGCGCGACAAATATCGCGGAGATCACTATTGCGGCACACCAAGTTATCAGATGATCGCCCAGCAGCGCCATTCATCATGCCCTGCTGATGTGACAGACCTTTCCCAAGGCGCGCTATATTGTTCCGGGCGTGGTTGACCGTGATGCATCGGGTATACATAGAAAATCTCCATACAATACAGCATATCTGCAAATTCTTCTGCGCACGCCGTGAGACGGTTTCGCTTACAACGAGGGCAAAATGATACGATTTATAATACCGCTGATCGCGCTAAGCGCTTGCGCCCAAATACAATCAGCGACTGACAAAGCAGGACGAGATGCTGCTAAAACTGCTTTACCCGAAGCCTTGGCAACCTACTTTCCGCAAGTGCCTAAAGCGTTGTTTACGCCGTTCACTGATTGTGTTGTGGACAGTGCTGACGCAAGTGAAGTTCAGTCGTTGGCAGCTGATGCGGTTGTTGGGGTAGATGCAGGTACGGCAGATACAATTCGTGCGATTCTTGCACGTTCCGCGACACAAGACTGTTTGCGCCAAGCTGCACCAGCTGCAGCATTAGCCCTTTAAGACTGAAAGACAGGAGACCGGAACTATGGTTCAGCTGAAACTTCCTAAAAACTCCCGGATGACCAAGGGTAAAACCTGGCCTAAACCGGAAGGCGTTAAAAACTTGCGCAAGTTCCAGATTTACCGTTGGAACCCAGATGATGGTAAAAACCCGCAAGTTGATACCTATTTTGTCGACATGGAGACCTGTGGGCCGATGATTTTGGATGCGCTCATCAAAATCAAAAACGAAATCGACCCAACACTGACTTTCCGTCGCTCTTGTCGTGAGGGAATTTGCGGGTCCTGCGCGATGAATATCGATGGCATTAATACGCTTGCTTGCATTTATGGGATGGATGAAATCAAGGGGGACGTGAAAATTTACCCGCTGCCGCACATGCCAGTTGTAAAGGATTTGATCCCCGATCTTACTCATTTCTATGCGCAGCACGCCTCGATCATGCCATGGTTGGAGACAAAGACGAACCGGCCTGCCAAGGAATGGAAACAATCCATTGATGACCGTAAAAAGCTGGATGGGTTGTATGAATGTGTCATGTGCGCGTCCTGCTCGACGTCATGCCCCAGTTATTGGTGGAATGGCGATCGCTACCTTGGGCCAGCAGCGTTGCTGCACGCCTATCGGTGGATCATCGATAGTCGCGATGAAGCAACCGGCGAACGTTTGGATGAGTTGGAAGATCCGTTTAAATTGTACCGCTGTCATACCATCATGAATTGCACACAGACATGCCCCAAGGGGCTGAACCCGGCAGAAGCAATTGCTAACATCAAAAAAATGATGGTTGAACGGCGCGTATAAGAGGTGACAGAAACCCACTGGATTGCGATGGGCCTTGCAACGATGGCTGGCCTGTCGATCCCAGTTGGGGCGGCGCTGGCGTTGTGGCGTGTGGACCTTTTGTCGGATTGGACCCGTTCTGAGGTTCGTCACGGGGTAATGGCCTTTGGGGCCGGGGCATTGTTCGCAGCGGTTGCTTTGGTGTTGATCCCAGAAGGGAGCGAACGCCTTGCCCCGGTACCTGCACTCGTTTGGTTCGCTTTGGGTGGCATTGGCTTCGCCTGGCTCGATCGAGTGATTTCGAAAAGCGGTGGAAAAGTCGCTCAATTTCTTGCCATGATGATGGATTATATCCCTGAGGCTCTGGCTTTGGGAGCCGTTATTTCTGGGGATCTCCCCAGCGCAGTTTTGGTTGCGATTTTGATTTGTTTGCAGAACCTCCCAGAGGGTTTCAATGCCATGCATGAAATGAAAGAGGGAGGGAAACCTCCGCCACTTTGGCTTTTCGCTGCGATGGTTCCCTTGGGGCCTGCCGCGGCTTTTGTTGGCCTAACACTACCCGTGAATTTTGACCCTGCAATTGGTGCGATCATGATGTTGTCGGCAGGCGGCATCCTTTACCTAATGTTTCAGGATATTGCGCCAAATGTGCCATTAGAAAACTCCTTGCTGCCGCCTCTCGGTGCAGTTTTGGGGTTTGCGTTGGGTCTTGCAGGCGATCTGTTGATTTAATGCATATCGTCATCGGTCTTCTCATCGCTTTTGTCATCGTCGCTATTTTTGCGCGGCGCAACAAAGCAACGCGCAAATGCAGATGGCGTGCAGACAAGACAGGTGATCGCGATAGTTTACGCAAATACCGCTGTGCTGCTTGCGGCGCAGAGGCATTTACTGCGCAGAGCGGACCACCAACAGATTGCAAATCAGAAATTTCCTAGGGTTTTGATGGAATTTCTCTGATCGACCAGCGAAACACTTGGCAGCGTAAAACCCCAAATTAGTGCCCTCTTCTGGGCGCACAATATGCGTAAGTTAAGGCGCTGTGACGGTTCCAAGGCTTAGTGTTGGTTAGTCGATGGTGAGGACGCAATTGCGCCCGCTGCTGATCCCATAATTTGCTAAATTTTGGTCAAAAGTCCCTTAGTGCCTCCCGTGATGACAATCAGATGAAAGAGATGACGCATGTGGGATGCTTAGAAGAATGGGCGGTTCGTAGATGCGGGCGAGCCGTACAGCCGAGTGATTGTATGCCCAAACCTTGGGTGAATTCCTTACCCCATTCTTGATGAAGGCTGGTCGGTTTTCTGCGGCGCGCCTTAGGGATTTTTACGCGTTGTGATTTGCCTCTGTACCCAAATTTTATAATGTGCGATTTGGATTGGATGAGCTGCCTATTCTTGGGCGAGCGACCAGACATAGCAGAGGGCTAAATTTATGTCAGAACCTGCCGATGCAGATGATCGCCGTGCGGTAAATCCCGTCATTTGTTACCCGGTTCAGACACTTCCGGCGCCAAACATGTCTCTTTACACAGCAGTGCGTTCGCAAATGTCAAAGATTGACGAAGTCATCATCCCCCCGCGTCAGGCACGTTGTTTCTCTGTTCCAGCAGGGCATTTCTTTCGCATTGTCTCTGTAGAGGGATCACAGGTTGGTGATTTAAATCTTCACAACGCAAATGATATGACAGAACGATTTTATTCTGGGAAAACGCGGGCGCTACACGGAACGCACCTTACCACAGGTGAGCAAATGTGGTCAGGTTTTCCGCAGTTACGGCCAATGGCGACTATAACACATGATACTCTTGGCTGGTATGGCATAGATGAATTTGGCGGTTCTGTGCATGATGTCATTGGTACGCGCTGCGATCCTTATACGCATGCTTTGTTGTCGGGGGGCGATCAATACCATCATTGCTGTCATTCAAACCTCATTCGATCCCTCGCAGACCATCTGGGAATTTCCAGAGATGAAGCGGAACCTTTGGTTCATGATGTTCTGAATGTCTTTATGTGTACCGGTTTCACCCGTGATACAGGACAATATTTTATGAAGGCAAGCCCCGTGCGCCCAGGGGATTTCATTGAGTTCTTTGCTGAAATTGACCTCGTGGGGAATCTCTCAGCTTGCCCGGGAGGGGATTGTTCTGCAGTCCATTCGAGCGACGTGGCTGCCTGTTTCCCTCTTAAAGTGGAAGTGTTTTCCCCTGCAGAAGGTGCACTGGAAGGGTGGCGTCAGCCGACGTTGAACGTTTATGATCAAAGCCATGGATCATAGGGCAACCCCCCCTTCACCACCCGTGCAAGGCTGTTTTCAGGCAAAGGCGGTTTCCAAGGCGATCTCTACCATGTCACCAAATGTTTTTTCACGATCTTCTGACGGGAGGGATTCGCCGGTTTGCAAATGATCACTCACGGTCAGAACCGCCAAGGCACGTCTGCCGTGCCGCGCAGCCAAGTTGTATAGTTCGGCAGCCTCCATTTCGACGCCCAAGATACCATGACGTACCATCTGTTCATCGAGATCAGGGCGTTCAGCGTAAAAAACATCTGACGAATAAATGCCGCCGACATGCGTGCAGATGTTCTTGGTATTTGCAGCGTTCACCGCTGCCGAAAGCAGTTCGTAATTTGCCGTTGGCGCAAAGTTCACCTCGCGAAAGATCCCTGAGGATGGGGATGTGATTGTTGTGGCGGACATCGCAAGTATCACGTCGCGTACCGACACATGCGGCTGCATCCCGCCGCAGGATCCAATGCGGATCAAGGTCTGAGCGTTAAAGCTGGAAATAAGCTCGTTGGCGTAAATCGACAGGGATGGCATGCCCATGCCCGACCCTTGTATTGTCACTCGATTGCCTTTGTAGGTCCCTGTGAAACCCAGCATGCCGCGGACTTCGTTGACCAGTTTTGCGCCGTCCAGAAATGTTTCGGCTGCCCACCGCGCACGGTATGGGTCGCCTGGCATTAGGACGGTTTCAGCGATGTCGCCTTGGTCGGCGCCGATATGGATTGTCATGTGCAGGGTTCCTTGCAGGTTATCGCGCAGTTAACTGCACCTTAGGCCCACCTGCAAGGCCAAGACTATTGCGCGGCGACGGCTTTTGGCTCGGCGAGCGTGACAATATCCATCATGATAGTATTCAACTCGAAATCCTTCGGCGTATAAACACTGGCAACACCGATAGAACGTAGATGTTCGGCATCTTCTTCCGGGATAATGCCGCCAACGATCACTGGAATATGGCCTAGGTTCGCATCTTGCATTTGGGTGATTAAATCTTCGACCAACGGAATATGGCTGCCGGACAGGATACTTAATCCGACAACATGTGCTTCATCTTCAAGGGCAGCGGCCACGATTTCTGCGGGAGTCAAACGGATGCCTTCATACGCGATATCCATGCCGCAATCTCGCGCCCGTACGGCAATCTGCTCGGCACCATTTGAATGGCCGTCCAACCCGGGTTTACCCACTAGGAATTTCAATCGCCTCCCTAGTTTGTCACTGACAGCATCGACAGCTTGCCGTAGATCGTCCAACCCGTCTGTCTTGTTCGACCGGGCACCGGAAACGCCTGTTGGCCCGCGGTACTCGCCGTGCACTGTGCGCATTTCAGCGGCCCATTCACCGGTTGTTACGCCTGCTTTTGCTGCTGCGATGGAGGCGGGCATAATATTGCGTCCCATACGGGCGTCTTCACGCAATTCTGTCAGCGCATTCTTTACAGCCACAGCGTCACGTTGCGCGCGCCAGGTGTTCAGCCGTCCAATCTGTTCGGCTTCGACGGCGGGGTCGACGACCATGATGCCGCCATCCCCTGTCATCAATGGGGAGAGCTCGCCCTGTTGCCATTTGTTGACGCCGACAACGATGGTCTCACCGGCTTCAATTCGCCCAAGCCGGTTTGCGTTACTATCGACCAGGCGCGCTTTCATGTAGTCAATTGCTTTTATGGCGCCACCCATACTGTCAAGATTTGCCAGTTCTGTGCGTGCATTCTCTTTTAGCGTTTCGACCTTGGCATCAACCGCCGGGTTTCCATCAAAGAGGTCGTCGAATTCCAGTAGATCTGTTTCATAAGCCATAATTTGTTGCATTCGCATGGACCATTGTTGATCCCACGGGCGGGGCAGGCCAAGGGCTTCGTTCCAGGCTGGCAACTGTACCGCGCGTGCGCGTGCGCGTTTGGATAAGGTGACGGCCAGCATTTCGATTAGGATGCGGTAAACATTATTTTCTGGTTGTTGTTCCGTCAGACCTAATGAATTGACCTGCACCCCATAGCGGAAACGGCGAAATTTTGGGTCCTGAACGCCGTATCGCTCCAGACAAATTTCATCCCACAAATCGACGAAGGCGCGCATTTTGCACATTTCGGTGACAAATCGGATGCCCGCATTTACGAAGAAGGAGATGCGTCCAACTAGGGCCGGAAAATCTTCTTTGGGCACCCTTGGTTTTAAGGCATCCAGTACTGCCGTGGCCGTTGCCAAAGCAAAGGCCAATTCTTGCTCAGGCGTCGCGCCCGCTTCTTGTAAATGGTATGAACAAATGTTCATGGGGTTCCATTTAGGCACGTGTGTATAGCAGTATTCCGCAACGTCAGCGATCATCTGAAGGCTGGGAGCCGGCGGGCAGATGTAAGTCCCCCGGCTGAGATATTCTTTTATCAGATCGTTTTGAACAGTGCCCTGTAAATTGGAAAGGTCCGCACCTTGTTCTTCTGCGACCGCGATATACAGCGACAATAGCCAAGGCGCAGTTGCGTTGATCGTCATCGATGTATTCATTTGATCCAAGGGGATTTGGTCAAAAAGCGTGCGCATGTCACCTAGATGTCCGACAGGCACACCAACTTTGCCAACTTCCCCTCGGCTCAGAACGTGATCGCTGTCGTAGCCGGTTTGCGTGGGTAGATCAAAAGCAACCGATAACCCGGTCTGACCTTTTGCAAGGTTGGATTTATAGAGCGCGTTGGACGCAGTCGCAGTGGAATGGCCAGCGTATGTTCGGATCAGCCAGGGGCGGTCTTTCTGCGATTGCGTCATTTTAGCATCCCGATTCCGTGCGTGTAACTTTATATCAATAATGATGCCATTATTAAAACAATATATCAATCAAAACTTGCTGCGATGCAGCGGAAATTGATGTTTTACCCGGTTTTGCCGGTTTTGGTGCTCCATCCACGTGGTATCTGGCTCACGAAAGACCGCTCGGTGGTGGGAATTGGTTCGCTCATCGGAACAAAAAGGTTTACCCAGCGTCAGAAAGTTGAAACAAACCGGCATGACATCGACAGTAGAAATGCCGCTATGGTTTTTTATTCTGATACTGCTTTTTGCAGCGGTCACCTTTGCATCCCATTTTCTGTTCCCATCTGTGCGCTGGTTTTTCCGTCGCCGTCTTGAGCGTGCGGTTTCTCGTCTGAACGAGCGGCTGACCCGCCCGATCGAACCTTTTAAATTGGCGCGACGATACGACATGATCCAACGCCTGATCTATGATCCTGAGGTGTCCAAAGAGGTCGTAAACTACGCTCGCGACCATAAAGTCCCGGAAAATGTTGGGTTCGAAAAGGCGCGCACCTATGCGCGCGAGATTGTCCCTAGTTTTAGTGCCTTCACTTATTTTGGACTGGGCACGCGTATGGCCCGCATGTTGGTGAAATCGATCTATGAGGTTCGGACAGGACCTAGAAACGATGAGATCATTCAATCGATCCCAAAAGATGCGACGATCGTTTTTGTCATGAATCACCGCTCCAATATGGATTATGTGCTCGTGACGTATTTGGCGGCGCAGACATCGGCGCTTTCTTATGCTGTGGGCGAATGGGCACGTGTCTGGCCGCTTAGTCGCCTGATCCGAATGATGGGGGCCTATTTTATCCGGCGGCGTTCGCGTGGGGGATTATATCGGAAAGTCCTTGCGCGATATGTTCAAATGGCCACCGAGGGTGGTGTCGCGCAAGGAATATTCCCAGAGGGAGGTTTGAGTTTAACCGGCCAATTGATGCAACCCAAGCTGGGCCTGTTGTCCTACTTGACGGAAAATTCCGCGGGCTCTGACCGGGATGTCGTGTTTGTGCCGGTGGCAATCAACTACGATCGCGTTTTGGAGGATCGGGTTCTAATCGCAGCCGCTGCCCGTGGTGATCGCCGTTTTGGTGCCCGGATTTCCGTCATTGTAGGGTTCATCTTGCGTAAATTCTGGCAAGCGGTCAGCGGGCGTTATGTAAGATTCGGCACTGCTGCTGTGGTTTTTGGCGCGCCTCTGTCGATGCGGGAATTTGGGGTCGAGAAACCTGTGGAAACTCTAGCCGCAAGCATAATGGATCGTATTCAGGACGCGATGCCAGTGTTGATTGTGCCATTGCTTGCGCGCCATTTTCGCCTGTTAGACTGCGGTATCAGTAAAGAACAACTGGTTGGTCTTGTGACGCATGACGCGACCCGCTTGGGCGAACTGATGCCGGTGTTGACCGCCGAGCAATTGTCAGAAGAGATCGACAATGCGTTGGAGCGCATGCAACGCAACCGGGTCATTGAAAAAACTGAAAGTGGTTGGCGTGTTCAATCCGGTGAAGAAGCGGTTTTGGATTTTTATGCCAATTCGATTGCGCATTGTTTTGAGGAGATAGCCAAGCCAGTATGATTTTTCTGCAGTTGCTCGGTTATAAAATTTCAAAATACATGTAAAAAACATTGCAATATTGCGTGGCTGGTTTTACCCAATGCATGAAGTGGCGCGATTCTGCGCTGCGGCATGATTTAACTGGTTGGAGACTGCAATGGCTTTGGATACAAGCATCGCGCATTACGACGCACCCGAAAAAGACCTGTATGACCTCGGTGAAATGCCGCCCATGGGCTATGTGCCAAAACAGATGTATGCATGGGCAATCCGTCGGGAACGTCATGGAGACCCAGACACTGCGATGTTGCAGGAAGTTGTCGACGTACCAGCGCTGGACAGTCAGGATGTATTGGTTTTGGTCATGGCGGCCGGTATCAACTACAATGGTGTTTGGGCTGCCCTGGGGGTCCCGATCAGCCCGTTTGATGGGCACAAGCAACCATATCATATCGCAGGGTCTGACGCTGCGGGTATTGTTTGGGCCGTTGGGGAACGGGTGACCCGCTGGAAGGTTGGCGATGAAGTGGTCATTCACTGCAACCAAGATGATGGCGATGACGAGGAATGTAATGGCGGCGATCCGATGTATTCGCCTAGCCAACGTATTTGGGGGTATGAGACGCCTGATGGATCCTTCAGCCAGTTTACGCGCGTCCAAAGCCAACAGCTGATGCCGCGACCGAAGCATCTGACCTGGGAAGAGGCCGCGTGTTATACATTGACCTTAGCGACGGCGTACCGGATGCTTTTTGGTCATGAACCACATGATTTGAAACCAGGGCAGAATGTTTTGGTTTGGGGGGCGTCTGGCGGGCTTGGCTCCTATGCGATCCAGTTGATAAATACTGCTGGGGCAAACGCGATTGGTGTGATTTCTGACGAAAGCAAACGACAGTTTGTGATGGATTTGGGTGCAAAAGGGGTCTTGAATCGCAAGGATTTCAATTGCTGGGGGCAACTGCCGACTGTGAATACTCCAGAGTACGCTAATTGGTTTACCGAAGCGCGCAAATTTGGGAAAGCGATCTGGGAGATCACCGGTAAAGGCACAAATGTTGACATGGTATTTGAACACCCCGGGGAAAGCACTTTCCCTGTGTCCACTTTTATCGTGAAAAAGGGCGGAATGGTCGTGATCTGTGCCGGTACGACAGGGTTCAATCTAACTTTTGATGTACGCTACATGTGGATGCACCAAAAACGATTGCAGGGCAGCCACTTTGCACATTTGAAACAGGCATCCGCTGCAAACAAGTTGATGCTTGAACGCCGTCTTGATCCCTGCATGTCGGAAGTGTTCACATGGGCTGATCTGCCTCAAGCGCATATGAAAATGCTGAACAATCAGCATAAGCCTGGAAATATGTCAGTTTTGGTCCAAGCGCCAACGACAGGGCTGCGTACACTGGAAGACGCGTTAGAAGCACGCCGTTAAACAATGAGTGAGTCGGGAGTTGCCATGCTGTTCGAGCGAATCACGTGTGATAGCATGTTAATTTCCCGTTATGCGTGTGGACTGTAGTGCAATCAATGGCTTGGTTTGTCGGCCCTCACCATTTCTGGGGAGTAAATAACTGCGAATTTCAATGAAGGTTAGCACATGGTAGTCTTATCTTAATCAATCGTTAACCTTTGAAAGGCGAGTCTACAATGAGAAGTGACTGGATACTGGACGTTCTTACGGATTTGAAGACTTTTGCTACGGCCAACGACTTACCTGTGTTAGCAGAACAGTTGGACGATACGGCGATTGTTGCCCTAGCCGAGATCGCAGCGCTGCACGAAAGGACACAAAGCAACTCTCATGGCGACGAGCAAAGCAGTGGAGGAAGTATTAGCGGCGCTGGAGCGAGCGGACACGCTTGATGGCATCAATGAAGCCATTTTCGCATTGAGGGAACACTTCAATGTCGAGAACATGGTTTACCATTGGGTCGATAGCGTGGGCGAACAGTATGGGTATGGCACCTATTCACCGGAATGGGCAATCAGATATCAGGAGCAGAATTACATCAGGGTCGACCCGGTAGTTGTTGGATGCTACCAAAGGTTTCACCCTGTTGATTGGAAGCGTCTGGATTGGTCGAGTAAAGCGGCGCGTGCTTTTCAAGTTGAGGCTATGCAACACGGAGTAGGGAATCAGGGATACTCGATTCCCATCCGAGGCCCCAACGGCCAGTTCGCCCTATTTACCGTAAATACGACTTGCGACGACGATCAATGGGCAGAATTCACCAAGGAACATCGGCGAGAATTGATCCTGATCGCTCACTATTTTAACCAAAAGGCGCTTGAGTTTGAGCCCAACAAAACACCGGAGCAATCTCAATCCCTTTCACCGCGCGAAATTGATGCAATGACGCTGCTGGCAATCGGCTATAGCCGGGCGCAAGTGGCTGAAACTCTTTCAATTTCTGAACATACACTTCGTGTCTATATTGAAAGTGCGCGTTTTAAATTGGGGGCTGCAAACACCACACATGCGGTCGCCAGAGCCTTGAGCAGGGGTCTGATTGTGGTCTGAAACCGGTGCCCGTTTTGCGGGCAAAGGTTACCGAGACGTGCGTGCTGGTCGCCACCCGTTAAGTATCATCAAGTTAAAACTTTGGTCATCCAACGCATCGACCAAAGGAAAACGCCATGATCCGCTATCTTTACGCCGACCAACTTGACCAGTTCCCAACGCTTCGTGACACAATGTTTCGCGACCGTGCTGACCAATTTAAAACCAGATTGGGATGGGACGTCGACGTGGACGAAGACGGCTTTGAACGGGATCAATATGATGTTTTAAATCCGCTTTACGTGATCTGGGAAAATGCGGACGGAACCCACGGTGGTTCCATGCGTTTCTTGCCAACCACGGGCCGCACAATGATCAATGAACATTTCACAGACATTTTGGGTGGTGGCACGATCACGAGCCCGCTCATTTGGGAATGCACACGTTTCTGTCTCAGCCGCACTGCCGAAAGCCGCGTTGCAGCAGGCTTAATGCTTGCAGGCGGTGAAATTATGCAAGGCTTTGGCGTTGCTCACTTTGCGGGTGTTTTTGATGCACGCATGGTACGTATTTACCGTTTAATTGGTTCTTCTCCCGAGGTTTTGGGTACTACAGGTACAGGGCGCGAACAAATAAGCGTCGGCTTGTGGGAATTTACACCTGAAGCTCAGGCGAAAGTCTCTGCCAAGGCAGGTGTGCCATTGGAGTTGTCGCGTCATTGGTTTGACATGGCGTTCGGCGCAGATCAGTCGGAGGCGTTGGAAAAAGTCGGCTGATCTGCCGCTGTTCATCACTGGCGCCCGGCGCGGCCTGAATGTAGGGTCGCGCCATGGGTGCTTCAGTTGTAAAATATTCCGAAGATCAGGCCGCAGCATTCGATGCTGTTACAGATCTTTTGCGGGGGGCTGGAATTAATCTAGACGACCAACTTTTGATGCCTCCCAAAAGCACACAAACCTCGGTTTTGGCGATCACGGGCAAAGCTGGATCAGGCAAAACTCTTTTGTTGGCTGAACTGTACAAAGCGCTGCAGGACAGTGGCGTGGAAATCGTGTCAGGCGATTACGAACCGCGCAAAAAGCGCGACAGCCGGTCGTTGGCGATTTTGGCCCCCACAAATAAAGCGGCCTCGGTTCTGCGTTTACGCGGTGTTCCGGCAACGACGATTCACAGGATTTTGTATACGCCGGTTTACGATCCGGAATATGAGCGCATTGCTGAATGGTTGGCTGGAAACGGAGAGGAACCTGAAATAGACGGGCTGACAGAAGTTGCGCTGAAACGGGCTGCGGACTTTTATGCCAACAACAAATCTATTCCGGGCGCTTTGGCTGCAGCCGGTTTACGTGGATCCGATTTTATCACGGGCTGGAAACGTCGAGAAGAACCATTAGATATTGGTTTTGTTGACGAAACGTCGATGCTGGATGACCGACAATACGAAGATTTACGTGAGATTTTTCCGACACTTTTGTTGTTCGGTGATCCCGCCCAGCTGGCGCCGGTGAACCAATCCGGTGCAATGGTTTTTGACAAACTCCCGGCGACGCGTGTTTTGACCCTGAACAGGGTGCATCGGCAGGAAGCTGACAATCCAATTCTTGATTTGGCCCATGCCTTGTCTGACCCAAATATTGGGTTTGAAGAGTTTGAGCGCATGGTTGAACAAGCTGCGCAACGTGATCCGCGGGTGGTGTGGGGGCAACGTGTTGAAGTTGACATGATGGCGCGCAGCCCGGTGCTCGTTTGGCGAAATGCGACGCGTATTCGATTGATCAATGCTTTTCGTCAGGTTCACGGGGCCCCTGAAGATGCGCTGCTGGCAGGCGAACCTTTGATTTGTGACGGGTTGGAACTGCCCTTGAAACATCGGAAAAAACGACTTGATTTAGAGGCCCGAGGTCTCATCAAAGGGGCGCAGGTTATCTATTTAGGCGAAGGTAAAAGGCCTGGTTTCAGCCGCTTACATGTTATGGGCGCGGAAGATCCTCAAGTGTCTGTGGCTTCGATTGTAAAAATCGAAAAGCCAGATGAAGAAGAGCCATTTATTCCGTTTGCGGCGCGTATGGGCGCGACATTTCTGCATGGTGCAGCCGTGACGATCCACAAGGCGCAAGGCAGTCAGTGGGACACAGTACAGGTGTTTGCGCCGGATCTCTATGCGGCTGCGCGGATGGGGCGGTCAGAAGCTGGTCAGCCCCTGTGGAAACGTCTGGCGTATGTCGCCATTACGCGAGCGCAGGAGAGGCTGATTTGGGTTGTGCGGAACCGTTTGGCCAAACCTTCGGAAGGTTTGCGCGTCGATGATTTACGGGCATTGCCTGCAGCGCCCTTGAACTTGTCCGAGCCTGCGCCAGAAGAGTAATTCGTCTTTCTAGAAAGTTCACGTGGCGTCTATAGAGTCAAAGACGAGACGTCGCTGGGAGACTAGGCCTGGAACATTCTGAATGCCGCGGACGCACCCCATCCTGCTGCAACAGCAATCGCAAGAGACATGAGCCCATACATCAAGGGTTGTTGGCGGGAGAGTTCAAACAGCCACCGTTCCAAGCCCACTTTTTCGACATCGATTGTTGTTTCATAAACTGAAACGACGTCACCACCGCGGGTCAGGAAAATTCGAATGCCATAATCGCCTTCTGTCAGTGCTGCAGGTAGACGCACCGATGTGCGAAACAGTGTTTGTTCATCGACCAAGACGCTGGCTTCACTCAGTTGATAGGTTTCGTCATTCTCGCGAATACGGATGAGCGCCTCTGTGAAACTCATCGAATCCAGAATGTTTGATGGCGCACCTACTGATCGGATCGCGTGCGGCACAGAGATTTTGTGCCGCAGATCTTCTACGTCCTTAAGAGAATCCTCCAATTTGGCGCTGGAGTTCACAGCATAAAAACTGGGTGCATGATCGACTTCAACAGCATCTATGTTGACCCAAATGCCGAGCCGCTTTTCTTTGCGACGCACGGTCGTCGGAAGAGACGGTCCCGATACAGTTACGATCACCTCGAGTGGTGGACCTTCGGGGATGGGGCTGTCTCGTTTTACCGCGCCGAAAATCAAAATTTCAGAGCCATCAAAGTTCGTGGTTATGGAAATTCGATCCTTGCTTAGGCCCAATACAACTTCTTCTGCCTGTGCCGTAGGTACGGCGAAACTAACAAAGAAGCTCAACAGAATGGTGAGGCGCAAAAACATGCTCAATGCCCTCCACTTGCGCCAATGGAATACAATTCCGAGGGCATCAAGAGCAGATCGAGCGCAAGTTTTCCGCACACAGCTAGGACCATAATGGCGAGTAGGATACGCAGTTGTTCGGCCTTTAGATGGACCCCGATGCGGGTGCCAATCTGCGCACCGATCACGCCACCGATAAGCAGCAGAACGGCGAGGACAATATCAACGGTGAAGTTTGTTGTGGCATGCAAGAGTGTCGTGAACGCAGTCACAAAGATGATCTGAAAGAGGGATGTGCCGACAACCACTTTTGTTGGCATTCCCAGCAGGTAAATCATGGCAGGGACCATAATGAAACCACCGCCAACACCCATGATAGCAGCCAAAATACCGACGCAGACACCGACCAACAATGGAGGGATGACGGAGATATAGAGGCCCGACACCCGAAACCGCATTTTGAACGGTAACCCATGGATCCAGTTATGTTTTTTGCGTGCTGGTGGCTTGCCCTTTTTGCTGTTCCTGATGGCTTTAAGGCTCTCGGCAAACATCAACCCACCGATAATGCCCAGGAAGACGACGTAGCATAATTTTACCAGGAGATCGACTTGGCCCTGTGCCTTGAGGTAATTGAACAAGACGACGCCAAAGGCTGCTCCGACGAGGCCACCAATGAGCAGAACAGTACCCATCCTGAGATCGACTGTTTTTCGTCTCAGATGAGCGAGAACACCCGAAAAGGAGGACGCAACGATCTGATTGGCTTCAGTCGCGACGGCGACGGCAGGAGGGATACCTATGAAAAACAACAGCGGTGTCATAAGGAACCCGCCGCCGACCCCAAACATGCCTGAAAGAACGCCAACGATGCCACCCAAACCGAGTAAAAGAAACGCGTTGACCGAGACTTCGGCAATTGGAAGGTATATCTGCATGACTTGGTGTAGGCACTCATCGGGTCAAAATCAATCCTTGTTGCTGCCTTGCAGCAAACAGGACTGATGTAATCTGGAAAACTGGCCTTATGAGGTTAACGTTCTTTCACGTAGGGTTGACCACCCGCGCGAGGCGGAACGGCCTTGCCAACAAATCCCGCCAAAATGATAACGGTCATGATATAGGGCAGAGCGCCCAGCAATTGTCCTTGAACTTTCATGCCGATGACGGCTTGGATGACATCGGGGCGGGTTTCCAATGCACCAAAGAGGCCAAACAGTAACGTTGCCCACAGTGCATACCAGGGCCGCCATTTGGCAAAAATCAAAGCTGCTAATGCAATGAACCCACGACCTGCTGACATGTCTTTTACAAAGCCAGCTTGCAGTGCAGTAGACAGGTAAGCACCTGCAATTCCGCAAAGGACACCGCAAATGAGCACCGCTGCATAGCGAAGTGCGACAACCGAGACACCAGCGGTATCAACGGCCGCCGGGTTTTCGCCAACTGCGCGTAGGCGGAGGCCAAAACGCGTCCGAAATAACACCCACCACGTCAAGGGAACCGTCGCAAAAGCGATATACACAAGGATCGAATGACCGGAAATGAGTTCGGCATAAATCGGACCGAGAAACGGAACCTCTGCCAAAGAGTCTGCAAAGGGCAGGGTGATTGGCTCAAATCTTGCGCCACCCATCAGGGAAGGTGTGCGGCCGCCTTGTTTGAACCAGTCTTGTGCGATGAGGACGGTCAACCCTGCGGCCAGAAAATTCACGGCAACGCCTGAAATAAGCTGGTTGCCCCGAAATGTGATGGACGCAAGACCATGCAACAGACTTAAGGCCATCGAGGCAGCGATGCCTGCCAACAGGCCAAGCCATACCGATCCACTTACCGCGGCAACAGCTGCTGAGAAAAACGCCGCAGCGAGCATTTTGCCCTCTAACCCAATGTCGAAAATTCCGGCACGTTCTGAAAACAAACCCGCAAGACAGGCCAGAAGTAAGGGCATTGACAGGCGAACGGTGCTGTCCAGCAGCTGTATTAGAGTGAGAAAATCCATCAGGCACCCCTTCGCCGAAGCATCAGGAAGATTTTTTCCAGAGGCATTCGAACCATATTGTCCAAAGCGCCTGTGAACAGGATCACTAAGGCTTGGATAACGACAATCAATTCGCGCGGGATTGATGTCCATAATGCCAATTCGGCGCCGCCTTGGTACAAAAAGCCAAACAGTAATGCCGCTAAGAAAACGCCGAAAGGATGGCTTCGGCCCATAAGGGCAACCGCGATGCCGATAAACCCGGCTCCTTCAACGGCGTTTAGGACCAGTCTTTCGGCCTCGCCCATTACGTTGTTAATGGCCATCATTCCGGCCAAAGCACCCGAGATCAGCATGGCGATCATGGTGATCGCAGTAGGCGAAATCCCGGCGTATTTTGCCGCCGGTTCTGATTTTCCATAACTGCGGATTTCATATCCTAACCATGTCTTCCAGAGTAAAATCCACACGAGGAAACACGCGACAATCGCAATGAGGAATGTAACGTTTGCTGGTGCTGCTTTGGAAAAGCTGATGCCAAAAACCGCAAAAACGTCATGTAACGTTGGCAAGTGAACCGTTTCTGAAAACCTTGCAGTGGCTGGATCCATGCTACCGGCAGGGCGCAGGACGTTGACCAACAGATAGTTCAGAACCGCAGCGCCGATAAAGTTAAACATGATTGTCGTGATAACGATATGGCTGCCCCGTTTCGCTTGCAAGAAAGCTGGGATCGCGGCCCAGGCGGCACCGAATAATCCGGCCATAATAGTGGCTGCCAATAGGGCAATTGTCCAATGCGGCCAAGGGACAAGCAAGCAGGCCAAGGCCACGCCCAAACCGCCCAGCATCGCTTGCCCTTCACCGCCGATGTTAAATAGCCCGGCGTGGAAGGCGACGGATACGGCGAGCCCTGTGAATAGAAAGTTTGTTGCGTAATAAAGAGTATACCCCCACCCGTAAGTGCTGCCCAACGCGCCAGTCACCATCAGGTTAACCGCGGCTATGGGATCTTCTCCTATGGCGAGAATGACAAAGGCGGACAATATCGCCGCAAGGAGTAACGAAATCAGCGGGATCAGGATTACCTCTGCCCACTTAGGCACAACATCCATAGTTTAGCTCCCCACTCCGGCCATCAGTAGGCCCAATTCTTTTTCATCCGTTTCGGCTGACAGACGTTCACCCATGATATGACCGTCAAACATGACCGCGACCCGGTCAGCGAGCGCTAGGATTTCTTCGAGTTCAACTGAGACCAGCAAAATGGCTTTGCCTTGATCGCGTAACGCAACAATTTGTTGGTGAATGAACTCGATGGCACCAATGTCCACGCCGCGTGTCGGTTGTCCGACCAGCAATAGATCAGGATTGCGCTCGATTTCTCGGGCAAGGACTACTTTTTGCTGGTTCCCACCAGAGAAACTTTTTGCGGCCAGTGCCGCGTCGGGCGGTCGGACATCGAAACGTTCCATCTTGGCTTGTGTATCTTCGCGGATTGCTGCGTTGTTCAGCAAAAAACCAGACTGATAAGAAGGGTCCCGATGATACCCAAAGGCGGTGTTTTCCCATGCGGAAAAATCCATGATTAAACCTTCGCGTTGGCGATCCTCTGGGACGTGGCCAATGCCGTTTTTGCGTCGTGATCTTCCGTCAGCGTCTTTTCCGGTAAGATCCAACGGGGTACCGTTTAAGGTGATCGTACCGCTCGCCTGTGCATAGCCCCCCAGAACTTCCAGCAATTCGGATTGCCCATTTCCTGCCACACCAGCGATGCCCAAAATTTCGCCTGCACGGACTTGAAGGTCTACGCCTTTTAGCCGTTCTACTTTTTGTTCGTCCACAACGCGCAAACCTGCGATGTCCAAAATCACCGCACCCGGTGTTGCGGGTTTTTTATCGACGCGTAGCAGTACCTTGCGCCCGACCATCAATTCGGCCAATTCCGAAGGGGAGGTCTCGCTTGTTTTGACGGTCGCTGTCATTTCACCGCGACGCATGACGCTGACGGTGTCAGTCGCATCCATAATCTCGCGCAGTTTATGCGTGATGAGGATGATGGTCTTGCCCTCGGCGCGCAGTCTGTCGAGAATCCGAAACAATTGATCAGCCTCAGCCGGGGTCAAAACGCCGGTTGGTTCGTCCAAGATCAAAATATCGGCACGTCTATAGAGCGCTTTGAGAATTTCGACACGTTGCTGCATGCCTACGCCAATTTCTTCAATCAACGCATCAGGATCCACATTGAGCCCGTATTCTTCCGCGAGCGTAAGCAGCGTGCGACGGGCTTTTGCGAGCGAGGGGCGCAACAGGCCACCATCCTCGGCCCCCAGAATAATGTTTTCCAAAACGGAAAAGTTCTCCACCAACTTAAAGTGTTGGAAAACCATCCCGATGCCAGCTGAAATCGCCGCCTGACTATCTGGAATTTCAGTTTTTTTACCGGAAATGTAGATGTCACCTTTGTCGGCTTTGTAAAAACCAAACAGAATAGACATCAACGTCGATTTTCCAGCGCCATTTTCGCCGATTATGCCGTGGATGGTCCCGGGCATTACCTTGATCGAAATATTCTTGTTCGCCTGAACAGGTCCAAAGGCCTTGGAAATGCCCTTTAGCTCGATCGCCGGCGCTTGTTCAGCCATGCTTATTTCCCCATTCCGCAATCAAAGCTGCGCCGTCTCTGCGGCACAGCTTATTTTTAGTTAGCAATCTAGTGCTTGCTCAGAAGTCCAGTGCGGGGCAGCTATCATTTGTGTAATATGCGGCTACTTCCAAATCACCTGCGATGATTTTCTGACGTGCGGCTTCGAGATTTTCTTTCATTGAATCTGTGACCAATGAAGCGTTGTTTTCATCCATGGCATAGCCAACGCCTTCTTCGGCAAGACCCAAAACAAAGACACCGGTTTCGACTTCAGTGCCAGCGCTCATTGCGTCGTAAACCGCCACATCTACACGTTTCAGCATTGATGTCAGCACTTTACCCGGGTGGAGATAGTTTTGGTTGCTGTCCACGCCGATTGACAAGATGCCTTCGTCAGCGGCGGTTTGCAGTACGCCAACACCGGTGCCACCAGCAGCTGCATAAACAACATCAGCACCTTGGCTGATCTGTGCCTTAGTCAATTCAGATCCTTTAACGGGATCATTCCACGCCGCAGGTGTTGTGCCGGTCATGTTGGCAATCACTGTGGCATCAGGATTAACAGCTTTGACACCCTGCGCATATCCGCACCCAAAATGCCGGATCAACGGAATGTCCATTCCGCCAACAAACCCGACAGTGCCCGAAGTCGAAGCCATCGCTGCCATCATCCCAACAAGAAAGGAGCCTTCATGTTCGGCAAAGCCAATCTGGCGAATGTTCGTGTTGTCCAGCCATGTGACATCGATCGCGACAAACTTCGTGTCAGGGTAATCTGGTGCGACAGCGCTCAGTGGATCGGCCATCGCAAAACCCATCGTGATGACCGGATTCGCGCCAGCATCGGCAAATCGACGCAAGGCTTGTTCGCGCTGAGCTTCGGATTGCAGTTCGATCTCGAAATAGCTGCCACCAGTTTCTTCGGCCCAGCGTTCCGCGCCGTTGTGGGCTGCTTCGTTGAAAGATTTATCAAACTTTCCGCCAAGATCGAAGATCACGGCCGGATCAGCCAAGGCGGCTCCGGCTGAAATGGCGAGTCCCGCCGAGGCGCCGAGTAGAGTTTTCATTAGGGTCATTAGGGGTCTCCCAGTTTTAATTTTGGAGCAATCGGTGCGGTATATCGCGCACCATCGCCCTTCGCGAGCAGAATAATTCTGTTCTTAAATAAATTAGGGCCTAAGGCACGGTCAGGGTCAACCGGTTTTTAGGGGATGAACCGGGTATTCGTCGCTCTGATGGGGGCTCAGTGCGGCGCGCATAAGCACAGCATCGACAGGCGGCCCGTCTTGGCCTCGATAATACCCTTTTCGCCGCCCACTCACTGCGAATCCATGTTTGGTGTAAAGCGTCAATGCAGCCGCATTATTGGCTGCGACTTCTAAGAAGGCGACCTCAGCGTTTGAACGCGACATCCATGCGCTGAGCAAAGCGCCGCCGATCCCCTTGCGATGGTAAGCTGGATCAACTGCAAGCGTCAGCAACTCGGTTTCATTTGCGATGGTGCGTGCCAGCGCGAATCCCTCTGGAAGGGCAAAACACGCCACATGTGTGGAGAGGCAAAGGCCTTGGATTTCATCGGCGCTCCAGCCACGAGCGGGTGCAAAGGCGCGCCCGTGCACCACGGCCATCTGTTGAGGGGTCATGTCAGGATTTTTGGCGGCGCATCCCGCGCGGGTGCCGCATCAGCAGGTCGTATGTAGAGCGGAGCGGGACGGTCTTTGGTTGTACCGAATTTCTCACGGGCGACATGGGCAATAGCGACAGCTGCTGAAAACGCAGGTGCGCAACCGCCATGACCAATGAGCGGGCCGTCGTGCTTTAGTGGCGCAAATGGTTCCAGCAGTTCGGGATCGCTCTTGGCACCTGTTTTGTCAAAACATTGCAGGTACAGCTGATCCCGTCTTGCATCTATTGCGCAGGCGAAGGGCGCGTTTGCCCCGAACCCCAGTGCTTGGAAGGCGGAAACGCCCACGGCCGGAATGCCCAACCCTAATGCGAGACCACGTGCGGCGGATACCGAAATGCGGATGCCGGTGAAATTGCCAGGACCAATCCCAACACCAATTGCCGTCAGATCGGAAGGTTGGGTTCCGACCTGTGCCATAACCTCCTGACAAAGAGATAAAAGGCGTTCTGCTTGACCCTTCGCCATTGGTTCTGAACGTTCTGCAATGACTTCATGACCCCGCAGCATCGCGACGTCACAGGACGCTGTACTTGTGTCGAATGCCAAAATGAGCGGTTGTTGCATTGGAAGTTATTCGTTGAATAGAGAGGGGTTACGAACCGAGGCCGGTGGTCGTAGTCGCTGCTTCAGTTGCTCAGAACGCCGTTTTCCCAAGAGTTAAGAGCAGGGCTCGTTGCCTATGGTCGGGCAATTTCCCAACATCAAAAGGCTCTCTGAGGGAAATGGTATCACTTCCCTCAGAGGGTTGGATTTACGTCAGGTCGCGACAGGGCGTACTTCTGTGACTTCTGGAATGTAGTGGCGCAATAGGTTTTCGATTCCCATCTTCAGCGTCAGGGTCGACGATGGGCAGCCAGCACAAGCCCCCTGCATGTGCAAATAGACGACGCCGCGCTCAAAACCGTGAAATGTAATGTCGCCGCCGTCTTGTGCGACGGCAGGGCGTACCCGACTGTCGAGCAGCTCCTTGATCTGGCTGACGACTTGATCGTCTTCTTCGGAATGGTCGGCATGACCCGATGCCGGTGTATGATCGCCCGCCATCACGGGTTGCCCCGATTGGAAATGCTCCATGATCGCACCCAGCAATGCGGGTTTGATGTGATCCCAGTCTACGGAATCGGATTTTGTAACCGTTACAAAGTCATTTCCGAAAAACACACCAGTGACGCCGTCCACCGCAAAAATCCGCACAGCCAAGGGTGATTTGTCGGCAGTCTCTGAACTCGGGAAATCTGCTGTCCCCATGTCGAGCACGGTTTGACCGGGCAGGAATTTCAAGGTTGCGGGGTTGGGCGTGGATTCTGTCTGGATAAACATCGGCAATCTCCTGAGGTTGTGACAGATATGCGGATCGGGGCAGCTCAAGTCAAGGTTTGGAATGATTCTAAACTGGAAAATTGCTGTGCAGCAGGAAAAATTTCACCTTAGGTTATGGCTTCCAGTTTCTCTTTGCTTAAATCACCGGGCACGATGGTGATGGGGATCGGCAACCCGCCAGCGTTTTTGGTCAATTGGGTGACCAGTGGTCCGGGGCCCTTCTTCTCCGTCCCAGCACCAAGCACCAAAACCCCGATTTCCGGATCTTCTTTGATTTGAGACATGATCTCGTCAACGGGCTGGCCCTCGCGGATCACCAGCTCAGGTTCGATTCCCTGCCGGTCGCGCATCCATTTCGCAAATACATCGTAGTGCACCTGTATCCGTTCACGGGCTTCTTCGCGCATGACTTCGCCAACGCCGATCCAATGATTGAATTCGTCTGGCGGAATGACGGAGAGTATCTCAACACCGCCTCCCGTACTGGCCGCGCGCATCGCCGCAAAGCGCATGGCATTCAGACATTCGCGGCTGTCATCCAGAATAACCAAGAACTTACGCATGATCGGACGCTCCCTTTGTTCGCTAAGATCATGACGTCAGAAAGTGTTAGACGCAATCTCTATCTGAACGGGAAAATAACCGGCGTTGCCGTCGCGGCCTGTTCCACGCCCACCGTGCGCCCGAGAAGTTATGAACCTGATCCAACCTACGATCGAGGTTCAAAGGGCTAGATGGGCGTTCGTTTTTGAAGCTTAAATGCAGTGTCGAAGGGGTGACTACAAAGTTTCGGACGTCGCCCAATCCCAGTACATTTCGCGCAACCTACGCGCCAATGGGCCGATTTGATAATCTGTATCTTCGAACCCTTTTACGGGTGTTATTTTTGACATGTTCCCAGTCAAAAATACTTCGTCGGCGTTTTCGAAATCGGCGAAACTAAGGACGGTCTCATGGACTGCAATACCGTCTTGGATCATATTTTTAATATGCCGTGCGCGTGTTATGCCTGACAAAAATGTGCCGTTCGCAATGGGGGTGAAAACTTCGGCGTCTTTGACCATAAAGACATTTGCCGTCGCGGACTCGGCCACATTTCCCAAGGCGTCAGCGACCAGCGCATTGTTAAATCCGCGCTGGCGTACTTCGGCGAGCATTCTGGCGTTGTTGGGATAAAGACAACCTGCCTTGGCATTCACAACACTGCTTTCCAGCACCGGGCGGCAAAATCGCGTGCGCCCTAATGTCAGGGCTGCCTCTGGAGGCGCCATTGGTATTTGTTCCAACGAAATCGCAAAGCCGACTGTATCCGACTTTGGCACAATCGCCGTCGAATCTCCGTCGATGCCCCAGTACATCGGGCGGATATAGACGGCATCATCCGGGCCATAGAGTTTAAGACCCTCTGCGACAATCGACATCATTTCGGTCACGGAAACGTTAGGTTCCAGCATCAATGCGCGTGCAGATTGATTGACCCTCTCGCAGTGCGCTTTGAGGTCCGGCGCGCGGCCGTTGAAATAACGGGCTCCGTCAAAAACAGTGGTGCCAAGCCAACTGCCGTGGTCGGCCGCCCGCATGATCATGACGTCGTCTTTGTGCCATTGGCCGTTAAACCATGTTGAGATGTTTGTTCCCGTGGACATTACTGTTTCGCCTTTAATTGTTGCGGGCAAACTTGCAGCCATATGGCCGCCGGTCAATGGCTTGATCGCATCAATCAGCGCTGTATACGCCCTCAGGCAAATTTAAGGCCGCGGTTAAATCACGCCATTGCTCCGGGGATAGGCGAACCGAAACCGTTTGATCTGTGCGTGCATCATACTGGTTGAGCAAAATTGCGCTTTCTGTGGCGTGCACAACGACATCTTCCTGCAAGGGGGCTTTCCCATCGTCAACCAATGTCACTACAGTTGCGTCAAATTCGTGTTCGATCGTAAACATAGGCCCAGAGTAAGAGCAATCGCGCGCAATGCAAGGGTAACAATGGTTTGTTTGCAAAGGATGGTGGTTGTCGCCGCAATAAGTGCTATAAATGGTTCCTGTGCACAGGCACTAGAGGTCAAGCGGTAAAATGTTGCGAAATTTGAGTTGTTTGGGTGGCATTGCGATTGTACTCGCCGGGTGTGCATCTGATGTGATTTCGCCTCTATTAGGGGGCAAGGATCAATCTTCAGCACCGCGTGTTTCTGAAGCGAATCAAGTTGTTTTGCAGCAATTCAGTGAAGTCGTTCGTACAGTTGAGCCGGTCGCCGAACGCGTATGCAAATCGAGTACCTCTAGAGTGAATTGCGACTTTTTTATTGTTGTCGATGATCGCCCAAACCAGCCCGCGAATGCCTTTCAGACGGTCGATAAATTTGGGCGTCCAATTATCGCGTTCACCTTGCAATTGATCGAGGACGCGCAAAACAAAGACGAATTGGCATTTGTTTTGGGCCACGAAGCTGCACACCATATTGCTGGCCACATTGCCCGCCAACAACAAAACGCCGTCGCTTGGGGGGTTATTACGGGTGTTCTTGAGGAGTTACGCGGCGGGAGTTCCGAAGCGAAGGAAGTTGCTCAATTGCAAGGGGCTCAGGTGGGCGCGCGAACCTATTCCAAGAGCTTTGAACTTGAAGCTGATGCTTTGGGGACTGTGATCGCCGCGCAGGCTGGATTTGATCCCGTACATGGCGCAGAGTTCTTCACCCGGATTCCGGATCCGGGGGATCGCTTTCTTGGAACACATCCACCCAATGCACAGCGAATCGAGACGGTGAAACGTGTTGCTGATGGTCTGTGACGTGTCCATCAGATGATTGATGCCATGCGGGCAATCTTGCGACTTTGAGTAACGTGTTAAGAAAGACGATTGATGGCGTTTCAGACCCCGCTCTATGGGCCAAAAAACAGCGCTAAAAGACTATTGCGTCGAAACGATTGTGCCCCACAAATCGTATTCGCCTGCTTCGTCTACGTCTACCGTTACCAGGTCACCTGGTTTCAGTGCCCGGTGCCCGGCGTCGATAAATAAATTACCATCAATTTCAGGGGCGTCTGCCATCGTACGACAGGTTGCGGCATCTTCATCAACATCGTCCACCAAAACCTGAAGCCGTTTTCCAACTTTTGCAGCTAGTTTCTGTTCCGAAATAGCCTGCGCCTTGAGCATAAAGCGATCCCAGCGGTCCTGTTTTATCTCTGCAGAAACATGATCAGGTAATTGATTCGACCGCGCTCCTTCGACATTTTCGTACTGAAAACAACCAACTCGGTCTAGTTGCGCTTCGTCTAGCCAATCCAACAGTGTCTCGAATTCGGCTTCGGTTTCGCCCGGGTAGCCAACGATGAATGTGGATCGAAGCGTCAAATCTGGGCAGACATCGCGCCAAGCGGCGATCTCATCCAAAGTTTTGGCCGCCGCTGCGGGTCTGGCCATACGCCGCAAAACATCGGGGTGGGCGTGCTGAAACGGAATATCAAGATACGGTAGAACCAACCCTTCGGCCATTAAGGGGATGAGTTGGCGGACATGAGGATAGGGATAGACGTAATGCAACCTCACCCACGCACCAAGCTCTCCTAATGCACGCGACAGGTCGGTGATATGGGCGCGCTGGCCTCGATCTTCGGCGTGTTTGATGTCTACCCCGTAGGCAGATGTGTCCTGACTGATGACCAATAGCTCTTTGACGCCATTTTCCACGAGCTTCTCAGCTTCGCGGATTACGGCATGGGCGGGCCTACTTGCCAAACGCCCCCGCATGTCAGGAATGATGCAGAACTTGCACTTATGATTGCAGCCCTCAGATATTTTTAAGTAACTGAAATGTCGGGGTGTCAGGCGCACGCCAGAGGCAGGTAGTAAGTCAACAAATGGGTCGGGGGAAGGCGGAACAGCACCGTGTACAGCATCCAAAACCTGTTCATATTGATGTGGCCCGGTGACGGCTAAAACGCTGGGGTGGGCCCCGGTAATATAATCAGGTTCGGCGCCCAAGCAGCCGGTCACGATTACCTTACCATTTTCCGACAAGGCCTCGCCAATTGCCGACAGAGATTCCGCCTTTGCGCTGTCCAAGAAACCGCAAGTATTGACGATAACGGCATCAGCGCCTTCATAATCTGGTGAAATGCCATAGCCTTCTGCGCGCAGACGGGTCAGAATACGTTCACTGTCGACCAACGCCTTGGGGCAGCCAAGGCTGACCATACCGACTGTTGGTTGACCGGGCCGGTCTGGTTTTGACAGGCGGGGTTTAGGCGCAAGATCAGGGCGCAATTCAGGGGGGTTTGTGCTCATGAAATGCGCTATACTGTAGTTACACGAGCCGCGAAAGGGCTGCTTGAAGGGAGAAGGTGTCTTATGAAATGGATTTACCGCTTGTTTGGTTTGCTAATTGCTGTTGTCGTTTGTCTGATAGCAGCGGTTTTCTTTATCCCGACGGAACGGCTTGCTCGGATTGCGACAGATCAAATGAGTGCGGCGATGGGGCGAGATGTCAGTATAGATGGCGAAGTCTCTTTGTCTTTTTGGCCTGTCCTAGGCGTTAGTGTGGATGGTTTGGAAATCGGCAGCGCCGATTGGGCCACGCGGGGGCCGATGTTTGAAGCGGCGCACGCGGCAATTGGCATAGACGCCAAAAGCTTGCTCAGCGGCAACGTCAAAATCACGAACATTGAGGCCAACAACCCTGTCGTTAGACTTGAACAGAAACAAGATGGCCGAGCGAACTGGCTGTTTTCAACCGAGGGGGGGGCAGCAAATGAAGAAATTGCCGCAGACTCTGACGCGGAAACGGGAACCGAAGATGCACCTGCTGGCTCGAGCTTCACCATCGAACAGTTGAGCGTGACGGATGCGACTGTGATTTATGATGCCGAAGGCAGCGAATTAGTGTCCCTAAGTGGTGTTCAATTGTCGCTGGATTGGCCTGATCCCAGCGGCGCCGCAGAAATCGCAATGGAGCTACACCCGGGGCCAAGTCCAGTAACGATTGGCATGATAGTTGAAGATTTTGACGGGTTCCTTGCAGGGGGTATCAGTGTTTTAGATATCTCTTTGAAAACATCAGAGGGCCAGATGTCTTTAACGGGGCGTGCGGATATTTCTGGATCCGTCGATGGGGATTTTTCGTTTGCGACAGATGATACCTCCGGTTTCATTGCCGGATTGGGTTTACCCAACATTAGCCTGCCTCCTAAATTGGGACAGAAAATCAACTTAAATACCGGTTTAACGCTGACGCCCGAACTCGACGTGGCATTGCGTAATCTGAAGGTTGACTTGGGCGGCAACGTTTTGACGGGAGATGTGGACTTGTCTCTAGATGGAACGCCTCTGATTAATGCGCGTTTTGATGCCGGTGATTTGGATCTATCTTTCGCGACGACCGAGGATACTACAGGCGGTGAGAAACCGTCTGGCGATAGCAGTGCATCAAAGCAAACAGCCGACGGATGGTCAACGGATCCCATCGATGCCAGCGGTTTGGCAGCATTTAACGGCGGAATCGCTTTAAGTGCTAACAGCATCGATTTGGGAACGTTTCAGTTGGGTCAAACGCTGGCTGTTTTGCAAAATGATAAATCAAGAATGGTTTTTGAGCTGCGCGAAGTGAATGCCTATAGTGGTAAAATCACAGGTGAATTTGTCGTCAATAACCGAAGCGGATTGTCGGTCGGGGGAAAAATGAAGATCGCATCGATCCAAATGCAACCTTTGTTGGAGGATGCTATTGAAGTGGATCGGTTGACCGGACAAGGTGATCTGAATCTGTCTTTTCTCGGTTCAGGACAAAATGTTGATGCTATTATGAAATCTCTTTCGGGGGATGGCGATCTTGCGATTGGTAAGGGCACGATTGAGGGTCTAAATCTAGACAGATTGCTGAGCGGCGGATCTTTGGATGGCACAACGATTTTTGATGATTTAACGGCTACATGGCGCATCAAGGAGGGGGTTTTGAGCAACAGTGATTTACTGCTTCAGTTGAAAAACTATCAAGCGTCAGGCAAGGGCGTCGTCGGTCTGGGGCAGCGCAACATTGACTATACGTTCACGCCTGTTGCATTGCGCGCCAATGAAGGAAATGGTGTCGCGATCCCTGTGATTTTATCTGGACCTTGGTCAGACGTCTCTATCCGCCCAGATATTGAAGCGGCGTTAGATTTGCGCTTTGACGAGGAAAAAGAGGCGCTGGAAGAACGGGCAAAAGAGGAAGTTTTGGACAGTTTGGGGGTGAAACCGTCCGAAGGTCAGAGCACCAAAGATGCGATTGAGGAAAAGGCCAAAGACAAATTGTTGCGCAAATTGTTTGACTAATCGCCGAAGCGATCAGAGCGTTATTGGGTTTGCTTTTGCCAGTTTGTCAAATTGCATGAGCGTTTTGACAAGAGCAGGCATTTGATCGAGGTAGATCATATTAGGGCCGTCAGACGGTGACTTGTCCGGATCCTCATGAGTCTCGATGAACACGGCGGCGACACCCAACGCCACTGCGGCGCGCGCCATGACCGGTGCAAATTCTCGCTGCCCGCCGCTTGATCCACCTTTGCCTCCCGGTTGCTGGACAGAATGTGTTGCGTCCATAACGACCGGATAACCTGACTGCGCCATTTGGGGTAAACCGCGCATGTCGGTCACCAGAGTATTATACCCGAAAGAGGTGCCGCGCTCGGTCAGCAAAATGCGTTTGTTGCCTGTGCTTTCAATTTTCTTGGTAATGTTGGGCATTTCCCATGGTGCGAGGAATTGACCCTTCTTTACGTTGACCGCCGCGCCGGTTTCCCCAGCGGCTAGAAGCATATCTGTTTGACGGCACAGGAACGCCGGGATTTGCAAAATATCCGCAGCCTCGGCTGCCAAGCCGCATTGAGCTTCATTGTGCACATCAGTCAAAACCGGAACGCCGATTGATTTGCCGACCGATTGTAAAATTTGCAATCCCTTTTCAATGCCGGGACCACGAATGCCTGACAGAGATGTACGGTTCGCCTTGTCAAAAGACGCCTTGAAAACATATTGCGCCCCAACGGCATCGCAGGCTTCTTTCATTATGCCTGCAATCATCTGTGCGTGATCTTGGGTTTCAAGCTGGCATGGTCCGGCAATAACTGTGAGAGGGCGGTCGTTGCCGATTTCAAGAGCGCCGACGGGAACGTTTATCATATTAGGAGGTAACCTGTTCTCTTAGGATGGATGCGGTTAAAGACACCATCAGATAGATACCTGCAAAAATCAAGAATGCCAGAACTGTGTTTTCGAAACTGCGTGGATAAGCGGCTTCTTGCGGTGCCACTGGCATAACGCTCGTGGTTAGATAACGAACTTGTCGGTTGGCTTCCATTCTCGTCTGTTCGAGTTGTTGCAAAGCAGATTGCAACAACATATCTCGCGTGGCTAAATCCGCCTTGGCCATTTGCAAGCGGATATTCAGCTGGGCCAGCGAATTTTCCCCTTGGCTGGCGTCCGTCATTTTTGCATTTAAATCGCTTAGTCTTTCGCCGAGCCTGCGAATGTCGCCGCGGACACCATCCACACGAGATTGATTTGGGCGTGTATTGTCGAGTAAGGCTGCGAGCTGCAACTCTTTTTCAATTTTCTGCACTTCCAGAGTGTTAACTTGTGTGCGTAACCCGGCGATGACTGCTTCTGGATCAAGGGTCGCGCCTTTTAGTTGGAGCGCAACTAAAGCCTCCTGAGCAAGACGGCGCTCAGTTTCGGCCTTTTCATAGCTGGCTTGCGCATCCGTCATTTGGTCAGCACGTTTTTGTTCGCTAAGGCTGTTTACACGATCTTCTGCATATTGGATTAGCGCCTGGTTAAAGCGCGCGCTGACCTCTGGATCTGCGGCGACGATTTCCATTCTTAAAACGCCTTCTGTGGGGTCATAACCGACCTTAACTTTCTCTTGATAGACTTCGTGCGCTTCTTCATTCGTGGGATTGGCGTGAAGACGCTGGATTGGATCTATGTGAGCTTGAGTGAAGTGTGACTTGAAACCAACATCTGAATCCAAGCGCAACATCGCATCTTTGGACTGCAAGTATGATTGTATTGCAATGCTATCTTGAGAGGTCGCGAATTGTGTGCCCGACAATAGCCCTCCGACACCTGCTCCACCCTGTGCGTCTGCCTGCAGGATCAGGAATTCAGACTCAGTAGAATACATGGGCGTCGCAATTTCGTAAAAATACCAACCCGCAATCAATGTCGGAAGTAAGACGAAAAAGCTGACCCGCGTGGCTAACATCCGAATTTTACGACGTCGGCGCCGTGAAATATCTTTCTGAATTTTCAATATTTCCCGATCGCGCCGCTCCATTGGGCTTAGATTGGTCGCTGGGCAGTCAGCTGACGGCACGGGCATTACATGCGGCGTTCTATGCTGCGTATTTAAGGTGACAGATTTTCCAGGCGCATCCTCGGCATCGGATCGAGACACAACCAATCTGAGCGTGTTGACCCGTTTAAAGGGGTCGATCCCACGCTGACGCAAAAGCCGCACTGCATCTAAATCTGTCGAAGGGGTCAAACCATTCTTTTGCGCGACTCTTCGTGCCATACGCAACTGTCGGGCAGTCCGCCCTTCGCGCTCTATTGCTTCTAATTCGGCGGTAACTTCACATGAGTTTTTGGGAGAAGGCGCGTTGTCCGGTTGAAGGGCATTTGCATCAAGCTCATCTGAAACAGCAGATGCTCTGTTTAGGCCTTCGGAAAGGGGCTTTTCCGGGTCCGTCACGGGTTTGACTTGAAATTTTTTAGCTGTCGGTTTCATAGTCGTAAAGCTGCTTTGCTTCTTCAAGGGTTTCAAACATATGGAACTTCCCATCTCGCATTACGGCGGCTGAACGGGCGAATTTTTCAATCTTTTCAGGTTGATGAGAGACGATTATAATCGTTGTAGTCCGTAATCTCTCCTTCAGTATTTGGCCTGCTTTACGGTTGAATTCTGCATCTGTCGTCGAGGGCATACCTTCATCAATCAGGTATATGTCGAAATCCAGCGCGAGCATTAGAGCAAAACAAAATCGTGCGCGCATCCCGGACGAATATGTACCGATTGGTTGATCGAAATATTCTTCTAAATCACAGAGCCATCGACAAAAACTCTCAACAAAATCAGGGTCTAACCCGTAGAGTCGCGCGATATAGCGTGCATTTTCCATGGCGGAAATTTTACCGACGACCCCCCCCATGAACCCGAGCGGAAAAGAGATTTTACATTTGCGACGTATTTCACCGCTATTGGGTTTTTCCAATCCCGCCATCATGTTGATTAGGGTCGTTTTGCCCGTCCCATTTGGGGCCAAAATACCAAGTGATTGCCCAAGCTCCACCTCAAAGGAAACCTTATCCAAGATGACCTTGTGTTGAGTGCCTGTCCAAAAGGACTTTGATACATTATCGAACGCTAGCATGCAGGTCCTGTCCACTTGAACGTCGTGCCTCTACGGCGTGGTCAATGTCGATAGCAGGGATTTGTTACGTACTATTTACCAATCACGTGGTAAAAACTGCGCAATTTATGGAAATTTGTTTGGGTTCGCTCATAACACCAAAGAATTTTTCTGGGCATATTCTAATTTAGCTTGGCATTCGGAATGGCTTTACCCAAAAATGATTTCAGATGTTTCCATACGTTTCGCGGTGCACAACGTTTTTATGCGTCGATGACAAAGCTGCCTAAAGAATTTTATAATACAATGCGGAATAAACGATAAGTATTCATCTGAGACTCATCTCTGCATCGGTATATGAGTAGTCGACAATGGAACATCGGAAATTCTGCCCATGGTCTTGATGGTTCGAGGTTAGAAAGATCGCAAATAGAGTATTTAAAACTTGCTGCATCCATACTGGCGAAATAGCTGTCGGGTATATAAAATCTTTGGCGTGTGGATGGAGATTTTCTGCGGTCGAAGGAGCGGATAGAGGGCGTTCTGGATGAATGATTTTACGGCATTAGATGCCGCCCATGCGGTTATGCAGGCCAACACGAACGACGATGTCAGTCGGCTGAGGTTTTACGAAAGACTGGCTGATTGCGAATTTTTCCTCATGCTTCAATCTGAAGTCAATGATCAGAATGATGATGTCACACCGGAGCTGTTCGAATTGGAGGACGCGCGGTATGTTTTGGTCTTTGACCGAGAGGAGCGACTTGCTGCGTTTGCGGGTCAGATTACACCATATGTAGCGCTGTCCGGCCGCGCCGTTGTGTCAATGCTCGCCGATCAGGACATTGGCCTTGGTGTTAATCTTGATGTCGCGCCATCTGCTGTATTGTTGCCGCCTAATGCTGTGGAATGGTTGAATCAAACCTTGGGAAATGCACCCAATCGGGTTGAAGCTCGAATCGAACTTGTCTCTCCACCCAAGGGGCTTCCGGAGCAGTTGTTAGAAGCGCTAGATGCTAAGCTCGCGACCGCAATGGGGTTGGCGCAAGCTGCTTATCTCGTTGCTGTGACCTATGACAATAATGCCCGTGGCCACTTGTTAGGTTTCGTGGATGCGATGCCAGACGCTCAGGACGCGTTGGCGCAGGCAATCGCAGAAGTGTTGAGTTTTTCTGGGATAGAGGCCGGCGAAATTGACGTCGCATTTTTTGATGGTGCAGATGGGATTACAGAAAAACTCTCGCGTGTTGGGCTGCGCTTTGACTTACCGCAGTTGCAGCAAACGGTAACACAAGAGCGTAGCGCACCGGGTTCAGATCCGGAAAATCCACCTCGATTGAAATAATTCCGCTCAGAAAGGAGGAGATTCTCACAAAAAGATCACGCACGCAGCCGAATTTTCACAAGCGCGAGAGAATTCAACCAAAAGGGTGCATCAGCAGCACTTCTAACCTTAAATATGCACGAGCTGGGCGCAATGCCCTGTCGATGCCGCAACTTAAAACGGAGACTTCATATGCGCTTCCCTAATTTTGTCATTTCCACTGCCGCAGCTTTGACGCTTGCAACTTCGGCTTTTGCTGGTGATCAATACGTTGACCCAACAGGATATGCTGTGTCAGGCTATGACGTCGTGGCTTATTTTGATCTTGATCAAGTACCCGTTGGTCAAAAACAGCCAGCTGGTGTGCCAGGTAACAAAGACATCACCGCTGAATACAACGGTGCCAAATTTGCGTTTTCCTCAGAAGCAAACAAAAAACGTTTCGTGGCTGATCCAGCCGCCTATGTGCCACAATACGATGGCCACTGCGCTTATGGCGTTTCCCGTGGCGGTAAAGTTCCTGCCAACCCTAACTTGTGGCGGATTGTTGACGACAAACTTTATCTCAACATCACAAAGAACGTTGTGGGTTTTTGGGAGGAAGACATCTCAGGCAATTTGACACTGGCTGAAAATAATTGGGTGAGCATTGAGCCGTCGGCCGCATCCAGTAAGCCAATTCCGCAGTTCGAAAGTTCTGCGCCGTCTAAATAGTAATGCCCCTACTTGATCCAGTAGAACAAAGTCAAAAGTCTCCGTCGCGTGTGTCGCGGCGGGGTCTGATTGTGCTGGGCGGAGCGGGTATTGTCACGGGCGGTGCCGTTGCCGCGCAGTGGTACAATGTCTTAGCTGATAACAATGGGTCGCAGTCTCTTACACCGGCTCAAGTCCATCAAGCCGCAAAAGATGGCGAAGTGTTCTTGGTGGATATTCGTCGACCAGATGAATGGGCCCGCACTGGTGTGGGCGAGGGAGCTGCCCCCATCGACATGCGCCGTGCAGATTTTATAGACGAGTTGTTGCGTGTGTCTGGGAATGATCGAACGCGCCCAATCGCGGTGATCTGCGCGCGTGGGGTACGATCTCGCAGAATGACGGAACGCCTGACATCTGCAGGGTTTAAACAAATTATCGATGTGCCAGAAGGGATGCTTGGGTCTGGAGCTGGTCCTGGTTGGTTGAAACGTGGATTACCCGTTTTTAAACCTTAGCTATTTCTTCTGTCATCGGTTCGGCTTGGCAATTTGTGGCGTTTTTTGAGCCACAGTTGTCTGTTGGTTTTTCTTGTGGACCTTCATTTTTTGCCTCGATGGGCCCTGAAATGAAAACCCACACTTACTGATCTTGTTGGTTTCAGCTCGAAAAACGTAATTTTACCTTGTTAATTTTTCTTTAAATTTTCTTCTGAAAATGGCGCTGATTACTCAATTTCTTAACGTATCGTCTGTTTAAACATCAATACAATACGCGTTGTTTTGGCCTGGGAAGAGGTAACACCTTACCACGGTTCAGTTTTTAAATTTGGGGTATTTTGGGGTAATGGGTAACAAAATTCTAGCTGCAACGATGATTGCAGGTCTTGCAATAACATCCGATGCAGCGTCTGCTGCAACGATCACAGTCGGGACAATTGCGGGTACGATTGCAACGGTTGACACGACGACCGGAGATATCAAAACTTCTTTTAATCCCGGTGTCGGTGGCTGGTTTGATATTGCGATCAATAATGCTGGAACGGCCATAGGTATTGTCAGGGGTTCGGGAGTTTATTCAATAGATTTAGGCGCGCAAAGCGCGACATCCCTCGGCTCATCGGGCGCATTTATCAACAGTTTGGCCTTTGGAAACGGTGAGTCCTTGTTTGGCACCGGTAACAACGGTTTCTATTCGGTGAATACAACAACGGGTGCAGCGTCGCTTGTAGGTTCCGGTGTCGGCGCAGGATTTAGATCTTCTGGCGATATCGCTTATGGCGGCGGGACGACTTTCTATGGCACGTCTTCGGGAAATTGTGGCGGCATTGGAGGGGACTGTCTTTGGTCGATAGATTCAACCACTGGTGCTGGGTCAATTATTGGGTCTATTGGCGTCAATGACGTTTATGGTCTTGGGATCGTCGACGGGCTGTTGTTTGGCCTTTCGGCCTCTAACGCAGCGTATTCAATTGATACTACGACTGGCGCAGGAACTTTTCTGACATCCTATTCGGTGGCTGGAGTAACGGGCGGTGCCGCTGTTCCACCTTCTGCTGTGACCCCGATTCCAGTTCCGGCATCGCTTCCTTTGCTCACTGTTGGCCTAGGTGGACTTGTTATTGTGGCGCGGCGCAGACGTAGGGTTCCTTGGGGCTAACTAAATTTTATCAAAGCCGTGCCGGATTGTTCCGGCACAGCCTTGTAATTGGGATATTATGCATTGCGGTGTGAATGGTCCGCTTCTAGGTGGAATTAGAACTATTCTGCTGGTATCTTAGACGCGTTTAGCAGTGCTTGGAGCTGCACCCGATGACGACGGGCGGCTTCAACGATTGAAGGCTCGCGCAAGGTAAGCGGGTTTTGCATCCCCAATGCGCCGGGTAAAAACCGTGCAACCGGCAACGCGCTGAGGGCTGACAAAGGAACGGATAACGCCAGACTAGCGGCAATTGGGATCAGCCAAAGGGACACGAGCCCTGACCAAAGTCCAAGCATCAATATGGCACCCAACATTGTTTCAACCCAATGAAACCGAAGGAGGGTAGAAAGCGGGTATGCATAAACTGATCTGTGCTGCGCCTTCCAGTCCATTGGACGCCCGAGGGCTGTCCGTAAAACCGCGCGGGTTTGCTGGACCATCAAGACGGGCGCATAGGCCAGTGATAGAACGAATTCGACAACAAAAGCCGAGAGAAATACACGCCGTCCGCCATAGAGCCGTTTTGCCTTTGGGTGGCTTGCGATGATACCTGCGCCGACCAGTTTGGGCGTGAGCAACATGGCATACATAATGACAAGGAACACCGCTGAATCGATATGGCTCATGGCTGGCGGCCAATCCGGGAACCGCGGGTTCGCTTCGTTAAAGTAACGGATAACATTCGTGTCCGCATCTTTGCCCAGAAAGAACCAAACGACCAACAGGATGAACCAAGCAGGGGACAACAAATAGCTGACAGCTCCGTGGAGCAAATGAAACCGCGACATGGGGTGAAAACCAGCGGTGCCTAATAGGCGCAAATGCTGCAGGTTGCCCCGGCACCAGCGTTGGTCCCGAACAACATAGTCAATTAGTGTGCCGGGTGTTTCTTCAAAACTCCCGCTGAGACGGGGCATGAAGCGCACGCGCCAGCCGGCGCGGCGAAGCAGGCCGGCCTCTACAAAATCATGGCTAAAGATCAATTCAGGACGGCCGCTGCGGTCTTTGAGGTGGGGGAGGCCCGCAGATTCAGCAAAGGCGCGTGTGCGAATGATCGCATTGTGCCCCCAATAATTCCCCTCGCTGCGCGACCATTTTTCCAGCCCTTCGGCCAACAACCACCCGTAGGCGACGTTTGAAAACTGTTGCAGACGGGCAAAAAGTGTTTCCGCGCCGATCAGAACCGGGCAGGTCTGGATCAAACCGGCCTGAGGGTCTGAGCAAAGTTCGTTGGCCAGATGATCAATGGCGCGACCTGTCATTAGGCTATCTGCATCAAGGACGACCATCGCCTCGTAGGCGGCACCCCATTGCGTGATCCAATCGACAAGGTTGCCGACTTTTTTGTCGGTATTTTCTGCTCTCCTGCGGTAGAAAACTGATGTGCTTTTTGGTGCGGAACCGCGCAGCGCTGCAAAGGCTCTTAGCTCTGCGTCGGCGATGTCATTGTCACGCGTGTCGGACAGGATAAAGAGGCTGTAACGATGTGCTGTGTTGCGCCGTGCAATATCTTGCAGCATCGCGGCGGCATTGCCAAAAACATCGCTCGTTGGCTCGTTATAAACCGGCATTAACAGTGCAACATCCATTGGATTGATGGCCTTTGCGATCGTTGGTGAAGGGTTGGTGCGTGCCAAAAGCCCGGCGATGGCCAGGCCGATTGTGCTCACCGATAGGCAGACCCATAAAAACGTTAGGCCAATCATGGCCAATAGAACCCATTCCAAATTGGACATGCCTGCTTCGGCGAACCAACCGTAAAGGCCACGCAATAATAAAATAGTGCCTACAAAGGCCGGTAAAAAAAGAGCAACGCGCCATCTACGGGATGTTTCTGGCGCAAAAGCTTTGCGTTGTGTTTTTTCAGGAACTTGATGAAACGTTTGCGCTTGCATCTCCAAGGGTGCATGTGGCGGCATCGCGTCCATGGGATGAGCAAAACGATCCATCAAGCGCGCGTCCACCTGTAGAGCCAAACTTCGCTGAAAGCTTCGCCGTTCAGACGCAGCTGTGCCCGAAATTCAACGAGGTCCGCGTCTTGAGGGTAAAAGGTAAAGGCCAGTCTCGGACCGCCCGTTTCCGGATTGCGCTGGATTAGACCGTCTGAAACGTCACCAGCGCTGCTGCGCAGTACAATATCTAAAGCAGATAGATCCTCGGGAACATCCGCGCGACCTTCAAAATCGATCGCAACTACTGTGCCCCCTTCTGGGCGATCACCCATTGCGGTATCAAAAACGCGTAAAGGCATGGCTGCAACTGGAGCAGGATCATGTGCCCAATCAAGCCGATAGCTCATTTTGTGACTCGCGCCTGCCAAAAGCGGTGTGCTGGGGCGCCAATAGGCGACGATATTGTCGTAGATTTCCAAATCTGCGGGGATCTCGACCAATGTGACAGCGCCTGCCCCCCAATTTTCTCCTGGGGTGACCCAGAGGGCAGGGCGATTATGGTAAAGCGCTTCAAGATCCGCAAAGTCACTAAAGGCGCGTGCCCTTTGCATCAGGCCAAACCCCTTGGGATTATTGTCTGAAAACGCACTGATTTGAAGTGCTTTTGGGTTCGCCAACGGACGCCAGATCGTTTCGCCTGCACCATTTTGGATCATCAACCCGTCGCTGTCATGCACGGCAGGTCTGAAATCGGAAAAGCGGTTTCGCATTGTTTCGTCGAACAGGAACATCGAAGTGAGTGGGCCAATACCGATGTGATACATGTCTTGACGTGCGAATATCTCAGCTTCGACCTGCATACTCAGCGTTTCGCCGTGTGTGATGTCAAACCGATAGGCCCCCGTGCAACTGGGGCTGTCGAGCAAAGCATGTAAAACAACCGACCGGCTTCCGGGGGCGGGTGTTTCAAGCCAGAACGCAACAAAATCCGGGAACTCTTCGCCCTCTGGATCGGCGGTTTTCAATGCTAATCCACGGGCAGACAAGCCGTAGGTCTCGCCGGTGCCAATGCCGCGAAAATAGCTGGCACCCTGAAAAACCGCGTATTCTTGGAAAATCCCGGATTGTTCCAGCTCGGCGCGCAGACGTAACCCTGAATAGCCGAGGCTGTCATCAATTTCGACCTGTGGGAATTTATCTGTCGTGTCAAAGACGTCCATCGCAAAGCGCAGCGGTTGCGATTGCTCGGATTCCACGACATTTATTTCGACGGGCTGTGGAAAATATAACCCTGGGGGAAAGACATCTACCCGCTGCGGACTGTCGGTCGCTTCCCAAAGTGCGTTCCTGCCGTCAAACCAGATTTTACGGTATTGATCATAGGTTAGGTTGCGCCAACTTTCGGGAATCAACGGTCGCGCGACATAATCGGTTTCGGCCATGGCTTTGGCCCGGTCGCGCACGACTTTTGCATCAAAGGGGGTGGCCTGTCCGACCTGTAACCCCGGCTCAGCCGCAAAGCTGGTCGCTGGGACTACTGCCAGTGCAGCTAGTGATTTTAAAACATCTCTACGAATCATTAACGAGTACTCTTTTTGCGCCAAGGTTGCGATTTGAACCAACCGACACCGTAGGCCACGCCGATCAGAATGGCGAAACCGGCGAGGTTTACGGCGATCTGGTTAAACAGTGAGCCCCGCCCCAGTGTATCAAGTGCAACACCCAATAGACGGGCTGTGAACATCGAGGTGATAAAGACGGCCAGAGATTGTTGGCCAACTTTCATGATGACTGACAATGTACGACGCCATATTTCAGCCAGTGCCCCTCCTGCCTGTGGAGGTAAAATACGCTTGCCCGCCTCGCCTACGGCGATCCAGCACAGATAGGCCAGAGCCAGAAAATGCACATAGCGCAGGATGCCGAAGTCGGATTTTGCAATTAGAAAGTTGTATTCTTTGCGCCATTCGCGGACGTCGGGCAATTGACGGGTAATCCTGTAATAGGCCAGCGGTATGATCACCAGCACGATAATTGCTGTAAGGACGATGAGCATTTTGTGTCGTGGTGGTGCTGGCAGCCAGCCAGACATAAATGCGAAGCCTGTGAAAAACACCAACTGCCAACCGAAAGGATTAAAGAACCATTCGCGTGCAGACCATGGCTCGGCAGGGAGGGCGAAAAGTTCAACCTGCGCGCCAAACCATACCCCTGCCACCAGTATCAATGTCAGAACCGGATGCACACGGTGGCTCGCAATGACCAAGGGCATCATAGCAAGGACAACCAGATACATTGGCAGGATGTCGAAATAGTTAGGCACATAGGTCAGTGTGAGCAAGCCGACCAGATTTTCTTCGGGGCGTTTAAAGAAAGGATAGAGGTTCAATTGGCCGATGTAATCGCGTTCGAACCATCCTGTATTGTTCAACAGAACCATGGTCGCTGCGATGGCAACGAACAATGCAATATGCGCCCAATAGACTTGCCAGCACCGAAAAGCGACGCGCGCTGCGCCCATTAGCAGGCCCTGATCACGAAAAACGGCACCAAAGGCGATGGCTGAGGCCATGCCAGAACAGAAAACAAAGACTTCGGTTGCATCGGAGAAACCAAAGCGGGCAGGAATCCAAAGCGTCAGCCAGTTGCCCGGGGTATGGGCAATCAGGATAATGAACATCACCACGCCTCGGAAAAAATCGAGCCGAGGATCGCGAACGCGCTGCACCGGGTGTGCTTTGAGGCTTGAGGCCGCTGCAGAGCGGTTTTGAGCCAAATCGGAAGGGTCGGCGAGTGTCATGGCCGGTCCTTATGCTTTCGTTGCAGAATTGTCATTACAACTGTTACTATTGCGCAGGTATCCGCCGTGCATCGGCGATGCCGGACAAACGGGTCACTGTAAATCGGTCTTGATTGCCGGCGCGGCGCTTCAGGCGGTCTTGGAGGACGGCCTCTGTTTGATCGTACCTACCCGCGCGTAAGCCTGCGTCGATTGTAATTCTCTCGAAAACATCACGTTGTGCATGGCTGCCGCCAATGCTTTGCATGCTTGGGCGGGCGTGTAGCAAGGCGGAAAAGGCTGCGTCGTAACGCCCTTCGGCAAATGCATTCAAACCGATCATGGCGGCGGCGCCAGGGTGGTCGTAGCGCTTGGGCATGTCACCTGTCTGAGTAGCTTCCTTGGCAAACCGTGCCGACATGGTTTTTTGAGCATCTGGGCGGTTTGCGCCGGTCAGAGCCAACATATAGTGCAAATCAGCAAAAACGACACATCCGTCATCTGTGCGCCGCTCTGCAATATCGGCCAGTTCACCCCAGCGCGGGCCGACGTCGATGCCCTCCAGCTCCAGCCGTGTCAAAAGCGATGTTGCATTTGAAATATCGCGGTAGTCATCTGTTTTGTCGGCGCGGATCTGCGCATCGTACAGCCCCAATGCGACGTCAAACTCAGCACGATCCAAGTGCAGCAGCGCTTTGTGCCACCACACATGGTAACGGAAGTTATTGCAATGGTTCCAAGCGCCGTTGTTATCTTCGATTAAGCGTATCCCAAGATCAGGGCGTGCGGTCATGTCATAAACATGCGCAACGGCGTGCAGACCCCAGGCATCGTCGGACGCGAGCTCCAAGCCTTGGCGACCGGTGGCTTCGGCTAAAGTGTATTCACCGGTTTCTTCGAGAGTGAAGGCATGACATCCCAGAGCATAACCGCGACAGGCGTGGTCTTGATCATGTGCCGAGAGAACGCGTTCGATGGATTGGCGCATGCCAGTAGCATCCCCCAGTATGAACCGGATCGCGTGGCTCACTTTGGCAGAAAGCGTATCGCTGGGGTAGGCATCCAAAACCCGCTCCATTTCGGCGACAGCATCTGAGGGGCGACCGTCGAGCCAGTGATCAAGTGCATCAACCCAGGCTCTTTCGCGCGGGGTGCTATTGTTTTGTTGTAACGCTTGATGCGCATCCCCGGCCGCCTCATGGGCGGTACGTACCAGTTCAATGCGCCCCATCATCAAAGAGAACAGGCCCCGTGCGGCATGTCCCATTGCGAAATGTGGGTCTGACTGGAGCAGAGCGCCCAGGTGTGTGGGTGTGGCGGTGCCATGCGACAAAAACGCATGGATCATTCCGTTCCATTCCCGAAGTTGCCCTTCAGTGCTTAGGGTAACTGGACTTTGGCAGATATCGAACATCATCAGCAGTGGCCTTTTTTTCGCGTCTTTGCTTTGTTTATCTCAATATGGAGGGTGACAAAGACTCTCTAGGGGTCCTTACACGCCAACGTGAAGGCGCGTGTGAGGAAACGCCTATTGTTTCACTAATTTCGTTGAAAATGCGCGATTTTTCGCGCAAAAAGTGCAGGCGTAATCAAAAAGATTTCAGTCATTTTTGTCGGTAAGTTCGACAGAAGACAGGACTTCATCTGTGTGCTGCCCAAAGTGCGGGGGCAGGTTATTGTATCGTACAGGCGTGCGCGACAGCTTTAGCGGGTTAGCCAACATTTTGATGCACCCCCCCATGGCGTCGGGCGCAGGCATTTCCACAACCGCACCACGTGCCCGCGCCTGATCTGTTTCCAGGGCTTCAGGAACAGAGTTGATTGGTCCGGCAGGCACTTTGACAGAGTGTAATTTGCTAAGCACTTGGGCTTTGGTCATTTTTGCAAGTTCCACGGATAGGAGGGGGATAAGAGAATCCCGGTTTTCTATCCGTAAAAGATTAGTGGTAAAGCGTAAATCAGCTCCTAATTTGGGCGCGCCGATGGCATCGCAAAACCGATAAAATTGAGCGTCATTTCCGACGGCTACCAAAACATGGCCATCCGAGCAGGCAAAGGCATCATATGGCACAATATTGGGGTGACCGTTGCCGCGCCGCTTGGGGGCCTTTCCAGACGTCAGGAAATTCGTACCCTCATTGATGAGCCACGCCATCTGAGAATCCACCAACGACAGATCAATGTGCTGCCCTTCGCCTGTTGCATCTCTGTGGCGCAACGCTGCCAGAATCCCGATTGTCGCATACATGCCGCACATGACATCTGCGATGCCAACCCCAACTTTCATGGGCGGGCCGTCAGGGTCGCCGGTCAGTGACATGATGCCGCCGTACCCTTGTGCCATCAGGTCATAGCCGGGTTGGTCCCGGTTTGGTCCGGTTTGACCAAAGCCTGAAATAGAACAATAGACGAGGCCGGGATGCGCTGCGCATAATGTTTCATGGTCCATGCCGTATTTCTTCAACCCGTCGGGCTTGTAGTTTTCGATGACCACATCGGCGCGGGCAGCAAGCTGTCGTAGGATTTGCTGACTTTCCGGTTTTGAAATATCCAGTGCGACGGATTTTTTGTTTCGGTTGGCCGCAATAAAATAGGCTGAAAGATCAGTGGCATCGCCGTCTGTATCTAAGATATAATTGGGACCCCAGCCGCGAGTATCATCCCCCGCTGTTTTTGGGTTCTCTATCTTTATGACGGTGGCGCCAAAATCGCCAAGCAGCTGCGTCGCGGTTGGGCCTGCAAGAATGCGGCTCAGATCCAGAACAAAAAGCCCGTCTAATGCACCGGGTGTTTTAGATTCGTCCGTCATAAGCACCTTTGTCAATTCTCGCGGCGATCACCGTGAAACGATCTGATTGCAATGCCGCTTGTAACGCCTGTTCCAGCGCATCCCGATCTGAAACGGTCACGCCAGTGCCGCCAAAGGCCTGCCCAATGGCCGCAAAATCATGTTCGGCGAAATCCACGCCAGCGTTCTTTAGTTGCCGTCCCCGTTGTTTTAACTCGATCAGCGCCAATGACGAATCGACAAAGACAACAAAAATTGTGCGCAGACCCAGTTCTGCGGCCGTGGCCAATTCACCTGCGACCATCAAAAACCCTGCATCACCAGAGAAAGACACAACGGGTCTATCCGGTACCGCAACCGATGTACCCATCGCCAGAGGAACGGCGCAACCCATTGTGCACAAGGCGGAAGATTGGATCAATCCGCGCGGTTCATAACACTGCCACATCTGACTGAGAAGAATTCTATGCGCGCCGCTGTCAGCGGTGGCAACTGCATGATCGGGGAGAATTTTCCGGCAAGTGTCAATGACGGCAGCAGGTCCCCAAGGATCATCCGTCGGGAAGGCTGCGGCCAGAGCATCCTTGGTTTTTTGCGGCGCAGCATCGGGCCATGTGGCATTTGGGGAGACATCTGACGACATCGCAGCAAGGGACGCCGCGCAATCTGCGATAATGTTCAGGTTGGATTGATGCATATAGTGGTGATTGGGTTCTGCGGTGATGTCGATAATGCGGTGTGTTTCGGGTGACCAGACATCGCGCCAGCCAGTGCGCATTTCGATCGGATCGTATCCAACGCAAATGATCAGATCGGCGGCTTGCACCAAAGGCAACAAATGTTTGTCAGCCAAGGGGGACAAGCCTGCGCCGCCAAGGGCAAGAGGATGGTTCTCTGGTAAAATACCCTTGGCTTTATAGGTGGTAACCACAGGAACGGAAAATTTTTCCACAAAGGTTTTGATGGCACCAGAGGCGTGTTCGTTCATTGCGTCCACACCGACAACCATGATGGGGCGCCGCGCAACGTTCAGCCACTCGCGCGCGGTGGCAAGGGCATCCCCGGCAGGTGCGGTGGCCACAGCTGGTGTACGATTTGGCGGGACAAGTGCCGAGACTTGCGTGTCAGCGACTGTAATTGGGACATCGATATGTACCGGGCCGGGTCGACCTTCTGTTGCGATTGCAATCGCCTTGTCCGCGATAATATGTGCGGCCCCCGCAACAAGCGAAAAGCTCGCTTTGGTAATCGGGCGAAAAACGGCTTGCTGGTCCAAAACCTGATGCGTGTAACTTTGCGCTTCATCGGCATCGACCGCCCCCGCAAGGACGATCATTGGGACACGATCCTGATGGGCATTGGCGACGGCGTTGATCCCATTCAGTGCGCCTGGACCAACCGTTGCCACCAGAATGCCCGGCGCGCCTGTCTGATGATAAACGCCTTCGGCCATAAAAGCCGCCGCGTTTTCATGTTTGGCGAGCACAAATGCAATGCCCGCGGCCTCTAGTGCATCGACAAGCGTCAAGACTTCGCCGCCGGGCATTCCAAATGCGTGGCGACACCCGGCACGATACAGCCTGCGGGCCAGGGCATCAGCCGCGCGGATCGATTGTAATTCACTCACTCTGGTCAAGCCTTTTTTATGGTCTGTGTCTTGACTGGTGATACCTTAGCATTCGAAAGGCGCAACTCACCTTTGCGTTGGAGATGTTTCAATACGCCAGACCGTTTTTAGTTAACGACGGCGATCTCTGCGCGATGACATCGGCTGGAAAGCAACGCCAACATGGGCTTCGCAATAGGGTTTGCCTTGTTGAACTGGCAATCCACAGAACCAAAAATCGTCGGTTGCCGGGTCCCCAACAGGCCATTTGCAGGTGCGTTCTGTCAGCTCCATCAAAGAAAGCTTCTTAGCCTTTTTCTCGATCGCAGAAACTTTGGCGAGCGCTTCGGGGCTGATTTCGTTCGCAGAGGGTTGCGGCGGCAAGGGCTGTCCTGCGGGAATGATCTGTTTGCGCGCGGGGATTGGTTTCGCCGCAGGGACCTCGACAGCCTTGATCACCGGTTCTGCGGGTTTTGGCGCTGGCTTGGGCTTTGCCTCCACCTTGGGGGCGGCTTTGGGTTTTGCGTCTGCCTTGGTTGTGGTGGTCGCACGATTGGAAAGACCTAACCGGTGTACCTTCCCAATAACGGCATTGCGTGTTACGCCGCCCAGCTCTTTGGCGATCTGGCTTGCGGATTGTCCTTCGCCCCACATCTTTTTGAGCAACTCAACCCGTTCGTCCGTCCACGACATCAGCAATCCCCTAAGTATAAAGGCGGCCCAATATCAAAGGACCGCCTGCCTAACAGCATAGCGTCCTATTTTAAGCACTTGCACACAGAGATACAAGCGGTGAACGCGCGCCGAGAGGCTGTCTAACCGTTTTGAGTGTTTCTCAGGCGACCAAAAAAACAAAAAAGTCTTTGCATTTGGCATCATTTGGCATAAGCAGCGCCTATGTTCATGCACCTCTATACACCTGTCCGACGATAACGACGGTCTGGCCGCCTAGCGCGGTGCTGAACGTTCCGTGCATCAGCACGGTCTTTGATTTTCACTAAAATTCGAAACAATATTGACCTGTGGTCATGGCTCATGCACGTTCCGCGTTCTGACCTGCGACCCTAATACCGAGGACGATCTGATGATCTCGACACTTTTGCCGACTTATGCCCGCGCCCCCTTGAGCTTTGTAAAAGGTGAGGGATCTTGGTTGATCGAGGCAGATGGTCGACGTTTTCTGGATCTTGCGGCAGGTATTGCGGTTACATCACTGGGTCATGCGCACCCAAAACTGGTTCAGGCGTTGACGGACCAGGCAGGCGCGTTATGGCACACGTCCAATCTATATCAAATCCCTCAACAGCAGGCCTTGGCGGACAAGCTGACAGAATTGACGTTTGCTGACACCGTCTTTTTCACAAATTCGGGCACCGAAGCCTGCGAGCTGGCCGTTAAAATGGCGCGTAAGTACTGGAACGAAAAAGAGGCTCCTGATCGTACAGAAGTTATTGCCTTTACTGGATCGTTCCATGGTCGATCTTCTGCCGGTATTGCCGCCGCGGGTTCTGAGAAAATGACCAAGGGCTTTGGCCCCTTGCTGCCGGGTTTCACACATCTGGAATTTGGCGATTTGGATGCCCTAAAGGCGACCCTGTCCGAGCAGACGGCAGCGGTCATCATCGAGCCGATTCAAGGGGAGGGCGGTATTCGTCCGGTTCCTGACCAAGATCTTAAAATGATCAGGGATCTGTGTGATGAAAACGGCGCTCTGCTAATTTTGGACGAGGTGCAATGCGGTGTTGGCAGGACAGGCAAGCTCTTTGCCCATGAATGGGCGGGCGTGACACCCGACATTATGATGGTTGCCAAAGGTATTGGGGGTGGGTTTCCAATCGGGGCCGTTCTGGCGACGGAAACGGCCGCGAGCGGTATGATCCTTGGGACACATGGCTCGACCTATGGGGGGAATCCTTTGGGGTGCGCCGTCGGATGCGCCGTTGTAGATCATGTCGCGGACCCGGCGTTTCTGGCCGAGGTTGCACGAAAAGGTGCGTTAATGCGGCAGCGTCTAGAAGGATTGGTTGCTTCACATCCAGATGTTTTTGACAGCGTGCGCGGTGAAGGTTTGATGTTGGGGCTTAAATGCAAGGCCACAAACATGGACGTCGTGCAGGCAGGCTACGCACAGATGATTCTGACCGTACCTGCGGCGGACAATGTGGTGCGTTTGTTGCCTTCGCTCACGATCTCCGACGAAGAAATCACTGACGCCGTCGCACGCCTTGATGCGGCGGCCAGTTCAATACAACTTTCCTAAATAGTAACGGGCCGCTGGCGGTTTCGCTGGCTGGCAGATAGACAAAGCGACAAAAAATGAACCATTTCTTAGACATTCATCTGACAGACCCACATGACTTACGCGGGATTATTGATCAGGCCGCGGCGATGAAGTCCGCCCGTGCAGGCCGCCCCCGTGGGGCCCCCGATGATGAACAGCCGCTGAAAAACCGCATGGTTGCGCTCATCTTTGAGAAACCTTCGACCCGGACAAGGGTGTCTTTTGATGTAGGCGTTCGCCAGATGGGCGGGCAAACCATGGTGCTGTCCGGCTCTGATATGCAATTGGGTCATGGTGAAACCATCGCAGATACCGCGCGCGTCCTCAGCCGCTACGTCGATATGATTATGATCCGCACGTTTGACGAAGCGGTTCTGGCGGAAATGGCGGAATTTGCGACAGTGCCGGTGATCAATGGCCTGACCGATCGTACGCACCCGTGCCAGATTATGGCGGATGTACAAACATTCGAAGAACATCGCGGCTCCATCAAAGGCAAAAAGGTCGTTTGGTCCGGGGATGGCAATAATGTGTGTTCATCTTTCCTGCATGCGGCCGGACAATTTGGATTTGATCTGACATTCACCGGCCCGCAGACGCTGGACCCAGAAGTTGAGTTTGTCGATCTGGCCCGTTCAAAAGGGGTTCAAATCAATATCGAACGTGACCCGATCAAAGCTGTGCAGGGTGCCGACCTGATTGTCACCGATACGTGGGTTTCAATGCATGACGCGCAATCGGCCCGAGAACGGCGGCACAATCAGCTACGCCCGTATCGTGTTGACGCACATCTGATGTCTCAAGCCAAGCCAGACGCGCTGTTTATGCATTGTTTACCTGCGCACCGCGATGACGAAGCTACATCCGAGGTGATGGATGGACCGCACTCCGTTATTTTTGATGAGGCTGAAAACCGTCTGCACGCGCAAAAGGCGGTGATGCGCTGGTGTCTTGAGGTTTGATTGCTATTTGCGGGCTTTGGCGCGCAGGGTTGGATCGGCTTTTGTCGGGTCTTCGGGCCAGGGGTGTCTGGGATAGCGTCCTCGCATGTCTTTGCGCACGTCGCTATAGGATGACGCCCAAAACCCGGGCAGGTCTTCGGTGACCTGAACGGGGCGTTGTGCGGGGGATAACAGCGTGATCTGAACGGGTGTCTCTGCAACCGTCGGATGGGTCGTCACACCAAACAACTCTTGCAAACGCAACGCAATACGAGGCTGATCTCCTTCATATTCGATCGGCACTTTGCGTCCAAGCGGGGTGGTGAAATGGGCCGGGACAGCGCGGTCTAACTGCTGCATTTGGTCCCAACTCAACAGGCTTTGCACTGCCGGCAACAGATTGAAACTTTTCCAGCCTGCGGCGTTTGTAATGCCTGTCAGATGCGGCATCAGCCAATCTTCCAGATGCGCGATCAGATACTTCGTCGATAGGTTGGGGAATTCAGCATCACTGGCGCGCATTAGGGCTGCGCGTGACAACAAGCGTTTCAGGGGGGGCGAGGGGCGCAGGCCTAGCTGGCGAACGCCTTCCAACATCGCTTGGGACACTTCCTCAGCCGGGGCATCCTGCCAAATGCGGCTGTCTAGAATCAACGCCCCAAAGCGTTCTTCCTGGCGTGCGATCACCTTGTTTTCCCGCTTTGACCAGCGACACTGATTAATCCAAGTGATCTGATCGGCAAAGGTGTCGCGCAAATCAGGCAAAGACAAAGCCACCGCCTGCCGGATCCGAGCTTCGCGTGGGTCGCCGTCAAGATCAGTCGCGACGATCAATTTTGTCGCAGCCAGCGCATCACCTGTTGGCATGATCGCACCTTTTCCTCCCGAAAGAACAAAACGTGGAGCTTCGCCACTGCGGCGCAATCCGATTCGGTCAGGGTAGGCGAGGGCGGCCAAAACGCCGATATCTTCGGACCCTTTGGCCAAAGTGTTGCGCGCCAGTCGCTTTGCTTCGTCCCGGATGCGGGCGGCCGTCCCGCGATGCGGCTCTAGGCCATGGGCCCGTTGAAATGCCGCGGGGTCGCGTGCAGCCTCAAAGCGCAAGGATAGATCGCACGAGCTGCCCCGCAAGAGGTCACGTTCGGCCAAAATGGCGGCGAGCAATGGCGCGTTGCGTCCGCCCGCCGTTACCATGTGTCCCAATCGTGGATGTACCGGCAGTCGGGCGAGTTTGCGGCCGTGCTCTGTGATCCGTCCGTTTGCATCCAACGCGCCGAGCATTTTTAAAACAGCGCGGGCTTCGGCCAATCGTCCGGCGTGGGGCGGTGTTAAGAACCTCATGTCTTCTGGCTGGCTGCCCCATTGGGCTATTTCTAGGGCCAAACCAGTAAGATCGCTGGCTTCGATCTCGGCAGGGGGAAATGCCGGGAGTGCGCCATCTTCGCCTTTGGTCCATAATTTGTAACAGGCCCCCGTCGCGACCCGGCCAGCCCGACCAGCACGTTGGGTCGCCTCAGCGCGCGACACGCGGGTTGTAATCAGGCGGGCCATGCCTGAACTGGCGTCAAATTCTGACCGTCTGGAACGACCGGCATCAATGACCACGCGGATGTCTTCGATGGTCAGCGATGTTTCAGCAATCGCTGTGGCCAACACAATTTTGCGCCCAGACGGAACAGGCATAATGGCAGCACGTTGGTCTTTGAAATCCATCGCGCCAAAGAGGGCATGCAAATGCGTGTCTTTGGGCAGTTGGTTTTGTAATATGGCCTGCGTGCGCCGAATTTCCCCCTCGCCGGGCAGAAAAACCAACGCACTGCCGGGTTCTTTGTCCAGTGCCTGCAGGGTCAGATCGGCAACGGCTGTTTCTAACCATCGCGGTTTTGTCGACGTCTTTCCCAGCGGTTTTTGCAGCCAATGTTCCGTGACATCAAAACTTCGCCCCTCTGACGTTAGAATGGGGGCAGCCATCAACTGAGCAACCGGAGCTGCATCCAATGTGGCAGACATGGCAACCAGCATCAGGTCGTCACGCAGAGCTTCGGTGACTTCTAGGCACATGGCCAAGCCAAGATCTGCATTCATCGAACGTTCGTGGAATTCGTCAAAAATGACGACCCCTACACCGGGCAATTCCGGTTGATCTTGCAACATCCGTGTCAGAATCCCTTCGGTGATCACTTCGATGCGGGTGGATGGACCAACTTTGGATTGACCTCTGATGCGGTACCCAACGGTACGGCCCATCGGTTCACCGAGGGTTTGTGCCATGCGTTCGGCCGCTGCACGGGCCGCTAACCTGCGCGGCTCGAGCATGAGAATGCGACCTTTCGTCAGGCCATCAGCCAGAATCGCCAGCGGCACACGGGTTGTTTTGCCCGCGCCAGGCGGTGCCTGTAACACCGCGCGACCTTTCGTGCGCAGCGTTTTGCACAGGTCTGGCAAGAGGGCGTCAATTGGCAAGGCGTGATCCATGGATGGTGCTTATCCCAAGCAGGTTGCCGCGCCAAGCACTGGACAATTTACGGCCTGTGCCGGACAACTTGAACAGCAAAAGGAAATCAGCTGATGGATACAGCAGAACTGGCCGAGCGGGTCGCAAAGGGCGAACGTCGCGCATTGGCGCGTGCCATCACATTGGTGGAAAGCGCGCGTGAGGATCATCGCACCCAAGCCGATGCCCTGCTGGAAGCTTTGCCCAAAGACAGGCAAGCCTTGCGTGTTGGGCTGTCGGGAACGCCCGGGGTTGGCAAATCGACCTTTATCGAGAGCTTTGGAATGATGCTGGTTGGTTTGGGGCTGCGTGTTGCTGTGCTGGCGGTTGACCCGTCTTCGTCTCGGTCGGGTGGCTCCATTCTAGGAGATAAAACAAGGATGGATCGTTTGGCCCGTGCGCCCGAGGCCTTTATTCGACCCTCTCCAAGCCAGACGCATCTTGGGGGGGTTGCACGGCGCTCCAGAGAGGCGGTTGCGTTGTGCGAAGCTGCTGGCTTTGACGTTGTGCTCATCGAAACGGTTGGCGTTGGGCAATCCGAGACGGTGGTCGCGGAGATGTCAGATTTATTCTTGCTTTTGTTGGCCCCAGCGGGAGGAGACGAATTGCAGGGGGTCAAACGCGGGATCATGGAGATCGCTGACATGATTCTGGTGAACAAAGCAGATGGTGACCTGAAGCCTGCTGCAACACGTACCTGCGCGGATTATTCAGGTGCTTTGCGACTGTTACGCAAAAGGCCACAAGATCCTGACGGGTTCCCAAAGGCAACAATGGTTTCTGCCTTGCAAGAAAATGGTTTGGGGGATGTCTGGGCGGATATTGAACGATTGATCGCCTGGCGTCGCGATAACGGAATTTGGACGCAGACGCGGGCGCAACAGGCGCGCTATTGGTTCGCGCAAGATGTGCGCAACGCCCTGTTGATGCAATTGGAAACACCCGCCGCGCGCGCCGCGTTGGACGAATTCGGGGCGCAGGTTTCAGCGGGCGAAATCGCCCCTTCAGTTGCGGCAACGTCATTTTTAGCTGGCTTGAACAGCTCAGAGCGATCAAAGTCGTGAATATACCCACAGTTCGGGTTGACCGGGGCTGCGATTCCCACTAAAGCCAGCGAACGAATTTCCGGGGTGTGGCCTGAGGCCGCCCCCTTTGTCGTTTACCGGACCGCCGGAGCGACCCGAGATAAAAGGAAGAACCCATGTCACGCGTTTGCGAATTGACCGGAAAAGGCCCAATGACTGGCAATAACGTCAGCCATGCTAACAACAAAACACGTCGGCGCTTTTTGCCGAACCTGAATGACGTGACATTGCAATCCGAAACGCTGGGACGCGGTTTTAAATTCCGTATTTCTGCTTCTGCACTGCGCACAGTTGATCACCGCGGCGGACTGGACAAGTTCCTTGCCAAAGCGCGTAATACTGAGTTGTCAGACAACGCGCGCAAAGTCAAAAAAGCGATCGAAAAGGCATCTGGTTCAGCCGAAGTCCTTAGCTGATCTTTCGAACAGAACCTATGTGAACCCTGCCCATAATTGGGTGGGGTTTTCGTCATTTTAGCGTGGTGTTTTCGGCGATAGTTTGCCTATAATGCGGGCGAAATGAAACGAGTCCCAAACACATTTTTCGGCGTATTTCTTGCGCTGATGCTGGTCCTGACCGGACAAAGTATGGCCGTTGCGCGTGGCTCGATGGCGGCTGCTGGTCAGATGGTGATCTGCACCGGTGTGGGCACGACCACCGTCTATATCGATGCAGAGGGCAATCCGACAGCCGCCCCACATGTCTGCCCGGAATGCATCGCCTCTCTTTGGGATTGTGTGATTCAACCGGCACCGTCACAGGGGCATGCCGTCTCGAGAACTGACATTTTCCCGGTTCATGGTGGCCTTGGCGTGCCTCATTCGGTGTTACTTGGGTTTCTGAGCCGCGCGCCACCAGTTGCGTCCTGACACGCATTTCAAACTCCATCGTAATTCTCAGGAGACACACATGTTTCTTTCTACACTTGCGCGCGGGTTCGCTGCCGCCGCTATTTTTGCCACCCCTACGGTTTCTTTCGCAGATATCGTCGTTTCAGAGTCCTATGCCCGGGTTTCGCGCCCTAATGCGCCCACTGGCGCAGCTTTTTTAGTCCTTGAAAACACCGGGTCCACTGCGGATCGCCTTATGGGGGTCAGATCTGAAGTCGCCAAACGCGTAGAGCTTCACACGCATATTGATCAAGGTGACGGTGTCATGAAGATGAGCAAAATCGAAGAGGGAATAGAGATTCCAGCTGGTACTGTTTACACAATGCAGCGCGGCGGGGATCACGTCATGTTTATGGGGGTCATTGATCCCTTGGTGCAAGGTGAGGACATCGAAATCGTTTTAACCTTTGAGCAGGCAGGTGACGTTACCGTGGTGATCCCTGTCGATAACGACCGCACGCCCGAGCATGGCGCAAAGACCCACAACCACGGAAATTGACAGATTATGTCAGCTTAAAACCTCTGCAACCCACTCGGGTACCGTCTGGGTTGCAGGACCAATTCGAATATCATCAAACTGCGATCCCACCTCGGATGGCTCAAGGTTAAATTCCAAGGTTTGAGCGTGATACCTTCTGGCTTCTGCGACAAACCCGGCGGCAGGATAAACATTCCCGGACGTCCCGATGCTGACGAATAGATCAGCTTGTTCCAGATGCGCATAAATCTCTTCCATGTCGTAGGGCATTTCTCCGAACCAGACGATATCGGGTCGGGCAGAAGCGGCGCCACAATGCGGGCAGATGTCTGCGACGTTCATTTTCAGCGGCGCAGGCCAGCGATGATCGCAGCTGGCGCACAGCGCGCCATTTAAAGCACCATGCATATGCATGACCTGCTTCATTCCGGCTTTTTCATGTAGGTCATCGACATTCTGTGTGACCAAAACCACTTGACCTTCAAACTCAGCCTCCAAGCGCGCCAGCGCGAGATGGCCCGCATTTGGTTTGGCTTCTGCTGCCTGCGCGCGCCGGGCATTGTAAAAGTCAACGACAAGCTGGGGGTCGCGGGCAAAGCCTTCGGGCGTTGCGACGTCTTCGATACGGTGCTGAGCCCACAACCCACCTTCGGCGCGAAAGGTTCCCAGACCGCTTTCGGCTGAAATGCCTGCGCCAGTCAAAATGACAATTTTTTCCATGTCGCACCTTTGTCCTGTTCCACGTGTTCTGGCGTATTTGGGTCACCTGACAAAACAGTATCTTTACGAAAATTCCAAGCACAGTCGTAGGTGGATGTGATCTGGCGCGTAAATACCGCTTGGATTCAGGTCATGTTGGGCGTTCGCGCCGGTGTTTAGCGGCCATGTAGCGTGCCACACTGGCGACTATCGTTAATTTGAGGTGAATTGCTCTTGAAATGTCCAGCAAATACGCCCATCTAGGCGGCGTCCACATGTGGGACGGATTGTTTAGGAGAAAACATGGCCAAGGAAGATACGCTCGAATTCCCCGGTGTCGTGAAGGAACTCCTGCCTAATGCGACATTTCGGGTCGAGCTGGAAAACGGCCATGAAATTATCGCACATACGGCAGGAAAGATGCGCAAAAATCGCATCCGTGTTCTGGCAGGCGACAAGGTGCAGGTCGAGATGACCCCGTACGATCTGACAAAGGGTCGGATCAACTACCGCTTTAAATAACCCTTGTTTGTTCTGGGGTCAGGATCGGCGCGCCGCAAGGAATTGCTGGCGCAAATCGGCGTTGTGCCGGATGAAATCCGCGCGCCGGACATTGACGAAACACCTGAACGTGCCGAATTGCCGCGCCCTTATTGTGCCCGGATGGCGCGCGAAAAAGTCACAGCTGTACCTGCGTCCGCGACAGATATTGTGTTATGTGCGGATACGACGGTCGCTCTGGGGCGGCGTATTCTTGGTAAACCAGAGGGGCAGAGCGAAGCGCGCTCGTTTCTGAAACTCATGTCAGGGCGACGTCATCGGGTTATTACCGCTGTTGCTGTGCGGGTGGGCGATAAACTCTGGGAAAAAGACGTGGTGAGCCAAGTGCGCATGAGACGTCTGTCTGACAGAGACATTGACCGATATATCGACAGCGGAGACTGGGACGGCAAAGCAGGCGGCTATGCCATACAAGGCCCGGCGGCTGAATTTATTCCGTGGATTAGCGGGTCCTATACGGGCATTGTTGGATTACCGCTGGCAGAAACCGCTGGATTGTTGCGCGCAGCTGGACTTGGAGTGTTGAAATGAAGGGACGCACCATCGTTCTGGACCATCTGAAAGGTCGCGAATCAGCGGCACTAATGGTGGACGGACGTCTCGAAGATTTCCTGATTGATGTGGACGCACCGCGTCCGGGAACGATTTATCGCGCGGTTGTGGACCGCCCTGTCAAAGGGCAAGGTGGTGTGTTTTTAAAAACCCCAGATGGTTCGGCCTTTCTGCGGCAAGTAAAAGGATTGGCTCCGGGGCAGAGAATCCTGGTACAAGTGACGGGGTATTGTGAACCCGGCAAGGCAATCCCAGTCACGCAAAAACTGTTATTCAAGAGCCGTTACGTCATCGTAACCCCTGAGGCCCCCGGACTGAATATGAGCCGGTCGATCAAGGACGAAAACGAGCGCGACCGATTGCTAGAAATTGCCCATGATGCCAAGGGCGACACTGGTTACGGGATGATTTTACGGTCTTCCTGCGCTGGGGTGGATGGGGATGATATTGCCCAAGATATTGAAACGATGGTGTCTTTGGCATCTGGTGTGATGGCAGATGCGGCTGGCGACATGGATATGCTGGCGCAGGGGGATGGCCCCCATCTTTTGGCATGGCGTGATTGGGTTGCCCCAGCCGAAGTTGTAACGCAGAGCGGCGCGTTTCAAACACACGCTGTTTTGGATGCGCTTGATGCCGTCAAACAGGCACATGTTCCATTGGACGGTGGGGCTGGATTTTTTGTCGAACCGACCCGCGCGTTGGTCGCGGTGGATGTAAACACGGGGCGCGACGCGTCATTGGCTGCAGGGATCAAAGCGAACATGTCCTGCGCGCGCGCGTTGCCACGGGCCCTTCGGCTGCGTGGCTTGGGAGGTCAAATCGTGCTCGATCTCGCCCCGATGCCGAAAAAGGACCGGCGCGCGTTTGAAACGGCTTTGCGTCAGGCGTTTAAAACGGATGATGTCGAAACGGCCTTGGTCGGGTGGACGCCGTTGGGTCATTATGAACTGCAACGAAAACGCGCACGCTTCCCATTGGACGAGGCGCGGGGATGAGCTGCCCAATGTGTGGGAAACAGACACATCCAGAGGCACGTCCGTTTTGTTCCAAACGCTGCGCTGACCTTGATCTTGCGAAATGGTTGAACGGCTCTTACGCTGTTGCCTCAAATGATCCAGAGGATATGGATCATCTGGAAGACGCTTTGGCGAAGGCGCAGCGGGATGGTTCCTCAGACAAGCCGCATTAGTAAGGGGTTTGGTCTGCCCAAAAGACGGGCCAATCTGGCAAAAGCCGCGTAACGTGTTCACCATTCGATATGTCTGCTGACTCGCCACTGAGAAAGGTATTGGTCGTGAAAGAGCCCGTTTTATATTCTTTTCGACGCTGTCCCTATGCGATGCGTGCGCGGTTGGCTTTGCTCGCATCTGGCACGCGGGTCGAATTGCGCGAAGTCGTGCTGCGAGACAAGCCAGTAGAATTTCTTGACGTGTCTGCCAGCAAAACAGTGCCGTGCCTGGTCACGGACCAAGGTGTGATTGACGAGAGTTTAGATATAATGATTTGGGCGCTGCGTCAGCAGGATCCATTGGGATGGTTGCAGATGCCCGATGCTGGGTGGGAGTGGATCGCGCGGTGTGACGGTCCCTTTAAGCAAGCATTAGATCGCACCAAATACGCGACACGGTACCCAGACAGTGATGCGATAGAAGAACGCGCCAAAGCTTGCGCTTTTCTGAAAGGTATTGAACACCAATTAGACGGCGCACTCTTTGGCAAACCCAGTTTAGCGGATGCGGCAATTTTGCCGTTTGTGCGCCAATTTGCGTTTATTGACAAAGGTTGGTTTGATGCACAAAGCTGGCCGAAATTGCACCATTGGTTGGCTCAATTCCTGGACAGTTCCGAATTTTCGACGATCATGCCAAAGCAGGCGCAATGGACATCGAATGCGCCTGCGGTCTGGTTTCCAAGCCAAACGTGACCCTCACTGCAACCGCGTTGACGTTAAAGCGCGCGATGCATAGAAGGCTATCGAACACAACTTGGCCTGCGGTGTGCAGACCCACCAACAAAGACTGTCTGAGCATGACACAGCCAACTCCTCTGCGTTTTCTGGTTGCCGATATCGGTGGCACAAATACCCGTGTTGCTTTGACAGACGGTGGGGCGGTTTTATCTGAGACGATCCGCCGGTACCGCAATGATGAAAACACCGCGCTGGAACCTATTCTGGAGGATTACCTCGCGACGCAAAAGGGTAACGTGCCGGACGCTGTTTGTGTTGCAATTGCAGGACCCGTGCGTGACGGCAAGGGACGCCTGACAAATCGCGACTGGTACATGGATCAGAGCAGTATTTCGGCCGCGACCGGGGCATCGGATGTGGCCTTGCTGAATGATCTACAAGCACAAGGCTATGCGCTAGAGTATGTGGCCGCCGATGACCTTGTTTGCATTCGTTCCGGGTCAGACGCGCCGGTTGGAGCGGGCAAGTTGGTCATCAATCTTGGCACAGGCTTCAATGCTTCGCCCGTTTTCATGACCCCAGCGGGACCATTCGTCGCCACGTCCGAAAGTGGGCATGCGAATATGCCAACACGCAACGCGCAGGATTTGCGGTTGTGTGAATTCATTGAAAAGAAACACGGCTTTGCAGCGATCGATGACATTCTTTCTGGTCGCGGGCTCGAAAGAGTCTATGCCTTTTTGTCCTGTGAGGCGGGCCAGGGGCAGGCCTTGAATTCATCGGCCATCGTGTCAGGGTGTACGGATCGCTCAGACCCCATCGCAATCGAAGCGGTTGCCTATTTTATTCGCCTCACAGCGATGGTCGCGGGCAATCTCGCGTTGGTGCAACTGCCGTTTGGCGGGATTTACCTCGTCGGAGGGCTGTCCAGCGCCATTGTCCCCTTTATGTCGGAGGCTGGTTTTGAAGCGGCCTTCCGCGACAAAGGGCGATTTGCTGACTTTATGGATGATTTCGGCATCTATGTTGTGCAGGACGATTACGCCGCCCTCACAGGTATGGCGGCGTATTTGCAAAACAACGCGACTGTCTAACATATCGCTGCATTGAAAACGGCGGCGCGATGTGACCGCCGTTTCATGTGTGTTCAGCCGTAAACGATGTTCGGCAGCCAGGTGATGACGCCCGGGAAAAACATACAAATGACCAAGGCAACGATTTGCAGGGCCAGAAATGGGATGGCTGCCTTGAAGATATCGGTCATTGGGATTTCCGGAGGCGCAACACCGCGCAGATAGAACAAGGCGTACCCAAAGGGCGGAGACAAGAACGACATCTGCATATTTACGAGGTACAAAACCCCAAACCACAACACCAGATCATTGGGGTCTGTCATGCCAAAGGGTTCGGGGCCCATCGCTTTGATGATCGGGACAAAGATTGGAACGCAGAGCAGTAAGATGCCAACCCAATCCAAGAACATGCCCAGAACGACCAGAACGACCATCATGATGATTAAGATGCCCCATGGACCAAACCCTGTCGCGGCAAGGCTGTCCTGAACGAACTGCTGACCGCCCTCCAGCACATAGAGACCAACAAAAATGGTGGCACCGAACATGATCCAGATCACCATCGCGCTGGCCTTCAAAGTGGTCAGGCAGGCTTCGCGCACGGTTTGCCAATCCAGTTTCCGGTGAATAGCCGCGACGATAAAAGCGCCAAATGTCCCGATGCCCGCCGCTTCGACCGGCGTGGCGACGCCGGAAAAGATGACGCCCAAAACCACTGCGATCAACGCGATCGGGGCCGACATTTTGCCGATTAGTTTGATTTTTTCGGGCGTCGAAATACGCTCTTCCATTGGGATTGGGGGCCCGAGGTTTGGGTTGATGGCACTGCGAACCAAAACGTATAGAATGTACATGCCCGACAACATGAGGCCGGGAATGACCGCACCAATGAACAACTCTCCCACCGATTGTTCAGCAACAACCGCATAAATAATCGCAAGAATTGAAGGGGGGATCAGAATGCCCAATGTTCCACCGGCCATAATGGACCCCATAGCAATTTTGGGGTCATATCCACGTTTGAGCATTGCGGGCAGTGCGATAATACCCATCGTCACAACCGCGGCACCAATCACACCAACCATGGCCGCCAACACGGTAGAGGCAATAATCGTCGCGGCCGCCAGACCGCCGCGCACGCCGCCAAGGACCTTATAGATCACATCAAACATGTCGTTGATGATCCCGGCTCTTTCCAGCATGGCAGCCATAAAGATAAACAGCGGAATGGCAGACAGCTGGTAGTTGGTCATCAGCGGAAAAATGCGGCTCGGAACGATGTTTAACGCATTGGCGTCCCCGAGGACAAAGAGGAAAACACAGGCCAATCCACCGGTCACAAAGGCCAGTGGCAATCCGGCCATCAGCAGCACCAGAAGGCTGCCGAACATGATGAGCGTCAGAAGCTCAATCCCAATATCGATACCCATGGTTTATTCTCCTCGTGCGATTGCGCGCACGTCTTTGCTGATTTTCGAAAGACCTTGCAAAACAAGCAGAAGGCCACCAATCACCATGACCCATTTCATCGGCCACAAGGGGACTTCCCATTCATTAAAGCTGATTTCACCCCAGCGGATTGCCGGATTTGTGAATTGCGCCAAATCGAAGTTTGCCAACATCTCGCCGGTTGGAATTTCACCCCGTGCCCAAGCAGAGATAATACCATTCCCCGAGGGGACGGCGATTGCATCCATTGCAAAAATGTAGCTTGTCGCCAACAAGGTTCCCGCAAAGATGAAGAAAAATACAGATGTAAGCAGATCGACCCACGCTTTGGATTTTTGTTTGAGCGGGGCGTAAAAAATATCAACGCGCACATGGGTTTCGGTCAGCATCGCATAGGACCCGGCAATAAGATACTGCATGCCGAACATCAGGTACATGCCTTCGTGCGCCCAGTTGGTTGGCGAGTTGAAAACATAGCGGGCGATCACTTCGTAGTAATAGACAAAAACGGCGATGACAGCCCAATAGGCAACAAATTCACCGCAGAACAGTGAGAGGCGATCGATCCAGTTCTGCCCCCAGTCGCGATCATCTTTAGGGCCATCTTCGATATCTGCGTTTTCCAGCGCTCGTTCGACGTCGGTTTTTTGCTCGGGTTTGATCGTGGCATTGGCACGTTTGACCATGCCAGGCAGCAGCACGGCGTCAATCAGCATGAGCGCAAGAATGACGTAGAATGCAACGCCTGCCGCGTTTGCCCAGAATGCCCGTGTGCCCGTGGCATCCGTGAGGCGGTCACCAATATTATCTAGGGCTGTTTGTGCCTCTTCCAGCCGTTTCTGGCCGGTTTCAATGCCTCCCTGTGCGCGTTCAAGGCGCCGCTGTGCAGACTTGCGTTTAAAAGATCCCTCTTCGGTGTCAGCAAGGGCGGTTGTGTATTTTTCAACGTCATTGATTGCCTTTTCCAGCCGTGGCGTTTCTCGCTGGATCGTGCGTTCGGCAACGCGTACTTCGTTGGAGACATCCGACAAAACATTGCGCGCCAGCTGCTCTTGTCCGTTGGAATAGAGGATGAACAGGAAAATCGGGATGTAGATAAACCCCAGAAGGCTTTTGAGATAAAAACGATGCAGGCCGATGATCCCCCCCATAACGAGGATCATATAACCCAAAGCGGGGGAATATGTGCGTTCAGCGGGTTTGGGGCGGCGTGCCAGCGCCATGGCAATCAATGGGAAGGCAATCAAGCCAACCCAGTACAGCCAATGAGGCAGCGTAAAGCTTAGACCGGGCATTGTCTTTATCCTGTTGGAGGTGTGGGCATAAAAGAGCACGCTGCCCGGAAATCATCCGGACAGCATGTAACTTTGAAAAGCGATTTAAATCATCACAGATCGAGCGTCAGACCTTCGATCTGTTCTGGCGTCACATACCCCAGAGATCCTGACATCATATAGTCGAGCTGGATTTTGAAAACACGCGCGGCATCTTTGTCGCGGTTGGCATAATCAAACCAAATCGGCACGGCCACTTCGGTCATCAGTTCCACGTCATCTTGCGTCAGGCGCGCGATTTCTGTGCCATCGGCTTCGAATTTGGCCCATGCCTCTTGGTCGGCTTTCTGGATTGCCGCATGATGCAGATCTGAATACACGTGCGTTTCCATTTCGATGAAGGTCTTCATCTCAGGAGAGAGCGCGTTATAAGCAGCTTGTCCGACGGTGATATCCATCAGGTCAACGGGTTGATACAATGACATAAAGCCGGGAGGGCCCATAGAAATGTAATTGGTCACCTGACTAAACCCAAGCGCGTAGTTCACGGCGGGGCCAACATAATCGGCCGCATCAATTGTGCCTTTTTCCAGCGCTGGAAAGATTTCGGATCCGGGCAGAACGGTGGTCTCTGCCCCAATTTGACTAAAGACTTCAGCCACCATGCCCCCTGGCATGCGCATTTTCAAACCGGCAAAATCGTCAATCGAGCGGATCGGCACCTTGGAGTGAATAATGTTGGGACCGTGGTGAACTGGCCCCATAAAGCGCATACCTTGTGCCGCATACAATTCACGGGCGATCTCTAGTCCGCCGAGGCTGTAAAAGAACACGTCCCATTCGTGAGGGTTACGCAGCCCCAACGGGTAACTGGTCAGGAACGTCGCCGCGGGAATGATGCCCTGCGCGTAAATGGTAAATGGATTCACCGCATCCAAAACGCCATTTTTGACAGCGTCATACAGTTGGAAATCACCAACAACATCATTGGCACCAAAGGCATTGAATGCAAGCTCTCCACCGGTTTTTTCTTCGATGGTGCCACACCAGTCTTTAAACGTTTGAAGCCCGATACCGCCGGTATGCGATGTCTGGATCTTCCAGGTTGTTCCGTGCGATGCGGCTGTCGCGACATGCGGCGCTGCCAAAGTGGCGGCGCTTGCGCCTGCAATGGTGCGCAGCGCGTTACGGCGGGTTGTTATCTTCTTTGTCATTTCGTCCTCCCTAGACTGAGCGTCACATGGCAGCGAGGCCGACATGCGATGCTCGTGTTCTCTTGGTTTAGCCTGTTTTGCGGAAATTGGTAATATTTTTTTCCCAGTTAAGACAGTAACGTTGGCAGTAATTCTTAATTTCGGCTTGTTTCATGGATTTAGTTCGCGTGGATTCTCGCCCGGAGTTGACGCTTTTAGAGATTTAAAAGGGAAGAATTCCAGCTGCGGCGGCGGTGCGCGATTCGAAAAATAGCAGCCGAGTTGATCTATCACAAAGACGTTTTGAGGATGTGCAACTATCCTTTATGCCAGAATGAAGAGATGGAGAGCAAAATGTTCCGATGTATTGTTGTTGGAATAGACGGGTCAGAACCGTCTAACCGCGCATTGACTGCTGCTTGTGCATTATCACGCACATTTGGCAGTGAAGTGCATTTGGTCCACGGATTCGAAACTGCAAGTGACAGCAAAGCTTCTATGGTTTTGGAAGCTGCAATGACCCAAGCAAAAACAGATGGTGTGTCACCATCAAGTTCGTCTGCGGTCGATGGTGAACCATATCAAGAATTAATGACAATCGCAGGATTGTATAATTCGGATCTAATTGTGACCGGCCGAAGAGGCCTTGGTGGTATTGAGGGCTTGATTTCCGGCAGCACGTCTTGACAGATCGCAAAGCACGCCAGATGCGCCGTTCTGACGGTCAAGTAAATGCGTCTCATCAGAGGCGGTAAGACAGACGGGCAACACCGTAAGAGATTGCTAAAACGCTATTTTCGAGCGACGTGTTGTCAGCACCGCTGGGTGCATCAGGGTGGCTTGTAAACTCAGTGTGGATGGTGTGGCACAGGTTAGCCAGGTTCGAAGCGCTTTCCCTGTCGATCCAAGAAAACGAAACTTTGCTTGTTCACCGCTGCGATTTGGATCACAAATCCGAGACGGTGCTAATTGGTAAAGTCTAGAATAAGCAGTGATAATTCGCGTCAAGTTGATATAGCTGTTAACGTAGCGTTAACCTTTTATGACATCCCTTTGAAATTAATATATTTTTTAAACACCTTTTCTGATTTCACGAATGGCAAGAGAACCTCTTGAAAGCATGCAAAACACGTCGACGTTACCTCACGTTGTGGTCGCGCAACTGTGAGTAGTGCGTGGGTTTTATCGGTACTGATAGACCCCTAGCATCCGCGGGCTTCTGCGATCTGAATGCTTGATCGTGTTGGCGGCCATCAGGCCAAATAAGTTCGATTATAACAAGGAGACCCTAAATGAAACTTCTCGCGACGACAGCCGTGGCACTTGCTGCCCTAGCGTTGCCCGCAGCGGCGACGACGGTTCAAGTGACGATTACGAACAACAGCGATACAAATGGCTTGTTCTTTACTCCGTTTTTGAACGTGTTCCACAGCGGAGATTACGATCCGTTTAATGGTGGCGAGGCGGCCAGCGCGGGTCTGGAAGAGCTGGCTGAATTGGGATCGACAGGAACGGCGGCTGCAGAAGCTGAGGCTATGGGTCGCATCATCGAAACACTCACAGAGCCAACGGGTGTAGGTCCCGCAGTTGGAGCGCCGCCGGTTTTTGATCCAGGTAACAGTGCGACATTTACCTTGGATTTAGATTCAACGGAAAACATGTACCTGACGCTGCTGTCGATGATCATTCCATCAAATGACACGTTTATTTCGGACACAATCCGTCTGTTTGATACCAATGGCGATTTTATCGCAGCCAGCTATGATCTGGGCCGTTCAAACGTTTATGACGCCGGCACTGAGGTGAATAGGCAAGACGGCTTTGGTCAGGCATTCAACACAGCAGATGGAAATGGCCCAGGTGCGCTTGGCGAAGATGAGAACGGCCTCGTTCACCTGTCGAGCGACGCCGAATTGCTGACATTGTTCGATCAGCCGATCCCCCCATTGGGCGGTGGTTTGAACATTGGCGATTTAGCGAGCTTTGAAGATGTCATAACGATATCTTTCGAAGAAATCGCGCCGGTTCCACTGCCAGCCTCCGGCTGGGTTTTGCTTGCTGGAATTGGCGGCATGGGTGCTCTGGCGCGTCGTAAGAAAAAAGCGCAAAAAGCAGCTTAACTCAACAAAAAATGCAGGGGCGAACCGTTATTTTATACGCCCCTGCTGCACCATTTTTACAACCCCCAATGCCGTTTTCGTGGTATAAATGCGAAACTAGGCACGGTGTCTCGGCAGCATTGCTGATTGGGTATTGGCAAACATCATGCTGTTTGGATTCAAGAAATTATCAATTCACCCGATGCGACAGTGATGGGCGCGGTGAAAATTCGTATTTGCTAAACTTTTTTACATTATTCAGACGCCCGAAGGAAACGCAGTAGAAAGAACTACTCTGGTGACATCGATTTTATCGTGCGATCTTTTGGATTGTCTGACACGAAATTTTTCGTCAGGGAAATTGACCAAGTTAACTTCCGGGAAGTCGCGACCATGAGCGGTAGACGTCCCGTGGCATCTCTCTGGATTGGCGAGAAACTCCACTACATTAATCAGCTGTGTTTGGCTTCTCATATTAAACAGGGCCATCCGACAACGCTCTATTGCACACATAACGTGACCAACGCGCCCGAAGGGGTGGAAATTCAGCAAGCATCGGAAATTATGAACATCGATATGGAATTGGTGGAAGAGACAAGCGCGTCGTTTTTGTCGAATGTTTTTCGGTACAAAATGATCAGAAAAACAGGTGCAATCTGGGTTGACTGTGATGCTTTTTGCCACAAACCGTTTGAGGATGATCAGCAATTTATCTTTGCGGGGCACGGCATGTTGGGGAACCTGAATTGTGGCGTCGTGGCACTCCCACGATCCTGCGAATTGATGAATAACTTGCTGGAATATTACGAGAATTTACCTGATTATCCGCCTTGGTGGAACAAGAACCAGCGCAAAAAAATGGACCGTTTTTCCAAGCAACCACTGACGCATGCCGCGCGCATCTACAAAACAGAACGAACGGCGTTTGGTCCGCAGGCCTTTACATATTTTTGCAAACAGACCGGTGACTTTGACAAAGCCATGTCGCCTGATGTTCTGTATCCGGTCCCGTTTCAGCTAAACGACGTGTTCTATGACCCGCACGGTCGCGTTGAAGGGCATTTTACGGATCGAACAATGTCAGTTCATCTGTACACGAACGGAACAAAGCCATGGTGGCGAAAGCATGCGCCATTGCCAAATTCATATATGGCGCGCATGTGTGAAGAGATCGGGATCGACCCACATGATGGGCTTTCCTGACGCGACCTGTGTTTCAGTCGTTCGATCTGTGGTTGGTTTGATTTCGGAGTATCTGCTCAACTGGACATGCGAGAAGCTCGCACGTTTCTTATCGTGCGGGCTGGATCTTTGCTCTGGCTTTGAACAGGATGGGGACCCTATCGACGATGCAAAAATTGCGCTTCAAATGAGTTGACGCAAATAGAGCAAACAGGGGGCGTAACCCTATCTATTTATCGAGCGGCCTAAGTGTCAGACCGCGCCGAAGTCGTCGCAATAATAATAGACGACTAACATTGTTCGTGGTTACTCTGTGTTAAGACGTCTTTCGACGTGCCTAAGTTCGCCTCAGACATGGCAGTCTCAGAAGGGCTTTGTGACTTTAGGTGCAAATCTGCTCTTGCCAATCTTGTGAGACTGGCAAAAAGTACGACACTATAAAATATAAAATCAAAAAAACGACGATCTAACACGGGGATAAAATCATGAAGAAGACAATTGCTCTTTCTATGCTCGGCGCTTTGATGGCCACGACGACACCACTTGGTGCTGAAACACTGCGCTGGGCGCGTTCTGGGGATGCGCTGACGCTTGACCCGCATGCCCAAAACGAGGGCCCGACTCACACCGTTCGTCACCAGATGTATGAGCCATTGATCATACGCGACGTGACCGGCGCTTTTGAAGCTGCACTGGCAACAGATTGGGCGCCCAAGGCGGACGATCCGAATGTTTGGGTGTTTAACCTGCGCCAAGGTGTAAAGTTCCATGACGGCGCTGATTTTACCGCCGATGATGTGGTTTTCAGTTTTGAACGCGCCAAGCAGGTGAATTCGGACATGAAAGAACTGATCGGTTCCGTCACCGAAGTGCGTGCTGTGGGCGATTTCACCGTTGAAATAGTGACCGACGGACCAAACCCGATTTTACCGTCTAATCTGACCAATCTCTTTATCATGGATAAGGACTGGACCGAAGCAAACAACACAGTGAACGTGCAAGATTTTGAAGGGGGCGAAATTACTTACGCAACCACAAATGTTAACGGTACGGGGCCCTACGTTCTGCAAAGTCGTGAACCGGATGTGAAAACAGTCATGGTGCGCAACGATAATTATTGGGGGGTCGATCAATTCCCGCTGGACGTCAGCGAAATTGTTTACACCCCGATCCAAAACGCGGCGACACGGGTTGCGGCGATGCTCTCCGGTGAGATTGATTTTCTGCAGGATATGCCTGTTCAAGATCTTGATCGCGTGAATGGCGCAGATGGGCTTGTTGTGAAGCAGGCACCGCAAAACCGAGTGATCTTTTTTGGGATGAACCAAGGCGCGGATGATATCGCCGCCGACAACATCGATGGTAAAAATCCGCTGGCGGATGTCCGTGTGCGCAAGGCGATGTCGATGGCGATCAACCGTGATGCAATCCGGCAGGTGGTCATGCGTGGCCAATCACAGCCTGCGGGAATGATCGCGCCTCCGTTTGTCAACGGGTGGACATCCGAGATGGATGGAGAAACGTCTACGGACATTGATACGGCCAAGGGGCTGATGAGCGAAGCTGGTTATGGAGATGGTTTCTCGCTCCGACTGGATTGCCCGAATGATCGCTATGTCAATGACGAGGCGATCTGCCAGGCGGCCGTGGGTATGTTGGGTCAAATAGGGGTGAAAGTGAATCTCGACGCTAAGCCAAAAGCGCAGCATTTTCCGCTGATCACGGATGGGCAGACGGATTTCTACATGCTGGGTTGGGGCGTGCCGACATATGACTCTGAATATATCTTCAATTTCCTTGTCCACGGCCGCGAGTCGGACATAGGGACATGGAATGGTACCGGGTTTGGGGATGATGATTTGGACGCCAAGATTATTTCACTGGCTTCCAACACAGATCTGGAATCGCGCAATGCGGATATCGCTGAAATCTGGCGCGTTGTGCAAGATGAAGCCGTATACATTCCAATTCATCACCAAGTTTTAAATTGGGGAATGACCGATGCCCTCGGCATTGAAGTTGATCCCGATGATCAACCAAAGGTCAAATACTTTACAATGAACTAAGAACCGGGCGCGCAAAATAGCGCGCCCAACGCTTGGCCATCGAGGTGTGCTCGGGGTCCATTGCTGCCGTTTGCCCGAAGGGACAGCAGTTTCGTCACAGACCTAGAAGGGGAAGATATGCAACGATCTATTCAAGCCGCGGTGCTTTTGACTGCTTTGGCGCCAGCTGTACAAGCGGCTGACTTTACATGGAGCGAGACAACCGATCCGCAGACAATGGACCCGCATGCCGTCAATTCTGCACCGGTTTTGGGGTTTTTGAACAACGTATACGAAGGTCTGGTGCGCCGGGGTAAAGATATGAGCGTAGAGCCCGCTCTTGCCACCGCGTGGGAGCCGATCGGAACCGGCGAAGGTTGGCGGTTCACGCTGCGCGAAGGCGTGAGTTTCCACGATGGCAGCGCGTTTACTGCGGAAGATGTTTTGTTTTCCTATCAACGCGCGTCAAATGAAGCTTCGGACACCAGAAGCTGGTTTGCACCAGTGTCTGAGGTTGTCGTTGTTGACGACTACACGGTCGATATCATGACCATCTCGCCGAATCCGATTTTCCCAAGTTCTATTGCCAATTGGATGATCATGGACAGTGGTTGGGCTGAAACACACAACGCCAATTTACCTGACAAGGAAAACGGTAATTTTGCGACATTGAACACCAATGGAACGGGTGCATTCCGTGTCACTGGGCGCGAACCGGGGCTGCGCACCGTTTTGGAACCCTTTGAGGGGTGGTGGGATACGGCGGATCATAATGTGACCCGTGCCGAATTGACACCGATCCAGAACCCGGCGACGGCGTTGGCGGCTTTGTTGTCAGGGGATGTGGATTTCATCAATCCCGTACCGATCCAAGACGTCGCACGTTTGAATGAGAACCCGGATGTGGACGTCATTCAGGGGATCGAAGCACGTGTCATCATGTTGGGTTTTCCACATGAGGCTGATGCGCTGAAATATTCCGCCGAAACGAGCGAGGCCAATCCCTTTGCCGACCCGCGCGTGCGGCAAGCGGTTGGACATGCGGTAAATGTACCTGCCATTCTGCAAACGATCATGCGTGGCAATGCGGAAGGTGTGAGCCAACTGGTCACCCCGGCGATGAGTGGTTATTCTACAGCCCATGCAGATCGTCCTGCTTTTGACCAAGACAAGGCCAAGGCGTTGTTGGCTGAGGCTGGATACCCAGATGGGTTTTCCTTTGGTTTGAAATGCCCCAACGATCGCTATCTGAATGATGAATCTGTCTGTCAGGCCATCACGGGTATGCTCGCACAGGTCGGTATGCGCGCGACGTTAGATGCGATGCCGGTTCAGAATTACTGGCCAGAATTGCGGGCCGATAATTATGACATGTACCTACTTGGTTGGTCACCAGGCACGATGGACGCCGAACACCCTATCCGTTTTCTAGCGTCCACACCGAACGAGGAAAAGAAGCTCGGTAGCTGGAATTTCGGCGGGTTTTCAAACGCGCGCGTTGACACGTTGTTGCCGTTGATCCAGTCAGAAATCGATCAGAGCAAACGACAGGCAATGCTGGATGAAGTGACCCAGATTTTGCAGGACGAAACAGCCTACGTTCCGATGTATGTTCAGCCCTTGGTCTGGGGGGTTCGCAGCAATATCGAGCTTACCCAACGTCCGGACAACTTCTTTATCCTGCGCTGGGTTACTGTCAACTAAACACGGGCTGGGGCCTCGCGGCCCTATGCCACCATCCTTTTCGGGGGCGCGATGCTTGCTTTTATCATCCGACGTGTCGGCCAATCCATTCTCGTCCTGCTGGTTGTGGGACTGGTTGCGTTTTCGATGTTCAATTTTGTCGGCGACCCCATCGATAATATGTTGGGTCAAGAACGCACAGCCGAAGATATTGACCGGCTGCGCGCACAACTAGGGTTGGATCAGCCCTTTCCGGTTCAATACTTCAAATTCCTTCAAGAGGCTATTCAAGGCAACTTTGGCGTCAGCTACAGGCAGGGGCGCCCCGTTGCAGAAATACTGATGGAACGGGCGCCGGCAACGTTGGAACTGGCGGCCGTGTCCGGGATATTGGCGATCCTTTTTGGCATTGCCTTGGGCGTGTTTACTGCGATCCGTCGAAATGGGGTCATGGCGAATGTGATCATGTCTGCTTCGCTGATTGGGGTCTCCTTGCCCACCTTTTTGATCGGGATTTTATTGATCTATGTGTTCTCGGTTGAATTGGGATGGCTGCCGAGTTTTGGCCGTGGTGAGGTTGTCGAAGTGGGGGGGTGGAGAACTGGTTTCCTCACAGAAAGCGGCCTGCAAGCTCTGGTTTTACCGTCCATTACATTGGGCCTGTACCAAATGACGTTGATCATGCGTCTGGTGCGGTCCGAAATGTTGGAAGTGCTCAGACAGGACTACATCCGGTTTGCGCGTGCACGGGGTCTCAAAGATCGCGCCGTGAATTTTAGGCACGCGCTGAAAAATACCATGGTGCCGGTCATCACGGTCATTGGCTTGCAGCTTGGGGCGATTATTGCCTTTGCCATTATCACAGAAACGGTCTTTCAGTGGCCGGGGGTTGGGCTGTTGTTTATTAACGCGATCCAATTTGTCGACATCCCGGTGATGGCCGCCTATTTGATGCTGATTTCTGTAATGTTCGTCGGCATCAATCTACTGGTCGATATACTCTATTTCTTTATTGATCCGCGCCTGCGTGCGGATCGTTCGGGAGGCCACTGATGTCAGATGTACCGCTTCAACCGCAGTCTAAATCCCGTCTGCGCGTGGCCTTAGAAAGCGACGTTTTCTATTCTTTCCGGCGATCACCTGTTGCCGTTGTGTCTACGCTCGTGGTTTTGATTCTTGTCTTATGCTCTATGTTTGCACCTTGGATCGCGACGACGAACCCATTTGATCCCGCGTCCTTGAATTTGATGAATGGGTTTACAGCCCCTTCAACACCTAATGCCTTCACGGGTGAGACATTTCTATTGGGAACGGATGATCAAGGTCGCGATGTCTTTTCCACTATATTGTATGGCATGCGCGTTTCTTTGTTTGTTGGGGTTTCTGCGGTTGCCTTCGCGATGGTTCTTGGCATCGCCTTGGGGCTAATTTCCGGCTATGTCGGCGGGTGGACAGAAACGATCATTATGCGCATTGCCGACGTTCAACTGACCTTTCCGTCCATCCTTGTTGCGATGTTGATCTTTGGGATTGCAAAAGGCGTTACGCCTGTCGAATACCGCGATCAGATGGCCATCTGGGTTCTCATTCTGGCCATCGGGCTCAGTGATTGGGTGCAATTCGCTCGGGTTGTTCGCGGTGCTACTCTGGTGGAAAAAAACAAGGAATATGTGCAGGCGGCACGTTTGATCGGCCGCAAACCGGGCGCAATAATGCTGCGTCACATTTTGCCAAACGTCCTGTCCCCAGTTCTGGTGATTGCGACAATTTCTCTTGCTTTGGCCATTATTGCAGAAGCAACGCTCAGCTTTTTGGGGGTAGGGGCACCGCCTACACAACCCTCTCTTGGCACGCTGATACGGATCGGTCAGGGGTTCTTGTTCTCAGGTGAATGGTGGATCCTGTTGTTCCCGGCAGTCACACTTTTAGTGTTGGCCTTAAGTGTCAATCTGTTGGGCGACTGGCTGCGCGACGCATTAAATCCGAGGTTGCGTTGATGCCAAAAACGGTCCTGTCTCTGCGTAACTTATCGGTCGAAATTCCGACCCGGCATGGTGTGGTGAAACCCGTTGACGGCGTCAGCTATGATATCTCAGAAGGCGAAATCCTCGGGGTTGTTGGAGAGAGTGGGGCAGGTAAATCTATGGCTGGTAACGCAGTCATTGGCCTGTTGAATCCACCTGCTCATATTGCCTCTGGTGAAATCTGGTTGAATGGCACTCGGATAGATCAGTTGCGCGGCGAAAAGATGCGACGCCTGCGCGGCAAGGAGATCGGGATGGTGTTCCAAGATCCGCTGACGTCGCTCAACCCGCTCCTGCGGATCGGAGATCAACTTGTTGAAACGATGCAATCGCATTTGCCAATCCCTCAGTCAGAGGCCCAAGAACGCGCCGTTGCCGCCCTGGAAGAAGTTGGTATTCCTGGTGCGCGCGAAAGGGTAAACAGTTATCCACATGAGTTTTCCGGTGGGATGCGTCAACGTGTAGTGATCGCCTTGGCGCTCTGTGCCGAACCCTCGCTAATTATTGCGGATGAGCCGACAACGGCGTTGGATGTATCGGTTCAAGCGCAGATCATTGCGCTATTGAAACGTCTCTGCAGAGAACGCGGCACTGCTGTCATGCTCATCACACACGACATGGGTGTCATCGCAGAAGCTACAGATCGCGTCGCCGTCATGTATGCGGGCCGTCTTGCAGAACTAGGGCCTGTGCGTCATGTGCTGAGCCATCCGCAACATCCCTATACGCATGGCTTGATGGCATCGACACCATTGGCTTCAGCCGGTAAAAGCCGTCTTCATCAGATCCCGGGCGCGATGCCCCGGTTGGATTCTGTCCCCGAAGGCTGCGCGTTTAACCCACGCTGCCAATACGCCAGTGATCGTTGCCGGGCGTCTCCGGTGCCTGTCGTTGATCAAGATACCGCAGCATGTTGGCATCCTTTGATGGCTGAAAAGGCTGTGTCATGAAACTCGTTCAGATCAAAAACCTCACACGTCTTTTTGACGTTTCCAAACCATGGCTGAATCGGGTCTTGGAGGGGCGCTCAAAGGCCTTTCTCACGGCGGTATCCGACGTGGATTTCGAGGTCGAGGTCCGCAGTACCTATGCGTTGGTCGGAGAGAGCGGATCTGGTAAATCAACCATCGGGCGGATGCTTGTAGGGTTGTTGAAACCGACAGAAGGCACCGTAGAGATTGATGGTGTTGATCTTGCTAACGAACCCGACGATGCGAAGGTCGATGCAATTCGATCCGACATTCAAATGATTTTTCAAGATCCTTTTGCCTCACTTAATCCGCGCTGGCGGGTGCGCGATATCATCGTTGAACCGGTCGCTGCGCGGGGCGGAAACACCGATGGATTGGCCGAAAGACTGTTAGAGAAAGTTGGTCTGTCAGTAATGGATGCGGGAAAGTTCCCACATGAGTTTTCCGGTGGGCAACGCCAACGTATCTGTATTGCGCGCGCATTGGCCTCGGAGCCGCGCCTGATTGTTTGCGACGAACCGACGTCAGCGCTGGATGTTTCGGTTCAGGCGCAAGTTTTGAATTTGATGAGCGATCTAAAGGATAATTTTGGGCTGACCTATGTATTGATCAGCCATGATTTGACCGTTGTTCGCCACATGGCCGACCGCATTGGTGTGCTTTATCTGGGTCGACTTGTCGAAGAGACCACACCGGATGACTTATTCGACAACCCGGCGCACCCCTACACCCGAATGCTATTAGAAGCAGCGCCGCAGATGGATGGTTTTGGCCGCGAAGTTGCGCCACCTGAAGGCGAAATTCCGGACCCAATCAACCCGCCATCAGGCTGTGCATTCCATCCCAGATGCGCGATTGCGCGCGATCAATGCAAAATCGAACGTCCTGAAATGCGTCGGCTGGGTGGAAAACGCGTTGCCTGCCATCTGGCCGAATAACGCCGCGCGCGTGATGGCGTGACGGGGGACAGACGATTGGATTCGCGACTTGACAATTTTTGGTATCGGTAACATGTTATCGGTAACAAGCTGTGATGCTGCGAACCTCACGGCGTGATTTGCAAAGGAAATGCGATGTCAGATTTATTCTCTTTGGCCGGGAAACGTGCGCTTATCACCGGGTCATCACAAGGCATTGGATTTGCGTTGGCCAAGGGCCTTATTCAAGCGGGTGCTTCTGTTGTGCTCAATGGGCGCAACGCGGAAAAGTTGGCGTCCGCAGCGGCCCAGTTGGGAGGCGATGTCGATGTTCTAGCCTTTGACGCAACAGATCACGAAGCCGTTCGCGCGGCGGTAGATGGGTTCGAGGCGCAAAACGGGCCAATTGATATTCTGGTCAACAACGCAGGCATGCAACATCGGACCGAGTTGCAGGATTTTCCCGCCGATGCATTTGAAAAATTGCTACAAACAAATGTTGCGAGCGTTTTCCATGTTGGACAGGCCGTTGCGCGTCATATGATTGGACGCGGCGCGGGCAAGATCATCAATATCGCCAGCGTTCAAACGGCCTTGGCACGCCCTGGGATTGCGCCTTACACGGCAACAAAGGGCGCGGTTGGCAACCTCACCAAGGGAATGGCGACAGATTGGGCAAAATATGGATTGCAATGTAATGCGATTGCGCCGGGATATTTTGATACACCTTTAAATGCGGCTTTGGTGGCGGACGCGGATTTCTCTGCGTGGCTTGAGAAACGAACGCCTGCGGGACGGTGGGGGAACGTCGAAGAATTGGTCGGTGCTTGCGTATTCCTGTCATCCAAGGCGTCCAGTTTCGTCAATGGGCACACGTTATACGTTGATGGCGGTATTACGGCGTCCCTGTGATCCAATGCGTTGATGCACTGAGACCTGTGTTCGGGAGACAAAGATATGAGTGAACGGATTGCCCTCATCGGGGCGGGAGCTATGGGCTGTGCCATTGGTACGCGGCTTCTTGAAACGGGTAACCACCTGAATGTTTTTGATTTAGACGCGGAAAAAGTTGCTCATCTTGTTGCTTTGGGCGCGGTAGGTGCCGGGTCGGCGGCGCAGGCCTGCAAAGACGTAGATTTTGTCATCACCAGCCTGAATGCGTCGCAGATCGTTGAGCGCGCCGCATTTGGCCCAGATGGCATTTGTGAAGGTGCCGCCAAGGGCACAGTGATCATTGACATGTCTTCGATCGAGCCTGACGCGACGCGTAGATTTTCGGAAATGGCGGTGGAAAAAGGTCTGGCTTGGGTCGATAGCCCTCTGTCTGGCGGGGCGCCGAAAGCGTTGATCGGAGAGTTAACCCTGATGGCTGGTGGAGAGGCCGCGGATGTGGCGCGCGCGCATATCGCATTGCGTCATGTCGCAAGCAACTACACCCATATGGGCCCGTCAGGAGCAGGACAAACCACGAAACTGATCAATCAGGTTTTATGCGGGTTGGGGTTTTTAGCCGTCGCCGAGGCCACACAATTGGCGCTAGACGCTGGGGTGGATGCTGCAAAAATCCCCCAAGCGTTAAAAGGCGGGCGTGCAGATTCAGCTCTGTTACAGGAGTATCTGCCAAGGTTTGTTGAAAAAGATTATCGGCGCACTGGGCGGATCGATAACATGGTCAAGGATCTGAACGCGGTGAATGATCTGGCGCGTCAGACCGGAACATCGATGCCCATGACCGCATTGTGCGGTGAAATCCACCGGATGCTTACAGCGGCTGGTTTAGGGGGCGAAGATCAGGCTGCCGTGATGGAATTTTTCAACGGTGCAAAGCAGGAGTTTGAAACATGATTACACGATTTGCCTTGTTCGAGGGGACCGTTAAAGAAGGTAAAGTTGCGGCGTTTCGCGCGGCGGTACAGGAACGGCTTGTGCCGTTGTGGACCCAATTTCCGGGCAAACTTGATGTGCGCGTAATGTTTAGTGATGACCGAGACGAAGGCGCACCAGAATTTCCGTTGATCCTCGCCATAACCTACCCGGATACTGTGGTTATGGAGGCAGCGTTGGAAACACCAGTGCGGTTCCAGTCCAAAGAGGTTACCGGGGACATTGTCGCTGAATATTTCGACGGGCGTATCCATCACCATGTCACGCAACTAAACGACTATAAAGCCTGATATCCGATGCGCGCTAGGGTGACAATGCGGGATGTTGCGCGGGCGGTCGGCAGATCGCCCATGACGGTGAGCCGCGCGCTTCGCGGAGACGAAACCGTTAGTGTCAAAACACGCGCGTTGATTTCTAAAACGGCTGCGGATTTAGGCTATGTCTATGACAGCACAGCGCAGGCGTTTCGTACGCAAAAAAGCGGATTTGTTGCGGTCACGCTGCCGTCAATAAACAACGCAAATTTTGCAGAGACCTTTCGTGGGCTTTCAACGGGCTTGGAAGCCAGCGGGATTCAGCTGTTGTTGGGCAGCACAAATTACCAAGTCGAAAAAGAAAATGAATTGGTTCGGCAATTGTTGGCCCGCAAGCCAGAAGCTTTGATCGTAACGGGCGGATACCATCTGCCGGAAACGCGTAGTCTTTTAGAAAATGCGCATGTCCCGGTGATTGAAACCTGGGACTTACCGCCCGATCCTTTGGGATCGGTTGTAGGATTTTCGAATGAGAACGCAATGACTGATGTTGTTCAACATCTGCATGATCAAGGGCGTCGCCGGATTGCATTTATCGGGGCCGCAGCTGGACGTGATATGCGTGGGACAGCGCGGCGTGACGGGGTGGTCGCTGCGGCGCAACGGCTGGGCTTGCCCGACGTGGCAATCGTCGATGCCGGACAAGCGCCAGTTTCCATGCGTCAGGGCGTTGACGCGATCAAACGGCTTGGCAAAAACATTGCAGAGTTTGATGCTTTGATTTGCGTCTCTGATCCTGTTGCTTTTGGGGTGCTCAGCGAATGCAAACGAATGAGTGTCAACGTGCCCGAGGATATTGCGGTTACCGGGTTTGGCAACTTTGATGTCGCGATGGTCTCTAACCCGCAGATCACAACAGTCGATGTCCACGCCAATGAGATCGGCCGTAAAATAGCCGAGGTCCTCTTGGATGTCATCGATGGCAACACCCAACCCCGGCACATCGACGTTGGCTCTCAGCTTGTGCTGGGCGAGACCAGCTAGAATAGGTCAGGGTTGCGTACTGTACTGCCGGGGATTAGCTTGAACCCGATATCACGAACAGGTTCAACAGGTTCGCCTGACAGTCGAGACATCATCATTTCTGCTGCAGCTTGCCCAAGCTTAAGGTGCGAGACATGCATAGAAGTGAGCCGTTTGGGTAAAACCGCTGCCACAGGTAAATCGCCCCACCCGGCGATGCCAATATCGCTTGGGACATGCAAACCTTTTGCAGCGCAATATTGCATCCCGCCAAAGGCCATCGAGTCATTTTGATAAAAAATACAATCAATGTCCGGAGTGGAGGCCAAAAGTTGTTCAGTCCCATAATAGCCTGGATAATATGTTGCCGTATCGTGAAGACAAAGTTGCTTGGTAACCTTTCCACCACCGGCGTGGACGGCCTTGGTAAACCCGGTAATTCGCGTGGTTGCGGCATTGGCAGTGTCATGGGAGGTGCCTACGTAGCCGATATTTCGGTATCCGCAACGGGCAAGGTATCGACCCATATCAAAACCGGCATCGAAGTGATTTATACCGACACTCATGTCAAGTGGGCTGGAATTGAGGTCCCATATTTCAACGATCGGAATGCCGGAGTTACGAAGCATATCCATCGCGCGGGGCGCGTGAAATCTGCCCGTCAGAATCAAACCCGCAGGTTGCCAGGTCAAAACAGTGCGAATCCAGTCTTCTTCTTCCTTTTCGGTATGCTGTGTCAGGCCAAGAACAGTTTGGTGGCCAAAAGATCCAAGTTTGCGGTCAATGCCGTCCAATACTTGGGAAAACACTTCATTTCCTAAGTCTGGTATGGAGACACCAACGAAGGTGGAGCTTTGGTCTCCGGCAAAAACAGTGGCCAGACGATTCGGCAGATAGCCCAATAAGTCGACTTTTTGCATGACCAGCGCACGGGTCTTTTCTGAATACCCACCTTCGCCGCGCAGCACGCGGCTTGCGGTCATTTTTGACACACCGGCCGCACTGGCCACTTGAGATAGGCTTACCTTATTGTTTTTATTTATTTTATCCGACATTCACGCTCACTTACGTTACCGGTAACTAATGGCTTGACAGTTACGTTCACTTGGACTGACAATACCTTAACGTTACGGGTAACTCAATGGAGGGAGAGACCCGTGCCCAGGGAGGGAATTCAATGCAGAACCTGCAATCGGGGCTGTTCTTTGATGGCATCGAAAAGCATTTCGGCGGCACCTACGCGTTAAAAGACGTCTCCCTGTCGGTGGCGCGCGGCGAAGTTGTGGCACTTTTGGGGGAAAATGGCGCTGGTAAGTCGACCTTGATCAAGGTGCTTGGCGGTATCCATCAACCTGACGGGGGCCGTGTGCTCATCGATGGTGAACCCTATCAGCATCGGTCGGCCGGGTTTGGCGAGCGCCAAAAGGTCGCTTTTATCCATCAGGATCTCGGTTTGATCGAATGGATGACCGTTGCTGAGAATATAGCATTGGCACTTGGATTTGCCCGAAAGGGTGGTCTGATCCGTTGGCAGGAGGTCGAGTCTTTTGCTGCGATGGCGTTGAAAAAGGTAGATTGCGATTTTGATCCAACAACGCGGGTCGAAGACCTATCGCGCACGGAAAAATCGTTGGTTGCCATTGCTCGGGCACTGGCTGTTGATAGTGAATTTCTGGTTTTGGACGAACCTACAGCCTCTTTGCCAGCTGATGAAGTGGAACGGCTTTTTTCCGCTTTGCGCCCCCTCAAAGACCAAGGGGTGGGGATGATTTATGTCAGCCATCGATTGGACGAGATTTTTCAGGTGGCGGATCGGGTGGCGGTGTTGCGTGATGGTGCGATGGTCGGTATTCGAGACATCGCTCATACGACACCGGAAGAATTGGTCCAAAAGATCGTTGGCCGAAAAACCCGCGAGACGGTAAAAAACGCTGCGGTACCGGGGGACACGATCCTTGCGCTGAAGGATTTTCAAGTTGCCGAAGTGGGCCCACTGAATTTCCAGTTGCTGGACTCTGAAATTGTCGGACTGGTTGGGCTGCGTGGGGCTGGACATGAGGACATCAGCAGGGCTCTTTTTGGGCTCGAAAAATTCCAAGGAACGGTCGAACTTCGCGGTGAAAAGCCAGATCTGGCGACCCCTCAAAAGGCGCTCGAAGCAGGGGTCGGTCTTGTCGCAAAGGACCGGATTGAAGAATCCGTCGCGTTAAACCTCAGCATCCGCGAAAATACTTTTTTGAATCCGGGTGGCATTGGTCGCAGTCTTTTGAACATTCTGTCGCCAAAAGTCGAAGCCGAGCAGGCGAGTGTTATTGGCGCTGAATTAGGGCTCTCCCCAAATGATCCCAGTTTAGCCATTGAAGCGCTGTCGGGCGGGAACCAGCAAAAGGTGGTCATCGGACGCTGGTTGGCGACCAAACGAAAGCTGCTGTTATGCGAAGATCCAACCGCCGGTGTCGATGTCGGGGCAAAGGCCGAAATCTATGCGTTGCTCAACCGGGCCTCGGCGGATGGCGTTGGTATTATCGTGGTATCCACTGATTTTGAGGAAATCGCCACAATCTGTCATCGCGCAATTGTCTTTAGTCAGGGCGCCATCGTGGATGAATTGAGTGGTACAAGACTGAGCACGGAAAACCTGATCCAGTCGGCGTCGGCGGGGAATATCGAAAAGAGAAAGGACGCGGCAAATGCAATCGCTTGAATCGAGCGCGTTGGAGCCTACCAAAGCGGATTTGAAGGGGCTGTCCTTTGGCAAACGGGTTGCGCGGTTTTTACCGGTCTATGGCCTGGTCATTTTAACGGTTTTTCTGATTGCCCTGTTTTCGATCCTATTGCCCAATACCTTTCCTACGATGTTGAACCTGCGCGCTATTGTGTCTGACAAAGCCATCATCGCGCTGCTTTCCTTGGGGGCGATGATCCCAATGGCGGCCGGGCGCATCGATTTGACTGTCGGCTATGGAATTGTGCTGTGGCACATTTTGGCGATCAGTTTGCAAACGATCTACGGGCTACCGTGGCCTGTCACGGTCGCTATCGTTTTGCTTCTCGGGGCGTTTTCCGGGTTTCTGAATGGCTTGTTGGTTGAGGTTGCGAAAATCGACAGCTTTATTGCGACACTGGGCACTGGAACCGTCCTTTATGCGCTGGCCTTGTGGCATACGGGTGGTCGGCAAATGGTGGGCGTGTTGCCCGACGGGTTTCTGTCCATCAACGGGACATTTGTTTTTGGTTTGCCGATCACTGGTTTTTACGTACTGACGATCACCATTCTGATGTGGGTTGTGCTCGAATACACCCCGGTTGGACGGTATCTTTATGCAATTGGTGCAAACCAAAAAGCTGCACAGCTGAATGGCATCCCGACACGTAAATATGTGATCGGCGCGTTTCTATGCTCCGGCACGATTACGGCTCTGGCAGGGGTTATTCTTGCGTCAAAACTTAGGATTGGGCAGGCATCTGTCGGGCTTGAATTCTTGTTGCCAGCCTTGGTGGGGGCGTTCTTGGGGTCGACAACAATTAAGCCGGGGCGGGTCAATGTTTGGGGGACAATTATCGGTGTCGCCATCTTGGCCGTCGGGATCTCTGGCATTCAACAATTTGGCGGATCGTTCTGGGTGGAGCCGCTTTTTAACGGGGTCACTTTGCTGATTGCGATTGGTATCGCCGGGTATGCGCAGCGCCGAAAAGGCGCCGACAAATAAGCAACTAAAGGGAGGAAAGAACATGAAAAAGAGAACGTTTCTAAACACGGTATTGGTCGGGAGCACGCTGATCGGGATGGGATTGCCGGTATTGGCAGAAACCCCATTTGACGGGCCAACGTCCGGGCCAACAGCTGCAGAAGGCAAATCAATTGTGGTGCTGGCGGGTGACCTGAAAAACGGTGGCATTTTAGGGGTTACAACCGGCGTCGAAGAAGCCGCCGCAGCCATCGGCTGGGATGTGCGTGTGCTTGATGGAGGCGGCTCAATCCAAGGTCGTACAGCGGCGATTGGTCAGGCAATGGCCCTGAAACCAGACGGCATCATCATCAACGGGTTTGATGCTGTCGAACAGCAAGCCGCTCTTGAAGGGGTCGTTGCTGCCAGTATTCCGATGGTTGCTTGGCACTCAGGGCCAAAAATCGGCTGTGACGCGCCGGGCGGAATTTTTGCCAATGTCTCAACAGACGCAATGCAAGTGTCCGAAGTGGCGGCTGAATGGGCCATCAAGGATGGTGGCGAAGATGCAGGCGTCGTAATCTTTACCGACAGCACCTATCAAATCGCCATCGACAAAGCGGACCGCATCAAAGAAACCGTTGAAGCCATGGGCGGGACGGTGTTGGAATATGTCGACACGCCGATTGCGGATACATCGAGCCGAATGGGCCCGCTGACAACCAGTCTTTTGCAAAAATATGGCGCTAGCTGGACACATGCGTTGGCGATCAATGATCTGTATTTTGACTTTATGGGTCCCGCGCTCGCCTCTGCCGGTATTTCTGGCGAAGGGGCTCCTTTGGCCGGATCGGCTGGTGATGGATCCGAGGCCGCATTCCAACGTATTCGCAGCGCGCAGTATCAGGCAATTACCGTGGCCGAGCCGCTGAACCTGCAAGGATGGCAGTTGATTGATGAGCTGAACCGCGCTGTGCAAGGTGAAGCCTGTTCCGGTTACGTCACTTCCCCAGCATTGGTGACCCAGGATGGTTTGGCAAAATTAGGCGATAGTAATCAATTTGATCCCGATTCCCCTTACCGCGCCTCCTACACCGCGATTTGGGGCAAATAGTCGTCCTCTCGGATACCTCGGCGCATATGCGTCGGGGTTTCTCGGAAAAATTGGCGGAAAACCACAGAAATGCAGCTCGTCCTTAGACGGCACCTCTGTCTGTACGTGGAGTACAATAATGACCAATCCACTTGTTCAAATGCGTGGAATCACTAAACGTTTTGGCGGCGTGACGGCGCTGTCGGATGTTAATCTTGACGCCTATGCCGGAGAGGTTCTGGCAATTGTTGGCGACAACGGTGCCGGAAAATCGACCCTGATCAAAATTTTGACAGGCGTTTATCAACCCTCGGCTGGCGAGATATTTCTCAAAGGTCAATCGGTTGCCTTTTCAAATCATGCCGAAGCGATCGTGCAGGGCATTGATGCTGTCTATCAGACCTTAGCCTTGGCAGATCATCTGGACCCGGCGGCCAATATGTTTTTGGGCAATGAGTTGACCCGCACGGTGCTTGGCATTGAACTCTTGGACAACAAACGCATGCGAGAAGAAACCGAACGCGTGTTGATGGAACGTTTGGGCGTAAAGCTCAAATCGCTGGATGCACCAACCGAAAGCCTGTCCGGCGGCCAACGTCAGGCCGTGGCGATTGCCCGAGCGGTTTATCACGAAGGTTTGCAGGTTTTGGTTATGGATGAACCCACTGCGGCTTTGGGCCCGCAAGAAACAGCGCGCACCTTAAAGCTGATTGAAACCGTAAAGGCCCAAGGGCTGGCGGTCATCTTGATCAGCCATTCGCTTGATGACGTTTTCCAAGTCGCAGACCGCGTCCATGTGCAACGTCGTGGCCAATGTGTCGGTGTCGTCAAAACATCGGACAGCAACACACAAGAAGTGCTCGGCATGATCGTCGGTGCAGAGGAGGCCGCCTGATGTCTATGACAGAAACCCCCAATCGCACTATGACAGAACGGCTGGAACCTTACATCGCCATTATCGGACCGATGGTCATGATCTTGGCCATTCTGGTGTTCATGGGGATTGTGGAACCCGCCCGGTATTTCCGTGTAACCAACCTGAACCTCATTCTTCTGGACGCTGCGTTATACATGCCGATGGCCATGGCGATGACATTTGTGATTACACAGCGTGGGATTGATCTGTCGATTGGGTCCATCGCGGCCTTGTCCGGGATCATCATGGCCTTTTTGATCAAGCAATATGGCTTTTCCGTCTATGTTGCGGTGCCGATTGCGATTGCTTTGGGCGCTGTTATGGGGCTGATCAATGGGTTGATCATTACCCGTTTTAATGTGCCAGATTTGATCGGCACTTTGGCGATGGATTTGGTGTACCGTGGGTTCGCACTCGTGCTCGCCAAAGGGCTTGTCTTGGCTCGCTTCCCCGATTTTCTGACAGACATCGGACGTGGCCAAATTCCGGGGTTTGTGCCAATTCCAGTTTTGATAGGGATTGCGACAATGATTGCGGGCTATTTACTGCTCACACGCAGCTACTTTGGTCGCTATACAATTGCCATCGGCTCAAACCCCGAAGCGGCAGAGCTGACCGGCATTTCGGTGAACCGCCACAAAGTCTACGCATATGTGCTTTGTGGTGCCTGCGCAGCTTTGGCTGGCGTGATGCTCACGGGGAAATTGAACGCCATTCAGGCCACATCAGCCCCTTATTTCAATCTTCACGTGATCGCCGCTGTAGTGGTTGGAGGAACCTCATTGTTTGGCGGGCGAGCTGCCATTGTTGGCTCATTTGCAGGGGTGCTGCTGCTGTCAATGATGATCAACGCGCTGGTAACTTTACGGATTGAATTTTTCTGGCAATCCGTCGCCTCAGGTGTCGTGATCATCAGTTCTTTGGCGCTGTACACATGGATGCAAAAGAAAGACCGGGATGGTGCAAGCGGAATGCTGGCTGGCCTTTCAACACCCGAGGGCAAGAAAATGCTGCGGTTTTGCGCAGTACTCATCGGTGTTCTGATCGCATTGTTTGCGGTTGGCGCATTGTTCGCCGGAAACCCAAACCCAAGCGGGTAACTGGCCAATTCACGCGGAGGATCGATCTGGGGCAATGCCCCAGTAAAGATCGCAAACTCCGTATTCATGTAATGGGAGGAACCACATGAAACGATTTCTGACAACTGCTTTGGTGACAAGCTTTGCAATGACAGGGGCTGTGATGGCCGAAAGCCAGCTGCCCCTGAAGGAACTGCCCGGTATCGCCGAACGCGAACACTGGGTCCCCGGCGAAGTGAATGCCGAAGGCAAACTGGAAGATTTGCAGGCCGTCGTGGGAGGCGAGGCTATCCCTTTCTCTGGATCGCTCGATAACCCTGTGCAGATTGCACTGATCTATCCATCCGCGGATACGTCTGATTTTTGGGCGCGTAACTATCTGGCCATGACCAAACGTTTGGAGCAGTTGGGCATTCCGTTTGAAACCACTGAATTTGCGTCCCGCCAGGTCGAACACTCCCTGCAAGCTACCTATGCCAGCCAGGTCGATCAGGATGCAGATCTATATGATTACGTAATCTTTGGTCCTTCCGAATTGGCCATTCAGGGTGATAACATTGACAAATTGGCAGGAAACGATGGGTTTTCAACCTATGTTTGGGCATTCCACACGCCTTTGAAGTACCTAGAAAATCAACCTAACGCATGGTTCGATTTTTCCTCTGCGGCTGGTGCGTTGACCATGTGCGATTATATGTTGGGTCGTCTTGGAAATGATATCACTATGGCGATGAACCGCGGTATTCCGGGGATCACGGATAACCAACGCTCAGGTGATTTCAAAGCTTGCGTCGAAGAAAAAGGCAACTGGAATACCGTTTATGAGCACTATGGCGAGTACCAGACCGAAGGCGGTTTTGAAGGTACGTCGTTGATAATGCAGTCATACCCAGAGGCGAAAATCATCCATAACGCCAATACGGCGATGGCGATGGGCTCGGTTGAGGCGCAATTGGCGTTGGGTAAAGAGAAAGAAATTTTTTCCACAGGCTGGGGTGGTACCGGATTAGAGCTGGAAGCCATCCGGCGCGGCGAACTCGACGCCACACCGATGCGCATGGGAGATGACGTTGGTGCGGCGACGGCGGAGGCCATCAAAGCAGACCTTGAAGGCCGGGCAGAAGAACTGCCGTTGGTGTTTTTAGGGCGTATTACGGTGGCGCATGATGAAATGAGCGCAGACGAACTGAATGCACTTGAACAGGAAGCCTTCCGTTTTTCTGGTGTTGGCGCCCTAAGTCGCTAACTGCTTGATCTCGAAGACACCTTGACCCAAGTGGCGAGCGGTAACACGCAACAGGGGATCAAGGTGTCGCAATCTGACAATGGCAATTCCGCAATAACAATGCGGGATGTTGCGCGTGTTGCAGGCGTGTCTCGTATGACCGTGTCGCGCGCGTTAAAAAAAGACAGCCCTGTCTCAAAAGCCACACGCGAGCGTATCTTGCAAGTGGTCCGCGACATGAACTACGTCCCTGATCAAATGGCAGGCAGTCTGACAACAAAACGTTCCGGTTTCGTGGCCGTTTTGGTGCCTTCCCTCAATAACCTTCATTTTGCGGAAACAGTCCAAGCTCTTACGCGCGCGTTAGAGCAGATCGGGCAGCAGATACTGCTGGGGCACACAGATTATTCCGCCGAGCGTGAGGAGCAATTGGTTGAGGCGATGTGACGCCGGCGGCCTGAAGCCATTGTCTTGTCTTACGATGGGCATACCGATCGCACGGTTCAGTTGCTGGCAGAGGCACATGTGCCTGTCATCGAACTATGGGAACGCCCAGAAGACCCAATTGCACATACTGTCGGGTTTTCGAATTTGGCAGCTGCCGCTGAGATGACCAGAGCCTTGATTGCGCGAGGATATCGCAACATTGGTTTTTTGGGAGAAGCTGAGGATGACTGGACACGTGGTGCCGCGCGACGCAAAGGTTTCATTCAAGCGATGGAGGCGGCTGGGCTGTCTGCACATCGGTTATTAAGGATCGGGAAGCCGCCACTTTCCATCGAGGACGGGTCAGCAGCTGTTCCTAAAATGCTGGTTCAATACCCAGATGTTGATTGTATTTTCTGCGTATCAGATGTCGCTGCATTTGGCGTCTTGTCCGCGTTAAAAGAAGCGGGACGATCTGTACCGAATGACATTGGTGTGGTGGGTTTCGGAAACTTTGAAGTGTCGCGCTTTGCGACGCCAACGATAACAACTGTCACCGTCGACCCAACGGCCATCGGAACAGAAACCGGACGGATGATTGCTCAATTGCTTGCGCAGAAGGATTCGCCGCCTCAAGCTCACAGCCAAATCAATGTTGAAGTTCAATTGACTTTTCGCGGCAGTACTAAGCCTCTCTAACTTTATGGTATTTTCCTTTCTGTGGCATGTTGCACAAACTACCAGTGTTACCGGTAACATTCGTTAGTATTACCGGTAACAATTATGTGTGGTGGTACGGCTATGCCAGCAATCCAGCTTGAAAATCTGACCAAACGGTACGGTGAGGTTAAGGTGCTGCATGGCATTGATCTCGAAATGGTCGAAAATGAATTCACGGTTTTAGTCGGCCCCTCCGGGTGTGGGAAGTCCACGACGTTGAGGATGATCGCAGGCCTCGAAGATGTGAGCGAAGGCGAGATTTACGTTGATGGAAAGCCGGTTAGCAAGCTTGAACCAAAAAACCGCGACTTGGCGATGGTCTTTCAGGATTATGCCTTATACCCTCATATGAACGTGGCAAAAAATATGTCCTTTGCGCTGCGTCTTCGGAAACTCCCACAGGCAGAAATTGATAAAAGGGTGCGCGAGGTTTCTTCAACCTTAGGACTGTCAGATTATCTGCACCGCAAGCCTGGCGAGTTGTCTGGTGGGCAGCGGCAACGGGTGGCGATGGGGCGGGCTCTGACTCGTGATTCCGGTATCTTTCTGTTCGATGAGCCGCTCTCAAATCTGGATGCAAAACTGCGTGGTCAAATGCGCGCGGAGTTGGCCTTGATGAGCCAGCGTGTTCAAAAAAACATGATCTATGTAACCCATGATCAAATCGAAGCCATGACATTGGCGGATCGCATTGTGGTGATGCATGGGGGGTACATTCAACAGCAAGGCACGCCTGAGGAATTGTTCAAACGTCCCGTAAACAAATTTGTTGCCGGGTTTTTGGGCATGCCACCAATGAATTTTCTCGATGGTGAAATTGCTGAAGACGACCGCGGTGTTTTGGTGCGGGGGGATGGGTTTTCGCTTCGGTTGCACGGGGAGATTGCCGAATGCGCTAAATAGCATCCCAGCAAGGCAATCACGCTTGGGGTGCGTCCTTCAGACCTGGTTTTTGACGAGAATGTCGACACAGAGAGCGCACTGCAACTGGACGTCATGGTGTCAGAATACGTTGGAGCGCAATCGGTTCTCCTGTGCCAATGCGGTGCGGCCAAAGTGATGGTCGAAGTGAATTCCGAAACACCTGTGGCCCTTGGTCAAAGGCTGACGTTCGCAGTCAATGCTAATGGTGTTCATCTGTTTGATCGCGAAAGCGAAGCTGCATTGTAGCAACTGAAAATAACCTAAAGGGAGGGAAAGATGAAAAAATTTCGGAAAGCAAGCGCCGTTGGGATGACAGCTGCTGCCTTGTTGAGTGGTGCGGCTTTTGCTGGCCCTTATGCGGAATACGAGGGGACGACATTGATCGTGAACTTCCCAGCGCATCCGCATTACGACGCGGTGATGCGGATCTTACCTGAATTCACCAAGGCCACAGGGATCGAAGTCGAAGTCGATCAGTTACCCTATCTCAAAGTGCGCGAACGTCAGACTTTGGAGTTAGCGCAAGAGGAAGGGGAGTATGACTTGATCGCCTATGTTGTTTTCTCAAAAGCTGACTACGTCTATGCGGATCAGCTGGAGAACTTAGCGAAATATTTCATGAACCCAAAACTGGCAGACCCAACATATGAGTCGACCGATTTGATCGATGGATATGTCTATAATATCGGCTTCGCAGGGGGGAATCGGGGATATCTATCCGGTAAGACCGGTTCACTGTTTGGTCTGCCTTACGGATCAGAAACGTCAGTTCTGGGATATCGCAAAGATATTTTTGAAAAACATAACCTTGAGATTCCTGAAACCTACGATGAGCTTCTTACCTTGGCCTGCCAAATCCCAGAACTTGAGCCGGGCATGGGCGGGTTGGCCTCGCGGGCAGCGTCGGGCCACCATGCGGCACACGCCTTTTTGGTGCACCTGAACCCGCTGGGTGGTGCGATATTTGATGATAACTGGGAACCTGTTGTGAACAATGCGGAAGGTGTTGCTGCTGCTAAAGCCCTAAAAACCATTGTGGATTGCGGTGCCGAAGGCGCGGTGAATTTCGGATTTGGTGAAGCTTTGGGATCCTTTTTGAATGGGGACACGGCGATGTTCCTCGACACGGCGATTGTTGCGGGCCAGGTGGATAATCCCGACAAAAGGAAAGTTGTTGGCAATGTTGGGTGGGCTCTTCATCCGATGGGAACCAAACGGGCCAGCCAAACGGGTGGATTTGGCATCGGCATTCCAGCGAACGCTGAAAACAAGGATGCCGCGTTTCTATTGATGCAGTGGTTAACGTCCAAAGAGGGTGACAAACTGGTGGCCATGGCCGGTGGTAACCCGTCGCGTTTTTCCACCCACGCAGATGCCGAGGTAAACGCCAAATTTCCGCATATGTCTACCTTTGGCGAGGCGCTGCAATACGCCGACCCGGACTGGCGTCCGATCATCCCGGTGTGGGGCAAGATTAACGCAGATCTTGGCACGACACTCTCCAAGGTCCTGACAGAAGATCTCGATATTCAGGATGCACTGGATGGGGTTGCGGAGCGCTCACGTGCCGTTATGGCCGAAGCGGGCTATTATACTTGGAACGATTGATGACAATCTGATCCGCTACTTGTGCGGGGCGCAATACCTTGCACAAGTTCCCCAAACCCCTCAGTGAAAGAAGCTTCCGTCATGTCTCGTGCGCTGGCCAATCGTATGACCCCCTATCTGTTTATGGGCCCCGCTGTTCTCATCATGGCAATGGCGTTGATTTACCCACTTGGCTACATGATCTGGGGCAGTTTTCGAGATTGGAGCCCGAGCCAAACCATCGGGGAGGCCGAATTTGTCGGCCTGAAGAACAATATCACGCTATCGGGCGACCCTAACTTTCACGAAAGCCTAGGCGTTACGCTCAAATTCGCATTTTTTGTGGTCAGCTTTGAAATGGTGATCGGTGTGGGGTTGGCGCAGCTGTTGGATCGCAACATTCGGGGCATGTCCATTTTGCGTACGCTGTTCATTTTACCGATGATGATCGCGCCTGTCGTGGTCGGTCTGATGTGGCGCTATATGTATCACCCAACGGTCGGGATATTTAATCGTTTCCTGGACGATGTTGGCCTCCTCAAAGTGGACTGGTTGGGGCAACATGCGCTTGGCTCGATCATTATCGCTGATATCTGGCAGTGGACGCCGTTCATCTTTATCCTTTCCTTGGCCGCGTTACAGTCCTTGCCGCGCTCTGCCCTTGAAGCGGCCCGAATTGATGGGGCCACCAATTGGCAACAAGTGCTCTATATCAAATTACCGCTGATGATGCCGGTGCTCATTGTGACGGGATTGCTGCGCCTCATTGATGCCTTTAAGGTACTTGAAGTGATCTTGGTGATGACAGAAGGCGGTCCCGGCCTGTCTACCGACATCCTTGCCCTGCGCATTTCCTGTACAGCAACCGAATTTCGCGAATTGGGTGTGGCCGCCGCGATGTCGAACTATCTGCTCTTGCTCTTGCTGACGCTGACAGTCGCAATGTTTGCATTCACCCGTTTTCAAGAGACACGCGCCGCCCGAGTCCGCGCTGCCGTTGATGAGGATGCTTAAATGAGTATCAACCACAAACAGCAAAACCCGGCGTTCTATGTTTTAATCGCGATGCTGGTGTTCATGTCGATTGGTCCGGTCCTGCTGATGTTCGTCAATTCGTTCAAGCTGGATGTGGATATCATTGGTGGAACAACCGGGTTGTTGTTTCTTCCGACCATCCAGAATTACGAAACGGCTCTTTGTGATGTCCTTTGGTATGAACCTGAACACATCGATTTCTGCGCTTTGAAATTCGGCGGGGCTTTCGTGAATTCGTTGATTATCGCTTTGGTTTCGACCGTGCTGACATTGATCATTGGTTGCATGGCCGCTTATACGCTGGTGCGTTTTCGTTTTATGGGGCGCGATACGGTTTCTTTGACGACGTTGATGGTGCGTATGGTGCCACCTGCTGTTTTGCTGGTGCCCGTGTTTGGGCTTTGGAACAATGAATTTTGTTTGGATCGGGATGGTTTAATTGGCGGCCTGATCCGCGAAACCTTTGGAGGGCGTGGTGACGTCTGCCTTGCGGGAACGCACTCAGGGCTTATTCTCGTGTATGTTGCCATGAATTTACCCTTTGTCATCTGGATATTGCAAAGCTTTATTGTTCAGGTCCCCCGATCCTTGGAAGAGGCCGCGCGCGTTGACGGAGCAGGGCCATTTCAAGTTTTTTTCCTGGTGGTCTTGCCGCTTATCAAACCGGGCTTGGCGGCAGCGGCTATCTTCACTTTCCGCATCGCGTGGAATGAATATTTATTGGCCTCTGCACTGTCGGATCGCGACACCAAAACTGTGCCGATCCTGATCGTCAACAACATGTCCGAATTCAATGTGGAATGGGGCGTGATCATGGCTACGGGCATGCTACTGGCCATTCCGCCAATTATTTTCACCCTGTTTGCTTCGCGCCAGATCATCACGGGAATGACCGCGGGTGCGGTTAAGGGCTAATGTGGGAATGGCTGCTCTCTGAGGTAGACGCGAGCCGCGTCCATGATATTCTTCCGGCGGTGTCCTGGCATGCACGGATTATGGTGTTGAGTTGGGGTATTTTAGTGCCGCTTGCGGTGTTGGCGGCAAGGTTTTTCAAGGTAATGCCGGGTCAAGATTGGCCAAATCAGTTAGACGCTCAAACATGGTGGCGCGGGCATTGGATCGGCCAATCATTGGCGGCAGGTCTGTCCATTTTAGGTCTCAGCTTGGTGTTTCCTTTGAACTTTTCGGATCTAAGTCTGCACCGTGTGGTGGGGTATTGCGTGCTCATGGGCCTGTTGGCGCAAATACTACTGGGTATGAAACGGGGCAGTAAGGGTGGACCTACAGCTCCGGCCGAGGATGGAGATTGGCATGGCGATCATTATAATATGACACCACGGCGGCGTATGTTTGAAGCATTGCACAAAGTTCTTGGATATGGCCTTCTGTTGCTCGGGACGCTTGCGATTTTTGTGGGGCTATGGGAAGCAAATGGCCCACGTTGGATGTGGATCGTTTTGATCCTGTGGTACGTTTTCTTTGTCGGCCTGTTCGGAGTGTTGCAGCGACGGGGTATGGCGATTGACACCTATCAAGCCATTTGGGGGCCGGATGTATCACATCCTGGCAATCAAGGTCCTGCACCAAAATGGGGAATGAATCGCCCCGATAAGTTTGAAGGAGACGGCCATGTTCGGAATGATTGAAGGAACCGGATTTGAAACGATAAAACCTGCCTTTGATGATTGCTATGTCGGGCATGTTCGGGTCGAGCGGCTTTGGACAGGCGCGCGGTGGTCAGAGGGCCCCGTTTGGTTTGCTGCAGGCCGTTATCTTTTGTGGTCAGATATCCCCAACAACCGCATTATGCGGTTTGACGAGACCGATGAGTCTGTTTCGGTCTTTCGCGCACCGTCCAACAATAGCAATGGTCATACGCTTGATCGCCAAGGTCGATTGATAAGCTGCGAGCATCAGACGCGCCGCGTTACGCGCACGGAACATGATGGATCAATCACCGTACTCGCCGATCAATATGATGGAAAACGTCTGAATTCACCCAATGATGTCGTGGTGAAATCAGACGGATCAATTTGGTTCACAGATCCGTCTTATGGCATTTTGATGGATTACGAAGGGGACCGCGCCGACAGTGAAATTGGCGCATGTCATGTGTATCGGATCGCGCCGGTTTCCCTCGAGGTAGAGATCGTTGCCAGCGACTATGTTAAGCCAAATGGATTAGCTTTTTCGCCGGATGAAAAGACGTTGTTCATTGCCGATACTGGTGTCACGCACACACCCGGTGGACCAGCGCATATCCGGCGCCATCGTGTTGCACCAGATGGGACCCTATCAGGGGGTGAAGTTTTTGCGGATTGTAGCCAAGGATTGTTTGATGGGTTTCGCGCGGATACAGCCGGGCGGATTTGGACCTCTGCGGGTGATGGGGTGCATTGTTTGGCACCAACCGGTGAGTTGATCGGCAAAATTCATATCCCGGAAATGGTCGCAAACGTGTGTTTCGGCGGGCCAAAACTGAACCGCTTGTTCATTTGCGGAACCACATCACTCTATTCAGTGTTTCTGAACGTTAACGGGGTTTCCCCAGTCTGAAACTGACATCGCGGTGTTGGGTTTGTCCTGCCATGAGATCGAGCTTACCCCTGTTCTGATTTCGACAACGGGGTTGATCTGTGCGGTTTAATCTACGGTTCATCTGGGATTGGTTTTTCGGGTCCTGTTGGCCCCTGTGACGCTTCGTTGGCAGCCGCACCAACGGCTGTGCGTTGCTCTTCGGTCAACTTCTCGCCACTTTCGATTTCGACCTTTACGTTACGCTCAGCCATGCGAATGCCATTGGCCTCAAAAATATCGCGTACCTTTTGGTAGGCATCACGCCGTACAAGCCATTGTTCGCCCGGTTTGGTCATAAATTTCACGCCAACAACCATGTTGAATTCTTCCATTCTGCGCACGCCCTGAGATTTCAGCGTGCTCAGAATAGAATGGCCATAATGTTCGTTTGCGGCTAAATCGGCGCCGACTTTTTTGATTAGCTTTTTGACCAGTTGTAAGTCGGTGTCAAAGGGAACACGGAATTCGAGTTTCATGATGACCCAGTCGCGACTGTGGTTGGTCAGGCTTTTCAACTCGCCATACGGGACCGTGTGGACTTTGCCGCGGTGATGACGGATGCGCATGGATCGGACAGAGATGCTCTCTACGGTGCCCATTAAATCGCCAACCTCAATGTATTCCCCAAGACGAAAAGCATCATCAATCAGGAAGAAAATTCCAGCAACAATATCGCGCACCAGCGATTGTGTCCCAAATCCGATGGCGATGCCCATAATGCCTGCACCGGCCAGAATTGGGGCGATGTTGACGCCTGCTGCGCTTAAGACGCTCAAACATACCATGATCAGCAATGTGACCATCAAGATCGTGCGTAACAAAGGCAGCAACGTGATCATACGCGCCTCTGGTCCGGGGGCCTGACCATCAACTGGGGGTTCGTAATCGGCAACTCTTTTGTCGATGACCGTTTTTGCCCATGTCCAGACGAGATCTGCCAAGAGTAATGCGACGATACTGTCTACGAGGACTTCCAGAATGCGGCTCAATACGCTGTCGCCGGCTGAGGGGTCTAAAATATTCGCGCCCCATGCCGTGGACAGCAAGAAAACTGCTGACATGATAAACACAAATCGTGCGGCGCGTTGTACAATGGGTCGCACCGTAACGTAAGGATCTGCGAACTCAGCTACGTCAGGTTGCGGCTCACCTTCCAGGGTTTCCCCTTGGCTCTCTGCAGAGGCGAAATCTTTTAATACCTGCTGTGCTTGGGCCAAATGCTGAGCGCGCAGTGCGTTGGTCGATTGGTCAAAGAAATGGTTGATCCAAGAGCGCATCAACTGGATGCCGGGTATCGCAAAGCCAACAACCAGAACGGCCCACATCACACCAAATAACCCAAAAAGCCAGAGGCCAAAACTGACACCGACTAAAATCAGCAGATAGTTACGCCACAGTCGAAGGGTATTCGCCTCCAAGGTGTTTTCACACAGGTCTGGAACGGTGCGAAAGGCAATCCAGATGCATCCCCAGATCATAATCACAACCAACAGCGCAATGGTGATGGTTTGAGCCAATAAAACGGCGGCCAGGTCTGCCGCCAATTCCATGTCCTGCAATACGACCACTCGGCTCAGCATGTACGAGAGCGCCAATCCGAAAACGATGGCCAATGCGAGGACGCGGACGATGGAATGCAGATAGCGCGCAACTTGTGTACTGTAGGGAACCAAACGCAACTCTGGCGCGCGAGGTGCTTGAAAAAACAGTGAGACGGTCATGATGATACGGAACAAGAGCAACATGACCAAGAAATCGAGGACGAGCGCCTCGACCAATGGGTGCCACTCAAAGCTCTTGAAGGCTCCGATGCTGCCCACGGCAAAAACGCCCAACCCAGCGAAAATGATCAACGCGCGCAATACCGCGCCAGTTAGCGTTTCTAGCGGGGCGTCTTTTGGCGCTTGTTCCAGCCGTAAAAGAGGGTAGCGGATGTACTGGCGGTAAAGCCACTCCAACCCTAATCCGATCAGCAAAAAGGTTAAAACATAGGTGAGTGAACGCACCCTTTGGGCGTGCGAAATTTCTCGGTCCCAAGTGTTGCCCATGAGCGCGGGCATCTGCGGGAGAATTTCCCAAGCCAACACCAATGATTGGGCTCGCTCGGCAATTCTGCTCAACTGCCCGTCGATTTGTTCGCGCAGGGTCAACACGGGGCCGGAATCGACCTCTCCTTCTTCGTTGGCGCTGTTTTTTATCCATTCCTGTACGCTGGGATCGCCCAATAATCGGAGGAACTCTTTAACATCATTTGGAGACGGAGGCGCTATTTCTGACGTCTGTTCGGTTGAGGTTCCCGGAACAAACTGGGCGTGTGCAGGCCCCAGCAAGAACAGCGAGCTCAGCGCCATCAAACACAGTACGCGCAGACCACCAATCACGATGCGCGCACAGGCTCGTCCGAGCCGCCCTTCACTTCGGAGTAATCCAAATTCGAATAATCCGGCTGAATGACGCGTTCTACGACCAATTGCCCGGGTTTGGGTTTCAATTGACATGCCAGCCGTTCGGTGGGTCCGGCGCGCCAGCGCGCAAGAACCTTGCGTTCTATTTCACCGGGTGGCGACAAGGTTGTTTCACCGGCGAGGACTTTTACCCGGCATGTCCCGCAGCGCCCTCTGCCACGGCAAACATTGGCATGAGGTAGATTGTTTTCGCGCACCATCTCGAGCAATGTTAAACCGCTTGAGGCTTCAAAAGACGCGCGCCGTCGGCCTTCGTAGGTGACGTGAACATTGCCTAACTTACCCAATCTGAGCCGCAACCATCGCGCCAAAAGAACGACAGCGATAAGCCCTAAGGAAATACGGGTTGCAAGCTTTGGGCCTTCCTTAGCTCTTTTAACAATGGCGGGGATTAACTCTGGCGCGGCGGTGGGCCCAGAAACGTTGGGGTTGTTTTCCAGCACGAACCCATAGCCGCCTTCTTCCACGGGGATGATTTGGCGCCCGCCCTCTACGTATCCAAGCATCGCTAAAATGGGCAATGCGACCACAAAGGGGTAGAACACCTTCATCAAACGCGCCGAACCATCTCGCGATTGCAGCCATGAATAGACGCCAATAGCACCATGTATCCAAGCGACCACCAACATCAAAACCTGTTGCAACCCATCAAAGGGAGAGTTCACCCAAAAGTGCCCCAGTACCATCATGTATGTCGGTTCAAGGCCTAAGTCTTTGAGAGCCATCACGCCAAATACGTGTTTTCCTAAAAGCGGTATGATTAAAACACCCGCGATCATCTGAGCCATATCATAGGCGGGGATTTTCAACGTGTTGCGCCAGTAAAGGGAATACAAAGCCAGAAAAAAATGAACGAACAGGGCGGTGACGAGCAGATATCGAAGAGGCGGCACAGAAGACCAAACACCGCTTAAGGCCCACCGCCAGTCCTCCATCACTTGCACGGAAAATAATCCCAATGAAAGATTTGCCAAATGCATGGTGATAAAGACGAACATCACGAGACCCGTGTTGATCATGGCGGTGAGGCGCAGCCTGGCGCCCCATGAGCTAGCGGCGTTTTTAGTCGACATGCTTGCGATCCCTTTTTCGTGCAGTCTGTGCAACGGCACGTAGATATTAAACCAGACCGTTCACGGATTGGCGTTGGAGGTCAAGTTTTTAGTCATGCTCAGCAGAAAGGCATTGCGGCGGTGAAGTCTCGGCCATTTTTCACGGGTCGGTCGTCTGGGGACATGATGCACCAAGGCGCGCAGTGGTCGCGGCGCAGGCATTAGAATGGCCCGAAACTTGCTATTTTCGACGTTATCTTGGTTAGCGCAGGTCCCAGGGGCGGACAAAATCGCCAAGCACTTTTCCAATCTCGGCATCTGTTGTGCCATTTGCGGATATTTGCGCAACAAGTCCTCGTTTTTTGTCATCTACGACCGTGTCAACACGCGCGTCCAGCCCAGCTGCTTCAAGGGATTGGTTGTAAATTCGAGTAATGGCGTGTTTTCGCAGGTCAGGTTTGAAAATTTTACCAACGGCTGTTTTGGGTAGTTCTGGCATGATTGTCATGTGTTTGGGGCGTGCGGCGCGTTCGAGCACATGAGATTTGCAAAATTCGAGAAGGGCTTCTTCACTTACCTGTGCGCCATCGACCAGTTCGACAAAAGCGCAGGGAACTTCACCAGAATGCGCGTCAGGTTGGCCGATTGCTCCCGCAAAGGCGACGGCTTCATGATGCAACAGTGCCTCTTCGATTTCCGCAGGGTCGATGTTATGGCCGCCCCTGATGATCAGATCTTTTGCGCGCCCCGTGATCCAAAGATACCCATCGGGATCCACACGGCCCAAATCACCCGTTCTCAGATGTTCACCATAGTACAGATCATTGTTTTTCGCATCCTCAGTATAAGTCTGACCAACAAAGACACCGGGATTTGAAATGCAGATTTCGCCGACCTCATCCGTTTCAGCTTCAATTGTGCCTTCGGGCGTTGCCTTGAGTATTTTTACATCACAATAAGGGAGAGGGATGCCGATACTGCCTACTTTTTTCTCTCCATCCGGTGGATTGCAAGACACCAGACATGTTGCTTCGGTCAGCCCGTAGCCTTCAACCAAAGCGATGTCGGTTGCCTTTTCAAACCGGCGGAACAGTTCCAGCGGTAAAGGCGCCGATCCAGAGAACGCTCTTTTTACGGTGCTGATATCCGCATCGATAGGGCGCTGCATTTTCGCGGAGATTGCTGTCGGCACAGTGATGATAAATGTGACCTTCCAGCGCTCGACCAGTTTCCAGAAATTGTCCATGACACCCTCGCCGCGATATCCTTGCGGTGTGGGGAAAATAGCGTGCGCGCCTGAGGTGATCGCGGCCATTAAGATGACATGACAGGCAAAAACGTGAAATAGCGGCAAGGGACACATTATGTTATCCTCTTCGGAGAACAGTAACTTACTGCCCAACCACCCGTTGTAAATCAGACCTGAGTAGCGATGTTGCGCGACTTTTGGCATCCCTGTTGTTCCACCAGTGTGGAAATAGCAGGCGACGCGATCAACTTGTTTGTCCTCAAAGGTCAACGTCGTCGGTTGTTTCGCGATTTCAGTGTTGAAATTTAGGTATTTTGCATGGTTTTGCGCGGTCCGTTTCGGCCGGATAAGCGGCACGATCCAAGATTTAGGTGGCGTTAAATAGCGCAGAAGATCAACTTCCAGAACGGTTTCGACATTGGGGGCAAGCGCGACGGATTCTGCTGTTTTATCAGCGACATCTGTTTTGGGGAATGGCCGTAACGTGACCACGACCTTGGCCTTGGTTTCCCGCAAGATCGATCCGATCTGTTCAGAATCCAACAAGGGGTTTATCGGATTGGCGATGCCTGCAACTGCCGCGCCAAGCAACGCGAGTATGGTTTCGGTGGCGTTTGGTAAAATATAAGCAACAACATCGTCTTCTTTAATGCCCAGTGTGCGGAACAGGTTTGCCGATTGGCTCACTTGGTCTTTGAGATCGGACCATGTTAATGTCTCAGCCTTGTCCTTTGGGCCGGACATAATTTGATAACTCACTGCTCTACTCTGAGGATGCCGCGCGGCTGTACGGCTTAGCATGCCATAGAGCGTTTTCGGTAGATCACGGTCCTGCCAGGGCATTTCAGCCTCAATGGCATTGCGGTCGTCCAATCCGGCAAAAGTCATGCGTGTTCCTCCCCAAAACAGTCATGTAGGTATGCGATTGTATTCAATAAATAGGATGCTGTTATATTTTACACAACGCAAGCCTTGTGACGCCGCGTGATTGGAATGGACGCTGCGTAAAACGGGGTTTATTCTGCAGCCATTCCATCTGTGAACTGTAATTTTGCCAATCGCGCATAGAGCCCCCCTTGAGCGACCAGACGGTCATGGGGGCCGGTTGCAACGATACGGCCCTCATCCATGACGACAATGCGATCTGCTTTTTTAACCGTGGCTAAACGATGCGCAACAATCAGCGTCGTCCGGTCGGCGCTGAGTGTGTCGACGGCTTTCTGGACAGCGCGTTCGCTTTCCGCATCCAATGCGCTGGTGGCTTCGTCGAGCAGCAAAACAGGCGCATCACGTAAAATGGCTCGGGCGATGGCGATCCGTTGCTTTTGTCCGCCTGAAAGCATGACACCGCGTTCGCCGAGATAGGCATCATACCCGTCTGGCAGGGCCGTGATGAAATCATGCGCGGCTGCAGCTTTTGCGGCGGTTTCGATCTCGGCATCAGTCGCGTCAGGTTTCCCAAATCGAATGTTGTCGCGCGCGGACGCTGCAAAAATGACCGGGTCTTGCGGCACCACGGCGATGGCCTTTCGAAAGGCGTTTCGTTGCAGATCAAGCAGATTAATTCCGTCTAACAGTACCTGTCCTTGATCAGGATCGTAGAATCGCAGCAACAATTGGATAATGGTGGTCTTACCTGCCCCTGATGGCCCGACAAAGGCAACGGTTTCGCCCGGTTCGATGTTCAATGTTACGTTTTCCAAGGCATTTGTTCCCGGGCGTGCAGGATAGGAAAAAGTCACATCTTCGAAAGCCAAATGCCCTTTGACGTGGCGTGGCAATTGTTTTGGCTGTTTGGGGTCTGTGACGCTGTCTTTGACTGTTAATAATTCGATCAGCCGTTCAGTTGCGCCAGAGGCCCGCTGCAATTCACCCCATATCTCGGACAGAGCGGCAACAGCTCCGGCGACCATAACGGAATAGATGACAAACTGAACCAATGCGCCTTGGGTCATGTCTTGGGTGCGTACATCAAGGGCACCGACCCAAAGAACCCCAACAATGCCTGAAAACACCAAGAAAATGACAATGACAGTCATCAGTGCGCGGGTCGTTACGCGGCGGCGTGCCGCATCAAACGACAATTCGGTCACTTCGGAGAATTGAGTGCGGCTGGCTGTTTCATGGGTGAAGGCCTGTACAGTTTGAACGGCGCTTAACGTTTCTGAGGCATTTCCAGATGAGGCTGCGATCCAGTCTTGATTTTCGCGGCTGAGCACCCGTAGTTTCCGGCCCAAAACGAGGATCGGTACGATGACCGCTGGTACAATCAATAATACCAATCCAGTCAGTTTAGCAGAGGTCAACAGCATCAAGGCTAAACCGCCGATGAAAATCAACAGATTGCGCAGCGCAATGGAGACGGACGATCCGATGACGGATAGGATCAATGTTGTGTCCGTGGTGATGCGGCTTAACACTTCCCCTGTCATGACTTGTTCGTAAAACGACGGGCTCATCCCGACGACCCGGTCAAAAACCGCTTTGCGAATGTCGGTTACAACACGCTCGCCTAGGCGGGTAACCAGCGCGTATCGCAAGCCCGTCCCGATGGCGAGCAGGCCCGCCACGCCCAATGCTGCCGCAAAATAGAGATCGAGGACGTGCGGATCTTTTGTGTAGAAATTATCGACAACACGGCGAACAGCCAAAGGCAATGTCAGCGAAATAATCGCAGTCGCGATAAGTGCGGCCAATGCGCCAAATGCAAGTTTACGATAAGGACGTAAAAACGGCAACAACGCTTTTAGTGATCCTAGCTTTTTGGATCGTTCCCGTTCTTCTGATTGCCCGGCTGCCCCGGGACCTGACGGCGTTTGCCGGGCCATAGTTTGTCCTTTGTTCTGTCGATCACTCTGATGGAGATAGAGCGTTGAGGCGTCAAGGCATCGCACACCAAGCAGGACAATTCCACGCAGCATGTGCGGTTGTCAGATCTGAAATTGATTAGATGTCGTGTAACGTTAACGTGATGAGAGTTTAAATCCTCGCATTGCAATTAAAATGTAGTGCATTTGGAGACGATCACACAAAAAAGAGTGCAGCCCAGATGAGCAAGTCCCGTAAATCACGCAAATCTAAATCCAAGGCACAAGAAACCAAAGCGCCGCGCAGCAGGCGCGAGGTCTTAAAGTTGATCCGCAATGGTGCTTTGGGGGTGGCTGCAATTGGGGGCGCGGGGTATTGGGCATCGGGATCCTTCAGGGCCTATGCCGCCGAACATGATCTGTCCCGTGTCGGGCAGGGGTCACCGGTTGTTGTTCAAATTCACGACCCCCAGTGCCCGACATGTACAGCCTTACAAAAACAGACGCGCGCGGCGTTTGAGAGTTTTGAGGACTGTGGTCTGATTTATCTGGTGGCTGACATCAAAACATCGGACGGGGCCGCATTTGCTGCACGGTTCGGTGTGCCGCATGTGACCTTGCTGTTTTTTGACGGCGAAGGTCAAAGATTGCGCACGGTGAGTGGGATGCACAGCCGTGCGCAATTAGAACCTATGTTCGCTCAGTTGAAAGAGGCAACCCAGAGCTAAGGGTCAGTTGCCCGCACTTTCCATTTTGCGATTGGAGATCACTTCTTCGAGCCAACCCAGGCGCATTTCCGGAACAGAACTCAGCAACAAATCCGTATAGTCGTCAAAGGGAGGACTCAGGACTTGCGATTTAGGTCCGTACCGGGCGACTTCACCTTGGTACATAACGGCAATGCTGTCAGAAATGGCGCGTACAGTGGCCAGATCATGGGTGATGAAGAGATAGGCGACGTCATCGGCCTTTTGCAGATTAAGCAACAATTTAAGGATGCCATCTGCGACCAACGGATCGAGTGCTGACGTAACCTCGTCACAGATAATCAGCTTTGGTTTTGCGGCCAATGCACGGGCAATACACACCCGTTGTTTTTGCCCGCCTGACAGTTCGGCCGGGTATCGGTCCTGAAATCCTGAACCCAATTCGATTTCGTCCAATAGTTCCTGGATGCGTTTTTGTTTTTCGCTGCCTTTGAGGCCAAAGTAGAATTCCAGCGGGCGTCCGATGATTGTTCCGACAGTTTGGCGCGGGTTCATCGCTGTGTCCGCCATCTGATAGATCATCTGAAGTTCGCGCAGGTCTTCTAAAGGTCGGCTTGGTTGATCTGGAGTCAGTTTCCGGCCCGCAAAGGTGATCTGCCCCGCACTGGGGGGCAAGAGCCCGGTAATAACACGTGCAAGCGTTGATTTTCCTGATCCAGATTCACCAACAACTGCAAGCGTTTGCCCGGGATGTAATTCTACATTGATGTTTTTGAGGACATCGAAGTTTGTGCCCGAATAACGCGCGGTGATCCCTTCAACCTGTAGCACTGGTTCGGGGGTTGGCGGTTTCTCTTCATGCTCGATCGAGCGCACAGACACCAATGCACGGGTATAATCTTCCTGTGGAGCATTGATGATTTGATCGACCGTGCCGTATTCAACCATCTCGCCCATGCGCAGGACCATGATGTGATCGGACACCTGTGCGACGACCGCCAAATCATGCGTAATATAGAGAGCGGCAACACCAGTGTCGCGTATAGCTTCCTTGATCGCTGCCAAAACATCGATCTGCGTGGTCACATCCAAAGCGGTTGTTGGTTCGTCAAAAACCACCAGATCGGGTTCAGGGCATAGTGCCAGGGCCGTCATACAGCGCTGTAATTGCCCCCCAGACACCTGATGCGGAAAGCGTTGGCCGATATTTGCCGGATCGGGCAGGCCGAGTTTCGTGAACAGGGTAACGGCGCGCTCTTCTGCTTCTTTGCGCGAAAACTTGCCTTGGAAAATGGCGGCTTCTGTCACCTGTTCCAATATCTTTTTGGCAGGATTAAAAGAGGCTGCCGCAGATTGGCTGACGTAGGTTACCTCTGCGCCGCGCAAACGTCGTATATCGCGAATGCCGGATTGAAGGATGTCGCGGCCATTGACCTCGACGGATCCGCCGGTCAACTCGACGCCGCCACGACCATAGGCCATGGAGGCCAGGCCGATGGTGGACTTTCCAGCGCCGGATTCACCGATCAGACCCAAGACTTTGCCCGGTGCCAGGTCGAAATCAACACCATGCACGATTTCAATGTCGCGCGATTTTTCCCCGGGTGGGAAAATCGTGGCCCCAATCTTTAGACCACGGACTTTGAGTAGCGGTTCTGTCATCCCCGGCCTCCTTTCAGGCTCGTGGTGCGGTTCAAAACCCAGTCAGCCACAAGGTTGATCGATATACAAAGCACGGCAATTGCAATGGCCGGATAGAGGGCCGCGGCGATGCCATAGTTGATGCCTTCTTTGTTTTCTTTCACGATGCCACCCCAGTCAGCTTGCGGCGGTTGAACACCGAGGCCAAGGAAGGAAAGCGTCGAAACAAAGAGAACTGCAAAAATAAAGCGAAGCCCCATTTCAGCAATAAGGGGCGACAACGCGTTGGGCAGGATTTCGCGAAAGATAATCCAAGCTGTTTTTTCGCCGCGCAGTCGGGCCGCTTCGACATAATCCATAACAGTAATGTCGACGGCTACCGCACGTGCTAATCGGAACACACGAGTGGAATCCAACAGCCCCATCAACACAATCAGGGTCGTTACTGTCGTCGGTAGAACGGACAGAACAACCAGTGCAAAGATCAGCGACGGGATGGACATGATCAGATCAACAAATCGGCTGATGGCCTGATCAACCCATCCACCAGAGACGGCAGCGAAAAGCCCCAGAATAGACCCGGTGATAAAGCTAAGCGCTGTTGCTGCAGTGGCAATAAAGATTGTTGTTTGCCCACCAAAGATCATGCGGGAGAGCAAATCGCGCCCAATGTTGTCTGTGCCGAGCATGAACTGGTCAGAGGGTGCTTCCCAGACATCGCCAACGACTTCGGCCATGCCATAGGGTGCAAGGAGGGGGGCGAAAATTGCCATCAGAAAGAAGATAGCGGTGAAGAAAAGGCCAACGAGGGCCGCAATAGGTATTCTCATTTTGGATGCCTCAACCTTGGATTTGCAAGGATCGACACGATATCCGCGACGAGGTTCAAACCGATATACACGGCGGCGAAAATCAAACCGCAGGCCTGTACTACGGGAATGTCTCGTTTGGCGACATGATCAACCAGATATTGTCCCATTCCCGGATAGGCAAAAACGACTTCGACCACCACAACGCCGACGACGAGATAGGCGAGGTTAATCATCACCACGTTCACGATCGGCGCGATTGCGTTGGGGAAGGCGTGTTTGCGAATAATCTTGAGCATGGGCATGCCCTTGAGTTCCGCGGTTTCAATATAGGCAGATTGCATGACATTGAGGATCGCTGCGCGCGTCATCCGCATCATATGGGCAAGAACAACCAAGGTCAGGACCATCACCGGTATCGCGATAGCGTTGAGCTTTTGGCCCAATGACATGCTGTCATTCAGGATAGCCACTGAGGGGAACCACCCAAATTGAATGGAGACCCAATAAATCAGGATATAGCCGATCATGAATTCCGGGACTGAAATGGTGGTCAGTGTGATCCCGGAGATCAGTTTGTCAGGCCAGCGATCTTTGTAGCGTACGGCAAGCAATCCTAGGAAGATGGCGAGCGGGACGGAAATAAGCGCAGCCCAGAATGCGAGAAAGAGTGTGTTCCCGAGACGGCTCCCGAGGCTTTCTGCGATATCGCGTCCATTGGTTAGAGCGGTGCCAAGATCACCCTGCAACACGCCGCCGAGCCAGGCGAAATATCGGGTAACAGGAGGATCATTCAAACCAAGATCGCGACGTAGGTTTTCTAGTGCTTCAGGGGTAGCTGACTGGCCTAGGATCTGTTGGGCGACGTCGCCCGGCAGAATAGAGGTCCCCGCAAAGATCAGGACAGAAGCGGCGAAGAGCAAAAGGATACCCAGCGCAACGCGCTGGGTCACCAATTTTAAGATGGGATGCATCTGATCAGCCGACCTATGCGTCCGTCAGCCAGCACTTGATCGGTGCTTTGTTGTTCATGAGCGGTCCGTTCGGGTCGTCGACCCAGCCACCAACATTGCTGGCAAGCGCACCGACAAAGTCATTGAACATTGGCAGGATAACCCCACCTTCGTCGCGCAGCATAACGGCCATCTTGGAATAGATTTCCTTGCGCTTGGTTTCGTCGATTTCCGCGCGTGCGGCCAGAAGCATCTCGTCAAAGGCCGGGACTTTGTAGCGGGTATCGTTCCAGTCAGCTGATGAGAGATACGCCGTGGAGTACATCTGATCCTGCACGGGACGACCGCCCCAATAAGACGCACAGAAAGGCTGCACGTTCCAGACTTCGGACCAGTAACCATCGTTTGGCTCACGTTTGATTTCCAACGGAATGCCGGCCGCTTGCGCTGATTGTTGGAAGAGCGCTGCGGCATCCACCGCGCCGGGGAAGGCGCCATCTGCAGTTCGCAGAATGATTGGCGATCCGTCATGACCAGATTTTTTATAGTGCTCGGCGGCTTTTGCCAAATCGAACTGGCGTTGTTCAACTTCTGTGTCAAACAGTGGATATCCGGCATTGATCGGGAAATCATTTCCGATAGAACCATAGCCACGCAGGATTTTGTCAACAAGCTCTTCACGGTTGATCGCATATTTCAGGGCAAGCCGTAGTTCGTTGTTGTCAAACGGGGCTGTGTCGACATGCATGATAAAGACATAATGCCCGCGACCGGCTGTTGATTTCACGCTTACGCTGGGGGCGCGGTCCAGAAGGGCGGCAACTTTTGGATCAACACGGTTGATCATGTGCACTTGGCCCGATTGCAACGCGGCTGTGCGTGCTGTTGCATCATTCAAAACCAATTGCTCGGAGAATTCGGCAAAGCCGCGGTTATCGGCGTCCCAATAATCGTCACGACGCTTAAAGCCGTGGCGCACGCCGGGTTCGTCAAATTCGATGGTGTAGGGGCCAGTGCCGATACCTGCGCCGGGATTTTCAATGCCACCACCTGGCTGAATCATGAGGTGGTAGTCTGACATCAGGTACGGCAGGTCCGCATTTCCGGCAGTCAGATTGACGATGAAGTTATCGCCGTCGACTTTCATGTCCTCGATGCCACGCATAATGCCAAGAGCACCGGATTGGCTGTCTTCGTTAGAGTGGCGCTGCATGGTCAGCAACACGTCTTCCGGCGTCATGTCTTTGCCATCGGAGAACGTGATGCCCTTGCGGATTTTGAAAACCCATTGCTTTGCGTCCGCAGAACCTTCGACACTTTCGGCCATGCGCATTTCAAGTGATCCGTCTGCGCTCGTGTCAACCAAGGTTTCTCCCCAGTGACGCAAGTTGTAAAGCGGCACTTCGGAGGCCGTCAGGGCTGGATCTTGGGTGTTTGTGCTTTCGCCGCCAGATGCGCCAAGCTTGATTGTGCCGCCTTTTATGGGGCCTGCGGCTTGCGCGCTGGTTGCCAACATCGAGTTCGCCACGGCTGCCGTCACGCCAAGCGCTGCGGCACGGCCGACAAATTCGCGGCGTGTCATCAGACCTTTAGTCACACGTTTACTGAGGTATTTAAGTTCGTCGTTCATCGGTGTCTCCCGGTGGAGCATGCGCTTGGTGCGCTTGCTGTTTTTTATTGATGCGCCTAGGCTTGCGTATTTCTGACTGTGCCGCAAGGTCTATTGCGGATATTAATTGGATGGCTGGTCATATGTGATCGCGCGGGATTTTATCTTTTACATCTCTTTCGTAGATCAGATTGTCGTTCTCATAGGCCTCTAAGCGTGCGGTCAGATAAAAATTTTCGGCGTCCGACCACATGGAACTATGCGTTTCTGTGCGTAATTTTATGTCACCGCGCTCCATTTCTTCGCTCCAGTGGCACGAACCGCGCGCGGACAGCGGGTCATCAGGGTGGATTTGCCAGCGTTCTCGCGCAATGGAGCCCGCGATCAATCCATGATCCGCATCGCGGATTTTGCCGAAATCGTCTTCGATCACCAAGGAAACGATCCCGGTGGACATATCGACCACGCGGTGCCGGCTGTTTTTAGCCTCTCGAAGTGTTTCTGGTTCCCAAGGATCAGCCGCCGCAGGAGGTTCAAAGGTGCATTCCTCGCGTGTTGCGGTTCGGCGCAGAGGGAGGTTCACTGTACCGCCTGAAAGGGTCAATTCAGCTGCTTCTGGTGATGGCCAGATCAGCGGCCAGTAAGATGTCGAGACTGAGATGCGCAGCCGATGCCCTTGCGGCAATCGATACGCGATATGATCCAGTTGGAAGATTGCGCGCACAGGTTCGCCAGGGATCAAAGGAGCCGGTTCTGCATGCCCGTCTCGGTGGGATAAATTCAAAACTCCATAGGTGATCCGCGTGGCGGCCCCATCCGGATGGATATGGCTCAACCTGACAATGACCTGCGCCTGCGGCTTGTCGGAGGCCAACTGTAAGGTGATGCGTGGCGCGCCAAAAATATCGGTATCTGCATCCGCAGGCGCACTGTCGAAAGTAGCAGATGTATTGTCATCAATCCGTTGATCCCCAGGCAATTCAGGGCCCAGCCAAATTGCGCAATACTCACCGGCCTCCCCCCCGCAATCTTGTGTCGAATTTACGTGCGCTTCGAGTGGCCCGGATCCATCTGATAGACCAACATTTGTTAAATGCAGGGTTCTGTGCGGGATATGCGAGGTTGCACCGTATTCCTCGGCGACCCATCGGCCGGGGCGTTCAGTATACCAACGTTGTGGCCGCACCCCATCCATCACAAACGCCCTGTAGTCGGGATCGTCCGGGACGCCTGTATCAATATCCTTTAACCAATGATCCCACCAGCGTAGCGCCTCTTGTAGAAAACCGATACGCGGTTCCGGTACGGCAAAATGGGGGTATTTATGCACCCAAGGCCCGACAATCCCTTTTGCGCCGGGCAGCGCCTCGACAAGCTGAGGCACCGCGTTTTTATAAGCGTCTGCCCAACCGCCAATTGCGAGAACTTTGGCTTTTATCGCCCCATAGTTTTCGATGACGGAGCCATGTTGCCAATAGGCGTCGCGTCGCTGGTGACGGAGCCAGACTGACGGCAAAAACGGCTCATTCTCTAGTCTGTTCAACCACATTTCACGCCAGTCGGCGCGCAAGGCAGGATCCGGTGCGCGGCTCGAATAAGCCCACATGGTGGCCCCCCACCCGAGGTTTTCATTTAACAGGCACCCGCCTTTGTAATGAATGTCGTCGGCGTAGCGGTCCACCGTCGAACACAGGGTGATCACGGCTTTTAGGGGGGCTGGGTCTAAAGCTGCAACCTGAAGACCGTTAAAGCCGCCCCAGCTGATGCCCATCATGCCAACACGACCATTGCACCAAGGAAGCGCTGCAACCTGATTGATGAGGTCTACCGCATCTGACAATTCCTGAGGCGTGTATTCATCGCTCATGATCCCCTCGCTGTCGCCATTGCCGCGTATGTCGACGCGCAAACAGGCATAACCGCGTTCGGCAAACCAAGGATGGGTTAACGCATCCCGTGCACAGGTGCCGTCGCGTTTGCGATAGGGGAGGTATTCCAGAATAACCGGCACAGGGTCTTGCAGGGCATCTTTTGGCATCCAGAGACGGGCGGAAAGTCTGCATCCGTCGGACAGGGTTATGCCAAAGTCGGGGTCTTCTTCGATCTCTCGAATAGTATGTGGTTTTGTCATGGCGCAACGGTCGTCAGAGCGCAGGGGAATGTCAATGTCGTTCCGAGGTTCGATCTACTTTTTTATGGCAATCACAAGATCCATCACATTTGTGCCTGTCGGGCCGGTTTTTAAAAGAGCTTCTTTTTGTGCCAGCCAAGTCCCTGCGTCCGCATTTTCCAATGCGGCTTGCCCGCTTTCATCCCAAGTTTGTCCGGTCACGATGGCCCCCGCTGCATCGGTGGGCCCATCGGTGCCGTCAGTGCCGGCAACGAGCACTGCAATGTCCTTTAAGCCTGCGATTTCGCGGGCGATGAGGAGTGCGAGTGCTTGGTTGCGCCCACCTTGCCCGGGATTTTCGGGTAGAACGACCGTTGGTTCACCACCCCATATGTGCACGCCAGAGGCCCCGTTGCGTAAGCTTTCAGCCAATCTGGGGCCGATAACCGTGATATCATCGTAAAGGATCTCTTGATCTGTTATAACTGTTTGACCTGCGGTTTTCGCGCAGGTTACGGCGGCGCTGCGGGCAATGGCGTTGCTGGCGATAATGCGCGGTTCAAAGGTGAAGGACGGGGATTGAGGTGCGTCCCCGATGCCAGATCCAATCACAGCCAATGCGTCACCTTCGACATCCGAGATCGCGAAGGTGGTTACGCTGGCACCTTTGAAATGTGACAACAACCGCCCGCCTTTGATGCGACTGAGCGTTTTGCGTGCCGCGTTCATTTCGTGAATATCGGCACCGGAGGCGAGCATGTTTTGTGCGCGTGTTTTTAACCCGTCAAGGTCTAGTCCATCCACAGGAACTTCGGCGAGCGCAGAGGCACCGCCAGACACCAGCACCAGCAAGTGGCTGTCTTGTGGCATTGATGACACGACGTCCAGCAATCGTTCCCCGGCGACAAGCGAATTTTTGTCCAAGACGGGATGGGCTGCCTCGATCACGTCAGCGGCTTCGGGGGCATCTTGGGCGTGATCGTATTTTGTGACGATCAAAATAGGCACGTCGGGAAAACGCTCATGCGCGGGCTGGGCCATTGCGGTTGCGGCCTTGCCTACGGCGATGATTTGTTCGGGTGAGGTGATATCAAGCTCTGAAAGCGCGTGGGCGACCGCAATATCCCCTCTGACAGCGCGCACGCCTGCTTGAAAGATATCTGTTAAAAACCGTGCATCCTGCATCGCGCCTATTGTCCTATTTCAAGTTTGATCCGTGTCCAGCCAGATCGTTACCGGCCCGTCATTGTTCAGATTGACTGCCATATCCGCTCCAAAACGACCGGTTTCAACGGGAATGTCCAGATGTCGCAGCGAATCGACAAATTGAAGGTATAAGGTCTCTGCTTCCGCTGGTTTTGCGGCACCAGAAAACCCCGGCCGATTTCCACGGGAAGTATCCGCAGCAAGGGTAAATTGGCTTACCACTAAGGCGCTATTGCCGGTTTGCGCCAGACTTAGGTTCATTTTGCCTTCGTCATCTTTGAAGAGCCGCATTTTTGCGATCTTTGCCGCCATTTTATCCGCCACTTCCGCCGTATCGTTTGGCATAGCGCAGATGAATATGAGCAAGCCGGGACCAATTTTGGCGATCTCGTCTTGCTGAACGCTGACGCTGGCGCGGGTGACCCGTTGAAGCAGTGCCTTCATGATTTCCACTCCACAATTTCGCCGAGAGGCGCACGAGAGGTTCGAAAACGATTGGCAGGGTGATCATGATCCGCGTAGCCAAAAGAAATTCCGCATAAAACCATCCGATCTTGCGGTATATCAAAATAGTCCCGTACAAAACTGGCATAGTTGGCGATTGCGGCCTGCGCGATAGTATCTATGCCCAAGGCACGCGCCGCTAGGGTAAAGGCCAGTACAAACCCGCCGCTGTCCATGGCACCATAGCCACGCAATGCCGTAGGGCTGGTCAGAATAGCAACATGGGGCGCATCAAATAGCGCAAAGTTACGCATCATTTGGATCGCTGATGCCGCCCTGTCACCCGTGGTCACGCCGACTGCATCGTATAGTTGCCAGCCGACTTCGCGTCGCCGCGTGCCATAGACGCCGACGTATTCTTGGGGACCCTCAAGATCGAGTTTGGGTGCCCCGGTCTTGGTTTCTGCTTGCAGTGCGGCTTTGAACTGCTCGGTTTGCGTGCCTTGGGTCACGATAACATGCCAGGGTTGCGCGTTACACCATGAGGGTACTTTCTGAGCCGTTTCGATGATTTGTTTGATGTCTTTCTGTGGGACGGCATCTGGCAAAAAAGCCCGGCAAGAATACCGGTCGTCCAAAAGAGCATTTAAGGTCTCGAATTCAGTCATTGCGTGATTGCGTATGCATAGCCGAGCCCGGCTGCGAGCACTAAGCCTAGGATCACAGCGAAAGCAATTTTTACGGTGGAGTAAGGCCGTTCGCCTTGTACCTTACCAGTGCGCCCATTCACAACGAAACGATAGGTCTGGCCGCGATACTTGTAGGCGGCCATCCAGACAGGCAGCAAAATGTGTTTGAAGGTGACATCGCGCACCTTTGTATCAACTTGATGAATACGTTGACGATCCCCGCCAATGTCGAATTTGATGTCTCGCCTGATGGTGTGGTCCATAATGGCGCGCGCTTCTGCGAAACCTTCATCCAGAGACACCGAATAGCCTTCGGCGCGAAAGCCCGCCAGAAATTCAGGTGTATAAGGTTCCAATGCCGCGAGATCCCAAGGGGCGAGCCCATCGGTAAAACGTTTCGGCAGGCTTTTAGAGGCTAGGATCAACATATCATCAAACGCACGTGCAACCTGCCCGCGGGCTGCGCGCCAGCGGACTTTGGGCACTTGTATTGTCGTTGATTTCCCTTCGCGCACGACACGTCGGGTTTCGTAATAAACCGTGCCACGCTCGCCGCTATAGCGCGACGATGTAGCTGCGTCATAGGTCCAATAAGGGACGTAGATCCCATCCATCTTGCGCCCTTTGCGCGCGTAGGCTTTTAATCCGTTTGGGGCAAACCACAAGGCGCCCAACCAATCGCTCATGGCGTCATGCGCCGTGGCCTCATCAAAGGCGAAGGGTAAGACGGCGCGGGGTTTAATGTGTCGATGTGTGCCGGTGTCCGTGACAATGGGGGTCGCACAAAACGGGCATTCTTTTGCATGAACATTTGGATCAAATGCGACTTCAGCGGCACAATTTGTACATTTGGAGACCTGCGTCTCTTCCATTTCAGGAGCCGCTAAATCACCGCGAATTGCCGTTCGAAAATCCAACTCCCGAATTTTGGCGGCGGCCCACGGGCCTTGGGTCAAACTTTCGGAATTACCACAGTGAGAACAAACCAATTGGCCTTCTTTTGGGTCAAACCGAAGATCTGCGCCGCAGGCATCGCAGGGAAAGTGTTGCTGTGTTACGCTCATATCGTCCCAAATGTGCTGGATGGGTGCTTGTCAGGCGGCGATGCACCGTCAGTGCAAAATGGGTGCCGCCGAGACCATCTTGGAACCGATGACTGTCCCAATAGCTGTGTCTCCGATAGCTGTAACAGTACCATCACTGCGGATCCTGTAAAACCAGAGCTGGACGCATCTGTCAGGAACCGGGCGGGGGAGGTGGTGGAAGCACCGTGAATAATTGTGCCAGTTCCGCGATATCTTCTGCACTGATCCAGCCATCTTGGCCTTGGGTCCAAACCAAGGTTTGACGGCTCAATGCGCCTTCGGTGGCCATCCGGCCCATTGCCGCCTTGGAGAAGGGCCCCTTAGTTTGACCGTTCTCAGCAATGTGCCAAACATGTTCAACAGGTGGGGGCGGCGGCGGTTTTGCGCTTGGAGCCGTAACGGGCGCTGTTTGTGGCGCAGCGCCCCATGGGCCAGCCTGTTGTGATGCGGCCTGACCGATCTGCATGCCCAAACCTGCACCTAGCCCGGCCTGGATTGCAGCGGCACCGCCCCCATCGCGGCCCAAGGCTTCGGCGGCCTGAAACTGCATGTATTCGTTAAGATTACCGATCACACCCATTGAAGAGCGTTTGTCCATGACCTCTTCTACGGCGGGCGGCAACGAGATGTTTTCGACGTATAGCTCAGGCATCGCCAACCCATATTCCGCGAGTTGGGCGCTAATCTCGCGTCCCACCAATTGACTGAGTTCCCGGGTGTTCCCGGCCATGTCCATGACCGGAATGCCACAACGCGCTAAGGTCCGGGAAAATTCTTGCACAATGATGTTGCGAATTTGAAAGCTGATTTCGTCCATGGTGAATTCACCATCAGTCCCAACGATCTCAACCAGAAACTTTGCCGGATCACTGACCTTGATGCTGTAGGTGCCAAAGGCGCGCAATCTGACGGGGCCAAATTCGGGGTCGCGGCAAATAATCGGGTTCTTAGTTCCCCACTTAAGATCATTAAAGCGGGTTGTGTTGACGAAATAGACCTCTGATTTGAAAGGGCTTTTAAAGCCATGATCCCAATGCTGAAGCGTGGTCATCACCGGCATATTGTTTGTCTCTAGCATATAGAGACCGGGCGTGAAGACATCGGCCAATTGGCCCTCGTGAACGAAAACGGCGGCTTGACCTTCGCGCACGGTCAACTTGGCACCGTATTTTATTTCGTGCCCTTCGCGTTCGAAACGCCAGACCATCGTATCACGAGTGTTGTCCGTCCAATGGATGACATCAATGAATTCACCAGTGAGAAAGTCAAATATTCCCATTTATCTTGTCCTTTGGTCGTGGACCCTAAAGAGGGTCAGAAGAGGTCAGTTCACGCGCAATAATGCGGGTTATTGGGGCAGCTTCGGTTGCTGACATGCCGTGTTTTAAGCGCGGATCATAGAGCATTTTGAGCAGCAATTCGTCATGATCGGTCAGGAGCGCGAATTCGTCATCATCGTTAAAGATTGAAGGGCGCGCGGTCCGGCTGTCATTTACCAGACCCATCCCTTGGGCCAATTCCTCATGGATGCAACTGAGGCGCATCAGGCTTGGATTTTCGGCGCGAATTACGGCGACAGCATAGGCGTATGTATTCTCATCACGCCCCAATGAATAGGCAATGACTGCACAATAGGTCCCACGATCCAGGTCACGTAACGGGTCGAGACTCTCTCGACTTACCCCTGATAGGCGATCAGCCGCGGCGTCCAAAGCTCTGCCACGGTCATCCTCACCGGCAACGATGACGATAAAGTTTGGGGTTCCAAAACTGGAAAACGGATGGTTGGTGATCTCGCTGAGCCTGCGGGCGTAACTGTCTACAAGGGCCTTGTCCTGATCGCGTTGGGACGGCGGCACGCCAGCGCCAAAAATCGTTTCGATCCGAATTGGCGCGGACCATTTGCGCAGCGCGCTTTGACCGCCACGGCCCTGTAGAGCGCTGGCATATTCGTTAAAAAAGACGATTTCCTCGAAGTTTTCTGCCAGCTTGTCAGCGGTGAAAGGCGTGTCAGGCCCGCCACCGTCTTCACGCAGTAACCCTTGACTTAGCTGCGAGGATTGGACTTGCACCAAATAGCTGCGCAGGGCTGCGCTCTTTTGAGACGTGGGTTGAACAACGGGTTGCCCTAATCCTGCAGGACGTGCCTTTGGAAAACTGCTGGAGGTCAAGCCAACATCACACCCCGCCAAGAAACACAGGGCGAGGATGGTCGAGCCAAAGGCCTTTATGCGATGTGTGGCATGCACGCTGTTTTCAGGACGGTACAGATGTGCTGGCAGTGTCACCTGTTCCGTCGCCGCGCGCCTTAGCCGAGGCAAGCGTATCGCGCAATTTACTTTCCATCTCTTGCAAATCAACTTCGGCAGCGGCTCTTTTGGCTTTTCCTTCGTCTGCGATTTGCAGGCTCTCTTGGATGGTTCCGATCAGGTCGGCATTTGCCTGCTTGACCGCTTCGATATCAAATACGCCGCGTTCCATTTCTTCGCGGATAACCTTGTTGCTTTCGCGCAGGTTCTTGGCGTTTGCTGTTAGCAGTTCGTTGGTCAGGTCATTGGCGGCACGCACCGCTTTGGCAGCCTCTCCAGAGCGTTGGATTGTGACAGCCTGCGCCAATTGCGTCTCCCAAAGCGGGACGGTGTTGACCAGCGTGGAGTTTATTTTTGTCACGAGGCTTTTGTCGTTTTCCTGTACCAAACGAATGGAGGGTAGGGATTGCATTGTCACCTGACGGGTCAGTTTCAAATCATGCACCCGACGTTCGAGATCATCGCGTGCTGCCCGCAGATCGCGCAATTCTTGCGCCACCATCACTTGATCATCCTCAGGTGCTGCGTCAACTTCAGCAGCTTTGGCAGGTATGACTGTTTCGTCCAACTCGCTTAGCTTTTCCTCGCCGGCTGAAATATACAACGCCAACTCATCGTAAAACTGAAGTGTTTTTTCGTACAGCAGGTCCAGGGATTTGATGTCCTTCAGCAACGTATGCTCATGCTTAAGAAGGTCATCCGTGATCTGGTCGATCTGGCCTTGGACTTCCTCAAACCGGGCGGTGAATTTAGCAATCGGCGCGAGTTTTCCAGTGATCTTTTCCCACCAACTGCGTTCGCGACGCACGTCCAGCTCGTCAATCGAAAAGCCTCTGATCGTCGTGACGATATTGCGCAGACTATCTCCGGCTGGCCCGACGTCTTTGTTGCGCACGCCTCCCAGCATGGCTTGGGAAATCTCTTGTAACTCGACCTGAGCACGGCTGCCAAAGGATACAATCGAGTTTGTATCTGACATGTCAATTTCAGCCATGCGTTTGGAGATCTCTGCGCTGACAGGGGCGTCGGCTTCTGCCAGTGGGACAATCGCATTGGCTTCGAGCGGTTCCGGTAAAACTGTTGTCGTTACTTCTTCTACCATCGCGAGAGCGTCTTGGGCCTTGGCACGGATTTCGTCAGACATGTTTATTTCCTTTATCGATTATTGAGATTAGCGTCAGTCCAGACGCACACCCTCGCGGTCCAATCGGTCCCTCAGGACCTCAATCTCGACAGTTAGATCACTGTGATCATCGAGTAATAATTTCTCATTTCGGGCAGCAAAATTACGCTGCAAGTCATCCAGCAATGACATGTAATCATCGCGGGCTTGGGCACTTTGGTTGCTGTTATAAATATCGGCGAATTTTGACGTGGCATCGCGCGCACCCAGCAAATAGACCCCTAAATACTTGCGCGCAGCGGTCAGATCGCGCGGGTCTTCTTCGACGGTTCGGATCAGCTTGCGGACGGCTGATTGGAAAAGTGCCATCTGTTCGTTAATCTGACGATCTCCGACGCGGCGCAGAGCATCTGTCATTGCGGAAAGATGGGCGTCGGCCTCATCGACCACGCGCGCTACACGGTCCTGCTGGAAGGTATCGACCCCGTCCATACCTTTATCTGAGAGGGGGTCGATCCCGAAGGCGGCAATATGCAGACCGGTAACAACGATGCCATAAAGAATCGCAGCAACAATATGTGTGTCATGGCTGATTGCGCCGACGCCAATGCCAGTTCCGGCCAAAACCGCTGCAAGCATCTTGCGTGGCACCGCAGGGCGGCGGGCAACCTTGCGTTCAGAATATGCTGCCTCGGCTTGTAGGCCGCCGCGTAAAAGCCATGCCCCTAGTGCGAGAACGCCAGCGCCTGTTGCACCAAAGACCAAGCCGATCGCGCCATTGAAGAGTGCGGTGAATAACAAAACAACTGCTGGCAAGAACATGAGGTTTGCACGTGCGCCCACAGGATCGACGGTGGCCCCAGTATAGTTGCCTTGGGATTGGGATTGCGAGTTAGAAGTCCCTTTGGGGCTATATTTGCCGCCAAAACGTTGCGCCATGTTTAAACTGCCCCCATAAATCCAGACGACACGCCCAACATCAAAACAAGAAGCGCAACATAGGCAATTTTTTGAAAAGAAGTTGGTGTCATATTTTTTCCCGGACGCTCATTCCATTGCAACATAAGATTTTTTTGTTTGCCGCGCTAGGATTCTGTAGCCGTAATATAGTCAGCTTTTTCTATCACGTATCGAGTGCTCGTCCTAAGATGGATTGCCTTTGAAAGAATGCAAGGTGTTGTCTAAGGGGAAAAAGCACTGCTTTTGCTCATTTTCGGGATTTTGGGCCTGATTTTTGGCCCGGTTTTGGAGCGCCTCGATAGGCAGTGTTGCGAGAGCGCTTCACACCGGAGGGGCGTTTTTTGACAGCGGTGCCACTTGGGGCGGGGGCCAGATCATCCAGGCCCAGTTGATCGCGCATGATCTTGCGGCGGACTTCTTCGACAGCACCTGATTTTAGCTCGCCGAGCTGAAACGGCCCATAGCTGATGCGGATCAATCGATTAACTGTGAGCCCGACTTCGGACAACGCGCGGCGAATTTCACGGTTTTTGCCTTCGCGAAGGCCGATGGTCAGCCATGCATTCGCCCCTTGTTGACGATCCAATGTGACGGTCATCGGTTGGAATTTCTCCCCCTCGGCGGTTAAGCCGTCACGCAGGGGCGCAAGCGTGTCATCGGTGGGCCTGCCATTCACACGCACTCGGTACCGACGCAGCCAACCAGTTGCGGGTAATTCCAGTTTGCGTTTGATCCCGCCATCATTGGTGAGCAGTAACAGCCCCTCAGAATTGAGATCAAGACGACCAATGCTCATCACACGGGGCAGATCCTCGGGCAGTTGGTCGTAAACGGTTTCTCGCCCTTTTTCATCCCGGTCCGTTGTCACCAAACCTGTCGGCTTGTGATAAAGCCAGAGCCTCGGGGGTTCCGGGGGCGTCATTTCCTTGCCATCGACGGTGATCCGGTCGGTGTCTGTTACATTGTGGGCCGGCGAGGTCAGACGTTCGCCATTGACCGCAACGCGACCGGCTTCAATCATACGTTCGGCTTCGCGGCGGCTGGCAACACCGGCGCGGCTAAGAACTTTGGCAATGCGGTCGCCCTTGGGCGTAGGTGTATCTGTCATATGCGCGCCATACCTTGTTTACGGGCCTTGCGAAAGCGGTGAGTTTCAGGGCAACTGTTGCCATGAAGTTCAACACCTATATGGAAGCCGCTTTGTCTGAGGCGCGCGCGGCCGCGAAACGGGGCGAAGTCCCTGTGGGCGCGGTTCTGGTCAATGGGAAAGGCGAAATCGTTGCCGCTGCTGGAAATCAGACGCGCGCAGACAACGATCCGACCGCACATGCGGAAATGCTCGTTATTCGGGCTGGCTGTGCTGCATTGGGAACAGATCGTCTGATTGATCATGCGCTCTATGTTACTTTGGAACCCTGCCCAATGTGTGCAGGCGCGATTGCATCTGCGCGCATTAGCCGATTGTACTATGGGGCTAGTGACCCAAAATCAGGTGGCGTGGCGCAAGGCGCGCAAGTGTTTTCCCACCCCCAGTGTCACCATAAGCCAGAAATATTTGATGGCATCGCTGAAATTGAATCAGAAGCGATGCTTAAGGGCTTTTTTGCCGCGCGACGTTCAGATTGAGACACGTCAAACCATAAGCCAGAGTACGCCGCAGTGAGGTCTTTGGGTCCGAATGTGCCTGCATGTCGCGATCTAGTTTTCCAATTGATTGTTTTGCCTGGAACCAGAGCAGGCGGGGATATGTCGGATCAGGGCGAGAAGCAGTGCCAAAACCATTGCACCATTCAAGAAATGCCATAAAAAATGTGTTCCGATGCCTGTCGCATGACAGGTGGTTAGATCAACGGTTCGCAACGCCAGAGAAACCGTAAACAAAACCGCAGAAGCTGTGACCAATTTCTTGGCCGGATGGGCGCGAAGAACAGTCAGACCTGCAAAGACCCAAAGAGCGATCAAAGCAGGGCTATATTGTAAGGAGCCGTTGAGATGGTCCGGTCCTGCCACATCAATGGTTGTAACGTCTTGCCCGGTCATCCAGATGCTGGTCGCGGTGCAACATATTGCAATGAACGAAATGCGGACGGTTTTCATTGCATTTCCACCGGTAAGGCGGAAGATCACTGTGCATACATAAAGCGCAACAAACGTCCATATAGGTATGACATCCAACAATTCTGCGTGGCCGTTTGCAAGTGTGTGAAACAGAAAGGACCCGACACCTATGCTGGCGGCTAGAACGATCAAAATCATCTCCATGAAATTGCGCTCGTTGGTGGATCGAACGGCGCGCCATGCGATCCACGCGGCGATGAGAAAAGCCGCGTTGCTTGCAGCATTTACCGGTTCGTTCAAAAATCCCGGAGCGGTGCGCTCGCAATAGAGATCGATGTAGTTGAGGAGTGTCATTAATCTGGTTCTTTGTAGGGCGTGCCGAAGCCTTTATTTTTAACCGTCATGAACTTCCAGTGTAAATGATTGATAAAAGTAAGAATTCGACGCGCTGTGGCTATCAACTTTGCGAACAAAAGCAGGTCGCTTGGGTTTCTCAGATATTTCAATGAAGCGGTGGTGGAGACTTCAACCCGAAAAGAAGCGTTAGTAGGGGCGCAAACGAGGATGAGTGCGGTCTTCCGCTTCGTTCATGGCCATGAGCATGATGTCCTTCATCCGGCGGCGTTGTCGCGCAAATTCAACTGCGTGATATAGGTTATGCACTTCATCGGGGTCGTCAGCTAGATTGTAAAGCTCTCCATCCCGTCTCGCATCGCACGCAGGTGCCCCATGCCACAAAATCAGCTTCCAGTTTTCGTAGCGTACCATTGTTGTCATGAGCAACGGATCGGTATGGAAACCAGAAAACCGATATTCGCTGAGCGCCCAGGGGCGTAAAGTATCCTCTTGCCCCGTCAATATCGGCACCAAGGATTGTCCTTGGACACCAACGCCCGGCGCACAGCCTGCGGCATCCAAAACAGTTGCGGTCAAATCGATCCATTGGACCGGATTTGAGATAGTAACCGGGGCGGGGATTTTACGAGGCCACTGTATGATCAGTGGAACGCGCGTTAAATCGTCGTAAAGCTGCGGCCCTTTTAGCAATTGTTGGTGATTGCCCAGCATTTCACCGTGATCCGATGAGAAAATGACCAGTGTGTTGTCCAATTGGTCTGTCGCCTCTAACGCAGCGAGTATCCGGCCAACTTCATAGTCGATCAAGGCAATCATTGCCCAATATTGCGCCCGGATTTCTTTGATCTCGTCAGCAGAATAATCTTGAAAACCCGGTGCGGTGCCACTGTAGCTTTTTTCGGAATATGCCCGGTGGGGCGCTGGCTTTTCCTCTAATTCATTTGCTTTGGTAACGGGGGTCGGGATGGCATTGGCGTCGATCAAATCCCTGAACTCCTGCGGTGCGCCGAAGGAATGATGTGGGTCAAAGAAATTTGCCATCAAAAAAAACGGTTGCGTTTCTTTGCGTTCGCTTGAGATGAAATCAACAACACGTTCAGCGACCCAGTGAGAGTAATGCGCGTCGTTTTTCACATGATCTATCGGGGTGCCCGTGCGGGCGCGGTTGCTGAATTCCGTGTTTTCATTTGCGCCAGTGTCGGGGAAAATTTCCGAATATACAGTGGGATGTGTTCTGCGCAGCCAGCGATGATATTCATTTTCCATGGCCCGATGGTTTGGTCCATGGGCCCATTCAAAAATGCGAAATCCATCATTTTGGCGCGGCTCGGTTCGCCAAGTGTCACAGGGGCTGAGGTGTTGTTTGCCGATCATTCCGCAATCATAACCGGCCTCTGCGAGAGTGCGCGTGAACATGTGTTGGCCGTCTGGTAAAGGCACGCCATTGGCGTACAATCCGTGATTTGAAGGATATTTTCCGGTAAAAAGAGATGCACGGGATGGGCTGCACACTGGGTTTTGCACATAGCAGTTTTCGAACAAAGCGCCGTGTTCGGCCAAGTGATCGAGGTTTGGTGTGACGGCCCAAGGCGCGCCAGTGCATCCCAAGCTGTCGCCACGTTGCTGGTCTGTGCAAATAAACAAGATGTTTGGGCGGTGTGTCATACCCGGCCTCAAAATTTTGCGATGCGCGGTTCGGTGCGGTCTTCCAAGGCAACGCGGGCATCTATCATCAGGTCGATCATTTCGTCGAGTTTTTCATCATGTGCATTGAGAAGGGCGAGATTGTGATTTTCGTGGGGGTCCTCATCCAGATCATAAAGGGAATACTGCAGTTGTGCTCCAAACGAATGCTGATCTTGTGATGACACCAATTTCCAACGGCCATCAGACAGCGCGGTTTGCTGGGGCACATCCGGGTGACGTAGCCGCGAAAACATCCACGCTCTCGCAGGGGCTGACAGGAGGCATTGGCCTTGGATGCGTTGCGGCGCAGGGATATTCGCCAGCCGGTAAAGAGTCGGAGCGATATCCATGGTAGAGACCGTTTGGGAAACAATGTGCGGTGTGCTGTAAGGGCTACGAATGAGCAGCGGCACGTTTAGTGCATCTTCACACATCGGCGCATAGCCGATCAGGCCACGGCCCGCGGTGATAACGATGACAGTGTCTTTCGAAACTCTCTCAAGGAGAGTGCCAAGGGCTGCATCGGCCTGCTGCAAGGCGCGTTTGTTCAAAGCGTCCATACAGGGCCCGTTTCCCGACCATGCGCCCATTGTCTGGCCCGTCACAAAACTGGCAATGCCACAGTAGGGCTGCGTTGCGTTTGTTTTGAGATGTTCGCAGAACTGAACGCCGACCCAAGTGTTAAAGCTCAACGCGTCAGGCAGATCGGCCATTGCCTGCCTTTGTGCATCAGGTATCCGGGTATCGTCCGCGTTCGCCTGAGACGGAAAGATATTGGCATAGGCCTGCGGTGCTTTTGAGCTAAGCCAATTCAGATAAGCGTTCTGGCGCGAGCGGTGCAAAGGCCCGTGTGCCCAATCAAAGTGATGATATTCTTGGGCGCGCGGATGTTCGGTTGTCCAATCCGCCACACCGGCTAGCTGTCTGCGCCCGACAAGCCATGTTTTGTATCCGTTGCGATAAAACACTTCTGGCACTGTGATTTCTCGTTTTGGCAGCGGAACGCCGTCGCTCCAAACCCCATGTGCGGCCATGTCTAACCCGGTAAAAAGGCTGGCGCGGGCTGGTCCGCTTTCTGGCGCGCTGACGTAGGCTTTGGTAAAACGCACGCTATTTTGCCGGAACGAGGAAAGCACTGGCAGCCTGTCGCCAAGTTTGACCATCGCATTTTCGCTCAAGCTGTCGAAAACAACCAATATGATATTTGGCCGACGACCTTCCGTCATGCCTTGGTGTCCCAAACAACGCGAAATCCTTGATGCGGTGTCGATGTGTCCGGGGCGTTGCCGGTTCTGGCTGCGATCCTATAGCGATAGCAATAGCTGCGATGGCACAGGTACGATCCGCCCTTAAGCAGTTTGAACCCTTTCATCCCCTCCATTTTTCGCGCGACACTCTTTTTCAAGGACTTCACCCGAAAGGGTTCGCAGGTCCATTCCCAGACATTCCCGACCATATTATAAAGGCCAAATTCATTGGGCGTGAAGGATTTTGCCGGTGCCGTGTTCTTCCAACCATCAACCGCCGTATTGTTATTTGGGAAATGCCCCTGCCAGATATTGCAGGGAAAGACGGCGGTGTCGTCAGGTTCTTCATCGCCCCAGGGAAATAGTACATCACCCAGACCACCACGCGCTGCGTGTTCCCATTCAGCTTCTGTGGGCAAACGACCGCCACACCAATTTGCATATGCAACAGCATCGCTCCAGGACAGTTGCACGACGGGGTGATCTGGATGTGTTTCAGTGGCCGTGCCGGGTCCGTGAATTTCGCGCCATGTTGCGCCATCAACCCTGCGCCACCACTCCGTGCCGACAACACCTTGGGTTTCGCGAACGGATATAGGAACGTCGGAATGAAATACGAACGACCAGCCAAAGCGTTCAGCTTCTGTGACATAACCGGTCTGTGCGACGAATTGGGCGAAGGCTTCATTGGTGATTGTCGTTGCCGTCATTCGAAAGGGGCGGATTTTTTTCCGGCGAGAAGGCCCCTCACCGTCGTCCGGGATCAACGGTGATTTTGTGCCAACAAATCCATTGCCGCCTTGAATGTCCACGGTGGGTTGTGGGAAAAATATCGCACCAGCGTCCGAGGGTGCTGTGATAGTGGTGCGTGTGCCTCTTGAAGGAGAGCAGCAGCTAGTGGACCCAGTTTCCATGACACCCCGATGATTTTACGCGATCCGCAGCCCCATTTTGTCAAACTGGTGCACACTGTCACCCGCTGGCGTTAGAAACACTGTCCCGCCGATTGCGATGTTCACTTTGCCGGGCGCGCGGACCGTCAAGGTATCTTCCATACCTTCTACGTCAACACGAATAAACGTGTCGCTGCCTAAATGTTCTGAGATGCCTGCTGTTCCCTTCCAATGCCCATCCTTAAAGGAAATCTGCAGATGTTCAGGCCGAATGCCGATGGATTGGCAATTGTATTCGGAGGCATGTATGCCCGTGATGATGTTCATTTTTGGCGATCCAATGAACTCGGCCACAAAGAGGTTTCGTGGTGTGTCATAGAGATCCAGCGGGCTGCCGACCTGTTCAATAACACCTGCATTAAGAACCACGATTTTGTCGGCCATCGTCATGGCCTCAACTTGGTCATGGGTTACGTAGATCATTGTCGTTTGCAAACGTTTGTGCAATTCGCTGATCTCTTGGCGCATCCCGACGCGCAGGGCTGCGTCCAAATTCGAAAGCGGTTCGTCGAACAAAAATGCGGACGGTTCGCGCACAATTGCCCGCCCAATGGCAACCCGTTGACGTTGTCCGCCTGAGAGTTGTTTGGGGCGACGCCCTAGGTAATCCGTCAGGTTGAGCACGTCGGCGGCGTTGTCTATTCGGCGCACCTGCTCTTCCTGCGACAGCCCCGCCATGCGCATGGGAAAGGCTATGTTCTGTGCAACGGTCAGATGGGGGTAAAGTGCGTAGGATTGAAACACCATCGCTAACCCGCGTTTGCCCGGGGCCTGGTCGGTTGCGTCAACCCCATCAATTTCGATGACACCTTCTGTGACGTCTTCCAATCCTGCAATGAGACGCAACAATGTCGACTTTCCACAGCCGGAAGGCCCAACAAAAACGACGAATTCGCCATTTTTGATTTCCAGATCAAGCGGGGGGATTACGGAGACATCATCAAAGGTCTTTTGGACGTTTTTTAATTCAATACGGCCCATTCTATTGGGTTCTTTCTCTGCTTTGGCCACGGGCAATATTGCTCGGGGGCGACATCATCGCATGAGCGCCGCGCACGCAAGCTTCGACAAAGCCTTGCGTTTTTAAGCTGCTTTCAGATCGCCATTTCAAGATTTCGTTGACCATATGTGTACGGGTTTTGGCGTGCATCGGGTCGTCCCATAGGTTTATCTGTTCTGCGGGGTCCTTTTGCAGATCAAAAAGCTGCCCCTGAGAACTGTCGACAAAATGTACCAGCTTCATCTTCCCTTCCAAAAGCATCGTCATGAGCCGTGTTCCTGTTAACAAAGCATCGTTCGAATGTTCTGCAAAAACCTGACGTCGCTCGGGCGCGGGTGTATCGGCAAAATAGGGCGTCAGGCTTTGCGCTTCCATCCACGCAGGGATCTGAACACCGGCCCATTCCAAAATGGTTGGTCCCAGATCAAAAAGCGCCACGTTATCGCTGATTTGTTTGCCTGCAGGAATGCCCGGACCAGCAATAATTGCCGGAATATGAACAGTGGATTGATACATGTTCCACTTTTGCGAATGACCATGATCACCCAGAGCGTCGCCATGATCTGATGTAAAGACAATGATGGTATTGTCCAGATCCCCCCGTGCTTCCAGGGCCTCCATGATTTCACCGACTTGCGTATCGATCATCGTCACATTGGCGTAATAATGCGCGCGCTGTCGGCGGGATTGTTCCGCGGTAGGCTGTGCCAGATGCACCACCCCGTCTGCATCTTCGCCCAGCATAAAATCACGCAGGTCTTGCAAAGCCTCGGGTTGGTTTTCTGGATCAGGCGGGATGACGCTGGGCAACTCGCGGTCTGCATACATGTCCAGATAGTCTTGGGTCGGATCGTAAGGAGGGTGCGGGCCGGGAATGCCGATCTGCAAGAAATACGGCCCATCTCCAGAATAGCGGTCCAGCCACCACTTGGCCATTTGGCCTGTAAAGACATCCGGGTGTAGAATGTTCTCTTCTTCCCAGACCCAGGCCCCCATTTTTTGATCGTAATCCTGTTTGCGCCGCTGTGTCACGCGTGATGGTTTTTCTACGTCACGCAGAAAAAACGCTTTGTCCCAGTTGTCGAGATAAAACGGCAGGTTTGGGTGGTCGCGGTCCTTGTTCTCGGTCACGTGGCGTTCATGAAACCCAAAGGCGCCCTCGATTGGCATCGTGTGCATCTTGCCAACGTTTACAGTGCGGTATCCAGCTTCGGCCAGATCTTTGACCCAACAATACTGCCAGGGTTCGTCGTTGCGAAAAACGCCGTTGGTATGAGGGTATGTGCCGGTGAAAAGCGAGGCGCGCGACGGGGCACAGGAGGGTGACGTAATGTACATGTTCTCGAAAGACGTGCCGCGCTGGGCCAAACGGTCCAAGTTTGGCGTGATCATGTGGTCAAAGCCAAATGCGGCAATGGTGTCGTAACGTTGTTGGTCGGTTATGATGAAAACGATATTTGGGGACGTAGGCATATTTTATCCTTTCACCGCACCGGACAGGGACTGTACGATATATCGGTTGGCAATCGCCATCAGGGGCAGAATGGGCAATGTCAGCGCGATGCTGGCAACTGCGATAGAGGCCCAATCGACGCTGTCATAAGAAATGAAATTCATAACGGCGACCGGTGCTGTGGCGGTGTCCGAGCGGGTGATAATCAACGCATAGAAAAAGTCGTTCCACGCGACCAGAAAGGCGAGGATCGCGGCGGCGACTGCACCGGGTCGTGCGGCGGGCAGCGCAATCAATAAAAAGGCTTTGAGCAGCGTGGCATCGTCCATGATCGCGGCCTCAATCAATTCATCAGGCACCTGCGCAAAAGAATTCCACATGGACCAAGTCACCAGAGGCAGCGTCAGCGTCATATAGGCAAAGACCAACCCGATGTACGTATCGATAAGCCCCGCATTCACGTAGAGAAGAAACAGAGGGATTACAAAGCCAACCGGAGGCGCCATCCGTAGTAATAACAAGACCCAAGAGGCGATGAATTTTCCAGAAACGCGTGCCTTGGCCAGCGCGAACCCTGCTGGAACGCCAATGATCATCGCAAGAGCGGTCGACAGACCGGCCGTGATGAATGAATTGAGCAGTGCGCTTGGGAAATCTGATCGTGTGATTTTGAAAAAATTGTCCAAAGTCAGCGCCAACGGGCTTTCCCAAATAGGTTCAAAGATTGCGATGGGTGCACGAAAGGACAGGATCAAAACCCATACGGTGGGAATGGCCGCAAAAACCAGCAACAGGATCATGATGCTAAGGCCAATGCCGCGTTTGATGCGGAATTCCGGGCTGTGGTCGATCATGTCGTCACTCGCTGGTTTAGTTTCGCCACGTGGTAGCTGATCAGTGCAGCCATCAGGAACAACATGACGGCGACGGCCGCGCCGTAGGCCACGTTTGAATTCTGAAAAGTCTGGACATAGGCATAGAAATTTGTCGCCTGTGTGGAACGACCGGGCCCACCTTTTGTCATGACAAAAATCATCGGAAAATGTTTTAGGGAGTCAATGAAGCGAAACAGAGTCACCATCAGCAGGGCAGGGGCTAGGAGCGGCAGCGTGATGTAGATAAATGTTTTGACCCGCGTGGCACCGTCAATAGCCGCTGCTTCTTCCAGATCTGGTGAGATGCCTTGCAGTGCGGCCATGATGATCAGCATGGCAAATGGAAAGTTTGTCCACGTATCCGCGATCACAATCGCAAAAATTGCGCCCCATTGGCTTGTCAAAAAGGACGGGACGGTGATGCCAAACAGATCAAAGAATGCGTTGATGGGGGATAGGGTTGGCGTAAACAATGATAACCAGATCAGCGCCACAGCGACATGTGGTACGGCGTAAGGCAGTAAAAATAAAACGCGCCCCACGCGCCATTTACCGGTGATTTTCTGTAAGCCGACGGCAATTGCGCTGCCAATAATCACTTGTGCCGCAACGCCAAAAAACGAAAGCGCGGCCATCACATAGATGGAATTCACTAGTCGTTTGTCAGACATCATTTTGGCAAAATTCCTGAAACCGTATTCGCCGTTGGTGCCGCGGATCAAATGATAATCACTGAACGCCAACCCAAACATGCCTGCCAATGGCACAACCGCAAAGATGGCGACGGCCAAAATGGCAGGCACCATCATCAATCGATATCCGCGTTGCAGTTCGTATGTGGCACCGCGGCGCGGAGCTGTCTGATGTATCATGATGATCCCGGTATTTGGCCCAGCAGGCATAAGACTGCCGGGCCGATCAGTAGAGGCGTTTATTGTCCGAGGAGGTCGCGCATATCAGCTTCGGCCTGCTCTAGGGCTTCTTCCGGTGTCATGAGACCATTGATTGCTGCATTGACGCTTTCGCCAATCGCTTGACCCAGCGCAGGCCATTCTGGAATGAGTGGCCGGTAGTGACCAATTGCCAGATCGAGGGCGGCAACGCGCGTTGTCAGGAAATCTGGGTGAATTGCGGCATATTTGGCAACAACATCAGGATTTTTTGCAACCGAAGCGGTTGTGAAATCAGGGAAGGATTGCGCCATCGCGATTTTTGAAACGGTCTCGGCACTGACAGCCCATTCAATGAATTTGGCAGATGCCTCAGGGTTTGGAGCGCTGGCCGGAATGCCCATGCCATGCACACCGATTGCAGGCGAACGACCCGCTGGTCCTCCCGGTGGCAGTGCAATACCTGTCACGTCGGCAAACTGGCTCTGGGCTGGGTCAACGATCTGGCTGATAATGCCGGTGCCTTCCACAGCAAAGGCAATCTGACCATTTTTGGCTGCCGCGTTGACTTCGGCAAAGTTGAAGTTGCCCGCTCCGGCTGGTCCGTAGTCGTTGATCAGCTTAATGTAAACGTTCAGGGCTTCGATGTTTTCTGGTGAATTAATCGCGGGTGTTAAATCTCCACCCTCGTAATCCGCAAAGAACGTCCCGCCATAGGCGCGCATGACCATCGGAAAGATGAACATGTTAAAGCCTTGCCCTGGCACAGCGCGCAAGGCGATTGCGGCTTGATCATCTGTGGTAATTTTGGCTGCGACAGACAACATGTCCTCCCATGTTTCAGGGACGTCGGCACCAGCTGCTTCCAGCAGGTCTTCGCGATAACTCATCAAGCCGACACCGGCAAAGAAAGGCAGTGCCCATTGATCGCCGTTGACGCCATACGCGCCCAAGGGACCAGCCAAAATGTCGGATGTCGTTTCCTCAGACACCAGATCAGTCATTGGCTGCAACCAGCCAGCTTGAATCCAGCGCTGCACCTGGATGACTGGGGTGTGCACAACGTCGATATCGCCGGTGCCGCCCGTGAATGACAAAGTGATGCGGTTTTCAAATACATCCTGTCCGATCACGTCAATATTGGCTTTGATGCCGGTTTCGGCCTCAAAATCGCCGGCCAAATCGCGCAGACCATTTGTATAAGGCATGCCAAACATAACGACGTTGATTTCTTCGGCAATCGCGGCTGTCGGCGCAAGAGGCGCGAACATGGCAAAGCTGCCAACTAGTGCAGTGGTTAGTAAGTGTTTCATAGTTTCCTCCCAAAGGTTTATGAATGCCGGGCGCTATCCTCCACGCATCGGCAAAGCATGGTATTTTGGCTGCAACCTCACTGCAGCGCTCTCGTTTTGAACAAGCTCAGAGAGCTCGTGGCGCGCTTCAAGTAACGCGTCTTGATAGGCTTCGATTGGGGCGCTGGCCTTTTCTGCGGGTTCCGCCAAAGCTAAAAGATGCAGGAATTTTCCGTCTGGATCCTGAATAACAGTTGCAAAACGGCGAATGCCGACGTGGTTGCCTTGCAGGTCCGCCGCAAAAACATCGGCGGTGCGGTTCGCTAGAATTTCCTGAACTTTCTTGGCAGGTAATGACGCGCCACTGCCGCCTCGCTCCCGTAAAGTTTCAAAAAAGCCATCTGTGAAAAATTGAGCCTCGACGTCTTCCCAATCCAGTCGGCTGAGATAGAGTTGAGACAGAACATCAAGTTCATACAAAGATCGGCGAAACCCAACGCGCGCTCTGATTTCAACTGTTGGATCGGGGTATTCAGTTTTCGAATGCCACAATAATTCATGACCGGCGACAACCACGACTTCGGCTGACACGTTCAAACGGGTCGAGAGCGAACGCATCGTTTCATCTAATTTAGCTAGATAAACCTCTGACATGGGCACGTTGCGCTCCAATCGAAAGTTGCGCACCACATATTTTTCGCTGGTGCGAAACAGGTATCCCCAATCCGACAACGATTTGATGATCCGATTGAGCGTGGCGGGCGACAGGCCGCAATCCCGTGCGATGTCCACCTGTTTGAGCGGTCGCGGCCCGGCGGCCATGACGTATTCCAATACTTGAAGGGTGCGCTCTGTCGGATTCATTTAACATTTCATATTTAGTATATTTAATTCCAATAATGGAATTTTGCTTACATTGCCGTGATCAGGCGTCCCTGTCAATTTTTTTCAACCAACAAAAAAGAGCGTAGTGTGAAACATAATTTTGTGTCCAAAGGCGTTGAACTGGCGCCATCACGTCGCAAAACCCGTAGCTAGGGCAGGATCATTGAGGTTTCCCGCAGGCATAGACTTGGCAAGGGCGCGCATGCGGGGTAAACGGCGCGCACGTAGATAAGGAATGCCCATGTCAATCGATGAGAGCACTGCCGCACGCGTGGCGAAACTGGCCCGGATCAAGGTCGAACCCGAAGCGCTTCCGGCGCTGGCAGGAGAATTTAATACCATCCTTGGGTTTATCGAACAGCTGAACGAGGTGGACATCGAAGGTGTCGAACCGATGACCTCTGTGACGCCGCAGGTTTTGAAACGGCGCGAAGATCGCATCAATGATGGCGACCAACAGGCACGTGTTCTGTCAAATGCGCCTGATGCGCGCGAGGGATTTTTTGCCGTGCCAAAGGTGGTTGAATAATGACCAAGTTGAATGAACTGGGACTGGCCCAAGCGCGCGACGCATTGAAAGCAGGCGAAACAACGTCCAAAGAGTTGACGCAGGCATGTATCAGCGCAATTGACGCGGCTGATGCCCTGAATGCGTTTGTCCATAAAACACCTGAAATTGCGCTGGAACGCGCCGCTGCTGCTGATGCGCGTCTTGCTCAGGGCGACGCGCCTGCCATGTGTGGTTTACCAGTGGGGATAAAGGACCTGTTTTGCACAAAAGGTGTCGCTTCACAGGCTGGCTCGCGCATCCTAGAAGGTTTTGTGCCGGAATATGAATCAAGCGTCAGCCAAAACCTTGCCGATGCGGGTGCTGTGATGTTGGGTAAGCTGAACATGGACGAATTCGCCATGGGCTCATCTAATGAAACCTCTGTCTATGGCAATGCTGTAAACCCGTGGCGTCGCGGTAATGATGACGCTCTTTTGACACCGGGTGGTTCGTCTGGCGGATCTGCGTCCGCTGTTGCTGCAGATTTATGTCTGGCGGCGACTGGAACAGATACGGGTGGATCCATCCGCCAACCTGCGGCCTTTACCGGGACGGTTGGTATTAAACCGACATACGGGCGTTGTTCTCGCTGGGGTGTCGTGGCGTTTGCGTCCTCATTGGACCAGGCAGGCCCAATGACAAAGTCAGTGCGCGACGCTGCAATCATGCTCGAGGCGATGTGTGGTCATGATCCCAAAGACAGCACTTCAGCAGACCTTCCCGTTCCGAATTTTGAAGCGGCGCTTACGGGTGATATTCGCGGAAAAAAGATAGGCATTCCAAAAGAATACCGGATGGACGGCATGCCAGCAGAGATTGAAGAACTCTGGCAAAACGGTATCGCGATGATGAAGGATGCCGGTGCGGAAATCGTCGATATATCCTTGCCACATACTAAATATGCACTGCCTGCTTACTATGTGATTGCGCCGGCAGAAGCGTCCTCGAACCTGGCGCGCTATGATGGTGTTCGCTATGGCCACAGGGCGAAACTTGACGTGGGTGACGGCATCACCGAAATGTACGAAAGGACCCGCGCCGAAGGGTTCGGCAGCGAAGTTCAGCGCCGCGTGATGGTTGGCACTTATGTTTTGTCGGCCGGTTTTTACGATGCCTATTACAATCGCGCCCGCAAAGTGCGCACGTTGATCAAACGCGATTTTGAAACCGTTTTTGCACAGGGTATCGATGCGATCCTGACGCCAGCAACGCCTTCGGCCGCCTTTGGGCTGGGCGAGATGACCGATGCGGACCCCATTGCGATGTACCTCAACGATGTGTTCACTGTTACGGTCAATCTCGCAGGCCTGCCTGGGGTTGCCGTCCCGGCGGGTCTTGATGCGCAGGGTTTGCCCTTGGGGCTGCAATTGATCGGGCGTCCATGGGAAGAAGCAGACTTGCTGAATACGGCCTACGCGATGGAACAGTCGGCTGGGTTTGTGGCCAAGCCTGCGAAATGGTGGTAAGCTTATAGTCTAAACAGAGCGTAATTCGTCAGGGGCTAAAATGCAGTTTCGATTCTCTTTTGTTGTAGGTGCTGTGGCTGTTGTTTCAGCTTGTGCACCCCAAGTGCCTGACAGCGCGCGTGGTGTGGGCTTTGACAGTGTTCAGGCTGCACAACAACGTGACGCTGCGTTGCAGGGAGGATCGGTTGTTACCCCTGTGACGGTAGGTCCTCCGCTGGATGGAACGGACGGGTCTGACCCCCTGTCGGCCACCTTACCCCCCGCCGGATCTGCCGAGGCAACCGCTGCTGAAACAACGCTTATTCTGGAACAAACCCGCCCCGCGGCGGAGGCTGGCGTGACCGATCGCACCGGTATTTCGAATGAAAACAACTTTGGCGCGGTCTCAGAGCAACGATCCATCGAAGGGGATGCTGCCAGACTGGCGCAAAACAAGGCGCAATACCAAGTTGTTGCACCCAAGGCGCTGCCTGAACGCAGCGGCAATGAGCAACCCAACATTGTGGCCTTTGCCCTTTCAACCACTCATCCCGTTGGCACAAAAGTCTATTCGCGCGCTGGTTTTAATGGCGCTGCGAGGGCTGAGCGCAATTGCGCAAAATACCCTTCTCCGGATCAGGCACAGATCGATTTTCTAGCCCGTGGTGGTCCGTTGCGTGATGGCAAGGGTCTTGACCCAGATGGGGATGGGTTTGCGTGCAGCTGGGATCCGTCGCCGTTCAGGCAAACAGGACAGGGCTGACGCCTTGTTGCACCAACCGTCGCCAAATTTTGGTCCGCGCCGGGATGGGCAAGAGCCGAATATCATCGTTTTACACTACACTGCAATGGACAGCGCCCAAGCGGCGATTGAACGGCTTTGTGATCCTTTGGCAGAGGTTTCAGCGCATTACCTGATCGCAAAAACGGGTGACGTGACCCAAATGGTTGCAGAACAGGACCGTGCTTGGCACGCAGGCGCTGGCGCGTGGCGTGGTGCGGGGGATGTGAATTCGCGCTCCATTGGGATTGAGCTCGACAACACAGGCAAGCATCCGTTTTCGGAACCGCAGATGGCGGCCTTGGAAGCACTTTTGCATGATATCCGCAGTAGATGGCGCGTGGCGGCTGATGACATTATCGGACACTCCGACATGGCACCGGGGCGCAAGATCGATCCGGGCGCGCGGTTCGACTGGGCGCGTCTTGCCCGTCAGGGGCTGGCGGGGCCGACTGAACCGGGGGCTGTCTGTGCTGATTTTGAACAGGCTGCAAAGGCTGCGGGATTTAGTGCTGAAGTGGAGCCAGGCACTTTGTTGGAGGCCGTGCGCTTGCGGTTTGCCCCATGGCGAAGTGGCCCGCTGTGTCCTGAGGACACGCAACTGTACCATCGGATTTGAGTGACCTCAAAAACAATGTTTCAAATCATGGAAACCATTGACGCCTGCTGTTTTTGAGCGCATGAGCGGTTGCGCGTGGAAGGCTGGATGGCCGCGGCTCTGGTAACAGAGTCGAGGAAAGTCCGGACTCCAAAAAGTAACGGTGCCGGGTAACGCCCGGGCGGGGCAATCCGACGGAAAGCGCCACAGAAAACAGACCTCCTATTGCAGGGTCGGGCAACCGAAACCAGCGACGGGAAAGGGTGAAAAGGTGGGGTAAGAGCCCACCGCGCCGCTGGCAACAGGGGCGGCAAGGCAAGCCCCACCGGGAGCAATGCCAAATAGGGACCGCGTGTCGCAAGACGGGGCTGCTTTTGCCCCAGCAGGTCCGGGTTGGCAGCTAGAGCTGCTCGGGCAACCGGGTGGCAAGAGGAATGGTCATCAAACCGGCGCGAGCCGGGGAACAGAATCCGGCTTACAAGCCTTCCACGCGTTTATCTTATGGATCAATATTTAACGAGGACGACATTGGGTTTGGGATAACGGGCACGTATTTATACCGTGAAAAACGCGCCGTTAAGAAAGCCGCGCAAAAGCCAATCAAAAACTGCCTTTTGCAGTTGACTCATCCGCTGATCCAGTTAAAAGCCGGAACTCAGGATTTGACGCAGCCCCTCAACAGAGCCGGGCCGCAGCAGGAGACATACCATGGCTAAGCCAACCACGATCAAAATTCGTCTGAACTCCTCCGCGGGGACAGGTCATTTTTACGTGACAAAAAAGAACGCGCGCACGATGACAGAAAAAATGGTCATCAAAAAGTATGACCCGGTTGCGCGCAAGCACGTTGAATACAAAGAAGGCAAGATCAAGTAATCTGATTTAGCTTACCGGATTTTGAAAGGCTGCACCTCGCGTGTGGCCTTTTTGTTTGTGACCCGTTGCAATTTGCAAGCGCAGCTTGGGGTCATTCTGGTGCGGGAATTTGTTCATACTGAGCGGCACATGAGCCATAGAAAAAGCCCGCCGGAATTGCGTTCCGGCGGGCTTTTAAAATCAATGCTAGGAGAGAAAAGTTACTCTCTGTTTCCAAACAGCTGAAGCAGCATCATGAACATATTGATGAAGTTCAGGTATAGGCTCAGCGCGCCCATGATGCCGGACTTCTGCATCCACTCGCTGTCGCCGTGATGTGCATGCGCGAGATATGTGTTCTTGATGTTCTGCGTGTCATAGGCGGTGAGGCCTGCGAAAATCAGCACACCAATCGCTGACACTGCAAACATGATCGCAGGCGAGCCAATAAAGATGTTCACAACAGACGCAACCACCAAGCCGATGACACCCATGAACAGGAACGAACCCCATCCGGAAATGTCTTTTTTGGTGGTGTATCCCCAGAGCGACAGGCTCGCAAAAGCGACGGATGTCACGAGGAAGATCTGCGCAATGGAATATCCAGTGAATACCAGAAAGATCGAACTGATCGATACACCCATAACGGCAGCAAAGACGTAAAACACAGTTTGTGCTGTTGCGGCAGACATCCGGTTGATCGCAGCGCTAAGCCCAAAGACAAACGCCAGAGGTGCAAGCATCACGACCCATTTGAGAGGGGACGTGTAAAGGGCGGCACCCAGACCTGTCAGGTATTGCGTCTCGCTAATCTGAGCGGCCGCTTGCGTGGGATCACTTGTTACTGCAAGACCCGAAATTGCCCATGCCGCAGCAAAGGTAAGCAACATGCCCACGGACATCGTCGCGTAGACTTTGTTCATGTGGGCGCGCAACCCTTCGTCAATCTGGGTGGCGCGGGATCCGGCAGCTGTCCGGATTGTGTTCACGTCAGCCATTATTTAGACCTCCAACTTGAAATATACGGCGCGTCAGCCTTTCTGCGCGCTCTCCTGAGGGAATATCGTTGTCGGAGGCCATTTTTTCAAGGCTTTTCGCTCTGGAATTCCGAGAATTAGTCGAATTCGGTTAACGCGCGACGAAAAGCACCATCTTGGTGGTTTGCCACTTTACTTAAGCGTCCAGTTCACGGGGACGTCCCAAAGGGCAAGTCGCGCCTCTTTTCTGGCGGCTTCCGCCGTAATTCCGATGTCGTCCAACTGACGGGCGTCCAATTTGGACAACGCCCGGCGCGAACGCCACAGGGTCAGGCGTGTTTTGAGCGAGATCGACTGTCCGAGCAAAGATTTGAAGCCTCGAGAGTCGCGGATTTCAATATATGACATGTGTCTATCCTTTCAGCATTCAATTTGATGAATTATCAATCTTTCATCACGTTGCTTGATGTATATGGACATTCCTGTATGATAATGGAAATGAATATTTGTTCGAATAAGCATCAAGGATGTTGATATGAGAAATTTAGATATTACAACATTGCGCTCATTTATGGCGGTGGCGGATTCTGGTGGGGTGACAAGAGCGGCAGGGTTTCTTCACTTAACGCAGTCAGCAGTTTCTATGCAGCTTAAACGTTTGGAAGAAGTGCTCGACACCGCCTTGCTTGACCGCTCAGGACGCACAATCGCCTTGACCGCGTCAGGGGAGCAACTGCTGGTTTATGCGCGGCGTATGGTGGCATTGAACGACGAGGTGATCGGTCGCTTGACGGATCAAGCCTATGAAGGGGAGATCGTTTTGGGTGTTCCCCATGACATTGTGTACCCAGCAATTCCGCAAGTTCTTAAGCAGTTTCATTCCACGTTCCCACGCGTCAAGGTTCAGCTGGTGTCCTCTTATACACGCGCGTTGAAAGAGGATTTCAGTAAGGGAAAATGTGACCTTATTTTGACGACGGAAACCGAATTGGATCCAGGGGCAGAGACGTTATGCCGTAAACCGTTGCTTTGGGTCGGGGCCCCCGGTGGCGTCGCGTGGCGGCAAAAACCTCTGAAACTGGCGTTTGGCCGATTGTGTACCTTTAGACCACGAGTGATAGAGGCTTTGGATCAGGCGGAGATCGCGTGGGATGTGATCGTTGAGACGGAAAGTGATCGTACAATTGAAGCAACGGTCAGTGCTGATTTGGCCATACACACCATGATTGAGGGAACAGAACCGCCACACCTTGAACGGATTATGCATTGTGGTGTTTTACCTGATCTGCCTGTTCAGCAGATCAATTTGCATGGCGCACAGTCATCCAAGGGGATGGTGCATGACACATTGGCCGAGTATTTGAGGCAGGTCTTTTCCGGCGTTGAGCAGCGACAGCTCAAGGCAGGGTAGAATTTTAATTATATCAAAATGCAAAAATCACCGGATGATCTAGGTTTACTTTTGGTTACTCTTTTCTCGAGAACCGTGCTTGGGATCCAGAGCGAGAAGCGCTTCGGTTTTAGGTGTTGACGCCTTCTGATTTGAATTAGATCAATTATTTGTTGCTGGTATGTTGGATTCGTGCATTCTTGCTGGAAACTAAGAATCAACTATAGAGTGTATAAAAAATTAACCATTAATTATAGAAACATCTATTTTTAAATAAACAAATCTAATGGGCGTAATCACGCCTAAGCATCAGAAGAATCAAAAAAAACACGCAAAGATTGTTTGTTATGTTATAATGACCACGAAATTGTGCGGTGATATTTGTTGAACCAATGCCGGATTTTCGTATGGTCTTTCAGTGTAAATAGTGTGCGGCGCCATTTGGCAGAGATCATTAAGGGCGACAATTATGACGTGTATCTCTGAGACTCGCACGAGTAATAGTAAGGATTGATATGGCACATATTGTGGACGTTCATGTAGGTAAACGCATACGCCAAAGACGCTGGCTTTTCGGGATGACCCAACAAAAGCTAGCGGAGTGCGTGGGAATTAAATTCCAGCAAATACAGAAGTATGAAACGGGCGCAAATCGTGTCAGTGCCTCCAGGCTTTGGGACATTGCCGACGCATTAGAAGTTGATGTCGCATTTTTCTTTGAGGGATTGAAAGAAAACTCTGACAGAACTTCAGAAGCGGAAAGTACCAACATCCCAGCCGATATGATGGGCGACAAAGAAGCAATGGATCTCGTGCGATCTTATTATGCTATCCCAGAGAACCAACGTCGTCGTTTGTTCGAATTGGCACGTGTGCTAAGTGATGTTGCTTAATCCGGTACTTTTGTGACAGAAACGCGCTGAAGGATCGGGCTTTCTCTTGCGAGGTGCTGCACAAAATGGCACGTGTAAGGGATGCGCCGAATAGATATAGATTTCGAAGAGATAGAAGGTGTCGCATCTCGCATGGCGGATGCGGCGGCCAATTGCATTCTACCTTTGTTTCGATCGAACAGCTTGATGCTTAGCAATAAAGACGCGAGCGGTTTTGATCCTGTTACAGAAGCCGACAAGGCAGCAGAACGCGCCATGCGAGACGTTCTTCTCGCGAGCAGACCGGATGATGCAATTCTGGGCGAGGAATATGGCGCGCAAAATGGCACGAGCGGTCTGACTTGGGTTCTGGATCCAATTGACGGAACACGCGGTTTTATCAGCGGCACGCCGACTTGGGGCGTGTTGATTGCGCTTAGTGATGATCAAGGACCCCGCTATGGTATGATCGCGCAGCCCTATATTGGTGAACGGTTTTCGGGATCAGCTGCGCGGGCCCGCTTTGAAGGCCCTCATGGCAGTGCTGATCTCAAAACGCGTGACACGCAAGATTTATCGCAAGCGATCATTTTCACAACATATCCCGAAGTTGGAGAGGCCAGCGAAGGGCGGGCGTTCCATGCCGTGGCCTCACAGGCCAAACTAACCCGTTATGGTATGGACTGCTATGCATATGCCCTTTTAGCCGCGGGGCAAATTGATCTGGTGATTGAAGCAGGGCTTCAGTCATATGATATTCAGGCACCTATTGCGGTTGTTCAAGCCGCTGGCGGAATTGTTACCGCATGGGATGGCGGCCCTGCCCATAATGGAGGGCGGGCCATTGCCGCGGCGAATGAAAAAATCCACGCGCAGGCATTAGATTTACTAAAGGCCGCATTGTCGTGACAGCAAGGGCCATCAAGGGAGCGACACATCTCCTGACAATGGATGACGCGCGGCAAGAGATTTCAGGCGCTGACATCATTTTCGACAGTGGAGAAATTATCTCTGTTGGTCAGGGTATTGCGGGAGATATTCCCGCAATTGATGCGGAAGGATGTGTTGTTACGCCGGGTTTGGTAAACACGCATCACCATTTATATCAGACAATGACCCGCGCTGTGCCGGGCGGGCAGGACGCGCTGCTTTTTGGGTGGCTTCAAACGCTGTATCCCATTTGGGCGAACTTCACACCGGATCATATGTTTGTTTCCGCACAAACTGGATTGGCGGAATTGGCGCTTTCCGGGTGCACGCTGAGCAGCGATCATTTGTATCTTTACCCCAATGGCAGCTCTCTTGATGACACTATTCTGGCTGCTGCCGAGATTGGCCTTCGTTTCCAACCCACGCGGGGGTCAATGAGCATCGGTGTGTCACAAGGTGGATTGCCGCCAGACACACTGGTTGAGCGTGAAGAGGATATTCTAAAGGACTGCATCCGCGTCATCGATAAATGGCACGACCCATCGCCATCCGCCATGTGTCGTGTCGGAGTGGCTCCCTGTTCGCCGTTCTCTGTGAGCCGGGAGTTAATGCGCGACGCCGCCATTCTGGCTCGAGACAAGGGTGTGATGATGCATACGCATCTCGCGGAAAATGAGGAAGACATCGCTTATTCGCTCGAAAAATTCGGATGTCGGCCCGGACAATACGCGGAAAGTTTAGGGTGGGTCGGACGCGATGTGTGGCATGCGCATTGCGTCAAGCTGGATGCCTCTGAAATCGAACTTTTTGCGCGCACAGGGACTGGTGTTTCTCATTGCCCTTGCTCAAACTGCCGGCTCGGCAGTGGTATCGCGCCAGTTCGGGCGATGCGGGATTCAGGGGTGCCTGTGGGGCTCGGGGTTGACGGATCCGCGAGCAATGACGCCGGAAATCTGATCGCAGAAGCCCGTCAGGCAATGTTGTTGCAGCGCGTGGCAAAAGGGGCAGATGCCATGAGCGCTCGCGAAGCGTTGGAAATTGCGACTCGAGGTGGCGCAGATGTTCTTGGTCGACCAGAGTGTGGCCGTATCGAAAAAGGCGCCCGCGCAGATATCGCTATTTGGGATGTTTCTGGCATCGAATCTGCAGGCAGTTGGGATCCTGCCGCGCTGTTGCTGGCTGGCCCGACGACCGTACGCGACCTTATTGTCGAAGGGCGTGATGTCGTGCGGGATGGACACATGCAAACGATTGATCTAGGCGCGGTGGTTGCGCGTCAAAACAAACTCGCGCGCGATCTCAGGGATGCTCTGTGAAAAGGGCGGCCTTTAGTGTTAGCGCTACGTTGCTCATGGCCGGTGCGTGTCTTGCGCAGTCGCAAGAATTGCAGATGTTGAATGATCTCAGAGCCACGGAAAACCTTCCTTCCGTTTCGTATTCAGTAATTCTGCAGAGGGCCGCGCTGAAACATGCTCAAGACATGCATGCAAACGACATTTTTTCGCACCAAGGACGTGATGGATCAGATGTCGCGCAACGGGTGCGCAATGAGGGGTATGATTTCTGCGTTGTTGCCGAAAATATCGCCAAAGGACACCGTGATTTAGACGAGGTTTTTCGGGCTTGGATGGACTCGCCCGGTCATCGGGCGAATATCATGTCAAGCGAAGTGACGGAGTTTGCAGTCGTCGAAGGGCGTGATTCAATCTGGGTTATGGTTCTTGCCGCACCCGGTTGCTAAGGGCGCAGTTTCAGATGCGGCGTTTTCCAGCGATCCAAACATCAGCAATCGCACGATCGTCCCCCATCATGATGGTCGGGAAAAGCGCTTCCCAAACTGTGGTCGCTTGGTCAGCGCGCTGCGAAATTGCTGGTGTTGAAAACAAATCGAGGATGGTCAGATCCGCTTCAAACCCTGAGGCAAGGGTTCCGATAGTATCTTGTAAATGCAGACTGCGGGCAGATCCAGCCGTCGCCAAATACATCAATTGGGCTGGGTGCAATGCCGTTCCGCGCAGTTGCGCGATTTCATAGGCGGCGGCCATTGTGCGTAACATCGAAAAGGATGATCCACCCCCGGTGTCTGTGGCAAGACCCACAGGAATGTTACGCGCGGCGAGCCCTGCGACGTCCATTAACCCTGAGCCGATGAAACTATTTGATGTTGGACAATGAACCAAGCTGGCACCTGTTTCAACAATACGGTCAATTTCGCGCGCTTCGAGATAAATGGCATGACCGAAAACCGCACGCGACCCCAGCAAACCATGGGTTTCGTAGGTATCAAGATAGTCACGTGCCTCAGGGAAAAGGCTGCGAACCCATTCGATTTCAGGGGTCTGCTCGCTCAGATGGGTTTGCATGAGGCAGTCCGGGTGTTCAGCCCACAACGCTCCCATTGCGGCCAATTGTTCCTTCGTAGACGTCGGCGAAAATCGTGGCGTTATTGCATATTGTGCCCGACCGCAGCCGTGCCAGCGCTTCAACAAGGCCTTGCTATCGTCATAAGCGCTTTGCGCGGTGTCGCGTAATCCGTCCGGTGCATTTCTGTCCATACAGGTTTTGCCCGCAAGGCTGCGTACGCCATGGGATTGCGCAGCTTCAAAGAACGCATCCACGCTTTGGGGGTGGATTGTGGCATAAGAACAAACGGTTGTCGTGCCTTGCGCCAAAGTCAGTTCAAAATATCGTTCCGCAATCAAACGCGCATAACGAGGATCAGAAAGCCGCATTTCCTCCGGGAATGTATAGGTGTTCAGCCAGTCGATGAGCTGTTTGCCCCAGCTCGCGATCATTGCGGTTTGCGGATAATGGACATGGGCGTCGATGAAACCCGGACAGATCATATGATTGCCGTAATCTGTGACACTTGCCTGAGGGTGGGTTTGTCTCAGGTGCGCGGCATCGCCCACTTGGGTTATCATGCCATCTTCGATTAAAACGCCGCCAGCGCTGTTTATCGTTACCGTGTCCTGCCAAGGATCACGCATCGGATTGCCTGAGACCTGGAATGTTTGGCCAAGAAGAAGTTTTTTCTGCGTCATGGGGGAAGGTTTAGGCGTTGGCGCACATAAGGACAACGCCGATCTGATGACTCATTGAATCCAGTGCGCGGCATGCTTATGGTCCCGCCAGAACGAGGAGCTCTTCCATGTCGGATCAAACTCAAACAATAGAAGTCGAGACCGACGAAGACGATTACGCGCTGGGGCCAAAAGCCCTCGCTGCAATCCTTTACGCCGTCGACATTGAAGACCAACCAAAGCTCACAGAGCTGATGGAACCGTTGCACGCGGCCGATATTGCCGATCTTCTTGAACAGATAAGCGCCTTTGACCGAACCCGGTTGGTCCGTCTTTATGATCGCGAATTTGACGGTGAAATTCTGTCAGAGCTGGATGAAAGCATCCGCGAAGAAGTTATCGACGTCCTGAAACCGCATGTTCTGGCGGATGCTGTGCGTGAGTTGGACAGCGACGATGTCGTCGATCTTCTGGAAGATCTGGAAGATGACCAACAAGAAGTCATTCTTGGCGCGCTTGAGGATGCAGATCGTGTCGCCGTTGAGCAATCACTTGCCTATCCGGATTTTTCCGCTGGCCGTTTGATGCAACGCGAAGTTGTTATGGCACCGGAACATTGGACAGTAGGAGAGGCTATTGATCATTTGCGCGCGACAGCCGAGGATGATCTCCCCGACCAGTTTTATCATATCATTGTCGTCGATCCACGGCTGCATCCTGTCGGGAATGTGACCCTCGGCAGTTTGATGCGATCCAAACGTGCGACCCGCATGGCAACATTGCTCGAAGAAACCTTTGAGGTTTTCAAAGCGACACAGGCCGAAGCGGATGTCGCCTATGCCTTTAACCAATACCACTTGATTTCCGCCCCCGTTGTGGACGACGAGGGACGGCTTATTGGTGTGATCACAATCGACGACGCCATGGCTGTGTTGGATGATGAGCACGAAGAAGACATCTTGCGCTTGGCCGGTGTCGGAGAAGGGTCATTGTCAGACCGTGTGATCGAGACAACTAAACAACGTCTCCCATGGTTGGCCGTGAACCTTGTAACGGCGATATTGGCCTCTTTGGTCATTGCGCAATTCGAAGTCGCGCTGTCACAGATTGTGGCTCTGGCGGTTTTAATGCCAATTGTTGCGTCGATGGGGGGCAATGCAGGCACGCAATCCCTGACAGTTGCCGTGCGCGCGATCGCCACCAAAGACCTTACCGGAGCCAATGTCTGGCGTGTTATTCGGCGCGAAGTTTTTGTTGGGTTGGTGAATGGTCTGCTTTTTGCAGTTCTAATGGGTGTCGTCGGGCTGATCTGGTTTGGCTCACTGGGCCTTGGGTATGTCATCGCTGCGGCGATGGTTATAAATATGGTCGTGGCCGGTCTGGCAGGCACCGTGATTCCTGTTTTGCTGGAACGGGTTGGCGTGGACCCGGCACTTGCGTCGGGTGCATTTGTGACAACTGTCACTGATATCGTAGGGTTTTTTGCCTTCTTAGGGTTGGCAGTTCTGGTGTTGTTATGAATGATTTAAACGAACTGAAATCTCAGGCGCGCGCAGCAGCCTTTGCCCGACGAAAAGCAGCGCATGCAGAAGATCCAGGTACAGGGGCGAGTTTCCTGTCGGGCGTATTGGCCGGGTATCGTGGTGTGCCGTTGGCTGGGTACATGCCCATCAGATCAGAGATAAACCCTTTACCAGCGATGGCCGAGGCCAGTGCACATGGGCCGGTTGGCGTGCCAGTGATCACTGGATCCGGGCACCCCTTACGGTTTGCACATTGGGAGCCGGAGATGGCGATGGTGAGTGGAGCGTTCGGCGCCCGCATTCCCGAGAATCCGACCTATTTTGAGCCTGAGATTTTAATCGTACCTTTAGTTGCCTATGATGCTCAAGGCGGCAGATTAGGCTATGGCGGCGGGTTTTATGATCGCACGCTGGAACAATTGAGGGCGAGACGTGCGACTTTGGCTGTCGGATTGGCCTATGGTGCACAAATAGCCAAAGACTTGCCGCTCGAAGCGACGGACCAGCCTCTCGATATGATCGTCACAGAGAATGAAGTGATTGATTTGCGTTAAAGATCAGCAGCCTGACAATAAATTACGACAACGCCTCTTGCCCTGAGCGCATAGCAGGCCTACCCATCCATTATGAAAATCTTGTTCCTTGGTGATGTGATGGGTCGGGCCGGACGGCGCGCCATCACTGAAAATCTGCCCCGGTTGCGTCAGGAATGGCGGCTGGATTTTGTTGTTGTGAATGGCGAAAATGCGACCTCCGGGATGGGGCTTTCAGGCGCGCATGCCAAAACGCTGCTGAGCGCGGGAGCCGATTGCCTGACACTTGGTGATCACGCGTTTGACCAAAAAGATATGTTGCAATTCATCGAGCAAGAACAACGTATTATTCGCCCGTTGAATTTCTCTAAAACAGCGCCCGGAAAGGGTTTTAAACTTTTTACTGCCCAAAATGGGCGCAAGGTTCTCGTGACGCAGGTTTTGGGTCAAGTTTTTATGAAACGCCCCTTTGATGATCCGTTTTCAGCGCTGGAACCTGTTTTGAAAACGCACCCACTTGGCGGGCAGGCATCTGCAGTGATTGTGGACATTCATTGCGAGGCCACGTCGGAAAAAATGGCGCTAGGGCACTATTGCAATGGGCGCGCCAGTCTGGCCGTTGGAACACACACGCATGTGCCGACTGGCGATGCCATGATTTTATCTGGCGGCACTGGTTATCTAAGCGATGCTGGAATGTGTGGGGATTATAATTCCGTGATCGGCATGGAAAAAACCGAACCAATGCGCCGCTTCATCACGGGCATGCCAAAAGAACGTTTCACACCAGCGACGGGAGAGGCCACTTTAAGCGGCGTTTTTGTCGAAACGGATGATCGAACGGGCAAAACCAAACGGATTGCAATGGTCCGATACGGTGGATTGTTACAGCCCGCTACACCATGACCCGCCGAGATATCGGGTATTTTAGCGCGATCCTCACGCTGTTGGGAGCGGGGTGGGGACTAACGGTTCCTTTGACGAAAATTGCTGTCTCGACAGGTTTTGGCCACTTTGGATTGATTTTCTGGCAACTTGTGATCGGCACGTTACTGATGGGCGCGCTGACGATATTGCGGCGCAAACGCCTTCCGATCACACTTTCAACGTTGCGCGTCTGTGCTGTTGTCGCGTTGATTGGAACGTTAATCCCCAACTCTGCATCCTATCAGGCTGCGGTACATGTGCCGGCGGGAATTTTGTCGATCTTATTATCAATGATTCCAATGTTTGCCTTTCCTGTCGCGCTGTTTTTGAAACTGGACCGGTTTTCATGGCGGCGGTTTTCGGGCCTCGCTGCCGGTTTTTGCGGCGTTGCTATCATCGTGATGCCGGGTGTGAGCCGGGCGCTCGAAACGCCAGTTTTCTGGATGCTGGTCGCTCTGATTGCGGGGCTGTGTTATGCGATTGAGGGTAACGTCGTTTCAAAATGGGGCACGGCTGGCCTCGATCCGGTGCAGGTGCTTTTTGGCGCATCGGCGTTGGGGACAATCGCGATTTTGCCGTTTGCCTTGATGAGTGGCCAGTTTATCCCGGTGGCGGCATTGAATGATACAGCGGGCCACGCGCTGATTGCGTCATCGCTGACCCATTCGATCGTCTATGCTGGATATGTTTGGATGGTCGGTCGGGCAGGTCCTGTTTTTGCTGTTCAGGTTAGCTACTTCGTGACAGGTTTTGGCATTCTTTGGGCGCATGCACTGCTGGGCGAGGCGTATCCGCCTGCCGTTTGGGCAGCACTTGGATTGATGTTCGCTGGCATGTACTTGGTTCAACCGCGTCACAAGCCTGTGCTTGCCCCTGTTCGCTCAATCGGCGACACTGGCGGTCAGCACTAATATAAACAGGTTCACAAATTTTGATCTCTATTTTTGAACTTTCACCGACAGTTGCTCCTTTGATCACATTGAGTGTGGTGGGGTTAATGTTCGTACTCTTTGTGCGTGAAACCTATCCAACAGAGGTTGTGGCTTTGTCTGGGGCGGCGTTAATGCTGGTGCTGGGCGTGCTCCCTTATGAAAACGCATTGGCGGTTCTGAGCAATCCTGCGCCTTGGACGATTGCAGCCATGTTCATTATTATGGGTGCGCTGGTGCGGACAGGAGCACTCGAAGTCCTCACATTGGAAGCCGAGAGGCAGGCAAAAAAGCGCCCCAAGATTGCCATTGTGGGTGTCATCCTTGGGGTGATGGGTGCCTCTGCCATTATGAACAACACGCCGGTTGTCGTCGTTATGATCCCGGTTTTGGTTCAGCTGAGCAAAACACTGAACACGAAAGCATCTAAATTGCTGATCCCGTTGAGTTATGCGGCCATCATGGGGGGCTCTTTGACGTTGATTGGGACGTCGACCAACCTTTTGGTTGATGGGGTGGCACGAGCCGAAGGCCTTGAGCCATTTTCGATTTTCGAAATATTGCCAATAGGGGCCGTTGTTTGTCTTTGGGGCTTGCTATACCTCGGCGTGATCGCGCCACGCCTCCTGCCAAATAGAGAGAGCATGGCGGCAATGCTGTCAAATCGGTCCAAGATGAAATTCTTTAGCGAAGCCGTGATCCCGCCAGACAGCAATTTGGTGGGGAGGGATGTATTGGGTGTCCAACTATTTAAGCGCGAAGGCGTGCGCTTGATCGATGTGATCCGCGGGGACAGTTCGTTGCGGCGCAATCTGAAAGACGTTTCGTTGCGTGTCGGTGACAGGGTTGTTCTACGAACACAAATGACAGAACTGCTGAGTCTTCAAGCTACAAAGGAATTGAAACGGGTTGATCAGGTTTCGGCGGTGGAAACCACGACAGTCGAAGTGTTGATTACACCTGGGTGCAGAATGATTGGGCGCTCGCTGGGCGAGATGCGATTGCGTCGAAGATACGGCGTTTATCCGCTGGCAGTACATCGGCGGAACCAGAATATAGGCAGGCAGTTGGATGATCTAATTGTGCGGGTTGGTGACACCCTGCTTTTGGAAGGGGCCCCGGAAGATATCCAACGTCTCGCCAATGAGATGGAGCTGGTGGATGTTTCACACCCTTCCGAGCGCGCTTATCGTCGTAGCCACGCACCGATCGCGATATTGGCTTTGGCTGGTATCGTGATTCTGGCGGCATTCAACGTGGCGCCGATCTTATTGTTGGCGGTTGTGGCTGTCGCGGTCGTTTTGATCACTGGCTGTATCGATGCGGATGAAGCCTTTTCCTTTGTAGATGGGCGTTTACTTGCCTTGATATTGTCCATGTTGGCAGTTGGCGCGGCTTTGCAGAATTCCGGCGCTATTTTGCTGATTGTTGATGCGGTTTCTCCGACCTTAGCAACAATGCCGCCATCGCTTGTCGTTTTGGTTGTCTTTTTGATGACGTCCACTCTGACAGAGATTGTCTCAAACAATGCAGTCGCTGTGATTATGACGCCACTCGCAATTGGATTGGGTACGGCTTTAGGCTTGGATCCGCGTCCACTGGTGATTGCTGTCATGATCGCTGCATCCTGCGCTTTTGCGACGCCCATCGGATATCAGACGAATACGCTGGTCTATGGACCGGGCGGTTACCGATTTACGGATTTTACGCGTGTGGGCTTGCCGCTGAACTTGAGCATGGCCGCGATCGTGTCTTTTATCATTCCATGCCTTTGGCCGCTGTAAAACGTGTATTAATGTGGGAAAAGACCCACGGGACTTTCGCCAAAGGATACTGTACGACCGTTGGAATCCAACAAAGACCAACGTGCGACAACAAAATGATATTTCCCTGTTTCCCATCCATTTGCGTCACGAAATAAACTACGCCGCCAGGATCCTTCTGCACGTACTGGAAGGCGAATTTTCTCCACTTCTGGCACAGCACTGTTCGTTTCGGAGGCGTATTTGCGCGCGCGCGCCATCAGTGTTTTGAGCTGTTTCTCCAAAGGGCCGACTTCCGCGGCTCGACGCCCTGCGAAAATGATGTCGACTTCGGATTTTCGGTTAACAAAACCGCGCACAACTAGGTCCTGCCTATCATTTCGTCGGATTTGCGGAATTAATTCCAGCATCAAATCGCAAATGGCAGTCTTGAACAACCCAGCGTCCTCGTAAGCCGGGGTTACTTCAGCGGAACTACTGTAGTTCTGGTGCATTTGTTGTTTTTGGTTTGAATACATGGTCAGGCCCGTTCTCTCGACACACGCCACATTACGGGAATACCTGTTAAGGAATCCTTTCGTTGTGAGCGCTGTTTCGGACTGAATTTAGCGTGAGACACGGTCAGCCGTTGATCGGATTTTCTGGCAAAAACGGTGGCTAAAGAGGCCAGAACACCAGTATTGCAGGGATGGAGACTGCAACGACGATAATCTCCAAGGGTAACCCCATGCGCCAATAATCGCCAAATCCATACCCGCCCGGACCCAGTATAAGTGTGTTATTTTTGTGTCCAATTGGGGTCAGAAAGGCACTGGAAGCGGCCACCGCGACGGCCATTAAAAACGGGTCAGGGGACACATCTAGTGTTTGGGCCATTTGAATGCCAACGGGGGCCGCGACGATGGTGGTTGCGGTGTTGTTTAAAACATCTGACAGGCTCATTGTGACGATCATCAAAACTGTTAGAACGGCCCAAGCGGGCAATCCTTGTGTCCATGAGACCAAAGCACCTGCGATCAGTTCGGTGCCTCCTGAACTTTCCAATGCGGCCCCCAGAGGGATCATCGACCCTAGGAGAACAACTACCGGCCAGTTTATGTGGTCGTAGAGTTCTGCTAAGGGCACGATGCCCGATAAAACGTAAGCAACAACAACGAGTCCGAGCGCAATTGGCAGGTAAACGATGCCAAGACTTGCCGCTAAAACGGCTGTTGCAAACAGACCAATGGCAAACCAGACTTTGCGGTTGACTGTGACGGCCAAGCCTCTGTCGGCCAGGGGCAGACAGCCCAGCCATTCAGCGACATCTTGACCGCGATCCCGAGGGACCAGCAGCAACAGAATATCGCCTGTTTCAATAGTCGTTTGTCGTAGACGGTTGGTCAGCCTTTTCCCGCGACGGCTGATCCCAAGCAGCACCGAACGTTGACGCCAGGCCAGGCCAATGGCTTGCGCGGTTTTGCCATGAATGCGCGCATCTTCCGGGACAACGATTTCGATGATTTCAACGCCTTCCCCAGCTGCATTCAACGCCTCTTCGCGTTTTTCGTCCGCAACGGCCAGATCGAGGCTGGCGCGAAATTCGTCCAAGGCTTCGGGTGTGGCTTCTATGACCAGCGCATCGCCGACTTGTAATTCAGAATTGCGCGCTTGGCCGTATTGCCGTTTACCTTTTCTGATGAGACCTAATATCGCGACATCAGCTTTTTCGGCAGCATCGTCCAATTCTGCGACCCGCTTTCCAACGTGCTTGTTTCCTGTCGGCACGGTTAATTCAGCGATGTATTGCGAAATATCAGTGTCTGTGGACGTGTTCTCTGGGCTCTGTGGGATGAACCGCCATCCAATGAGGGCGACAAAGGCGAGCCCGGCGAGGGCGGTTATGCCGCCGACCGGGGCGAAGTCGAACATCACAAAGGGCGCGCCGAGGCTTTCCTCGCGAATTGCGGCAATGATGATATTTGGCGGGGTTCCAATGAGCGTCGCCATGCCCCCTAAAATCGTCGCAAAACTGAGCGGCATGAGGCTAAGGCCCGGTGCGCGACCGGCTTTTCTAGCGGTTTGGATATCGACGGGCATCAACAGCGCAAGCGCGGCCACGTTGTTCATAAAGGCAGATAAAATGCCGCCAATCGCCCCCATCAATGCAATGTGACTGCCCAAGCTGCGCGAGGCATCAACAAGCGTACGGGTGATTAGAAAGACAGCGCCTGATCGTACGAGCCCGGCCGACACCACCAAAACCAGCGCCACAACGATCGTTGCGGGATGTCCGAACCCTGAAAAGGCGTCTTTGGTCGGAACAACGCCAAGAACGACCGCTACCATTAAGGCAGAGAACGCGACTATATCATACCGAAATCGCCCCCATAACAGCAGACCAAAAACGGTTCCAAACAGTGAAAAAAGGATGATCTGATCTGTGCTCATGATCTGCGATCTAGGCACAACCATTGCCTTTGGGGAAGGGGAAAGTTGACGAAATCCAACCCTTCGCAACGGTTTACCGGGAAATATACGTGGTTTGGCTGCCACCCAAAACCTGTAAAGGACGGTATGGGTCTGTTGAAGCCAATCCGCTTTGCCGTCAGCTTAGGATGGCGGTACGGTCTTGCTTACGTCGCCCGAGCATAGGTATTTTACCTGAAAACGGCCGCATGCCAGCATTGATGGGTTTGATGCTTGGTCGGAAATCTCCTCGGCGGAGAGCGGCCTGCCCTTGCTCCTTGGCCCTGACCTGTTTTATAGAATGCTCCAACCAGACCTAAGCGATGGACGTATCAATGGCAGGCCACTCAAAATGGGCAAATATTCAGCACCGTAAAGGGCGTCAGGACGCCGTGCGCTCTAAGCTATTTTCAAAACTCAGCAAAGAGATCACCGTCGCCGCGAAAATGGGGGATGCGGATCCTGACAAAAACCCGCGTTTGCGTTTGGCTGTCAAGGAAGCCAAATCGCAATCTGTGCCAAAAGACGTGATCGATCGCGCGATTAAGAAATCGCAGGCGGGCGATTCGGAAGATTACGAAGAAATCCGCTATGAGGGATACGGCCCGAATGGTGTTGCCGTAATTGTCGAGGCGATGACAGACAACCGCAACAGGACCGCCTCTACGGTGCGTTCGACGTTTACCAAAAACGGCGGTAATCTCGGTGAGACCGGTAGTGTCGGCTTTATGTTTGACCGTAAAGGCGAAGTGACCTACGCGGCGGACACCGGAGATGCGGACACGATGATGATGGCCGCAATCGAGGCTGGGGCAGAGGATGTTGAAAGCTCCGAAGATGGGCACGTCATCTGGTGTGCGGATACCGATCTTAATGACGTCGGCACCGCATTAGAGGCAGCGTTGGGCGAGTCTGAGTCGACCAAATTGGTATGGCGCCCCACGACCACCACAGAGATGGATCTGGAGAGCATGCAGAAACTGATGAAGTTGATAGATGCTTTGGAAGATGACGACGATGTGCAGCGTGTCACAACCAATTTTGAAGCTTCAGACGACGTTATGTCTCAGCTCTAAAAACCATGCGGGAAATTCTTTTCCCGCATCGGTAAATCAGCCGCCTTGGCTGCAATTGCCCTGACTACAGAACAGATATTTTGTGATAAACGAGCCCGAGAACCAGGACGGGTTCTTTCTTGCCGGGCGCGAACGTCCGATTCTTTTCATCAATTGTTGTAGTTCGCCGAGTTTTTGACCCGCACCTGAACCGCCTGCCTCGCTTTGCACGGACAGAATCTTTTTCTGAGTGTGCAGCGCAGACTCGATCATCTCTATTTCTTTGGCGGTCAAATCCAGCCGTTTGATGTTATCCAGCATTTTAATAATTTCCTTGTTACTGATGTTTTATATGGGCATTCCATACGTATACGCCAATGACCTTGGGTCAGATTTGTGTGATTAAAGTTTCATTCATCATAGGGCCGTTCTTTTGCCCAAGAGATTATCCGCGCCTATTGGACCGAACTTTAATTGAAATCAACCCCTTGCGGAGCTGACCCAAGCTGGTGTCAATGGCGCATGGGCACACAGGACACTTCACAACCAGTGGCTGGCATCTTTTGGATGTTGGTTACCGGGCTTTGCTTTATCTCGGTGACGGCCTTGGTAAAGTCCATGGGGACGCAAATGCCCCCCGCACAAATGGCCTTTTTAAGGTACTTGCTTGGATTGGTGTTTTTGCTGCCAGCTCTGGGCGCTTTGCGGTCTACCCGGCTGACGCCGCGCCAGTGGAAATTGTTCGGGTTTAGAGGCGTGGTGCATGGGCTGGCTGTGATTTCGTGGTTTTATGCGATGACGCAGATCCCGATCGCCGATGTAACCGCAATGAATTACCTGTCTCCAATTTACGTCAGCATTGGGGCCGCGCTGTTTCTGGGGGAGAAAATGGCGTTTCGCAGGATCGCAGCCATTGTTGTCGCTCTGATCGGAGCACTCGTTATCCTGCGACCCGGGTTTCGAGAGGTCAGCAGCGGCCATGTGGCGATGCTCTTTACTGCTGTGGCATTTGGTGGCTCCTACCTGTCGGCCAAGGTCATGTCGGGGGAGGTCAAAGCCTCGGTCGTGGTTGCCATGCTGTCGATTTTTGTCACAGTGGTTTTGACGCCATTTGCCTTGGCCAACTGGGTCACGCCGACCCTTCATGATTTAGGCTTTTTGTTTTGTATCGCCTGCTTTGCCACTGCTGGCCATTACACTATGACCCTTGCCTTTGCTGCGGCCCCGATCACGGTGACACAGCCGGTGACCTTTACCCAATTGGTTTGGGCGGTGCTGCTGGGGTATTTTGTTTTTGAGGAACAGGTGGACATTTGGGTGTTGGTGGGCGGTGGGATAATAATCAGCTCCGTTTCATTTATCACCTGGCGCGAAGCTGTGCTTAAACGTAAGCACCGAACACCGACGTTAAATCAAACCAAAGTTTGATCCGATTTTTTATTGATTGACGAGTCAATAAAAAACCCTCTAATGATTTTCGCAAAATCAACAGGGGACCGGCGTGCCAAAACTTGGGATGGAACCAATTCGAAAATCCGCGCTGGTAGAGGCCACGATCGCGGAAATTGGTGCACGACGCACGCTGGATGTGACTGTTGGTCAAATCGCCAAACGGGCAGGCATGTCTACTGCACTTGCACATCACTATTTCGGCGGCAAAGACGCGATTTTTTTAGCAGCCATGCAGCAAATTCTACGAGACTTTGGTGTGGAAGTTGCGCGTGCCTTGCGCGCAGCGCCCTCCGCACGTGCGCGGGCAAATGCCCTGATTGAATCTTGTTTTGCACCCGCATGTTTTGCGCCTGAAACCATTAGCGCCTGGATGACGCTTTATGCGTCGGCACAGACCAATGCGGATACATTGAGACTTCTAAAAATGTATCAGGCGCGCTTGCAATCAAATCTAATTCACGCGTTGCGTCCGATTTCCCCTGATCCTGGACGCCACGCGACAATCATCGCAGCGCTTATTGATGGACTATATTTACGCGCGGCACTGGCTCAGGCGCAAACCGGCAGTGATGCACGTGATACGGCGCTGAATGCGTTGGATCTGTTGTTGGAGCCTGCCACATGAATCGTCCAAATATTTTGATCCTTATGGTTGATCAACTGAATGGCACATTGTTCCCGGATGGCCCGGCGGATTGGTTGCACGCGCCCAATCTCAAGAAACTTGCCGCAAAATCCACCCGGTTTAAAAACGCCTATACCGCAAGCCCCTTGTGTGCACCGGGACGCGCGGCCTTTATGTCGGGTCAGCTTCCGTCAGCCACGGGCGTATATGACAATGCTGCGGAGTTTTGTTCGTCCATTCCAACCTATGCGCATCATTTGCGCCGCGCAGGGTATCAAACATGCTTGTCAGGAAAGATGCATTTTGTTGGCCCCGATCAACTGCATGGGTTTGAAGAACGCCTGACCACTGATATTTATCCTGCTGATTTCGGCTGGACACCAGATTATAGCAAGCCAGGTGAGCGCATTGATTGGTGGTATCACAACATGGGGTCGGTGACGGGTGCCGGTGTTGCTGAGACGTCCAATCAAATGGAATATGACGATGACGTCGCGTTTCAAGCGACGCGCAAATTGTATGATCTGTCGCGCGGTGCAGATGCGCGCCCGTGGTGTCTGACGGTTAGTTTTACGCACCCGCATGACCCCTATGTTGCGCGCCGTAAATATTGGGATCTGTATGAGGATTGTGCGCACCTTCAGCCCGACGTCCCCGCACTGGCATACGAGGATCAAGACACGCACAGCCAGCGTATTTTTGATGCCAATGATTGGCGCAGTTTTGACATCACCGAAACGGATATCGCCCGGGCGCGCCGCGCTTATTTCGCCAATATCAGTTATCTTGATGATAAAGTCGGCGATATTCTCCAGACCCTTGACGACACGCGGCAAGAGGCGATCATTCTGTTTGTTTCGGATCATGGAGATATGTTGGGCGAACGCGGATTGTGGTTCAAAATGAGCTTTTACGAAGGGTCCGCACGGGTGCCTTTGATGATCGCGGCACCGCAAATGAAACCGGGGTTAAATGTGACGCCGGTTTCTAACATCGATGTGTGTCCGACGCTATGTGATCTGGCTGGCGTGTCGATGGAAGAGGTTATGCCTTGGACCACAGGGGTCTCTCTTGTCCCGATGGGGCAGGGGGTTGAACGCACGGAGCCGGTGGCTATGGAATATGCCGCCGAAGCGTCTTATGCGCCGATGGTGTCGTTGCGCTACGGCAAGTGGAAATACAATCGCTGTGCTTTGGACCCAGAGCAGCTTTTTGATCTTGAGGCGGACCCGAACGAACGCGTTAACCTCGCAGGGATTTCGGCACACCAAGGAACGCTAAACAGTTTGAGGGCAAAATCCGAAGCGCGCTGGGATTTAGACGTCATAGATGCAGACGTCCGTAAAAGTCAGGCGCGACGATGGGTCGTGTACGAGGCGCTGCGCCAAGGTGGATATTATCCGTGGGATCACCAACCGCTGCGCGCCGCCTCCGAGCAATTTATGCGCAATCACATGGATCTCAACACGCTTGAAGACAATAAACGATTTCCGCGAGGTGAATGATTGATGGCTATTTTTAAAAAGGCATTTTTGCGATGAGCGAGATAAACCAGCAATCCGTAGGTATGCAAAAAGTAGATATCGTCAAATGGTTAGCGACGGCCATTCAACTTTTCGGTTATGGGCTGACGGGACTGAACATCGTGCCGTGGAATGTGTTTGCATTCTTTGGTGGGATTATTCTGTGGTTTGCAGTCGGCGTTATGTGGAAGGACAAGGCGATTATGGTTGTTCACTTAGGAGCTTTTATATCGCTTTTCGTCGGTTATTTGAACGCTTGAGGAATATGTGATGCAAGCTGACTTTGTGATTGTGGGCGCAGGCAGCGCTGGTTGTGCGATGGCCTATCGTTTGAGCGCATCCGGGGCCTCAGTAATTGTCATTGAATATGGGGGGACGGACGCCGGACCTCTTATTCAGATGCCAGCGGCGCTGAGCTATCCGATGAACATGTCGCGGTATGACTGGGGGTATCGTTCGGAACCTGAACCCCATCTGGGGGGGCGCCGTCTGGCCTGTCCGCGGGGCAAGGTTATTGGTGGATCCTCCAGCATAAACGGTATGGTTTACGTGCGGGGCCATGCGCAGGATTTTGACCATTGGGCCGAGCAGGGGGCCACGGGATGGTCCTATGCTGATATCTTACCTTACTACAAACGCATGGAAAACTGGCATGATGGTGGTCATGGTGGGGACCGGGCTTGGCGCGGCAAGGACGGGCCTCTTCACGTCAGCCGGGGCCCACGGGACAATCCATTGTTTGCCGCCTTTGTCGAAGCGGGCAAACAGGCCGGGTATGAAGCAACAGAGGATTACAACGGGGAAAAGCAAGAAGGCTTTGGCCCGATGGAACAAACCGTTTGGAAAGGGCGCCGCTGGTCGGCCGCAAACGCCTATTTGCGCCCGGCGTTAAAACGCGACAATTGCACGTTGGTGAAAGGTCTCGCACAGCGTATTGTTTTTGAGGACAAGCGCGCTGTTGGCGTAGAGATAAAACAGGGCGGGACGACAAAAATCATTCGCGCCAACCGCGAAGTCGTGCTGGCGGCTTCGTCCATTAATTCCCCAAAATTGTTGATGCTGTCCGGAATTGGGCCTGCGCAACATCTTGCCTCGCACGGGATCGACGTGCGGGTGGATCGCCCTGGCGTCGGGCAGAATTTACAAGATCACATGGAGCTCTACCTCCAAATGGCATCGAGCCAACCCATCACGCTGTATAAACACTGGAATCTGTTTTCCAAAGCGCTGATCGGCGCGCAATGGTTGTTTACAAAAACCGGGATGGGTACATCCAACCAATTTGAGAGCGCCGCATTCGTGCGGTCTGATGCTGGGGTGCCCTATCCAGATATTCAGTACCATTTTCTGCCTATCGCGGTCCGCTATGATGGCAAAGTCGCCGCAGAAGGGCATGGTTTCCAGGCCCATGTTGGACCAATGCGCTCCAAGTCACGCGGAGCTGTGACCCTAGCGTCAAACAACCCCGGTGACGCGCCGAAAATACAGTTCAACTACATGTCGCACCCCGAGGATTGGCGAGACTTCAGGCGGTGCATTCGGTTAACGCGCGAGATTTTTGCGCAAGAGGCCTTTGCGCCCTATGTAAAGCACGAAATTCAGCCGGGCAATGCGGTGCAATCGGACGCAGATCTTGATGCATTTATCACCGAACACGCCGAAAGCGCCTATCACCCTTGTGGTACATGCCGAATGGGACGCTCTGATGACGCAAACGCGGTTGTGGATGGGCAAGCGCGCGTGATTGGGGTCGAGGGGCTGCGAGTTGCTGACAGCAGCATTTTCCCACGCATCACGAATGGGAACCTGAATGCGCCGTCAATAATGGTGGGGGAAAAAGTATCAGATCTTCTTTTGGGGCTTGATGCGCTTCCGCGTGCCAATGATCGTCCTTGGAACCACCCTGAATGGCAAACATCGCAACGCTAACCCTTCATTTACCTCAACAGCGATGAAATCTTGTATTAGATGAGCTATCCCCCCACCTTAGCCGGGTGGTGGGACACTTTAGAATACTTGTGCTGTTGATCGGCTTGATCACAGCTGGACCTTTGCTCGCGCGCGACGTTGCGGGCTCCATACGTGTGATTGACGGCGATACTTTTGTGGTGTCAGGCCAACGTATCCGCTTGTTTGGTATCGATGCACCGGAACAGGATCAGACATGTACATCCCGAACGGGCAGCACGTGGGCTTGTGGGGCTTGGGTCACCGAAACCGCCCGCGCGCTTTATCAGGGGCGGGATGCGACCTGCAGGGAGATGGATGTTGACCGCTATGGGCGCACGGTTGCGCGCTGCCGCATTGAGGGGCGTGATGTGGGGCGTCAGATGGTGCGGGGGGGACTGGCCTTTGCCTATCGCAAGTATTCATTGGATTACGATCAAGATGAAATCGATGCGGCAGCGCTCGACATCGGTTTGCATACCAGTCAGGTGCAGCGTCCTTCAATCTATCGTCAGTCTCAGAGAGTAGTGGCGTCTCCACCACCGGAGGGCTGTCAGATCAAAGGAAACATTTCGCGGTCGGGTGTCTTTATTTACCACCTCCCGGGGCAACGCGACTATGACCGGACCGTCATTCGCACCGAAAGAGGTGAACGGTGGTTCTGTACTGCAGATCAGGCACGTGATGCGGGATGGCGCGCAGCCTTGCGGTAAAATTACCCGACTTGATATGGTAAAATATCGCGTTCGTTCGGGTTCACCGACAGCGGACGTTCTAGCGGCGGTACGGCGCGTTGATGACAATTGGTTCGATCGCAAATCCGACAAGAAATACCAATCGGTTCAAATGCCTGAGTGCTTTTGAGGTCCATCCCATCTGCATAAACCATGTCACGTGCGTGTCGCATTTCACAGCCAATGGCGATCGCAAAGCGCCGGATCGGTGCGCCGAAACGCCCGGCAGGTTTCGACACGTCCCGTGCAAGACTGATGTAACGCACACCGTCGGGCGTTTCCGCCAGTTGCCGTAAAAACTGCCCGGGCAATTCAAAGGCGCGGTGAACATTCCACAGCGGGCACGCGCCGCCAAATCGAGCGAATTGTAACCTCGTGGCAGAATGACGTTTGGTGATTGTCCCGGCCTGATCGACACGTACAAAAAAGAACGGGATTCCTTTTGCACCGGGACGTTGCAGAGTTGATAGGCGATGCGCCACTTGCTCGATGGAGGCCCCAAATCGTCCGGCGAGCACTTCTAGATCATGACGGCAAGACGTTGCTGCAAGTTGAAATTCGCCATATGGCATCAAAGCGGCACCGGCAAAGTAGTTTGCAAGGCCGATTTTAGCGATCGCGCGGGCTTCGGCAGTGTGAAATCGGGCTAAATCCAGTGTCGCTTCCAGTAATGCGTCCTGTTTGACCAGAGCGACTTGCAGCAGCAATTGAAAGGTTTGGCTCTCGGGGGGCGCACGCCGCGATATTTTCAGGAGTTTGGTTTGCGGGTCGTAATGGCGGAGTTGATCAGCATCCTCAAACTCAACCCGCACGCCACTGTTGCCCAGCGTTGCGGTCGCTGCGACACGAATATTGCGATAACTTCCTTGCTTGCCTGCAAAATGTTCTGCCGCGCGATCAACGGCGTCTATGTAATTGTCGCAATAATGGAAAAAATCGCGCACTTCCTCCCATGGGCTGGGTGTGGAGCGCGCGTCTTCGCGTCCAAGGGCTTCGTCCAGCGAGGCCAAGCGTTCCTGCATTTGCCTATAGGTGCGGTGCAGTTCTAAAAAAGAATGTACAAAGGCGGGTGCATTGGACGCGGCCAGACGTAAATCCGCCAGTGGGGGGAGTGTGTCTGCAAAAACAGGGTCTGCTAAGGCTTCGCGCATGTCGGTGACCAGCCGTTCGCTGTCCCCTTCGCTCAGTTCGGTAACATCAAGGCCAAATTCTTGGGCCAGAGACAATACCACTGTCGTGGACACGGGCCGGTTGTTGTTCTCCATTTGGTTCAAATAGGGTAGAGAGACCCCAAGTTTGGCGGCAAAGTCTTTTTGCGTGTGGCCCAGTCGGGTGCGCAATTCGCGCAATTTGGCCCCGGCATAGAGTTTTTGAGTGGCCATTCGTCTGGTCCCCTTGGTGACTTTGCAAAACTGTCGATTCTTGAGAGATTAACTTTGCAAAAATCATGAGGCAAGTTCGCCCAACTTGGTTAATGCAATCCTAACATCCGGTCTCAATCTTCGTTAATTTGACCGGCAAGGCGTCGTTCGCGGTAAAAGACGGTCAAGATCGATACAACAGCGGCAAGGGCAGTGCAGAGCATGATGTAAAGAAGCGGGAATGCACCCGTGCTTTCGTCCAAAGAGGCCCCTGCAAAAGCACTCAGACCAGCCCCACCGCCGATCATAATTGCCCCGCCCAATCCAGATGCCGTACCAGCTAAATGCGGCCGAACCGAAAGCATGCCCGCTGTTGCATTTGGTATGACCAATCCGTTGCCAAGGCCGACGAATGTCATCAACCCAAAAAAGCTAAGCGGGGTTCCCATACCAGCCAGGAATATAAGCAAAGAGAGCGTTACGCCGCTTGCATTAATAAGTGTTCCGGCCAGTACCAATTTGTTTACGCCCAAACGTTGGGCGAACAGGCCGGTGAACATATTGCCAAAGAAATACCCGACAGCGGGCGCGCCAAAGTAAAAACCGACCATCAAGGGTGTCATGCCAAAAACGACGGAACCCACAAATGGACCGCCCCCGAGATAAGCAAAGAAGGCACCAGAGCAAAAGCCCGCTGCTAAGGAATACCCCCAGAACCGGGTAGAGGTCAGTAACTCGGGGTATTCGCCGAATTGTGCAGCCAGTGATTTGCCACTTTTTGTTGCGGTTTCACCCATATCCCGCCAGGTGATCCACAGGATGAGGCTGCCTAAGAGGAACAATGCCCAGAAGCTGGCCTTCCATCCAAAGAGTTGATCCAACATGCCGCCGAACACGGGGCTTACCATAGGGACAATGGCCATGCCCATGGTGACATACCCAATCATAGAGGCGGCTTCGGCTTGATCATACATATCTCTGACCGCGGCGCGGCTTAAAACCATGGCCACGGCGACAACCGCCTGACATACCCGGAAAAACAGAAAGATATGCACTGTTGGGGCGAGAATGCACCCAAGCGTTGCAACCAAGAATGCAAACAATCCCCAGAGCAGCACGGAACGTCTCCCGTATTTGTCCGAGATGGGCCCCAGAAAAATCTGTAAAATCCCGCTGGCCCCCAAATAGAGCGGCACTGACAGTTGCATCACACTATATTCTGTGCCGAAATGTTCAGCCATTTCTTGCAGACTGGGCAGGAAGATGTTCATCACCATCGCAGACATCCCGGCTAAAAGGATGAGCGTTGCAATGTGAGGAGGTGTTGTCTGGTCTAAAAACCGGACGACTGGTCGCTTGTTCATGGACATTGTGTAGGTCAGCCGATTTGCATTGTCCATCGCGCAAACCAAGAGAATTTTATTAGCAAGTTTACATTATGCAGGGTGTTGCTTGAATAGAATTTGCAAATTTGCTGAATTCCCCTTCGTTTCTGCGGTTCTCTTCGCTAATAAAAGTCATACCTAACGGCGGAGCTTGCTATGAAAGATATTCTTGATCAACTCGAAGATCGGCGTGCAACAGCGCGACAGGGCGGCGGGCAAAGACGTATCGATGCTCAACACGCGCGTGGAAAGCTCTCTGCGCGCGAACGGGTTGATTTGCTGTTAGATGAAGGCAGCTTTGAAGAATTTGATATGTTCGTTACGCACCGCTGCGTTGATTTTGGGATGGAAAATCAGAAACCAGCAGGTGACGGCGTTGTCACTGGATGGGGCACTATTAATGGGCGTCTGGTGTATGTCTTTAGCCAAGATTTCACTGTGTTGGGTGGATCTGTTTCTGAGACGCACGCAAAAAAGATATGTAAAATCATGGACATGGCCGTGCAAAATGGCGCGCCCATTATCGGCATAAATGATTCCGGTGGCGCGCGCATTCAGGAAGGGGTGGACTCGCTTGCTGGATATGGCGAGATTTTCCAACGAAACACGACGGCTTCGGGGGTTGTGCCGCAGATCAGCGTGGTCATGGGGCCGTGCGCGGGCGGCGCAGTCTATTCTCCGGCCATGACCGATTTCATTTTTATGGTAAAAGACAGCTCTTACATGTTTGTGACCGGCCCCGATGTGGTGAAAACGGTAACAAACGAGCAGGTGACAGCGGACGAATTGGGCGGTGCTCTCACCCACACGCGAAAATCTTCTGTCGCTGATGGCGCATTCGAAAATGACGTCGAAGCCTTGGCCGAGGTCCGTCGCTTGGTCGATTTTCTTCCTTCTAACAACCGCGAACGGCCGCCTGTACGTCCGTTTTTTGATGATCCAAATCGCATCGAGCCGTCTCTCGACACATTGGTTCCGGAAAACCCCAATACCCCCTATGACATGAAGGAGCTGATCTTAAAGCTCGCGGATGAGGGGGATTTTTACGAAATTCAACAAGAGTTTGCCAAAAATATCATAACCGGTTTTATCCGTCTTGAAGGGCGTACGGTGGGTGTCGTCGCCAATCAGCCGCTTGTTTTAGCCGGGTGTCTGGACATCGACAGTTCGCGCAAGTCTGCGCGCTTCGTTCGGTTTTGTGATGCGTTTGAAATCCCTATCCTGACACTGATTGACGTGCCGGGCTTCCTGCCGGGAACAAGTCAGGAATATGGCGGCGTCATCAAACATGGCGCCAAACTTTTGTTTGCCTATGGGGAGGCTACCGTGCCGATGGTCACAGTGATTACGCGCAAGGCTTACGGCGGCGCTTATGTTGTGATGTCATCCAAACATCTGAAATCTGATTTCAATTATGCTTGGCCCTCGGCAGAAATTGCGGTCATGGGGGCCAAGGGTGCGACAGAAATTATTCACCGGAGCGATCTCGACGATCCTGAAAAGCTGGAACAACACACAGCGGATTATGAAGATCGGTTCGCCAATCCCTTTGTCGCGTCTGAAAGAGGCTTTGTAGACGAAGTCATTATGCCACGGACAACGCGCAAACGGATTGCACGCGCCTTCGCATCTTTGCGGAATAAGTCGGTGCAAACGCCTTGGAAAAAACACGACAATATCCCGCTGTAGTGCCATGTCAGATCTGGTTTTCCATAACGTTTCAGACGCCCCAGAACATGTTGCGCCCTTTTCACATGTAGTGGAGGCGGACGATTGGGTTGTTTTGACCGGACAAATGCCGACGCTGCCAGAATCGCCAGAGGCGCCGCTGGCCGATGGTATCGTCGGTCAGACACGCCAAGTGTTGGACAATTTAGCCACTGTTTTGCATGGGCTTGGTCTCGATTTGAGGGACGTTGTGCAGTGTCGTTGTTTTCTTACAGAATTTGAACGTGATTTCGCGGCATTTAATGACACTTATAAGAGCTTCTTCCCAGAGGATCGCTTACCCGCGCGCACAACGGTGGGGGTGACGGCTCTGGCGGTGGGTGCGATTGTCGAAATCGATCGTGTCGCCCGTCGAAGAGCCCCGAAATGAGCATGGTTGCGCCTTTTTCAGCCGCAGCGTCGGATCAAGCGGTTTTGGCTGTGACGCTCCCTGTGCCGTCGGGCCAGAATATTGAGCTGTTTGAAGTGTTGCTCGACGAGGTTGCGGGCGAAAGCTGGGTGAGGTTCCGATTTATCGCGCCTAACATCGGGAAACATGCGGGGGCTGTTTCGTATCAACAGGTGGAGGCTGATTTCATGCACCTCTGTATGACCGTGGTTTTGCCCTACATGCAGGAATTTGATCTGACAGCTGACACTGTTGCGGTCTCTTTGCTGGACCGACCGTTGGATTTTGGCACGACCGACCCTGAAGCTACTCAATACATCGAAATATTTCGCGTGGCAGGTGACGTGTGCGCATGGGAGGAACATTGGTGACTCTCAATTCAATTTACCTCGGCCTGAAAAGGCGCTGTTTAATGTCAGGCGCGAGGTCTTGGGGAAACGGCATAGTCGGGCTTTTGACATCTTCAAAAACCGCTCGGTTCATTAATTTTCCCCGAGAAATACAAAAGCTGAAAAACATAGCCAAAGATCTGCTGCACAAGATTGCTGATAGGGGTCAACAACCATGCTAAAACACAAAGGGTTCCCGGGCAGGTTACCAGGGACTGATTTCCATTTCACTTTACGTCGTTACAATCCGCGCGGCGTTACGGCGCTCGTCGCCCGAGAGAGGTTTCGTGATCGTAAACCAGCGGATCGCCGTGCTGATGCGGCATTTTTCAAAGCGCTGTGGGAACATTTTGGCGATCAACCGTTTGAACGCGGGAATCTGGACGCTGGCCGATTGTCGTGGTTTTTTGGTCGAGAGGTCGTTGCAGCAACTGACCCGTTCGATCCCGAGAGCTATGAAGCGTTACTGGAGATAAATGAAAAGCTCGCACGCGCAAATTTTCCAGAAGCTTTTGAAGGGTCGTAAGCGTGTTTTTGCCAAAAATTTACGCAAAGAGAGACCAATCTCCGAAAAGGTCACGGCCCACGCGATTTCCCTTTGAATATTCAACCGTTACGTGTATGTATGAGTGTGCAAGCGTTCGCGCATATCCCCGCTCTTCGTTTGCACACACTATTCGTACCCCTTCCCCTGACGGGCAACGCAGTCCTATTTGGTCTGTGTTGCTCGTCTCTTTGCGCGATGTGGCTTGTGTTTTCGATGCCGTTCCGCCTGCTTCCATTTTGAAAATATGTCAGGCGCGCGCGTACGACAACGGCCTGCGCTACACCGTATTTTCTAATGCAGATTTACCCTTGATGCATCCGTTCTGCCAAAGAAAGACCTACCATGTTCAATAAGATTTTGATCGCGAACCGCGGCGAGATTGCCTGTCGTGTCATTAAGACAGCACGCAAGATGGGCATTACGACTGTGGCTATTTACTCGGATGCGGATCGACAGGCTTTGCATGTACAAATGGCGGATGAGGCCATTCACATTGGCCCGCCGCCAGCCAATCAATCCTACATTGTGATTGATAAGGTTATGGAAGCGATCAAGGCATCTGGGGCGCAGGCCGTGCACCCAGGATATGGGTTTCTGTCAGAGAACGCTAAATTTGCCGAGACATTGGACTCTGCTGGTGTTGCATTTGTGGGCCCTCCGGTTGGGGCCATCGAAAAAATGGGCGATAAAATCACGTCCAAAAAGATCGCCCAAGAAGCAGGGGTCAGTACTGTTCCCGGCTATATGGGTTTGATCGAAAACGCCGATGAAGCGGTGAAAATATCCAATGAGGTTGGGTATCCCGTGATGATCAAGGCTTCTGCTGGTGGGGGCGGAAAGGGCATGCGTATTGCCTGGAACGATCAGGAAGCGCGTGAAGGGTTTCAATCCTCCAAGAACGAAGCGGCAAATTCCTTTGGCGACGACCGGATATTCATTGAGAAATTCGTCACGCAGCCACGTCATATTGAAATACAGGTCCTGTGTGACACGCATGGCAATGGTATCTATCTGGGCGAGCGGGAATGCTCCATTCAACGGCGAAACCAAAAGGTCGTCGAAGAAGCGCCCAGCCCGTTTCTGGATGAAGACACACGCAAGGCGATGGGCGAGCAAGCGGTCGCACTGGCCCAAGCGGTTGGCTATGCCTCTGCTGGAACGGTCGAATTCATTGTGGATGGCGCAAAGAATTTCTATTTCCTCGAAATGAACACCCGTCTGCAGGTGGAACACCCGGTGACCGAATTGATCACAGGTGTTGATCTGGTCGAACAAATGATCCGCGTGGCCGGTGGCGAAGAACTGTCAATTACGCAGGAAGACGTCACGCTGACCGGGTGGGCCATTGAAAACCGTTTGTATGCGGAGGACCCTTATCGCGGATTTTTGCCCTCAATCGGTCGTTTGACACGGTATCGCCCACCTGCTGAGGTCGCAGCAGGCCCCTTGTTGGAACAAGGCACATGGCAAGGGGATGCGCCTGCCGGTGAGATTGCTGTGCGCAACGATACCGGCGTCTATGAGGGGGGCGAAATCAGTATGTATTACGACCCGATGATCGCCAAATTGTGTACTTGGGCCCCCACGCGCGCCGAAGCAATCGAAGCGATGCGTGTTGCACTGGACAGTTTCGAAGTTGAAGGGATAGGGCACAACCTGCCATTCCTATCTGCGGTGATGGATCACCCGAAATTCGTCAGCGGTAATATCACAACGGCCTTTATCGAAGAAGAATATCCCGACGGTTTTGAAGGTGTCGAACTGGCGCAAGACGAATTGCGCAGGATTGCGGCAGCCTGTGCCGCCATGCACCGAGTTGCAGAAATTCGCCGCGCGCGGGTGTCAGGTCGCATGGACAACCATGAACGCAAAGTGGGCACACAATGGAATACTCGATTGCAGGGCCAAGCGTTTGATCTCGAAATCGAGGCTGACCAAACCGGCGCGACTGTGTTCTTTGATGACGGCACGTCCTTGCGTGTCAGCGGTGCGTGGACACCGGGGGACCAATTGGCGCAGATGACAGTTGGCGACGCGCCTTTGGTATTAAAAGTTGGGAAGATTTCGGGCGGATTCAACATTAGAACGCGTGGTGCGGAACTAAAAGTACATGTTCGAACACCTCGTCAGGCCGAACTGGCGTTGAAGATGCCAGAAAAATTACCCCCGGACACGTCGAAAATGCTGTTGTGCCCGATGCCGGGGTTGGTTGTGAAACTGGACGTCTCTGTTGGCGAGGAAGTTCAGGACGGACAAGCGTTGTGCACGATTGAAGCCATGAAAATGGAGAATATCTTGCGCGCGGAGCGAAAAGGCGTTGTCGCTAAGATCAACGCCGGGGCTGGTGATAGCCTCGCTGTGGACGATGTTATCATGGAGTTCGAATAACGTTTATGCTTGATGTTGTCGCGAATTTTGGCGCTTCAGAAACAACATGTTACCCATCGGTAGCGCGTTGTTTCCGCTCGCGAATTTCGCGTTTTCGAGTGGGCATTTTGTCAACGCTGCGACTGATTTCTCTTACATCCCAAGGGAAAGGTTTGCGCACATTGACTGTTCCGTCTTTGCTCATCAAAACAAGCATGAAATTACGTGGCCGTAGTTTACGCCTCAGGTTTGACAATGGATCTGGCGATGTATCTGTGATGACCACGATGTCACGTGCGATTAACTCGTCTGGACGGGCTTGCAGCAATTCCATCTGTTCAAGGAAGGCTGGATCCAACTCAGAATCCGCAAAAACCACCACGGGTCTTTTTTTCCACTTAAATTGTGTCAAATCCACTTCGTTCATCGAGAAAAACACTTGTTCGTCCGCTGAATCGACCGCGCTTTGGGCAAGCAGTGAATTGGTGAAAAATACTGTTATTACAACGGCTAATAGTGATTTCATTGTGACTCCTATGCGCTTCAATATAGGGCGAATTTTTCAAGAAGCGATGGTTCAGACGCGCAAATTTACCATTAAAACTGCAGCAAGGGATTTCCTGTACAGGTTGGGTCATTCCCCTCAACCCGGCCGAACGGGGCGGCCTTTCTATAACGGGCGATTAGCCTTATGGACGTAATTTTGCATCTGGGTGCACATCGCACCGGTACCGCCAGCTTTCAAGACTACATGCACCAGCAGGCATTGCCATTGCGGGAGCAAGGGGTTGAATTTTGGGGTCCCGGGATTGTTCATGGTGGAACCTTCACGCCAACAACCAAGGGTGCAAATAACAGTGCCCGCAAGAAAAAAACAATACCTGTTGGCCAACGGCTTGCCGAAGCTAAGGCACGCGGTGTTAAACAGTTGATCTTGAGCGATGCAGACGTTCTGGGAAGCATTGCCAACAATCTGCAGGAAGCTGCGCTATACCCAAATGCTGTTGACCGCCTCTCTGCGTTCCAAAAGGCATTTGGAACGCCGGTGCATCGGGTGCTTTTTAGCCCTCGTAGTCTTGAACTTTACTGGTGCTCTGCTTTGTCGCAGGCTGTTGTAAATGCCGAGCCGATCCCTTCGACAGAACGTCTTTGCAATATTGCGATGTCACAACGTGGATGGCGAGATGTGGTCGCTGACATTGCCAAAGCCTTTCCGAACAGTTCGATTGAGATACTGCCATATGAAAAATGTGTCGGGCGACCCGAAGTGGTTTTACAAGCCGTGACCGATGCCGTGGTCCCGCTGGATGTAAAGCGAGAATGGCTCAACCGAACTCCAACACTTCCCGCTTTGCGGCGAGTGTTAAGTGATCTGGGCACTGTGCCCACAGCTTTACCCTTTGGGATGGGTAAATGGAATCCGTTCCAAAACGAAGAGCATGTAGCGTTACGTGAAATGCATGCCGATGACATGATGTGGTTGATATCGGGCGCTGACGGCCTGGCCACATTATCAGAGGATTGCCGCAAGCAAAGAGCGGGGCAAACCCCGCCGCTTGCTGCACAAGTAAAAGGACGATGTGATGAGCTCGAAGAAAGACAAGTGGCGCGCCCTGGCTGAGGGGGAGTTACGCGGTCGACGGGTCGAAGATCTGACCTGGAAAACACTTGAAGGGATCGATGTTCAGCCGATTTACACCGAAGACGACATCAAAGACGTCGAGCACTTGGGATCGATTCCGGGTGAGGGTCCTTATACACGCGGGGTCAAGGCGACAATGTACGCGGGACGCCCCTGGACGATTCGTCAATATGCCGGGTTTTCCACGGCGGAGGAATCGAATTCCTTTTATCGTCAAGCTCTCGCGAATGGGCAGCAAGGAGTTTCTGTCGCCTTTGATCTGGCGACCCACCGCGGCTATGACAGCGATCATGAGCGTGTCGAGGGTGACGTCGGAAAAGCGGGCGTTGCAATCGACAGTATAGAGGACATGAAAATCCTCTTTGATGGCATTCCACTTGATAAAGTTTCTGTTTCGATGACCATGAACGGCGCGGTTATCCCAATATTGGCCAGTTTTATCGTCGCGGGCGAAGAACAAGGCCACGACCGATCAGTGTTGTCTGGGACAATCCAAAACGATATCCTAAAGGAATTCATGGTCCGCAACACATATGTGTATCCGCCTGAACCCTCCATGCGGATTATTGCAGACATCATCGAATACACATCGAATGAAATGCCCAAATTTAACTCCATTTCTATTTCCGGCTATCACATGCAAGAAGCCGGAGCGAATCTTGTTCAGGAATTGGCGTTTACGCTCGCGGATGGTCGGGAATATGTGCGTGCTGCCATCGAGCGGGGCATGGATGTTGATAAATTCGCCGGTAGGTTGAGCTTTTTCTTTGCAATTGGCATGAATTTCTTCATGGAAGCGGCGAAATTGAGGGCGTCGCGATTGTTGTGGTCGCGTATCATGGCCGAGTTTGAGCCTAAAAACCCGAAGTCATCGATGTTGCGCACGCATTGTCAGACATCTGGAGTCAGTCTGCAGGAACAGGACCCTTACAACAACGTGGTGCGCACGGCCTATGAAGCAATGAGCGCGGTGCTTGGCGGAACGCAATCCTTGCACACTAATGCGCTGGATGAAGCCATTGCCTTGCCTACAGAATTTTCGAGCCGTATTGCGCGTAATACACAGTTGATTTTACAGGAAGAAACTGGTGTTACCAATGTTGTCGACCCCTTGGCTGGATCTTATTACGTTGAAAAATTGACCCATGATTTAGCTGAGGCTGCGTGGACTTTGATCCAAGAAGTGGAAGAATTGGGCGGCATGACCAAGGCCGTAGCCTCAGGTATGCCCAAGCTGCGCATCGAAGAAGCTGCCGCAACGCGACAGGCAAATATTGACCGCGGCGCAGAAGTTATTGTTGGGGTCAATAAATATCGTCGTGATAAAGAGGACCCGATCGATATCCTCGATATTGATAATGCGGCTGTGCGGGATAGCCAAATTAGACGTCTGGCACAGGTGCGGTCGTCTCGTGACGCCGGCGCGTGTGAGACGGCCTTGGCAGAACTTAGCCGTCGAGCGCAAGAGGGCGGAAACCTGCTGGAAGCTGCTGTAGTTGCTGCGCGCGCGCGCGCCACGGTGGGGGAAATTAGCTTGGCGATGGAAGAAACATTCGGCAGACATCGCGCCGAAGTCAAAACATTAGCGGGTGTTTACGGCGCCGCATATGAGGGGGACGCAGGGTTCGAGGCCATTCAAAAATCGGTTGAAGATTTTGCCGAACTCGAAGGTCGTCGCCCGCGGATGTTGGTTGTGAAAATGGGACAGGATGGCCATGATCGTGGTGCTAAGGTGATCGCCACAGCTTTTGCGGATATCGGGTTTGACGTTGACGTTGGGCCGCTGTTTCAGACGCCTGCTGAGGCCGCGCAAGATGCAGTCGATAATGATGTTCATGTGATAGGAATCAGTTCTCAGGCCGCTGGCCACAAGACTTTGGCCCCTCAATTGGTACATGCTTTGAAAGACAGCGGAGCTGAAGACATTCTGGTAATCTGCGGTGGTGTTATTCCACAGCAGGATTATCAGTTCCTGTATGATGCTGGCGTAAAAGCAATATTTGGGCCCGGTACGAACATCCCTGCAGCGGCGCAAGATATCCTGAAATTGATTGCTGAGACGCGGGTATGATAACTTTTGACCACATTGCCGTCTCAGGAGAGACTTTGGCCGACGCTCAGACCTTTGTTGAAGATGCGCTTGGCGTAAGGATGCAGCCGGGCGGAAAGCACGATGTGTTTTTCACCCATAATGCGTTGTTGGGCTTGGAAGACGGGTTGTATTTTGAGGCGATCGCGATTGATCCGGACGCCGAACGTCCAGCCAAACCTCGTTGGTTTGATCTGGATAACTTTTCGGGAACGCCACGTCTGACCAATTGGATTTGCCGAACCGATGATGTGAGGGCTGCGTTGAAAAAACTACCTGCCGGTATGGGCATGCCCGTCGATTTGAAACGCGGCGACTTGCAGTGGTCTATGGTCGTGCCAGAAAACGGTGTATTACCGTATGAAAATTGTGCGCCGGCATTGATTAAATGGAAAACGCCGACGCACCCGGCGTCAATGCTTGAAGCATCAGGCGTGCGTTTGAGACGATTGACAATCCGACATCCACGCGCGGATGAAATGGCGGCGCTCCTTGCACCTGTTTTGCAAGATGATCGCGTTGGGTTTGACGTGGGTGCTGCCGGTTTGCACGCCTCTTTTGATACGCCGAATGGCCTGCGCGAGATTGGTGCATGATCCGTCCGGCGACCCCGCAAGATGCTGCTGCGGTTGCAACGCTCTGGAACGACATGATCCGCGACACCTTGGCGACCTTTACGACTGAGGAAAAACGTATCGAGGACATTCAAGACCTTATGCGTCACCGGGCTGGGCGGTTTTTTGTCGACGAACTAACGGGCGTTATTAGAGGATTTGGCACATTTGGTCGGTTTCGTTCGGGTCCGGGATATGTGGCGACATGCGAGCATAGCATTGTCGTTTCCCCGACAGCATTGCGTCAAAGCATTGGGCACAGGCTGATGTCGCACCTTCAGAATGCGGCGCACGCCCAAGGAAACCGCATCATGGTGGCTGCAATTAGTGGTGCGAACCCTGACGCAGTCGCATTCCATCTGGCATGCGGTTTTGAAAAGGTGGGGCATTTGCCCGAAGTCGGGTGCAAGCAAGGAAAATGGCTGGATTTGATCCTGATGCAGAAAAACCTGTCATTGGGTCGATGATGCCCTGACACCGGCGGTTGCACGGAGTATGATGCATCCCATGTCTATTTGGTCCCGCATATCTGACGCACTTTCTGCCCTCTCTGCCGGAGAAGGCCTGTCTGCGGTTTTTGACAAGCTGCGCAGCCCTCCAGAACGCTCAGTCGCCTTTACAATCGCTGTGATCGCGCTGGGGGCAAAAATGGCAAAAGCAGACGGGCGGGTGACGCGTGATGAGGTCACGGCTTTTCGCGAGGTTTTTGATATTTCCGCGCAGGACGCTGCTGGCGCTGCTAGGGTCTTTAACCTGGCGCGTCAGGACGTAACAGGGTTTGATGACTACGCGCGTCGGATCAGAGCCATGTTCAAAGGTCAGCCAGATACCCTGCGGGATTTGCTCGAAGGATTGTTTCACATTGCGATGGCCGATGGGTTTTACCACCCAAATGAAAACGCATTTCTTGAAGAAGTCACGCGTATTTTTGCTGTTCCCGAGGCGGAATTTAACGCATTACGCATGCGGTTTGTGCCAGATACGAAACACGACCCTTTTACGGTTCTTGGAGTCACGCCGGACACACCTCTTGATGACATCCGTCGCGCGTTTCGAAAGCTGGTGCGTGAAAACCACCCGGATGCCGTGATGGCGCGGGGAGTCCCACAAGAAGCTCTGGTATTGGCGCAAAATCGCATGGCTGACATTAACAGCGCCTGGGAAGAAATCGAAGCCAGACAAACCTGATGCGGATCGCAACCTATAATGTTGAATGGTTCAATTCGCTTTTTGATGACGCGAACGAGCTTGTCCGATCTCAGGAATGGTCTGCACGTTACAACGTCACAAAATCCCAACAGGCTGATGCATTGGCCTGCGTCTTTCAGGCAATGGATGCGGATGTCGTGATGATCATCGAAGCGCCGGACACGGGCGGCACGCGAAATGTCGTTCAAGCACTGGAAAATTTCGCCAAGGTTTATGGGCTGCGGACGCACAGGGCGATCTCTGGATTTGCCAACAACACACGTCAGGAAATTGCAGCACTGTATGATCCAGCAGTGGTTGATCTTGATCATGCACCGCGTGCGGGAACGCAGGGCGTTCCGCGTTTTGATGGGGTGTTTTCGATTGATCTGGACATAGACGCGACCAAGGACGAGGTTCACTTCTCAAAACCTCCTTTTGAAATTCGGGCAAGGACGTCCTCGGGTGCTGTCTTCAACTTGATCGGCGTTCACCTGAAGTCAAAAGCGCCCCATGGCGCACGGTCATCGGACGAAGAAAAACGGATGGGGATCGCCAATCGTCGCAAGCAATTGGCCCAAGCGATTTGGCTGCGTGCGCGGGTAGATCAAATGTTGGATGAAAGCCAATCACTGATTGTCTTGGGAGATTTAAACGATGGGCCGGGGTTGGATGCGTTCGAACATTTGTTTGGGCGATCTTCGGTTGAGATTGTCTTGGGGGATGACCCGCAAAACCGTCTTGTCGATTCACATGCAACCCATGCTTTGTCTCAGCGTTTCGGCGGGGTGCCCACGACTGCGCGGTTCTGGAACAAGACCGACAAACGGTATTTTCAAGCCTTGCTCGATTACGTCATGTTATCGCCGGACCTGGCCGCAAAGGAACCGGTTTGGCGGATTTGGCACCCGCTGGATGACCCAAAATGCTGGAACGATCCGGACTTGCGGCAAGCTTTGGTCACGGCGTCCGATCATTTTCCGGTATCTGTAGATTTGTCGATCTAAGCTGTCAGAATCACACTGCTTTCGCTATGTCGTTTGTATGAAACATGGTCTCATTGCTCTTTCTATTCTCTGTTTTTTGGCGGTGCCTAGCGCCGCACAGGAACAGGAACCGCCGTCTTTGATCGAACGCGGTGCCCAGCAATTTCTTGAAAACCTGTTACAGGAAATGGAACCTGCATGGGGCCAAATGCAGAATTTTATGGACGAAATGGGACCGGCAATGTTGGAACTGATGGAGAGCATCAAAGATTGGTCAGCCTATGATCCTCCCGAGGTTCTTGAGAACGGAGACATTATTTTGCGCCGAAAACAACCACAAGTGAGCCCGCCTGTGGAACCGCCGTCGGTGACAGAACTTTAACGCTGAACCTTCACCTCGACACTGGCTTTTAGGGATGTTGCCAGTGACATAAACCGTGCTTCGGCGACTTCCCCGAACAGGGGAGCCGTATCGGGTGTCAGGCGAAGCTGGAGGTGTTTTTTCTTTGGGAACCAACGCAAACTGCCGGGCTCCGCGTTCTGGGTCATCCACAACATTGCGCCAAATCGCATTGCCTTACCGAGAATTTCAGCCTCACCTTTTTCGTCGTCTGAGATGAGATCATACAGATCTGCAAATCGCGTTCCCTCGCGTTTATTCGAATATCGATGCAGCAGAGCCAACCCTAAAAACACGCGTTCGCCATGTTTTAACCCGCCCAAATTTGCCCGTGTCGCATTGTCAAAACAAGTTTCCCCCCGATAATCTGGATGGGCTCGCCAACTGACATCATGCAGCAGGCAAGCAGCTTTTATCAAACGGCGTCTGTGGTCCGGGGCTGATTTGAATAGTGGATAAATAAAGGAATAGAGCGATTTGCCAAAACCCGGTAGGCGCGCGTCCTTGGCTTCGGCGAAACGGCAGGATTCGATCAATGGGTCGCGATCCCGCAATCGTTGCGGCATTTGTTCATAGAGCATGCCCTCACGGATACCATAACTTGAGACAGCGATATCTTTGGGTTTGAATGTTTTGACGAGACGTCTGAGAACCTCGGCGGCCAGTGGCACCAAGGACATACGGGCGCTCGAAATCCCGCAAGCACTGCGTAATTCCTCTAAATCCGCGGCTTCGATGTATTTTACCGTGGCTGCGACTGACTTTGACGTCATTCGGTATTCGTGCAGAACGTGCAGGGGATAGCCACGTCTAAACATGTCGATGCGGGCAATGGCGCGCCAGGACCCACCGACAAGAAACAGCCGGTCTCGTTGTTTGCCCATGGTTTCGCTCAGCTGTTCAAACACGGCCTTGATGTGGGCTTGTCGTCCTTTTTTGCCTCCTTGTACTTCGCGGAGCTTTAAGGGCCCGAGGGAGGACGTCACCCGCCGACCAACACGGCCTTGCGAAATTTCTGCAAGCTCCAGTGAAGAGCCACCGATGTCACAGACCAGCCCGTAAGATCCGGGCCATCCCAATAGGACCCCTTGAGCAGACAGGCGTGCTTCTTCTTCGCCGTCAATGACCCAAATACGCAGGCCGGTTTCGCGTTTTACTTCGGCGCAAAAATCGGGCCCATCGCTGGCATCACGTACGGCGGCCGTTGCGACAACTGTCAATGTGGGAAGCCCCATCCCCTGCGCGAGATGCTGAAACCGTTTCAGTGCGTTTAGGGCGCGTATTCGACCTTTGGGGTTTAATATGCCGGATTGTGACAATCCTGCCCCGAGGGCACACATGATTTTTTCGTTATAAAAATACGCCGGGGATCGTGCTGCCCCGTCAAACACCACCAATCGCACAGAGTTTGAGCCGACATCGACAACGCCAACACGGGAAAGCGCGCGCGCGCTGGGGTCTTCAAACAGAGGATGACCAAACAAGTTGTTGTCCAATGATTTGGTGTCAGGACTAGAGGTCTGAGGTGTGGATTTTGTCATAACTCTCTCGCACCTTTTGGCTGCAGTTTATGTGCAATTGTGTTTGGATGGGTCTACCGGGTTTGTATTGACTGAACGTTTCTGTCTAAGTGATTGCGACTTATCAGGCTTCTGTGTGTGTTAGTTTGGGAACGTCTGAGGCACCCGCTGATCCGCGACCGGAGAGCGACGGGTTTTCCATAAAGAATCTGTGGCAATTAAACGCAAATGTTCCTTCGGGAAGGGGCGGGCGTTCGAAAACGCCATCGGGTTGCATCACCCAGCTTTGCGCAACATCGGCAAGGTTGGCGGCCATGATTTGACTGACAATCTGTGCTTTGACTGTAGAGTTTTCGATCTCGACCAAGGTCTCGACACGCCTGTTCAGGTTACGCCCCATCCAATCAGCAGATGAAATGAAGACGCGGGCCTTTTTATGAGGCAGTCCGGAACCATTGCCAAAACAAACGATCCGGGAATGCTCTAGGAAACGTCCGACGATGGATTTGACGCGGATGTTCTCGCTGAGCCCTTTGACCCCGGGGCGCAACCCGCAAATGCCCCGAACAACAAGGCTGATTTTCACCCCAGCAGCGCTGGCAGCGTAAAGCGCGTCAATAACCTGACTGTCGATGATTGAATTCATTTTTGCCCAGATGACCGCTGGCCGGCCGGCGCGAGCGTGGTCGGCTTCTGCGGCGATGAGTTCGAGGAGCCGCGGCTTTAAGGTTGTCGGTGATATCGCCAGATTGTCGAGATGTTCAGGCTGCGCGTATCCGGACAAGTAATTAAAGACTTTGGTCGCGTCTCGCCCCAGTTTTGGGTTGCTCGTGAAAAACGACAAATCCGTATAAACGCGCGCCGTAATAGGGTGATAATTGCCGGTGCCATAGTGAGTATAGGTGACCAGTTGGTTGCCTTCGCGCCGCACGATCGTTGAAATCTTGGCATGTGTTTTAAGGTCAATAAATCCGTATACAACGTGAGCACCGGCACGTTCCAATCGACGTGATTGCCGGATATTGGCCGCTTCGTCAAAACGCGCTTTGAGTTCGACCAATGCGGTGACGGATTTACCGTCCTCGGCGGCCTCACAAAGCGCTTCGACAATGGGGCTGTCGCGCGAAGTGCGATAGAGCGTTTGTTTGATGGCGACGACCTTGGGGTCCCTTGCTGCCTGCTGCAAGAACCGCACAACCATGTCAAAGGTTTCATAAGGGTGGTGCAGCAACATATCCTTGTTGCGGATCGCTTCCAGCATTTCCCCGTCATGATCGCTGACCCGTTCCGGCACGCGCGGGGTGAAATTCGGCCAGAGCAAATCCGGGCGTGTGTCCAGTACCAATTCACGCAGATCGGACATGCCGATCATGCCGTTCAGCTCAATCACCTCATCAAGATCAACGCCAAGCTCTTCCATGATGACCGATTTTAATTTGGCTGGCGCACCTGCCGAATGGGTCAGACGCACGACGCCTCCGCGCCGTCTTCGTTTTAGGGCGACTTCGAATTCGCGAACGAGATCTTCGGCTTCCTCTTCGACTTCAAGGTCGCTGTCCCGCAGAACCCGGAACTCAAAATGTGCCTTTAGTTTATACCCCGGGAAAAGCTGTGAAATATTCAGAACCAGCAATTCTTCGAGGGGTAAAAAACGGTGCCTGCCTTCCTTTGCGGGCAGCGGGACAAAGCGTTCGATCTGGGCGGGAATTGGTAACAGCGCCTGTAGAGGCCGTTTGTCGCTGCTGCGTTCGAGTTGTAGTGCCAGCGCATAGCCGGTGTTTGGGATGAACGGGAACGGGTGTGCTGGATCAATCGCCAAGGGCGATAAAACGGCGAACACTTGTGTCAGGAATACATCTTCGAGGTGCTTTTTGTCAGCGCCTGTCAAATCATCGCGGCGTAGAACAGATATGTTTTCGGCCTCGAGCGCATCGAGCAAGGACATCAAAACACGCTGCTGCGTTTCCATAAGCCGACGCGCGTCTTTATCGATCAGCCCGAGTTGTTCGAGCGGGCTGAGACCATCTGCGGCGGGGGTGGTATTTCCGGCTGTGGCAAGTTCGCGCAGGCCTGCAACACGCACGGTATAGAACTCATCAAGGTTGGTGGCAGAGATGGACAAAAACCGCAGCCTTTCCAAGAGAGGTACCCTTGGGTTTTCGGCTTCTTCCAGAACGCGCCAGTTAAAGCTAAGCCAGGAAAGTTCGCGGTTGAAAAATCGGCTTGGTCCTTTGATGTCCAAATCCGGCATATCCGAAGGCGCTGGAAAATCCGAAGCGAGAAAATCAGCGTGAGTCATAGGAACCTTTCATGCCGAATGCAGACCAGCCTCTTATTGTGGCGACAAAGGGCCTGATTTGTCCAGTACTGCGGCCGCGAGATGGCGTGTAAGCGGGCGTTTTTGGGCCAATGAGGCAGCATCTAACAGAGCAACGGTTGCGCGGGCAGCCGCAAATGATCTGTCGATGCGTAAAACAAGGTAGGAAATGAGATCGGGTTTGGGCATCAGTTGGCGGTCGCTGAACAGTTTGGCCAACACGGCCGACAGCAGCACATCATCGGGTGGTTCTAAACTGACAACTGTTGTGCCTTCCAGGCGGCTTTTGAGGTCGGGCAGTTCAATGCCCCAGTGTTTAGGATGGCCATCACCTGTCAAAAGCAACGCATTCCCTTCGGCCAATGTCAGGTTATGCAAATGAAACAGAGCCGTTTGCGCGGTGATATCGCCTGCGACTTGGTCGATATTTTCAATGGCGACATGATGTTGCGCCAACTGTGGCACATCGCAGGTTTGGACGTCGCGCGCAGAAACAATACTGCCACCACTGAGATTTGCCCAAACATGGGTGAGATGGGTTTTTCCTGCCCCCTCGGGGCCCACAAGCACTAGTTTTTTCGTGCTCCAATTGTGCCATTCCTCGATCATTGCAACGGCCATCGCATTTGAGGGGGCCACTAAGAAATCCGCACGTTCCAGAGCTGGAATGCTCGGAAGGTCAAATCCGAGTTGTTCCGGCACTTTGGCCGTCATTCTGATCGGCCGCGATACAACAGCGATTTACGGTACTGCGCGGTTGCAAAACGGGTCACAACACCAAGGGCTGCTGCAACGGGAACAGCGATCAACATCCCGACAAATCCAAAAATCGCCCCAAAAACGGACAGGGCTAAAAGCAGCCAAACCGGGTGTAGACCGACAGAGCTGCCCACAAGTTTGGGCGTGATGACGTTCCCTTCGAGCACCTGACCAATGGCAAAAATTCCAGCTATTATGCCGACGGAAACCCAATCACCCCAGAATTGGAATAGGGCCAGACCAATGGCCAAAGCGCCGCCAATCAAGGCACCAAGATAGGGAATGAAGGTGACCAGCCCGGCAACAAATCCCACAACCATGCCAAATTGGAGGCCTGCAATCATCAGGGCAATGGCGTAATAGGACCCAAGGACCAGACAGACAGTTCCCATGCCGCGTATGAATGCAGCCAGAGTTTTATCAATTTCACTGGCCAGATGGCGCACCGTCGGTGCGTGATCACGCGGCAACAATGTGTCGATTTTGGCGATCATATTGTCCCAGTCCAACAGAAGGTAAACGGCAACCACGGGTACGATGACCAACAAAATAACTACATTCAAAAGCGAAGCCGCTGAAACGAGGGCGGTTTCCAACAGCTCGACGCCGCGGCTTTGAATGGTTTCACCAATGGATTGCAGCGACTGACGCAGCGCGCTTTGCTCATCGAGCAAGGTCGGGAAACGTTCTGTTAGAAAATTAGCCAGATTGCGGGCTAACTCGGGGGCCGCATTGACCAGCTCTAGGGCCTGACCAACCAACGTAGGAATAACCATTAGGGCTAATACGACAAACAAAAGCACGCCAATAATCGCAATCATGGCCGTCGCTGCAATGCGGCTAAAGCCCAGTCGTTCAAGGCGATCCGCGACAGGGTCCAGAAAATACGCAATTGCACCGCCCAATACAAAGGGCATCAGCACATCACCAAGAAACCAGAGCAATGCGAGGAAAACCGCAGTTGCCAAACCCCAGTAGGTCAATTGGTCTCGGACAGGCAGGGCCATTTACGCTCTCCGTTGTGTGATACCGACGACATCGCCCATCGTACTGATCGTTGCAAGGGGCCGATAGAAAAAAACATCTGTGGTAAAAGGATCGCTGCGCCCTCAACGGTCACTCGATCAGGCCCGCCCGGAATGGCGTGCCTGACGTTTTGAAACGAATCTAGTGGCAGGCAGGGCGCGCGCCGGGCAACAGGACTTTATCCACAACATGGATTACGCCATTGTCCGCCTGAATGTTTGCAATGATCACGTTTGCCGTTTCGCCGGTACCATCGGCAATGTTTACGCCCTCAGAACCCTTGGTGATGCACAGACGTTCTGAGGCCAGGATCGGCTTGAAATAGTTAGCGCCATTGGGGATCATTTCTGCGGTCAGCTTACGATCGTCCACATGATACAATAGAACATTGGTTAACTGATCTTTGTTTTCCGGTTTCAGCAGGGTCTCTACGGTTCCCTCCGGGAGCTCAGCAAAGGCATCGTTCACCGGGGCGTAAACGGTAAACGGGCCGTCGCCTTGCAATGTCTCAACCAACCCTGCAGCTGACACCGCAGCGACCAGCGTTGTGAACCGTTCGTCCCCTGACGCGATCTCGACAATATCGGCGGCGTGTGACGTGGTGGCGAGGCAAAATGCGGTGGCGGCCATTACTGCGGATGTACGAAGTGATTTCATTGTGAGAGTCCTCTTCCCAAGTGTTTTCATGCCTGATCACATGTCTCAAATGTACGCGACATTTACGAAACTGGATCACATCGTTTATGACCCGAATGTCGTGCGCGGCGGATTTTCGTGGCCTTGAAAGGCGTGTTGATGAGTTTGGAGATTGCGGCAGCGTCAGGTTTGGCCTAATCAAAGTTCAAGCCTGATCCAAGAGGACACCCAATGCGCCTGACCCGTTATTTTATGCCCGTTCTACGCGAAAATCCTGCTGAGGCACAGATCGTTAGTCATCGTCTGATGCTGCGTGCCGGGATGATAAAACAAAACAGCGCGGGGATTTATTCCTGGTTGCCGCTTGGGTTCAAAGTTCTGCGCAAGTTGGAAAATATTGTTCACGAAGAACAGATGCGTGCCGGGCATATTCCGATGCTCATGCCGACACTGCAATCGGCGGATTTATGGCGGGAAAGCGGGCGATATGATGCTTATGGGCCGGAAATGCTGCGGATCCGCGACCGCCAAGACCGCGATATGCTCTATGGTCCTACCAACGAAGAGATGATCACGGATATCTTTCGCAGTCATGTCAGCAGCTACAAAGATTTGCCGACCACGCTGTACCATATTCAATGGAAATTCCGTGATGAAATGCGACCGCGTTTTGGCGTGATGCGGGGTCGGGAGTTTTTTATGAAGGATGGATACAATTTTGATCTGACCAAAGAAGACGCCTTGCATGCCTACAACCGCCATTTGGTCAGCTACCTGAGAACGTATGAACGTATGGGATTGCAAGCCATCCCGATGCGGGCTGATTCCGGGCCGATTGGCGGGGACAATACACATGAATTCTTGGTTCTGGCAGAGACAGGCGAAAGCGAAGTGTTCTATGACAGCGCAGTCACGGAACTAACATTTGGCGATCGCGATATCGATTATGGCAGCACCGAGCAGTGCCAGTCGATCATGGAAGAGTTTACCAACCTTTACGCGCGCACCGATGAAACGCACGATGAACAGTTGTTTGATGCCGTTCCCAAGGACCGCCAACGATCTGCACGCGGTATCGAGGTCGGTCAGATTTTCTATTTTGGCACCAAATATTCCGACTCCATGGGGGCGACGGTTCAGGGGCCGGATGGCAAACCTACACCGGTGCATATGGGCAGCCACGGTATTGGCGTCAGCCGTCTTGTCGGCGCGATTATCGAAGCCTCACACGATGACAAGGGGATCATCTGGCCAGAAGGCGTGACGCCCTTCCATTGCGGTATCGTGAACCTCAAACAAGGGGACGAAGCCGCAGATACCGCCTGCGAGAGCATCTATGCAGGGTTAAAGGCCGTCGGTCTTGATCCGCTTTATGATGATCGTAAAGAACGGGCTGGGGGTAAATTTGCCACGATGGATCTGATCGGCCTGCCTTGGCGGATCACCGTCGGGCCGCGCGGTCTCAAAAACGGGGTGGTCGAATTAACCAGTCGCAAATCGGGCGTCAGTGCAGAATTATCACCCGAGGGGGCTGTGGCGAAACTGGTTCAAATCTACGCCGCGCATCAAGTCAGCGGGAACCTTTAAACAGCGCTCAGCGCACTTGGTGTGAGTGCCTTGTTCTGGTATAGGGTATTTCGGTGCCACCTGGGGGTGCGCAAAGGACGACCATGGTGCTAAGAATAATCGTGTTGGCGGCGGGCATTGCTGGAGCCATGAGTGCTGCGCAGTTTCCTGCGTTTTCCCAACAATATTACCAACGATTGGGCGGGGCTGTTGATGCGCTGGAACATGTCGTGGATGATTTTGATGCTTCTGCGACTGCATTAGGGCTGACACGGACGCAGGCGTTGGAACAACTGCAGGGCACGGAATTTCTGCAGACCCGCCAACGGGATATGCAAACGGCATTTAAGCGGTATGCGACGTTGCGCCATGATCTTGATGTGCTAGAGGGGCTGGGACCATTTATGCGGGCCTATCGCGCACCCCACCTGACAGATCGTGAAATCGCACGCGGCACCTGGGCTGCCTTTCAGCCAGCACTTCCCTTGTCCTTTGCCAGTGCGTTGTTTGGTGCCATCGGTTTTGCCTGTGGTGCAGGTTTGATGAGGTGCACAAGGCGGCTTTTGCCCGGTGCGCGGCGCAAGTCGTCATTGCCTGCTTGACCCTCTCGTTGCAAAGCCGCAGGTTGCGCGCAGATTAGACCAAGGATGTCGCATGTCTAAAACTCCCCGTCCGTTTGCCGCTTTTGAGTGGATGATTGCATGGCGATATCTGCGGGCACGACGCGCCGAAGGTGGCGTGAGCACGATGACTTGGATCAGCTTGATTGGCATCACGCTGGCGGTCTTTGCCTTGATTGCAACCTTGTCTGTGCGGTCTGGATTTCGCGCCGAATTTGTCGATACGATTCTTGGGGCGAATGCGCATGTCACGGTCTATGCGCTCGGTACGGTCACTGAAACTGGCCAAATTGATCGCACCTTGGGTGAGTACGACGCGCTGGCAGCCAAAGTGGCGCAGGTTCCCGGTGTCACCCGTGTTGCACCGCTGGTGCGGGGCCAGGTCATGGCGGCCTATAAAGGACGTAATGCCGGGGTTGAGATCTTTGGCATGGCGCCCGATAAGCTGCTGAGCTTGCCGCGCATTGCGGATCCTGAAACATCGCGGGGGGACATTGCGCGCTTCAAGGACGGCATCGCTCTGGGCTCTGGGGTTGCGCGCAGTCTGGGCGTGGCGGTCGGCGATCGCATTCGCTTGATTTCCCCTGATGGGGTCAAGACCGCGTTTGGAACATCACCGCGTGTGCATGCCTACGAAGTGACCTACATTTTTTCTGCCGGGCGGTATGACATTGACCGTGTCCGGGCGTATCTTCCGTTGTCAGCCGCCCAATCGTTCTTTAACCGCGAAGGGTTGGTCGACGAACTCGAAGTCATGGTCCAAGACCCAGAGCGGGTTGAAAGAATGCAGCGCGCGCTCTTGGAGGCGTCCGGCGATCGTGGGCAAATTTGGACATGGCAGGATGCCTCGGGCGGGTTTTTGCGCGCCCTAGAGGTTGAGGACAACGTGATGTTCATCATCTTGTCGATCCTTGTTCTGATCGCGGCAATGAATATCGTCTCCGGGCTGATCATGCTGGTGAAAAACAAGGGGCGCGACATTGGTATTTTGCGCACGATTGGGTTGAGCGAGGCCTCCATCCTGCGGGTGTTTTTCATTTGCGGTGCTTTTACTGGCGTCATCGGCACCGCTGCGGGCGTTGTGCTGGGGTGTCTGTTTGCCCTTTATATTGATCCGATCTTTTCTTTCGTGAACGTTTTGATGGGGGGGGGCGTTTGGGACCCGTCTATTCGCGGTATTTATGCATTGCCGGCTCAATTGCGGTTTGGTGATGTATTGTCTGCGGTGAGCCTTTCCTTGGGCCTGTCCTTTGTGGTTACCTATTTTCCCGCGCGGCGAGCGGCCCGGATGAACCCTGTCGAGGCGCTGCGGTATGAATGAAACAGGTCTGTCTCTACGCGGTGTGACCAAGGTCTATAACCTTGGAATGGCGAGCGAAGTCCCTGTTTTACGAGGGGTCGATTTGGATGTCGCGCCGGGCGAGATTGTCGCGCTGGTTGCGCCCTCTGGTGCCGGGAAATCAACATTACTGCATATCGCAGGGCTGCTGGATCAACCCGACACTGGAGATGTCAGCATCGGCGGCCAAGCAATGCAGGACCTGGGCGATGCCCGCCGTACTGTGGTGCGTCGCAAAGATATTGGTTTTGTGTATCAATTCCACCATCTGCTGCCAGAGTTCTCAGCTTGCGAGAATATTGTGTTGCCGCAATTGGCAAATGGCGTTGCAAAACCTGCAGCGGAAATGCGCGCCGAAACTTTGTTGCAAGCAGTTGGCTTGGATGCCCGCAAAAACCACCGACCAGCGGCGTTGTCGGGCGGAGAACAGCAACGGGTTGCCTTTTGTCGGGCGCTGGCCAATGCGCCGCGCGTGTTGTTGGCAGATGAGCCGACTGGGAATCTGGACCCCGCAACGTCAGATCAGGTGTTTGAAACATTGATGCAATTGGTGCGCTCCACTGGGTTGTCTGCATTGATTGCCACGCACAATCTTGAATTGGCCGCGCGAATGGATCGTCAGATCCGTCTGGACGCTGGTCGACTTTTACCTCTATGATTTTGGTGCGCTGTCTTTGATCTGTTCCCGATGGCGATGGTTCAAATGTCCAAAGGAATGCCATGCCCCTGCACAGTCTTGATGAGATCGAAGCATTAACACGTCAGGCATTGGTTGCCTATGGCGCAGCCCCTTTTGCCGCCGCCGAAGTTGCCCGCGCCGTGCGCGTCGCAGAGGGGTTCGGCAATAAAATTTGCGGGCTCTATTATGTCGAAAGCTACTGTTTGCAATTGGGCACTGGGCGTGTCGATGGGCAAGCGAACCCTGTTGTAACGAAACCGAAACCCGCCGTGGTCCACGTGGATGCACGATACGGTTTTGCGCAACCTGCATTCGCCACCGCATTGATTCCAGCTTTGGATGCGGCCCGCGCGCATGGTACGGCGACATTGGCCGTCGGGCATGCGCATACCTGCACGTCACTGGGATATTTTACGGAACAAGTTGCGGCGGCAGGGTGCCTGTGCATCGGTTTTACCAATGCCTCGCCAATTGTTGCCGCGCCAGGGGGTAAAACGCGGGTGATTGGCACAAATCCAATCGCCTTTTCGGTTCCTGATGGGCAGGGCGGGATCGCTATGCAGTTTGATCAATCCACGACAGTTGTTGCGTTGGGCAAGATCACAATGGCCAAGGCGATGGGACAAAAAATCCCCGATGGGTGGGCGCTTGATCCAGCGGGACAGCCGACGACCGATCCTGACGCCGCTCTCAAGGGGTCTTTGGTCTCGATTGGGGGGTATAAAGGCTGGGGTTTTGGCCTGATGGCCGAGATTTTTGCCGCCGGAATGACCGGGTCTGTTTTATCCACTGATGTAAAGCCTTTGAAATCCCCGGACGGGGCACCGCATGACTTAGGGCAATATTACATCATTATTGATCCCGGTGCGTCTGACACATTTGATGCCCGCCTTGCGGCGTTGACGCAAGCTGCCACAGCTGACGAGGGCGCGCGATTGCCCGGCCAGTCACGCAGCATCGCGCAGCACGTCGACGTAGAAGATGCGGTATGGGAACGTCTTCAAGAACTGGCGCGGGGTCCTAAACCTTCTGTGTGATGAACACGCCAGCCGCCATGACTGCGATGCCAATCGCGCGGGATGCACTTAGGGTGTTTAGCTGTGCTCCGAAGAGCCCAAAGTGATCGATCAATGCCGCACTGATCAATTGCCCAAGCAGCACAAAGAAAACAGCGTTTCCAATACCAAAATGCGGCGCGATATACGTGATGGTCAGGACGTAAAAGGCGATGAAAACACCGGCCAGCAGGAAGTGCTTTGGGGCCTGTGGAATGCGCGCAAGAGCCCCAGGTCCGGTAATCATAACGACGACTGCGCAACATAAAAACGCCACGACAAACAGGACGGTAGCTGCCGCTGCAGGTGATCCGATGCGCACCCCCAACGCCGCATTCAGCGCTGCCAAAACAGGAATGCCGATGCCCGCGAGCAACATAATCAGCGCGTAATGAGCCATGAGAATTCTCCGTTTGGATTGCTTTGCGCGCAGCATGGCCCGGTAGGGCGAAATCGGCAAGACCGTTCAAGTGTTTTGGCTCAGCCAAGCCACTCGCGGGGGATGACATATTGGTTCACACAGGACCGGGCAGCATAGGCACAATAAGCAACATTGGTGGTCTGTTTGCCAGCGCATCAGTGCGCTTAGCTGCGGCAAATACCATCGATTTGCACGCCCTCCCAAGGCAACCCTACGGCATAGGGGCGGCTTTCGGGCAATGGGGCCACCGGCATTGCCTGCAACAACAATGCGTGCAGGCGTTCAGTACGTGGGGCCGTCGGATCGAGCGCGCGACAGCAAACATATTCTTCGACGATTGACCCTTGTTGCTCGTATCCAAAATCGCTGAAATTTGGCGAACGATCCAGATCGAAGAGGTAAGGATCATTTGATCCTCTGTGTTCAAAGGCCGCGCGCCAAGGAGAATACCCGGTTTCGCGCCGGTTTTGCCATTGCCATGCATGGGTCATTTCATGGGCAAACAACATCGCCGCAATCAGCCCGATCTGATCGGGATAATCACGCATGTAATCTTCCAGATACCAATCGCGATCAAACAGAATGTGATTATAAAGAGCAACCGCCGCCGGCTTGCCCGTCACGATTTCTGTTTTCACCGGCGGAAAAATACGTTCCCGGCAGGTGGTGCGTGGGCGTGCTTCGCGGCGAAAGGTAACCGCGCGCGTTGGCGCACCATCAACGATGCGGACACGGTCGGTGTCAATCGTGTCCCCATGCATCATACGTGCAAACGCGACTTCGTTCTGGGTCAACGGTCGACCACAGGCGCAAAGTAAAACCAAACCAATCAAGAGCAATATCCGCATGCAACATCAGTGCCGAAGGACCGGCGCGTTATCAAGCCTTTCGTCTTGGTAAATGTGTTTTTGATGCAGATCAGGGTGTTGGCCAGACAGGCGCGTTAAACGGAAGGCGAACCAGAATGGAGATGAAAATGACCCCCTTTCTAATTGTGATCTGCGCAGTAATCGCGATGATGAGCAGTGTCGCCGCACAAGATGCCGAAAACGGCCGCGTTTTATATCAACGTCATTGCGCCACGTGCCACGGTGAAAAAGCAACGGGTAGCGGGCCGATGTCACCCGCATTGTTGTTATTGCCACCCGACCTGACGGGCCTAGAGCGGCGCAACGGCAATAAGTTTCCAGTGAAGCGTGTGGCCATGTGCATTGACGGCCGCGACCCGCTGGTCAGCCACGGATCTCCCATGCCGGTTTATGGCGATTTTTTTCAGGGAGAAGAAATTTCACTACGGACGGAAACAGGCCAACCCATCCTGACCTCACCCGCTGTGGTAGATCTGGTGGCGTATCTGCGGGGGCGCAGCGGTAGTTGGACGAGGAAACATCGAGGCTTCCATTCTGACTCATAATAATGATTCTCCTAACGATTAGCTTTCAAATAAGTGAGCTCAAAAAGAGACTTCCCGATCCGTAATGGTATGCAAAATACTAGCAAAGCCAAGGAAAGGGTTCTCCAAATCAAAAACCAACGCTGTTCCAATATCTCTTTCCAAATAACTTCTAATTGATCGAACTGTTCATCCAATTGAATGAATTGCTTCCGAACACTAAGAATTCTAAACCAAAATCTTTGTATATGCCTGATCGAATAACTTGAATTGCTGCGTCATGATAATCAGGAGAGTCAATGTTCAATCTAAGATATGTTTTGCGCCCAGGTAGAAGTACGCCAGAAGAAACACCGCTTTCAATGGCGGGAATTTTCTGAAAAAATCCGGGGCTTCCCCATTCTTCATTCATAGCTTCTTTGAAATTCGTTGGGTCATTTTCTAATAATCCAACGAATTTATAGGTTTGGCTTTGTTCGTCAGTTTCTTGGACAATGAACCGAGTGGCGTCACATGCGCTATCGAATGCCTGATCGTAGAAGCCTGACAGCCTCCGTTCTGAAGAACTCGAGCAGTTCCTCTCCAGAAACATCGACGCATCACTGTTCAGGTTGGATGCCTGTGCCTTGAATATGTCGATCGATCGCTGCGTGTCGCTTGCATCTGAAAGATAGAGTGATAACCCGAACGCTACTACGGCACTGAGGCCTCCGATGACAATCCAAATAAGGTCAACGTACTGCCAAGTTCTCCGCGACCGTGATGCAACAAATAGAAAGGAAGTTGTAAAAACACCTAAAATTACTGAACCGGCAAGAATCCAAAGTTGATATTCAATAACAACAATTTCACTCAAACATCCAACTCCTCCACAAACTTTGCGTTTTCCTGAATGTATTGGAACCGCAGTTCGGGTTTTTTGCCCATCAGGCGTTCCACCAGATCACCTGTTTCGCCGGGCATGTCTTCGTCGATTGTGACGCGGATCAGTTTGCGTGTGTCCGGATCCATCGTGGTTTCTTTCAGGTCCTTGGCGTCCATTTCACCAAGGCCCTTGAACCGTGACACGTCAATCTTGCCTTTGCCGCCAATGCCTTTTTCCAGCCAAGTGTCCTTTTCGGCTTCGTCCAGGCAGTAAACGCGCTTGGCCCCTTGGGTTAAGCGGAACAGCGGCGGGCAGGCGAGGTAGAGATGCCCACCATCGATAAGCGGGCGCATTTGTGTGAAAAAGAAGGTCATCAATAGCGCCGCAATATGGGCCCCGTCTACATCAGCATCGGTCATGATGATGATCTTTTCATAGCGCAGATCATCCAGATTGAAGCCCGTACCCATGCCACAGCCCAGTGCTTCGCAGAGATCAGAGATTTCAGCGTTTGTGCCCAGTTTTGATGATGCCGCCCCTAGCACGTTGAGGATTTTGCCCTTGAGCGGCAAGAGCGCCTGCGTTTTCCGGTTGCGCGCGCCTTTGCCTGATCCCCCAGCCGAGTCCCCCTCGACGATGAATAATTCAGTACCGACGCGATCTTTTGACGTGCAATCCGTCAGCTTGCCCGGCAATCGCAGTTTCTTTGTGGCAGATTTGCGGGCGGTTTCTTTTTCCTGACGCCGCCGCAGACGTTCCTCGGCACGTAACACAAGGAAATCGAGAATGGCTCCGGCAGATTTTGTATCGGCCGCCAGCCAGTTGTCAAAGTGATCGCGCACAGCGCCTTCGGTCATTTTTGCCGCCGCCTCAGTCGAGAGCCGGTCCTTTGTCTGCCCGACAAAGGCCGGGTCCGCGATGAAACAAGAGACCAGTGCACAGCCGCCGGATGTCAGATCCTCACGGGTGATTTGTGACGCTTTGCGGTTGTTGGCCAGTTCACCGTAGGCCTTGATGCCCTTTAGGATCGCAGCCCAAAATCCGGCGACATGTGTGCCGCCTTCGGGGGTGGGCACGGTGTTACAATAGGATTGGATGAAACCATCGCGCGAAGGGGTCCAGTTGATTGCCCATTCCACTTTGCCAGCCTGACCGAATTTCTCCTTGAAATCGACGGTACCGGCAAAAGGGTTTTCGGCATAGGTGGTGGCCTTGCCCAGCGTTTCGCTCAGATAATCTGACAGGCCACCGGGAAAGTGAAAGGTCGCTTCGGTTGGCGTTTCGCCATCGTCGATACCCGATTTCCAGCGGATTTCTACGCCGGAAAACAAATAGGCTTTTGAGCGGATCGATTTAAAAAGGCGCGCCGGTTTGAAACGGTGCGATCCAAAGATCTCCGCATCCGCATGAAACGTCACAGTTGTGCCGCGACGGTTCGGGGCTTGACCGATTTTGGCGACAGGCCCGAGAGGCAAGCCGCGCGAAAACCGCTGTTCAAACAGTTCTTTGTTACGCGCGACCTGCACCACCATAGAATCCGACAGCGCGTTAACGACCGATGCGCCAACCCCGTGCAGACCGCCTGATGTTTCATAGGCCTTGCCCGAAAATTTCCCTCCAGCGTGCAGAGTGCATAGGATCACTTCTAACGCCGATTTGTCTGGGAATTTGGGGTGCGGGTCGATGGGAATACCGCGTCCGTTGTCGCGGACAGTGACAGAGTAGTCATCATGCAGTTCGACTTCGATGCGGTTGGCATGTCCGGCCACCGCTTCGTCCATCGAGTTGTCCAGCACTTCAGCAACGAGATGGTGCAAGGCGCGTTCGTCAGTGCCGCCGATATACATGCCCGGTCGTTTGCGCACAGGCTCCAGACCTTCGAGGACCTCGATGGAGGAAGCATCGTAGTCTTCTGAAGTGGCATTTGAGAGAAGATCATTCGACATTGGCTGCTCTTTTTTTGATTTTGACGGCTTTATGCCACTATGTCAGGGCGGGGCGCGATGGGGAAGGGCGAAGCGGTCACAGCGTGTGATTGCGCCTGTCATTATAGCGACCAATTGTCGGTAACGCGATTCCCGAACAGAATGACGAACCCTTGCTGCAGGGTGATCGCCGCGTGCGAAATCGTCCGGTGCGGCGTTATTCGTCTTTGCGTTTCGTTTCGAAACGAAGCCCCTTGGCTGTGCGGGGAGCGAACCCTGTCCAATAGGTATGATCATCTGTTGGGTTTGCTTCTTCGTCCAGGGCGATGACGCCGTCGTTGCCATTGGGGATCAGTTCGAGAAACGGGCGTTTGCTGACGTCACCTTTGAGGTAAAGATCCAGAAAGGCGGTGGAAAAATGTTGTGCGATGTTGTTCATCCGAACGGTGTCCCAAACGGGATCTGCGTAGTGATCAAAGGGCACGAAATCGAGCGTCTCCGAGGGCAACCATGCTTCTTTTGGGGCTGGAATTGGCGCCGCTGCATTGTGATTGGCGTATTCAAACGTCAGCAGATGTCTGTCTGCCCCGGTGGCCTCATCAAAGATTGTGCGGATGGCTTCGTAAATTGACACATCATCCGAGCTGCCGGCCATAAGCAACGTTGGTTTGCGCAGGCCCGACATGCCGCCAGCGTCCCAAAAACCGGCGTTGCGGCCCCAGGGTCCAATGGCGATGATGGCCCGCACCCGTGTGTCCATCAATGCCTCATGCGCCTCGGATCCTGCCAAATGTTGTGCAAGCAAGCCGTTTGGAGTGCCCCAGCTGTATTCGGTTGAGGCTTGCGTGACGCCCGCGCCGCCCAAAATCAACGCACCGTATCCACCCATGGAATAACCAATGACAGCCACAACATCGGTGTCCACGATATCGCCCAATGACGTTTCTAAAGCGGCCATTTGGTCGATGACGTTTTTCTGATCCAAGGGGCGGTTCAGCAAAGTCGATCCAAAGGCGGCTTGATCCGAATAGGTACTATCCGTGTGATCGATCGACACCGTGACATATCCCTTAGAGGCGAGGTTTTCACCCAGATGAGACAGCAGATAGCGATTCCCGGGATACCCGTGGCTGATGACGACCAAAGGAAAACGTTGCCCCTCAGCAGGCGTGGCATCGCGCGTGGCGCGTCCGGTGAGCGTGACTTGGGTAACACCATCGCGCATTGTGGCTGTGTATTGTGAAGGTTCGGTGCTGTCAGCTGCAGCAGGGTACCAGACCTCCACCGTGATAGGACGATCATATTTTGGGATTTCGTTGCCATCAATTGACAGAACGTCAATTTGATCGGGGTTGGTAAACGTCAGCGTCTGCACCCCGACAGGCAAGGTGCCATAGTCAGCCAACTCTGGGGCGTCCGGCCGAATTTGATCGATCGGATTGGCCAGCGCTGGCCCGGCCAGCACAGCAGCTAGCATTGCGTATTGGTGGGGTGTTTTCATGTCGCTGCTCCGCAATTCGCAAACAGGCCAGTCTGCGATCGAACACTGACAGATTTTGGCCGATTTTCAAGAATTTATCCTCTGTTCGAGATTACTAACTTTTGCGCAAGATATACTGGACGCTCGTGCGCCTGTGTTCTGCATTGACCATTTGATATTCTATGGCCCAGAACCTGCTGCCCCTTTCGTTTTGGTTTTATGAGGCGTAAGGCAGTTTGATGCATTTGGAACAGGTCTCTTATCGTCAACACGCCAAAGCTGTTTTGGTATTGGGTACGCCATTGATCGGCGGGCACCTTGCGCAAATTGCGATCAGCATTACTGATACGGTGATGTTGGGCTGGTACGGCGTTGATGCTTTGGCTGCCGTGACGCTTGGGTCTACGTATTTCTTTGTGTTCTTTATCTTTGGGTCCGGTTTTGCATGGGCTGTGATGCCTATGGTTGCGTCCTATGCTGCAGAAGATGATGAAATCGGCCTCAGACGCGCGACGCGGATGGGCTTGTGGCTCAGCATGGGGTTTGCTCTGCTGGCATTGCCGTTGATGATCTGGTCCGAGCCGATTTTGCAGAGAATGGGTCAGAGCGCAATGGTTGCGCATGATGCCAGTACCTATTTGTCCATTGCAGGTTTTGGAATTGTCCCGGCGCTGCTTGTGATGTGCATCAAATCCTATCTTGCAGCGTTAGAACGTACTCAGGTTGTTTTGTGGATTACCTTGCTGGCTGCTCTTATCAACGGGCTTGCCAACTATGCATTGATTTTTGGCAATTGGGGGGCGCCTGAACTGGGGCTAAAGGGGGCGGCTATCGCATCCCTTCTTACGCAAACAGTGTCCTTGCTTGGGGTCATAATCTATGCGCGCCTGACATTGCCCGAACACAACCTTTTCCAACGTTTGTGGCGGATGGACCGTCAGATGTTAGTTAAGGTGTTTTTACTCGGCTGGCCGATTGGTTTGACGGCCCTGTCCGAAGTCGGATTGTTTGCGACCTCTACTGTCATGATGGGGTGGTTTGGGACAGTCCCTCTGGCAGCGCATGGTGTTGCGTTACAGCTCACTTCCGTCACCTTCATGGTTCATGTCGGTCTGTCCAATGTGGCGACGATCCGAGCGGGCAATGCCAAAGGGAGAAACGATCTGGTTCATATGGAACGTGGTGCGCTTGTCGTTTTGGCTATGTCGCTCGCGTATGCGCTGGTCACTGTCGCAATCCTCTTGGCCTTTCCAGAACCCCTTATGTCTCTCTTTATGCAGCAGGACGAACCGAAACGACTGGAAATTCTATCCATTGGGGCCGGTCTTTTGGCGATGGCTGCAGTGTTCCAATTGATGGACGGGGCCCAAGTGATTGCGCTCGGGCTCTTGCGCGGGGTGCAAGACACACGGGTTCCAATGTTTGTGGCTGCTTTCAGCTATTGGGGGATAGGCATTCCGGGCTCTTACCTGTTCGGCATTGTACTTGGGTTGGGGGGCGTGGGTGTCTGGCTTGGATTGGTCGTTGGACTTGGGCTCGCTGGCCTTCTGTTATCCTACCGTTTTTGGGGGGTCATTTTGCGGCAACTTAAGACACAGAACTGACGGTTGTTTTACGGGAAAGCTAGGTCTAGTTTTGCTGTGAACACGCGGGGAATGTGATGCTGAAAGATCAATATGATTGTGTTTTAACAACGACGTCGCAGGCGGCGCGCGACGGATATGTGGCGGCTCTAGATTTAATGTTAGAAGGGCAAGCAGGCGTAATCGCGGGGTTTGAAGCCGTCACACGCGATGATCCGGGGTTCGCATTGGGTTGGGTTGGGCTGGCCCGGGCGCATCATTATGCGGGTGATATGGCTGCGTGCGGGCTGGCCATGCAACAGGCGCAAGCCGTCAGTGCGAGGGTATCCGAGCGCGAAACCTCCCACATTGCTGTTTTCGACCTGCTTTTTTCGGGGCAGCCGCACAAGGCCTATGAGGCGATCAAAATACATGTTGGTGAATACCCTCGTGATGCAATGGTCGCGCAAACGTGCTCGTCCGTCTTTGGTTTGATCGGGTTTTCTGGCCGGCCGGGACGTGAAGCGGAAATGTTGTCCTTTAATGCAAGCTTTCTGCCGCATTACGGCAATGATTGGTGGGCGCTGAGCCAATACGCCTTCGCCCTCTGTGAAACAGGAAAATTGAACGAAGCGGATAAATTGATTGATAAGGCAATGGCGCTTAATCCGCGCAATGCCCATGGTGCACATGTGCGCAGCCATGTGTCTTATGAATTGGGAGAAACCGATTTAGGCCGCCGCTATTTAGCGTCCTGGATGAAGGGGTATGACAAGGGCGGGGTCCTGTTCACACACCTTAATTGGCACGAGGCTCTCTGGGCTTTGGAACAGGGCGATGTGCAGGCGATGTGGCAAAAGGTTGATGCAGCGGTTTCACCCGAGGCCCACAGCGGTGGACCGGCCATTAACGTGTTGACGGATACCGTTTCGATCTTGCACCGGGCTTCATTGGCTGGCGTCGATGTGGACGCGCAACGCTGGCAAGGTGTCAGTGATTTTGCACGCAGCGCGTTTCCTAAAACCGGCAATGCCTTTGTCGATATGCATGCCGTATTGGCGCACGCAATGGCCGGTGAACGAGAGGCCTATGAAAAGATAATGTCTCACCCGGCTGGACCTGCAGCCGATTTAACCACCGATCTCGCCTGTGGGTTTGAGGCCGTCGCGCACGGTGATTGGGAGGGTGCATCAGCCTCTCTGAGCAAAGCGATGTCAGATACAGCGCGCATCGGCGGAAGTCGTGCACAACGGGATTTATTGGAGCAAACACTGCTCGTTGCCTTGGTTAAACAAGGCAAACAAGATGAAGCGCGCGCTGCCGCCACCCAGCGGCGTCCGATTTTAACCTCAATGGTAAACTAGACATTAGTACGGGCGCCAGTCTACCGCATAGGCCATTACCTGTTGCAAGGCATCCTGTAGGTTCTTGGCTAAAGCGGTGTTAAACAGACCGCTGTGTTCGTCTTCGGTTAAATAGCAAAGTTCGTTGAATTCTAAATCCAGTGCCTGAACGCTGGTTTTTGGGGGGTCGTTTTGGCGGGGCAGCCAACCTGTGCTGGTGGGGCCGTTCACATGGAATGAAATTTTATTGTTGGTTTTTAGAATACTCATGAGCCCCGCAGTGAAATTAGCCGAATAAGGCGATCTCGTGATCGAGGACACTGTGATATCGGCGGTGTTCAGGTTGTCGCCTTGGCTGGTGTTCTGAGCGCGCGCGCGGCAATTGATCACAACGACGTGCCCAAACTTTGCTCTGATACATGCAATCTGAGCGGCCAGAACCGCATGGTAAGGGGCGTACCATATCGCGCGCCAACGTGTGGCCTCTCGGATGTCAGGAGGGCGGCGCCAGATGCTTTTACCTTTCGGGCACAGCAGGGGAACAACGCCAACCATGCCCTTTGCAGTACCGAGTTGGGGGGCAGGGATGACGCAGTCAACATCTGACAAATACCGATGAAATTTGGGGCTTAATAGATTGAGATCGCCGTGCAAACCATTCAGAAGCCTCCCAAGATGTCGGTCAGGCGCGGTGGCACATTGGGTATCATCAACAAGCCGATCTACAATGCGCTTGTGCATCACCGTACCTGCATAGGGGATCGTTAGAAGGACTGGACTGTTACCGCCTACAAATTCTATCGGCATATTTTGAACTCTTTACTGACACGTTTGGAAATACTGAAATCGGCAGCGCGCCAGTTACTTTGTGGGGCGTTTAGGGGTGGGAGGCTTCTTGTTGTTGTGATTTCGCCACTGCTGTCTTCTTGTCCACCCGATTGGTGGCAGGGAGAAGTTTGGTCGTCGCAGCGCGGGTTTTGTATTATTGAAAAACCGATAGACGGGTCGTCGATCGAACGCGTTCCCTTGTTCTATGAGATCGGCGTAAGATAACCATGAATCCTGCGCGCGGGCTCGTTTACCTATGTGCAAGAACAGGGCCTCGGACACAGGCGAACCCTTTGGGTTTTGTTTTAACGCGGTTCAATTGCCGATGCTGGCCGCTGATGTCTATCTCACAGGCATAGACAGTGCGATGTCCCGCCGTTTTTGGAAGGGGCGTTACATCATCGCATTTTGTTGCCCAAAGTCATGACCTCTGAGCCATCGTTCAAAGTGGGACAGGAAAAGTCTGCATCAAGAATTGCGGTGTGCGAGATCCCTGGCATCCCGTGCCATTTGCGATATTATTGGGCGCAACCGTTCCATGTCTTTTGGATTAGATGCATTCCCATCAAGGCCACGTCGATAAACGCCTTGCAGGATGGCCAAGAGACGAAAATACGAGAAAACAACATAAAACGCCCAATTTTCCGGGCGTGCGATGCCGCGGCGTTCGCAATATTGTGCAACATATGTGGCTTCGTCAGGTAGGCCAATCGCGGCTCTGTCGACGCCCCCCAAGCCACGAAAATGCCCTTGATGGGCCAGACGCCAATGCATGCATTGATAGGCTAAATCGGCAAGTGGATGGCCGAGCGTCGACAATTCCCAGTCTAAAACAGCGCAAACTGACGTCTCACTTGGGGAGAAAATCATGTTATCGATGCGATAATCCCCGTGCACAATGCACATGGAACCATCGTCTGTTACAAGTGTTTCAGCCAGCCAGGCCATCAGCCAATCCGCGTCTGGTAAGGGCGCGGTCGCGGTTTTTTGATATTGCCCCGACCATCTGATTAACTGGCGCTCAAAGTAGTTTCCGGGTTTGCCGAAATCGTCCAACCCGACGGCTGCTGGGTCTACAGAATGCAAAGCTGCCAGCGTTTTGTTCATTTCATCATAGATTTTGCTGCGCTCAGATTTTGAGATATCGGGCAGCGCAGGGTCCCAGAAAATGCGACCAACAACCATTTCCATGACCAAGAACTGTGGTCCCAATGGGCTGTGTTCGCCACTTAGATGCAGCACCTTTGGCACAGGAACATCGGTGCGTGCCAAGGCCTCCATCACTCGAAATTCACGATCAACAGCATGGGCGGATTTGAGCAATTGTCCGGGTGGCTTTGCCCGCAGCACAAATTCGCGCTGCCCACTGGTCAGACGATAGGTTGGGTTGGACTGCCCGTCCGAGAATTTCTCGATCGCATCCAATGTTTCGAAATCTGGCAAATGTTCGCTCAGGTAGCGTTCCAACGTCGTATGGTCGAAGTGGTGCATTGTTTGTTCCCCCAAATTGTCTTGTGGACAACTGCCTCTGATCTAAGCAAGTCTGTGGCGCGGGGGAAAGCCCGGATCGGTGCGAGGGGAAAAAAGAACATGGATATGAATTTTGGGATGCGGCCTGAGGTCCGCGCATTGCTGGGCCGTGTCAGTGCGATGATCCAAGATGAAATCGTGCCGCTTGAAGATGCATATCATGCGGAGATCGGAATTGATGATCGCTGGTCCTACACAGCCCGGCAGGCCGATATCCTCGAAGGACTAAAGGCCAAAGCGAAGGCTGCAGGGTTATGGAATTTCTGGCTGACGGATAGCGAAAAGGGGTTCGGGCTCAGCACCGTTGAATACGCTTATTTTGCAGAAGAAATGGGTAAAACGCCGCTGGCTGCCGAAGTGTTTAACTGTTCAGCGCCTGACACCGGAAACATGGAAGTGTTTGAGCGTTACGGCAGTGAAGCTATGAAACAAAAATGGTTGGCACCCTTGCTGGAAGGTCAAATTCGATCTGCCTATCTGATGACAGAACCGGATGTGGCGTCCTCTGATGCGACAAATATCTCCATGTCCTGCCAGCGCGACGGTGATAAAGACGGTGATAAATATGTCCTCAACGGAGAAAAATACTGGGCCTCTGGCGCGGGTGATCCGAGGTGTAAGGTCTACATTGTCATGGTGCGTACGGGCGATACGGACGTGCCAAAACACCAACGTCATTCGATGATCGTCGTTGATGCGTCCTCACCGGGGATCGAAGTGCTGCGTCCCATGAAGGTTTTTGGACATGATGACGCGCCACACGGGCACATGCATTTGCGATTTACGAACGTGTGTGTCCCTGCCGAAGATTTGCTGCTGGGCGAAGGACGTGGTTTCGAGATTGCCCAAGGGCGATTGGGGCCGGGCCGAATTCATCATTGTATGCGATCGGTCGGGCAGGCCGAAGCTGCCTTGGCATTGATGTGCAAACGAGCGTTGGAAAAAGAAGCCTTTGGCAAGCCTCTGGCCGTTCTGGGGGCGAATTTTGACATCATTGCCGAATGCCGAATGGAAATTGAGATGGCCCGCTTGCTCTGCTTAAAGGCGGCTTGGATGATGGACCAAGGAGATGCACGCGCGGCGGCACCGTGGATTTCACAAATTAAGGTTGTTGCCCCCCGGATGGCGCTCAAAGTGATCGACGAAGCAATGCAAATTCACGGTGGTCAGGGCATTAGCCAAGACACCCCCCTTGCGATGGCATGGACATGGCAACGCGCACTGAGGTTCGCAGATGGGCCGGATGCTGTTCACCGCCGGCAAGTCGCGCGCGCGGAGCTGAGGAAGTACACACAGCAGAAAATCTAACGACCGTGTTTCGGTATCAGAGAGGAAACATCTAGAGTCTTCAGATCTGATTTAAAAATGATGTTTTTGGATAAAGATCCGAGGGTAGAATGACACGTTGGGTTGCCTGTCGTCATCAGGAGCACCATAGTGGTTCTCTGAGAACTATACGATTTATAAGACTTAAAATACGGCGAGTTGATCTCGCGACACTTAAAGAATGGATGTTACTTTGAAACGTAAACTTATTGTATTTATTGTAGGTGCTTTGGCAGGGTGCAGTGTTCCGACCGCAGAACAATCGTCGGTTAAATTCACAAGCAGTGCTGGAACGCAATTCTTGGCAACCCACGTTCCGGTCAAGGTAAGTTTGACGCAATTGAACGAAACAGAAAGCACAAGTTCTCAATACGGTTTGAACAACACAAAAGAAGTTGCGGGTAAATGTACGATTAAGGAGGCGCGTTACTCGGTCGCATTCAATGTACCCGGCACTGTGAACTTGCCGGCCTATTCCAGCGGTGTGCAGCCGATTGACATCACCTGCACGTACAGTGATGGAGAAGTACAACGCAGAATTGAGCCAGAAAATCTGTCGCGAAAAGCACGACAGAATACAAATATCGGACTGGTGCTTTTGTGCCCGCTTTGTGGCTTAGGTAGTGTTGCGGCAGGTGCCGGAAAAGAAGCGAACCGTGCAAATGATATTTTTGGGTTTCATGAAATCAAGATAAGTCTGGATTGATTTTGCCAGCGGGGGATAACTGTTTCGGTGATCTTAAACTATGCAGTTATTTTCGAGGTTGGCGCGTATAAGTTCAAGGCGTTGCCTGTAGTGCAAATGGCGGCTCTTCATATACGACATGGGCGAGGTAGAGACCCTGCGGGGGGCACACGGGTCCACAGGCGGCACGCTGTTTGGCGGCCAAGGCCTCGGCGACATCTTTAGGATGCCACGACCCTGCACCTACTCTTTCTAACGTTCCCACAAAACTGCGCACTTGATTGTGCAAAAACGACCGCGCCCGCACGTCAAAATGGACTTCGCTTCCGTAGGGGGTCTCGACGTGGTGGACGTCTAGTCGGTCCAACGTCTTTACGGGGCTGTCGGCCTGACAAATCGTAGATCGAAAGGTCGTGAAATCATGTCTCCCGACCAGTTTATTTGCGGCCTGCTGCATAACGTCCACATCAAGCGGTTGCTTGACCTGCCATACCAATCCCTCTTGGTGCGTGGCGGGTGCTCGGCGGCACAATATTCGGAAAAAATACTGGCGTTCGCGGGCGGAAAATCTGGCGTGCCATTGATCGTCAACTTGCGCGCAGGCGGTGATGGCGATTGGTGCTGGCTTGAGGTGGTAGTTCAAGGCTTCGGAGAGGCGAAAGGGGTCCCAATCGGCGACCATGTCGCAATGCGCAATTTGACCAGTTGCATGAACCCCAGCATCTGTGCGCCCTGCCGCAGCAATCGTATGCGGTCCCGGCGCGATTTTGCCAAGTGCTGCCTCAATCGCGCCCTGCACAGAGGGGTGATCTTTTTGACGCTGCCAGCCGACAAATGGCGCGCCGTGGTATTCAACTTTCAAAGCATATCTTGGCATGTCGCAGGCCCTAGACAACTGTGCGCCTTGCGTCAAATCCCTTTCTGGTACTGGCGTGACGGCAAATCCGGGCTTATGTAGGCGATATTCGAAGTTCAGAGGCGACATGCTTTGGTTATTTCTACATTAGCAGATACAGTGCTGCGCCAGATTGAAGCTGTGCAAGACACCGTCAATGAGACATTGTTTGAACCGGTGGTCCGTATCGGTGTGACGGGTTTGGCACGGTCTGGGAAAACGGTATTTATCACGTCATTGATTGCCAATCTGCTGGACCGCGGTCGGATGCCACATTTGGTCGCCGCATCAGAAGCCCGTGTTGAGGCTGCGTTTTTGCAACCCCAACCGGATGACACCGTGCCCAGATTTGATTTTGAATCCCATTTGGGCGATCTGACATCGCAAACCCCCTCTTGGCCGGAAAGCACGCGCACAGTGTCCGAATTGCGGTTGTCTTTGCGCGTTCGGCAAAATGGGATGTTGGGAGGTTTAAAGGGGCCACGCACGGTTCATGTCGATATTATTGACTACCCGGGGGAGTGGCTTTTGGACCTCTCCTTGATGGACAAATCCTATGATCAATGGGCCGCAGAAAGCCTGGCAAGGGCAGAGCAAAGACCCCAAGCCGCCGCGTATCTGGGACTTGCCGCATCGGTTGATCCTGAGGCACTGCTTGATGAAACGCAGGCCAAAACACTGGCAGCCCGTTTCACGACTTATCTCGATCAATCCCGGCTTGCTGGGTTTTACGATTGCACGCCGGGTCGGTTTTTACTGCCCGGTGATCTTGAGGGCTCACCCGTGCTGACATTCGCGCCACTTGCGGGGCAGGCGTCGCAAGATGCCCGCCGATCGTTGCGCCGCGAGATGGCACGGCGATACGAAGCCTATAAGCGTGCTGTCGTACGCCCGTTCTTTCGGGATCATTTTGCGCGCATAGACCGTCAGGTTGTGCTGGTAGATGCATTGGGGGCAATTCACAAAGGGCCGCGCGCGGTCGAAGACATGCGCCGCGCGCTTGCGGACATCCTCAGTGCTTTTCGCCCCGGCAAGAATGCGTTTCTCACACAATTGTTTGCAGGCAAACGGGTTGAAAAAATCTTGTTCGCCGCGACAAAAGCGGACCATTTGCACCACAGCCAACATGAAAAATTGACCGCCATTATGGAAGCGCTTCTCAGAGATGCGCGCGACAAGGCTCGATTTGCGGGGGCCGATACGACTGCGATCTCGTTGGCTTCTTTACGGGCCACGACCGAAGACAGCGTTACACATGAGGGTCAAACCCTTGATGTGGTGCGCGGGCAACTGCTGGACAGTGGTAAACAGGCTGCATTTTATCCCGGTGATTTGCCCGCAGATCCTTTACAACTTCTTAACCCCGCCCGCGAAGGCGCGGAAAATTGGCTAAATGCCGACTATCGTGTGATGAATTTCGCACCATCCGTACTCAGTTTGCGTCCTGGAGACGGTCCACCGCACATCCGGCTTGATAAGGCGGCCCAATTCCTTTTAGGGGATAGGCTATGATTGACTTTACGATTTCTCCGGCCCGTTCTCTGGATGCGGGCGCTGTTGGTAATATTCTTTCCGTGTCCAATGATGCGATGCCTTGGTTGCCGCGCGTGCATTCAGCTGCGGAAGAAATCAAATACTCTGGTGATATGATCGAAGCCGGTTGGGTGCGAGTGGCCAAAGTTGACGGCCGTGTCGTCGGCTTTATCGCCCGGCACGAAATCGAGGTTTACGCACTATACGTGTTGCCTGAATTTCAGGACAAAGGGATCGGCACGGCATTGATGAAGGACGCGATGGACGACTGTGACAAGTTAGGTCTGTGGAGCTACGAGGCCAATGGTCTGGCCGCCAATTTTTACGAACTTCGCGGCTTTGTCGAAGCTGACCGCACTGACGGTGCTGGCAACGAAGCCGGATTGCCCGACATTCGATATGAATGGAACAAGGGCAAGAAATAATGGCCAAAGGACCTGTCCTTATTGAAATAGAGACAGATCAACCATCGGTTTCTGTTTCTGACGCACTGCCTGTGCCGGAAGTGCACGCCTCACCCCTTGAAGGGCAGGCCATGCAAAGGGCCGCGCAGCTTGCGGCGCGCAAACCCTCTCGGATTTTGCGGTGGTTTTTTGGCTTAGGCGCGGCGTTGATTGGCGCTGTGGTATCTGTCGCAGCATGGGATTTCCTGCTCGGATTACTGGCGCGGAATACAATTTTGGGATGGGGCGTCGCGGGAATATTTGCCGCTTTTCTAACCGTTCTGGCAGTGATTTGTCTGCGTGAAATCGCGGCGCTGGGGCGGTTGTCGCGGGTGGATGGCCTGCGACACGCGGCTGATACCGCAAGAACTGAGCGTGACTTAAAACAAGCCCGCAGCGTTTCAACGCGGCTGATCACCCTTTATAAATCGCGTGAAGAAACACGTTGGGGAAGCGATCGATTGCGCGCGTTGAGCGCGGATCAATTGGATGCAGAGGGCCTGTTAGATCTGACAGAGGCCGAATTGCTGGGTCCGTTAGATCAGCTCGCAGCACGTGAGGTCGAAACAGCCGCCCGTCAAGTCGCAACAGTGACCGCCTTGGTGCCGCTGGCGTTGGCGGATGTGGCGACGGCCTTAACCGCGAACCTCCGCATGATACGGCGGATTGCAGAAATCTACGGGGGGCGGTCCGGCACCTTGGGCAGTTGGCGTCTGACCCGCGCGGTCCTAAGCCATATGGTTGCCACCGGCGCAGTTGCTGTGGGTGATGATATGCTTGAACCGATTTTGGGCGGATCAATTCTTGGAAAATTGTCCAGACGGTTTGGCGAAGGACTGGTGAATGGTGCCCTGACGGCGCGTGTCGGGGTTGCTGCGATGGATGTATGTCGGCCGATGCCGTTCGCGTCGCAAAAACGCCCCAAGGTCAGCGGTATTATCAAACGCAGCCTTGGTGGGTTATTTTCATCCGCCAGATCCTAACTGTTAACCTACCAGGTTCGTCGCGCGGATACGGTTCTAATTGGGCGATTGCGGATTGAGAAAACGGCTGCCTTGCTGTGAGGTCTTGTCGCGCTGTGATCTGAGGCATATAAGGCCGCTTATGACAGGCTGTGCTTTCATAATTATTCGAATTACATCCCCGGCGCTCTAAAATATGAGACGCCGGGCCAAGGTGTTTGAGCATTTCGCACTGACCGCTTTTTCCAGTTCCAAGACACTCCAGAAGGACGCTCAAAATGTGCGCCGACACACCGCAGACAACGACAGCCCCTGACTACAAATCAACCCTGAACCTGCCGAAAACGGATTTCCCGATGCGTGCGGGTCTGCCGAAACGCGAACCAGAATGGTTGGCCCGCTGGGAGCAGATTGGCATCTACGATCAGCTACGTTCCAAAACGGGTCGCCCTTCCTTTACGCTGCATGATGGCCCTCCTTACGCGAACGGGCACTTGCACATTGGTCATGCGCTGAACAAAACTCTAAAAGACATGGTTGTGCGCAGTCAGCAGATGATGGGGTTTGATGCGCGATATATCCCGGGGTGGGATTGTCACGGGTTGCCGATCGAGTGGAAGATCGAAGAACAATACCGTTCCAAAGGGCGCAATAAAGACGACGTTGATATCATCGATTTTCGTCAGGAATGCCGCAAGTTTGCCGAAGGTTGGGTCGACATTCAGCGGGATGAATTCAAACGTCTGGGCATCACAGGTAAGTGGGAAAGACCTTACCTGACGATGGATTTCCACGCCGAACGGGTCATCGCAGAAGAGTTTCAAAAATTCCTGATGAACGGCACGCTTTATCAGGGCTCAAAACCTGTGATGTGGTCGCCGATAGAACAGACCGCACTGGCCGAAGCTGAAGTTGAATATCATGACAAAGAGAGCTTTACCATTTGGGTTAAGTTCAAGGTTACAGACAGTCAAACGGGCGATGAACGGTTGGATGATGCCCATGTTGTGATTTGGACAACAACACCCTGGACGATCCCTTCCAATAAGGCCGTCGTCTTTGGGGCGGATATTGATTACGGGCTCTATGAGGTCACCTCCACACCAGAAGAATGCTGGCTAAAGCCGGGTGACTACTATGTCTTGGCCGATAAATTGGCCGATGCCGTTTTTGAAAGCGCGCGTCTGAGCGACGATATGTATCGCCGGGTGATGGATGTCACGGCAGAACAGCTTGGCGGCATCAAGCTGCGTCACCCGCTTGCGCAGGCCGAGGGGGGCGAGGGCTTTTGGGATGACCTGCGCGACTTCCGCGCCGCTGATTTTGTGACCGACGAAGAGGGAACGGGTTTTGTACATTGTGCGCCGTCCCACGGGATGGAGGAATATGAGCTCTATCGTGACTTGGGGATGTTACAACAGGTCATTACCTATAACGTCAATGATGACGGTCGTTTCCGCGATGATCTGCCGTTTTTCGGCGGGGCCGCGATCCTCAAACCAAATGGCAAAGAGGGGAACGCAAACTCCGCAGTCATCAATAAATTGGCCGACGTGGGCGGGCTGCTGGCACGTGGCAAAATCAAACATAGCTATCCGCATTCCTGGCGCTCTAAGGCACCTATCATCTATCGAAATACGCCCCAATGGTTTGCGGCAATTGATAAACCGGTTGGAGATGGCCAAGACACGCATGGGGATACAATCCGTGAGCGGGCATTAACCGAGATTGATAATGTGAGCTGGACCCCAAAATCCGGCCGTAACCGGCTCCATTCCATGATGGAGGCGCGGCCTGATTGGGTTCTGTCTCGTCAGCGAGCATGGGGTGTGCCACTGACCTGCTTTACCAAGAAAGGGGCTTTGCCAACAGATGATGGCTTCCTGTTGCGTCACCCCGACGTGAATGCTCGGATCACTGCAGCTTTTGAAGAAGAAGGCGCAGATGCGTGGTATAAACCCGGGGCCAAGGAACGTTTTATCGGTGATGCTGCAAATCCGGATGACTATGACCAAGTCATGGACATTTTGGATGTGTGGTTTGATTCCGGGTCAACCCACGCCTTTACCCTGCGCGACCGTGAGGATGGATCAGAAGACGGTATGGCCGACCTATACCTAGAAGGAACGGATCAACACCGGGGTTGGTTCCATTCATCGTTGTTGCAATCGTGTGGCACCAATGGGCGTGCGCCTTATCGTGGTGTTCTGACACATGGTTTTACCCTGGACGAGAAGGGCATGAAAATGTCCAAATCGCTCGGCAATACGATTGTCCCGGAAAAAGTCGTCCAACAATACGGCGCAGATATTCTGCGTCTTTGGGTGGCGCAAACGGACTATACGCTCGACCAACGCATCGGTGCGGAAATCCTCAAAGGGGTGGCCGACAGCTATCGCCGTCTGCGCAATACGATGCGGTATATGCTGGGGTCGCTCACCGATTTCACCGACGCGGATCGTGTTGAACCAGAAGACATGCCCGAATTGGAACGATGGGTGTTGCACCGCTTGGCCGAGTTGGACCAGACGGTGCGCGAAGGCTACGCGAAATATGACTTCCAAGGCGTCTTTCAGGCGGTCTTTACCTTTGCAACATTGGATTTGTCGGCGTTTTATTTCGATGTTCGTAAGGACTCGCTTTATTGCGATGGCGATACAGCACAACGGCGCGCTGCGCGGACGGTTTTGGATATTCTGTTCCACCGCTTGACAACATGGCTTGCGCCAATTCTGGTCTTTACCATGGAAGAAGTCTGGCTGGAGCGTTTCGATGCCAAAGACAGCTCTGTGCATTTGGTGGATTTCCCAGAAACGCCTGCGGCATGGCTCAACCCTGAACTTGCAGCGAAATGGGCTGGGGTGCGATCTGCCCGGCGCGCAGTGACGGCTGCACTAGAAGTTGAACGCACCAACAAGGTTATCGGAGCATCTCTGGAAGCAGCACCCGTCGTCTATGTGGCAGACGTTGCATTGCGCACTGCCTTGGAAGAGCTGCCGTTTGAGGATATCTGTATCACATCGCAAATCAGCATCAGTGATACAGCCGCCCCAAGTAATGCGTTTAGCCTGCCCGAGATCGATGGTGTGGCTGTCGTCTTTGAAAAAGCCCAAGGTACAAAATGCGCCCGGTGCTGGAAAGTGCTGCCAGATGTGGGCACGCATGCACATGAAGGTGTCTGTGGGCGGTGCAGCGCAGCAGTTGGCTAAAAAATCACGATAGCGCCTGATCTTTGTTTCTGGTCAGGCGCTGTTGATTTTCATATGTCGCGGTGCCGGGGCAGTGAACGCGCATGTTTCGGGTTGTTCAGATCGTTTTCCTGCGTCACAGTTTGGTATGAAAATCTGCACAGTTGATACTAAATTTGGTTCTTTGATCTTGTCAGAACGGGACGGCAACATTGTGTCCGTCGGATGGGGGCATGCCTCTCGCGAGGACGTTTCTGATGTTTTGCAACGTGCTGCGGAGCAGATCATTCAATACGATCAAGGTACCTTGGAGCGCTTTGATTTGCCTCTTGCTGTGGGTGGATCTGCCTTTCAGCAAGCTGTGTGCGATGCAATTTACGCGATCCCGTTTGGCGATACCTGCACCTATGGTGACATTGCCAAAGCGTTAGGTGCCCCGGCCCAAGCCGTCGGTCAAGCCTGTGGCGGGAACCCCATTCCGATCATTATTCCCTGTCACCGTGTCATGGGGGCCAAAGGGCTTACCGGGTTCTCAGGGGCGGGAGGGGTCGAAACCAAAGTTGCCTTGCTGAAACACGAAAAAGCTGGCGGTTTTTTGATCTGAAACGGGTTAGCTTTGTTTGACGGGAAAGGCCTGTTGCGCAATGCCTGCAAAGGTCAGATAGACACTGGTGACCACTAGTCCCCAATGCGCCCAGCTTTGCGGATGAAAATCGACCCATGCTGCCCATCCGGCGCAGGCCGTCCAAGCAAGCGCCATCGGCAAAGTTACTGAGCGCCAACGTGCAGTGCGCACCGGGTGGACAAATTTCAAGGGTAGAAACATAGCAATCGCAAGGGCCGCCACCAGCGTAAAGCTGACCCAGAAATTTGGCTGCAACGCAAAGATAACCAGGACCAGCATATTCCAGCACCCTGGGAATCCCGAAAAAGAATTATCTTTTGTTTTCATACGTGTATCGGCGAAATACATCGCAGAAGCAAAGGTGATGACGATGATGGACACCCAGCCGGTCCATCCATCCATCAAGCCTGATTTGAAAAGAGCAAATGCGGGAATGAAGACATACGTCAAATAGTCGATAATGAGATCCAAAAGCACCCCGTCAAATTCCGGTGCATTGTGTTTGACGTTATAGCTTCGCGCAAGTGGGCCATCTATTCCATCGACAAAAAAGGCCACTACGAGCCACAGAAACATTAGATCCCATTTTTCATCAACGGCAGCCAACATCGCAAGCATTGCAAAAACCGCACCGGTGGCGGTGAGAAGATGAACGCTCAGGGCTGTTATTCTTTTGCTCATACCGCTTTTTGACCTAAGCGCGAGCAGTATGCAAAAAGAATATTTTCAGACGGGTTTGCTTTATGCTTTGGGATGTGTTCGGTCATAGACTTCCATCAGGCGCGCCGTATCTACGGCTGTATAGGCTTGCGTGGTAGACAGGGACGCGTGCCCCAAAAGCTCTTGGATAGACCGCAGATCACCGCCTGCATTTAACAGATGCGTCGCAAAGCTGTGCCGCATGGCATGTGGGGTTGCAGTTGCCGGAAGTCCAAGCTGCATGCGTGCGTTGGCCATAACCTTTTGAATTGCGCCGGGTCGCAGTGGGCCACCGCGAATGGCTCTGAACAAGGGGGCATCGCTTTCGCACGCGTAAGGGCATTCCTGCACATAAGCATCAACGGCATTCCTGGCGGCTGGCAGAACCGGCACAATACGTTCCTTCCCACCCTTGCCGGTGATCCTGAGCGTGTTTCCCAACGGAGCGTCTTTGCCGGTCAAAGACAGAGCCTCGGAGATCCGCAGCCCACATCCCCATAAGACAGTGACCACGGCAACATCCCGTGCAGCAACCCAAGGTTTTTCAGATTGGATTTCAATAGCATCAATTAGGTCCCGTGCGGCCTCTTCGGCCAAGGGACGTGGTAGTTTTTTCTGAAATTTCGGGGCACGTGTGGACAAAACGGCCGTGGGCTCAAAGCCTTCCCGTTCAGCAAGCCATTTATAAAAGGATTTGATCGAAGACAGCTTGCGCGCCATGGAGCGCGCAGCGACACCAGTTCCTCGCGTGTTCGCCATCCAGGCGCGCATATCTGTCACGGTAATGCGCGCAAGGGCGGCCAATCCCTGCGAGGACGCCTTGTGATGGGTCATAAAGGCGAGAAAATCCATGACGTCGCCTTGATAGGCAGTCAATGTGTTTTCAGCTGCCCCTTTGATTGCGCGCTGATAAGCCAGCCAGTTTTGCAAGGCGTGGGTTGCTGCAGGGCTGATCAGGCTCATGGTAACAAGCGGCGCAGTAACTTTTCAAACACACCCGTGAAAAAGATCAACAGATCGCCACCTTGTTGTGGATTGAACATATTGGGGTCTTCTGCTCCCAACACCAATAGCCCGGGTCGACGCCCTTCGCCAAAATTCAACTTGAGACAGGCTTCGGATCGAACCCAACTGGCCTGTTCACCAAAGAGTTCGTCGTCGCCTTCGGGGACTTGGCGCAGGGTAACCTGACGACCGGCTCCGGGGCGTCCGCGTGTCAGATAGGCTTCAACATATCCTTCGGGACGAAGACACAGTGCTGTTTTACCTTTGGCTGCAACACAGTCATCCTCGGATTGATACATTTCCAGAACCAAACGGATCGTGCCGACCCGCAGGGTTTCGGCAATGTCACCATTCAGATTGTCCAGCAGGGTTTCCAAATCCTCACATTCCATGAGCCGCAAAATGGCCCGGTGAATTTGATTTGTGCCATTGAGATTTTCATAGGCCGCTGCGATGACGGAACGATGGGTGTCTTCAAGGCGATCAAGCCGTGTTTCCAGTCGATCCATTGCAATGCCGCGCAGGTCGACAATATTTGCGCCCATGATTTTTTCATTTGCGGCGATCAATGCGTGAATCAGGTCTTTGTCATCCAGAATTGCGTCTGGTTGGGAGATGATGGCTTCGCGCACAGCATCTTCGATTTTTGGTTTAGGGGTCATGTACTGCTCTTAACGTTTTTTATTCAGACAACCATACCATGGTGCGCGTTAAAAAGCTGCGATCAATTTCAGAATTTATAGGAAATTGGGGGGGCGCCGCCCTAAACCGGGCAACGCGTTGTTTTTATGTCATCAAAGATCAGAGAATTTCTTGACCTGTTTTCGCCCAATCGGCCATGAACTGCTCCAGCCCTTTATCGGTGAGGGGATGACTTGCCAATTTTTTGATAACTTCAGGCGGCGCTGTCATCACGTCGGCACCGACCAATGCCACTTGTTGAACATGATTGACGGAGCGGATTGAGGCGGCCAGAATTTCAGTCTCAAAGCCGTAGTTGTCGTAGATCGTGCGAATGTCTTCGATCAGCTCGACACCATCAAGGCTCATGTCATCCAGACGGCCGATGAACGGGCTGATGAAGCTGGCACCGGCTTTGGCCGCAAGCAGCGCCTGATTGGCTGAGAAGCACAAGGTGACATTGACCATTTTGCCTTCGCCAGACAACACTTTACATGCCTTTAGGCCATCCCAGGTCAATGGTAATTTAACCGTAATATTTTCCGCAATCTCGGCCAGTTTCCGGCCTTCTGCGATCATTGCGTCAGACTCCAGTGCGACCACTTCTGCGCTCACCGGACCACTGACAATGCCGCAAATCTCACGCGTCACTTCAATGATGTCACGACCCGATTTCAGGATCAGGGACGGATTGGTTGTGACGCCATCTACCATGCCCAGATCATTCAGTTCAGAGATCGCTTGGGTGTCTGCCGTATCGACAAAGAATTTCATTCCATTGGTCCTTTTTGCGTTGCCCATGATCACGCAAGTCGTGATCGCTCTTGCGCTTGGCTTTAACGCATGATCTGCCTTGCTGAAAGCCTCAAATGCCAGATCTGCCGGAGCCCCGCCTGTGAGCGTGCCTGATTTTTACCATCCAGATGACCTAATCGCTGTGTTGAGCACACAGCCTCTGGGACGCGCACTGGATTACCGTGCACCAGAAGGGGGTTGCCACTTAGGGGCCTTTGTCGAAGTGCCGTTGGGTCCGCGCAAGGTTTTGGGAGTGGTTTGGGGGCCCGGTAAGGGCGATTATGATTTGTCAAAAATCAGGGCCGCGTACAGAGTCTTGGATGTGGCCCCAATGCGCGAGGAAATGCGCGCGTTTCTGAGTAAGGCGGCGGCATACACTTTGACACCAATGCCGGCGATGTTGCGGCTTGCCACGCGCGCGCCCGGGCTGGGCGATCCGCCATCAATGCGCAAGGTGTATCGCCGCGCTGAGGGCGAGCCAGACAAGATGACAGCGGCACGGCGCAAGGTTCTGGCTGCGCTCAAGGAATATGGTGATCTGTCGTTTACGCTGAAAGAGTTGGCTGAAATGGCCGGGGTTGGCGGTTCCGTCGTCAAGGGGCTGGTGGCACAGGGTGCTGTGCGCGAGGAAGATAGCCCCCGCGATGTGCCATTCCCGCGACTTGATCCAAGTTTGGCCGGGAAATCCCTGACCGCAGATCAGGCGGCAGGGGCCGCGCATCTGGCCCAGGCCGTGCGATCAGAAAAATACGGCACCACATTGTTGCGCGGTGTCACCGGATCGGGGAAAACCGAAGTCTATCTGGAAGCCGTTGCGGCTGCCCTTGAGGCGGGGCGGCAGGCTTTGGTTCTGTTGCCAGAGATCGCATTGACGGCTGAGTTTCTGACCCGAGTTCAGGAACGGTTTGGAGCCAAACCAGCCGAATGGCATTCCGGAGCAACGATGACGGAACGGCGACGCATATGGCGTATGGTCGGGCAGGGTGATGCACAATTGGTGATTGGCGCTCGTTCGGCGCTTTTCCTTCCGTTTCAAAACCTTGGGCTGATCGTCGTCGATGAAGAACATGATACCTCCTATAAACAAGAAGAAGGTGTGCTGTATAATGCCCGTGATATGGCGGTCCTGCGTGCCTCGATTTGTGGGGCACAGGTCGTTTTGGCATCGGCCACTCCGTCGCTAGAAAGCTGGGTGAACGCCGAAGCAGGCAAATACACAAAACTAGAGCTGACCTCTCGCTTTGGGCCTGCTGTGTTGCCTCAGATGAACGCGATCGACATGCGTGCTGAGAGTTTACCGTCCAATCGGTGGGTCTCGGATGTTTTGAAAAAAGAAGTCGATGCGCGATTGGCGCGCGGCGAACAGGCAATGCTTTTCATTAACCGTCGGGGCTATGCACCTATTACGTTGTGCCGGGCGTGTGGCCATCAGATCGGCTGCGATGATTGCGATGCGCGCATGGTTGAACATCGCTTTCTCAAGCGGTTGGTGTGTCATCAATGCGGCGAAAGCAAACCCATGCCAACGCAATGCCCGGCCTGTGGCGCCGAAGATCGTCTCGCCCCTGTGGGACCGGGTGTCGAACGTCTTGCCGAAGAAGCCATAGAATTGTTCCCGGATGCCAGAATTGCGACCCTAAGTTCTGATATGTACGGCACAGCGCGCGCCTTGAAGGCGGAAATCGAAAAAATCGCGGAGGGGGGCGCAGACATTGTCATTGGCACGCAGCTGGTGGCCAAGGGGCACAATTTCCCGAACCTTACACTGGTTGGTGTTATTGATGCCGACCTTGGGTTGCAGGGCTCTGATCTGCGCGCGGCTGAACGAACCTTTCAATTGATGCGGCAGGTTGCGGGGCGCGCTGGGCGTGCCGAAAAACCGGGGACGGCTTTGCTGCAAACCTATCAACCTGAACACCCGGTGATCCGGGCGATTTTGGCGGGGAACGAAGAAAAATTCTGGACTGCTGAAGCGCAGGAACGAGAAATGGCCAACGCGCCTCCTTACGGGCGTATGGCGGGCATCATCCTCAGCGCCTCAGATGTGGCGACGGCGTTTGATGTCGGTAATGAATTAGCGCGGCTTGATCAGCCTCTGCGTGCCATAGGCGCACAGGTGTTTGGGCCTGCACCTGCTCCCATCGCGCGGGTCAGGGGGCGACACCGGGTGCGTCTGCTGATCAAGGCTGCCAAATCCGCACCCCTGCAAGATGCAGTTTCAAAGTGGATTGCCCAGGTCAAGATCAAAGGGGATCTGCGGATCGCAGTCGACATCGACCCTCAGAGCTTTTATTGATCAAATATTCCCTGTGCCCAATGCCCTGCATCGATGTGACAAGCAGATTGCCGTACACCCTCATGGTTTTGTGTCTCGCCAAGACGGATGAAAAGGCATAGAGCACTCTGTATGTCTCAAACCGTTACCCTCGCGCAGGCCAAAGCTCTTCCTCTTTGGCGTCGCCCGATCGCGCTTCTCTTTTTGATGGCTGTGGCAATGCCGATCGCCTTCAATGTATGGTCCGTTTTGTTGAACAATTTTGTGACCGAGGCCGCAGATTTTGACGGTGGCGATATTGGCCTGTTGCACACAGTACGCGAAATCCCTGGATTTCTTGCAATTGGCGTTATCGCGATTATTATTTTTGTGCGTGAACAGACTCTGGCGCTGATCTCTTTGGCCTTGCTTGGTGTGGCGACAGCCGTGACTGCTTGGTTTCCGTCCATGGCGGGTATTTTGATGATTACTATGCTGAGCTCTATCGGGTTTCATTACTACGAAACGGTGAACCAATCTCTACAGCTCCAATGGCTCAAAAAAGAAGAAGCGCCGCGCATATTGGGATGGCTGATTGCTGCAGGTTCAGGGGCTACACTGATCGCGTATCTGACCATCATGGCGCTGTGGAAAACCTTAGATTTGTCTTACAACACGGTCTACATGGCAGGCGGCTGCGGCACCGTCCTGATCACAATTTTCGCGTGGCTGGCTTATCCTCAATTCGAAGCGCCCAGCCCCCAGCGCAAACAAATGGTGCTGCGTAAACGCTACTGGTTGTATTACGCGCTGCAATTTATGTCCGGCGCACGGCGACAAATCTTTGTGGTTTTTGCCGGTTTTATGATGGTCGAGAAATTCGGATTTGAAGTCCACGAAATCGCACAGCTTTATCTGATCAACCTAGGGGTCAATATCGTCGCGGCACCGGTTTTGGGAGCGGCAGTGGCGCGGTTCGGTGAACGGCGGACCTTAGGGTTCGAATACATTGGATTAATGATCGTCTTCTCCTGCTACGGGGGGGTGTATTTTCTAGGCTGGGGGGTCGTGGTTGCTGCGACGCTTTATGTGGTGGACCATATCTTTTTTGCGCTGGCATTGGCCCTCAAGACCTATTTCCAAAAAATCGCCGATCCCGGTGATATTGCTCCCACGGCGGCTGTTGCCTTTACGATCAACCACATTGCGGCAGTCTTTTTGCCGGTTGGTCTTGGGCTTTTGTGGCTTTGGTCACCTGCGGTGGTTTTCTTTCTGGCTGCCGGAATGGCTGGGATTTCCTTTGCGTTGGCAATGCTTATCCCGCGAAATCCTGAACGTGGAAATGAAACCATCTTTTCGCGCAGGGTCGCTGCGCCCGCAGAATAAGGGTGGCACACGACAAAGCAACGCTTGACCCGGCAGGTCAGCGGCCTTACCCGAACTCGGATCATTACCGGAGACGACAATGCCGACTTTTACCGCACTGACGACCTTGATGGGCAAAAATGCCGCCGAAAAACTGGGCGAGGCGATGGAAAACATTGCACCTGAACCAACAGGCGTTGGGGTCTTTGAAGTCGAAGATGGGTCTGGTCTATGGGAAGTGGGCGGGTACTTTACCGAAAAGCCGGATGAAACGGCTCTTTTGATCCTGACGACGGCGTTGGGGGCCAATCCGTTTGTTGTGTCTGAGGTGCCAGATATTGACTGGGTGGCCCATGTAAGACGCGAACTGGCCCCGGTTGAGGCTGGCAGGTTCTTTGTCTACGGCAGCCATGACGCGGATAAGGTCCCACAAGGTTGCGAACCATTGCTGATCGAAGCGGCAATGGCCTTTGGAACGGGACATCATGGGACGACTTTGGGGTGTCTGCGGGCGTTGGACCGGATCGCATCAGCTGGGTTTGTCGGGCAACAGGTTGCAGATATCGGATGCGGGACGGCTGTTTTGGCGATGGCAGCGGCTCGAATTTGGCCAAATCAAGTATTGGCCAGCGATATCGATCAGGTCGCAGTAGATGTTGCGCGCAGTAATCTGGCTGCAAATGGATTGTCAGCGCGTGTGTCATGTGTCGAAGCGGCCGGTTTTGGTCATGCAGAACTTGACGCAGCGGCTCCTTTTGACTTGGTTTTCGCCAATATCCTCAAAGGGCCATTGATCGCACTTGCACCGGATATGGCGAAACATGTCAGGACGCAGGGCTTTGTGATTCTATCTGGACTCCTTAACGAGCAGGCAGATGAGGTGATTTCCGTTTATGCACAATCTGGCTTCAATCTTGAACACCGCGAAGAGATTGTTGACTGGACAACGCTTACCTTAACCAAGGCTTAACAAAAACAGCTGCGTTTGTTGGGAAATATCTAATTTCTATTGAATTTTCGTCAATTGAAAACCAATCTGTTTACCGATCGGGTGGGGGCCTGGTGAACAGGAGAGCGGAATGTCAGATGCATTCTCTCAATTCGAAGAAAGATTGGAAAAACTGGAACGCAAGCACCGCGGGTTTTCTAACGGGTATGTCGCCTCAATAAATCCTGATGGTCTGATTAAGGTCATGCCAAAAGAAAAACCGAAGTTTGTGCCGCTGCGTGTTTTCCTGATCGTTACGACAGCGGTGATTTTGATGAAGTCAGTCGCCCTGTCTGCCGTTGATCAATTAACGTACCAAGATCGAATCGCAGCACTGGCGCAGGGTTCTTGGTTTGAAAAGGGGTGTGCGTTGGTTATGCAAGCTGACCCTGTATCGCAGTTTCTGTCCCACATATGGATTGGATTAATCGGATAACTGACGTGTTTGGCACGAGTTGCCCCCATTCAAACATCTCCAGAGCATAGAAATGATTAAAGCCGCGCCTCTTAAAAAGGTGCGGCTTTTTCTGTCTCGTGGACCTGATTTCAAGTCCGGCGTTGTCGCGCCAATCAGCGGATCAAATTGCTTTGTGCGATCTCTTCAATGTCGCTGCGCATGAGACCGATGTCTTCTAGCTCGCGATCTGATAGACGGTTCAGTGCGTTGCGTGTGACGCGGGCGTCGTTCAAAGAGATAGCCGACGCTACAATTGCGCTAAGTGCTGCAAAAAAGCGGTTCACTGCGGAAGCTGTGCCGTAAGTTGTACGTGTGGTGTCGAGAATTGCCATTGTAGACGTCCTTTTGTTCAGGTGTTGATCGGTCTTGCCGATGTTTGATGAGATGCAGATAGGGATTGCCTGATTTTTGAGCAAGATGAGAATTTGCATGGGCGACATGCAATTTTTGCATAGGTCGGAATCCTGGTTAACATACCGTAAATAAATAGAAAAAATGAGAAAACCCGTGTCGTTTTTAGGATGGTTTTTGACGGTTTTAACCGCTTTCAGCGTTAGGTCTTCTGAAATGCGTGGAAAAAAGGAAAAACAGGAAAGCCTTGGCCGATGTTCGCGTTTCGTGCTAATGCGTAAAATTAGAGAAATATAAGAGCAGGTCGGCGATATGGGACGGGTAATCGGGATTGATCCGGGGTTAAGAAACCTCGGATGGGGCGTCATTGATGTCGCAGGCAGCCGAATCACACATGTTGCGAATGGAATTTGCACATCACAAAGTGGCGAAGATCTAGCGATGCGATTGTTGTCTTTGTTTGATCAGCTCAGCGGTATCGTGGCATGCTTTGAACCCACTGCCGCTGCCGTCGAACAAACTTTTGTCAATAAAGACGGGGCAGGCACGCTCAAGCTTGGGCAAGCGCGTGGCATCGCAATGTTGGTTCCAGCGCGGGCGGGGCTGTCTGTGGGGGAATATGCGCCTAACAAGATTAAAAAGACAGTGGTCGGAGTCGGGCACGCGGACAAACAGCAGGTGTTGCATATGGTGAAACTTCAACTGCCCGGCGCGGAGATCAAAGGGCCAGATGCGGCGGATGCATTGGCGATTGCGATCTGTCATGCCCATCACGGGGGGGCTGCGGGGTTGAACGCGGCTCTGGCGCGGGTACAGGCATGATTGGCAAAATTACAGGGCGCATCGAATACCGCGCGCCAGATCACATTCTGGTTGACGTGCGAGGGGTCGGCTATCTGGTCTATTGCTCTGAACGCACCCTTGCCGCGCTGCCGTCGGTTGGTGAAGCGGTCGCGCTTTACACTGATCTGGTTGTCCGCGAGGATTTGATGCAGTTGTTTGGCTTTACGACCCTTGCAGAAAAAGAATGGCACCGTTTGTTGACATCTGTGCAGGGCATCGGTGCCAAGGCCTCGCTTGCAATTTTGGGCACACTTGGCGCGGATGGTGTTGGTCGTGCGATTGCCTTGGGCGATTGGAATGCGGTGAAGGCTGCCAAAGGGGTCGGGCCAAAGATCGCGCAACGCGTTGTTTTAGACCTCAAGGACAAAGCTCCCGGGGTTATGGCAATGGGCGGCACTGCCGCGCAAGCTACAGGGGACGCTCAGGTTGAAGTGATTGAGCCCATGCCAGCCGCACCGCCCATGACACAAAATACGTCCTCTCAGGCGGAGGCATTGTCCGCCTTGAGCAATCTGGGCTATAGCGGCGGCGATGCGGCAGGGGCCGTGGCGCAGGCGGCGGGTGAAACGGCCGATATGGACACTGCGGCATTGATCCGAGCTGCATTGAAACTCTTGGCGCCGAAAGGCTAGGGTAAAGTGCAGGTGCAATGATGAGCGATATCGATCCCACAGTGCGGCCTGATCCCATGCCGGAGGACTTTGACCGCGCCTTGCGTCCGCAAAATCTGGGCGAATTTGTTGGCCAAGCCGAAGCACGGGCGAACCTGCGGGTTTTTATTGCCTCAGCACGTCAACGCGGCGAGGCGATGGATCATACCTTGTTTCACGGCCCACCGGGTCTGGGAAAAACGACCTTGGCGCAAATCATTGCGCGCGAATTGGGTGTGAATTTTCGAATGACATCTGGCCCGGTTTTGGCAAAGGCCGGCGATTTGGCCGCGATTTTGACCAACCTGGAAGCCCGAGATGTGTTGTTCATCGATGAAATCCATCGCTTAAATCCGGCGGTCGAAGAAGTTCTCTATCCTGCTCTGGAAGATTTTGAACTGGATCTGGTGATCGGCGAAGGCCCGGCGGCTCGAACTGTGCGGATCGAGTTGCAACCCTTTACTCTGGTGGGGGCGACGACGCGTATGGGGTTGCTCACGACGCCCTTGCGGGATCGTTTTGGTATTCCCACGCGCTTGCAATTTTATACCGAAGACGAGCTTTTTGTGATCGTCGAGCGCAACGCGCGCAAGCTGGGAACCCCGGCAGATGAAGGCGGGGCACGTGAAATTGCGCGGCGCGCACGCGGCACACCTCGGATCGCGGGTCGATTGCTGCGACGGGTCGTTGATTTCGCCGTGGTCGAAGGAGATGGGCGCGTCACCAAACAACTGGCAGATATGGCGTTGACCCGTCTTGGGGTGGATCGTTTGGGTCTGGATGGCGCAGATCGACGCTATTTGCGACTGATTGCGGAAAATTATGCAGGCGGGCCTGTGGGTATCGAAACCATGAGCGCCGCCCTGAGTGAAAGCCGGGACGCCTTGGAAGAGGTGATCGAACCTTTTTTACTGCAACAAGGATTGATCCAGCGCACGCCTCGCGGTCGGATGTTGGCACAAAAAGGGTGGACACATTTGGGTCTCCAGGCACCCAAGTCACAAACCGATTTATTCGGCGCGTGAGGGTTGTAAGGCGCGTGACCGGGCGAAGGTTTGAAACAAGAGAAATCTGTGATGGACGCTAAAGAAATAGAAGCCTTGTTTACAGGCAATGACGGTCAGTATTTGTTTGCGCGTTGGCAGCGACCTGTTGCCCCGGTCGTTTTTGGCGTCACCGATGAAACATTGGCGGTGGTAAAAGGAGCCTTGGAGGCCGTCATGCAACTGTCCGGGCATGACATCGCAGAAACGGACCCCGAACTGGGCAGCAACCTAATGCTCTTTTTCTTCACGGACTGGGATGAGTTGCCAGAAGTGCCCGGGTTATACGGTCTCATACCTGATCTCGATCCGCTGGTGGAACGCTTGAAAGATGCCGATGCAAATCAGTACCGGGTGTTTCACTTTGAACCAGACGGCGCGATCAAAGCATGTTTTGTTTTTCTGAGAATGGATGACAGTCTGAGTGACGTACCCGCCGAAACATTGGCCCTTAACCAAATTGTCCAATCGGTTTTATTGTGGTCGGATCGTGCGTTTAAGGAAAGATCGCCGCTCGCAGTCGCCGGAGAGAAAACAATTCTAAGGCCAGAGATCGCAGACCTCATTCGTGCGGCCTATGATCCGGTGTTGCCAGCGCAGGCCAGCGATGCCAGTCATGCATTGCGTCTGGCCGCCAGAATTGGGCGCGCGTAATGTGTCATAGTTTCCCCATTCGCGTGTATTACGAAGACACCGATATGGCCGGAATAGTTTATTATGCGAATTATCTGCGCTATATTGAACGTGCTCGCAGCGATTGGGTCCGCGAAATTGGGATTGATCAGTTGGAAATGAAAGCCGCTGGCGTGGTGTTTGCCGTGCGCCGCGTTGAGGCCGACTATGTCATTCCGGCCCGGTTTGACGAAGTTCTTGATGTGCGCACGTCGATGATCAAATTGACGCCAGCGCGTATGGTCATGAAACAGGAAATTTACAGAGAAAATGCGCTGATTTTTACCGCCGATGTGACAATTGTTTGCATTGCAGCGGGCGGTAAACCCGCGAGATTGCCAGCAAAACTTCGCTCAATGGCACTCGCAGGGCGAGAGTAACACCATAGTGATAGCTTTCTGCATGTTGCTGAGCTAGAATCCCCCTTAATTGAGGTCGGCAAATCGACCCTTGGTGTATTGGGCAAAGAGCAGGCATATGGAAGCAGAAACGCTGGCGCTGGCGCATGAGATCGATTTTTCGTTCTTTGGTTTATTCGCGCGCGCGACACTCGTCGTCAAAATCGTAATGGTCATGTTGATCGCCGCCTCTTTTTGGGCGTGGTCTGTGATCGTGATAAAACTAATCTCTTATCGAAGCGCCCGAAAAGAGGCCGCCGTCTTTGACCGCGCTTTTTGGTCGGGAGAACCCTTGGATGGATTGTTTGAGCAAACCGGCCCTGCGCCTTCTGGGGGATCTGAGAAAATATTTGCCGCTGGGATGATGGAATGGCAGCGATCGCATCATGATGATGGCGCGTTGATTGCCGGGGCGACCCAACGCATCGACCGGTCAATGGATGTGGCGATCAATAAGGAATCTGAATATCTGAGGGATGGCCTGACCGTGCTGGCAACAGTCGGGTCTTCGACACCCTTTATTGGGCTGTTTGGCACGGTGATCGGGATCATGAACGCCTTTATCGAGATTGCCGAGCAGCAAAATACCAACCTTGCAGTGGTGGCACCGGGCATTGCCGAAGCCTTGCTTGCCACGGGACTAGGGCTGTTTGCGGCGATCCCGGCTGTGATTTTCTATAACAAGTTGAGCGCGGATGCAGACAAGATTCTCACGGGATATGAATCCTTTGCGGATGAATTTGCCACCATCCTCAGCCGCCAGTTGGATAGCTGAGCCATGGGGGCGAATGTTCTTCAAAAGCCGAGTGGCAGCACCAAAAGGCGACGGCGCACGTCCCGGACCCAGCCGATGGCAGAGATCAATGTCACGCCATTCGTGGATGTCATGCTTGTTTTGCTCATCATTTTTATGGTGGCGGCGCCGCTTTTAACGGTGGGTGTTCCTGTTGAATTGCCAAAAACCGCGGCAGGTGCATTGCCGTCTGACCAAGAAGAGCCATTGACTGTCACCATCACCGCGGAAGGCTCCATACAAATTCAGACAACACCGACTGCGGGGGCAGAGTTGATCCCCAAACTGCGCGCCATCGCGTCCGAGAGAGCGTCTGATAGAGTATTTTTGCGCGCGGACGGGTCTGTTCCATATTTACGCGTTATGGAGGTCATGGGCGCGTTGAATGCTGGTGGCTTTGCAAATATCGGTCTGGTGACAGATATCGGTGGGCCAACTTTGGATGGTCGCGATGCACCTGACGGAGCGGATCGGTAGAACGCTGTGCACAACGGACACTATATCTCAGGCGGGGCGCATTTGGTTTTGCTTGGCTGGATGGCCTTTGGTGATGTTTTCGCAGCAGAACCGCTGCCATTTCAGGCGACTGATGTGTCGGTGATTTCGACGGATGCATTTGACGCCTTGTTGGCCGCGGGCCAGCCACCGCAATCCGCAACAGAAGTGGCACAACCGCTGGCACCTGATGTTGTGCCAGAAGCGCCAGATGTCCCTGCGCCGGATCAGCAAACTACCCTTTCGCAACCTGAGCAAACAGCCACGCCTGAAGTTGAAACACCGCCAGATGTTTCGCATATCCTTCCTGTGCCACCGCCTGCAGATATTTCAGATCAGGCCCCTGTATTAAACCAGCCAGAGGCTGACATCGCGGTTCTGGTCCCTGAGGTGAGCGATACCCCTGTCCCGCAAGCCTCAGAACGGGTCGCTCCCGAAGCCGTGGCGCCACCAGACCCGGAAGCCACGCCGGATAGCGTCGAACAACAAGCGGTTGCCCCCGATGCTGCGGGTGAAACTGTTGAAGAACCGTCAGAGGCAACCGCTCCAGAAGCCGCGTCTACTGAGATTGTAACAGAAGCCGAACGGCCTGCTCGCTCACTTGAAGCGTCACGACGTCCTCCGGCACGTCGACCTGCGCCCCCGGTTAGGACGGTTGAACCAGCCGCCGAACCGACGACTGACTCAGCGTCTGAACCGACTGTTGAAGCCGCAACATCTGAGCCACAGTCGACCGATGACGCTGTCACATCTGCCTTGCAGGAGGCTTTGGGAACACCAACGCCATCTCCGGAAGTCCAGCAGGGGCCACCGCTCTCAGCGGGAGAAAAGGACTCTTTGCGCGTTGCCGTTTCCAGTTGCTGGAATGTCGGCTCGCTCTCTACGGATGCATTGAACGCGACAGTTGTTGTCGAGCTGTCGATGTCACAGGACGGAAAGCCTGTCACCAGTTCGATCCGGATGGCGTCTAGTTCCGGTGGCTCGGATGCCGCAGCCCGGCAGGCCTTTGAAGCAGCGCGTCGCGCAATTATCAGGTGCGGTGCACGTGGGTTTAATTTACCGGTTGAGAAATACAGCCAATGGCAAGAGATTGAGATGACATTCAATCCCGAAAGGATGCGGATCAAATGAGATTTCAGAAATTTATTTTCGCACTTCTGCTGGCGGTGGCCAGTTTTTCGTCACACGTTGCGCAGGCACAAAGCAACGGCCCCCTGAGGATTGAGATCACGGATGGTGTGATTGAGCCTTTGCCCTTTGCCTTGCCAGTCTTTCAGGCAGAAACGGGTGATGCGGGCACATATGCGACGCAGATCAGTCAAGTCGTTTCGGCTGACCTAATCGGCACAGGGTTGTTTCGAGAAATCGCGCCTTCGGCCTTTATCAGCACGGTGTCGCAGTTTTCAGCACCCATTCAATACGCCGACTGGAAGGCGATTAACGCGCAGGCGTTGGTCACAGGTGCAGTGTCTGTGCAGGGCGGCCGCGTGAATGTCAAATTCCGTCTTTATGATGTCTTTTCAGGTGCTGAAATGGGCGATGGGTTGCAATTTAGCGGCACGCCAGACGGGTGGCGGCGCATTGCGCATAAGGTGGCTGATGCTGTTTATAGTCGGATCACTGGCGAAGGTGGGTATTTCGACAGCCGGGTTGTCTATGTTTCTGAAACTGGCCCTAAGAATGCGCGTCAAAAGCGTTTGGCCATTATGGATTACGATGGTGCAAATACACAATTTCTGACGGATAGCAGTGCGATTGTTCTGGCCCCGCGATTTTCTCCGGATGGGCGGCGCGTGCTTTACACCAGCTATGAGACCGGATTTCCGCGCATCTACGTGTTGGATGTGGCCAACGCGCAACGCCGTGGGTTAGGAAATCAAACAGATGCAATGAGTTTTTCACCGCGGTTCGCCCCTGATGGGCAAACGATTGTCTATTCCATCAGCGACGGTGGCAACACGGATATCTACACCATGAATGTTAATGGTGGGGATGTTCGCAGATTGACCTCTGCACCTTCGATTGAGACGGCCCCTAGCTATTCCCCCGACGGATCACAGATCGTGTTTGAAAGCGATCGGTCCGGCTCTCAACAATTGTATGTGATGAGCGCGCGGGGTGGCGAAGCGCGACGGATTTCTTTTGGACCCGGTCGCTATGGCACCCCTGTTTGGTCGCCACGTGGGGATTTGATTGCCTTTACCAAACAAAATGCAGGACGGTTCCACATTGGTGTCATTCGTCTTGATGGCTCCGAAGAACGCCTGTTAACCGCGTCCTTCTTGGATGAAGGCCCGTCATGGGCACCAAATGGCCGTGTCATTATGTTTAGCCGGGAAACGCAAGGGGCGCAGGGGCGCTCGACGCTGTACTCGGTAGATATCACCGGGCGTAATTTACGTCCTGTACGGACCACTGATGGCGGCTCTGACCCTTCGTGGTCGCCGCTCCAAAAATGACCCACATGTGTGACATGTTTGCATGAAACACACGATGTGATAAACTGAGAACAACAAAAAGCAAAATAAATGATTGAGGCAGAGAGCATGAAACTGACAAAAATGACCCTTCTTTTGGTCGCCGGATTGGCATTGGCCGCCTGTACGAACCCCGCGCGTTTTGGTGCGGATGGCTCTGGGGGAGCGGGCGGTGCCGGTACGGGGGTTGGCAGTGGCACGGTCATCGCAGGCAGCGTAAATGATCCCAGATCCACAGCGTATTTCAATGAAACGGTTGGCGATCGGGTGTTATTTGCAGTGAACGAGTCTGCGGTAAATGATGGCGGACGCGTCACGTTAGACAGTCAGGCGGCATGGTTGTTGGCAAACACCGATTTTACAGCCGTTATCGAAGGCCACGCAGATGAGCAGGGAACGCGCGAATACAACGTGGCTTTGGGCGCACGCCGCGCCAGTGCGGCGCGCGAATATCTGATTTCGCGCGGGGTGGCCGGGAACCGGCTGACCACTGTCAGTTATGGCAAAGAACGTCCCTTGGAAATTTGCAGCGATGAAACCTGCTATGCCAAGAACCGCCGCGCGGTGACCGTTTTAGCCGCTGGCTTATCTGGGTGATCTGATGCGTTTTCTGGTAGGAACCTTCGCGTGTTATCTGATGCTGTGGCCAGTGAACGCCACAGCACAGAATGCCGCAACTTTGGCGGATATTCGGCAGGAGTTGACCGTTCTCTATGTCGAAATGCAGCGTTTGAAGCGCGAACTTTCCACAACCGGGGGGCCCTCTGTGGCGACAGCGGGCGACACGACGCTCGATCGATTAAACGCGATGGAAAGCGAGTTGCAACGTTTAACGTCGCAAACCGAACAGCTGGATTTCCGGGTAAATCGCATTGTTGAGGATGGAACCAACAGGATCGGCGATTTGGAATTTCGTCTCGTTGAACTTGAAGGCGGCGACATCGGCAGCTTGGGTGAAACCACGACGCTTGGTGGGGACACAGGTACTGCCATCAACACAACCGGCGGTTCTGCACCACAACCCGCAGCGCCGCAGACAGAGGACCTTGCAGGAGGTTCTCAGCTTGCTGTCGGCGAGGAAGATGATTTCAAGGCAGCTCAGGCCGCCTTGGCCGAGGAACGATATAGCGATGCGGCCGATCAGTTCGCCGCGTTTTCACTAAACTATCCGGGCGGGCCGCTTGCAGCGGGTGCAGATCTTGGACGTGGCGAAGCTCTCGAAGCATTGGGAGATCAACGTGAAGCTGCCCGTGCTTATCTGAATAGTTTTAGTCTCGACCCTGAAGGCCCCGTGGCACCGCAATCCTTGTTTCGCCTTGGGCGCTCTTTGGGGGCATTGAACCAAGTCACCGAGGCTTGTGTGACCCTATCCGAAGTTGGAATCAGATTTCCGGGCAATCCAGCTGCCGCTCAAGCGGATGAAGCCAAGCGCGCGTTGTCTTGTCCTTAGGCGTCATGTCTGAATTGATCGCTCATGTCGCCGCAAGACTGCCAACGGGCGGTGCAAAACGCTTGGGTGTGGCAGTGTCGGGGGGCGGGGACTCACTTGCACTGTTGCGATTACTGCATCAGATTTGCGGTGACCGCGGCATTGAATTGATTTGCCTGACCGTCGATCACGGACTGCGTACAGAGGCGCGGGAGGAAGCCGAAACAGTTGCGAAACGCTGCGTTGAACTGGGTATTGTGCATCAACTGCTGGTTTGGCAGGGATGGGACGGCGCTGGAAATGTACAAAATGCAGCGCGACAAGCCCGATACGCGTTGATGACAGCTTGGGCAAAAGAGAACGACATCGACACTATCGCTTTGGGGCACACGCAGGACGATCAGGCGGAAACGGTCTTGATGCGCCTGGCACGTGGGGCTGGGGTGGATGGTCTCAGCGCGATGGCCCCGACCCGCAGGCAAGACGGCATTTTATGGATTCGCCCATTGTTGAACGTCAGCCGCGCCGAATTGCGCGACTATTTACGGTCTCATTCTGAAACATGGGCGGAGGACCCCTCAAACGAAGACGCCCGATACGAGCGGATTAAAACCCGTCAGATATTGGATCAATTGTCTGTTTTAGGCATCGATCGGGCAGTGCTCGGGCACGTAGCCGGGAAAATGCAATCCGTACGCCGGGCGCTGGAGCATCAAACTGAAGCAGCAGCAAAAAATTGTGTCAGAGTAAAGGCCGGTGGGTTGTCCATAAATTGGGATGTTTTTTCGGCTCTTCCAGAGGAGATATCCAGACGCCTACTTATCGCGGGGTTAAAGTGGATCGCAGGAACGGTTTACGCCCCACGCCACAAATCGATAGAAACGGCGCTGCAGGCTGTGCAGCAGGGCAAACGCACGACATTGGAAGGCTGTGTGCTGGCGCGCAAGGACAAAACACTATGGGTCCATCGCGAATTTAACGCGGTTCGGCATCTGAAATCTCCACCCGGCAGCCTGTGGGATGATCGCTGGCAGGTGATCGGACCAGAAGATGACCCGGCGGTGCATATTGCGGCGTTGGGCGAAGCGGGGTTAGGGGCATGCAGCGATTGGCGGGACACTAAGTTGCCGCGCGCGCTGCTTTTGGCCTCTCCTGCGGTATGGAAAGATGATCAACTTATAGCCGCTCCCCATGCTGGAAAGCCTGAAAATTGGTGTGTAAACCTGCAAAAAGGTGAAACTTCTTATTTTGATACGCTAATCTCGCATTGAACCTTCGCGTGGAGTGTCTATCTTAGAGGAGGTGGCGGTATCATGTGGATAGACGCCACATCAAGTTTTGGGAGACTTTCCTTGGGTAACGCACGCAACATCGCCTTCTGGGTTGTACTATTTTTACTTGTTCTGGCGCTTTTCAACCTGTTCAGCGGTTCCGGCAGCACGATGCAAAGTCGTGAAGTCAGCTATTCGGACTTTGTTGATTCTGTCGAATCCGGAGACGTGAGCAATGTGACGCTGGATGGCGAGCAAGTGCGGTTCCGTCAGGCGGACGGCAGCGACTACGTAACAATCATACCCAGCGACGCAGAAGTTACCGGGCTATTGATCGAAAATGACGTACCTTTGCGTGCTGAGCAACAACAGCAATCTGGGTTCCAGACCTTCCTAATGTCTCTCCTACCTTTCTTATTGTTGATCGGCGTTTGGGTCTATTTCATGAACCGAATGCAAGGTGGCGGCAAAGGCGGCGCGATGGGGTTTGGAAAATCCAAAGCCAAGATGCTGACCGAAAAACATGGTCGCGTCACATTTGACGACGTTGCCGGTATCGACGAAGCGAAGGAAGAGCTAGAAGAAATTGTCGAGTTTCTGCGCAATCCGCAAAAATTCAGCCGTTTAGGTGGGCAAATCCCCAAAGGTGCCTTGTTAGAGGGCCCTCCCGGTACGGGTAAAACGCTGCTTGCGCGGGCCATCGCTGGAGAAGCGGGCGTGCCGTTCTTCACGATCTCCGGTTCCGATTTTGTCGAGATGTTCGTGGGTGTTGGTGCATCGCGTGTGCGCGACATGTTCGAGCAGGCAAAAAAGAATGCGCCTTGCATTGTTTTCATCGATGAAATCGACGCCGTTGGACGTCACCGTGGCGCTGGCTATGGGGGCGGAAATGACGAACGAGAGCAAACGTTGAACCAACTGCTTGTCGAAATGGACGGTTTTGAGGCCAACGAGGGCGTGATCATCATCGCCGCTACAAACCGTAAAGATGTGTTGGACCCTGCGCTGTTGCGCCCCGGACGTTTTGACCGTCAGGTGACTGTCGGCAATCCCGACATCAAAGGGCGTGAGAAAATCTTGGGTGTGCACGCGCGCAAAACGCCATTGGGGCCAGATGTCGACCTGCGCATCATTGCGCGTGGGACGCCGGGCTTCTCGGGTGCGGATCTTGCGAACCTCGTTAACGAAGCGGCATTGGGCGCTGCACGTATCGGACGTCGCTTTGTGGCGATGTTGGATTTCGAACAGGCAAAAGACAAGATCATGATGGGCGCTGAACGCCGATCAATGGTCATGACCGATGCACAAAAAGAAATGACAGCCTATCACGAAGCCGGACACGCGTTGGTCGGTATTAAACTGCCAAAATGTGACCCGGTGTATAAGGCGACTATCATCCCACGCGGTGGCGCTTTGGGGATGGTGATGAGCCTGCCTGAAATGGATCGTCTGAACATGTTCAAAGACGAATGCCACCAGCGTTTGGCAATGACGATGGCCGGTAAGGCCGCTGAGATCCATAAATACGGACCGGAATCTGTATCTAACGGACCAGCAGGCGACATTATGCAGGCCTCCGGATTGGCGCGTGCGATGGTGCTGCAATGGGGCATGTCGGACAAAGTTGGAAACATTGACTATTCTGAGGCAGCGCAAGGATATCAGGGGAACACCGCAGGGTTCTCAGTCTCTGCCAACACCAAAGAGCTGATCGAAGAAGAAGTTCAGTTGTTCATTCAGGATGGCTATGAGTGGGCTATGAAAATCATCACCGAAAACGAACAGGAATTCGAACGTCTGGCACAAGGGTTGCTGGAATACGAAACCCTGACCGGTGAAGAGATCAAACGCGTGATGAATGGTGAACCACCTGTGCCGCCAGCCGATGAAGGCGACAAGCCTGACAGCGGTTCGGCACCCAGCGTCACGGGCATCCCCAAGGCGAAGGTCAAAGCCAAGAAAAAACCGCCCTCTGAAGGTGGAATGGAACCAGAACCGTCAGTTTGATCACGGGTCCTGATGGTCCGCTAACAAAATGTCATAGGCCTCGCGTTTGCGGGGCCTTTTCTTTTTGCCGAGGCATAGGCAGGGTAAAAGTGTAATACAGTTCTGGAGGAAATATGCCCGCCTTAATGCCAACCGAGTTTACTGGCCGTGTCGTCTGGATTGGACGTGTGATCGACTCTGAAACTACGTTAAGGGCTGAAGCCTTGGACGCGGCCGATCTGAGATTTGAAGGCATTGAGGGGGAATGCCACGGAGGGCTAACGCGCCCAGCGTGTTCACGTACCCAAGCACAGTACCCCAAGGGCACTGAAATCCGAAATGTGCGGCAACTGTCGATCCTGTCTCAGGAAGAGTTGGACGAGATCGCCTTGGACATGGGGCTGGACGCTTTGGACCCTGCATGGTTGGGGGCGTCTATGGTCGTCCAAGGGATTGGTGATTTTAGCCATGTGCCTCCGTCCTCACGATTACAAATGCCCAGCGGTGCAAGCGTCGTCATTGATATGGAAAACCGCCCCTGCATCTTTCCCGGACGCGAGATAGAAAAAAACCGCTCAGGTTTTGGCGCTAAATTTAAACCAGCGGCCAAAGATCGACGTGGCGTGACGGCTTGGGTGGAACGGGAAGGAGCAATCGCGGTGGGAGACGACTGCCGACTGCATATCCCAGATCAGCCTGCTTGGGCACATTCAAAACAAGCAGGGGGGTGACATTCGTTTCCGAAAAGAAACGATTAGGCACTCTTCGCCGCATCACGGTGCGAAAATGTCGGAAATGCTACTCTATTCCATTGGTGCGCCACGGTATGCACCCCTAGGAACAATGTCATCGCGACAAGCTCAAGGGAGTATTTCATGGCCTACAAGACTGATATCGAAATTGCGCGCGACGCAAGCAAATTGCCCATTCAGGAAATCGGCGCAAAACTTGGTATTACCAGTGATGACCTTTTGCCCTATGGCCATGACAAAGCAAAAGTCTCCCAGAGTTTCATCAATTCTGTCCAAGGCAACAAAGACGGCAAACTGATCCTTGTCACCGCGATAAACCCGACCCCCGCGGGCGAAGGGAAAACAACAACCACTGTCGGATTGGGCGATGGCCTGAACCGCATCGGCAAGAACGCTGCTGTCTGCATCCGTGAAGCCTCGCTCGGTCCTAACTTTGGGATGAAAGGCGGCGCTGCTGGGGGCGGTTTTGCGCAGGTTGTGCCGATGGAAGAAATGAACCTGCATTTTACAGGTGATTTCCACGCGATCACTTCAGCGCACTCCCTGCTGTCTGCCATGATCGATAACCACATCTACTGGGGGAATTCGCTGGAAATCGATACGCGCCGCGTTGTGTGGCGTCGCGTGGTTGACATGAATGACCGTGCGTTGCGCCAGATCACGGCTAGCCTTGGTGGTGTCGCAAATGGTTTCCCGCGCGAAGCAGGTTTTGACATTACCGTGGCTTCTGAAGTTATGGCGATTTTATGTTTGTCTAAAAACCTGACGGATCTGCAAAAAAGATTGGGCGATATGATTGTTGCGTATCGTCGGGATCGCTCGCCCGTGTTTGCACGCGATATCAAAGCCGATGGCGCAATGACCGTGCTTTTGAAGGACGCGATGCAACCGAACCTTGTTCAAACGTTGGAAAACAATCCGGCCTTTGTGCATGGCGGCCCATTTGCAAATATCGCGCATGGGTGTAACTCGGTGATTGCGACTTCTACGGCGTTAAAACTGGCGGATTACGTCGTGACCGAGGCTGGATTCGGCGCTGACCTTGGGGCGGAAAAATTCCTCAACATTAAATGTCGCAAGGCGGGATTATCCCCCTCTGTGGTCGTTTGTGTGGCGACGGTGCGTGCAATGAAAATGAACGGCGGAGTTGCCAAGGCTGATTTGGGCGCGGAAAACGTCGCAGCTGTTAAGGCAGGGTGCCCCAACCTTGGCCGTCACATCGAAAACCTGAAGTCATTTGGTGTGCCGGTCGTTGTGGCAATCAACCACTTTGTTACAGACACGGACGCAGAAGTCGCAGCCATCAAAGAGTATGTAGCAGAACATGGTTCCGAGGCCATTCTGTCACGCCATTGGGAGTTAGGATCCGAAGGATCGGCACCTCTTGCAACCCGTGTTGCAGAAATTGCCGATGCGGATATGGGTGATTTTGCGCCGATCTACCCGGACGATATGAGTCTGTTTGACAAGATCGACACGATTGCCAAGCGGATTTATCGAGCCGACGATGTTTTGATCGATCAAAAACTGCGTAACCAATTGAAAGATTGGGAAGATCAAGGATACGGAAACCTCCCGGTCTGTATGGCAAAAACGCAATATAGTTTTACCACTGACCCGGATCGCCGGGGCGCACCGACCGGATTTTCAGTCCCTGTGCGTGAGGTGCGTTTGAGCGCTGGTGCGGGTTTCATCGTTGTTGTCTGTGGTGAGATCATGACCATGCCGGGTCTCCCGCGTGTGCCGTCAGCAGAAGCAATCAAATTGAATGCGGACGGGGATGTTGAAGGGCTGTTTTAAACCTCCGGGACATCATTTAGGTTACGCAAGGGTGATTTTACTTGCCCTTGCGGGTCGTCCTACCATGACCTTTGAAAGGAATATGTTATGAACAGATTTTTTGCGATGGTTGTGAGCGTGTTTTTTGCCGGACAGGCTTGGGCACAGGATGATCGGTACGAGGGTTACTATTACCCTCAAGTAGAAACCGAAGAAACATTTGATCGCGTTGTACGCAGTTCACAAGGTGCAAACAAAGCCGTGCGCATCGACTTTGTAAATGTGCTGACATCGGCGCAGTTGAGCGCCCCAGAAAGCCCACGGTTTGTGTTTTTCACAAAAGGGTCTGATGCGAAAACCTTAATCCTCGTGGCCCTTGATGACGAAGTTTTCTCATCGAAATATCGGGCCCGAGCCATTTTGGCGCAATTAACAGTAAGTGTGCGAAAGGGCGGTTTCTTCCGTCAAGAAGACTTGCAGTATCTGGTCACGTTTTACGATTTATTACAGCTCATGGCCTTTGACGAACTGATCGTCAGCGATGGTGAGGACTGGGCCCATAGAGTGAACTTTGTAAGGGAATAGGAAGATAAATATGCCAGCAACTCTGATTGATGGGAAAACTTTTGCAGCAAAAGTGCGCGCGCAGGTGGCCGAACATGTGACCCAGCTCAAAACGGGTCACAATATTACGCCTGGCCTCGCGGTGGTGCTTGTTGGAGAAGATCCCGCATCTCAGGTGTATGTCCGCTCTAAAGGCAAGCAAACGCTGGAAGTCGGCATGAAGTCGGTTGAGCACAAGCTTGACGCAGACACCTCTGAGGCAGATTTGCTGGCTGTTATTGATCAGCTCAACAAGGATCCTGAAATCCATGGCATTCTGGTGCAGCTTCCTTTGCCGAAACATCTCAATGAGGACTTGGTGATCAATTCGGTTTCGCCGGAAAAAGACGTCGATGGATTTCACATTTCTAATGTTGGCCTTTTGGGCACTGGGCAAAAAAGCATGGTGCCTTGTACGCCACTAGGGTGCTTGATGATGCTTCGGGAACATCATGGATCGCTGTCTGGTCTAGATGCGGTGGTGATCGGGCGTTCAAACATCGTTGGAAAACCGATGGCCCAGCTGTTGTTGGGAGACAGTTGCACTGTCACGATTGCCCATAGTCGAACAAAGGATCTACCGGATGTTGTTCGCCGCGCGGATATTGTCGTGGCGGCTGTTGGGCGGCCCGAAATGGTGCCAGGTGATTGGATCAAACCGGGTGCTACGGTGATTGACGTTGGTATCAACAGGCTGGATGCGCCGGAAAAGGGTCCGGGCAAAACGCGTCTTGTCGGGGATGCTGATTTTGACAGCTGCGCGGCTGTTGCAGGGGCGATCACGCCGGTGCCGGGCGGGGTTGGACCTATGACCATCGCCTGTTTGCTGGCCAACACAGTAACCGCGTGTTGCCGGGCAAATGGCTTGGCTGAACCGCAAGGTTTGACAGCTTAGACCGCGACCGGAACCATTGTGCCTTGCAAGGCGGCGATCAGGATTTCTTGTGCGCCGCTGCAGGCGAATACGTCACAGGCGACAACGACCAACCGGCGGCCAGGCTTGAGAACCCGGCCCTTGGCAATCAGGTAATCGCCGCGTGCGGGGGCCAACAGGTTTATCTTCATCTCAGCTGTGACGACTTCGTTTTCTAACGACAAAGTGGATAGCGCTGCATAACCGGCTGCGCTGTCTCCGATGGAAAACGTCAACCCTGCGTGACCGAAGCCCTGTTGCTGAAGGCTTCCGGGCAAAATAGGGGCCGTTATGTGAACGCTGTCCCGGGCGATATGGGTCAGCTTGGCTCCAAAGGTTGTCATCATACTTTGCGAAGCAAAGCTATGTTCAATGCGATTGCGAATTGCGCGATCCATGTCCTTGGGCTCCTATCTGGGCATTGGGATGCAGGTGGGTACTGGTCCCGTCAGAATGGCAAGCGCATTCGGGCGCATCAAGTGGGTGAGAGCTGGGTGATCTGTCTGCAGACCTCCGGTGTAGGTTCCATAAGCGGGCAGGATCAAACGGTCCTCATCAAATAGAAACGCCGGTCGGGTAATCGCTCTGCCGCGCAACGCTATCCGTGCTTTTGGATGGAAATGGCCAGAAACTTCCCCAATCGCCGTTTCTTGGGCAATATGTCGAAACGTCAAGGTGTCAAAAACGGTCTGCTGCAGATGTTCGCCGCCAAATTCTACTGGGCCCGGATCGTGGTTGCCTTCGATCCAAATCCATCGCCGCCCGGCCTGAAGCCGCGCGATCCAAAGACGATCTGGGTCTGGCAGGCTGTTGGCAGCGCTCAGGTCATCGAAACTGTCACCCAGACAAATCACAATGCGGGCGTTTGTTTTTTCCAGATCGCTTTCCAACCGTGCCAGCGTATCTTGTGTTTCATAAGGCGGCAGGGAAAGCCCGGCACGGCGTCCAACGCGTTCTGATTTCCCAAGATGTAAATCCGAGACACAGAGAATGTTTGCATCTGGCCACCAAAGGGCCCCAGAGGGCATCGCTCGTAGGGCGGCCTGTTGAAATGAAAAGTCAAAACAGTTCATGGTTTGTCCATTTCGTGTTTCGCTCTGGATGGCAAGGCTTTACCGTCAGCGCAATTTTGATGTCACGGTTTGTCCGCAGGGGAGATTGAGGCAAGCCCGGCGCTCTCCATCAGCCGTGCTGCTTCCCGAGCCAAGAGCGTTTCTTCCGCCGAGCCTTTTACAGGGACGCGACCCATCTCCAAAAACAAAGGCGCGGCGAGCGGGCTGACCCGTGAAAGAACACGGTGATCGATCCGCCCGGCAATCCGGTGTGCCATTTCCCGGATGCGGCCAAAATCGACCAACCCGCGCAGTGCTTCTTCGTGGGTGATGTCCAACAATAAATGCTCGGGGTCGTATTTTAGTAAGGTGTCGTACAAAATGTCAGAGCTAAACGTGGCCTGCCGACCAGATTTGCGCACCTGTGGGGTATTGCGTTGGATCAGGCCGGCAATGGTGGCACTGGCGCGGAAGGTGCGTTTCATAACGGCATTTCCGGCCAGCCATGTGTCCAACCCATCCTCTAACGCAGTCACATCAAACAGTGGGGCCGGGTCATGCAAGGTATCAAGCCCCCAAATGAGCGTTGCATAGTCCGTGGCAACAAAGCCTAAGGGATTTAACCCCATGTCTTCCATCCGTTTGCTGAGGATCAACCCCAATGTTTGCTGCGCATTCCGCCCGGCAAAGCCATAAAATACAGTTTGTTCACGCCCGTCATGCGGAAAACTCTCGATTAACAATCGCCCGGGTTCGGGCAATTGGCTGCACTCACGTTGTAATTTCAACCAATCAGCTGTGTGTGCGGGGAGGTCGGGCCAACTATCTTGTTGGAAGATTTCCACAATGCGTGCACTCAGTTGCGTGGAGGTTGCGAATTTTGTCCCGGAAAATGTTGCAACCTTGGGCTTTTTGGCAGCGTTGCGTGATACTTCGACCGTCATCTCGCGCAACCCTTCATACCGCACGATTTGACCGCCGATTAAAAACGTATCCCCTTTGGTCAAGCTTGCGGCAAATCCTTCCTCAATTTCCCCAAGTGGCTTGCCGCCCCGGCTGCGTTTTAAGCGCACTTTTAAAGTATCTGTGTCTTGAATAGTGCCGATATTCATCCGTATTTTTTGCGCGGCCCGTGGGTCTCGCAACTGCCAAAACCCGTCAGGGCGCTGCAGCAATCGTTGCCATTGGTCATAGGCCTTGAGCGCATAACCACCTGTCGCGCAAAAATCCAAACAGGCATTAAATGCGGCTCGGGTTAGGCTGGTATAGGCCCCAACGGTCAGGATTTCCGCGTATAGGATGTCTGCATCAAACGGACCTGCACAGGCGGTGATCAGGATATGCTGACACAAAACATCCCGTGGCCCGGGGCCCTTGGGGTCGCCGTCCAATTGCCCAAGATGCACCGCTTCAAGGGCCGCATGACACTCGACAACTTCAAATCGATTGGCAGGCACCAAGAGGGCTTTTGAGGGGGCATTATATTGGTGGTTAGCCCGCCCGATCCGTTGCACAAGACGTTTGACGTTTTTGGGTGCACCGATCTGAATGACCAGATCAACATCCCCCCAGTCGATCCCCAGGTCGAGCGTGCCAGTGCAGACAATGGCGCGCAGGTCGCCACGTATCATTGCGGCTTCTACTTTTTCACGTTGCTGCCGATCCAGCGATCCATGATGAATGGCGATGGGTAAGCCATCCTCATTTGCCAACCATAAATTATGGAAAAAGATCTCGGCTTGTGCGCGGGTGTTGTGAAAGATCAACGTCGTCTTATGCGCCTTGATTTGGGCCAACACAGCAGGGATCGAATAGGCCGCGTTCCCACCTGACCACGGGGGCGGTTCATTGGTGTGCAACATGGTTATGTCCGGGGCAGGGCCAGGATCGGCTGTAAGGATTGCGCAAGGGTCTGGGTGGCGTGCCAATTGATGCGCGATCGCATCTGGGTCCTCAACCGTTGCTGACAGACCAACGCGTTTCAGATCAGGGCAAAGATGTTGCAGCCGCGCAAGCGCCAACATGAGTTGATCGCCACGTTTCGAATCGGCCAGTGCATGGATTTCGTCAATAACCACGCGTTTGAGACCGTTAAACACACGTGGCGCGTCTTCGTAGCTGATCAATAAGGCCAGACTTTCTGGCGTGGTCAGCAAGATATGAGGAGGATCAGCCCGTTGACGTCTTTTGCGGCTGGAGGGCGTGTCGCCGGTTCGATCTTCTACCCGGATTTGCAGACCCATTTCCGTCACCGGGGTTGTGAGGTTGCGTTTCACATCACTCGCCAGCGCCTTGAGTGGCGAGATATAAAGGGTGTGCAGACCGTCACAGGGATGTTGCGCCAAATCTGTCAGCGTCGGCAGAAATCCGGACAGTGTTTTTCCGCCACCTGTCGGTGCAATCAATAAAAGAGCTGCGTCATCACTGCGATCCAACATTTCTTGTTGGTGCGGGTGAATGCGCCAACCTTTTGAAGTGAACCAATTGCGGATTATAGGAAGAGGAGTATGCATCCCTGAGAGTTTAACCCAGTGCGTGCCAGAGACCAGTAATTGAATGCCCCTTCTTGCGCGGCTTGGCCATTTTTAATGGCGAACGCACCACACGGTTGCTCCGCAAGTGACCTCCGTGAGAACACGAAGGCCTATTTCACGATCTTTTCGTCCTTAACAAACATGTTGGCCCAGGCACGGTCCAGCAGGTCTGGTCGCATTTGGTAGGGGATGCCCTCAAATTCGCAGATCGCTATCATTTGATCGATTAAAAAGACTGGCTGATAATTGGCATAAGTGTTGTCGATCTCGGGGTATTTAACCTTGAGGAGATGCACCAATGTGGCTTCATCCAGCGGCATCTTTTTCTTTTTCGCGACCATGGCAAAGATTTTCAGGAAGTTTTCCTGATCTGGACCATCGATTTTGATTTTGAAAAAGATCCGTCTCAGCGCGGCTGTGTCAAATATTTCGTTGGGGTGAAAGTTCGTAGAGAAAATAACCAGGGTGTCAAAAGGAACTTCGAATTTTTCACCCGATTGCAAGGCGAGGATATCTTTGCCTTCTTCCAGCGGAACGATCCAACGGTTTACCAGCGATTGTGGGGGTTCTGCCTGTCGCCCAAGGTCATCCACGATGAATATACCGCCGGTTGATTTCAGCTGTAACGGGGCCTGATACGTGCGTGCTGTGGGGTTATAGACCAAATCCAACATGTCCAAAGACAGCTCCCCACCTGTGATCACTGTCGGGCGTTCACATTTGACATAGCGTTTATCAAATCGCGTTTTGCGCCGTAGAGCGTTCGGGTCCTCTGTTTCTTCGGGCGCAAAAACATGGACGATGGGATCATAGACCGTAATCACTTGCCCGGCATATTCGATCGCGCGCGGCACGTAGACGTTATCGCCGAGTGCATCGCGAATACCGTTGGAAATCGAGGATTTACCATTGCCGGGGGGGCCATACATCAGGATCGAACGCCCCGCAGAGACTGATGGCCCTAGCTGATCAAGCAAATCATCTGGCAGCACAAGGTGACCCATGGCTCCGACCAACTGATCTCGGGTGATTTGCACGTTGCGAATGGATTGACGTTTGACTTGTTCGCGGTAGACCTCAAGAGGCACTGGCATGGCCCCAAAATATTCGGATTGCGCCAAGGCATCCAGCGCGCGGGCTTTCCCTTGGTCGGTGAGTTGGTAGCCCATTTCGTTGCCATTGTTTGCGTTGAGGGTTCCCGTGGCTTCAAGCAGGCTTTGAGAGCGGGCAAGATCCACCAATTCCTGTGTTACAGGGATTGGCAGACAAACAGTTTCGCTCAACTCGCTGACCATATCCACGTTTTTGCGAAACATGGTTTTCAGGATTATATCGCGCATCATGACGGTCGATAGTTTCATATCCGCCAAGGTCGACGGGGCGGGAGGGGCCATCACGGGGCCGGTCTGCATGTTCATAGTTTGCCTCAGTGCTGCTGAACTGACGAACGCATTCGCGTCGTTTCTAGATCAGTAACAATGGAAAGTGGCGTAATTCAGGCGCCATTTAGGACAGCCAGGGCCAAATACAGGATAAAAGAGGGCCCAAGCGCCAAGCCCAAAGGAAAACGTTTACCCGCGGTCCAGCTTTCCCAGTTTGGCGCAAATTCGCGCAATGGGCTGATGCGAATGGCTCGATGTGTGATCAGGGCCGCTGCTGTTACGACCGTCAAGATAACAAAGACCTCTGACACATCTGCCACGCGGACATAAGGCGCAGCAAAAGCCAGAAATTTTGCATCCCCAGCCCCCATGATGCCCACCGCGTTAAGAACAAACCCTGCCAGGAGGACGATGGCGAAATGGGCAAACCCCCAGAGATAGATATCAAAGGAAGGCAAGACCAACGGTCCCAGAAACAGATAGACTGCGCCCAACGCCAGAACCGCCTTGTTCGTGATCTTCATGCGGGCAAGATCAGTATAGGCAACATGCAGGCAAATTGGCAAAACGAAGGGCAAAAACCAGATTGCCGCAGATGCAGACATGTCCAGTGCCATGCTGTATCAGCCGCTTGACTCGAGCGCTTCCAACGCACGCGCGGCCGCTTCAAAATGCTGCGGATGGGTTTCCACGGCTTCACGCAGCGCGCTTTTGCCGGTCTGGACATCCCCTTGTTTGATGGCGGACAGACCCATGGTGTGCAACAGCTGTGCGCGTTCTGTTTGGTCCATCGGCACCACGGGCAGTGTGTATTTACGCTGGGCACTGCGGGCTAGAACGAGATTATTCTTTGCAGTGAACAAGCTGCTGTCTTGCCGGATTGCGTCGCCAAAAAGCTGCTCGGCACCTCTGTAATCCCCGCGCGACAATTTCGAATACCCCCAGTTGTTAAAAACACCAGCTGTGTTCGCCGTCAGCCCAACCGAGGTTTCATAAAAACTATCGGCTTTTTTCCATTCCTTGTTGGAATCCGCAATTATGGCTTCTAGCCGATACCGGGTGAAGGTTTCATGTGTTGGCGGTACGGTGTCCAGCACGTCTTCGGCCTTTTCCCAATCGCCGCTGCGAATGAGCGTATCAGCATATTGTACTGTGTCTTCGCTGACCGTTCCTTTCATTTCGGTGACGCGTTTCCAGGCTGGTGCTGCTTCTGTAAACCGTTTGGCGCGCACCAAAGAACTGGCGAGGCCACGCTGAATATCGATGCGATCAGGATCGCTTTTTAAGGTGCGATTAAAGTATGAAACAGCTTCGTTTGGATCCGCAACTGTCAGCATAACGTCCGAGAGATTGGTTTCATCCACGACGTTTACGTCTTGAAATGCGCGTTCAACAGTTTCTTCATCGGAAGGTTGTTGTGCGCAGCCCGCAAGGACAACGGCACCTGCAATACAGGCTGAAAAAAGAATAGGGTGGCGCATTTGTGCGTCCTTTTACTGCTCGTGCCTCGATTATGGTGTCGGGCGGATCAGAAAATCACTGCTTCCGCGGCGCACCAATTTATAATCGCTTTTTTTTCTTGTTTCGGTTGTAGCAGATTTTTCCAATTTTGCGAGCGCTAAGCTTAAATTGTCTCGGATTGCGATGTTTTCGCCATTGCTTAGGGCAAAGCCACGGCGAAAATACCGTACGGCTTCGTTTGTTTTCCCCTGTTCCATCAATAAAACGGCGTAGTTATTATAATCTACCGGTTGCGCACCTTCTTGATTAATAGCCAGTTTCAATTGCTTTTCTGCCTGACCTAATCGGCCAAGTTGCAGGTTTGCTGTTCCCAAGCCGGACAGCGTTTCTGCGTCTAGTTGGCCACGTTCAAGGGCGGCGCGATTAAAGGACCTGATGGCGAGTTCGTATTCTTTCGCAGCGATCAAGCGATGACCGACCTCGACTGCGTCCACACCTTCGTTGTTTGCTTGCGCGCGCACATCCAGACCGGGCGCTGTTAATTGCCCTTTTGGTATTGCGTTACTATCCGTGCCAAAGCACGCTGTTAACCCACAGAAAATCAATGCAAAGAGAAAAAGTTTATCAGCCCAGCGATGTGCCGTCGTCATTGTCCTACGCCTAAATTCCCCAATTGAGTGATGCCGTGAACCGAGGGTCCCACCAGAATGATGAGCAAAGGCGGAACGGTCAACATCATTGTTGCAAGCGTCATCTTGGTTGGCAACTTATTTGCGGCCTCTTCGGCGCGCATGACGCGTTTGTCTCGCATTTCACTGGCATAAACACGCAGCGCTTCGGCAATTGATGTCCCGAATTGCTGTGATTGGTTCAGCACGGTGACAAATGAGGAAACGTCTTGGACGCCGCAACGCTCACCAAAATCGAGAAGAACGGTCGATTTATCCTTACCAGCTTTCATTTCTTGCGCAACGACATCGAATTCCTGCGCAAGCGCGGGATAGGAGGCATGCAATTCCCCGGCCACCCGAACGATGCTTTGGTCAAGCGATTGTCCAGCTTCGACGCAGACCAGCATCATATCTAAGCTGTCGGGGAACCCTTGGGTGATCTCTTCCTTGCGCGTGTCCACGCGACGTCGCACCCAGTAGCTGGGGAGATAATAGCCGATAGCGCCCGGTATGATTGTGTAAATCATCATCTTTTGGGTGCTGAAACCCTCACCGCCGCCCAGAACATTTAAATAGACAAAAGCGAGAATGAGACCGGCAATCCCCAAGGCAAATTGCGCAAAGTGGAAAAACCGTACAGCGTCCTGGCTTTGGTATCCTGCTTGGCGTAACATCAATTGCCGTGCACTGAGTTCAGCCACGTCTTGGGGTTCTAAAAAGGATGCAAACTTTTGTAATTGCTCGTTGCGTTCCCCTTGGCGCAACTGCTCTGTAGGCGCTTTGCCCGATGGGTCTTGTACTTGGCGTTTAAGTTTGGCCATTGGGTCTTCGGGTTGCGCGAGCATGATCACAAGGGTGAGGGCGACCATAATAACACCCAAGGACCCCAGCAAGATCATCGGCCCCAATGGACCCAGGTGTTCAATCAGCAAAGCGTTAAATGAAGTCAATAATTCCATGTGCGGTGCTCCTCAGACCTTGATGTCGGTTAGAATGCGCATGACAAATAAGTTGAGCGCCAGAAAGATACCGACAAGGAAACAGGCCGGGATAAAATACGCATGGTCGCGCACGTCATCATAGTAATTGGGGTCACCGATATTGATGACAATCAGGGCGACAATGGGAAAGGCTGACAGGAATTTGCCGGACCATTTCGCCTCGGCAGTGATGGCTTTGACCCGACGAAACAGCCGAAATCGTGCCCGGATCACTTTGGCGAGGCCAGCAAGGATTTCTGCGAGATTACCGCCGGATGTTTGCTGGATGTTCACGGCAACAGCTAAAAACCGCAAATCCTGCATGTCGAGGCGTTCCGCCATTTCTTTAAGTGCGTCGCCAACATCGCGCCCATAGGCACTTTCATCCGCGATGATGCCCATTTCGGAGGCAAGGGGATCTTGGACTTCTTTGGAGACAATCTGCACAGCAGAAGAAAAAGGATGCCCGACGCGCAGTGAACGCACCATCAGTTCGACGGCATCTGGCAGTTGCTCTTCGATCATCGCCGTGCGTTTGTTTGCCTTGCTCGACACCCAGAAAAACACCGCACCGACACCGATCCCGATCGACATTACAACCCGCACGGCCAAGGACGTCGCTGTGCCAACCGTAAGGCCTAAAAAGGCAACGACCGCCAAAAGCCCCATGATCATAATGAGTTGGCTTGGGGTGAACGCGATCGCGGCTTTTTGGGCCTTTTCTCCGAGCAACGAATACAATGGGATGGATTTGGCCTTCATGTGTTGCTGCATTTCCTTGCGCAGCTTTTCAAGAACCTCTTCGCGTCCATCGCCCTTGTCCAGCATTTCCAATCGCCGATTGACCCGACTGTTCAGGCTAATGGATTTGCCAAAGGTCACCAAATACAGCCCCTCCACGAGGGCCAATACACCGACAAAAATCAAGCCATAGATAATGGGTTCAGCACTCATACTCTTGATCCTTATTGCGCGGCCATGGGTTCATAAATCGAAGATGGAAGATCATAACCCCACATTCGGAACCGCTCTGCATAGGCACTGCGCACCCCGGTTGCTGTGAAATGACCGATAATCTTGTTGTCTGGCGTCAGGCCAACACGTTGATATCGAAATATTTCCTGCATCGAAATGACTTCACCTTCCATGCCGGTGATTTCGGTGATTGAGGTCATTCTGCGGGATCCGTCCTGTAAACGAGAGGCCTGTACAATAAGGTTTACAGCCGAAGAAATCTGACTGCGGACCGCCTTTAACGGCATTTCAATACCGGCCATGGCAATCATGTTCTCTAACCGGCTTACGCCATCGCGTGCAGAGTTCGCATGGATCGTGGTCATTGATCCATCATGCCCCGTGTTCATTGCCTGCAACATGTCGATGACTTCTTCACCGCGCGTTTCCCCAACGATAATGCGGTCCGGGCGCATGCGAAGTGCGTTTTTCAAACAATCGCGCGGAGAAACTTCGCCCTTGCCTTCCACGTTGGGAGGGCGGCTTTCCATCCGACCCACGTGGGTTTGTTGAAGTTGTAGCTCGGCTGTGTCTTCGATGGTCAGGATACGTTCGGCGTTATCGATAAAGGAGGATAAAGCGTTGAGTGTTGTTGTCTTGCCCGACCCGGTACCTCCCGACACGATGATGTTGAGACGTGTCGCGACGGCGGCCTGCAAATAGGCTGCCATCTCTTCGGTGAATGCGCCGAAATTGACCAGATCATCAATGCCCAGTTTGTCTTTCTTGAATTTCCGAATGGAGACCAGACTTCCGTCAACAGCGACGGGGGGCACCATGGCGTTAAATCGCGACCCGTCCTTGAGGCGGGCATCAACATAAGGGTTGCTTTCGTCGACACGCCGACCAACGGCGGAAACGATTTTGTCGATGATCCGCAACAGGTGCCGTTCGTCTTTAAAGGTGACATCGGAGATCTCAAGTTTGCCGTCGCGTTCGACAAAAATCTGTTGGGGACCGTTAACAAGGATGTCGTTTACAGTGTCGTCTTTCAAAAGCGTTTCAAGAGGGCCTAACCCTGTCACTTCATCGTAAAGTTCGGAATTTAAGGTTTGGCGATCTTCGCGGTTCAAGACAATGCTGTGGGCTTGTAAATGTTCGCCGGCAATCGCGCCGATTTCCTGCCGTAAATCTTGTTCAGATGCGTTTTCCAGCGCGGAAAGATTCAGATTGTCTAAGAGCACACGGTGCAGATCAAGTTTAATCTCTCCCATCCTCTCCTTACGTTTTCGCTCTTTGTCCACGCTTGCGGTTTGGGCCGGGGCAGAGGGGGCGGCCTTGCGGATAACTGCGCTGGGTTGGGCCTGTTCGCTCGGTTTTGGCTCAGGTTTCGAGGTTGGCCCATTCGCAGCCGCGGTGGCATCTAGTTTTTGTTTTTTATACTTAGAGAACATGCGGGTTTTCCTTGAGGAGATCAGGCTGCCTGAACGTTGGTGTTGTTCAAATCATGAATGGAGGCGGCTAATTTGGTGATTTCCCGACGTAGCGGGTTTTTTGCAGCGGATAGGGCCAGTGGGAGCCCATGATCCGCACCTTGCGTAATGGGTTTTCCGCCATCGGGCATGTGGACATCAATCGAGATGCCGAGGCTTTCTGCCATGCGTTTTATCCTGCTTTTCCCGGACAAGTCTGTGAATTTAGGCGCACGGTTCATGACATATCGCAGCTTCTCAACCGGCAAATCTTCGGATTGAAGGGCGCGTTTTAATCGCAACGCATTTTGAGCCGATCGCATATCTAACTCCAAGGTGGAGAAGTAAACATGCGCCGCGTTCAAGACCGTTTCCGACCACGATACCAAGGTCGAGGGCATGTCGATGACAACATAATCAAAGTGGCGGCGTGCCATTGCCAAAATACGATCCACGTCTTCGGGAGAGATGAGATCAAGCGGCAGCATATCGACCGGCGCTGTCAGCACGTGCATTTTGTCCTGAAACGTCAGGAGGGACTGGCCAAAGATTTCATCGTCCATGCTCTCAGTGTCCGACAACAGATCGTAGACGACTTCACGACGCGGCAGGTCGAGATAAGTGGCAACCGCACCGAATTGTAAATCCAGATCAATCAGGCAAACACTCGGGGTTTCATTTTTGCCTTGGGTGGCAAGCTCATATGCAAGATTAACGGCCAGCGTGGTTGCACCCGTGCCACCTGCGAGACCATGAATGACAATCACGGCCCCTTCCTTTTGTGAACCTGATTGCAAGGCCGTGTTCGCCGCGGCTTCGGTTATTGCTTGTTCAGACGCGCGAACACGTTCAATGGCTTCGAATAATTCATTCTCAGGTAACGGATAGGGGACAAATTCATCCGCACCTTGACGTAGCAAAGAATGAAGTGAGGCAGGGCTGACGTCTTCGGCGATAAGGATCACCTTGATGTTTCGCGACTTGGCTTGTGTGATGATGTCAGCCAGTTGAGACATGTTTTGTTCGTCTGTCTCGTTGATCGCCAAAGCAATGAATTCGAGTGCTTGTGCCTCGGGTTGTTCAAAGAAGACCATCATGTCAGCAAATCCCAGATCACCCCAGTTTTCACCCAAGGTTGCTTCCATGTCCTCGATCAGTAGATCGAAGTTTTGGACATCGCGACTGACGGTACAGGCCACAATCGGTGACATATCCGTTTTTGACGTCTCGCTGTTCATTCCCTCGTAACCCTTCACATATCCGAACATGTCACAGGAGATCGATTGGCAATTGATATGGCCCGTTTTTCCCCTGACATGCTCGTATCCAGCCTAAAAGACTGGACGTAGATGTCCCATTAGGTGGAAAATTGCAGTGAACTGGGGCGAGATTAGGGCTGAAATCGCCCAATTGTTGGGTTTTTCGACACAATAACCGGCGCTGGCATTAATTGTGATACAAAATCGGGGGTTAAACTGCCAACATCAGCAGGAGCCATTCCAAGGTTGAGGGTCAGATGGCTTTGATTTCCAAATCATGGGTTGGCTCAAGATCTCAAAACGAATGGATAAGAGTTTTTACCTAGCTGACATAAAACTGTTATCCCTCCGTCATGAAATGGGCCGACTTTGCGCGCGACAGCGTTCACAATAGGAAACCAGAATGTCATTTATACGAACCGGATTGACGTCGGTCATTGCCTTTACCGCGACAAATGCTGCGGCGGAAATGAACTTTAATCGCGTTAGCAGTTTTGCGACCTTTGCCAACAATCAAGATGCTCTTGCGGAATCGTCTGCTGAAATCATCAGCGTATCAGGTGATGGCATGACATTGGTGTATTCTGACAGCCCGCTTGGTGTGATCGGAATGATCGACATTACGGATCCCACCGCGCCAGTTGCATTAGGCAACATAGATGTGGGTGGCGAGCCGACGGCTGTGTCTGTCGTGGGCAACATCGCCATGGCTGGCGTGAACACATCACCCAACTACACAGCGCCCTCGGGCATGCTGAAGGCTTACGATCTGACAACAAAAGAAGAAGTGGCCGTTTGCGATTTGGGTGGTCAGCCAGACAGCCTCGCGACAGCATCTGACGGCAGCTTTATCGCCGTTGCTATTGAAAATGAACGTGACGAAGATTTGGGCGACGGTGGCCTGGGTCAAATGCCGGGCGGCTATGTGGTTACGATCAGTCTGAAAAACGATGTTCCGGTTTGCGACAGCATGTTGCAGATAGACATAAATGGCTTGGCGGATATCGGCCCCAACGACCCCGAGCCCGAGTTTGTGGATGTGAACGCCGCTGGTGAAATCGTTGTGACGTTGCAAGAGAATAACCATATCGTGGTGATGCGCCGCACAGGCGAAATTCTAAACCACTTTTCGGCAGGTTCTGTTGATCTCACAGGGATTGACGCAACAGATGAACGCGGCGCGTTGTTGTTCACCGAAACCCAAGTCGGCCGCCTGCGCGAGCCGGATGGTGTCCAATGGATCGACACTGATCACTTTGCGATCGCCAACGAAGGCGATATGAACGGTGGCGCACGTGGTTGGACCATATTCCACAAAGACGGCACTGAAATTTTTGAGGCGGGCAATAGCTTTGAACATGCCATCGTTCAGCTTGGGCATTACCCCGACAAACGCTCGGATGCCAAAGGTGCAGAGCCGGAGGGTATGGAGTTCGCCCTGTTTAATGGCACACCTTTTGCTTTCATCCTAGCTGAACGCGCCGCTGTGGTTGGGGTTTATGATGTCACTGACCCTAGTGCACCAATCCTGTCGCAAATGCTCCCGTCTGGTATTGCCCCAGAAGGGGCCATAGCAATTCCATCGCGTGGCCTGTTCATCACGGCGAACGAAGCTGACCTGATCCAAGACGGGGGGGTGCGCAGTCACGTGATGATTTATGAATACCAGAACGCACCAGCGGCTTACCCACAGCTGACTTCAGCGGGCGCGGATGACTTGATCGGTTGGGGTGCGATCTCGGGCATGGTCGCGGGCGAGAACGGTGTCGTCTACGCCGTCAACGACAGCTTTTATGGTTATCAACCAACTATTTTTACCATCGATACTACTGTTTTTCCGGCTCAAATCACCGATGCTCTGCCAGTCACACGAGGTGGTCTTGCCGCACAAAAACTTGATCTTGAAGGTGTGACATTGGACGGCGCGGGTGGATTTTGGCTCGCGTCTGAAGGTCGGACAGATCGGATGATTCCGCACGGAATTTACCACGTGGATGCTGACGGGGAGATTATAGAAGAGATTAGTCTGCCCGCTGAACTTATCTCAGTCGAGCGGCGTTTCGGCTTTGAAGGCATCACACTGATTGACGGAACACTTTGGATGGCGGTTCAACGCGAGTGGGCAGACGATCTCGCTGATCACGTAAAACTGCTGGCCTACAATATCGAAGACGGCGAATGGGGCGCGGTTCTGTATCCCAAAACGACGGTCGACAGGGGTTGGGTCGGGTTGTCAGAAATCGTGGGTCATGCGGGCGACGTCTACGTCATAGAGAGAGACAACCAGATTGATGACAACGCAGCAGTCAAGATGATCTACCGTATTTCTGGCGAACAAATGGTGCCTTCTGCTCTCGGCAGCAAGCTACCGGTTGTGCACAAAGAAGCGGTTTATGATCTGATCCCTGACTTGGCAGCGAATAACGGGTACGTCGTGGATAAAATCGAAGGTTTGGCGATTTTTGATGATGGAACGGCTTGGGTTAGTACAGACAACGATGGCGTTGATGACAGTTCAGGTGAGACCTTCTTTTGGTCCATCGGTCAATTCTAACGCGACTTTAATTTGGTAAAAGGGTGCGCAGAGATGGGTGTTGCTGGCAGTAACAACCATTTTCCCTTTTCCACCATTGTCCGGATTTGTCGAGAACTGGCCGTAGCGCCGAGTTGTTGTCGGTGTTCACTTACCAGAGGCTGTTATAATTGCGACTTAGACGTCATCGCCCTTGCCGGTTTGGCGTGGCAAGGATATCTGAATAGGGCTTGCAGGGACAGTGTTACACCTTGCGGGCGGCTGTTCTGCCCACGGTGTCTACGTCTCCCTAGGGACCGCTGATTTTTTCGTATGGGACGCAGTTCTTCCAGAGCGGTTGCGCATTTCTTTGGCGCATATGTCGCGTTTACAACAAGGGCTGCCAATGGAGAGCGTTGGGTCAGTACTATTCTCTGTTGAGTGACCGGCTAAAACGATAACTAAGAACACTCGAGGTTATGAAAGTCCGCTAGAATGCCAGAAACGTTGCTGCCCGAAGTAGGACCATGGACCATTTGCGCCATCACGGTTTTTGTTGGCACCTTAATTCAGCGGTTGTCAGGTGCGGGATATGGCATGTTTGCCGCCCCTGTTATGGCCCTTGTTGCGCCGGAATGGGTGCCGGGAACTGTCCTGCTTGTGGGATTTGTCATCGGCGCAGGTGCTTTGCTGAATGCCCGAGGTGCGGTGCAGTGGAAAGATCTGCCCTCTGGTTTTGCCGGTCGTATTCTTGGGGCTGCCATCGCCGCCTACATCGCAACTGCCGTGGTCGGGACTGATGCCTTGGCAATCACTGTAGGTTTCATCGTGCTCTTTGCAGTAGGATTGACGTTGCTTGGACTCTCATTCCCGATTACGGGTGCTTCCCTCTTTATCGCTGGGAGTGTGGGGGGCATTATGGGAACCCTGACAGGTATCGGCGCGCCGCCAATGGCCATTTTGTACTCAAAGGTAGAGACAAGAAGATCTGCCGCAACGCAAAATGCATTTTATGGTTTTGGCACGCTGGTTGCGATTGTGGCGCTGTCGGTCGCGGGTGTTCTGACGGTTGCACAAATCGCGTTTGCGGCCACGTTAGCACCTTTTGTGCCGGTTGCTCTGTGGGTCGCGCGCCCATTGGCTATTAGCTTTGAGCGTGGCGCAATTCGTCCTTGGGCACTTGGGCTTGCAACTTGTTCGGCCTTGGCTTTGCTCTGGCGTAGTTTCTAACGTGGTCCTTTGGGCTGCCACAAAAAAAAGAGACCTAACCCGGCGTTGTTGAATCTGACCAAAAAGAGGGCAAAGCTCAGTCCGGGGTACAGGGCCTTGGTGCCTGCATTCGCTGAGCATGGTGAAAAATCTGATCGGATTTGGGTCATCGGGTAACGACTGCACATCGCCTAAAAGGAGATTGCCCCTAGCGAATTACTCTGAATCTGCAGCTTCTATTGAAGCGCTTTCAACGGCGCTCCCAACATAGTCGCGATAGATGACTTGTGCATATTTTCCATCGAGCTGGCCGTTACAGTGGACACGGTAAACTTGCCGTTTTGGTGTGCTGGATGGGTCGAGAACCACCAGAGGGTCACGCGTATGAGACCCTAATTTGCCACTGCCGGATCTGTTCGTGCGACACGTTTGGACCAGTTGATTGTGCAATGTTGCATTGCCAAATTCACCTTGGTCAACTTGCACGCCTGCTTCGCGGTAAAACTGTCCCTTTCCGCTTTCTGGGGCACAGGCGGCAATTGTTGCCACACCGGTGATCATTGCCAAAGTACGAATAGGGGATAAGTCGGGGAGGATCTGCATTTTATTACTCCAACACGTAGCCGTAAGAACCGCCAAAGTCCTGTTTGGCCACTTCGCCCGCTGCACTGCTCGCATTGAGCGTATTGACGGTATGGCCATTCAAAAACAGATCTGCTTCTGTTGGTGGTCTGATCCGATCAGTGGGCAACGCCAAAGCATCCCCGCGGGTGGGGCTAACCAGATGTGCGGTGATGATAATAACAAGTTCCGTTTGGTTGCGCGCATAGTCGCTGCTGCGGAACAGGGCACCTAAAATCGGAACGTCCCCAATCCACGGAACCTGAGCGACGGAGTCGTTGAAGTTATCTTCAAGCAAACCAGCAATCGCAAAGCTCTCACCATCTCTGATTTCAACGGTTGTCGAAGTTTCCCGGCGGACAAAAGCATCTACAGTAAAACCATCGCCGACACTGATGCCATTCGAGGTATCGATTGTCGATGTGGCCGCGGAAAGTTGGAGATTAATCAGGTCGCGGTCAACGACGCGAGGGACGAAATTCAACTCAATTCCAAAGGGTTTAAAATCGACACTGATCCCATCGTCACTTTGGACCGGAACCGGGTACTCTCCGCCCGCCAGAAAGTTTGCTTCCTGACCTGAAAGGGCAACCAGATTTGGTTCCGCGAGCGTTCTGACGGCGCCCTTTGTTTCAAGCGCTTCTAACAGCAAACCGACTTGTACAGATCCTACGTCAAAGCCAAAAAAGGCTGCGCCAATAGTCCCCGCATCGACGGGTAAACTGTCTCCGTTAGACAAAGGGACGCCAGCGCGACCGGAAATTGCGGCGCCATCAGTACCACCAAGAGACAACGAACTTTGCAATGATTTGGAAACGCCGCGGCTCATTTCAGCGAACCGTACTTTTAGCATTACTTGTTGGACGCCACCGACGGTCATGAGGTTCGACACCCGATCTGGCGCGTATCGTGCGGCGAGCTCCAGCGCCTTTGATAAACGCGCACTGCTGGACACCTGACCTGAGAGCACGATTCCATCATTTGCCGTGCGTACTTCAATTTTTTCGCCAGGCAAAATTTGACGCAGCCGTTCCTTAAACTCGGTCAAATCAGGCGCAACCCGAACCTCGACGTTGGTAATAAGCTGGCCTGCCGCATCTAAAAGCGTCAATGTTGTAATGCCCGGAACCTTTCCGAGAACATAAATTGTTCGATCCGAAAGGGACGATATATCTGCAATCCCTGGGTTTGCAATGCTGAGTTCGGCGAATGGTATTTCGCTCTCCACAACAACCGCGCGGTTCTGGGAGACATTCAGCCGTTCGCTTGTGTCCTTTGCAATAACGCGCAGGGTTTCTGCGCGCAGAGCCATTGGCGCCATAGCAACCAGAGAACTCACGCCTAACGTCAGCCCCAAAAGAGCCGCCTTCATCGTTCCATCAATTTTCATGTGACCTGCCTTTTATGATCACGCCTCGATTTCGGGTCTTTTCGCCCGGATAGGCCATACTCTGCGCAGGTTTTGTTTTTTTTGCAAGAATCAACGGGTTCTGCGATTGCGCTTATGTGGATAAATGGCAACACGCATAAATTGTAAAAGGCGAAGCCAAGGTGGCTACGCCATTGAAAGGTATGGTGATTTCTTTAGTTTGAACAGGGGATAGGAATCATCATGACTTCGGCTCCGCGACGTGTTCGGATCTGGCAAACCCGCTTTTCTGGGGCTTTTGCAACTGGTGTGACCTGTGCAAGACCTAGAAGCGAAACTTGATTTACCCGAATTTCGTCGACTTCTTCGTCGTCTCCTGCGCCCACCAAGGACAAGGATAGTTTGCCGGTGGATTGTGCCTGAGCAAGGGCGGCAACCTGTTTTGGGGTCGCTTCGACGGTGACAGTCCGGGCAATACGTGCCCCATTTGTTTGTTCGTCGTTTTGATCAACAGCGATCAACCGGACAGCATTTTGGATTAATTTCGTGACATCCTCGCTGCCATTGGCTGTGCTAATGCCACCTGTCCAGTAAATATCAACCTTGTCACCGGGACGTAAGAAGCCGGACACGCCACTGGCAACATCAACGCGAATTGCAAAGGCGCGCATGCCTTTCTCCAATCGGGTCGTTAAACCAATGTCTTCCCCAGGCTCTGTGATCTTGATTTTCATGACGGCTTCGTTTGGTTCCATCGGGCGCACAATCAGACGTGGTTCTTCGGCGTCTTTTGGGAAAAGAACCGCAATGTCTGTAAATGTCCCGGCTGGGACTGCGTCAACAGGCCATGTCACGGCACGTACATCCGATGGTTTTAACGTCTCTCCGTACCTTAATGTCTTGGTGGCGACAAAAACGGTTTGGGTTGGGACAATAGCACGTTGCATTTCACGCGCGCGTCCAAGTTCAGCCTGATATTGTCCAATGTAGTTCTTGGCCATGACAACAGCACCACCTGCCAAGGCGATACCCGCCAAGAGAACCAATCCGAAAACCATGCGCATCTTGTCACCTCATTATAGACTGAACCTGAGATCTTTTGCTGTCTGTGATCTCTATTACAGAGGAATTTCACCCCCAATTGTGGCTTTTTGCGGTGAAACACGTGAAGATAGAGGGGCAGGTGTTTCAAATTGAGCGCGACGGTGGATCGTCAATATTGCAATCGTAACCGGCATCCTTGCCAGGCACAGGCAGCGTCTGATCATTTAAAAGAAACCGACAGCACTGGGCCATGCGACGCGCAGCCGTGATCTGGGCAACCTACAGTACACCCCGGTGGTCATAGAAGGCATCAATTACAATGGGTCGGTGAACCCGCCCCGAATGTTCGCGCCAGCGGCTGCGGCAGGATCCTGATTTTCTAGATAGCGTTGTGTCGATGCACTTAGGCTGCTTGTATCGTCTTTCAGTTCGAGAATGAAGGCGATGCAAAACCCTGCGACGGCTGCCGTTAAAACAACCCAGTCGACCGTAATAGCGCCATCTTCCCCCCGTAAAAAGGTTTGCCAAATACGCAATTTGATTTCCCCCTTTCGGTGTTTAACTTACTTGAATTGAAAATGGGCCGCCGCCCGCCATCAGGTTGCGGCTCATTTTCTTTCTACAACGCCAATCGTTAGCCGCCTGGTGTTGTTGTAGCCGGTGTCGTCGTTGTGGGTGGTGTTTCAGGTTCCGGGAAAGCCCCTTGGATGTTGGCACCAGCCGCAGCTCGCGGATCTTGTGCCGTGAGGAAGTCTGATGTGCTGGTTGTTAGGCTTGTCGCGCCTGATTGAATTGAGCTGTAGGCGGCGACGGCCAGGCCAACGACGGCAGCTGTCAGTACAACCCAGTCAACGGTTACAGCACCGTCTTCATCGTTGCGAAAATTCTTGATAAATTTCATCATATTTTGTCCCTCCAAAGGATCGCTCATTGTCATTCTGTTACCATTTTCCGTCTGGCTGCTCAGGCCGTTCCTGAGCTGTTCGACGTGGTATGCAACAATATAGGCCCGCGAATGGGGCATGAATTGGACCGCAAATGTGACATTTATGTTTCCAGTGAGAAAAAGCGACTGATAGTATCTAGTGCATTGAAAAAAATATAAAAATTTTGAAAGTTCAGTTTGAAAACAGGAAGATTCAGCATTGAATGTGGCGGATTTGTCGAAATCTAGCCTCGGATTTTCTGGTCAGCGAGGGGATATTCTGCGATGTTTCCACCCAAAATAATGTAAATTCATCCGAGCAGGTGACATGTCTAAACTTTTTCAAGCGGTAACAATTGCCGCGTTGGCGTTTGCCAGCGCGACTGCTGCCGAGACACCGGGCGCGTTCCCTGATTTCAGTGCCAAACGTGTGTCTGTGCCTAAATCAGGAGAGAAATTACAGATCGTTCAGATTGATCCCGCCGAGCAAGCGCGGCTGTTAGGGCAGATAAAACCGAGGCCCACACCAAAGATTACGCCAGAAGGTGTTACGCAAGATGTGAAGGTTGGGGCGTTCAATTGGTTTTGGACACGTATTTCCCCTGCTTTGTCTGCGTCTGGTCCCGGGCGATTGTTCGATGCGATGGATGTCATTACGGGCACCGGTGGAATTCCGCAGCCTCGCCTACAGAGATTGCAAGAAATAGCTCGGGCAAATGGCGTCGATATCCTGCGCTCGACGGTTGGTACACGTGTATCTCCTGCGTTGGTTCTCGCCGTAATATCCGTGGAATCCTCAGGGAATTCCAACGCGGTCAGTTCGGCTGGGGCACAGGGGTTGATGCAACTCATGCCCGCGACTGCGGAACGATTTGGTGTCAAGGACGCACTATCGCCGGGCGAAAACATCGTCGGCGGCGTTAAATATCTGGATTGGTTAATGGAGAAATTCGATGGTGATCCAATCGTCGTCCTTGCGGGGTACAACGCAGGCGAAGGATCTGTGCGTAAATATGAAGGAGTGCCACCGTTTGCCGAAACCCGGGATTACGTGCCCAAAGTTTTGGCCGCATTCCAAGTGGCGCGCGGGCTGTGTTTGACGCCGCCCGAACTTGTGTCGGACGGCTGTGTTTTTGCGGGCCTCAATTAAGCTTTAAAACGCAACAAACGGGCGCTGGATTTTCCCACGCGCCCGAAATTTTCATCATTGATTTAAACGATGGTCGCATCTGTTGCGGCGCGCAGTTCGTCTTCGCTTACGCCGTCGGCGCATTCAACGATCTTTAAGCCACCGTCGACAACATCCAACACGCCAAGATTCGTGATGATCCGGTCGACAACACCCTTGCCCGTCAACGGCAACGTACATTCGCGCAGCAACTTGCTGTCACCGTGTTTGGACGTGTGATCCATAACGACAACAACGCGACCCACGCCCGCCACAAGATCCATGGCACCTCCCATCCCCTTCACCAGCTTGCCCGGAATCATCCAGTTGGCCAGATCACCGTTTTCCGCCACTTCCATCGCTCCCAGGATTGCCATGGCGATTTTGCCACCACGGATCATTCCAAAGGATTGTGAACTGTCAAAATATGCGGTTTGCGGCAATTCAGTAATTGTTTGTTTGCCAGCATTAATGAGGTCAGCGTCTTCTGTACCTTCGATCGGAAAGGGGCCCATGCCCAGCATCCCGTTTTCGGATTGAAGCGTCACTTCGACGCCTTCCGGTATGTAATTGCTGACCAAGGTCGGAATGCCGATCCCCAAGTTAACATACCAGCCGTCTTCTAGTTCTTGCCCTGCGCGGGCAGCCATCTGGTTTCGATCCCAAGGCATAATTAGTCCTATTCTTCTAGCTGTGCGCCGTCTGCGTGCTCGCGGCGATTGTTCTCGCCTCAGGCGGTTCTGGTCGTGCGTTGCTCGATCCGTTTTTCATGTTCGCCCTGTATGATGCGATGAACATAAATGCCGGGCAAATGGATGCTATCTGGGTCCAAGCTGCCTGTGGGAACGATTTCTTCGACTTCGACGATACAAATTTTACCACACATAGCGGCTGGTGGGTTAAAATTGCGCGCAGTTTTGCGGAAGACTAAATTACCGGTTGCGTCAGCTTTCCATGCTTTGATGATCGAAAGATCCGCGACTATGCTACGCTCCAGAATGTAGGTTTCACCGTCAAAGTCTTTATGCTCTTTACCGTCGGCAATCACGGTCCCTACACCAGTTTTGGTGTAAAATCCCGGGATACCGCAGCCGCCAGCACGCATTCTTTCTGCCAATGTTCCTTGCGGATTGAATTCTAGTTCCAGTTCTCCGGATAGATATTGGCGCATGAATTCAGCGTTTTCACCAACGTAAGAAGAGATCATTCTTTTGACCTGACGGGTCTGCAATAGAATCCCGATGCCAAAATCATCTACGCCGGCGTTATTGGATGCAAAGGTAAGGTCTTTGGTTCCGGCGTCGCGAATGGCCGACAAAAGCAGTTCTGGAATGCCACATAACCCGAACCCCCCAGCTGCGACCAACATTCCATCGCTGAGCACACCTTCGAGCGCCTCAGACGCCGATTCATAAACTTTTTTCATTTAGTTTCCCTGAATTTGGCTGGTACACCAAACTTCGCAATTAAAAACATGTAACGCAGAGTGCAAACTACGCCGGTAACAAATTGTATGTCACGGTATACATCCGCACAAGTTTATTAACCTCAGGATCGATCAAACACAACCGATCCTGAGCAAGGAAAAAACAAAGAGGCGAAGAGCGCCTTATTTAGCTTTCTTTGCGGGGGCCTTTTTTTTGGCCGCCGTCTTCTTCGCGGCGGCTTTTTTAGCGGGCGCTTTGCGTTTTTTCGTGCCCTTTTTCGCAGCCTTTTCGTCAATAAGAAGCACCGCAGCTTCCATGGTCAGATCCTCGGGCGAGGTTTCCTTGGGCAGGGTCGCGTTTACTTTTTCCCATTTTACATAGGGGCCGTACTTGCCTTCCATGATGCTGACGGGACCACCCTGATCTGGATGTTCTCCAAGCTCGCGCAGCGTTTTTGCAGCGGCACCTCGACGGCCACGGCTTGCGACCTTTTCGGCCAGCAATTGGACAGCGCGGTTCATCCCGACGGTAAAGACTTCTTCGATGCCTTCAAGGTTTGCGTTAGTGCCACCCCGATCAGAAGTTGATTCCGCATGTTTAAGATATGGTCCGTAGCGGCCGATATTGGCCCAGACCATGATGCCATCTTCGGGGTGGGGCCCGATTTGGCGTGGCAAAGACAGCAGTCTCAAAGCTTGTGGTAGATCGACGTCTTCTGGCGGCCAGTCCTTGGGGATGGATTGGCGTGGAGGTTTTTTGTTGTCTTCGGTGACTTCGCCGCGTTGAACATAGGGGCCAAAACGTCCTTTGAAAGCATAAATTTTGTCGGCTTCATCCTCGCCCAGCACCTTACCTTCGGGCGGGATGCCGCTATCATCCTCTTCACCGGGAGGTCCAAATGAACGTGTGTACCGACATTCTGGATAATTTGAACAGCCGATAAAGGCGCCACCGGAACGCGCTGTTCTCATGCTTAAGCGACCCGCACCACAGTTTGGGCAGAGCCGCGGGTCAGTGCCATCTTCATTTGGCGGAAACAGATGTGGTTCAAGGACTTCGTTGATTTTTTCGAGTACTTCCGTGATCCGCAAATCAGCTGTTTCAGCTATTGCGGCCGAAAAGTCGCGCCAAAACCGCGCGAGTACTTCTTTATAATCAGCATTTCCTGCACTGACTGTATCAAGCTGGTCTTCGAGATCTGCTGTAAAGTCATATCCGATGTATTTTCGGAAATAGTTTGATAGGAAAGCCGTAACGAGACGTCCTTTGTCCTCCGGGATCAGCCGGTTTTTGTCTTTTCGAACGTATTCACGGTCTTGGATGGTTGTGACGACCGATGCATATGTTGATGGCCGCCCAATCCCGAGCTCTTCCATTCTTTTGACAAGCGTCGCTTCTGTATACCGGGGAGGGGGCTGTGTGAAATGTTGCTCGGGCGTGACTGAACGTTTGTCCATTCGATCACCATGATCAATTTGAGGGAGGCGTTTGTCATCGTCATCCACAACAACATCGTCACGACCTTCCTCGTAGACACGCAAGAATCCGTCAAACAGCATCACCTGTCCCGTCGCACGTAAAGCCACTTGACCATCGGCACTGCCGATATCCACTGTGGTGCGTTCCAGACGTGCCGCTTCCATTTGGCACGCCAAAGTGCGTTTCCAGATTAGGTCGTATAATTTGCGTTGGTCGGCGTCGGATGTTTTTAACCCGTCTGCCTTGGTCATCATGTCTGTCGGGCGAATACATTCATGCGCTTCTTGCGCGTTCTTGGCTTTGTTTTTGTAAATGCGCGGCGACCCGGGCACATATTGCTTGCCATACAATGACTTGATCGCATCACGCGCAGCGGTAACCGCCTCGGGCGCCATGTCGATCCCGTCCGTCCGCATGTATGTAATGTAACCAGCTTCATACAAACGCTGGGCAGTGCTCATCGTTTGGCGTGCACCCATGCCAAATTTTCTGCTCGCCTCTTGTTGCAATGTCGATGTCATGAACGGGGCGGATGGATTGCGGTTTGCCGGTTTGGCTTCAACCGATGTGACGTCCAGATCACGACTGGATATCGCCTGTACGGCCAGCTCAGCCTGTGTTTCGTTTTCAATATCGAAACGTTCAAGCTTTTTACCAGCTAAAACAGTCAAGCGTGCTTCGAATTCTTGTCCGCGCGGGGTCGATAGCAGTGCTTTTACGGACCAATATTCCCGAGGTCTAAAGGCCTCTATCTCCATTTCCCGCTCAACAATTAGTCGCAGAGTGACCGATTGAACGCGGCCAGCAGATTTAGCACCGGGCAATTTGCGCCACAAAACGGGGCTTAGATTGAAACCAACCAAATAGTCCAAAGCACGCCGCGCCAGATAGGCTTCGACCAGCGGCATGTCCACCTCGCGTGGGTTCGCCATCGCCTCCGTCACAGCTGTTTTGGTGATCGCGTTAAATACAACCCGGCTGACGGGGGTGTCCTTCTTGATCGATTTTCGTTTTGTCAGGGCTTCTTGGAGGTGCCAGCTGATGGCTTCTCCCTCGCGGTCAGGGTCAGTCGCGAGGATCAAAGCGTTGTCGTTTTTCAACGCGTCGGCGATCGCCTTGACGTGTTTTTTACTGTCAGATGCAATTTCCCACTGCATTTCAAAGGCTGAGTCGGGGTCGACTGATCCGTCTTTTGGTGGCAAATCCCGAACGTGTCCGTAAGAGGCTAACACCGTGTAGTTGTCTCCTAAATAGGAGTTGATTGTCTTGGCTTTGGCCGGGGATTCAACAACAACAACAGGCATAAATCAAGGAACCTCTGAGCGAAAATTTGTAGTGTCTATGGCGGTGTGGGAAGTGGGGCGCAAGCGATTAATTTCAATGGCGGACTATACGTCGCGGGTTATTTAATGATTATCGTGGCGTCTCTACTGTCGTTCTCAAAGACGCTGCTGATCTCTGCTGTGATCGCGGGCTGAATGTAATGATTTCACCGCGACCCATTTGATTCACATGAGACTGCGTATCCGTGCCAGCAGTCTGCATTATGCGTCATCCACGTGACAAAAACCCACCGGATTGGCGGATGATTTGCCCATCCAGTTCCAGATCCAATAATGCTGGCGCGGCCTCAGAAGCAGGTACAGCGAGATCTCTGATCAATTGATCTTCCGCCAAAGGTGCCGGGCTCAAACGGGACAAAATTTGGCTGTGCAGTGCAGCGGCTTTTCGTAAACTCTTTTTTACAGGTTTAGCTTTTTTTTGCGCCGGTGCTTGTCTGGGCTGTCTTTTAATCTCAAGGGGAAGGGAGGGCTGCGTCTCGTGGAGCGGAGAAAGGGCTTCGATCACGTCCTGAGCTGAACGAACCAAGGTTGCGCCGTCCCGGATCAGTTGATTGCACCCCGCGGCGCGCGCATCAAACGGGTTGCCTGGCACGGCCAGCACGTCTCGACCTTGATCCAGCGCATCTCTGGCTGTGATGAGACTGCCGGATTTTGTCGCGGCCTCAACGACAATTGTTGCGCGGCTTAAACCCGATATGATCCTGTTTCGTGTCGGGAAATGACGTGCGATCGGTTGAACCCCGATGGGTTGTTCTGACAGCCGAAGCCCTTGTTCGGCGATAGACACTGCAAGTTCAGTATTTTCTGCTGGATAAATGACGTCAACGCCGCCCGCTTGAACCGCGATTGTGCCACTGTCAAGTGCCGCGAGATGCGCGGCGGTATCAACGCCGCGGGCGAGCCCTGACACAATTGTATAACCTGCCGCTCCTAAATCGCGGGCCAAATTTCGCGCCATTCGTGTGCCCAATGAAGACGCGTTGCGTGCGCCAACCAAGGATATCATTGGCGATTTTAACAGGTTCGGATCGCCAATTGCCCACAAGAACGGTGGCGCGTCATCTAGTTCGCCTAAGCAGTCGGGATATGCGTCAGTTCCCAGCATGATCAATCGCGCGCCTGCGGCATGAGCTGCATTGAGTTCCGCTTGGACAACGTTTTCCGGGCAAATCTCATAAGTTAGAACACCGGCGGCACGCGCTACCTCGGGTAGCGCGGCCAGCGCGTTCTGCGCGGTGCCGTGTTCAGTCAGCAGTCGTTTATACGTCGTTATGCCAACCCGGCGAGATCGCAACAGACGGAGCCTAGAAAACTGTTCGACTTCCGAGGTGGGTGGGAGTGGGGGGTGAGTGGAAGAAGGAATTAAGTCCTTGTCAGTCATCCGTGGCTCCGTCCGTTGCAGAATCAGGTTTAAGTCCACTTGGTTAACAACGCATGAACGAATTGCATTTGATACGTTGCTTTTTTTAGCAACATTCTAGGTCGCTGAACCTCCGACCGTCAGACCGCCGATCATCAAGGTCGGTTGTCCGACCCCAACAGGAACCCATTGACCGGCCTTGCCGCAATTGCCCATACCCGGATCTAACGCCATGTCATTTCCAATGGCTCTGATTTGTTTCAGGGCGGTGGCCCCATCTCCGATCAAGGTCGCCCCCTTTACAGGCGCGCCGACTTTGCCGTCCTTGACCCTGTAGGCCTCGGTGCAGGAAAAAACAAACTTGCCATTGGTAATGTCGACCTGTCCGCCGCCAAAGCCGACAGCATAAATGCCATCTTTCAGACCGGCTACGATATCACCGGGGGACGTGTTCCCCCCCAACATATAGGTATTGGTCATGCGCGGCATCGGTGCGTGGGCATAGCTTTCACGACGTCCGTTTCCGGTTGGTTGCACGCCCATTAACCGTGCGTTTTGCCGATCTTGCATGTAACCGACCAGTATGCCGTCTTCTATTAACACGTTTTTTCCCGACGGGGTGCCTTCGTCATCTACAGTAATTGATCCGCGTCGATCCGGGATCGTGCCATCGTCCAAGACGGTGACCCCTTCAGTCGCGATCCGTTGACCCATTAGGCCGGCAAAAGCAGAGGTTCCCTTGCGATTAAAATCCCCTTCTAGACCATGGCCAATGGCTTCGTGTAGCAAAATGCCAGGCCAACCAGCGCCCAGCACGACATCCATGACACCTGCGGGGGCTGCTTGTGCAGAGAGGTTGACGCATGCAATGCGTAAGGCTTCACGCGCTTTGGCTTGCCAATCGGTAGGATCTAGTAGCCCATCAAGGCCCACGCGACCACCGCCCCCTGCGGAGCCAGATTCGCGACGGCCGTTTTCTTCGACAATGACCGAAACATTGATCCTCGTCATCGGGCGTCGATCACGCACAGAATAGCCATCGGGGCGCAAAATTTCTATTTCCTGCAAGCTGGCGGCGATTGTCGCAGAAACCTGAACAACGCGCGAATCCAGATCGCGAGCAAAGGCGTCAATTTCGCGCAATGTATCAATTTTTACGGGAAATTCCGCGCCGGAGATTGGATCGTCATCTGTGTATAATTTTGTGTTCGTTTGGTTCGGGGCGTCCGCCCAGGTCCCATTTTGCCCGTTTGAAACGGCAAGGCGCGCGGTTTCTGACGCCCGTTTAAGAGCGCTTTCGGAAAGCTCTGTGGAATGTGCATACCCAGCGACTTCACCGCAAACAGCGCGCAAGCCAAACCCCTCAGATGCATCATAGCTGGCCGTTTTTAGTCTCCCATCGTCGAAAACCAGGGATTCGGACCGGCGTCTTTCCAAAAATAATTCGCCGTCGTCTGCCCCTTTTGTCGCGTCGCGGAGAAGTTGCAGCGTGGCATCCCTATCCAACGAATCCTGAAAAGGGGAAAATGCCGCGTCAGTCATAAAAAGCTCCGTGTTGTCAGGAATTTTGGAAAAAGCGGCTTTTTACCGCATGCTCATGTCTTTATCTTGTGAAAAGAATATGATTGTAAGTATCGAGATTACAACGGTCGGGAAGGTATGTGCACCGAACCCCGATCATAATGCACAACATGATCCATAGATCACGATCAGATCAGGACGGCATATGACAAGACTACTTACACTAGCGAGCCTTTTGGGCGCGTTTACGGCAACGGTATCACAGGCTCAGGACGGGCTTGAAATCATTGGGAAACCGGTGGACGGGAAGGTGGGCTTTCAGCCGGCTGTGACCGAACTGGCCTCTGATTTGCAATGGTTAGATGGTATGATCCTCGTGATCATTACAATCATCACGATTTTTGTGACCGGTCTGATGGTTTGGGTTTGCATTCGCTACAACGGTACGCGAAATCCAAAACCTGCCAGCTTCACGCACAATACCCCGATTGAGATCGCATGGACGTTGGTGCCGATCGTGATTCTTGTGTTTATTGGCGCGTTTTCCTTGCCTATTCTGTTTAAACAACAGGAAATTCCCGAGGCGGACATCACGATCAAAGCAACCGGGTATCAGTGGTACTGGGGCTATGAATACGTTGATGACGGGTTTGAATTCGAAAGCTACATGGTCGGAGCGCCTGCGACTCTGGATGAGGGCGCGCGGCCAGACGATGCCAATGTGACGCCTTTCGTTCTGGACGAGCATATGGAAGCCAAGCTGGTCGACTCTGGTTATAGTCGCGGTGAGTTCCTGCTTGCCACAGACACAGCCGTTGTCGTGCCCGTTGGCAAGACAGTGGTTGTGCAAGTGACCGGCGCAGACGTTATTCACGCTTGGACAATCCCTGCATTCGGTGTGAAGCAAGACGCGGTACCTGGACGACTGGCCGAGCTATGGTTCAAGGCTGAAAAAGAAGGTATCTATTTTGGCCAATGTTCCGAATTGTGCGGCTTTTACCACGCCTATATGCCAATCACGGTGAAGGTCGTGTCAGAAGAGGCCTACGCGAAATGGCTGGCTGACGCGAAAGAGGAATACGCAGGCATCCCACAGCCGCGTGTCGTTGCGTCAAACTGAAAAACTGCGGGGGGTTCATGATGAACGCCTCGTATCTCCCTTAAACTGAGGCGAATGAATGGCTGATGTAGGCTACAACGCACCGGCAAAAGAATACGAGGCTCAACTGGGCGACTATTTTGCACTCTTGAAGCCACGGGTTATGTCGTTGGTGGTGTTTACGGCATTGGTGGGGCTTTTGGCTGCGCCGACAGCCGTTCATCCGGTCATCGGTTTTGCATCTATCCTTTTTGTTGCCATCGGGGCCGGAGCCTCCGGCGCGCTGAACATGTGGTGGGACGCTGATATCGATGCTGTCATGCGTCGAACCGTCGGGCGTCCGATTCCTTCGGGGCGTGTCCAGCCGGGCGAAGCGATGAGCTTGGGTGTGGCTCTTTCGGGCCTTTCCGTCATGATGCTCGCTTTAACGGCTAATCTGTTGGCTGCCTCGCTGCTCGCATTTACGATCTTCTTTTACGCCGTTGTCTATTCCATGTGGCTGAAACGATCCACGCCTCAAAACATCGTCATCGGTGGTGCAGCGGGCGCTTTCCCTCCGGTAATCGGTTGGGTGATCGCAACGGGCAGCTTTTCCATTGAAGCATGGTTGATGTTTCTCTTGATCTTCATGTGGACACCGCCTCATTTCTGGGCGCTGGCCTTGTTCATGCGGTCAGATTACGATGACGCTGGCGTACCCATGCTGACGGTAACGCATGGGCGTAAATCTACCCGTTTTCACATTATCGTCTATACAGTTCTGTTGGCAGTTTTGGCTATCGGTACTGGGTTTACTGCAATTGGTGGACCGATTTACCTGGCGACGGCAGTGATCCTAAATGCACTGTTTCTCAAAGGGGCGTTCGATATTTGGAACCGTGACGAAACCCAGGCAGATTTAGACGACTACGCTGTCGAGAGAAAATTCTTCCGTCTTTCTTTATGGTATCTTTTCGCCCATTTTGGCGTCATCTTGCTGGAGGCTGCATTGCGCCCCTTTGGTATGGGAGGCTGGTGATATATGACAATCCGAGCAGAACATGAAATTCATGAGCGCCGCAAAGGACGTAACGTCGGCGTTGGCCTCATGCTGGCGGCCTTCGTTATTTTGGTTGTTGCGATAACCTTTACCAAGGTGACCAGCGACAGCTTCCAAATGCCGAAAGCCGCGGAGATTTCTAACTGATGGTACTTCAAGGCCCTGCAAAAACGGTTGCTCAAACGGTCAGTGTCGTGGTTTTCATGGGGGCTCTGGCTTGGGCTTCAGTGCCATTTTATGACTGGTTCTGCCGCGTCACGGGATTTGGTGGTGTGACCGGTGTGTCCGACGTGGCACCGGATGACGTTTTGGAACAAACGATTACGGTGCGGTTCGACGGATCACTCAACAATCACATGCCATGGGAATTTAAACCTGTGGTGCGCGAAATGGACATACGTATCGGCGAAACAGGGCTTGCGTTTTACGAGGCGTATAATCCTACAGACCGACCTGTTGCAGGGGCTGCGAGTTACAATGTGACGCCGTATCAAGCGGGTGGGTTTTTTAACAAAATCCAGTGTTTCTGCTTTGAAGAACAAACCCTACAACCGGGCGAACGGGTGCAGATGCCCGTGACGTTCTACGTCGATCCTGAAATTGTCGACGACCGTGATGGCAAACACATCCACACGATAACGCTTTCCTATACATTCTATGAAATTGACCTGCCTGAAGAGTATGCTGATGTGCAGGACAGCGACGCAATCTCAGATACAAGTCTGAACTGACCAAAATAAGGTAAGGGACATTCCCATGGCGCATGAAAAGAATCATGACTATCACATTCTAAACCCCTCAATCTGGCCTTTCTTGGGCGCGTTGGGAGGGTTCGTAATGCTCTTTGGCGCTGTGCTTTGGATGCAGGATGTCACATCGTTCGTCTTCTGGATCGGCTTTGTTGGCGTGTTGTACGTCATGTTCGCTTGGTGGTCAGAGGTTGTGGCGGAAAGCAAGATCGGGGATCATACGCCGGTTGTACGGATCGGCCTCCGGTATGGCTTTATTTTGTTCATCATGTCCGAAATCATGTTCTTTTTCGCATGGTTTTGGAGCTTTTTCAAACACGCTATCTACCCGATGAACGAGTATGTAGGCTCGGAATACGTACCGCCCTATGTCTATCCTGTGGATGCGCTGCATCTTCCGCTTATTAATACTTTGGTTCTGCTGTTGTCGGGCTGTGCCGTCACATGGGCGCACCATGCATTGGTCCATGAAAACAACCGCAAGGATCTGATTGCTGGTCTGTCGATCTCCATCATTCTGGGTGTTCTGTTCACAGCGCTGCAGGCCTATGAATATGCGCATTTGTTGCACGAAGGTTGGGAATTTGGCGGCGACAAGTTCTATTCTAACTTCTTTATGGCGACAGGGTTCCACGGCGCACACGTTATTATCGGGACGATCTTTCTGGGGGTCTGCCTGGTGCGTGCACTCCGCGGGGATTTCACGCCTGAAAAACACGTCGGGTTCGAAGCTGCGGCTTGGTATTGGCACTTTGTGGACGTTGTTTGGCTGTTCTTGTTCTTTGCCGTCTACATGTGGGGCATCCCGGGGTAATCCTACCTCTTGCAATCCCCGGTAAGGACTTTAGAAACCAGAGCGCGCCCAATATCCGGGCGCGCTTTTCTTTTGGAGTTTCTCGTTTCATGCAACGACTGGCGTTCTTGTTGATCTTTGGTCTCGGGGGGGCGGGCATCCTCATCGGCCTGGGGGTCTGGCAAATCCAACGGCTTGCGTGGAAACAAAACATCATTGCAGAAATAGATGGTCGAATTTCCGCAGCACCCGTTGCGCTACCAGCATTACTTGATCCCACCCGAGATGCTTATCTACCGGTGGATGTAACTGGTGTTTTAGGGATCGAGTATCTGCAAGTACTGGTCTCCCAAAAGGGTGCGGGTGCGGGCTACCGCATCATTCGTCCAATGATCCGTGAAACCGACCGCATCATGATTGATATGGGGTTTGTGAGCATCGCAAACGCTAAAGGTTTGCGTTTCCAAGAAGGGCCGTCTGTAACCATCACTGGCAACCTTCAATGGCCAGATGAAACAGACAGTTTTACACCGGAAGCTGACATTGATGGCAACATATGGTTTGCGCGTGATGTTTCGCTGATGGCCGAAACACTGAATACGAACCCCGTGCTGGTGGTACGCCGTAGTGCGCCGCAATCCGGTGGTCCTTTGTCGCCTCTGCCTGTAGACACGAGCGCCATTCCGAACGATCACTTGCAATATGCGATAACGTGGTTCTCATTGGCGGCAATATGGTCGACCATGACGTTTTTCTTTCTCCGCCGCAGATCTGCGGCCAACATAAGCTGATATAACATGCGATACATCTCTACCCGTGGGACTGCGCCTGTCCTGAACTTTGAAGAAGCCATGCTGAGTGGGCTTGCGCGGGATGGCGGCTTGTATGTGCCGGAAACGATCCCAGAGCTTTCAGCAGATGAGATCGCGGCGATGGAGGGGCAAAGTTACGAAGAGATTGCCTTCACAGTAATGCATCCATTTGTTGGCGATACCTTTACCGACGCGGAGTTTCGCGCAATTATCGAACGGGCCTATAAAGGGTTTGGTCACGCGGCGCGCGCGCCTTTGAAACACCTTGACCAGGGTCATTTCCTGTTGGAACTTTTCCACGGACCAACGTTGGCGTTCAAAGATTTCGCAATGCAGTTGATTGGCCAGATGTTCCAGACCGCCTTGGGCCGCAGGGGGGAGCGTGTGACGATTGTGGGGGCAACTTCCGGCGATACCGGGTCTGCCGCGATCGAGGCGTTTCGCGGCCTCGACAACGTGGATGTTTTTATCCTCTATCCGCACGGTCGCATTTCGGAAGTACAGCGGCGGCAGATGACTACCCCACAAGAGAGCAATGTTCATGCACTGGCGATGGATGGTGATTTTGATGATTGTCAAGCGCGCCTAAAAGACATGTTCAACGATTTTGAGTTTCGCGACGGCGTGCGCCTTGCTGGGGTGAACTCGATCAACTGGGGTCGGGTTCTGGCACAAGTCGTTTACTATTTTTCGGCTGCCGTGGCCCTTGGTGCGCCCCACCGCAAGGTGAGTTTTACCGTGCCGACGGGGAACTTTGGTGATATTTTTGCCGGGTACATCGCCAAGCGTATGGGGCTGCCAATTGACCAACTTGTCGTTGCCACAAACCAAAATGACATCTTGGACCGGTGCTTGAAAGGGCAGGGGTATCACAAAGGCAATACCGTCGCGTCGATCAGCCCGTCTATGGATATTCAAGTCAGCTCGAATTTTGAACGGGCTCTCTTTGATGCCTATGACCGAGATGGCGTGGCGATTTCACAGTTGATGGAAGAGTTGGCACAGGGTGGATTTGATGTCAGTCAGGGCGCTATCCAAGTGCTGCAATCCCACTATTCCTCCGGTCGGGCCTCTGAAACTGAAACATCCGCTACAATCAATGCGACGTTAAAAACCAGTGGCGAACTATTGTGTCCACATTCGGCCGTTGGCGTGAAAGTGGCCAATGAATACCGCACTAAAGGCACGCCAATGGTGACGCTGGCAACGGCGCATCCTGCGAAATTCCCGGCCGCTGTAAAAGACGCGTCAGGCATTCACCCGCCTTTGCCTGCGCGCATGGGCGACCTCTATGACCGAGACGAGAGGGTGACCCGCGTTCCAAACGATTTGGACGCTTTGAAGAACCACATAAAAGGGCAATTGAACGCGTGACACTTAATCAACATCGGCTGTCAAACGGCTTTCGCATCGTAACTGAACATATGCCCGGGCTCGCATCAACGTCGATCGGGGTCTGGGTCACGGCGGGGGCGCGTCATGAAACCCCGAAGCAAAATGGCATCGCCCATTTTCTGGAACATATGGCGTTTAAGGGCACCAAACGTCGGACCGCTTTGCAGATCGCAGAAAGCATTGAGGACGTTGGCGGCTATATCAACGCTTATACCAGTCGCGAAGTGACGGCTTATTATGCGCGGGTGTTACAAAATGATGTGCCACTTGCCTTGGATGTGATCGGAGATATTCTGCTCAACCCGACACTTGAAAAAGCCGAAATTGAGGTGGAACGGGGTGTTATTTTACAGGAAATCGGGCAGGCCTTGGATACCCCTGACGATGTGATTTTTGACTGGCTCCAGGAAGAAGCCTATCCAGATCACCCGATGGGGCGCACAATCCTTGGGCCATCAGAACGTGTCGCGCAATTCAGTCAGGCTGACTTGACCGGGTTCATCGATCAACATTATGGGCCTGAACAGATGATCTTGTCGGCCGCTGGTGCGGTTGATCATGATGCAATCGTGCGTCAGGCCGAGGCGTTATTTGGCGGCATGAAGCCTAAAACGCTTTTTGATGTGGATGCGGCGCGGTTTGCGGGGGGCGAACGCCGTCAGGTTAAGGACTTGGAGCAGGCGCATTTCGCGCTGGCCTTCGAAAGCCCGGGATATCGTGACGACAAAATTTATACAGCGCAGATCTACGCGTCTGCGTTGGGTGGAGGAATGTCGAGCCGGCTGTTTCAAGAAATTCGGGAAAATCGTGGTTTGTGCTATTCCATTTTTGCGCAGGCGGGGGCCTATGCGGACACGGGTATGACGACAATCTACGCAGGCACCAGCCAAGAGCAATTGCCACAACTTGCCGAGATCACGATCGATGAGATGAAGCGCGCTGTCGATGACATGTCCCCGGTTGAAGTTGCCCGCGCGCGGGCGCAGATGAAGGCCGGCTTGCTGATGGGGCTGGAAAGTCCGTCAAACAGAGCCGAACGTTTGGCGCGGTTGATCCAAATCTGGGATCGCATTCCACCTTTAGAGGAAACGGTTGCGATGATTGATGCGGTAACAACGGGCGATGTCCGTGAATTCGCGCGCAGTATGGCAGAAAAGGCCCCGGCGGCCCTTGCGCTTTACGGGCCGATCGAAACTGCTCCTTCCTTAGCACGTCTAGAGGAGCGTCGGGCCGCGTGATACTGCGCGGCTTTCGCAAGCTTAAGATCGAAACCGAGCGGATGACACTTCGTCCGCCGGTACATGCTGATTACCGTGCATGGTCCTACTTGCGTTCGCAAAGCGTCGAGTACCTTACGCCATGGGAGCCAAGTTGGGCCGCGGATCATCTCAGCCGCAAGGCTTTTACCAATCGTGTGTATTGGGCACAGCGCTCCGTGTCCGGGGGGACGGCTCAGCCGTTGTTCTTGATCCGCCGACAAGATGATCAACTCTTGGGGGCTATAACGCTTGATAATATCCGTCGGGGACCTGCGCAGGCTGGGACGTTGGGGTATTGGACTGGGCAGCCTTTTGCGCGCCAAGGTTATATGCGTGAGGCAATTACTGCGATGGTGCACCATGCGTTTACGCGGCTAAATCTCAGTCGGATCGAAGCAGCCTGCCTGCCTGAAAATGCGGCCTCTCGCGGATTGCTTGAAACCTCGGGTTTTAAATACGAAGGCGTGGCGCAAAGTTATCTACAAATCGATGGGCGCTGGCGAACCCATGTACTTTATGCGGCGCTACGTTCAGACCGGCGCGGCAAAACCAACGTTCAGTAAGGGCTGTCTGCGCGCCGATTTGTACGGATACGGTTCGGATGCTCAATTCCCGATCCTCGCATCAGTGCCATAAGTACAAAGCCGTTCAATCCATGATCGCTCAGAGGTGCTCACACAGATAGCAACAGTAACTTTGTCGGAATTTTTCAGATAATTTGCCACTCACATCAGCAACTGATGCCAACGGGGTTAAAAATGACGCGTCATTATGCTGGATTTCGGACATAACGTGCTAGCTTTTCCTGAGGGGGGATTCGGGAATGCTCACACGTTGTCTTTTGATTATCCTGTTTTGGGCGGGGCATGTTCATGCCCAAGAAACCACGCGCACGCCAAGCCATTGTCTGGCTGTTGCGCAAAGCGCACCCGGCATTGAACACGTCCAATTGGCCAGCCTTGGTCCTGTTGAGGCCGAAACGGTGCGCATCCACTATATCACGCACGCCAGTTTTTTGATCCGCAGTCACGGTGGTTTGAATATGGTCACTGATTATACCGGTTTCACGGGCAGCCTGCCGCTGATCCCGGATGTGGTGACGATGAACCACGCCCATGACACCCATTGGACACCATTTCCTGATCCCGCGATTAAGCATGCGTTGCAGGGCTGGGGACCCTTTGGAGAGGGGATTGATCATAGGCTCGATCTTGGAGAGGTTCTTATTCGGAACGTCTCGACTGATATTCGCTCGGCCTTTTCGCAGATTGAAGAAAAAGGCAATTCCATCTTTGTCTTTGAAATGGCGGGGCTGTGCATTGGGCATCTGGGACATTTGCATCACGAACCAGATGCGGCTCAATATGCGGCACTTGGACGGCTGGATGTTGTGATGGCGCCCGTAGATGGGGGATATACCGTTGATCTGGCGACCATGACGCGGATATTGAAGCGGCTTCGTTCCTCTGTTGTGATACCGATGCATTGGTTCTCGCTGCTGGCGCTTGATGATTTTCTAAAAGGAATGTCAGATCAGTTTTCGGTGGTCGAAGTGGGTGGTCCAGCATTGGAAATATCACTGGATCGATTGCCGTCGCGGCCCACTGTTATGGTGTTGCGCCCGGCATTTCTGACCCAACGCTAAGCCTTGCATCCGCTGCCGGACCGAGGGATCAAGGCGTATGACTTTGAACCCAGCCGATTCCGCCTTTGAAACCCTGATCCGCACGCATGTGTCCCCGGATGTGTCGCGCCCACTTGAACCCCGCTACCTGCAGGAGCCGCGCGGGCGTTGGAGGGGAAAAGACGCCGTTGTGGTGGCTCCGCGGGACGTAGAACAGGTGGCGCAATTGGTGAGGCTGGCGTCTCAGGAACGCGTGGCCGTCGTGCCTTATGGCGGGGGAACGGGGCTCGTGGGCGGTCAAGTTCTGGGGGATGCTCCTGCGCCCTTGTTACTGTCTCTGGAACGAATGAACAAAATTCGCGACGTTCTCCCTGATGAAAACGTGCTCATCTGCGAGGCGGGTGCAATTCTTGCCGACGTGCAATCCGCAGCGCAGCAGGCGGATCGATTGTTCCCCTTGTCCTTGGCCGCCGAAGGGAGCGCACGGATTGGCGGCAATTTGGCGACAAATGCAGGTGGAACCGGGGTTTTGCGCTATGGCAACGCGCGCGATCTGTGTCTGGGCATCGAGGCGGTGTTGCCAGATGGCCAGATCTGGCGTGGCTTGAAACGTTTGCGCAAAGACAATACCGGCTATGATTTACGAAATCTTCTGATCGGCTCTGAAGGCACATTGGGGGTCATCACGGCCGCCGCTCTCAAGCTAAGCCCACTGCCGGCGCATATTGGGACAGCTGTGTTTGTCGTGCCCTCCCCGGCGGCGGCGTTGTCGCTGTTGTCATTAGCGCGCGCGCAATTGGGCGAGATGGTGAGTGCCTTTGAGCTGATCGCAAAGCAGGGGCTGCAATTCCTTGCAGAAACACTGCCTGACATTCGCCAACCTTTTGAACAGGCGCCGGGTTGGTCGGTTTTGATCGAGGTTGGTCTTGTACATGGCATGCGCCCAGACACTGCGCTGGAAACATTGTTTGCTGCGGCATTGGAGCAGAACATCGTGTCAGACGGTGTGATCGCGCAGAACGCCCAGCAATCCGCTGACTTCTGGTCCGTGCGCGAGCATATTCCAGAAGCCAACAAACGAATTGGCTCTATTTCTTCGCATGATATTTCGGTGCCTCTTGGGTCTTTGCCGCACTTTATAGAAACGGGAAATGCCGTCATTCGGGCCATGGGTGATTTTCGGATAAACTGTTTTGGCCACGTCGGTGATGGCAATCTGCACTACAATGTGTTCCCGCCACTGGGCGAAACCCGTGATGCCTACAAATCGCAAAGTGCAGACATCCAGCGCGCGGTTCATGACCTCGCTCATCAAATGGAAGGGTCGATCAGCGCTGAACATGGGGTTGGCCGTCTAAAAGTAGGGGATTTGGAACGCTATGGCGATCCGGCTAAGATGTCCGCGATGCGCGCAATCAAAGCTGCCTTGGATCCGGTTGGCATTATGAACCCGGGTGCGGTTTTGCGAAACCCGGCTTGATCAGGGCGAGCCAGGATCAGATTTTGTTGCTGCTTTCAAGAACGCAATCAGATCATCACGGTCTGTCTGTACTGTGATACGTTGCATTGGCATTTTCGATCCGGGGATGAAATGATCCGGGCCGATGTCGAATAGGCGATCCACAGTGGATTCTGACCAGATGAGTTGCGCCGTTTCCAATGTTGGTGAATAGGGGTAGGTTTTGACCGTTCCAGCAGGGCGCCCAAACAAACCATAAAGCGTGGGGCCGGCCCTGCGTTCACTATCAGGTCCCAGTGTATGACAAATAGAGCATTTGCGCTGAAATTGCCGTTCCCCGTTTGACATTTCTTCGGGATTTTTTAAAAAACTGCGGTCCGTATCTGTCATCGCCTTTTGCCGGTCTAACTGAGCCACAGGCCAACTGTACATAGCATTGTTCAATCCCCCGGCATGGATGTTGTCCCCATTGGGTGAAAACCGGAGCGCCCATATTGGGCCCGAAAGCGTTGCCCTGAAATCATCCACAATGCGCCAGCGCTGCGTGTCGATCATCATGATATAGCCATGCGCGTCACCAACGGCGATCCGTTCGAGTTTGGGATGATACGACATCGCCAATACCGGGCGTCTGTCGGCTGTAAAGTCCCGCATTTCAACACCATCTGGCAGGCTCACGATCCGAGTTGTGCCATCAACCGCGCCATAGGCCAGCCAAGTTTCGTCTTGGGCGACAACAATCATGTTGATGCCAAATCCATGTTCGACCAGACGTTGTTCAAAAGCCCCCGTTTCGCTGTTGGAAATTCGGATCGTCCCATCGCTGGATGCCGTATAAAGACGATTGCCATCCGGGGAAAAAGCAACGTCATTCACGGTATTTAAATGCCCGGAAATTTCGACCGGTGGGGTGTTCTGATTGACAGACCAAATGCGCGCTGTTCGGTCCCAACTGGCGGATGCCACGCGTTCCCCATCGGGGGCCATGGCGAGCTGTATTACCTTGGCTTGATGATGTCCCAACAGGTGTGTCTTTGCATTTTGGGCGTCCCAAAGCCTGACTGAAAAATCATCGCCAGCGGACACAACGCGGCTCCCTTCAAGGTAGGCAACGGCGTTTACCGCGGCTGTATGTTCTTCCATCCATTGCGCGGATCCGTCACGCCAAAGCCCGACGGAATTGTCAAAACTGGCGGTAACAATTGTGCCGTCTGGCGCGGCATCAATGCCTTTTATCGGTCCGCCATGCCCTTTGAGGGTGAAAAATTCCTGTGCACTTAGGGGCGCTAAGCAGAAATTGAACGCAACTATGGTGCACCAGAAAAGAACCACGTGTCGCGGTTTAAACAGGCGAGGTCGAAACTGGGTCGATAAGCGCACCGGAATTACCGTGGTCAATGTTGCTGTTTCTTAGGTTCGCGCCGAGAGAGCGGCGCTCGCCTTTTATAGCATACCCGATGAAACCGGTCTATCTTGGGCGTTGGCCAACAATTTACAGCCCGTCAAAGGCGCACAACGTGTTTACTTCCATGCCCATAGCTTCCAATCTGGCACGGCCACCCAGCTCGGGCAGATCGATGATGAACGAAGTCGAGACGATCTCTCCGCCCAATCGTTCTATCAATTTGATGCCAGCTTCCGCAGTGCCACCCGTAGCAAGCAGATCATCGACCACCAAAATTTTTTCACCGGGTTGGATCGCATCATCGTGGATTTCAACGATGGCTTCACCGTATTCTAACTTGTATTCTTCGCTGATGGTCGTGCCGGGTAACTTGCCCTTTTTGCGGATCGGCACAAACCCCTTGGAGAGCTGATGAGCAATCGCGCCACCAAGGATAAATCCTCTTGCTTCCAGCCCGACAACCTTGTCGATTTGTAGTCCAGCATAAGGGTGCAACATCTGATCGATCGCCATGCGAAACCCGCGCGGGTCAGCGAACAATGTTGTCACGTCTCGAAACAGGATGCCTTCATGGGGAAAGTCGACGATCGTGCGGATGTAATCTTGTACGGTTTTCATATGTGTTTCCAGAGTTATGACGTGCGGCGAAGGGTGGCCGTTAAAACACCCATTCCGATGAGAGTGGCACCGCCCAAGCGTGTGATCCATGTCAATATTGATGGGCGGGCGATAAATAACCGAAGCCTGTCAGCCAACACAGCATAAATTAACGCGTTCAATGCAGCGAGTGTCACGAAGGTTGCGATCAGGATTGCAAATTGTGGTGGCAAGGGGGCATCCGTGCGGATAAATTGCGGGACAAAGGCGATGAAAAACGCAATTGATTTTGGGTTGAGCGCGGTGACAGCTGTGGCATGACAAAACACGCTGTGCACTGTGACCTGCCGCTGCGGCGTGATCCCCTGAGAGGGCGCTGAGCGGATCAGCTTGATGCCAAGCCACGTCAGATACACAGCCCCGACCCATTTAAGAACGACAAAAGCGGTAGCTGAGGTCAAAACCAATGCGCCTAACCCCAACAACGAGGCTGTCATGGCGATTAAATCACCCAGTGCGACGCCTGCTGCACTGGCCAATGCAACAGAGCGACCTTTTGACAGGGCGTAACTGAGCACCAAAAGAACCGTAGGGCCAGGGATGAGCAACAAAGCAACTGATGCTGCAACAAAGGTGATCCAAATTTCCCAAGACATCCGCCTATCCTTTCTGGAAGAGGACAAAGGTATTTACGAGTGCGTGAGTGAGCCACAGGCAAGCTCCAAACGCCAGGATGCAAATAAGAATATTCACAATCACATTTGAGGCTTTTACCCATGAATTGTCGGACTTAAAAACCGTCACCTCTCCTCGCAAGAAAAAGACCGAGATCAAAAAAATGAGCAGCGCGACGGTTAAACCATAGGACACATATAAGAACAGAGCGGAGTCAGTTTGGACGGCGACATAGCGTGCCCCGCCAATCGACAGCATCCAGCGAAAGGTGTCGAAAACGTCATGACTAAGTTGTTCCAGACGCGTGCCGACTTTCTTTCTTAGGGATACTGCCGGGTCCTTCATAAAACGCGACCGGCAACGGCATCCAGTTTTGCGACCATTGCCGGATCGCGCGCGTCTGGCTGGGTCAGAATCGCGTATTCCAGCGCGGTGTCACAGCCATGGGGGCAGGGGGCACGGGATGCGCCCAGCAAATCCGGGAGACGTTTCACGAGATCACGCGCCTTATCCGCGTTGCCCATCAGAGTTTTGATAATGTCGGTCACATCTACTTCTCCGTGATCCGGGTGCCAGCTGTCGTAATCTGTGATCATCGCAACAGATGCATAACAAAGCTCTGCTTCGCGGGCCAATTTGGCTTCGGGCATGTTGGTCATGCCGATCACGTCTGCGCCCCAGCTTTCCCGATACATCTTGGATTCAGCCAGGGTTGAAAATTGCGGCCCTTCCATGGCGAGATACGTGCCGCCCTTGTGAACCGATATCCCGGCATCTTTGGCGGCTGTGAAACACGCGTCGCCAAGGCGCGGGCAGGTGGGATGTGCCACGCTGACATGGGCGACACATCCTGTGCCGAAAAAAGATTTTTCCCGCGCAAAGGTCCGGTCAATGAATTGATCCACAATCACAAAATCGCCGGGGGCCATTTCTTCGCGAAAGGATCCGCACGCAGATACAGAGATGACATCTGTCACTCCTAAACGTTTCAATGCATCGATGTTTGCCCGATATGGAACCGTTGTCGGCGAATAAATATGTCCGCGCCCGTGACGCGGCAGAAACGCCATGGGAATGCCTGACAATGTGCCGGTTAGAATGGCATCTGACGGTGATCCCCACGGCGTGTCTGCAGTCGTCCAGGCGGAATCTTCCAACCCTTCAATGTCATAAATGCCAGAGCCACCGATCACAGCGATTTTGGTACGGTTCATAGAGAATGTCCTTTTGTTTTGAGCCAGTTTGCCCGCTGCTGTCAGTCTTGAAAAGCTGCAATTCACAGCTGTTGACTAAAGAATCCGTAAAGAGGCAGTGCGCTGCGTTGCCCGAGACCGGTGAGGAAGCGGACTAGCCTTCATCAAAACTTTACCAAGTTGAAAGACAAGGAGCAGGGTTTCCATTCCACCCAAATGGGGCTAGGGAACCGTCAGTCCAGCGCTGCGCGCTCTTCATGTTACCGATATCAGAGAGAACAATATGGCGTTTACGTCTTTCCGCACCTTTACGAAGAACCTAGACGTCACCGATCTGAGATGGATGCCGGATGATGGATTTTCACCGAGCCGTTTGCGTATTGAACTTCTATCCGGCCTGACGGTGGCTTTGGCATTGGTTCCCGAAGCGGTTGCCTTCGCCTTTGTTGCAGGCGTCCATCCATTGGTTGGTCTTTACGCTGCTTTTTTGGTTGGCTTGATTACGGCTTTGATCGGCGGGCGTCCCGGCATGATTTCCGGTGCAACGGGCGCGCTTGCTGTTGTCATGGTCGCGCTGGTTGCGCAACACGGGGTTGAATATTTGTTCGCCACGGTTGTCTTGATGGGGCTTTTGCAAATTTTTGCGGGCGTTATGCAATGGGGTAAATTCATCAGATTGGTGCCTCACCCTGTCATGTTGGGTTTTGTAAACGGGCTGGCCATTGTGATTTTCCTTGCACAGATGAGCCAGTTCAAAGTGCCAGGTTCCATGGAAAACACTGGCCACGGAATGAGTGGCGGTGAATGGTTGAGCGGGCAGCCATTGTTTATGATGCTGGCCTTGGTCGCTGCGACGATGGCAATCATCTGGGTTATGCCGCGCATTACCCGTGTTATTCCTGCACCCTTGGCAGGTATCGGGATCGTTGCCGCCGTGGTGATTTTTCTAGGATTAGATGTTCCGCGCGTCGGCGATCTGGCCTCTATTCAAGGTGGATTGCCCAGCTTGCATATCCCGATGGTGCCGTTCAATTGGGAAACCTTTGAGATCATTTTGCCTTATGCAGTGATCCTCGCCGCGATTGGTCTGATTGAAAGTTTGCTGACACTAAACCTCGTGGGGGACATGACAAACAAACGAGGTGGTGCATCGCAAGAATGTATCGCGCAGGGCGTCGCTAATACGGTAACAGGTTTTTTTGGCGGAATGGGTGGCTGCGCGATGATCGGGCAGTCTATGATCAACGTCAAATCGGGCGGTCGTACGCGGGTCGCCGGAATCGCAGCTGCGGTATTTTTATTGTTATTCATTCTGGTCGGCTCATCCATCATTGAACTTATCCCGCTGGCGGCTCTGGTGGGCGTCATGTTCATGGTCGTGATCGGAACGTTCGCATGGAACTCTCTGACGATATTGCGCAAAGTTCCGCTGACAGACGCATTTGTCATTCTGCTGGTCACCGTCGTCACCGTGATGGAAGATCTGGCGGTTGCCGTGGTCGTTGGTGTGATTGTAAGTGCATTGGCCTATGCTTGGAACAATGCGCGCCGCATTCACGCAAAAACCTATTCTACACCGGAAGGTGCGCGGGTTTACCAAGTCCAAGGCCCGCTCTTTTTTGGGTCTTCAGATGGGTTTGCCGAACTTTTTGACGTTGATGGCGACCCGTCCGAGGTGATCGTTGATTTTGCAGACAGCCGCGTGGTTGATCAGTCGGCTTTGCAGGCAATCGAAGCAATTGCCGGTAAGTACGAGGCGTCAGGTAAACGCATTCAGTTGCGTCACCTGAGTCCAGATTGCCATCGACTGCTGTCAAAAGCAGGGCACTTGATGGTCGATAGTGATGACGATCCTGATTATGCTTTGGCCGTAAACTATGGGGTCCGCACAGGCGTTTTAGGGAACCACTAAGCCAACTGGCTCCGCTCTCTGTTTGTGACAGGGGGCGGTCTTTGCGGCCGCCCTTTTTTACGTTTAATAGAGCTTGAAACTTGCCACAAATGGCAAGTGATCCGAGACTTCTTTGCGAAAGGCTTCACGCCCCATGTCCATTGTCCAATGCATGGGGAAAAGCCGCAATGATCCTTTGATATAATCAGTGGAGTATTTCCGACTGACCGCGAAACCGTCTAACAGGTTAGCGCGACCCTTTTCCAGAATATGGGAAAATCGATCCTGAAGATCCCAACTGGAGACAAAATCCATGACATCATCGCCCCCAAGGTGGTGAAAATTTGACACGTCCTGTCCGGGTATCATGTTGAAATCCCCCATAAGGAAAACGGCGCGTCTTTTGGTTCCGGGGGTCGCTTGCAATGTCGTGATATAGTTCCCGATAGCCTGACACTGGCTATCGCGCATTTTTTGTTCTGGTTTGTCACGGCCCGATTTTAGATGGACGCCGATGACGGTCGCTTTGAGTTTGGCGACTTTTATATCAACCGCCAGAGCGCGCCGCCCATTGGAATAAGCACCTTCTGATCCGTCGATAAAGCGCGGATTGCTGACATCTATTCCTGGTTTGTGCAGAAACCCGATGTGAATGTTTCCTGTGGGCTGAGGCAGCATCGTGTAGTTATAATGCACACCATAGGCCGCAAGCTTGCTCACCAGTGTTTCAATGTAATTGGCGGGGGCAATTTCAACCAAGGTCACAAGTTCGGCGTCTAAAAGAGCCAGCCCTTCCGCTTGATTTTCCGCCTTTTTAGAACGCGCAGAAATGCCCACGGGTTTGCCGGGTAAACTGAAGCCCGCGAGATTCCAAACAGCAGCTCGAATGATCGAATGGTTGAATTCTACCACAGCATAACGCCTTCCCCTGATCTTTATGGTTGGGGAAGGATAGCATGAAATGCAACCTATGGATACGCAATGTACCCGGTAGGCGGCCGCCGGTGGTTGACTGTCGGGTGCGAATTATTTCAATCGTCAGGTCGAGCCAGTTCAAATATATCTTTGACCTGTGTGTAATCGCGATACCCCATTCGGCTGAGTGGAGAGAATGTGGTGACGTCAAACCGTCCATCCACCAATGTGTCATCGCGCATATGAACGCCAATAACTTCGCCGAAAACTACGAAGTTATGCTCTCCTTGGATCTTTACAATTTGCGTCATGCGGCATTCCAAAGAAGCAGGCGCGTGAGCGACCCGCGCGCAATCGATCTCTGTGCACGCGGCTTGTTCAACACCCGCATGATCGAATTCGTCAATCTCTCGATTTAACCCTTGAGAAGACTTATTCATCACATCCCGCATCGCGTATTCAACGATGTTGACGCAGAAAACGCCGGTGTCGCGGATATTCGCAACGGAATCCTTGGTGTCCCCGCGATCCGCTTTTGCCGCGGTTGAGGCAAACATCACTTGAGGGGGCACATAGGCCACGGCGTTGAAAAAGGAATAGGGAGCCAGGTTATTTTGCCCGTTTGATCCACGCGTCGAAATCCAGCCAATGGGACGTGGGGATACGATGGCGTTAAACGGATTGTGGGCCAATCCATGGCCTTCTGCGGGGCGGTAGAACATACGTAACTCCTGATCGTTTGCAGGCCACATAGCGCATGTGTTACTGCCAAACCACCAGAAATCCGACACGAACAAACCGGCCATTTTCCTTTGTATACACTTTTACCAGAAACTGTGCCGGATGGCTTTGAGGTCGAAGCGCTTTATGACCTGTGTTTTGCGCCAGGGCGAGAGGCGCTTTCGTCTTACCGTCTGCGTGAGAATGTTGCGCCAGTTGCCGAGTTAAGTCAGGTGGCTCGAGATGCGGATGGCATACTTGCAGGTGCTATTCGCTATTGGCCCGTGCGGGTTGAAAACGATGAGGCGTTGTTGCTGGGGCCAGTGGCTGTGCACCCGACACGCCAAGGCGAGGGCCTCGCATCTCTGCTGATCCGTGAAACGCTTGATGCCGCAAAAATATTGGGATGGCGGCGCGTGATACTTGTGGGAGACGCCCCATATTATGCGCGCTTTGGTTTTGCTCAATTGGCAAAGGTCGTGATGCCGCCCCCAACCAACCCTGAACGCGTTTTGGGGCACGAATTATATGCAGGGGCGTGGAAAGACGTAGCCGGTCATGTTGTCTCGTGGTGTACGGATTGAATTTGCAAAGATGTTGCCCATCTTGAGGGCAGGAGTATGCAATGGATGTTTTAGAGCGCAACGACCCGATTGACCTAGATGCGAGGCTGGATGAATTGGCGCGCAGGTACAAACGTGCAGGCGGCTTAGGTATTGAGCTGTTGAATCTGATCGGGGGGCAGGCCGAGAACTTATTGGATCGTTTGCCAACCGGCGTGCGCGAGGGTTTGGGGAAAGCAACGCACCATGCGCTGGAACAAGCCATGAAGATGGCTAACGGAAGCCGACAATACGTTCCTGATCAAAAGAGCTGGCTAAATTCTGCAGTCGGTGCCGCGATGGGAGCCGTTGGCGGGCTTGGTGGATTACCAACCGCGTTGGCAGAATTACCCGTCACAACCACACTTTTGGTCAGAGTTATTCAAGGTGTTGCACAAGAGCACGGGTTTGATCCAACGGCTGACAGTGTGCGTTTTGATTGTTTGCACGTTTTGTCTGCAGCTGGGCCGCTGGAAGAGGACGACGGTGCCGACCTTGGTTTCCTCTCTGCGCGTGTGGCGTTAACGGGTGCCGCAGTTCAGGGATTGATCGCGCGTGTATCTCCTCGGTTGGCGATGGTTTTGGGGCAAAAATTGGCCGCGCAAACGGTTCCTGTGCTAGGGGCCGTTGCCGGTGCAGCGACGAATTATGCTTACACCAACTATTACCAGGAAATTGCGCATGTTCATTTCGGATTGCGTCGATTGGCTTTGGACGCCGATATGCCGTTAGAACAGCTTGTCCAGTTGTTGCGGGAGCGGTTGCCGCAAACGGCCCTAAGATAATAGGGTGATATCTCCGGTTCAAAATATTGATTTAACGCTACATTAACTACGTTTGCCTAGTGGTATAAAAGCAGCTTTAGTGGGAAAAATATCAAAAATCCGTGTGATGAGCGCGGTTGCGCTGGAGGTTTAGCCAATTATGAATAATTATCAGCGCCAAATGGTAAAACAGGCTCCGATTTCTCTGCCCCGTGGGCGTAAAACAGATGTGCGTTCTCAGTTCGCTGCGGTTTGTTATCGTCTGAAAAAAGACAAAATAGAAGTATTGCTGATAACATCCCGGACGTCCAAACGTTGGATTGTTCCGAAAGGCTGGCCGGTTAATGGCAAGACCCCTGCTGAGGCTGCAGCCATAGAAGCCTGGGAGGAGGCTGGCGTCAGAGGTACCTGTGATGGGCGGTGTATCGGCATTTTTTCGTATAGCAAGGACATGGATGGGAACTCGGTTTTGCCCTGTTTAGCAATGCTTTTTGCAATCGAAGTAAACGAACTGGCTGACGAATATCCCGAAGCAGATCAACGGAAACGAAAATGGGTCTCGCGTAAAAAGGCCTCCAAAATGGTCGATGAACCTGAGCTTGCACGCATATTGAGAGATTTCGACCCCGGGTATCTTGGTTGAGTGACTTGACCCGGCGTGGAAACAGGCTCATTTTCCCTTTTGCTATATTTTTCTCCTTAGGCTTAAGCATATGATAAAATACGCTTTGAAATGTCAGGATGGACATCAGTCTGAAAGCTGGTTCCAATCCGCGTCGGCATTTGATCTGCTGCAAAAGAGCGGGCATTTGACATGCGCAATATGTGGAAGCAATCGTGTGGAAAAGGCAATCATGACTCCACGTGTGTCTACGACGTCTGAAAAACCTGAACCGGTTCACCTGACCGAACCACAATCCGACACCGAAAAAGCGCTGACCAAAATGCGCAAACACGTCGAGGAAAATGCCGATTATGTAGGTGAGCGTTTCGCAGATGAAGCGCGATCAATGTATTTAGGAACCTCGCCAGAGCGCGCGGTTTATGGGGAGGCGAACCCCAGCGAAGCAAAGGCGCTGATCGATGACGGCATACCTGTATTGCCGCTACCATTTTTACCCAATCGCAAGGCCAACTAAAAAATGACAATTGTAATTACTGGCGCAGGCCGAGGCATCGGCGCTGGTCTGGCACAGGCATATGGTGCTCGTGACGAAAAAGTGATCGGTACGACGCGGTCAGGTGACTGGCCGCTTCAGGTGACAGATCCCCAAAGCCATGCTGCTTTTTCAACGCAATTATCGGGACAGCCCGTCGATTTGCTGGTCTGCAACGCCGGCGTGTATCTGGACAAAGGCGAAGGTCTTGATGAGGGGTACGATCCCGTCATCTGGGCGGATAGTTTTGCAACGAATGTGACGGGTGTTTTTCTGACCGTTCAATCGCTGTTGCCAAATCTTCGTGCAGCCAAGGCCGGGCGCATTGCGATTATTTCGTCAACGATGGCGTCCAGCGAACGCGCACCTGGTGGTAGTTATATCTATCGCTCATCCAAGGCAGCTGTGCTCAACCTTGGTCGGAACCTGGCCACAGATCTGCAAAGCGAGGGCATCGCCGTCGGAATTTATCATCCCGGTTGGGTCGTGACGGACATGGGGGGTGGCGCAGCTGACATTTCGATTGCCGAGTCCGTGTCTGGTCTGATGGAGAGATTTGATGCACTAACAATGGATCGTACCGGGGTCTTCGAAAACTGGAACGGTCAACCTCACGCGTATTGATCGTAAGTGAGGTAAATTTCATCAACAGGTCGTGGAAGTATGCAGGTAGCCTTGTGTGTCGGTACGCGAGCGCGTAAACCCGCCGCGACTAATGCAAGGGACGCCATTATGCCGGTGTTGGTAATGAAATTTGGTGGCACGTCAGTTGCCACATTGGATCGTATTCGCCGCGCGGCCAAACGTGTCGGCGTGGAGGTGGCCAAGGGCTACGATGTAATCGTCATTGTGTCCGCGATGTCAGGCAAGACCAACGAGCTTGTCGGTTGGGTTGGCGAGACGTCACCGCTGTTTGATGCGCGTGAATATGACGCCGTCGTTTCGTCAGGAGAAAACGTTACAGCTGGTCTGATGGCCTTGACGTTGCAAGAAATGGACGTCCCGGCACGCAGTTGGCAAGGCTGGCAGGTGCCCGTCAAAACGACAAACGCACATTCGTCTGCGCGGATTGAGGAAATCCCAACGGATAATATCACCTCTAAATTTGATGAAGGTATGAGAGTCGCTGTGGTCGCAGGTTTTCAAGGCGTTAGCCCGGAAGGCCGCATCACAACGTTGGGTCGTGGTGGATCCGATACCACCGCCGTGGCTTTTGCTGCGGCTTTTGATGCTGAACGTTGTGACATTTATACAGACGTCGATGGAGTTTACACAACTGATCCAAGGATCAGCCCCAAGGCGCGGAAACTGGACAAGATCGCATTTGAAGAAATGTTGGAACTGGCCTCTTTGGGGGCGAAGGTTTTGCAAACCCGTTCCGTTGAACTGGCAATGCGGTTTAAGGTCAAACTGAGAGTTCTCAGCAGTTTTGAAGAACAATCTGATGCGGCGGGAACGCTGGTTTGTGATGAGGAAGAAATCATGGAAAGCAATGTAGTATCGGGCGTAGCGTATAGCCGGGATGAAGCAAAAATGACCTTGGTCAGTGTTGCGGACCGGCCAGGCATTGCGGCAAATATCTTCACAGCGTTGAGCGATGCTGGAGTCAATGTTGACATGATCGTTCAGAATATCGCTGAAGAAGGCCGTACTGACATGACATGGTCGTGCCCGACCGATCAGGTGGCCCGCGCACAGCAAGCCGTCGAGGCAGCCAAATCCGAAGGTATCATTAACTTCCATGAGGTCATAGCAGACAAAGACGTTGCAAAAGTGTCTGTTGTTGGCATTGGAATGCGCAGCCACACTGGTGTCGCTGCAAAGATGTTCCAAGTTTTGAGTGCTGAAGGCGTCAACATTAAGGTCATTACAACATCGGAAATAAAAATTTCTGTATTGATTGACCGGAAATACATGGAACTTGCGGTCCAAGCCCTGCATGATGCTTTCGAATTGGAGAAAGCAGCCTGAACGTGAAACCCACGAGAATGTTGCTGATCTGGGAGGAAAGCACATTTGGCAGAGCGTCTCGAAAGTGAATCGCGAAAGTTGCTTGGGCGACTGCGTGATGCAATGGCCGGGCTTGCCGCTGGGCAGGCTCGGTTAGACGAAATCACTTCGCTAATCGCAAGCAGCATGGGGTGTGAGGTTTGCTCCATCTATCTATTTCGCGATGCGGAAACACTCGAACTGTGCGCCACAGAAGGATTGAAAAAGGAATCCGTGCACGAAACGCGCATGAAGCTAGGCGAAGGTCTGGTGGGGCGCGTCGCTAAATTGCGTACCTTGGTCAATACGCCTGATGCTCCGCAAGCAAAAGGGTTTCGGTACATGCCCGAAACCGGCGAGGAAATTTTTTCCAGTTTTCTTGGCGTGCCAATCCAACGTTTGGGAGAAGCGCTTGGGGTTTTGGTCGTTCAGTCCAGGGCCGCGCGGGAATTTTCCGCCGACGAAGTATATGCATTAGAGGTCGTTGCGATGGTCATCGCTGAAATGACTGAACTGGGTGCGTTTGTTGGTGAAGGCGCAGCCATGTCGGCCCTTCACTCGCAGCCCGAAATGTTTCGAGGGACTGTCGGTCAGGAAGGTGCTGCTGAGGGCCATGTTTGGCTGCACGAACCGCGAGTTGTCGTCTCCAACCCGATTGCAGATGATCCGGTCAAGGAAACGGAACGTTTGAGAGAAGCTGTCGAACAACTGCGTGTGGGCGTCGACAAAATGCTGCAAATCGCGGGTCGACAGGACAAAGATCAATTAAACGTTCTGGAAGCCTACAGGATGTTCGCAAATTCCAAAGGCTGGATGCGGCGCATGGAGGAGGATATTTCTAACGGTCTTTCTGCCGAAGCAGCCGTTGAGAAAGAACAATCGACCGCCCGAGCCCGCATGATGCAGGTAACGGATAGCTATCTGCGCGAGCGGCTAAGTGATTTGGATGATTTGTCCAACCGTTTGCTGCGTATTCTGACTGGACAAGGTGCGAACACTGGTGCGGAAATGCCAGCGGATCCCATTCTAATCGCACGCAACATTGGCCCCGCAGAACTGTTAGAATATGGCCGCAGCCTAAAGGGTATTGTACTGGAAGAAGGTTCTGTAGGAAGCCACGCAGCAATCGTTGCGCGTGCATTGGCTATTCCCTTGGTGATCCATGCATCACGCATCACAACTGGAGCGTTGAATGGCGACCATATTATGGTTGATGGGGAACAGGGTATCGTTCATTTGCGTCCCGACGAAACGGTTGTTTCTGCATTTCAGGACAAAATCGCGATGTTGGCAGCTGCACAAGAGCGATATGCTTCTATCCGTGATAAGCCAGCCACAACAACAAATGGTGAAACGGTTACATTAGATATGAATGCCGGGCTGATGGCCGACCTTCCGTCACTTGCCAATTCAGGCGCGCAAGGGGTGGGATTGTTTCGAACGGAATTGCAATTTTTAGTTCGAAATCAGATGCCTCGCCGTTCAGAGTTGGTTGCGCAATATGCGCGGGTTTTAGATGCGGCTCAGGGAAAACGGGTTGTTTTCCGAACGTTAGATATCGGGTCCGACAAGGTTCTGCCCTATATGAAGCCTAACGATGAACCCAATCCAGCATTGGGATGGCGGGCTATTCGTGTGGGTTTGGACAAACCAGGCATCATGCGGATGCAGCTCCAAGCATTGCTTCGAGCGGCGAACGGTCGTCCATTGACTGTTATGTTTCCTTTTGTGGCACAAATGGAGGAATTCACCGAAGCGCGTCGCTTGATGGACAAAACAATCGCAGCCGAAGCACGCTTGGGTCACAAGTTACCGGAAAAAATCGAAGTAGGGGCGATGCTTGAAACGCCTAGTTTGGCTTTTGCGCCGGTGAAGTTTTTTGAAGATGTGGATTTCTTATCGATTGGTGGGAATGATTTGAAGCAGTTCTTTTTTGCCGCTGACCGGGAAAATGAAAGAGTGCGGCGTCGTTACGACACCCTCAATGTTTCGTTTCTAAGTTTCGTGGAACGTATCGTCGAGAGATGCGATTCTACTAACACCAAGGTTTCGTTTTGTGGCGAAGACGCCGGGCGCCCCTTGGAAGCCCTGTGTTTTGCTGCGGTCGGCCTGCGCAGCTTGTCCATGCGACCGGCTTCCATTGGTCCTGTTAAAAATCTGTTGCGGCGTTGCGATCTTATGGACGTTCGCAAGGTAATTGCGGATGCACGGCATCGCGGTGAAATGTCCGTAAGGCCTGCTGTTATGGAATGGTTGCGCGGACTAGGCTAGATTATCTGTTTCAGTATGAGATTAAAAAGTGGCAAGGTGCTAGACTGTCGTCACGCTGTTTTAAAGACTGATTTCCTCGTACTTCATGTGGATGGCCCCGAGGCCCAGTTATTTTTGCACTTTTTTGGGGCCAGAAGAATGCGAAGTTTTATGGGAGTGCTTCGAAACCGCAATCCTGAAATGGTCGGCGTTTGGGGGGGGGCGCCTCAGTATCTAATGGAACACTGTTCGGTAGCCTGCGTCATGCCCGTGACTTGCTGTCGGCACCGCTCGCACACTACTCAGGAGCATCGTCAGACAATTTCCCGCGCAATAGTGGTGTCAAAAAGCTGAGGTTTTTCGGCAAGGTGTCTGAGGATGTCTGGAATGAACAAAGGATGATATACTGGCGCGCAAGTGATAGTAGTTTTTAATCGCGCGGGGTTTGTGTGCTGATCCCGAGCCGTTCTGCCACTTCACTGACCGCATATCTACGCTCAACAACCTGCGCCACAGCGTCCTGTTTGAACTCGTCCGTAAACCGTAGTCCCTTGTTCATATCCGTCTCTCATTGGTTCCAAAATTACCAAGCAAACCGTCTACAAATCTA